>NZ_NIWW01000021.1 GCF_002201535.1 Lacimicrobium sp. SS2-24 | reverse complement strand
TGATGTTCCCCCGATAAATCGGACACGCGTTGTTGTTATGCGACATTCTCAAACTGTACCGGAGAAAGATAGTTCAGGCTACTATGCAGCCTCCTCCGATTGTAGAACGTGCCAATGTATTGCTTCATTTTTCCTTCCAGTTGCTGAATATCAGCGAAGTGGCTTTGGTGTATCAGCTCTGACTTTAAGCTTTTAAAGAAGGATTCCACTTCAGCATTATCCGTGCAGCGGCCTGGCCGACTCATACTGTGCGTGATAGCGTATTTCTCAAACCATCGCTGCATGGCATGGGCTCGGTACTCCACGCCTCGGTCAGTATGCATTATCAATCCCGGCTTAGGTTTGCGCTGCCGCAATGCCTTATATAGGGCGGCAATCGCCAGGCTGGCATTCAATTCATACGAAAGCGCCCAACCCACTATCCTGCGTGACCACAAGTCTAATATCACGGCCAGATAGACAAAACTTCGCCCATGACGGATGTAAGTTACATCACCCGACCACTGCTGATTGGGGCCTGTTGGTGCTTCGACCTCTAAGCGATAATTGGGGAGTGCTTTGAGCTCTGCACGAACCTTTTTCATCCGCCGATAGACCTTTTCGACTCTGGCCTTGAGACCATCTAAGCGCATAAGCCTGGCAATGCGCTTTTCGCCAATACTGAAGCCTTCCTGGCGTAATGTCTGATACACCTTGGGGCTACCATAACGACCCTGACTCGCACCATAGACACGCCGAACATGCTCCAGTAATGCTGCATCTCCCAACGCCCGCTTGCTGAGAGGCCGGTCCCGCCAATCATAATAGCCACTGCGGGATACCTTTAAATGCTGACATAGCCTTTGAACGCTGTGTTGTGTGGCCTGGGCCCTTATGAACTGGTACCTTTGCGCTGTTCCTCCGCCTGGAAACGTTGCCACTTTTTTAGGATGTCGTTCTCCTCTTCCAGTTCACTGACACGTCTTTTCAGTCTTTTGAGCTCATCCTGCTCTTTGAGTTTACCTTCTGCTTGCGGGGCCTTTCTGTGGTTTGGCATGCCGTATTTACCTTCACGATATTCCTTGCGCCAACGAGACAACATGAACGGATGAATGTCCAGCGCTTCTGCGACTTCTTTGCTACTGCGGTGTGGCTCATGACTCCACAGTACCGCCTTT
>NZ_NIWW01000020.1 GCF_002201535.1 Lacimicrobium sp. SS2-24 | reverse complement strand
ATGATTTTACCCCAAAAAAGTAGACAGTTAATTTACACTCAGGGCCTGTGATTCAAACTCAGTAGGACTCACGAACCCTAAGTAACCATGTCGTCGTTTCCGGTTATAAAAACACTCTATGTAATCAAAAATATCGCGTTGTGCTTCTGCACGAGTTTGGTAGCGATATTTTCTGATCCGTTCTCGCTTTAATGAGCCGAAAAAACTCTCAACTACTGCATTGTCATAGCAGTTGCCGCGAGCACTCATGCTGCACTCTATGTCATGTTGTTCAAGCAACTGACGGTAGTCATCACTCGCATATTGTGCCCCTCGATCTGAATGATGAATCAAACCGCCAGGCGGATTACGCATGTCCAGCGCCATGTTCAAAGCACTGATAGCAAGATGCCTACTCATGTGGCTATCCATTGCCCAACCGACTATCTTGCGTGAAAACAGATCCATCACAACAGCCAAATAAAGAATACCTTGGCGGGTTTGGATGTAAGTAATGTCCGATGCCCACAGCACATTAGGCCTTGTCGCCATAAAGTCTTGCCGCAACAAGTTTTCCGCAAAGGGGTATGTTGGAGTATCTTGCAAAGAGCGTCTTACACGGCGTCTTGGGCACCCCTTTATTCCTTGTATGCGCATCAACTTAGCAATCCGGTTCTTACCGTATCGGTAGCCATGAGCTTTCAGTTCTTCACAGATACGAGGGGCTCCATAGACACCTCTGCTCGAACTGTGCACGTCCTTGATAAGGTCTATCAGACGTTGGTTGCTTTGCTCTCGAGCGCTAGTTGGTCGAGTTAACCACGCATAGAAACCACAGCGAGATACCTTGAGCGCTCGACACATCATACTGACAGGGTACTGCTTGCGACACCGCTTGATACATTCAAACTTCAATCGGATTCCTTGGCAAAGAACACCGCCGCTTGTTTTAAAAAATCACGCTCTTTCTTAACTTGTGCCAGCTCTCTCTTGAGCTGAGTGATTTCTTCATCTCGTGACTTGCCTTTGCCAGGGAAAGCTTGGTCACCCAGCAAATGGAACTCATCTCTCCAACGTCTCAGTTGACGATCACTAATACCTAACTCTTCGCAAACCTTAGCGTCTGTCATTCCATCTTCAGCCGCCTTTTCTAAAGCCATGCGTTTGAAATGAGCAGGATATCTTTGATAGCTTCTGGCTTTTGCCATAAAACACCTCCTGGTGTATCTCTACACCAATTCTAGAAGTGTCTACGTAAATGGGGTAACACGA
>NZ_NIWW01000002.1 GCF_002201535.1 Lacimicrobium sp. SS2-24 | reverse complement strand
ACAACACAGGTAAAAGGGCACTGGATGCCCGATAACCACATTCGGGCATGACGACAAAGGCGCTGGATCTCCGCCTTCGCGGAGATGACAATGAAATAAAGAAACCTACAACGGAATACACACTCACCCGTCGTTCCCGTATGCTGTTGGCGGGAACCCAGTGACCTTAAACAACACAGGCAAAAGGCACTGGATGCCCGATAACCATATTCGGGCATGACAGAGATTGGCGTCATTCCCGCGCCCTCGTCCTCATTCGCACGCTCCAACTCGTCATTCCCGCGCAGGCGGGAATCCAGTGACCTTAAACAACGCAGGCAAAAGGCACTTGATGCCCGATAACCACACTCGGGCATGACAGAGATTGGCGTCGTTCACCGCGCTAACACCTCTGGCTTTAACGATAACAGCCCGAAAATCGGCTACCAGGGTGCAAAAGCCCTTCACGTTTTAGCCAGGTAAGAAGGTGGCCAGGGTCTGCTGAATACCGACCACGGTATTTTTCTTCAGTTCCCGCTCGATGGGTTTGCCCTGCCCGGACACCCAGATTTTAAGTTCGGCATCCATATCGAAATGCCCGGCGGTTTCCAGTGTAAACATGGTCATGGCCTTATAAGGAACCGAGCAATACTCTACTTTTTTACCGGTCAGTCCCTGTTTATCAATCAGAATAAGGCGCTTGTTGGTAAACACATACATGTCGCGGATTTCTTTAAATACTCTGGCAATCACCTCGTTTTCACCCAGTATGGGGGTCAGTTCATCACTGACTTCACTGGCATCAATTTCGGCAGCATTACCCATTAATCCGTCTAACAACCCCATGGTATTCTCCTTACGTTGTCAAAAAACGCCTGTGGCGGCGTATATGTTTATAGCATGAGGACCACAATGAGGGAATGCATCGGCCAGTCTTGACCGGGCCATAAGGCGCCGGGCTGGCGCGCCATACCCGGCTGACTGAGACTACCTTTTGGATGACAGCCTGGGGGGCTTGTTACCCTCAGCGTGCTGACGTTTGCGCATCACCTGCTGCAATACCTCACGCTGCTCATCCTCTAACAGCTGGAAAAACTGGTGCCGATGCCTGAGTTTTTCTACACCCAGGGCTTCAAACCTGGGCTGGTATTGCTGGTAGAGGCTCAGGAACGCACTCTGATTGAAGTCCCCGTCAGCAATCAGCTGCATTTGTTCCGCCATAAACGTCTGCTTCAGTTGCTGTTCCTCAGCTTTATGCACCAAAGCCTCGCTTCTCAGGGCACTCAGTGTCTCTGTTTGTTGTGCACTGAGGTTCAGCCGTTTCATCCAGCGTCCGCTAAACGGATCAGGTCCCTCACGCGGCGGCTGTTCTTGCAGCATGGCCTGCCACTGCTGTTGCTGCTGTTGCTGCTGTTCGTTAAGCAAATTCCAGATCGCCTGCTGCATTTGCGCCCTGGCCCAGGCTTTCTCTTCACTGGTCAGCTGCTGCAACGCACTTTTGGCAACCTCTGCATCCCACTCTGGCGCCTCAATGATCTCGCGCAGTACGGACTTATCACCGGCGTACACCTCGCGCTCCCCTTTCCATTGCTTTAGCAATGTTCTGACATCAACGCGTTGTGTCTGGTCGAGTTGCAGATGACGAAGCTGCTCGCGCAGCGGCGAATGGTGCCCTGGCTGTGCATAAGACATTGCGCTGATCCCTAAGCTCAGGGTAATAGGCAGTAACAACAATTTAAATGATTTCATGGTTAACTCCTGGTTTACTTGATTCGCTTTGCAGTGTACGCATTGCAATGCAAAGTAACGCAAAGGCAGTGTAAAGCTTGTGTAAAGCCTTTAATGGGCCCTGTTATCAGAGTCACGACAGCGGTAGTATCAGCATAGACAGATAGCCGGAAATACGCCGATGAACACTTCTATATTGCTGATTGATGATGACCATGAGCTGACAGAATTGCTGACGGACTTCCTGACCCCACAGGGATATCAGCTGACCATTGCCCATGATGGTCAACAGGGACTGGAACTGGCCACCGGTGGTCAGCATTTCGATCTGATTCTACTGGATGTGATGTTGCCACTGCTGGACGGATTCGAAGTGCTCAAGCAACTGCGCCGCACCCATCTCACGCCGGTACTGATGCTAACCGCCAAAGGCGATGATTTTGATCGCATCTTCGGACTGGAATTAGGGGCCGATGACTATTTACCCAAACCCTTTAATCCCAGAGAACTCTCAGCCCGCATCAAAGCCATTGTACGCCGGCTGGAGCAATTGCCCGCTCTGGCACAAACTCAGCCCGTGCAGGTGAATGACCTGCACCTTGATCCCGCCGCTCAGCATGTGAGCCTGGCCAACACCCCTCTGACGCTCACCGGCACAGAGTTCAGTATGCTACAGCTGTTAATGGTGCATGCCGGTCAGCTGGTGAGCAAAGAGCAGCTCAGTGAAAAAGTACTGGGGCGCAAACTGACCCCATTTGATCGCAGTATCGATATGCATGTGAGTAATATTCGCCGCAAAATGGCGCAGATTCAGCCCCACGATATGATCAGAACCATCAGAGGATCAGGCTATATGATGGTCAGACAATCGTGAGTCGCTTGCGCTGGCAACGGCTCAACCCGGTAAATAGCTTGTTTGGCCGGATATTTTTGTGGTTCTGGTTCAGCGCCTTGATCATTATCCTTGCCACGTTGCTGGGCTCCCGGCATTTGAGTGAACAACTGCGCTATGCTAAGGCGGACAGCGCTCAGGTAACAGTGCTTGAAGAGGCAGCTGCCGGACTCACCAAGCTGACGCAACGGCGCGGTGGCGCGACCCCACCACTGCGCCCCATGTTGCAGCGCCTGAGTCAGCGCAGTCGCAGCGACCTGCTACTGGTTTCCCCCTCACAGCAGCGTTTTATCAGCAGTTTTCCCCCTCCCAGAGGATTTGAGCTCGAGCCTTTTTTATTGCTCAGTGAACAACAGGGGATGCTCCAGATAGAAAACCTGAACTGGCAGTTCACCGGACCGCTGACGTTGACGCTCAGCGGTCAGGACTACTTGTTGTTTGCAGGAAAGATGCGACCACCGGGTTTGCTCAGGCGTATCAGTGAAACGCCGGTTTTGTTTATTGTCCTGATTCTGGGGTTAAGCGGCGCGTTGTGTTTTGCCCTTGCCTGGTCAATTCTGCGTCCCATTAGCCAGCTAAAGCAGGTGACCCGGGAAATGGCCGCAGGTAACCTCGACACCCGCGCAGAAAAAGTGGCCCATCGTCATGACGAAGTGGGCGAACTGGGCCGCGAATTTAACGAAATGGCTATCAAGTTGCAGGCATTGGTGGAAAGTCAGAAACGTATTCTGGCAGACATTTCCCATGAGCTGCGCTCTCCGCTGGCACGCTTACAAGTGGCGATTGGTATCGCCCATCAGCGCGAACAACAAGCGATCCCGGAATTGGACCGCATCGAGAAAGAAGCCAACCGCATAGACAGCATGCTCGAACAAATCCTGACCCTGGCCAGAATGGATGCGTCTCAGCAGGTTGTCGAACGACAGAAGCTGCCGCTGAAAAGCTTACTCGAGCCACTGTGTGAGGACATTCGCTTTGAAGCCCATCAATCCGGTATTACCTTTACCTGCGAAGGTCCGGATAACCTGGTATTGCAGGCGGATCACCGGCTCTTACACAGTGCCCTGGAAAATGTGCTGAGAAACGCGCTGCGCTATGCCCGTTCTGAGGTCACTCTGATTTGTGAATACACTGACACGAGGCTGAATCTGAGCGTGCTGGACGACGGCCCCGGTCTGGCAGAAAAAGATCTGAGGGCGATATTCCGCCCCTTTTATCGGGCCTCCGATGCCCGCACCCGGGAAACCGGTGGAACGGGCCTTGGCCTGGCCATTGCCTCAGCAGCATTAGCGGCCCATGGTGGCCATATCCGCGCCGAAAACCGCTCGCCATCGGGCCTGAAGGTGACACTGACGCTGCCGCTTAATGGTGGTGAGAAAAAAAACGATGAGCCCGCTCTCGATTGAGCGGGACATCGCCGCTAAGCAGAGGACTTCTTCGATTTCAGCGGCACGACGCCGGCTCTGAGCAACGCATTGTGAAAGACCGAAATATTGTTGATATACAACACATGGGTATAGCCCTGCTGCGCATCTTTGAGTTTCTCGTAGCTGTCTTTGTCGATGCGGGAGAGCTGGGCGAGACGTTTTTTGGTAAGAAAATTCTCTGCTTCACAGCGCTGTGAGGTGATTTGGGTCACATACACGGTAATTTTGTCTTTGCAGATATTGTCGTGAATTTTCTGACGCAGCTCACCAAACAGAAAGTCCTGTTCGTCAATGTAAATGGTGCCTTTGTCTTTGTGTCTGACACAGTGAATAACGTGAGCTTCGGGTCGCCCGTTACGCAGCATCTGATCGAGTAACTGTGACTTGGGTTTGGTGGCGCCTTTGTCCGCAAAAAAGCCATGCACCGAGGCCTGGTGATTGAACTCTGAAAAGGGCGCCATATCCACCGAATCCTCACAGCCATAGAGGGTCTTGAGACGGCCAATGGTGTAGCGATTCTGCGTGGTAAGAATGGCTATCGAGGGGACGTGGCGCATCGCCAGCTCCCAGATAAAGCGATGGATATTGCTTTGCTGACGAACAATATCGCGGGCGCTGAAATACTGGCTGTTTCTGTCCAGCAAGCGCCCCACCAGGCTCTTTTCACTGTCTTTGACCGCATCACCGCGGAGTCTCAGGCTACCAGTCTCGCCATCGAAGGACACCACCTGATACCTTTCTCCCTTTAACTTCAGGCTGGGTATACTGACTTTGACCTTGTCCGGCGGGGTCATAACCTCGCCCCCCAGTTTCACGTGCATACCGGATGCAGAGATATCCACCACCGCCCCCTCGTAACTGGTTAACAGGCTGAACTTTACGGAGGCTTCTTTGTTCAGCATGTAGCGGGGTTCATTGCGCCTGTCCAGTTCCTGCTCCATCAGAATATCAAGATGATACTTATCCTGATTATTAATAAATGATTTGGGGAAGGGCCTGAAGGGCACCGGCTTGGTCTCTGCCAGCTGCGTGATCCACTGTGATACATCACGACAATATAAAATGTGAGTGAGCTGATTCAGCTCCGGATAATCGGAGGCCAGAATGTCATGGGTACCAAAGGCGGTCTGCCGTTCTTCGCTGCGCACCGACTTAAGTCGAAAATGGAAAACCCGAAACACACCGGTTTCCATAACCTTGGTCACAAATTGTCCGAGTAGTTTTCCGCGCAGTAACTCCCGGTGTGTGGCGGCAATATCCTGTGGACCCGCTTTGGTTTTCACCTGACCACACAATACAAAGGTCTCCTGCACCTCCAGCAGCTCTTTAAACGCCTTTTGCATGATCACTTTATTGGGCAGGTCCGCACCTGATTCGAAGGCTGGGTTGGCAGCGCGGTTGTGTTTTGTCAGCAGTGCCATAACCGGTACCAGTCCGTCCGTGATTTCGCTGAGAAAAATCGGGATCCAGGGACTGTGAGCCAAAATCCGGTCGCGCTCCAGATCCTGCAAGGTGCGCTCTTTTTCCAGCTCACGTTGCAACGGTACCTGCGTGGTAGCAGTTGTGACAAACTGATCGAGACGTTCCAGTAAACGCTGATCATTGTGGGGGCTTATCTGAAAGCGACTCTCATGCTTATTGGTGGCCTTATTGAAGCTGATATCTGACAGCACAAACTTGATCTCGGTGCCATTACCACACAACCCCGCCACATCGGGAAAGCTGAACACATAATCTTCTTTACCGTCATCGCGAAGTTGCGGTGGACGACTGGTTTCTAACACCATGTCTACCGATGAAAGCGATGCGATACTGCAGTTTTTGCCTTTTTCGAATTCAGGGCTGGCAACAGAAAAGTTAGGACACAGGGCCAAATCATCGCCAAAATCGATGTCGCGCATGGTTTGCGATTGCAGCATAAAGGCCTGAACAATTTTTTCCTGCTGCTGCTGGCGCACATGTGACTGGTAATATTCTGACTGGGTAACGGATTCGAAGACACCGACGGTGTAGGTATCCTGATAGACTGCGGTCTCCCGTTTAAGGATTTCCTGACCGACCTTGTCCAGCTTCATCTGAATACCGAAGTGCTTGAATTTCATCACCGGGAACTGGGCGAAAGCAGAGTTATCCGCCGGCGCATCGGTAAGGGATGTGAGGCGCAACACCTCTTCTTTGATGACATTTCTGACACGGCTGGGCAAACGACTGGAGAACTTATTCAGCCCCTCCAGCAATTTATTCTGTTGCTGGTAGGGAATTAACGCACGAATAAGCGCCTGGTACTGCTTAATGATGATTGCTTCGTCACTAATCGCCAAAACCCGAACTCACTTATCAGCTGAAGCTGAGCGCCCCTGCATTTACAAATCAATAACAACTATGTTCCATCATAAGATAGCCGTTGCGCCTTTACTATCATAAATTACGACGGGAAGCCCCATCGCCACAGACCTGTGGTGATCCGAAACGCGCCTTTATCGCTACTAAGTTGCATATAAAAGTTATCTGCCATACTACATGGTTGAGATACACTCGCTGGCCTTTGCAACAGCAGCAGCGTTTATCCGGTCTGGTCATGATGATCGGGCTGAGACCCGATACGATTACCTATGTCTGAAGGAAGAAAAACAATGAGCATGATCAAAACAGCACTTAGCGGGGTGGCTGCTGCGCTATTGTCTGCCGCCACGGTTGCACCTGTTGCAGCGGAGCAACCGGTGCAGGCCAATGACTTTATCAAGCTGTTTGAACAGCTTTCTGGAAAGCAGCCCGGGGTGCGTAAAGCTCATGCCAGAGGCTTATGCGCATCAGGCAGTTTTGTGCCAAACCCCAGCGAATACTTCATTGATGCGCCGCTTCTGACCCAGGGAGAATTGCCGGTGACCATGCGCTTTTCCATTGGCGGCGGTAACCCGGCGGCTGATGAACGGGCGCCCGGCACCCGTGGCATGGGCATGCAGATCACCCTGGCCGATGGCAGCCGCCACATTTTTACCGGTAATAACTTCCCGGTATTTGCCGGTAAAGATCCACAGACCTTCTTCGGCCTGATATCCACCTTTTTACCTGACGAGCAGGGTCAGCGCGATCCAAAGCGCACCATGGAATATGCCGAAAAGCATCCCAGCGTGAAAGCCAACCTGGCCTGGCAGCAAAGCGCAGGAACCGCAGCGTCCTATGCCAACACGGCGTTTTTCGGTTTGCACACCTTCTTCTACAACAAAGACGATGCAGAGCAGACCAAATTCCGCTGGAAACTGATACCGGAACTGGGCGAGAAAACCCTCTCAGAGGAGGAAACACAGAACATGGATGCAGACTTTCTGGCCGATAGAATGAAGCGTCAGCTGGCTGAGGGAGAGGTGAGCTTTCGCTTAGTGGCGGCCATCGGGCAGCCCGGGGATAGCAACACCGATCCGTCTGTTCAGTGGCCAGAGGACCGCGAGCAGGTGGAGCTGGGTCGCGTACAACTGAGTGGCGCTGGTGGCGAGCAGTGCACGCCGATCAACTTTGATCCCAACGTGCTCTCCGCCGGGTTCAAACCCAGTGACGATCCGGTGCTGCGCATGCGCTCAGCCGCTTATGCCATCTCCTTTGGTAAGCGCCTCAGCGGTCAGTGAGCCAGGCTCACTGGCCCCGCGGCGGTACAGGCCTCGAGCAAGGCCTCGATGGCCAGTGCAGAAGACAGCACCAGTTCCTGTTTCCTGACTCTGGCCAGATGCCAGAGCTGTAGACGCAGATTCTGTCGTTGTGCACTCAGTGTCTGCTTGCCACATTGCTGGCTAATCAGCGTTGACACATCCAGCAGCTGCTTAAGGTCAGTGATCACAGGCCTGAGCTCGGCCAGTTTCGGGCTTGAAGCCACAATGTGTTGCAACTCAGGTAGCGCGTGCTGCCATTTTGTCAGAATTGCATCGATATCCTTCATCCGCTGGGGGTCTTGCGGCAATGCGGCAATAGCCTGATTCAGCTTCACCAGTGTCAGGCTCTCGGCGGGTAAAAAATCCACGAAGCGGTCCAGTGGCGCATGCTGATGATATTCGCCTGCCTGATATTTAAGGTGATGACGGGTGTAATACTGCGCCTGTTCAACGGCTTCACTGAACACCATGAGGGGGTGAGGGTCCGCTGATTCACCCACAAGACTGGCAAAGCCTCGTTGCTGTTGCTCGACATGCCGCAAACTCACCTGATGCTGCGCATAGTGGTGCATCCGCGCCAGACGCTGATACATAAACCGCGAATCATTAACACTGGCCGGCGACCAGAGCCGCTCAGCTATGGCAAACACGCGCGGCCATAATCTCAGATCCAGATTATGCGGCGCCACCAGCTCAGACCAGAGTGTGGCTTCCGCGCCAAGAATATTCTCACGCGCCTTGTCTGAGAGCCGTTTTGCGGTTTCTTGCTGCGCCGCAGTCTGAGCGGCCTCGCTGGCAATACGGCGACCACTGAGAGCATAGGGGCTGTTGCCAATCAACACCCGCCCTGTGAGCTTTTGCGGATTAGTAAGATTGACCTCAAAGCGCGTGGGCCCCATCCAGGTATCCAGCTCAAAGCGGGTCAGATCTGCTATCTGTTGTGCCTGTCTGAAAGGACGGGATGCCTGATTGTTAAGGCGAATATACCCCACAATATTGCCTTTTTTTTCTGTCACACTGAATTCACCGGTTACCGCACTGCCTTTTAAACGAGGCAGGGTAAATTGCCATGTCTGCCAGGGGCCATCGGCCACAGGCAGCGCGGGAGGCTGTGCTAGCGGGTCGTTGCGGTAGTGATAGGCTGTGGGCTGGGGCTGGTCGATATAAAACCCGGTGGAGAGCAGTCCCTGATAACCACGATTGGCTATCTGCCAGAGCGAATCCAGTCCCCGCCAGGACTGCACCAGGATACTGCGGGGCAAATCAGGATGAAAAATTTCATCCCAGCCCATCATGCGTTTATCAAAGCTGCTCAGGATCTGCTCCAGTTTACGATTAAAATGGGCATGCAGCGATTGCGTGTCAGACAACTGATGCCGGGCCATGTACGCCTGAATACGCTCACTTTGTTGCCAGTGTAAGGGGTTAACCTCATCACCACCGATATGCAAAAACGGATCGGGAAACAGGGCAGCAAACTCCTCTGTCAGGGCCCGGATAAAGGCGTAAACCTCAGGTTTTGAAGGGTCAAGAAGCGGCTCAAACACGCCCCAATGGCGCTGCATCGTGTAGGGACCCGGCGCACTCATCAGTTCAGGGTAGGCCACGGCAATCGCCGAGGCATGGCCGGGCAAGTCGAGCTCGGGGACAACCCGGATACCTCTTAGCGCGGCAAATTCCACTAAGGATGTGATTTGCTCCTGGGTGTAATACTGACCATCTGAGGCCAGCTGATGCAGCTTCGGATGCGTCTTAGATTCCACCCGCCAGCCCTGATCATCGGTAAGATGCCAGTGCAGTACGTTGAGTTTGGCGGCGGCCATGCCCTCTATCTGACGTTTAATGTCGTCTACAGGAATAAAGTGGCGAACGCTGTCGATCAAAAGCCCCCGCCAGGGAAACCGGGGCTGGTCTGCGATCATCATGGCTGGCAGCGTATCGCCGTAAACATCAAAAAGTTGTAGTAAGGTCTGCATCCCATGCAATACCCCTGACTCAGTGACAGCATCAAGCTCAATACCCTGCTCCGTGATACGCAGCTGATATGACTCATCCTGATTCAGTTGCGGAATCAGGCTGTCGGCAGCTTTTTGGGCACGAAATACCACCTGCACCGGTTGATTCGTCGCGGCTATCCGCTTCTGATCACGCAGATTACCCAGCGCCTGTGCTACCTGAGCGCGGATATAATGGGCACGGGGCGCGCTGATGTTGTCAGTTGTCACGGTTGTCTCAGCACCAATGCGCAACGCCCCTTCTTTGAAGGTAAGGCTGGCCGGATAGGGCATAATGGGAGGCCGCTGATCGCCCGGCAAGGTCTCAGCCGCCAGAGAGGTGAATGGCACCAGTAGCACCATCAGCGTCAATAATGTGGTCAGTGTTCTGGGCTGCATCTCAGTTCTCCAATTCCGTGGCATCAATAAGGTCCTGCATCTGCTCTTTTAAAATAATGGCGCCGGCAAACTGAATGACCCGGGCTGCCAGCCTATGTCCGGCCTTCGCCGCTTCTGTTACCGGCGCACCCGACAGCCAGGCAGATAAAAAGCCGGCCGCAAAGGCATCACCGGCAGCACAGGTATCCACAACCTTTGGCACTTTGTGTGCAGGTACCTCGATAACCTTGTCATGCCAGACTACCGTTGCACCGGCGCTACCGCGCTTAATCACAACGCTGCTAATACCGGCCCCCCGACACCGGGCGAGGATGCTGTCCGGCGCCGATGCCTGATAAATTGCCTGTTCATCCACATCGGTCAGTAAGGCCAGGTGAGTGAGCGACATAAAACGTGTATACCAGTACCTTGCATCGTCGTGCTGCCATAGCTGAGGGCGGTAATTGTTATCGAAAATCAATTTGCCTCCGGCCTTGCAAAAGCCCGAGACGGAGTGCCACAGACGCTCTTTATGGGCATGGGGTAAAATGGCAAGACTGATGCCACTTAAGTACAGGTAGTCCCACTCCACTTGCGCCAACGATTGCTCCATGGGCGTAGAGTGACGGTCGAAATAGTGCCTCACCGCGCTGTCTTCACGCCAATATTGAAATTGCCGCTCACCCCGCGCATCGGTATGAACCTGATAGCGTCCCGGCCGCTTATCTTTGAATCTGCACACTAATCGGGTATCCAGGCCCTCAGACTTCCAACACCGAAGTAAGTAGTCACTTTCTGAATCGTCTCCGATTGCAGTGGCATACCCCACCTGAAAGTCTTTAGCGTTGAGCAAGCGGGATAAATACAGGGCAGTGTTCAGCGTGTCACCGCCGAAGCCTTCCCCCCGTGCGGATATCTCCAGCATGCACTCGCCGAAAAACAGGATTCGTTTCATGATTCGCGACTCCCCGGGCGCGCAGGCAGGACCACTTGTGGTTGTGCGTGTTCCATTTTCTCCCGCTCCTCAGCGAGTCGTAGCAGGGCCTGGGCCGGCGCGACAGGGCAACGGGGCGTGAGCAGACTGACAACGACACCGGCAAGCAGGGACATCAGTAAGGAGGGGATCACCGGATTCCCGAACAGAGCTGTCCACGACTCAGAGAAGCTCACAGCAAGGGCAGTGAGCGAGCCGGTAATCAACGAAGCCAGTGCCCCTTGCCAGTTATAACGGGGCCATAAACGCCCGAGTAAACCACAGATACACATACCCGACATCAGCACGGAAATCATGCGGGTGATATACGTAATGATGTCATTGGAGGTCAGGGCAAACCCCAGCGCAATGCCAATGGTCAGCACCAATGCCATTCGGGACAACCATACAACCTGATGGGCCTGGGGCATGTTGCCCGATACCAGGGCATAGAGATCTCTTAACACCACGCTGACTGCGGCAATCGCATCTGAGCTGGCACTGGAAAGGGTGGCGGAGATCCCCGCAATGATAATCAACAAACCCAGCCCTATTGGCAGCACATTCAGCGCCATATGAGGAAACGCAAAGGAAGCATTATCCAGTTCACCAGCACTGGCATAAGCAGCCATACCGATAACCGCCGGGATCACGGAAAAGCCTAGGTACAATAGCCCTGAAAAGACGAAGGAGCGACGAATTGAACGCACATTGCTGCCCGAATAGATGCGCTGGCGAAATGAGGGCGTGGCGAGAATACCCACCAGTATCGCCAAAGACAGGGATACGGCGGGCAACAGACCGAGCTTATCAACGGCCAGCCAGCTGATATTATCCAGAGGCTGGGCAGTGATCATCGCATCCCACCCACCTATAGCCGTTAATGAATACACCGCCATTAACATAAAACCGGCAAAGAGAATCAAGGCTTGTATGGAGTCCGTCCAGACCACGGCTGTATAACCGCCAATCACTACATAAATGGTGAAACTGGCAGCCAGCAACACTTTTGCCCACTGCATGTCCATGCCCGTCAGCCACGCCAGGTACATTCCGCCACCTATAATATGCGCGCCCAGCCAGCCGATGCAGGCAACAAAAATAATCACCGCAATCAGGTTTTTGATTAATGGATGGGCACCGACATAGTACGCCAGCTCCTCACTCATGGTCATAAAGCGCAAATTACGCACCGGTGCAAAAATCCACGCCAGTAACAAAATACCGATGGCGCCCCCCAGACCATACAAGGTGCCACCCCAGCCATTTTCATAGGCAAATCCCACCGCTCCCATGGAGGAGCCTGTGCCCACCATGGTGGCCACAGTAGTGCCCATTGTCAGCAGCAAGGGTAACTGACGTCCGCCCAGGAGAAAGTCCTCACCGGAACGATTACGGCGCGATACAAACCAGCCCACACCTATCATTGCCAGCATGTAGAGCACAAAAGCGAGGATAAAAGTGTAATGCATCAGTGCCTCCTGAGACCGACTACCACGGCGTCTTATTGCGCCTTATAACAGGTCACGTCCACCTCGACTTTGCAATCCACCACCAGGTCTGCCACCGCACAAATCCGTGCCGGTGGATGGGCGCCAAACACCTCTTTAAACACCTTGTTGAAAGAGCTGAAATAACGGGCATCGGTGAGGATGACTTTGACATGTGCCACATGTTCCAGGCCATATCCTGCCTCCTGCATAATGTTCAGGCAGTTCTCAATGGCCAGACGGGATTGCTCAATAATGCCACCTTCTACTACCTCGCCATCACGCATCGGCGTTTGCCCGGATATCAGCAACCAGCCTCCGGCTTCCACGGCTCGGGCGAAGGGTAAATGCTGTCCGCCTGTGCCTGTCCCGCCATCAATACCAAAACGTTTAATGCTCATGATCCTTTACCTGTTAGTTACATTGCCAGAGATAAACTGCCCGGCACCCGTGCCCGACAGAACGAAGTCTTTTTTCTGCGCCTGATAAGTCAGCTGGCCATTCACCCAAACACCATGAATGCCTGCGCTGCGCTGCTGGGGTTCGCTGAAGGTGGCCTTGTCAGCCACCTCGTCAGGACTGAACAAAACCAGATCGGCCTGGTACCCGGGGCGAATATACCCCCGTCTTGGCAAGCAGAACTCACTGGCTGACAGCGCTGTCATTTTATGGATCGCTAATGGCAGGGAAAGCAGCCCGGTGTCCCTCACATAATGTCCCAGTACTCTTGGGAAACTGCCCCAGAGTCGCGGATGGGGACTGGGATCACAGGGCAGTCCGTCGGACCCCACCATGCTGCCCGCAAAGCCCAGAAAGTGGCGCACATCCTCTTCATGCATACCATGATAAACGGCCCCGGCGGGTTGTAGCTGACGGGCAGCCTGTTGCAGTGGCATCTGCCAGATGCGGGCAATCTGTTTGAGGGTTTTTCCGGCCATAGCCGGATAAGGTTCAGACCAGGTAATATCAATATCAAAATCGCCGGTCACCTGCTTCAGATCTAAGGTGCTGGAACTGGCACTATAGGGATAACAATCACAGCCAATGGCTTGCCTGGTCTGGGCTTGCCTGAGGTAGCTGAGCACTTCCGGCGCCCGCCCCCAGTTGGCTTTGCCTGCACACTTAAGATGAGAAATAATCACTTTCACGGCCTGCTTTCGCCCCAGTGT
Source organism: Lacimicrobium sp. SS2-24 (assembly GCF_002201535.1). Classification (GTDB taxonomy): domain Bacteria; phylum Pseudomonadota; class Gammaproteobacteria; order Enterobacterales; family Alteromonadaceae; genus Lacimicrobium. The sequence continues at coordinate 499,985 of NZ_NIWW01000002.1, read as the reverse complement.
GAAAGCTTCATCCAGTGCACCGAGAATGCCGTCAAATTCACTGCGCAAGTGGGTGGTATAAATACCCTGATAGGGCTTGAGTACCGATGCCAACGCCTCAACCTCATCGGGGCTGGCGGCATGCGCACTGTGATAGGCCAGCCCAGTGCTCAGACCCAGCGCTCCTTCCTGCAATGCCCCGCTTAACAGCGCTTGCATAGCCGCCAGCTCCTGATCACTGGCACTTCTGTCAAGGTTGTCCATCACCTGTGCGCGCAGCGCAGTATGCCCGACCAACGCCGCCACATTAACATTGGGCTGCGCCTTGTTGACCGCCTGAATATAATCTTTGAAGCGTGGAAACCGGAATTCTTCTGCCTCACCGAGCAAATTGAGCGGGTCCGGTATCGCGTTATTGAGATGCACCGGTGCGGCGCTGATTCCGCAGTTACCCACAATCACCGTGGTCACACCCTGACTGATCTTGTTGAGCATGCCGGGATTGCGTATCACTTCGAGATCATCGTGGGTATGTACATCAATAAACCCGGGGGCCAGTGCCAGGCCGCCCGCGTCAATCACATGTCTGGCCTGATGCTGCCCCGGTTGCGTCAGGGTGAGGATTTTATCGCCTTTAATCAGCACATCCTGTTTCACCGGCGCAGCCAGGCTGCCATCGTAAACCAGGGCGTCTCGAATGATGCTGTCCGGGGTCAGACTCGACACATCAGTCTCCTAAAGGCAGGCGTTCTGAGCCTTTTCTGTGTTCATCCAGATGATGTTTCAGCCGACGCAGCTTTTCTCTGGATTTACGTTGATTTATCACCGCCACTTCACCGGCAATCATGTCAATGGCGGCGAGCATCACGTAACGGGAGGCGCTGGGATTAAAGATATACTCCGCTTCCTGGGTTTTAATCGGCAGATGCAAATCGGCAATGTCCGCCAGCGGCCCCTGCGGACAAATGGCAATCAGATGAGCGCCATATTCTTTGGCAATCTCTGCAGCGGCCTTCACATCGGGACTGACACCGCTGAGTGACAGACACACAATGACATCCTCTTTATTGACCGTGGCAGCAGCCATGCGCATCAGCATAGGGTCGCTATGGGCATTGCTCTTCACTTCAAGGCGAAACAAACGATTTTGTGTTTCCTGGGCCATAAAGGTACTACCACCGCCAACCCCAAAAATCAGCACGTGTCCGGCCTGTGTCAGCAGCTGTCCGGCACGCTGAATCGCCTCATCGTTAATCAGCCCTGCATTCAGATCTAAAATGTCATGAATCGCCTGGTATACCGGCGGGATCTCCTGTCGGTTTACCGGCTTGTCGGCAATAAAGCGCTCGCCCACCGCCGCGGATTGCGCCAACAGCATTTTGAGTTCGCGTACATTTTTGCATTCCAGTGCCTGAGCCAGCCGGGTAATGCTGGCATGACTGACACCGGCTTTGTCAGCCAACTCATTGATAGAGGCTCTGGCAGCATCATTAATATGTTCAAGAAGATAACGGGCGACCTTTTGCTCAGCCGGCCGCAAGTGCGCAAGCTGGTTGTGAATGCGCGTTACAATGTCCATTTAGCAGACCCCTGTCTCATCAAAATTCAGTTCTAATCAGTTGCTGAACACAGAGTTCATCATCAACCACGGCAATAGTTTTCCATTTATCCATGGTCAGACAAGGATGTGAAGTAGAAAATCCGATGATATCCCCCACCCTAAGCTCGCCCGACGCCCCTGTTTGCAGCATGGCATGCTGATCCATGATCTTAATTAGCTGCCAATCCGGTGGCACGGGCTGTCGGTGTTGCTGCCCAGGCCGGGCCAGCCACTGTGGAGTAGGTAAGCCCGCATCAAAGGCCACATCCCGCTTACCCAGCCCAATAATCGCCATGCCAGGCTCGGGCACGGACTGCACATAGGCACAGACGTGCAAACTATTCATCAGATCACCACCAAGACTACAGGCCAGTGGGCTGCGCGCCATCACCCCGGCCTGCGCCTGCTCGTAAATACCGGTATCGTGAATCAGATAGCAGCCCGGTCGTATCACGACCTGCATCGACGGGGGAAGGCTCGGCCCATCGAGGACTTCCGCGACAATATCGTACCAGGCAGAGCCCGCGCCGCTAATGCTGATGGTGCCGGGAGCAAAGCGCCCCTGGTAATAGAGTTCCAGCGCCAGCTCCCGCATCTGGCGGACAAAATCAGCTATCCTGGCTGCGGCGTCGTCACCACCGATCACACCTTCATAAAATGCCAGCCCACGCAACGATAGCCCCTGCAGACGCTGAATCCGGGCGCTCAGCGATATTGCCTGCTGCTCTGTGCGCACACCACAGCGCCCGCCCGGCACACCCATTTCCAGTAATACGTTGAGACTTAAACCCTGCGCTGAAAAAAAGTCGCTCAGGGCGCGGGCATTATCCGGGGAATCAACAAAACAGTAGTATTCCAGCCCCTGATTCAGGCACTGAGCAATGCGCTGCATGTTGGCTTTGCCCACCAGTTGGTTGGCCATCAGAATACGTTTAACCCCTGCCTCGGCAGCCGCACAAACCTGGGGTGCCGTGGCCAGACTAATAGCCCACGCACCGGCGTCCAGCATACGGGCAAAAAGCTCAGGAGCCATGCTGGTTTTGCCATGGGGGGCCAGCCTTACGCCACTGGCCCGGGCGTAACGGGCCATCCAGTCGAGGTTGTTGTTCAGGGCCGTCTCATGCAGCGTTGCGATCGGCAGACTGACGTCCTCGTCGAGGATACGCCAGCCACTGTTTCCCGGCGGCTGACTGCCTGTCCCCTTAAGGGCTCTCATATCTGCTGCGGTCATTTTGGGATATCTCTCATGGCGTTTGTCCGACGTGGATAGTGACACGGCCAACCACTTCCTATGTAGTGGTCAACCACAGTGTTACTTAATAACTATTTATTAATTTTTATGTGTTATTTATACACATTACTGAGGCCGGCTGCCGGTGTCAAGGCACCTTACCCTGCTGGTTAGCAGAAATTGATCTCACCCTATCAGCGCACAGTGACAAGGGCGCATCAGATAGGGTGTAAACTACTGTCTGAGGGTAAAGGCACGCCCGGGATAGGGGCTCTGGAAGGTTTCAATGGCGCCGCGCTTTTGCAGGGTCACAAAGACCTGACGGCCATCTTCGCCGCCAAAAGCCAGGTTCGTGGGATACTGGCCTTTAAGGCGATATTCTCTGACTTTCTCACCATCGGGTGAAAGCACCACAATCCGTCCGGCACCATAGCGGGCAATATAAAGATTACCCTGACTGTCGCTGCGCATGCCATCGAGGCCATGCGTTTTAAACTGATAAAACAGGGTTTTATCAGTGGGTCTTCCGTTTTCATCCAGCCTGTAGCGCCATACCCGCCGTTGCACTGACTCGTTAACGAACAGATACATCTCATCGGCACTGACTTCGATACCATTGGTGGTACCCATTGCTGATTCCACCAGCGTGGTGGTGCCATCGGTGTCGATCATCCACAGTTGACCGCTGTCTGAAGACCAGTCGGGATCGCTGGCATAGACCATATCTGTTGCACTGATGGCCAGATCATTAGGCTGATGCATAGCGGGTTCATGGGCATAGACACTCAGCTCACGATCTGCCATATCCACTGACCATATGCGGTGGTTCACGTAATCCGCTATCAACATACGTCCATGACGGTCAAAACGGATACCGTTTCCCACCGAGTCATTGGGCAGAATCACGAAACCATCAACCTGATTGTTACAGCTTACCCTGCCAACGGTGCCCTGCTCGGCAAAGTTGACCGCGTAAAGTCGGCCATCGTGCCCCACGGCGGGCCCTTCTATACCCTGAGTAAACGTGCCATCGTCTACCCAGTCATGGCTATCCCGCTCAGCAGAGAAGGTGGATGTCACCGGCAACAGATACAACAAGCCCACAAGGAATAAGGCGAGAGTCATTGGCGTGGCAGCGAAAAAGCGTTTCATGTGAGAACCCGGAAGCGTTGAGTGACTCGCATTATTCTCGGCAAAACGGATAAAAACAAGCAGCAGGGTCAGCAGAAATCAATAGAAAGCAGCCAGGAAAAAAATCTATCTCTTTGTTTTAAGTAACTCATTTGCACGTTACTGAATAACATGTTTATTTTCTAAATATGTTATATACAAACAACCAGACTTCTGGCAGACCCTGTTACCAGGATAAATAACAGGGTCGGAAGAGCGTGAATAACCCGCTATACGTTCTGCCCGGCTACCCAGCCGCTGCTCCAGGCCCATTGAAAGTTATAGCCACCGAGCCAGCCGGTGACATCCATCACTTCACCGATAAAGTACAATCCCGGCACTTTTTTCGACTCCATGGTTTTCGAGGAAAGCTCATCGGTGTCCACGCCGCCCAGCGTCACTTCGGCGGTGCGATAGCCTTCTGTGCCATTGGGTTTTAACTGCCACTGCTCAAAGGCCTCTGCCACTTGCTGTAGTTGCTTGCCCTGATATTGCTTCATCGGTTTGTTGGTGAGTTCGAAGTATTCCAGTGCCACCTGCACAAAACGCTTCGGGTAGCGCCGGCCAAGCACGGTGCTGAGCTGCGCATCTGGATGGGTATTCGCTTCATTTTGCAGCCAGGCGTGCAGATCCTCGCCAGGGCTGAGATTAAAGGTCACCACGTCACCCGGGAGCCAGTAGTTAGAGATCTGCAATACAGAAGGTCCCGACAGGCCGCGGTGGGTAAACAAAATATTTTCGTGGAAATGGGTATGCTGACATTGCGCCGTGGCATCCAGCGAAATGCCGCTTAATTCGGCCAACACCTGTTTATCCTGTTCATGCAGGGTAAAAGGCACCAGACCGGCCCGTGTTGGCAGCACCTTCAGACCAAATTGCTCGGCAATTTTATAGCCAAAGGGGCTGGCTCCGAGCTTCGGAATAGACAGTCCCCCGGTGGCGATAACCAGCGACTGACAAGACAAAGCCCCAAGGCGGGTTGCCAGTGTAAAGCCGCTGTCGGTTTTGCTGACCTGTTCCACCTCAACAGGGTGGCGGAGTTGTACCCCGGCTTTATCGCATTCGCTGAGCAACATTTTCAGAATGGCTTTGGCGGAATCATTGCAAAACAGCTGGCCCAAGGTTTTTTCGTGGTACTCAATGCCATAGTCGGCCACCAGTGCAATAAAGTCCCACTGGGTATAACGACTCAGTGCTGACTTACAAAAATGAGGATTCTGGCTGAGGTAATTTTCCGGTGCCGCGTACATGTTGGTGAAGTTACAGCGCCCGCCCCCTGACATCAGGATCTTTCCGCCGATGCGCTTGGCATGATCCAGCACCAGCACAGACCGGCCTCTTTTAGCCGCCTGCGCCGCGCAGAACAGGCCTGCGGCGCCTGCACCCAGAACAATTACATCGTAGTCAGCCAAACCGGGCGCTCCCAATAAGCAAAACGCGGATTATACCAACTCATGCTGACAATTGCCCTACTGTGCAATGGTTGACGCGGTGGCACCGCGAATGGCTTTTTGTTGCAGAGGCTGACTACCCTGGTATTAATCATCCACATGCAATTTCCATTGGCAGATTATCCAACGCGCACTAATATCACTGATGATTCACACAACAAGGATATATCATGATAAAACCTCTCAACCTCGCATTAACCGCTGCGTTGGCGGCAACACTCTCACTGCCGGTTGCTGCCGATATTCAGCAGGATCTGCAAAATATCTGCACCATCGTCAAGAACAACGATAAGTCAGAGCTGCGCAAGAAAATGCGGGATGTGCGTCAGGACTACAACCTGAAACTGGGTGATTACTATGCCGGCATCACCTGCGACAACATGAGCCTTATTCGACACGCCATGTCAAATGGTGCGGTGGATACCGGCGAATACCTGATAAAATCCATGACCCGCAGCGAATTATCAGAACCCGAGGCAGACGGGCAGACGCTGGAAAAATGGGCAGAGGCCAATGGTCACCTTAAGTCGCCCATCGGTATCGCCCTGGTGGACAGACTCAACACCAACTAAACAAACAAAAAAGCCTCTGCCCCGAAACCGGGGCAGAGGCTATCTTGATTTTCCTGTAAGTATTGTCTACCTCAGGAAAGCTGCTCCAGCATGGTCTGAGCGTCGCTGACGTCAAACTTGCCGGGCTCTTCGAGATTAACCTTCTCGACTTTACCATCCACCACCAGCATCGAATAGCGTTTGGAGCGGATACCGCCGAATGCACCGGTGTCCATGTCCATACCCAGTGCTTTGGCGAAGCTGGCATCACCATCGGCCAGCATCAGTAGCTCATCGGCGTTCTGGTCTTTTTTCCACGCTTCCATTACAAAAGCATCACTGACTGCGGTACAGATAATGGTATCGACACCCTGCGCTTTGAGCTTATCTGCCAGGGTGACATAACCCGGAACGTGGGCTTCAGAACAGGTCGGCGTGAAAGGGCCGGGGACAGCGAAAAGCACCACTTTCTTACCGGAAAACAGATCTGCCGTGGTGGCTTCTTTACTTTCTCCCTTTTCACGCAATGAAAAGGTCATATCGGGTAGAGATTGTCCTGCTTGTATCATAGTGCATCTCCTTTTTTGCCAAATGCATTGGCTTATATGAGCCAAAAATTTAATGGATCAAATAAATATCAAAACGGTTGGCTCGGCCCGTCATTTCTATATGGGGCTTCATTTCATTAAGCCAAGGGGCACCGGCAGGACGTTTTACCACCACCCGTTTTTGCGCCAGCTGCAATGCCGGTTGCAGCAAGGCATCAGCATCTTCGTCCGGTCCCAGTAACTGCTGGAACAATCGCATTTCTTTTTTTACTAATGCTGATTTTTTGCGGTGGGGGAACATGGGGTCCAGATAGACCACTTCCGGTGCCTGCCCTTGCCAATCCGCCATGGTGCTGACCGCGGAGGTGTTCAGTAGCCTCACTCGCTGAGGCAACCAGTTACAAAGCTCTGGATCTGTTGCGGCTCTGTTGAGCCCGTCTTCAAGCAGGGCGGCCACCACAGCAGAGCGCTCCAGCAGGGTCAGATGACATCCCAGGCTGGCCAGTACAAAGGCGTCTCTGCCCAGCCCTGCCGTGGCATCAAGCACCGAGGGGCGCTTTGCCCCCTTGATACCGACCGCTTTCGCCACCGCTTCGGATTTACCACCACCATGATGGCGGCGCCAGTTCATGGCCCCGGCAGCAAAGTCGACCCGCACCACCCCCATTTTCGTATCATCGAGGGTCTTTAGTGCCAGCCCGTTTTCATCCAGCCACAATACCAGCCCCTGCGCCGAGTCTGCCTCAGCAATCGGTAACTGCCAGGTTTTGGCCACACGCTGTGCCTGCGCCACAAAACGCTCAGAGGCGGGCAATACAGGAACAATGGTCATCAGGCGTGTCCGTAACTTTCACGATGGGCCAGCCACCGGTTGATTAAAGCCTGTGCTTTGTCAGGGTGTTCCTGCCATAGCCGGGTGGCCAGTTGCTGAACCTGAGGAATCAGGTGCGCATCTCTGACCAGGTCGGCGATCTTCAGCTCCGCCAAGCCGGTTTGCCGGGTGCCGAGCAGCTCGCCCGGCCCTCTGATTTCAAGGTCTCGCTGGGCAATCATAAAACCATCATTGCTTTGTCTGAGTACCGCCAGACGTTGAGTCGCCGTTTTTGACAAGGGCGACTGATACATCAGCACGCAATGACTCTCTACTGAGCCTCGTCCCACCCTGCCGCGCAGCTGATGTAACTGCGCCAGACCCAGGCGTTCAGGGTTTTCAATAATCATCAGACTGGCATTGGGCACATCCACCCCCACCTCAATCACGGTGGTCGCCACCAGCAAATCCAGTTCAGCATCGCTGAAAGCCTGCATCACCTGCTGTTTTTCAGCGGCTTTTAAGCGCCCATGCACCAGGCCCACCCGCAAATCCGGTAATGCCATGGCCAGCGCCTGAGCGGTATCTTCGGCAGCCTGACACTCAAGTACTTCCGACTCTTCAATCAGGGTACACACCCAATACACTTGTCGGCCTTGCTGTTTGCAGGCTTCATGCACTCTGGCGACCACTTCATCGCGACGGCTCTCTGGGATCGCCACCGTTTTTACCGGGGTCCGACCGGGCGGCAATTCATCGATGATGGAGGTGTCCAGATCGGCATAGGCGGTCATCGCCAGGGTGCGCGGTATGGGGGTGGCGGTCATGATCAACTGATGGGGAAAGAGTCCCTGCTGCTGTCCTTTTTCACGCAACGCCAGGCGTTGATGCACACCAAAACGGTGTTGTTCGTCAATAATCACCAATGCCAGATGATCAAAGCTCACACTGTGCTGAAAAATAGCATGAGTGCCCACCAGCATCTGAATCTCTCCGCTGGCCAGACGCGCCAGTAACGCTTCACGGGCTTTACCTTTGAGTTTACCTGCCAGCCATCCCACCTCAATGTTGAGCGGTGTCAGCCACTGCCGAAAATTATTGGCATGCTGTTCGGCCAGTAGCTCTGTTGGCGCCATCAGGGCGACCTGATAACCGGCACCGATGGCGGTCAGGGCCGCCAGTGCTGCCACCAGGGTTTTCCCGGAGCCTACATCGCCCTGTACCAGTCTCATCATCGGTCGGGTATGTGACAGATCCTCGGCAATTTCTGCACTGACACGCTGCTGGGCGCTTGTGGGGGCAAAAGGCAACGAACGCAAAAAGCGTTCACATAAGTCCTGATCGGCGTTGAGCGCCATGCTCAACTGCTGGTCACTATTGTGACGCACTTTGAGCACGCTGAGGTGATGGGCCAGCAACTCCTCAACAATCAGACGCTGCTGCGCCGGATGCTCGCCTTTCTCCAGCAACGCCAGGCTTTCATCCGCCGCGGGGCGATGTACTGTAAACAGCGCATTCCTGAGGCTGATTTGCTGGTCATACATTCCGGCTGGTAACAGCTCTGCCAGCCCCCCTTTACCCAGTAACGCCAGCGCCTGTTCACTCAGCTTGCGCAAACTGATTTGCTTAAGGCCTTCGGTGGTGGGGTAAATAGGCGTATAGGATTCTTCTGTGATGGAGGCGTCATCAGGCTGCTGCAAGCGGTATTCCGGATGCATCATTTCCAGGCCATACTTGCCGCGACGCACCTCTCCGAAACAACGCACTGTGGTACCGGGCTCCAGTGCATTTTTTTGTGCCGCGCTAAAATGAAAAAAGCGCAGGGTGATACTGCCGCTGCCATCACTGAGACGCACAATCAGCATGCGCTTGCGGCCAAACTGAATATCACTGGACATGACCTTACCCTCGATACTCACATGCACGTGTGGCATCAGGTCGGCAATGGGGTAAATACGGGTACGATCTTCATAGCGGATAGGCAGGTGAAAGAGCAGGTCCTGCACCGTCACCAACCCCAGCTTTTGCAGCTTTTCGGCAACTTTGCTGCCAACGCCTTTAAGTTCCGTCAGCTTCAGATATGAGAGTGACTGCATCCATGATTATTTTAAGGCCAGTTTGGCTGCATGATACACCAACTCTGGATCAACACGTACCTTGTAATCGGGGTTCACATACTGGAACTGAATCAGGCCGCTTTGATCAACGACATAAACGGCAGGTGCCGGTAACACAATGCGGTCATCTCCCGGCAGGCTGGCAAAAACCTCTCCCATGGCGTTGCGATAACGTTTTGCGCTGCTGTCATCAAGAAAAAAGCCAATGCCAAAGCCACGAGTGGCATGCAACGCATGGTCGGAGAGCACCTGTGCCTTATAATCCGTGTCGAATTTCTGCGACTGAAGGCGGGCCACCGAATCGGTGGAAATCGTCAGAATCTGGTAGCCAAGATCCGTGATCTTCTTCTCTACAGCGCGAAAATCCGCTAACTGAGCATTACAATAGGGACACCAGCCACCGCGGTAAAAAAGAATTACGGCAGGCTTTTCACTTACCAACTCACGCAGATTAACGTCACTGCCATCGGCACGTTTGACACTGGCATTGGGAATACGCTGGCCATTCATCAGTGGGGTGACCAGCTCGGCACTGTCTGCCACCTGGGTGCGGTCCAGCGCCTGCGCAGGAAAACTGAGAAGTGAGATCAAAAAGAGAAGAGTGGCGAAGGTATATCGGATAGGCATAGCGGACTCCGGTTGCAGATTAAAAGGTTAACATTGCGCCCCAGAGGACCCGAATCGAATCAATTTACTTTCATGCTGCTGGCATGATTTTCGCGCATCCTTTGCCACCAGCTTTGCGGCGCGCTAATCTGCCCCTGCTCATCAATCTGGGGATAATCGAGCCCTTTAATGCGACACAGGGTTTTCAGTCTCGGATAGCCGCCCTCAAAAAGGATCCGCTGACACTCCTGTTCATCTAATCTGGGCACCTTATACAAGCCCGCCTGCTGTCTCTGGCGCTGGGCTTCATACAGGATCAACGCCCCTGCCACCGAGACATTCAGCGATTGCACCATGCCTTGCATCGGGATCACGATATGCTGATCGGCGGCCTGACGGGCCTCTTCAGTAGCCCCGTACTTTTCCTGTCCGAAGAGAATTGCAGTCGGGCGACAATAATCAATCTGGCGAAAGTCGACGGCACTGTCGGACAAATGAGTTACCAGAATTTGCATTTTCTGACGCTTAAAGGTGTCGATGGCGCTCTGGGTAGTGTGATGCGTGTGCAGCTTTAGCCAGTTCTGGCTGCCCACTGAGGTGCCGCTACGGATCTCATGCCGGGTATTCCAGATCACATGAAGGTGATGAGCACCCACCGCATCACAGTTGCGCATCATTGCCGCAACATTATGAGGCTTATGCACTTTTTCCAGACACACCGCCAAATCCGGCTGGCGCAGTGCCAGCATCTGTCGGATCCGGTGGTAGCGTTCAGGTGTCATGGGCTCGCGATTACTCAGGCAGCTCCATGATGCCGTCGATTTCTATCTGCGCACCTTTGGGCAGTTCTTTCACACCGATCGCGGCACGAGCCGGATAGGGCTGTTTGAAATATTGCTTCATCATGTCGTTAACCGCTGCGAAATTACCTAAATCGGTAAGGAAAATGTTCACTTTGGTCAAATCGTTGGGGCTGCCGCCAGCGGCTTCACATACGGCTTTAACGTTCTCAAACACCTGCCGAGCCTGCTCGTTGAAATCCTCTGAGACCATTTCCATGCTCTCTGGTACCAGCGGGATCTGACCGGACAAGTAAACCGTGGTGCCGGATTTAACAGCCTGGCTGTAGGGACCAATAGCGGCAGGGGCCCTGTCAGTATGAATAACGGACTTAGACATAACACTTTTCCTCAGGAATTTTGTTTCGATTGGCTGTGACGAGAAACTTTCTGTACCTCCGCCATCGCGCGTATCTTGCGCATCACGCCGGCTAAATGTACGCGATTGGTAGTCGTAAGTTCCAAATCAATGTAATAAATATTGCTCTCTTTTTCTTCGGTCTGCAGGCTGATGATATCAGAATCTGCTGTGGCAATAGCATTGGTCAGCTTCGCCAGTGTGCCCTGATGGTTAATCAGTTCCACCCTCACCGAAGCCTTAAACTCACCCTGAACATGGCTTTCCCAATTCATGGGCAGGACCCGGTGGGGCTCTTCCTTTGCCAGCTTACGGATATTACGACATCCATTCTGGTGAATCACCATGCCTTTACCCGGACTGAGAATGGCGATAATAGTATCTCCGGGGATAGGATGGCAACAGCGACCATAGCTGACCAATAAGCCCTCCGTGCCCTTAATGGCGACACGGGCGCTGCTGTCGTCAATGATCTTGGGCTCCTGATTCCCCAACAACCGGCGAGCCACAATGGCGCTGAGTTCGTTACCCAGACCAATGTCAGCAAGCAATGCAGAGAAGTTTTCGTGTTTGGTTTCCTTGACCACCCTGTCGATATCGGCCTCGGCAATGTCCTCGAGCTTAGTGGTGCCCAGGGCATGACGCAGTAGCCTGTTACCCATATTGATCGCTTCTTCCGAGCGCTGTTTTTTCAGGTACTGGCGAATATAGGAGCGGGCCTTGGCACTGACCACAAAGTTCAGCCAGCTGGCATTGGGTTTGGCTCTGGGAGAGGTGATAATCTCCACCGACTGGCCATTTTCCAGCGGCCGGTTAAGGGAATAATTGCGCCGGTCGACGCGTACGCCAACGCAGGAATTACCGATGTCAGAGTGCACCGCGTAGGCAAAATCCACTGCGGTGGCCCCCATGGGCAGTTCGATGATGCGACCATCTGGTGTAAACACATAAATTTCTTCAGGAAACAGATCGGTCTTAACGTTCTCAATAAACTCCACCGATGAACTGGCACTGTGCTGCAATTCCAGCAGGGATTGCATCCACTTACGGGCTCTGACCTGCGCGGTTGTACCGCGGGTTTCATTCTGCTCTTTATACATCCAGTGAGCGGCGACACCCTTATCGGCCATCTGCTCCATTTCCATGGTGCGGATCTGAATTTCCACCGGAATACCGTGTGGGCCCACCAGCGAGGTGTGGAGTGACTGATAGCCGTTGGTACGCGGAATAGCAATATAGTCTTTAAAACGCCCCTCTATGGGTTTGTACAGGCCATGCATGGCACCCAGCGCGCGGTAGCAACTGTCTACGCCATCCACAATCAGCCTGAATGCATAAATGTCCATAACCTCATTGAACATCAGCTCTTTGTTCTTCATCTTGCGATAGATGGAATAGAGGTGTTTCTCGCGCCCCAGCACCTGGGCATCAATGGCACATTCGTTCAGGCGTAGTTCAATTTCCTGACGGGTGTTCTCGATGATCTCTTTGCGATTGCCCCGCGCCTGACGTACCGCACTGCCCAGCGCCCGGTAACGCATGGGGTACATCGCCTGAAAACCCAGATCTTCGAGTTCGTTTTTAATGTCGTGAATCCCCAGACGATGGGCAATGGGGGCATAAATTTCCAAGGTTTCACGGGCAATACGGCGGCGTTTATCAGGACGCAATGCACCCAGCGTGCGCATGTTATGGGTGCGATCGGCAAGTTTGACCAGAATCACGCGAATATCCTGAGTCATGGCCATCATCATCTTGCGGAAGTTTTCAGCCTGGGCTTCTTTTTTACTGCGAAACTGGATCTTGTCGAGCTTGCTGACACCTTCAACCAGATCGGCCACTGACTGGCCGAATGCATCGATCAATTGTTCTTTGGAAACCGGCGTGTCTTCTATGGTGTCATGCAGCAACGCCGACATCAGCGTCTCGTAATCCAGGTGCATATCGGCAAGAATACCGGCCACTGCCACCGGGTGCGTGATATAGGGGTCCCCACTGGAGCGCATCTGGCCGTCATGGGCATCACGGGCCAACACAAAAGCACGCTGAATATCTGCAACCTGTTGTGGTGGCAGATAATCGCTGACTTTTTGTTTCAGGCCTTCAAACAGATACACGTTGGACTTTGCTTAAATGACGTCATCAGGGGGTTAGAATACGAAGAAATGGCGTGAATAGAAATAGCTGCGGCCGGGTTTAGTGCAAAACAAGGGACCGGTGAGCACCGGTCCGCTGTGACAGAGATTATTCCTGGCCGGAGAGGATGTTAGCCACAGAAGAAAATTCTTCCTGCTCCTGTTCCTGCTGAGTACGCATTTCATCTGCGTCCATGCTGGCAGCCGTCACCAGGCCTCTTTCAATTTCACGCAGCGCCACGACGGTGGCTTTGTCATTTTCCCATTCAACCTTGGGATCACGCCCTTCAATGGCTAGCTGGCGGGCACGGCGAGCGGCAACCAGTACCAGGTCAAAACGGTTACCAATCTTATCTACTGCATCTTCAACTGTTACGCGGGCCATCTGAAACTCCGTGAGCGATATGGAAAAGGCCGCATAGTGTACAGTTTTTCCACGGTAAAGGGAATCATCCCCCTACAGATTATTTCAGCAATTCGTTAAACAGATCCTGATGCCGGGATGCCTGTTTCGTCTGCGTCAGACGTTTTGATAAGACGATGGCTTCTACTTCTTTGAGGGCCTGGTCGAAATCATCGTTGACCACAACATAATCAAATTCTTTATAGTGGGAAATTTCCGCCGTGGCTTTCGCCATGCGCTCAGCAATAACCTCCTCAGAATCGGTGTTGCGGTGGCGTAAACGGCGCAACAGTTCGTCTCTGGAAGGGGGGGCAATAAAAATAGTGGCCGTATCAGGCATCAGCGCCTTGACTTGCCGGGCCCCTTGCCAGTCTATATCCAGAAACACATCTTTGCCCTGCTCCAGTGTATCCGCAATGGCCTGCTTGGACGTGCCATAGTATCTGCCAAACACCTCGGCCCACTCAAAAAAGGCTTCATCGACGATCATTTGTTTAAAGGTAGACTCATCAACGAAATGATAATGCACACCAGGCTGTTCACCTGGCCGGGGACTGCGGGTAGTATGGGAAACGGAAACCTGCATAGAGCCATCGCGATAACGCTCTAACAGTGCTTTGATAAGACTGGATTTGCCTGCTCCCGAGGGGGCAGCAAGAATGAACAGGTTGCCAATGGCCATAGTGCAATAAACTCGTCGGACTACAAAAAGGCCATAGTAACAAGAAGCCGCCTATTGGAGAACCACGGCAAAGCCTTTACAGTAGACATAACGCCTAAAACGATAATTAAGAACGAAGAGGATAGTGAATGAATTCAGCGTTACCCTTTGTGGAAGTACTTCACGGTAATAAGCCTGACGCCCTGGTTGTGTGGCTGCACGGGTTGGGTGATTCGGGTAATGGCTTTGCGCCCATTGTGCCGGAACTTAAGCTGCCGCAAAACCTGTCGGTGCGCTTCGTGTTTCCCCATGCACCGGTGAGACCGGTGACCATCAATAATGGCATGCAGATGCGCGCCTGGTACGACATTAAATCACTGGACTTTGAGAACCGCGCAGACAGTGAAGGGGTGGAAGCCTCTGCGGCGCTGGTTAAAACACTGATTGAAGAAGAAATCGAAAAAGGCATGCCAGCAGAGCGTATTATTCTGGCGGGCTTTTCTCAGGGAGGCGTCATTGCCTATCAGCTGGGTTTGCGTTTTGAACAGAAACTGGGAGGCATTCTGGCCTTGTCCACCTACCTCAGCCAGCCCGAATTACTGGAATCGCAGCGTCACAGCGCCAACCAGCATACGGAAATGTTAATTGCCCATGGTCTATATGATGAGGTCATTCCCTGTGCATTGGGTAAGAGTGCCTGCGAAAAGCTGCAGGCGCTGGGTTATCCGGCCCAGTGGCGGGAGTACCCGATGCAACACAATGTGTGTATGGAAGAAATACAGGATATTTCCCAGTGGCTGCAAAAACGCCTGGGCTGAAACATTTTGCAATGCCCCTGAATCTGCCCGGACAGGGGTATTGCTGATCTGAACCTCTTTTTGACGCCAGTCTCATTTCCGATTTTCTGCTGTCCACCTTTTGCCATAGCCTTTCCTGACAGGCGATAAAGTGTCGAAAGCCTTTTTATTCAACAGCTTTGCTGGGCAGACGGCTGAACCTTTTGCGACTAAACTGGCTATTTATCCGCTCACACATATTTACAAATCTGTAACGCTTTATCCGCCCGGGTTAGGTATGATAAGGCACTGCAATTTAAACACTTAAGATGCAAGCAATTATGAACAAATTATGGATAAAAATAGCACTACCGGTCTTGGTGCTGGGTTTAGGCGTAGCAGGGATGTCGCTGATCAATGCCACTGCGCAGCAAAAAGAAGACAAAGAGGAAGTGGATACGCGGCCCACGGTCAGTGTTGATGAAGCTAATGCGGAAGATTATCAGGTGATGATCACCAGTTTCGGTGAGGTGCGTCCTCTTGAAATGACAAAGCTGTCGGCGCAAGTCTCTGGTGAGGTGATGAGCTGGCATCCTAACTTTGTTGCCGGGGGCGTCATTCCTCGCGGCACAACCTTGTTCAGCATCGATAAACAGCGCTACGAAGCGGCAGTGTTACAGGCAGAGGCTGAGTTAAATCAGGCTCAGTCGCTGTTGATCGAAGAGCAGGCCAGAGCTCGGGTGGCTGCAGAAGAGGCCAAATCCATGGAGGCCAGTCAGGTAACGGACTTGTATCTGCGCAAGCCTCAGTTAATGAGCGCCCAGGCTGCCGTCAAATCTGCTGAGGCCAAATTGAAGCTGGCAAAACGGGACTTAAGCTATTGCGACGTTAAGGCCCCTTATGATGCGCTCGTTGTAAGCCGCACGATCGGCTTGGGTCAATTTGTCAGCCAGGGCACGCAGGTAGGTGAAATTTACAACATCGAAACCGCTGAAGTTACCCTGCCTATCGCCGGTTTTGACAGCCGCTTCCTGCCAACGCCTCTGGCCGGTACCCCTGTTACTATTACCAGTCGCGGTATCAACAGTTATTCCCGTCAGGGCACCATAGACCGTGATTTGGGCATGGTTGAGAAAAGCACGCGCATGAGCCAGGTTGTGGCCCGGATTGAGGACCCCTACAGCCTGCGCAACCAGGCACCGGTATTTAAATTTGGTAGCTATGTGGAAGTGAGCATGGCAGGCCAGACATTACAGCAAGTGTACCGTCTGCCCCAGGATCTGGTTACCAACCGCACGGTATGGTTGGTGGATAAAGATATGCAGCTACAGCCGGTCAAAGTGGATGTGCTCAGGGAAGAAGGTAAGTATTTCCTGATTAATGACGGGCTTTCTGAAGGTGACAAAGTGATTACCACTGTGCCGGAGTACCCACAAAAAGGCATGAAAGTGAAGGTAGCAAAAGATGACCCAAAGTTGGTCGCGCAAAACGCTGAGACCGAATAAGGAGCATTCATGACTACTCAGGAACCTAAACAAACGGGTCTGATTGCGTTTTTTGCCAATAACCCGGTGGCAGCAAACTTATTGATGATTTTCATCATCATCATGGGGATTGTCAGCTACTTCACCATTCAGCGACAGATGTTTCCGAATGTTGAAATTAACTACATTAACATCAACGCCACCTATCGCGGTGCCTCCCCCCAGGAAATCGAAGAAGGGATTCTGATCAAGATTGAAGAATCCCTCAAAGACGTCACCGAAATCAAGAAAACCGTTTCCAGAGCCTTCAGGAATGCTGGCAGAATCTCGCTGGAGATCAAGACCGATGCCGACCTGCCCGAGGTCATGGATAAAGTCAAAGCCCGAGTCGATGGCATTGCTACCTTTCCGGCCGACATGGAGCCGGTCACCATATCCCAGGCTGAATTTCGTCAGAGCGTGATCGAAATGGCGGTGGTAGGGGATTTACCGCTGACCGACCTGAAAGCGCTGGCGCGGCAAATGGAAAGAGAGCTATTGCAACTGGGCAACATCTCTCTGGTGAATGTGGATGCCCCGGATGATGAGATTGCCATCGAAATCAAACCGGAAATGTTGCGCAAATACAACCTGACGCTGAGTGATGTGTCTCAGGCAATCCGCCGTTACTCTGCAAATATGTCGGCGGGGCAGTTGCGCACCGATTCAGGCATTATCTCCGTCAGGGTGGAAAATCAATACTATAACGGTGAAGAGTTCCGCCAGATCCCGATTAAAATCGGACCCAGCGGGGCCCGTGTATTGCTGCAGGATGTGGCGACCATCGAAGACGGTTTTGTCGAAGGTGAGCGCTACTTTAAGTATTCCGGCACCAATGCCATCTTTATGGCAATACAGGCCACTAAGGATCAGAATATGATTCCGGTGGCGCAGTCGGTGCACAGTTTTATTGACCATCGCAATAAAACCCTGCCACCGGGTGTTGAAATGAAGGTGCTGGTTGACATGACCTACTATCTCAACGCCCGTCTGGACATGATGCTGAAAAACCTGTTTCAGGGCTCCATTCTGGTGGCGTTGATGTTGACCATCTTCCTGCGTTTCCGGTTGGCTTTCTGGGTTATGCTGGGATTACCGGTGTGTTTCCTGGGAGCGGTGATGATGATGCCGATTTTCGGTATCAGCATTAATATCCTCTCGCTCTTTGCCTTTATTATGGTGCTGGGGATTGTGGTGGATGACGCCATTGTCATCGGCGAGAGTGCCTATACCGAAATTGAGAAAAACGGGGGGGGCGTCGAAAACGCCGTGCGCGGTGCCAAACGGGTGGCGACACCGGCCACCTTTGGGGTCCTCACCACCATAGCGGTGTTCGCACCCTTTACCTTCAGCTCAGGCCCGGAAGGCACCTTCTTTTACATTATTGCCATGGTGGTGATCGCCTGTCTGGTCTTCAGTCTGATTGAATCCAAACTGATCCTGCCAGCTCACATCGCCCACACTAACTTCAGTCCGGTAAAAGAAAGCAGCTGGCGTGCCCGATTTAACAAACGCTTTTTCAGCTTTGTAAACGGGCCCTACAAAAACTTTGTGCGCCGTTGTACTGAGGTGCGCTGGCTGGTATTCAGTGCTTTTATCGCGATTCTG
Source organism: Lacimicrobium sp. SS2-24 (assembly GCF_002201535.1). Taxonomy (GTDB): domain Bacteria; phylum Pseudomonadota; class Gammaproteobacteria; order Enterobacterales; family Alteromonadaceae; genus Lacimicrobium. The sequence continues at coordinate 481,618 of NZ_NIWW01000002.1, read as the reverse complement.
ATGATCAGTTTCGGCCTGATTTCCGCCAACTATGTGCGTATGGTGCCAACCCCGAAAGTCCCCCATGACTTTCCCAGCATCCGTATTGAAATGAATGAGACGGTCTCTGACCAGACCACCATCGATGCCCTGATGACCATTGAACAGGCCATTCTGGATGTGGAAGAAGAGACCAAAGCAGAATACGGTGTGGGCATGGTGCGGGACATGCTCGCCTTTAATCAGGGTCGCACCGAGGCCAGACTGGTGGTCCCCCTGATTGATGAGGAAAAACGCCCTTACAATACCTTCGAACTCTCCCGCCGCTGGCGTGAGAAAATACCCGAAATTCCGGGTATGAAGTCCTTTAATATCCAGGATGACGTAAATGGCGGCGGCAACAATGGGGATTTCGGTTACCTGTTATTTGGCTCTGATCTGAAAACCCTGAACGAAGCGGGACGGCGCTTTATCGCCATGCTGCAGGAGCAGGAAGGCTTGTTTGATGTCAGTTCCACCATCGACCCGGCCAGCAAGGAAGTGCAACTTGAATTGTTACCTGTGGCCTATGACCTTGGCCTGAATCTCAGTTCTATTGCCAACCAGGTGGGCGCCAGTTTCTTTGGCACCGAAGCCCAGCGGGTTATTAGGGGTACCGAAGAAGTTAGGGTGATGGTGCGTTATCCGCGCCTGACACGCGAGCGCTTTGCTGAACTCAAACATGCCATTATCACTACACCTGACGGACAGGAAGTGATGCTCGGTGACGTGGTGACCTTAAGCGAACAACCGGGTATCAGCTATATTCGCCGTGAAGGTGGCTATCGCAGTGTGTATGTCTGGGGAGCCATCGACCAGGATAAAGTGGAACCAGGTGAAGCGGTGAAGAATATCCGCAAAACCCTGTTGCCTAACCTCAAGTCTGAGTTCCCTTCCGTCATGACCGAGTTAGGTGGTGACATTGCCGAGCAGCAGGCCCAGCAAAACGAACAAATGCTGTTCTTTATTGCCGGGATGATCATCGTGTATATCCTGTTGGCGGTGCCACTGAAGAGCTATGGTCAGCCGATTATTATTATGTCGGTGATCCCTTTCAGCCTGACCGGAGCAATATGGGGGCATTTCTTCTTTGGCCTGGATATGAGCATGATGTCCACCTTTGGTCTGATTGCCGCAGCAGGGGTGGTGATTAACGATAGTCTGGTGATGACCGACTACATCAACCAGCGTCGCGAAGAAGGGATTCGCATCAAAGATGCCGTGGTTGAGGCCGGTTGTGCCCGTTTTCGCGCTATTACGCTGACCTCCATCACCACCTTTGTAGGTGTGCTGCCTATCATGTTCGAAACCAGCCTGCAGGCCAGGTTTGTCATTCCGATGGCGGTAGCGCTGGGCTTTGCGGTGCTGTATGCCACCCTGGTGACGCTGATTCTGGTGCCTTGTCTGTACCTGATTCTGGGCGACCTGCGCCGGCCATTTAGCTGGGTGAAAGGCAAGTTGAGCCGCAAAAAATCTGCACCTCAGATTAGCGGGGAACCACAAACTGAGAGCTAATCGTTAATATTCAGCAAGTAAAAAGGGCCCGGCGGGCCCCTTTTTTATATGAGTATTCCAAAATCAGCTATCGTCCTTAATGTCGCTTTTGTACAAACCTGGATTGAGCTAAATATCACTCCAGAGGGCATCAGAATGTGCGCAGTTAACGTGAGATATGAAATACTGCCCTGAGCTGATGATTTAACATGAGCAGACCTGTTTTGCTACTATGCGCTCACTTTCTTACCGTAGGTTGTACACGTGATTGAAGTTGTGATTTTAGCCATCGCCCTTAGCATGGATGCGTTAGCCGTATCGGTGGGTCTGGGCGCTAAATATGAACATCGAAGATTAGCATTAGGCTGGTGGGTAGGGATCTACTTTGGCGTCGCACAGGGTGTGATGCCTTTCATCGGATATGCTGCAGGTAAAGGCGTCTTCGGGTGGATTGAAAGTATTGCCCCATGGATCGCTTGCGGTTTACTCTTGTTTATTGGTGGCAAGATGATCATAGAATCCCGCCAGGAAGGTATTGAAGAAGATATATCTCAGATAAACCATAGGATCATGTTTGTACTGGCTATTGCCACCAGTATTGATGCGATGGCTGCCGGGTTCTCCCTTACTTTGCTGGACGTTACACCAATGCTTGCGTGTCTGCTAATTGGTGTAACGACATTTATCTTCAGTATGGCAGGTGTTTTTATTGGCGCAAAAAGTGGCACATGGCTGGAGAGTAAGGCCGAGCTATTCGGCGGTATTATCCTGATCCTAATTGGCCTGAAAGTCTTGCTTTATTAATAGATTTGTTGTGTATTCGTGTTTTAGCCATGAAGGGGGTTTTATGATGAAAACGAAATATTTTATGTCTGCAGCAGCGGTTGCAATGATGCTTTCCGGCTGCGGTGTCGCAGATAAGGTCACAGTTTGCACCACTGCTCCGCAAAGCGAGTGGATGGACAAAGAGGCTTTTAAGGAAAACCTGCTAAATAGTGGCTATCAAATCAATGAGTTTAAAGTCACCGAGGGGAGCTGTTATGAGATCTACGGTAAAGACGCAAATGACGATAAAGTCGAGATTTACTTTAATCCGGTAGATGGTTCCATCGTCAAAAAAGAAGCTCACTAATATTGAGTCGTGTACCCATAAAAATCTGGGATCCGATAGTGCGCATCGGGCACTGGATCCTGGTCGCTGTATTCACACTTAACTACTTCCTGTTGGAGCCGGGCGGAGATATCCATCAATGGCTTGGCTATACAGCCTTTACTGTTGTTCTTGTCCGATTATTATGGGCATGTCTGAGCACCGGTTACGCCAGTTTTCAGAGTTTGCAGCTACATCCGGGTAACTTCAAACAACACTTTCACCATCTCAGGCATCGGCAGATACCTTTTGATACTGGTCATAATCCTGTTGGCTGGCTGATGATTTTTGCGACTTGGTTCTCTTTTATCGGGCTGGCGGTTACAGGGTTTATGATGGAAGAAATCGATGCATGGTTTGGAAACTCGCTACTGCAAGATATCCACGGCTTTTTGTCTGACCTTTTATACGCCATCGTTCTCCTCCATATTTTAGCCGTCTTCATAGTTGGCTGGTGGGGCCACATTCCTTTAGTGCGTCCTATGATTACCGGTTACAGGACAAAGAGATAACTTCCTCTTAATAGCCAAAGCTATCAGCGATAGCTCATAACCTGCTAACTGCAGATTACTCAGGATGATCTGCGGTAACTTTATTAAAAGACTGCCAATTCACTCGCTCAGGATCTTTTCCTCCCCGTTTACTCATTAAGATACTTTCCCAGGCAAATACATTTGGGTTTCCTGAGCGACCTGCATTCACGCCCTGTTGATTCAAGTTCCGGGTTCTTTTGCATCGGTGAAGAGTAGTTTGTTGTGCTGATAACACAACGACAACGCTTTCTGTCTTTGATGTAGTTCTTTACTTGATCATGTTATTGCGAACTATTATCATTCGCACCTCTTTTAACAACAACGCGATGAGACCATGAAAAAAACACCCGTTTACATTGCCTTGCTCTCTGTCCTGTCCTCGCTTTCTTTGCCCGCTTTGGCCGACGTCGAAGTTGATGATGTGATTGAGGTCACCGCCACCCGAACATCCGTGCCACAAAGTGCGATTCCTGCTACGGTATCTGTTATCAGCGGGGAAGAAATTCGCGCGCAGCTTAACGTCGCCCAATCGCTTTCCGACATTCTGGGCAATATGATCCCGGCCTTTTCCCCTTCACGCCAGAAACTCACCAGTGCTGGTGAAACCTTGCGAGGCCGCCAACCTCTTTACCTGATCGACGGTATTCCGCAGTCCAACCCTCTACGTAATGGCTCCCGTGCGGCTTACACTATCGACCCTTTCATGATTGAACGCGTGGAAGTGATTCATGGTGCCAGTGCCATACAGGGAATGGGCGCCAGCGGCGGCATCATCAATATTGTCACCAAGTCGGCACATAACGGTGCCACCCATGAAATCAATGCCGGGCTCACAGCCTCACCTGATGAGCTGTCAGACAGCGCCACCTATCAAGCCGGCTACCTGTTCAGACAGCACGCAGAAAAATGGCAGACTGTGCTGGGCGTGCAGGTGAAAGAAACCGGCATGTATGTGGATGGTGAGGGCCAGCTGATCGGTCTGGATGGGGTACAGGGTGACACCATGGACTCCAGCAGCTATGACCTTTTTGCCAAGCTTGGCTATACCATCGATCAGGCGCAGTCATTGCAGTTTATGATCAATCACTTCGACATGGCCGGTAACGGTGACTATGGCACTGTAGATGGCGATCGCGAAGCCGGTATCCCTGCCATATCAGTGGCGGGGGAAGCTGAAGGGGACAGCCCTGAAAATAGGGTCACCACCGCCAGTCTTACCTATCATCACCATGCCTTGTTTGGGGGCAAACTAAACTGGCAGCTGTTTCTCCAGGACTTTTCAGCCCTCTATGGTGGCGGTCGCTATGGAACCTTTCAGGATCCCGATTATGGCGACAACCTGTTTGACCAATCCCGTAACGACTCGCGTAAGTACGGTTCCCGCATCACCATGAACTGGCAGAACCTTGCCGACACGCAACTGGGTATCACGGCCGGTCTCGACTTTTTAAATGACACCACGTTTCAGGAACTGGCCCAGACAGGCCGAAAGTGGGTGCCTGATACTGAATTTGTTAACTGGGCACCTTATATTCAGGCTCGCTATCAGTTGGGCCAGGTGGCCCTTAGCGCCGGAGCACGGTATGAATATGGCAAGCTCAAAGTCGACGATTTCACCACGCTGGCATCTTACAACAGCACCTTTGTGAATGGTGGTGAGCCCTCCTTTAACGAGCTGCTGCATAATGTCGGGGCGGTCTATCAGCTCTCCGGTGACTGGCGCGTGTACGCCAGCTACTCAGAAGGCTTCAGTATGCCCGATGTGGGACGGGTCCTGCGGGGGATCAGTGAACCTGATCTCAGCGTTTCCAGCTTTCTGGATCTGCAACCGGTGATCGCCGACAACCAGGAAGCAGGTATCGAATACAACGGCGATGCCGTGTCTTTCAGTGCCAGCTATTTTACCTCCGATTCTGACTTGGGCGCCCGCCTTCAGGCCGACGCCGATGGCATATACAGCGTAAAGCGTGAGCGTACCGAAATTGATGGTTTTGAGCTTACCGCCAGCTATATGTTGTCAGCCAATACCCGGTTATCTGCCAGCTACGCCGATACCGAGGGTGAATTTGACAGTGACGGTGATCAGCGTGTGGATCAGGCGTTATCTGGTCGCAATATCGCCCCCCGGCGCTTAAACCTGAGCTGGCAGCAAAGCTGGACGGATATGCTGCTTACACGGGTACAATGGAGTCGGTTGTTTAACCGTGATGCCGGCGCAGGCAACAGCATTAACGACTTCGACGGCTACCATACTGTCAATGCCACTGCGACACTGGATACCCTGAGCTCGGGCACCTTTACTCTGGGAGTAGAAAACCTGCTGAATGAATATTACTTTACCTACTACGCACAAAGTGTTGGCGGCGATAACCGCAACTTCAGCGGGCGTGGTCGCACGGTAACCCTAAGCTGGCAGTACGGGTGGTAAAGCGTTGCACCAGGCATTAAAGCGCGTCAACCAGCTCACCCACACCTGGCTCGGCCTGCTACTGAGCCTGTGGGTGTTGCTGATGGCGGTGACCGGCACGGTTCTGTATTACAAGCCAGCATTACTAAAACTCACCTACCCTGCCCTTAATCTTGAATCACCGCTCACTCTAACTCAGGCCGCCAGTCAGCTGGACAGATTGACACCCCCGCTGACAGAGGGTTATGCCTATATGCCGACAGAAACCACGCCCTGGCTGGAAGTGGTGGATAAGGCGAAAACACGCTGGTACTTTGGCGAATCAGGATTGTTGTTGAAGCGGGAGCAGCACGGTGATGTTTTTGATGTCTTTGTCTCATTGCATCATGACCTGATGCTGGGGAAAACCGGTAAAGATCTGTCAGGAATATTTGGCCTGGCCAGCCTGTTACTGGTGATAACCGGGCTCCTTCGTTGGTGGCCTCGCTATGGCTTATCCCGTCGTCACTTCACCATTCACTGGTTCAGTCTGAAAACCCGAAAAGGACTGCAAACACTGAGCGAGCTGCATAAAGTCAGTGCGGTTGTGATGATCATACCCATGGTAGTTATCCTCGGAACTGGCACCGCCATAATATATGCTCAGCCAGTGAACCAGTTGCTGGTCAGCCTGATGCCAGAAGCCGGAGAGCAACCGAGCATCCCCTCGCCTGCGCCACAGGCACCAAACTGGCAGCGTCGTGTTGAGCTGGCGGATACCCTGTTTGACGGTGCCACACCGCGCCTTATGTATCTCTCCAAAGACAGAATGCGGCTGAAATTTGATGATGAATGGCATCCCAATGGCAGGAGTTACCTGGGGTTTTCTCCTCAACAGGGGCATCTTATTGAACTGGAGAGTGTGCGGCAAACGGCAACAGGAAATCAGCTTTCCCATACCCTCTACCCACTGCATGTTGCTGCTGTCGGCGGGACCCTTTACCTGCTTATCAGCACGTTGGCAGGTGTGACGCTGATGATACTGCCGTTAACTGGCATCGCTTATTACCTCAGACGCCGATCGTACCGGCAACGCCGATAAAGGTCGCTTTGACAAAGTCTGAGGTCCCCTTCGCTGTCTTTTCAACGCAAAGACTTTGACCTTTTTATGACATCACACTTTTAGCCGGTAGCCCACGCCGCGGACGGTTTCGATAACGTCCATCGGCAAAGGAGAGAGTTTAACCCGCAGTCGACGTATATAGACATCTATCACGTTGGTCAGCGGGTCTTCGGTACTGCCCCATACCCGGCTCAGGATCCGCTCCCGGGAAAGCACCTTTCCCGGACTATTCATAAAAAGTCGTAACAGCTCGAACTCCAGCCGTGTCAGCTCCAGTTCCTGTTCAGACAGGTAGGCTTTATGGGTGTCGGTGTTAAGACACAGCTCACTGACCCGTAATTCGTTTTCACTATTGGACACCGCTGGCGTGCGCCTTGCCAGGGCCTCAATACGTGCCAGCAGCTCTTCAAAGTCAAAGGGCTTGCCCAGATAATCGTCGGCGCCCATGCGCAAGCCCAGTATTTTGTCTTCGGTTTCATTGAGCGCCGTCAGCATCAACACGGCAGAGGATGCAGAGACTTTGCGTATCTCCCTCAGCACCGCCATTCCATCGATACCCGGCAACATACGATCAAGAATGATCACATCGTAGTGCGCAGTGGTAAACGCCTCAATAGCCTGCTCCCCGTCATAGGCGCATTCGCACTGATGCCCCTCTGCCAGCAATCCCTTGCTGAGAAAGCTCGCTACCCGCTTTTCGTCTTCAACGATGAGAATCCGCATCGCCTTATCCCGGTAAGGTAAATTGCATGATGGTCCCTTGTCCTGCCTGACTGCTTGCCCGAATTTCGCCACCATGAGCACTGACGATAGCCTTTGCCAGCGCCAGCCCCAACCCCAGCCCTTGTTCGTTCTGGCCCCGTGCAGTGGAAGCGCCGCGATAGAAACGGTCGAAAATGTAGGGCAGGTCCTGCGCTTCTATGCCTCGCCCATCGTCTTGGACACTTACCAATAAGTGCTCATTCTCTGTGACTGCCCAAACCCGGACATGGGCACCACCGCCGGAATAACGCAGGGCGTTTTCCAGTAAAATCAGCATGAGCTGGCGAATACGCTCCACATCTGCGGCCACCATCAGCGGCTGTTCTCCTTGCTCACACTGAACTTCAATCTGCTGTTTATCGGCCAATCGCTGCACATCGCGGCAACTTTCCCGCAACAAGGCATTAATGTCGAACACCTGTCGCTCAATATGCAAACTGTCAGACTCTGCCCGCGCAATCAGCAACAGATCATCCACCAGCCGCCCCAAAGACACCGATTGCTCCAGAATGCAGCTAAGGGCATCCTCGTATTCTGCAACATCGCGGTCTTTCTTGCGCAGCGCCACCTGCGCTTCACCACGGATAATGGTCAGCGGGGTTCTCAGTTCATGGCTGACATCCGCAAGAAAACTCTTACGCACCTGCGCGCTGTTGCGCAGTGCATCATTGGCACGGGTCAGTTCCGCGGTGCGCTCAGAGACCATTTTTTCCAGCTGCTGACGGTTCTGTTCACGCATACTGTTCTGCTCGGTCAGCTTATCAGCCATAAAATTGAAGGCACGAGCAATCTGATCAAACTCGGTATCGAAACCACGTTCCACACGGTGTTGCAGATTGCCTTTGGCAATTTGCTCGGCACCGTCAGTGAGTGAATCCACCGGCGTTTTTATGGCGCGGATCAGATTGACGCATCCCAGCACGGCGAATAACACCGCAACCACGGCAAGAAACAGGGCAGCCCAGAAAATCAGCCGGTGCACATTCTCGATGCGATTGTTCATGTCACGTACCACCGAACTTTGCCGCTCCACTGCCGAGTTAATGGCTTCGCGAAATGCGATATCGATACGCTCTTCAAGTACAAAACGGATCTGCTCCACATCGGGTCGGGCGGCATCATCACTGGCAATCAATTCAAAATCGGCAATCACATCATCAATCAGACGCTCCAGATCGTCCGTGTCCTCAACAGTCCCACGGGTGTTCTCCACCCCTAAGGCCTGGCGCTGACTCTCTTCCAGTAACCGAATTTTACCCAGTGACTCAGAAATGGCGGCACGTTTATTACGCACCAGAGCCTGATTTGCCGACTCCCCCACCAGAATTTCGTCGGTGAGCTGTTTAAACAGCCGATAAGAGGTACTGGAAAGCAACAGGTGCTCAGATAGCAGGGTATTAGCGATGTTGACCTGATCGATATGATTTTGCGTCATACGGGTCGACCAGATCACCGCCACGGCGGCAATCACTGCGGTACCCAATGACACCGCGGCGAAACTAATCAGCTTGCGTCGATACATCAAACGCTCCGGAGTGAACCTTTTTGCAGTAGTTTACCTGTTATTTCCTGGGTCGGGTCATTTTCAACATCATATTGATATAACGCCGGTTAGGTAAGAAACGCTTCAGGTACCAGGCTTTGCGTCCCTCTTTGTGCGGTAACACCATAAAGGCATCGGTTTGTGCAGATTGGTAGATATACTCGGCCACCTGTTCGGCTGTCATGGAGGCGCGCTCAAAATACCGCGCCACCTTTGCCCTGAAATGGGGCTGCGCCGTGCGCATGGACTGATCCAGGTTGGTTTTAAAAAAGGACGGACATATCACGGACACCTGAATATTGTCACCCGCCAGTTCCAGTTTGAGTGTTTCGGAAAAGGCAATCACCGCCGCCTTAACCGCATTATAACTGCCCATGCAGGGCATATGCGTGATACCGGCCTGTGACGCCACATTGATGATCTGACCGCTGCCCTGTGCCTTAAACACCGGCAGAAAAGCCTGACAACCACGCACGATACCAAGCAGATTAATATCCAGAATCCACTGCCACTGCTCGATGCTCTCGGTCTCAAAATTGCCGGCGGTGGCGACCCCTGCGTTATTGATCAGAATATCGATACCTTGCCAGGCCTTTGTTACGGCTTCTACAACACTCTGCCAGTCCGCCTCAGAGGTGACATCCGCCTGCACTGCAAAACTGTTGCCCCCGGCCTGGTTAACCTCATCGGCCACCTGCCTGGCGCTGCTTCCATCGCGATCACAAATGCAGATGGCGGCACCCTGTTGAGCCCACTTTAACGCCAGTTCGCGCCCCAGACCAGAGCCGCCCCCGGTGATCACCAGACGAGTATTTTTGTGCATCAGGGGGTACCTCCTAACTGAACTTTTTAATCACGCTCAGCGGCGCGATTTTTACCAAAGGCGCCATAAAGGACCAGGGCCAGGTGGGCACAAAGCAACTGGCTTTTTCTTTCTCTATGGCCTTAACCAGCGCTTTACAGCCTGTATCCCGATCAACGATGAAGGGGACTTTCTCGACCTTTTCATTGATTTCACTACGAATAAACCCCGGATGAATGGTGGACACCTTAATGGGCTTATTCATCACATCAACACGTATGCCCTCCATCAGGGTACTCAAACCGGCTTTAGTGGCCGCATACACAGTCAGTGCCCGGCGAAATCCACGGATAGCACTGAATGACGACATGCCCACCAGATGACCATGGTTCTGCTCACGGAATATTTCCATGGCCGCTTCGGCCTGAGCAATGGCGGCCACAAAATTAGTCATCGCTGTTTGTTTGTTGGCATGATAATACCCGGTACCGATGGACGCGCCCTTACCCATGCCGGCGTTGATAATGATGCGGTCCAGGGTGCCAAACTCCTGTTTAAACGCTTTAAACACCTGAAAAACCTGCTCATCGTCGTTCACATCCAGGGCCTTGAGGCTCACTTTGAGGTCAGGATTAATTGCCAGGATCTCGCTTTTTAGCTGTTCCAACCTGTCTGTTCGACGTGCACAGAGCGCCAGATTTCGACCCTTGCCGGCAAACTCCAGAGCCATTCCCCATCCAAGTCCGGAGCTGGCTCCTGTTATAAGAATATTCTTTCTCAACATTGTTAATACCCCATTATTTGTACGTAATCAGTTCAGGCGTGGCTTCAAAGGCGGTGTAGTCGTTCAGTGTGGACAATCTGAGTCCGTTGCGCCCGTTTAAAATTCGACTGAGTCCACAATTCGCCAGCACCCAGTTGGTATTAAGAAAGGCCTCTTGCGGGGCGCCCATTAGGCGCTGCGCCAGCACCGCGATGGGTCCGCCTGAAGTGACCACCAGCACGCTTGAGTGCTTTGTACCTGTTGCCTGGCGCAAACCTCGCTGCACCCGGTCACAAAACCCCTGCCAGGACTCGTGATAGAGATTGTCCTCACCAGCTGCAGTCCAGCGCTTGATGGCCTCATCGAAGGCGTGCAGAAACGCCGATTTGGGATCCTGCTGTTGCATCAGGTAACGTCGCAGTCCATCGGGTGTGGCAAATGCCGGATCCAGTGCCGCCAGAATATTGTGATGATCATACTCATTCCAGTCGCGGCTGCGCGTAACCTGGGTACTGATAGTGTTCTCTGCGGGATTGAGAGCCTGATGATGCAGGCCTTGCCACAATGCATCCAGAGTCTGACGATGTCGTTGCATCGCCCCACAGACGATCTGTTCGGGACTGAACCGCACCCCATTTTCACGTAAGAACTGTCCGAGTCGCCAGGCTTGCCGGTAGCCGGTTTCCGATAAGGCATCGTAATCTGCCTGTGAAAAGCCGGCCTGACCATGGCGCAGCAAATACAGCTTTTGCATTACAGCAATCTGCCATGGCGAATGGTGCGCCGGCACCGCCAAATCAGGTAGTGCACAAAAAACCAGAAGTGTTTAAAGGCCGGATTGCGGGTTTGTTTGTGGTAGTAGCGGTAGTAAATCTGCTGGGCAATGGCCGCCAGTCTGAACAACCCATATACCTCATAGAAGGTGAAGTCATTGACCGACAAGGAACGCTTATCCAGATAATATTCCACCACTTCCTGGCGATTGAGCATTCCTGACAGATGGGTCGGCTGACGCCGCGTCTGCTGGGCCAGAAAATCATCACCCGCTTCCACCCAATAGGCCAGGGTGTTGCCCAAATCCATCAGCGGATCGCCCAGTGTTGCCAGCTCCCAGTCCAGAATGGCATTGACCTGGGTAGGTTCTGCGCTATCCAGCACCACATTGTCAAAACGAAAATCATTATGGGTGAGGCAAATTCGCTCATTCTCCGGCATGTTGTCCACGAGCCAGCGCCGCACATAGCCAGCCCCCGGTACATTCCAGGTTTTGGCATTGAGATAACGCTGGTTCCACCCCTCAATCTGGCGCTGAACATAGCCTTCTCCCTTTGCCAGATGATCTAATCCCGCAGAGCGATAATCCACTTCATGCAGATCAATCATGGCGTCGAGTACATTAAGACACAGTTCACGGGTTTGTGGGCGTTTCAGTTTGAGTCCCCGTGGCAGATTGCGCCGCGGAATGATGCCGTGGCAACGCTGCATCAGATAAAATTCGCTGCCGATCAGTCCCGCGTCATCGCAATATGCCAGCATCTGTGGCACATAGCGATAAACCGGCTGCAACGCATTTTGCAGACGATACTCCCGCCCCATGTCATGGGCTCCTCTGGCCTTGGTGCCAGCAGGCGCACGACGCAGGATCACATCCTTTTCGCCAAAACTGAGGCAATAGGTCCAGTTTGAAGCCCCGCCACTATACTGGCGCACCGCAGGTGTTCCGGTTAAATCGGGTAAATGTGCGGTGATCCAGGGCAATAAGTGCTCCAAATCGAGTTCTTCGCCCGGGCGAACGGCTACGGGCTGATCCATCACAGAGGTTGCGCTCATCGTGTTTTCTCTTTGTATTTTGCCAGTTCCAGTCTGGCGACCATGGCCTGATGCACTTCATCGGGTCCATCTGCCAGTCTTAGTGCCCGGGCCATGGCCATCATGCCCGCCAGAGGCGTGTCATCGCTCATCCCCTCGCCGCCGTGCAACTGTATGGCGAAATCTACGGCCTGCTCCATCACCCTCGGTGCAATCACCTTGATGGCGGAGATCTCCGTCATGGCCTGTTTTACTCCCTGTACGTCAATCTTCCAGGCGGCATTGAGGGTCAGCAAGCGAGCCTGATCAATGGCCATTCTGATTTCTGCAATGCGTGTCTTGTTAGCCCCCAGTTCGGTCAGTGTGTGACCAAACGCTCGACGTGCCGATGCCCGTTTTATACCCAGCTCCAGCGCCCTTTCAGCGGCGCCAATGGCACGCATGCAATGATGAATCCGCCCGGGTCCCAGGCGTCCCTGAGCAATGGCAAAACCTTTGCCCATTCCCACTATCAGATTGTGTTTCGGTACGCGAACCTGATCAAACACCACCTCACCATGGCCATAGGGCGCATCATAGTCGCCGTACGCCGTCAGCATACGTTGAATACTGACACCGGGACGGTCCAGTTCCACCAGCACCATGGCATGACGTTCGTGTTTATTCGCATCCGGGTCAGACAATCCCATAAAAATACCGACTTTGGCCTTAGGATGCCCCAGCCCCGTACTCCACCATTTACGTCCATTGAGTACCAGCTCATCCCCGTCGTCGGTAATGGAGGCCTGCATGTTAGTGGCATCGCTGGAGGCTACCTGTGGCTCGGTCATAAAGAAGACACTGCGGATATCTCCCTGCAACAAGGGGGTTAACCATTGTTGCTGCTGCGCTGCGCTGCCAAAGTGATACAACACCTCCATATTGCCGGTGTCCGGGGCGTTGCAGTTGAAGATTTCGCTGGCAATCACAGAGCGCCCCATCTGCTCCGCCAGCGGCGCGTACTCCAGTGTACTCAAACCCTGTCCCAGTTCAGCATCGGGTAAAAACAGATTCCACAAGCCGGCATCTCTGGCCTGTTTTTTCAAGGCTTCGACTTTGGGATTCAGTTCCCAGCGTTGCCAGTCACCATGACGGTTATGCTGATGATGAAAGGCCATGACCTCCTGTTCAACAGGGAAAACATGCTGGCGCATAAATTCGCAAAGCTGTTTTAGATAGTGCTGACTGCGCTCTGATGGCTGAAAGTTCATTCACTGCTCCTGGATGGCTGTATCAGACACAAACGTTGGTTCAGCGGAGAAAGCTTCAATGGGGCCATGATTATCTCGCTTTATGCAGAACCACTTTTACTTTAATCAGCCTAGCGCGCTTTTATTGATGAACAAAATGAAATATATTTCATTTCAGCTATGAACAAAATTCACAACACCACATCAAGCACCAGTCCCTCGTTTCAGCAACTGGACTTGAACTTACTGAAGGTCTTTGAGGCACTTTATCAGGAACGCAACATGTCGAGGGCGGCGCAACGTTTGCATCTGACGCCTTCGGCCATCAGTCATGCGGTAAAACGTTTACGCCGACAACTGAACGACACGCTGTTTTTACGCCAGGGGAATATGATGCAGCCCACCCCATTGTGCGAGAGCCTGGCCCCGGCACTTATCAACAACCTTGGTCAATTGCGGCAGATTCTGCAACTCTCCGGTCAATTCACTCCCCAGACTGCCATCAATGACTTTCGTATTGGCATCCATGAAGCGTTGGAAAAACTCTTGCTGCCCCCGCTTATTACCGCACTGGCAGATCAGGCACCCGGCACATCGTTGGCCAGTCATGGACTGGAGCGTGCGCACATGCCCAGGCAGCTGGCGGGAGGATCCGTTGATATGGCGATTGATGTGTCCTTACCCATCAGCGAACCGGTGCTACATCGTCCATTACTGACCGACAGGTTTTGTGTGGTCATGGCCCAGCACCATCCGCTGGCGGAAAAACTACACAAACACGACTATGCGCAGGCACGTCACATCAGCGTGTCTCACCGTGCCAGCGGGCCCGCCGTAGAAGACATTGCTCTGCGCCAGCAAGGGGTCAATCGCAATATTGCCTTGCATTGTCAGAGCTACAGCACTGCCATCAGTGTGGTGCGTCAGTCATCCCTGCTGCTGACCATGCCCCGCAAGCTGGTACAGGCGATCGACCAACCCGGGATAAAGGTATTGCCGAGCCCGGTGAGTATTGCAGATATAGCCATCCATCTTTACTGGCATAAAAATACCGATGCCCACCCGGCACTGAACTGGCTGAGAAAACGCATTTGTGAGCTGGCTCTGCAGCTATGAGTCTTTAGCATCTATACTCATGGTCCACTCATTGTGAAGTATCAGATCATGCGTCTACTCTGGCCTGTCTTATTGCTGCTGTCCTGTTCCATCAGCGCGGCGCCCTGTACCATTCGGGCCTCTGTCTCCGGCGCACTCTCGCCTTACTACTTCTACGATGAGGCACAGCAAGTCTCGGGCTTCTCGGTGGATATGCTCAATATGCTGTTCGAGCCGACCGGATGTAAGCTGACATTCATTGAGTTACCTTGGGGCCGTTCACTGGAGCTGTTGCTGGATGGCGACATTGATATCATGACCAATCTCACCGCAACCCAGGACAGGGAACCTTATCTGTATTTTATCGGGCCTCATAATGAGGAACGCATGGTGGTGATTGTCGATACACAAAAGGTCAGCGATGTGCACGACTTTGTCCAGCTCACGCAAAGTGGCGTGTTCGTCGCGGCATTAGCGAACGGGTATTACGGGCCTGAATTCGAACAAGCCAAGAATAATGACGCTGACTTCAATCAGAACCTGGTATTACTCAGAACCAGTGAAACCCAGCGCAAGATGCTCTCTTCGGGCCGCGTTAGTGCAGTCATCGAAGATGAGCAGGTTTACCGTCACTGGGTGGACGAGTATCAGCTTGACGCGGACCGTTTCGTGATTGCATTTACGCTTTACAGCTCCCCGGTGTATCTGGGATTAAGCCGTGAGAGTCTCTCGCCCAGACAGATCGACATCCTTCGCGCTCAGTGGCAAAGAATGCTTGAAAATGGTGCACTTAAGGCGCTGGCTGAGCGCTATCAGGTAAGCCTGCCGCTACCGGCGATAGCCATAGACTAGTCATCCCTGTGTTGGTTTTTCAGTTCGCCCAACACCTGTTCGGTATGCTCACCCAGTACAGGCGGGGCCTGCTGATAGGCTACTTTCGTGCGCGAAAACTTAACCGGATTGGCCACCATAGGCACCTTGCCAGCAGAGGGGTGAGGCAAATCAAATTGCATTTCCCGGTGGCGTATCTGGGGCTCGGCGAAGACTCTGTCGAGGGTATTGATGGGGCCACAGGGCACACTGGCTCCACTCAGTGCCGTAAGCCAGTAGTCCAGTGTTTGTCTGACAAACAGGGCTTCGAGTAAAGGGATCAGGGCCAGTCGATGCTGTACACGCCGGGCATTGGTGCTGAACCTGTCATCGAATGCCAGCTCAGGGTCACCCAAGACATCACAACAACGCTGAAACTGTCGATCATTCCCCACCGCCAGCAGAATATAGCCATCTTTCACCCTGAGTGATTGATACGGCACAATATTGGGGTGCGCGGTGCCCATGCGTTGTGGCACGTCGCCTCCCACCAGATAATTGCTGGCCTGATTTGCCAGCCAGGCCACCTGGGTATCCAGTAACGCAAGATCAATGTGCTGCCCCTGACCACTTTTTTCGCGCTCATATAATGCCGCCAACACCGCCGACACCGCGTACATACCGGTCATCAAATCGGCCACGGCCACCCCGGCTTTTTGTGGGCCTCCACCGGGCAACGTATCGGGTTCACCGGTGATACTCATTAACCCACCCATGGCCTGAATCATGGCATCATAACCGGGCCGGGAGGCGAGCGGGCCATCCTGACCGAACCCCGTAATGGAGCAGTAAACCAGGCGCGGATTCAGCTGCTTGAGGCTGGCGTAGTCCAGACCATACTTACGCAGCCCGCCGACCTTATAGTTTTCCACCAGCACATCGGCCCTCACAGCCAGCTCCCGGATCACCTGCTGGCCTGCTTCGGTGGTGATATCCACCGTCACAGACTGTTTGCCGCGATTAGCCGCAAGATAATAAGCGGACTCCGCCGTTTCCCTTCCGTTCTCGTCTTTTAAGTAAGGCGGGCCCCAGTGACGGGTATCGTCGCCGCAGCCGGGGCGCTCAATTTTCCACACACAGGCACCATAGTCGGCCAGTACCTGGGTGGCCCAGGGGCCCGCCAGAATACGGCTGAGATCCAGTACTTTAATACCTGCAAGTGGCCCCGCCATCAGCATCTTTCCTAATCAGTAATTTGGCTGCCATTTTAGGGCCTTAAGCGTCCAAAAAGAAAGCATAAAGCGGGTTTACAGGGGGGCTCTGTCATGCATTGTATTCCCGGCAATGCACTTGGAGTGCACCAGGTTCGGGTGGAAAAAGATGACGCAGTTCGCAGCTTGTTACATCTTAAAATGGCTTTAGTCCGGGCATTTTGCCAAGCTGATGCACCTCTGCATTGATCACATCAGGAGTCCTTTATGCTGCGTCCATTCATGCTCTTTTCTTGCCTTTTGCTTTGCACGACGGCAGTCGCCGATAATACCGATGATTCTCTGACCACGGTTATCCTCCACCAGGATGGCAAACTGTTTGATGCATTCAACCAGCGGGATATTGAGGTAATGAAAGCCATGCTCAGTGAAGAACTGGAGTTCTATCACGATAAAGCCGGTGTCAGCGACTACCAGCAAAATCTTGCTGCAACAAAGAAAATGTTTAACAGCGACACGGATTTGAGGCGCGAGTTGTTGCCGGAATTTACCGAAGTGCATCCGATTCCTGGTTATGGGGCAATTCAAAGCGGCAGACACAGGTTCTGTCATACCGCCCAAAACGGCGAGCCCGATTGCGGTGTGTTTAAGTTCTTACATATCTGGAAGCAGCAGGAGGACCAATGGCAGATCACCCGGGTAATCAGTTACGATCATTGAATCGTCCTTTAGCCTGCGACCAACTGCTAGTCCTGGAGTCTGATTATTTTTCAAAAGGGCTAAACTGATAGACGATGGTTTTACAGTAAGGCTGAGAGGGAGTAGCAAGCGGCGATGCGGTATTCGGAAGATTGATACTGTTCACCACTCCCTGAGCTTCAAGGCATATAGCTGAGAACGGAGTGAATGGGTGAGATAATCCTGAGGAAGTATATAGCTGTATTGCGGGTTGATCTGTATAGAGCCGCATTACTACGTTGTTCTTGAGGGAGGTTAATTTCGCTGCTACGTAGGCTTCATTAGACTGCCCGGCCTCTGATTCCGCAAGAAGCATGCAGTGATCCAGAGGGTGGGCAGCAGACAATGCGATTCGGTTACCGCAGATAACCGATGGGTAATCAAGTCGCAGGTCCGCAACCTCTCCGGTTGCAACATTTTCATCATCGCAAACCATATAGCGAAAATCTGACAGTTGTAGCGACAAGTCGGATATTGTTCTTTCGCCCAGATTAAAATAGCAATGGCTGGTAAGACTCAGTGGCGTTGCTTGTGAAACCTTTCCTGTAAGCGTAATGCAGATTTCATTTTCGCGGCTAAGTCTGTACTTCACCATCAGATCTGCCTGCCCTGGAAATCCATTTTCCATGTGAGGAGAGCAATAGGAATACACTACCTCAGATGCTGTTGACTTCTCAATCTTCCACTCTCTTTCTGACAAACCTGGTCGCCCGCCATGCAGGCAGTGCATACCCTCGTTTCGGGACAGGCGGTAGTCTTTCCCATTTAGACTGAAGCGCCCACCACCAATGCGATTAGAGACTCTGCCAATGATTGCCCCCATGTAATAAGGGTCGTCTATATAAGCAGATTCACAGGCATAGTTCAGCAGCATTTCGCTGTTGAACCTGGCAAAAGGCACGTCAACAGACAATATGCGTGCTCCCAAATTGCTTAACCGACAGCGCATGCCGTTCTCATTAATCAGCTCACTGATATGCATAGTCATTGCCCTTTATCATGGTAGGTTTCGTGTTTTATAGACAAAAAAAAGCGGTCTGAGAGGGCACCCGACCGCTAAAACCAACTCCTGTCAGTTTTTAGAAACTCGCGCGCACTCCTACCGCATAACGAGCGCCATAGTCACCATAGTAAATAAAGTGATTATCGAAGCGACCATGCTTATCCACAGTAGATTCAGTGATATTAATTCCCTCAAAATAAACGCTCATGTTCTCGTTAATTTCATAACTACCACTGATATCTACCTGTTCGTAGTCATCCACATAGATGGGTTCACCGGCATAAGGATTGATTTGCGTTTCCAGGAACTCACCGCGCAGGTTATAAGCGATCCTAAACTGATAAGGTCCTTTCTCGTAGAAGAGCACTGCATTGGCGGTATCACTTAACCCTTCCAATGCAAACACCTGATCCGGATTAGTGTTGTCCAGTTCAGCATTGCTATCTACAAAGGTGGCATTGATTTGCATACCGAATCCACTATCCAGTGTATGAATCCAATTAGCCTCAATACCATCCACTGTGGCGCTCTCGCCATTACGAGGCCGGTTCACATCGAAATCAGACCACTGCTCGCCAAACTCTAAGTCAAAGTTTTCAATGCTATTGGTACGGACAATGAAATTGTCTACTGACTTTCTGAAATAGGCCAGAGACGCCATACTGGCTTCGTCATAGTAATATTCCAGTGATAAGTCGAAGTTGGTAGACTCGAAAGGACTCAGCATGGGGTTACTTCCCCTAGCCGTTCTCAGGTCAGTGGTGGTCGAGGACACACTCAATGAAGGCGCCAGATCTGTTAGTGTCGGCCTTGTTATCGTTTTAGACACACCCGCCCGCACAATCAGCTTGTCGGTAATGTTCAGATTGCCGCTGATAGAAGGTAGCCAGTTGTCATAATCGTTTTCGATAGCCACTGCTGAAAAGCCATCATAACGGGGCACCAGATTAACAGACATCTCAACAGGCTTATCCAGGCCAACCAGGGTCTGCATTGTACCGTTGGAAGTTTGCTCGGTTTTGGAATAACGCAATCCAGCCAGAACAGTCCAGGTCATATCGCCGATGTCGCCGTTAAAATACCCGTCTACATAAAAAGAGGTAACATCCTCTTCAATTTCATATGCGTTGTTGGTAGCTCTGGCGGTAAAGCCGCCGTTTGAGCTATGCAAATCCAACAGAGCCTGCTTAACATCCGGGTTTTGCGAAAGCATTGCCAGTGAAGCTGGGTCATTGGCCAGAGCCCACATGGCATCCTCATTTAGCTCAAAGAACTGAGCAGAAAGATCATTGGCGGGAAACACATTGCCATAATCTCTGACCATGGCATGGGCACTGGTCGCCACCGGGCGAGCGCCGCTGTTCTGGTACATTTTAATCAGATCCTGCGGCGTCTGATAAAAGACATTTTGTTTAGATTTGGAGAGGTAATGGGCGCCAAAATCAATTTTGTGGAAGTACTGGCCGTCCACCAAATACGAAAAGTCGAATCTAAGTTGATTATTCTCGGCCTTAGTATAATCGCCGTAACGTTCCATGTGACGCATCTGTAAATCAGACAGATCAGCATTCACCGGCAAGGTTGTTTCAGGCTCAACATGAATCATTGAGGGCACCTGACCCGAGGTATAATCCAGAATGATACCTGGCTGGTTGAGTGCTTCCAGCGTCTGGCGTGAATCTAACCCCCGGTTATTATTCTCAGCCTCCGACCAGGCAAGATCCGCTTTCAAACTCAGCCTGTCGTTAATAATCCAGTCAGCATTCAAGCCCAACACTTCGGTCGTTGAAGGGCGGTGCTTTTCAAAACGCAGATGGGCATAACCAGAATAACCATCAGCATGGGTTTGACGCAGTACCGTATTGTTGTCATCGACAACGTCCATTGAGTGCGTCGCCCAGAACCAGTTGTAGGCCTGGTTATTTACGCTATCTACATCCAGTTTGGAATACAGGTAATCCGCTGACAGAATCAGATCATTGCTTGCCTGGAACTGAACCGCTAAGTTCCCACCCACGCGCTGTCGTTCTTCCAGTGTCACTCCCCGGCCTATAGCCTGATGAGAGTAAAGTCCCTCTGCCACACCGATAACCTTACGCCAGCCGTCATCCGGACCAACATCACGACGATGCGCATAGAGGTCAATATCCCGCTGAATAATACCGTCATTATTGACTTCAAAACTCTGCGCTTCGCGGTTCTGATAGGTAAATGACGCCAGCAAGCCCAATCGATCATCCATAAAGCGATCAGTGACCAAAAATGAGCCCTGCGGGGTGATCTCGCCGCGATTTTGTTCACGCACGCCTTCTATACTTCCAGCGGCAAAAAACTCCTCAAAATCAAAAGGTTGAGCAGTGCGAATATTAATATTGCCACCGATTCCGCCTTCCAGCATTTCGGCAGTTGAGGTCTTGTTCACATCAATATTGCTGACCAATTCAGACGCGAGGGTATCGAACCCAAATGCACGAGTCTGACTTTCACTTGCAACCTCTCTGCCATTCAGCGTAACAGAGCTGAAATCCGGCCCCATCCCACGAATACTAACGAATTGCCCCTCACCACCACTGCGGTCTATGGATACACCGGTAATACGCTGAAGGGATTCAGCAAGATTAGAATCAGGAAATTTACCAATATCTTCAGCTGAAATGGTATCCACAACATTGTAAGCAAAGCGCTTGTTGTTCATGGACTTTACCAAGCTGCCTTTAATCCCGGAAATCTGGATCACTTCAACTTCTTTTTCCTGCTCATTAGCCTGAGCGCTCAGGCTCAATGATGCCATTACGGCAGCAGTCACAATGCTTACTCTGAATTTCATAGTCTTACCTTAATTGTGCTCGTTAGTGTTCTCTGGCTATTAACTGCTTCTGAATAGCCTATATTTCGTTCATCAGTCTTCATACATCTTACAAGCATAAAATAAGATGATCAACATGGCGGTAAAGTTTTTTTAACAAAGATGAAATGATTGCGTGAAAACGCGAGTAATAGCGGCGATAAACAGCTTTTCAGAAGCAGTTCGGGACAGTGCTTACTAATAAGAAGAGAGGGTTATGGCAGCTTCAACTTAAGCTGATTCGCTTCAATAAAATAGAAATCTGCGTAAATAATACCGGTATCGATCTCGCTGGCTGCCGGCATGTTTCCGGTTGCAGAGGTCAGCACGAATCCGCGATGATATGCAGCTGAGGTAGTATCTGACTTGCTCAGAAAGTTTTCTGTCAGCGCTCTCATAATGGCATCTGCTTGTTCAATCACCCTTTGCTTTTCAGGCCATGCCGGATTCAAAGCAAGACGATAAAGAGCCGATGCCAGAACAGCTGCAGCGGAACTGTCTTTCGGTATTTTGCCTGTGTAACGCTGACTTAAATCGCGACCACATGGATAGAAGCTTTCTTGCACAAGCAAAGGTTCTCCTCCCTCAGATCTAAGACTTGCCAGTTGTACTATCGCTGAATCCTTTAATAATGTCGTATCCAGTCTCAATGGCCGAAAACCACGATAGGGCATAATCGCTTTTTCCAGTTGCTCAGGGCAGAGATCCTGCATAGGCGAATAAGGTATTCCGGTATCATCAATCACAAAATCTGCTGCATTATCCTGTGCCGCGATAAAATCCCAATCAGGTACTTTATGCTGCGACAACAGCACTTCCAATGTATCGACTAGTTTATGCGTATGGCGGAGAAATAAAGCATGCTGCTGCTCACTTAATGTCAATGAGGGTTGCTGCTCCAGCAGGGTAGCGAAGCCATATAATGACCAGCCCTGACCGCGGGACCAGATACTATGATTTCCCAGTCCCTGCCAGTTCCCCGGCAGCCTGAGTTCATAATCATAAAGATGATAGGCAAGCGTAAGTGACTCGCCAGAGGATGCCGTTTTAGTATAATAATGGTTATCCAGAGTCTGTTGCCCATGGCTCAGCGCCGCTAACTGATGCTCCCGCAGAGGGCTATTTAACAGAAGCTCCAGGTTCATCATATTGTCGATGATAACCGGTATCTTCCAAGGCGTGTCCAGCTCAAAAGCCTGTTGTTGAGTCCCTTTTTCACTCTGCACAGGAAACTTGATCGCATTGCGCCAGTCCCAGGAGCGAATCACACCATATTCCGGTATATAACGCTGATACAAAGATGCGCTGGCCTGTTGCAACGCCTTTTCATAGCGATGTTCGAGCAGTTCAGGCAAGTCTTTATAAGCCAGAGCTTCAGCAAAGGAGTCGTAAATAATAAAACCCAGGTCATGAGTATCTGTTCGCCATACTTCTGGGTAGAGGCGTTGCTGATGCGCCACGGCATGTCTGAACAACTGCTGTTCGAGCACCTTATCCAGCATGGACAACTCGTTACCGACAGACAGTAGTTTCCAGAACACGCCGGAATAGAAACCATTTGTCCACTTACCGGGAACTTCCATCTGAATATTATTCTGATGCAAGGCTCTGGGTGTACACAGGCTGAGCACTTGTTGGCAAAAGCCTGGAAGATTCAGGTGTTTTTCGTTTTCCACCTGCTCCATCATCTTCACATACTGGCTCAGAGCAAAGCCAAGGTTCGCTCTTGCCTGTGCACCGGTAAAGCTGTCGGCTTTACCGGAATTGACAATCACCACCAGAATGCCCACCACGCAGATACCAAACTTCGTCACAGACAGCTCCACTTTTATTTATTGGTTATATAATCCGGCCATCGTCGGCAACCATTCACTCACACCAGGTACATAGGTGACGATCATCAACACCACAAACATGGCCGCATAGAGTGGCAGCAAGGGAGGAATCACTTTAGCGATACTGCTTTTACCTACCGAGCAGCCGACAAATAATACCGAACCAACAGGAGGTGAACACAACCCAATTGACAGGTTCATTACCAACATGATGCCAAAGTGCAATGGCGTCATCCCGAGGCTTTCAGCCACAGGTAATAAAATGGGGGTAAAGATCAATACCGCCGGCGTCATATCCATAAACGCCCCTACTACCAATAGCATCAGGTTAATAACCAAAAGAATAATGATGGGGTTGTCACTGATCCCCAGCAACACTTGGGTGATTTTCTCCGGAATATTTTCATAGGCCAGAATCCATGACATCGCCGAGGACACGGCAATTAACATCATCACGATGGATGTGACTTCTGCGGTTTTCAGCAGTACCGAAGACAGCTCGCGCCAGCCGATTTGCCGATACACACCCATTGCCAGAATCAGGGAGTAAACAACAGCTATCGCGCCTGCCTCGGTAGCAGTGAACAGTCCGGAAATAATTCCTCCCATGACCAGTACAATCAGAAACAGAGCCGGTAATGCAGACCAGGTCCGCTTAATCACCTCCACAAGAGGTAATGCGGCAATAACAGGATATCCTCGGGTTTTAGCGAAAATGGCACATACGATCATCAGCGCAAGTGCAACCAGAATACCGGGTAAATATCCGGCCACGAAAAGAGCAGAGATAGACACGCCTCCGCTGGCAATGGCAAAGATAATCAGAATATTACTGGGCGGTATCACCATCCCCGTTGTTGCTGAGGCAGTGGTCACGGCAGTGGCAAAATGCCGGTCGTAACCCTTCTTTTCCATTTCCGGGATCATAAAGCTACCTATAGCACTGGTGGTGGCCACAGCTGAGCCTGAAATCCCACCAAACAGGGTACAGGCCGCCACATTGACCAGCGCCAAGCCACCTGGCAGCATGCCGATATATGCCATAGCAAAGTCAATAAGTCGCCGGGCAATGCCACCCCGCCCCATAATCACCCCGGACAATACGAAAAACGGAATCGCCAGCAGAGCGAAACTGTTCAGCCCCCCCACCATCCGTTGAGCCAGGGTTGCTAACGCGGGCATAAAATCAATGCTGAGCAACATGGTTACCAACGTTGCCAGGCCGATACTAAAAGAAATAGGTACGTTCAGAACCAACAGCAGCAAAAAAACACAAAGCAATACTGCGCCACTATATTCCACTACTGCTCCTCCTCAACGGGGATGAATAAAGCCGCCAGCGCATAGAACGCCATCAAACTTCCTGATATTGGCAGAGCAGCATAGACCCAGGCCATATTGACCTCCATTGCCGAAGAATACTGGCCAGGATCGATGGCCAGCGCCATTAAACAGATCCCACCGACAACCATCACCGCCAGCGAAAATGTCAGCACCAGAATATGAACCAACATTTCAATGCGCCGGCGCAATAGCTTTGGCAACTGATTGACCAGCAAATCCAGTCCTAAATGCGCCCCTGTCCGATAAGCATAGGCCGATCCCAGAATACCCAACCATATCAGCAAGAAACGGGCTATTTCCTCACTATAAGCACTGGGCGTTTGGGTAACATAGCGAGACAATACCTGCCAGCAGACGCAAATCACAATCGCAGCCACCAGCATCACCAGTAACCTGCTCAAGGCTTTGTCCAGCCCTGCCAGCAGCGATATCACTGACCACCTCCCATGACCTTTATACGCTTGATAAGAGGGCCGAGCGCTGTCTGGCTCAGGCGCTGATGCAAGGGCTCAACGGCCTGGTAAAAGGGCGCTTTTTCTGGACGACTTATACTGACCCCAGCCTGAGCCAGTTTATTCAGAGCCTGCTGCTCCGCTTCGTTCCAGAGCTGCCGCTGTTTGTTCACCGCATCCTTCATCGCCAGTTGCAACCATTGGCTTTCCTGTTTCGTCAGGCTGTCGAGTATATGATTGCTGGCAATAATGACATCAGGAATGGACGTATGCTCGTTGAGAGCGTAGTAGCCGGCGATTTCAAAATGCCGGGATGAGTAGTAACTGGGTGGATTGTTTTCTGCCCCATCCACTACCCCCTGCTGCAGTGCAGCATACAACTCACCCCAGCCAAGAGGGGTTGCCGCACCCTGCATGGCATCAATAAGTTGCACTGCCATAGGACTGTTCATTACCCGTATCTTCTTGCCCTGAACATCTGCGGGACCATTAACCGGAGCTTTAGTCATATAAAAACTGCGACTACCTGCATCCATATATGCCATGCCCGTAAATCTGGCTGAACGGGTTGCATGGAGAATGTCCTCTCCGATTGATGATTCCAACACCTGCCATCGGTGTTGGTCTGAACGGAATAAATAGGGCACACCGAAGACCTTCATTTGTGGCACAAAACCTTCGAGAGAGGCCGCTGACACTTTGGTCATGGCCAGACTGCCGATCTGTAACAACTCGACCATGGCCCGCTCTGAACCCAACTGACCATTGGGATAAAGCTTTATCTGCATTGTTCCGCCTGAGTAGTGTGCCAGCCTCTCTGCCATATACTCTAACGCCAGATGAACAGAATGATTCGTGTCAAGAGTATGTCCCACCCTTAATATCCGGGTGGAATCTTCTGTTTTGCAAGCTGATAAGGCCACCAATACAATGCTGAATAAAAATGGCTTCAGTGAATACATCTCTGCTTCCCGAAATCTGGCAGTAAAAATAACAACAAGCTGTTAACGTATCTCTGCAGGGCCGTATTTGTCCATATCATCATAATCCAGATTTTCGCCCGCCATCCCCCAGATAAAGGTATAATTGGCGGTACCTGCACCACTATGGATGGACCAGGAGGGCGAAACCACAGCCTGTTTATTGGACATCCAGATATGCCGGGTTTCTTTGGGTTCGCCCATAAAATGGCAGACGGCTTGATCTTCGGGAACATCAATATACAGATACGTCTCCATACGGCGATCATGCTGGTGCACCGGCATCGTATTCCAGATACTGCCTGGCTGCAGGCATGTCATACCCATTTGCAACTGGCAGGTATCTACCACCCCATTGATGATCATCTGATTAATAACGCGCTCATTGCACGTCTCTTTAGAACCCAGTTCCAGCACCCGGGCCTGATCACGGCCAACCTTTTTCACCGGATACTGTGCATGAGCCGGAGCCGAATTCAGATAAAACTGTGCAGGATGGGTTTCATCTGCACTCTCAAACAATACCCTTTCGTTACCGGCACCGACGTAGAGCGCTTCTTTTTGTCCGATTTCATATGTCTGACCATCGACTGTCACTCTGCCCGCGCCACCCACATTGATCATACCCAGCTCTCTGCGAGACAGGAAATAGGGGGCTTTCAGGGGGTCAATACTATCAAGTTCTAATGCCCCTTTTACCGGCACCGCAGCGCCAACGATAAAGCGGTCATAATGGGTGTAAACCAGTTTAATTTTGTCTTCGACAAACAATTCCGAGAGCAGGAAGTTATCGCGAATTTGCTCTGTACCAAAGCTCTTAAACTCATTATGCCCGACCGCATACAATACTTCATAATCTACCATGATGATGGTCTCCTGATTGATTCTAGCGTGCCAGCCAGCCGCCATCGACGGCTAATACATGGCCATTGATATAGTCACTACCCCGGGAGGCTAGAAAAATGACTGCACCGCTTAGCTGCTCCGGTTCACCCCAGCGCCCGGCCGGAATGCGTTTTTCAATTTCCTTATTGCGCTCGGGATCGGCCTGTAAGGCCGCTGTATTGTCTGTGCGGAAATACCCCGGAGCAATCGCGTTAACCTGCACATTTGCGCCAGCCCACTCGTTCGCCAGCGCTTTAGTCAGGCCTACAATGGCATGCTTGCTGGCAGCATAGGCAGGTACGGTAATACCGCCCGTAAATGACAACATGGAGGCGATATTGATTATCTTTCCGCTGCCACGTTCGACCATGTGTTTACCGATAATCTGACTCAGCAGGAAAGGCGCATCGATATTCACATCCATCACCTGCTTCCAGTCGTTAAAGGGATAATCCACCGCCGGACTGCGCGCTATCGTACCGCCATTATTGACCAGAACATCGACTTGTCCAGTAACACTCAAAGCCTGTTCTGCCAACGCGATGACCTGTTCAGGCTGACTTAAGTCAGCAACCAGTTCATGGCTCTGGCCTTTGAATTCTGAAATCGCGTTACGGGTCGCATCGCAACCGCCTTGTTTAGAGCTTGAACAAATTACTGTTGCCCCTGCGCTGGCCAAACCAATTGCCATGGCCTGCCCCAACCCGCGACTGGCCCCGGTGACCAGTGCCGTCTTACCTACTAAAGAAAAAGTACTCTCTATCTGGCTCATCATGCTTAAGCCTCATTATCTACCAGTCTAATATGACTTATGTTGTATGTCTTCATACAACATAACATCTGTTAACTCCGTGTCAAGAACCTATTGCCGATTTAAACCGACAACATCTCTACCGTTAATCCGTTACCCGCTTGCGCTATATAGATATCAGCCTGTAAGCCAAATTTGTCAGGGTAGATTTGCTCTATAAGTCGACAGAGCTCTTCCACCTGATGGTGAGGACACAAGCAAAGAATTGCGCCTCCGAAGCCACCACCCGTCATACGGGCAGCGCCAGTGTTTCCGAGGAGATCATCACAAATTGACACCAAGCCATCCGTGGCAGGCACTGTCACTTCAAAATCCTCACGCAAAGACCGATGAGAGGCTCGCATCAACTCGCTCATTTGCTGTATATCGCTATCTTTTAGAGCGCGATGGAAATCAATTACCCGATGGTTCTCACTGATCACATGCCTGGCCCGCGCAAACTGATTGTCTGTCAATAACGAACGGTGCCGTTGCAGCATGGGCAAAGTGGCATCTCGCAGTGATTTCAGTCCCATAATACGAGCGGCGTCTTCACAATCCTGACGCCTTTGGTTGTATGCACTGTCCACCAGCTTTCGAGGGACATTGGAATTGATAACCAGTAAGGAAAGATGTTCTGGCAGGGGGGCAAAATCGGTACTGAGATCCGCACAATCGATGAGAACCGCCTGACCGGCTCTGCCGGTTGCAGACACCAATTGATCCATAATGCCGCACTGACAATGCATGAATTCATTTTCGGCCTGCTGGCCGATGAGTGCCATCTGTTCTGGCGTCAGTTCGCATGACAACGCCGCATTGATTGCACCAGCAATCGACACTTCTAATGCGGCCGACGATGACAAACCGGCCCCTTGAGGTACATTGCTGGCAATGGCCAAATCCATCCCTCGCAAGCGATATCCACGACGCTGAAAGGTGGCAAATACGGCTCGCACATAATTGCCCCACTGGCATTCACCCGGCGTAACTACCTTTGCCACACAAAACTGATCCGACTCCCCGGGATAGTTATGAGAAATGACGCGAACCTCATTGTCATCTCTGAGTCTATAGGCCGTCTGGGTGCGAAATTGCAGTGCAACCGGATAGACGAAGCCATTGTTAAAATCCGTAAATTCACCGATCAGATTAACCCGTCCGGGCGCGCTGGCAATGCCTTGAGGAGCAGTTTTGAAATACCTTTGGAAGGCCTGCCCGACATCGGATTCAGTCATGACCCTCCTCCTTGTAATGAGTAAGCGGAAGCTGGCGAAGTACTGCTGCCGCCTTCTCCGGGGTCAGATCCCGCTGACTCTCGGCCAACATCTCATAACCCACCATGTGTTTTTTGATCGTGGCTGAACGTAACAACGGTGGATAAAAATGTGCATGCAATCGCCAGTGCCGGTTATCCTGACCGGTCGCAGGTCCGTTGTGCCACCCCATAGAGTAGGGAAAGCGGCACCGGAAAAGATTGTCATAGCGGGTAGTGATATTTTTCAGAATAGCGGCCAGGTCATGCTGTTGTGCCTGATTCAGTTGTGTAAAATCACTGACCTCGGCGCGAACGATCAGCAATATCTCAAATGGCCAGGCAGCCCAGTAGGGCACGACGGCCAGCCAGTTTTCATTCTGCTCTACAATCCTGTTCTGCTGGTCAAGCTCCCGCTCTATATAGTCACCCAGCAGTGAGCGACCATGTTGCCGGTAATATCCGGCCTGATGCACATCCTCCCGCTCAACTTCAGTGGAAAGATGATGGTGGGCCCATATCTGCCCGTGAGGATGCGGCTGTGAGCATCCCATCATTTCACCCTTATTCTCGAAAATCTGTATGCAGGCGTAGTCCTGACTCAGCGCCTGATACTGGCTTTTCCAGGTAGAAACGACATGAGTTAACTCATCTAATGATAGCTCCGGCAGCGTTTTATCGTGCCTCGGAGAAAAACAAATAACTCTGGCACAGCCTTGTGATGATTCGGCCTGCAACAGATCATCTTTTGCGCTCATGATTTCCGGTGAGTCGGGCAGCAAGGCCGCAAAGTCATTATTAAACACGAAGGTATTGGTGTAGTCCGGGTTCACCTCACCGTTCGCCCTTTCTACTTTGGGGCAGAGCGGACAGTCCTGCTCATAGGACGGTAAGTGAGGCTCTGAATGACTTTCCAGAGCCCCATTCCATGGCCGGTTATTGCGATGAGGCGAAACCAATACCCATTCACCACTCAGTGGGTTTCGCCGCCGATGTGGAAATTCCAGGTTCTTCATAACCACTCCTAAATACCCTCGGGATAATTTGATTGCCAACGCCAACTGTCACCAAGCATGGTTTTAAGATCACGTTGCGCATGCCATTCCAATACCTGCCTGGCTAAAGCCGGTGAAGCGACAGATACTGCTACATCACCGGGACGACGATGTGTTATCGAGTATGGGACGGACACGCCAGTCACCAACTCAAACTCTTTAAGCACATCCAGTACAGAGGCGCCGTTACCTGTGCCCAGGTTAAACGCATGAAACCCTTGCTCACTAAACAGCCGATCCACTGCCTGCACATGACCTTCGGCCAGATCCATCACATGCACATAGTCACGCACACCTGTGCCATCCGGTGTGTCATAGTCATTGCCATAGATATAGAGTTTTTCTCTGTGTCCTGTCGCCGTCTGGGTCACATATGGCATCAGGTTATTTGGAATACCGCTTGGATTTTCGCCAAGCAAGCCGCTGGGATGTGCTCCAACAGGGTTAAAATAACGAAGTGCAATGGCCAGCCAGTCAGCATTTGCTGAACACTGATCGCGCATTATCTGCTCCACCATCAACTTGCTCCACCCGTAAGGATTGGTCGGCGCTTTGCTATGATTCTCATCAATAGGAAGATATTGCGGCACACCATAAACCGTTGCCGATGAACTGAATACCAGACGCCGGACACCAGCATTCTGCATCTCAGACATCAGGGTGGCGCTGTGACAGACGTTATTCTGATAATAATTCAGGGGCTGAGCGGTAGATTCACCCACCGCTTTGTAAGCCGCAAAATGCAATACAGCCTCTATTGAAAAATCCGTAAAGCATTGTCTTAACGCCAAAGCATCGCCCACATCCGCTTGGATAAAACTAAACCGCTTGCCACAGATTTTCGCTAGCTGGTCCAATACAACAATGCTGGCATTACTCAGGTTGTCATAAATGACCGGTCTGTAACCGGCCTGATGCAAGGCAATACAAGTGTGACTCCCCACATATCCCAGCCCACCGGTAACCAGAACATCAATGGAACCTCTATTCGTCATCGTTACCACCACGTAAAATAAAATGCCGCCACGAGAACACATACACCCACAGCACTAAGGTTGAAACCGGGACCGGTGTGGAAGCTGACTGGGTGTGACGCATTGGGCTCTGTGGTCTGATTTTTATGTAACAGTGAAACCAATACACCTGTGATCAGACAGAGCACAAACACCAGCCCCACTCTGTCCATAAAAGGCAGGGCCGGCCAGGCCAGCTTAAATATGAGAGACATCAATGCAGATCCGAGCGCTGCGGCTAACGCACCATTGGCGGTAGCACGCGGCCAGAACATGCCCAGTAAGAACAACACCACAATGCCCGGTGTAAAGAAGCCCGTGAATTCCTGAATATATTGAAAGGCCTGGTCAAATTGACCCAATAGCGGCTTCGCCGTCAGCAGTGCCAGAGTCAACCCAATCAGACTGACAATACGCCCCACCTTCACATAATGATGTTGTGAACGGCCCGGTACCCGGTGCTGATAGATGTCCATGGTAAAAATCGTCGCGATACTGTTGCTCATCGACGCGACCGATGAAACGATAGCCGCCACTAAGGCGGCAAAAACCAGTCCTTTTAGTCCCTCAGGCATCAGCGTCATCAGTTGAGGATAGGCCTGATCCGGCCTATCCAAGCCAGGCACCAGAATCACTGCGGCCACTCCAGGTAAAACCACAATCACAGGCATCAGTATCTTTAGGAAAGCGGCAAAAACGATGCCTTTCTGGCCTTCTTCGAGGCTGCGGGCGCCCAGAGCACGCTGAATAATGTATTGATTGAAGCCCCAATACGACAGATTCATCACCCACAGACCACCCAACAATACCGAAAGGCCTGGCAAGTCAGCATAATGAGGACTGTCTTCAGATAGAATCATGTCAAACTTGGCAGGTACCTGATTGGTCAGCGCACTGAATCCGGCCAGCACACCCTGTCCGTCACCAATCAGATTTAACGCCGTATAAGTTAAGAACAGACCTCCAGCCACCAGCAATATCACCTGAATAATATCCGTCAGCGCGACTGCTTTTAGTCCGCCATAGAGAGAGTAAGCGACGGAGAAAAGTGCCAGGAAGACCATGGCTGCGACCATATTGATACCCGTAATGGTGTGAATGGCCAAAGCCCCTAACCACAGGATTGCGGTCAGATTGACAAACACGTAAACCCCCAGCCAGAAGATCGCCATCAGGGTCCTGACCCTGTGGTCAAAACGCTGTTCGAGAAACTGTGGCATGGTATAAATTTGCCGCTTCAGGAAAATGGGTAAGAAGTACTTGGCGACGATAATAAGTGTAATTGCCGCCATCCATTCATAAGAGGCGATGGCCAGACCGATCTGATAACCCGATCCTGACATGCCTATGATTTGCTCTGCCGAAATATTGGCAGCAATTAAAGATGCGCCAATGGCCCACCAGGGCAAGGACTTGCCAGCCAGAAAATAGTCATTCGTATCTTTATCATGGCCCTCTTTCTCTCGTGACACCCACCAGGCAAGCCCAATCAGCCCCATCACGTAGATGCAAAAAACACTGATATCCAACACAGTTAATTGCATGTTTTCTTGCTCCGTATCATGACAATCAAGTTAAAAGACATCATCTCATCTGACAACTAAAAGCGGGTTAAAAAAATGCCCCACCCAGGTGGGGCAACGTCAGGGAGACTAATTAGTCCGGTTGTACACTTTTAAGACTGAAGCTGTACTGGTATTCCCTCTGGCTCAGTGTGTAAGGTGGTAACATCGGCGTCTGCCAGCTATCCACACCACCCACGCCCATCTGGCCGAAATCAACATTGACGCTGACCAGCTCCCTGGGCTCCAGTTCGCCGGAATGATAATTCTGGCGGACCATGCCAGGGTCTAAATCTGCAATACGATAATGCAGCGCACTGAAATCAAAAGTTGGTCTACCCACTATGGCAACACCCTGGCCGTGCTGATTAACCAGCTTTGCCCAACGAACCCCAGTTTTATAACCACTTTCCTGGGGGCGTATATAGGGATGGTATTGTTCTTCCACTGTACTTTGATACAGACCCACATGGGCGCTGTAATGGCGATCCTGATAATTCTCATGGGGACCACGACCGTAAAATCTGAGTTGGTCAAACTCCTTAAACAATTCCAGATTGAGACCCACTCTTGGGATCATCGGAATGTCGTCATTATGCAGCGTCAGGGAATAGTCCACCTGCACATCACCAGCGCGATTCACGCGGTAATCAATGGCAACATCAGCTTCTACATCCGGCACAGCGAAGCGGGTTTTAAATCCAATATCGCCATTGTCGTAGCGAACCAGAGATGCGTTTTCCAGTGTCTGACGCTCCGAGGCAAGCTTCCATATCCGAAGCTTGTCCTGTAAACCGGCACCAAAGTCATTATCATTCGGGGCACGCCAAAAGTTTATCATTGGAGCCTGTTTAAGTAGTTCCTGGCCATGAGAACGCCAGCCAGCCAGTTGCCCACGCAATTTAGAAAAGCGCACTTCAAAATCCTGCCCGGCCACTGTCGCAATTCGCTCCGTGTCATACAGCTTCAGCGCGGGTAAATCATCGTAACTGGATTGCTCCCTGGCCAGCTGAAGAACCGGCAGCTTAAATTGTTCTTTAGCCACTTCATGTCCCTGCTCCAGTAACGGCAGAGACTGTTTGGTTACCACACTTAAGTTTAAGAACCATTCGCGGTGATCTTCATCCTCAATGTCATAGTCAAGTTCCAGTGTCCGCGATTGCTGAGGGCCAAGTTTAAGCTCTTCAACGCGACCGCTTTGGATCACTTCACCATCCGCCTGTACCTGCCATACCAGTTGATAGTCGCTGAGGTCCTTGAAGAAATACTCATTAAACAGTTCAATCTCACCGTCTTCCAAATCCTTGGCGGTAAACTGAATATTTTGATGGACTTTTTTGACCTCATACAGTGACGGGTGAGGCTGGCGATCCGGATTCACCAGACCATTGAGCAGGAAGTTACCATCGGATGGTGTTCCAGGGGGGCCATAATCACCACCATAGGCAAAGAAGGATTGGCCCTTTTCATTGGTCTTGCGCAAGCCCTGATCGACCCAGTCCCAGATATAGCCACCCTGCAACATGGGGTACTGACGAATATAGACCCAGAAGTCGCGGAAGTTACCCACACTATTACCCATGGCATGGGCATACTCGCTCATGATCATGGGCCGGCCATCATTGCTCTGTGCAAAGGCTTTCAGATCTTCAGGCCTGGGATACTGCGGCACATACATGTCCGTATTCCATTGATTGATAGCGCGCTCATACTGGATTGGCCGAGTCGGATCCCGCGCATCTACCCAGTCATAGGCATGGAAAAAGTTGTAACCATTACCGCCCTCATTGCCCAATGACCAGACAATAACCGATGGATGATTCTTATCCCGCTCCACCATCGCTTCAATACGGGCCAGATGGGCCTTTTTCCAGGCGGGGTTGTTACCCAGGCTTTCGCCACGGTCAAGGCCATAATAAAAAGCATGAGACTCGATATTGGCTTCATCGATGACATAAATACCGTAGCGATCACACAACTCATAAAAATAGGGATCATTAGGATAATGGGCCAGACGAACAGCATTGATATTAAACTGTTTAAATAGCTGAATGTCTTTGAGCATGCTTTGACGACTGACCACCTGCCCGCTATCCGGGTCGTGCTCATGACGATTCACGCCCTTGATCAGCACCGGTTTGCCGTTTACCAGCAACTGTGCATTCTCGACTTTTACATCCCGAAAGCCCAGATCCCGCTTAACCAGTTGCTGCAACTGCCCCTGGGCATTGTGTAATCTCAGTTCAAGTCTGTAGAGGTTGGGAGTCTCCGCGCTCCAGACATTTACATCAGCAATCTCTGCATTAAACTCATAATCTTGGTTACCCTTTGCGACATCATAGTCTTGGGATGACTGCCACAACACTTTGCCTTGCTGATCCAGTAATTGCGCCTGAAGCAGCCCTTTGGCCTTTTCCTCAGTTAAATTCTGTATGTCTACTGACAATGCTAACTGCCCGTCAGTGTAGTTATTGGTCAGGCCCCCTTTGGCGAAGTAATCCTGTATACGCTGCTGCGGAGTGGCATACAGATAGACATCGCGGGTAATTCCCGATAAACGCCAGAAATCCTGATCTTCGAGGTAACTGCCATCACTCCAGCGCAGAACTTGCAAGGTAATCTGATTATCGCCAGACTTCAGGTAAGGCGTGATATGGAACTCCGCCGGCGTCTTACTACCCTGGCTGTACCCCACGCGCTGACCATTTACCCAGACATAAAATGCTGATTTGACCGCACCAAAGTGTAGGAACACCTCTTTGCCCTGCCAGTCTTTATCCAGCACAAATCCCTTTCGATAAAGGCCTGTCGGATTGTTATGCTCCTGAATAAACGGCGGATTCTTCTCAAAAGGCAAAGGGATATTCAGGTAAATGGGAATACCATAGCCCTGTACCTCCCAGTTGGATGGCACCTCAATACTGTCCCACTGAGAATCGTCATAACCAGAGGCATAAAAGGGCTTACCTTGCTGATCCAGCGTCGCTGTCAGTGACGGCTTTTCCAGCCACTTGAACTGCCAGCGACCATTCAGATTCTGGTAATTAGCGGCCTGCTCAGGGGCTTTCTGCGCATCCTCCTCACTGATGAATGGAAAAAAACTGGCGCGCGGTTCTAGCTTGTTGAGCTGAATCACATTCTGATCCTGCCAATGAGTCGGGTTAGGCCCCTCACTTGCCAGGACTGCGGCTGAAAGGATAACGGCAGAGGTTAAGATTGTTTGCAGAAACTTAGTCATGTGCTTGCTCCCTGGCTTTATCTTCCTCTAACAATCGATACAACTCCGTACCAGTCAGCAGAAACGCCCCCACTGCATAAATCTGAGAATCGTCTTCATCCACCGACTCTGGTGATGCCGCAATTTGTTGTACCCATCCAAGCTTGCCATCGGGTTGAATGGCACTTTTAAGGCCTTGCCAGGCCGACAGCAACACTGGCATATAGGTGTTTTTATCCAACACGCCCTGATTGATACCGGAAGCAAAAGCAAAGGCCATCAATGCCGTACCACTGGTTTCTTTGTAGGGCTGCGTTTCAGGTGCCAGTACTGACGGTCGCCAGAATCCATCAGGCTGCTGAGCACCGGCCAGACGCGCCATCAGTTTCTTGAAAATGTCCTCATAGCGAGGTCGCTCAGGATAGTCGGCGGGTAGCTGTTCCAATATCCTGGCCAGGCCTGCGGCTACCCAACCCACACCCCGGGCCCAAATGACTTTCTCTCCATTGGGTTCGCGCTTGTCAAAAAATCGGGTGTCACGGAAAAACAGGTGATCTTCTTCATCCCAGAGCAAATCTACTGTTTCCCAGAATTCCTGATTGGCAAAATCACGATAGCGCTTGTCGCCGGTTACATTGGCCAGATGAAACCACACCGGCGGCCCCATAAAAAGTGCATCGGCCCAGCACCAGCGGTTTTTGCAGGGTACGTAGCTAAAGTCCCGACCATCAAAGTAATCAGCCATCAATTCGCCGGTGAACTGAGATTTCTGAGTAACGCGCTCGAAGCGAAGATCCACTGTTGGCGGGGAGTTCAGGATCTGGTCAAATATCACCTGCAACGGAGTGATCATCGCCGGATCCTGATATTTTTCATACAAATCCAGATATAACTGGCCGATGGCATAGTCATCAGCATTGTAGATACGCGGGGCAAAAAGGTAACCACTGCGTTTGGCAATGCGTTTTAGACGCTCAAGGTGCTCATCATTGCCTGACTCCTGAGCTAAGCGGGCATAGCGGGCCATACCAACATAAAAAGCCGCATATACCCAGCCCTGCGGGTGACTGTCTCCCGATGAAGGAGACATATGTGCGGACTCATCGTAACCTACAAACTGATTCAGGTTGGCATCAAACTGCTTCCACTGCCAGTCCGATACCGTTTCCATTGTCTCGATCAGGTTTGCCTGATTTAAGTTTATTGTCTGAGCAGGAGCAGAATGACACCCGCCCACGACCAGAAGACTGATGATGCTCGCGGCACGAATTTTACGACATACAAAAATGAACCCGGCTGTGGCATTGCTCATATTAATCCTCAAAACTACTTGTCAGTCTTCATACAACTATATTTAAAAAACACTTCAGTAACAACACTTACATATTATTTATTTTCCACCTAATAATTAATATTGTTTTTATTCAACAATTTAAGAGATATAAGTCTTCATACATGTGATATTAAGTTGAATGATTTTTAACCTCATGTTAACAATTAAGAGACCTTTGAAAATGGAAGACCTTCTATTCTTGCGGAACAATATCGCTGGACGCCCTATTGCTCCCCCTAAATACAACGGAGCGAAATATGATAAACACAAAATTCGAGCCAGGCGTACGGATATGGCTCAACATAAAGCCGGTTTTATTATCTTTGCTGTTAACTTTTCTGCTGATTTACAGCCATCAGTCAGCGGCTCAAAGTAGCGAAATTGCCACACTAAAGACCCGCCTAATACCCGACTTTATCAGTGATGAACAGCAGCGGGCAGAAGAGGACAGCACCACTATCAGTGTTCTGGCTGCGGACTATTACAACAGTCAGCAATCCAATGGCAGCTGGAGTGATATCGACTACACGGATATCTCACGCTCAGAATGGGCGCCATCAGAACACCTGGCAAGGCTTAGAACAATGGCCGCCGACTACTATCAGACACCGACATCCGCCAAGTTGTCTCAGCTGTCAGATGGCATTGACTACTGGTATCAGGTTAATCCTGTCAGCGACAACTGGTGGTGGGGAGATATCGGCAAACAGAAATACCTTGGCCCAATAGGGTTGATACTCGAATCACAACTCCAACCGTATCAAAAAGCCAATATCCTGAGTGATTTCCCTACTACACCGTCAATGACAGGTGCGAACCGAACAGACATATCGCAGTCAGTCATTTACGGCGGCTTGCTGGATAATGACGGCAACAGAGTGCAAGCCGGCATTGATGGTATTGGCGACAGCATTGTGCAGACAACAGCCGAGGGCATCCAGCCGGATAATTCCTACCATCAACACGGACCACTGCTGCATAACGGGTCCTATGGCAAGGTGTTGCTGGGCAGTTCACTTTACTGGGCGTATCAGGTGCGCGATTTACAGTGGGCTTATCCGCAAAGCAAAGTGAATATTATCACAGACTATTTTCTTGATGGTGATCGCTGGATGACCCGCCATGGTCGCATGGACTACAGCACCGGCGGCCGTTCCATATCCCGTCCTGGCCCGCTGATGCTCAGTAATGACACCTTGCTAAAGCGCATTGATTATGTAGAGGCCCTGGTACCTGCCCGAGCAAGTGAAACCCAGGCGTTCCGCGCTCATGTCAATGGCGGCCCCTCGGGATTGGATCAGTACAAGCATTACTGGCGCTCCGACTACAGTATCAACGCCCGCCCTGAGTACCTTTTTAGCGTACACATGAGCTCGAACCGGGTCCGCTCCAGCGAAACAGGCAACGGTGAAAATCTGCTCGGCTTCTGGCTTGGTTTGGGAAACACCTTCTTATACCAGAGTGGTCAGGAATATCGGGATATTTTCCCGGTGTGGGACTGGACAAAGCTACCCGGCGTCACCGGCCCTGCCTATGAAGGCCCCAGCAGCAGTTGGGGTGAATCACCATTACACAATTCAACTTTTGTGGGCGGAGTGAGCAGTGGCGATGCAGGTATCAGTGTAATGAAACTGGATATTCTCGCAACCCGGGCTAACAAAGCCTGGTTTCACTTCGAAGATATGATCGTAGCTTTGGGCAGTGATATTAACTCCACGCATGTTAATGACGTGTTCACTACCGTTGAGCAGAATCTGCTTGATGGTGACGTCACGGTTGATGGCAGTGCACTGAACATCGGGACTCATAACCTGACCAACGCTGGTTGGGTACATCATAAAAACGTAGGTTATCTGTTTCCCAACGACTGGTCCGGTACTGTCAGCCTGCAATCCCAAAATGGCAGCTGGAAACGCATCAACGAAAGCAAGTCTGACTCACTCATAAGTAAAGACGTGTTTAAACTTGCGATCGCCCATGGTAATCAGCCTGCATCAGATGATTATGCCTACATTATCCTGCCGAACGTTTCAGTTAGCGAGACCCAAAATGCGGCTCAATCCTCTGGCATCGACATCCTGGTAAATAACGAATCACTGCAAGCCGTCTACCACCAGAATACTCAAACAACTGGGATCGTCTTTTATCAGCCTGGTAGTCTGATACTGCCAGGCGGTGAAACCATCAGTGTGACTCATTCCAGTGCCGTTTTGATTGACCAGAGCCTCAGCACCCCGTCAATCATGCTCGCCACACCAGGGAGTGGCGGTATGGATGTGGGGATATGCTGGACCGATAACAGCGGGCTAACGCAAAAAGAGCTGGTTGCCATGCCCGGTAGCACGGCCGATCTGGGTCGTGGTCAACCCGTGACATTTGACGGAACTACTGGTGAATGCTCGGCCACGCCCGCTATATTACCCGCCCATGATGCTTATACCCGGGATGGCAGTTATGCCGACACCAACTATGGGAACCGTTCCTATATTGCAGTTAAAGACAGCGTCAGTGGTTTTCAGCGGGCGGGGTTTTTACAGTGGGACCTGAGTCAACTGGCGAACACATCTCTCCAGTCAGCCAACCTCAGGCTACACATTCGCAACAGTGATGCTGCCTCTATTAAGCTGTATGCAAGCGCTGATAACTGGGAGGAATTGTCGCTAACCCACAACACGGCACCGAATAAAGGCGTCTTGCTTGCCCAGCCAGGCATAAGTGGCAACGATCAGTGGCTAATGCTGGATTTAACCAGCTATATCAACAGTGAACTTGCCTCTGACCAGACGGCAAGTATTATCATCGAAGGTGGTGACCCTGAATCCTACACCGCCATTGACAGTAAAGAGCACAGTAGTTCACCTCAGTTGCTGATCACACCAATGGCATTACTGCCTAGCGAAGATGCCATGGTTAGAGATGGTAGTTACGCTAATGATAACTACGGAAGCTGGTCATATATGGCAACGAAGCCAAGTAGCAGCGGCTTCAATCGCAAAGTATTGATGCAGTGGGATCTCAGTAAGTTAAGTACAGACAATGTCAGTCAGGCCCAGCTTAAACTGCATGTGCGCAACACGGATGCCGCCACAACCCTGAACCTGTATAAAACCGGCGACGGCTGGAACGAACAAAGCCTGAGCTGGAATACGGCCCCGGCTAGTGGCTGGCTCTTTGCGCAGCCCGCTGTATCCGGCGATAACCAGTGGATAACAGTGGATATTACTGATTTTGTTAATGCTGAGCTGGCGGGTGACAAGCATCTCAGTTTTGTTATCGAGGGCAGCGATGCGGAGGTTTACACCGCCATTGACAGCAAGGAGGATAACAATCAGCCACAGATTGTGATCGGTCTCTGAACTTACTAGTGGCCATGACTGCCCCGGCTTGTCCGGGGCTTTTTTGTGACTATCGTCAGGTTTAATCACACTGTCTGAATGTCATTAATACACGGGCATTAAAAAGAAATAAAAAAGCCTCCACATGCGGAGGCTTTTTCAGGTAGCTCTGGTGCTCGTTATTAAAACTATGTGGCGCTTAGTCTTTTAACGACTTATCCCGCTGCACATCACTGTCTCCACCCCACACTTTTTTCGCTGTCCAGGCTTCGGACGGACTGGTCCAGAATGAATGTTCAGCTGGCAACCCAAGGGGTAAAAATCCCAGTGACGCCATATACAAGCTGCCAGCAGAAATGTAGGGCTCAGCCAAGCCGACTTGTTCGCCTATCACACCAATCTTTAACCAGCCATCATCGTCATAACTGACGTCACTCAGTAATCTCTTCATTACTGCAGTCATGGCTGCCCGCACCTGACCTTCACTAAGCTCTGCTGGAAGACGCTCCATTAACGCCATTTGTGCCAAAGTCTGAAACGCACCAAAGCGATAAATGGCAGAGCGGCCAACAATCGGATACGTACCCTGTGGCGAGATTTGTCTTTCCAGAATAGCGGCATAACGCTGTGAACGTGCCATCACCTTTTCATAGAGGGCATTCAGGCGATGTCCGGTCTTGTCTTTCAGGATCTGGTGTACATCCACCAGCATGGGCTGAATAACATAGGAGTTATAGTAATCCCAGTGATAGGGTTCCCCGTCAGAGTATACGCCGTCGCCCACATACCAGTCTTTATGTTTGTGCAAACCAAACTCTATCCTCGGCAGGTTGGCCTCGTAGCCAAATTTCAGATAAAACGCTTCCAGTGTGGCCGGAAACATCAGCCAGTTACTGTATGGGGTGTCCGTAATT
Source organism: Lacimicrobium sp. SS2-24 (assembly GCF_002201535.1). Taxonomy (GTDB): domain Bacteria; phylum Pseudomonadota; class Gammaproteobacteria; order Enterobacterales; family Alteromonadaceae; genus Lacimicrobium. The sequence continues at coordinate 440,334 of NZ_NIWW01000002.1, read as the reverse complement.
TTGCGGGTCTTTTCAAATGCCGCCAGCACGTTTTTCTGCACCGGCTCTGACAACCCATACCAAAGCTGTTGCGGTGCACGAATGAAGGCCTGCGCTAAATAAGCCACATCAACTAACGGCTGATGGCCATTGTCAAAGTTCAGATAGTCCGGTGAATCGGGATTCACGCCATTGGCGATCGCCTTGTGCGCCAAGGCAATATATTCGGCTCTGAGTTTGCCCTCCGCCGTATCAGCTGGACCTAATTCCAACCAGGGTGCCAACCCGGCCATCAATCGCCCCAATGACTCGAGCGGCGCATACTGAATACGCTGCCCATACTCTGGCTCATATTCGCCTTGTTTATCAGGTATTGAGCGTTTCAGAGTTTCATTGGCCAGATTACGCAATACCGGATCTGCCAGTTTAGTCAAATGGTCAACCCAAAGCTGACGATCAGAGACTTCGGCCACTGCCGGAACAGTAAAAAAAATACTGAGCGTAAGAATTTGAATAAGTCGTTGGATACCCTTCATGGTCTTTCCTTTTAATCCCTTTTTAATCAATCTGTAGTTGTAATGGTTGATTAAGGCGTGTGAGTGTTCGCTCCAGTTCGGTCTTAAACTGCTCCTGATCTGAGATACCATCGGGCCCCTGTTGCCAATAGCCAGCGAAGTAATATTGCAAGTGTTTGGCTGATGGCTTCATGACCACAAGATGGTTGTGTTGATCTTCACCAAGCTTCTGAAGATCCTCAGCCCGATAAAAAATTGCCATACCCAGTGCATCATTGATGTAACTCTGAGGACCAAAGGTGGCGACATAATGCCAGTCTCCCTGCTGTTGCAAGTCTGAACGCATCAATGTTTCCACGTGTTTTACAATCCCGGTAACAAGAGGCGGAGCCTCGCCCTCAACGGATACCGTGACTTTAGTCAGGGCAGAGCCCGCGGCAATACTATAGTGGGTGTCGATAGCAGCCAGGCCCTCTTTGCTGACAAATCCGCGGTGAGCAACATTGACCTCACTATAAAGAGGGCTGCTGTGAGCAATACTGACCTGCATCATTTCACTATTATCGATACGTCTCGCCTGCCCATCTTCATAGAACGCCACACTGCCAAGGCCGATAGACGGCCCCGTCTTCAGAATATCCATCCCCCAGTCTTGCAGCTCATGATATGACGGTGCCCCTACCTGCCCAACCTGAGGCAGGGTGATGTCAGAACGGCGCTTACCGAAAATATCGAGTATATTGCGCTGATCAAAGTAAAGCCGATAGGCCACCTTGTCGGATTCCCAACCCGGGCCTTCGTACTTAAATAAACCATCACCAATTTCATGCTTTTCCGGCAGAGTCATTGCTTTCGCTGACTTAAAGCTACCGCCGGTCAGGCGCCCATCCTGCCATTTTGCATTCTGTCGCACCCCAAGTTCGGCGTGAGTACGCTTACTCAGATTGGCGTTTTGTGTACCTACCAATTCATAGCTCACCTTACTCTCAGCGGGCACGGAAACACTAAATAGCAGCTCGTCGGGCTGACCGTCCTTATCCGTATCCAGCCATTGCCCGGGTATTGTTGTTCGCCCATTGTCCAGCATCACCTCGCTGTGGATCAGCGTACTTTCCGCCTGCCCCAGTGAAGTTAGCGGGACTCTGACCACCTCATCCTGCCTGTCAATGGAGGAAGGATTGGTAATAGTGATTTGAGACCCCGATTGTGCTGCATACTGGCATCCGGTCATTGAGGAAGCGGTAAGCAGAAGGGCAAGATATGCCGTTCGGCGAATAGAATGTAAACTCATAAATGTCTCTCCTGGAATATTCCGGTTAACCTGCTAGCTATCAGACGTGTTTAGAACCATTGTCGGCATTGCAGAAGGTGGAATAATGGCACCGGCATGCTGAATAACCTCTGACGCCAGTGATGCAGCCCACTGCACACGCTCAGACAGCGGCTGCCCATCCAGCAGAGCCGCCAGGTATCCTGCGTTGAAAGAGTCTCCTGCCGCAGTGGTATCAACAACAGTGTCGACCGGCTCGATCTCAAAGGCATAATGATAATTTGGTGTTATCACCAGCACCTGTTCTTTGCCTGCTTTAATCACCAATTCCGGAATTTTTAAGGGAGTCAGCTCTCTGGCAACATCTTTGGCATTCATACCACAATGGTTGAGTACGCCAGCCATATCTTCCGCCCCGGCGAAGGCTAAATCGCTGCCTGCCAACATCTTATAGATCCAGACTCTGGCAATATCCGGACATTCCCACAAAGATGAACGATAGTTGGTGTCAAAAGCCAGCTTCACCCCACAACGTTGCAATCTCTGTAACTGCTGGAACAATCCTTGTCGATTCTCTTCAGATAAAATGGCTAGACTAATAGCGGACACAAACACCCAATCCATCTGCTCAGCGAATTCCAGCCAGTCATCGTCACTCAACATCTGAATGAGCGTGCGTGCTGCTGAATTTTCCCGATAATAGGAAAACTGCCGCTCACCCTGACTGTCTGTCTGAATGAAATACAAGCCACAGGAGCGCTCCTGATGGCACTTCAGCCATCGTGAATTAAGCATTTCGCTATCACAATATGTTCGCAAAGCTCGACTAAACATATCGATACCGACAACTGACGCAAACGCCACATCAGTTTGGGCCGACAGTCTTTTTAGATACACCGCGGTGTTAAACACATCGCCAGCAAAGGCTTGCTGCCAGTTTCCGCAGTCATTCTGGCGAAACTCGGCCATGCACTCCCCTATCACAAGTACCTTCATTGCCACCACTTATATGTCTTCATACAACATATGACATTACCTTTAAACTTTAGTAATATCAAATTGCTTTACATAGCCGTTGATACGCAAATAACCCGTTGTATTGTGCTGAAGATACTTCAGCTATAGTATTATCTTCAGATCAGATGACAGAGAAAGTTATATTATGGAAAACGCAATTTTCAGTATTTCGCAGTTACAGGGCTCGCGTAGCCTGTCTATCGACCTGACAAATTCACTTCGACAGAAAATTCTCGATGGCAATCTGCCCCCCGGCACAAAACTGCCAACAGCCAAAGAAATTGAAGAGCAAGCTGGAGTAAGTCGCAGTGTTGTCAGAGAAGCGGTAGCAGCCCTCAAAGCGGAAAAACTGATTATCAGCCGACAAGGAATTGGCGTTTTTGTTGCTGATGGGGTGACCAGTCGTCCTTTTGAAATCGAAACGAATGAATTCGCTTCGATTGAAGACGCCATTCAAATACTCGAACTTCGTATGGCAGTAGAACTGGAAATGTCGGCAATGGCTGCGCGTAATCGTAAAAAAGTCCAGATGAAACGGATATGGCAGTGTATTGAAGATTTTGAGACCAAGAAAAATCAGGGGGAAGACGCCGTCAAAGAGGATCTGGCTCTTCATTTAGCCATTGCTGATGCCTCAGGCAACCCTTATTTTGCCCGTTTTATCAAGTACATTGGCTCGGGGGCTATACCATCTCGGGATCTGATCAGTAAATACGATAAAACTGCGAATAAACCTGAATATCTGCAACAATTGCATGACGAACACCGTCGCCTGGCCCAAGCCATTGAGGACAAAAACGAAGAAGATGCCAGAGAAGCGGTGCGTCTGCACCTGGGGAACAGCCTTAAGCGTCATAGAGCGCTGGCTAAAAAAGCGGTCACTAAATAACCAGCGATTAGCCAATTAAGAGTGTTAAATACACGGCTTATTAACTTCTGTTTATATGGAAACGGGAGGCTTTAGCATCCCAATGACAGATCACCCGGGTGATCCGTCATGGTCATTATCAACCTGCGGCGAACTCATGGTCATTATCAACCTGCGGCGAACTATTGACCTCATCTTAACCTGAGGTTTTAGGCTACCCCTGAATCTTCATTTACAGGGGAGCGCAATGTCTACTATCGCTGTGATTTATTTCAGTCAAACCGGGGTTACACAGGCACTGGCACAATCCATTCGCCAGGGTCTTGAGTATCAGCCCCATACCACCGTCATCTGCCATGCACTAGAAGGGCGAGAAATCCTTAATGGCCGCTTCATCAACATGGCCCTGATAGAACGACTGCGCCATTGCGATGGGATCATTTTCGGCTCACCGACCTATATGGGTGGAGTAGCGGCGCAGTTTAAGGCCTTTGCCGATGCCACCAGCGAACTGTGGTGTGAACAACAGTGGGCAGGGAAACTCGCTGCCGGTTTTACCTGTGGCAGCAACCTCAATGGTGATCAATCCATGACTCTTCAGTATATGAGTACGTTTGCCAGTCAACATGGCATGCTGTGGGTCGGCCTGGATACCCCTCGGGGTTTTGGCTCCCACGGCGTCAATCGCCTTGGTTGCCAGATGGGCGTCACGGCGTGCACAACAACGGGCAAGGCGGACAGCGCTGATCTCGATACGGCCCGGTATTTGGGGCAGCGGGTGGCCAGACTCGCGTCTTGTTACATATGACTTTCGATAGCTGTCTTATCTGGTGTTCTACGCCCATTTGCCCTGACCACTATTGCTCAGTGCCGAACTCAAACGCTTTTTTATTGCACTGATTAAGACGCTTTCGCCAGGAATCGAGAACCGCTTGCAGCAGGTGGGTAGATTGAGCGTCTATGATTGAAGCGGTCAGTTTGGCCACCAGCGCGCCATGGGAACGATGCACATAGTGAAAAATATCCGCTTCCAGTTCAGGGATATAGCGATAAACAAATTGCTGTGTCTGGCTCTGACATAACAGGCTGGGCGCCAAATACAGCGGTACCAGCATGGCGTCCACCCGTCTGTTGTCAAACACCTTCACCAAGGTTTCCAGATCGGGCGCAAAATAACAATTCAACTGATTGTCCTGACAAAATGTTATGCCCATATTGTATCCCCCCGTCACACCGATGCGCTTATTTTCGAGGGAATGACAATCCGCCTGGGGTTGACAAAAAAACACCACTTTTAATTTACCCAGCACCACAGGCACCTTGACCAGGTGATCATATTCTTTAGCAACAAGCTCTGTGCGCGCCGCTTCAGCGTCCAGCAGTCCGCGGTTGACCATATCGAGACCGCGATAAGAGGGGAAATACACAAAAGAGGGGGCAATGCCAAGCGGTGCATACGCTTTGATGAAAAAGGCCTCTACGTCGGACTGCTCGCCGGAGAAGTGCAGATTGTTGATAACATTAATGGTAAAGCCCTGTGCATGGGGAAGATCAATCACACCAAACCACATCATGAAGGCGACAAACACCAATAGCGCACGGATCCTGGGCTTTTCCCTAAGCCTCGAAAATATTGAGGCTGGATACATCATTATGACCAATCAGGCTAATTACAAAAGGCATCAGCAGTTGCCATGCCCCCGTCTTTTATTTGCAATTAATAAAAGTTCGACGCCCAAACCCCTATCGGATCAGGCTATATCCAGTATAGTCCCTTAAGGTCAGAAAAAATATTGATACAGCTCAATATGTTAACTGAGTAGGCCGGGCATTGATTTCATCTGAGCCCCGCCTCCTGTGTCAAAACATACCATTTTCGTGAGGCATGGTACCGGGGATGTCTTGCCATACATCCCAATGCTCAACAATTTTACCGTCACTGACCCGGAAAATGTCCACGCCGGCGCGGCCTGGCTTGTCATTGCTGATATCGTATTGATGAACGTGCAGGACCACATGATCTGCCGAACTCACCACTCGCTTGATTCGGGTTCGCTGGGTTTCAGGCATTTGTGCTCGCCAGCTGCTCACAGCGGTAATAAAAGCCTCTCTGCCGGTGGGCACAAAGGGATTGTGCTGAATATAGTCAGGGTGCAGGTAACGTTCAGCTATTTCGCGAACATCCTGCTGCAGGATGAATATCCGTCGGTAAAAATCTACCACCATGGCTTCTGACTCACTTGTGTCATCTGAAACTACTTCATCCGCTTTGAGCCCCGGGCAAAACACTATCGTCATTATCAGCCACGATGCCAGAACAACTATTCTCATTATCTTACTCCATGCTTGTTTTAGGATTCCTCAACACCATGCCAGCGCTAATCGCAATGGCACCGGAACATGGCTTTTATATTGCTTCGGTCAGACAGACCTGTGTTTACTCAAAAAAATTACGCTGCCCCTGATTGCCCCCAACCCTGATAGCAAAAGGCCCATGAAGTAAGCGCTTCCATTGTCTCGAATTTATGTTGATTATTTTTTCGACAAAGTATCCGGCGAGGACTACGTTTAATCGACGCGCACTGTCGCGCGCTTAGATACGGAGATAATCAAAATGTATAAATTGTTACTCAGAGGAATCGTGTTTTGTGCTTTTAGCGTACTGGCGGTACAACATGCTTACGCCGATGACCATGAGCCACCCTTTATTGGTGGACAATATTGGGAAGTCACAGGCATTAAAGTGGCAGATGGTGCGGGACTCAAATATGCAAAATGGCTGGCCAGCGAATGGCGTAAAAACCTGGACTTTGCTGTTTCTCAGGGCTGGTTAACCAGCTACCAGGTATTAAGCAATGTGCACGCCAGAGCCGATGAGCCGGATCTGTACCTGATTCGCGTATTCGAAAACATGGCTACTGTGGCGGAAAATGAGAAACGCCGGGGCAAGTATCTGGAATGGGCGAAAAAAAGTATGGATAAGATGGCTGAAGAGAGCGGTAATCGCGCCGAATTCAGAACCATCATGAGTACCGCCCTGATGCAGGAGCTGAAATTCAGAAAGTAAGCGATACTTTTTAAACCAGGGCTGCCGTATCGCCCTGCTGCTTTTCTCTCCCCCCCTAATAATGCTGGCATATCTCAACAAAATTAACCGAGCTGAACACATTGACCCGGCGGCGCCTGATTGCGCACGCCGGGCCAGTCGCGGATGGCTATATTACTGAATCGGCGACAACAGTTTAGGGTTTTGCACCAGGTTACGCACTCCATGGGCGTGATCTTCTTCGAAGACATTTCCCTCACACCATTTACCCACTGAGTTGATATCAACCACGGCCACTTGTGGCCGAACACTCCAACTGACTTGTAGCGGGGAGCCTTGTTCATTGTACGAAGGGCCTGTGGTAGATCCCAGATAAGCCACCGGTTCTCCGGTATTCATTGGAATATTCGGTGCCTGGGCATAACCATTTACCTGTGCCACTTCCGCCAGATGATTGAAATCCAGAGCCTTATCGTCATTTGCCAACACAAAAACCTGCCCCTCTACGCGCAAGCCCGGGTTCATCGTGCTATCAGCCAGACAGGCACCTAGTGTGGGGCCCGGGCTCACTTGTGCAGAAGAGAAAACCCAATGCACCTCAATGGTATCGCCGGATTGCAAGGGATCACCTTTGGCTGCACAGACCCCACCGCTGACAGCTTTACGTTGCGCATCCGAGAGCTCACCGTCGTAAACGTAACCAGTGTTTTTACCTTTACCATCGCCATTCCCGGCATAAGTGGTGAATTCACCGCCTTTATGCTCGGCATTTTTGTGAAAATGGATATTACACAGGTTCATCTGGCTGCGATTCGGGGCCGTGCCGAATACCCGCAGGTTCGTGCCGTAGGCCTTGTCGATGTCTCTGGGAGATTGAGGACCAAATCCCTTGCCATCGGTATTCGCTTCCAGGTTGGCACGTTGCGTGGAGATGACGTCATCGCTAACGCCTTTGGCCACAGCAGAGCTGGCAACGATACCGGCCACTGCTGCACAAACAGCCCATTTCTGACGGGTAATACGTGTTGTTTTCATCGTTATCCTTACTGATATACGTTAGTTTCAATTCAGATTACGGCACTGAGTCTGAAAAAGACCTTACGAAAAGATTAAAATCAGATTAACAACCCGCAAATCACCCTAAGGGTAGGCTATAGATGGTGTCGATGCTGCATGTCAGTGCTGCGTGACGGCTCAGCAGCAACCCACGCCCACTATCTCTTGAAACTCAGGGCAAGAATACTGCGCAATACCCATGCTATCAGGTGACGTGGCGACCTTAGAGGTCAATGATCCTAAGCGTGCAGATGGGAGTAAATCACCCGCAAGGTGGACATAAGCTGCGCCTTGAACGCCGGCCAGCCGATGGAAATATTATCCATAAACCTGTGCTCACAGAAATATTCTAATTTCTTCGCCATGTCGTTGAGTGGTACCGAGGGAATGGTCGCAAGCACTGCAATCAACTTACGCGCAGCCAGTTGAATATCCCTCTCGGAGTCATCTTTGAGAGCCTGATCCATGGTATCGATGCTGCTTTGCAACTTCTCAATTAACTGTTGCAAAGCGATCGCCAGTGACGTAACTCCTCGTTGATTTTGCAGGTAAGGTAGTAGCTCAAACCAGACCTCTGGATCGTCTGGCATTGGCAGCTTGGCGAACTCCGGTACAGGCTGCGAAACGGTGTCTGATTGCTGGCCGCTGGCCAGCTTGAGCTCTTCTTTTTGCGCATCAATCAGCGCATTTTCCTGTTCAGCCAGCTTGCTGGCGTGACTGGCGATAAGATCCTGAGCATCTTTTAGGGCAGTTTCCTTATCATTGAGCTGCTCTTTACTGTTTTTAAGTTCGGTTTCCAGTTCTTTTAACTGCTGAGTAAGCTGCTGCTGACTGCTGTTCTGATCATCGAGTGAGCTCTGGCTTTGTTCATATTCCTCTTTCACCGAGCGCAGCGCTTCCGTCAGCCGCTGTTGTTCTTCTTTTAGCGCCTGTATGCTGTCTTCCCGCTGCTGCAAGCTACTTTGTTGCTCGCTGACCTGACGCTGAAGTTGTTTCTCCTGTTCTTCCTGGCGTGCAAGTTTCGCTTGTAATGCTTCTGCCTGCTCTTTGGCTGCGGCGAGCTCTTTTTGTAACTTCTGCTCATCGGACTGTGTTTTCGAGACAGTGGACTCGGCACCCTTGAGGGCTTCGAGTTTGCTCGCCAGAGTCGACTGCATTTCTTTGTTTTGCGCCTCAGCTTGTTCTAAAGCCTGTTGCAACTGCTGTTTTTGTTTTTCAATTTCTGCATGGTGCTGGCGCCATTGCTCATCGCTGCCCTCCAGCATTTCACGTTGCTTGCTGGCGCGCGACTCAACGTCCGCCATCTCCTGCTTCAGTTGCGCCAGTTTATCTTGTTGTGCCTTGCGGGCCAGCTTCTCAGCATCCATTTGTCGCTGATGCTCATCAAGCTGCTGTTGTGTGGCATCAAGTTGCGCGCGTTTTGCAGCCAGCTCCTCGGCCAGGGTCTGTTGTTCCTGCTGACGTTGCTGTTCACTTTTAGCAATCTTCTCCGCCTGAGCCGTGGCACGCTGTTCAACTTCCTGAAGCTCTGCTTCCAATTTATCTACCAGCGCGGCCTGCTGCGCCCTCTCTTCGTCGGTTTGCTGCTGAGTACTATTGAGCTGCTCTGTTACCTGTTGCAGCTCATCCTGTTTGGCTTTCAACTCACTCTGCAAGGCGGCTTGCTGTTGCTGCCATTTTTCATCGGCCTGGTTAATCTTCTGTTGTTGCTCTGCGTGGCGCTTCTCAACTTCCTGCAATTCCGTTTTAAGCTGCATTAACTCGGCTTCGCGGGCAGCACTCTGTTTCTTCTCCTGCTCAGACTGCTCTTTGGCCTGACTCAGTTGTTGCTCCGTTTCATCCAGTTTTTTCTGTTTGGCGGCTAATTCCTCGGCCAGTTGCTGGGTTTGCTTTTCCATGTCACCTTTTTGTTGCTGTGACATTTGTTCCAGCATCTTCATTTCATGTTGCAGGTGCTCAACGTAGCCGGTTTTGTTCTCCAGTTCCGACTGCACACTCTGACAGATCAGTTCCAGCTCGCGGCGTTTCTTCTCAGCGATTTCACTGGCTTTACGCTGATTTGCCAGACGCTCCCGTAATTTTTCACTGGCCTGTCCGGAACTGACCAGTTGTGACTGCAGTGTATTAATCTGACCACCGACATCACGAAGCTGCTTGTCTTTCTGATCGATGGAGTTTTTCAACGAGGCGATCTGTGCCTGTGACGCCTCAAGGGAAGCTAACTGCTTGGCCTGTTCTTCCTTCAGTCGCTGTGTCGCCTGTTCACTTAACGCCAGTTTTTCCTGCGCCTGTTTGTGACTGCGCTCACTGCGCTGCAGCGCATCAGCAATCTGATTACGCTGGTTTTGCAAGCGGCTGACTTTATCACTGGACTCTTCCAGCTGCGCTTCGAGTTCCGCATTGGCTTTCTGGCTCTGGTTCAGCAGTTCGAGGTTACGCTCATAGTCATTCTGTACCGATTGCAGGTGCCCGCTGATGTCCTCATGGGCCTGCTGCAAGCCCTTAATGGTATCCATTTTTGCGGCCAGATCGGTCTCTGCCGCTTCCAGTTTTTCCTGCGTGTTTTGCAACGACCGGGCTCGGCTGGCGAGAAGATCCTGGCTGTTCTGCAGCAATTGCTGTTTCTCAGCGATTTCTCGCTCCGCCGCCTGGCGCAGATTGACTGCCTCAAGTCGCGCCTCATTCGCGCGCTCCAATGCCCTTAGATCTGTCCACATACACAAGGTGGCTGTGTGTTGCTGCTGATAAAACAGCGGAACCAGCGTAATTTCGCAGGGCAAGGAGTCACCATGGTGCTGATGCACCCAGGAAAACTCCACAACCTGCTGCTGTTGTTGCAAGCGCTGTAAATGAGCCGCCATTTCCTCTGCACTTTGCTCTGAGGGGTTCAGTACCTTGCTGGCCGGTGACAGCCCGAGCAGTTCATTTTCAGATTTAACGTCAAAAAACGCACAGGCAGCCGGGTTAACGTTGCTAAAGCCGTCATCACCCAACACCGCAACTGGCATATTGCTGTAGCGAATCAACCGCTCTAACTGGTCACTTAAATAGCGTTGGTGCCGTGAGTCAGCCACCCAGCAAATATATTCTGTCTCCGCCCCTTTTAGCCGCGACACATCCAGCCGGGTTGAAAAAGGGATTTCGTCCTTACCAACCAATTCCGCTTGCAGGTCATTCACCTGACCTTTTTGATGCAACAATTTTGCCGCCCTTCCCGCTTGTTCAGGATTGCTGAACAACTGATAAAAGGTCTGCTGTTTGAGCGTGTCCGCACTCTTACCCAGAATCTCTGTCATGGCAGGGTTGACCCGAATCAGACTGTCGTCTTCATTCAGCAGGGCCACGCCCAACGGGGATTGCTCAATCAGGCTGTTAAGCCGTTCCTCACCCATCGACACCTGTTTTTCCAGATTTTTGAGTGGCGTAAGATCTTCAATGATGGCAACGGTACCGGCCGCCTCGTTGCCTGCACGGTAAGCCAGTAAATGCAGATTAATGTCTATTTGCCTGTCTTCAGCCAGCGTAATTGTCGCGGATTTGCGGCGCGTGGCTACGCCATCACCGCCAGCATGCAATGCTTTAAACGCCTGATCAAAGGCCGCAATGTCCTCAATGGATTTGTTTCTGAGCAGATTCATCTGCACGTTAAAGAGCCTGCTGAAGGCTTGATTACAATCCACCAGTTGCTTATTGGTATCTAGCAAATAAACCGGTAAAGGACTGGCACTCATGATGGCCTTGGCTTGCTTGAGGGAAAACTCCGCTTGCTGCTTAAGCTGTTCCAGTCGTGATAGATCAACGAAAACCAGGCTTGCCGAAGTCGTCTCTTCACTTTCTTCGTGTTGCGGACAGGCATGAATTTTTATGGGTACAGCACGGTCCTGCAGTTGCATTTTCCCTTCAAAGGTTTGCGCCTGCCCCTCATTCAACAGCTTCAACTGGGTATCCCACTTTGCCTTATCCGCGCTATCAAAGCATTCAGCGAAGCGCTCAGCACTAATTTGATGTTCGTCTCCCAGCTCCAACATTTTGGCCAGCGCCCCATTAACACTGAGTCTTTCCTGCGCAATTTCATACACTGCAAAGCCGATACCGGCCTGTTCCATTGCCTGCTCACGGTGGTGAATCAGACCGCGTTGTCGATTGATTTTTTGCTGATAGTGTTCGACATCATCAATCGTTACCGAAGCAGCCACCTCACCAATCGGCTTTTTATGCAATGTGATACGGATTCTGGCATGTCGGTGATAATGTCCTAACTGACAGGCAATGGGCGCGTCTTTCTCTCCTGCTAATGTGGCCGCAACCTCTGCTTGCAGGGGCTCAGGGCACACCTCAATGAACGACATTTCCGTCAGTTGTTCAATTTTTCGCTCAAAGAAATACGCGGCCATGGGGTTGGCATACAAAATGGTTCCTGATGCGTCCAGTTGTAAAACGCCGCTGACAGAACGGTCAGTTTGCTCCTGCATCCACTGGCGTTGCTGATGGGCCTCCGCCAGCGACCGCTCTCTGGCGTTAATGCGCACTTTGAACAGAATAAGCGCGATAACTAAACCCAGCAGCAGAGCAACTACGACGTACACCAGGCCATTGACCACAGGCTCACCCAGACTTTGTATGGATTGATAAACCGCCCGGGCTGGCAGGGAAAACAAACTGAGTAACAACACAGCTAGGGGCTTAACTATCAAAATAGGGGCCGTGCGGGACAAATGTGACATAAGAGTTTATTTCCGGTGCCTTCAGTCATTATTAACAAAACCAACACTATATAACTAAACCCATGCCGGTAAAGGCTTGCGATCACCCTGTGGGTGTCGGTTTTCATACGTTTTAGAAAACAGGCTGGCTGGTCACTAAAACATAGCAGAAAGCGGTGTATTCACCTTGTTTCAGCTGACAGGATATTGCTGAGGTATAACGTTTATCTTCAGGCTACCGAAAAAGCCGGTAAAAAACCATGACCGAAATATACGTAAATGTAGGGCAGTTTAGGTTCCAAGCCTTTTGGGCAATGCTTTGTCATGGGCATGAGTGTTGCAGGCCTCATCAACAGAAGTATGAATGTATCCGTGATGAAATCTCATTCCTGCGATAAGATACAAAAAATAGAAAAATAAGGCTGCAGGAAAACCCCATGCGAATCGTGATTGCCGATGATCACCAGTTGTTTCGTGAAGGCTTGCGATTAATTTTAAGCAATACACCTGCCTGGCAGGTCATCGCCGAAGTGGACAATGCCCAGGATCTGCTGAGCACTGTCAAGGCTGAGCAACCGGATCTTGTGATGCTGGATTACCGCATGCCAGGCGGTGGCAGTCTTTCCGCGCTGGAATATATCAAAAAGCGTTACCCTGAAATTAAAGTGATCATGCTCACCGGGGTGCAGTCCCGCACCTTATTTATGCAAATCATGGCCTGTCAGGCCGACGGCGTATTATTAAAAGAAATGTCGGCAGAGGACTTAGTAAAAGCCGTGCGTGGGGTCTTAGCCGGTAAAAAAGTCACCTCTGCCGCAGTGGCAGAAGAGCTGGGCAGTCAGGTTCCCGAGCTGACCGCCCGCGAGTTTCAGGTATTAGACCTGGTATTGACCGGGCTTAACAGCAATACCATTGCCGAGCGCCTGAATCTGTCCAGCAAGACAGTGGAAAACCACCGTTATAGCGTGATGCAGAAACTGGGGGTGAAAAATACCGTCGAGCTGATGCGCTATGCCAGCCGTCATGGACTCTTGTGAACACTTCGCTGAGTAACCTCTTTGCCGATAGCGCCCAGTCTGATCCTATTATGGAATCCAGGCTCGATGTGCTGATTAAACAAACCAATTTATCCGGTGTGGTCAGTCTGGGTGCAGCCATTATTCTGCTGGTATTACTGCGAAACCATGCCGATAGCAGTGCATTGCTGGCGTGGGTGGCAACCTTTGCGATCATCACCCTTGTTCGTTTTTTGTTTGTCTACCGGCCGATGCAACAGCGCCGCGAAAAAGGAGAAAAACGCTATCAACTGTATCACCTGACTATCGTATTTTTTTTAGCGTTGTCTGGTGCCAACTGGGGTATAGGGGTCTACGCGTTTTTACCCGAGCCGGGGGCCACCGAACTCTTTGTCACCTTCTTTATTTTTATCTTTGGCATTACCACCGGCTTATTGGTAGCGCTGGTGTATTCCTTCTGGGGTTATATGGTGTTCCTGATCCCCATGATGCTGGGTACCGTCCTGCGCATTGCAGAGTTTGATCAGTATCTGCTGCTCACAGGGGCCGGGCTTTACAGCCTGTATCTGACCATCACGGCCATGCGTTTATCCAAAGTGGTGACCAATGCCATCAGTATCGATGTGGCGAACGCCAACCTGCTGCAACAAGTGACCGAAGAGAAAATCAAGGCCGAGCAGGCCAATGCGGAGAAATCCCGTTTTCTGGCCGCGGCCAGTCACGACTTGCGCCAGCCCTTAAATGCCATCGGGCTGTTTATTCAGGCCCTGAGTCAGCGCTTAACCGACAAGCAGCACCAGGATATTTTATCGCCTTTAAGGCAGTCCTTTTCTTCCCTGAAAGGTCTGCTGGATACCTTACTCGATCTGTCCCGGCTGGACTCAGGCGATCTGGAACTGGACTGGCGTCAGGTCACGCTGGACAGCGTGGTGCTGCCACTGCTGGATGAATTCAGGGTCAAAGCCACAAACAAAGGCTTAAGCTTAGACTATGATTCTTGTGATGCGGTGGTGCAGACCGACCCGATGGTGTTGGCCCGTATCCTGCGCAACCTGCTCGACAATGCCGTCAAATATACCCATGAGGGTGGTATCCACATTCTGGTGTCTCGCCAGGAGAGTCAGTTGAGGCTGTCAATTCAGGACTCAGGGATAGGTATTCCCCGTCAGGAACTTGGCAAGATTTTTAATGAGTACCACCAGATTGCCAACAAACGCCGTGACGCCAGAAAAGGTATCGGCCTGGGTTTGTCTATCGTACAAAAATTGGCCCACCTTTTGGGCAGCGAGGTGGACGTAGAATCCGAGCCTGGCAAAGGCTCTACCTTTTCACTGACCTTGCCCGTGGTGGAGTCCATTGTAACCACGCCACAGGCACCTCGTATTCAGGGCAGTCGCCTGTTTGGGGTCAGGGTGCTGTTAATTGATGACGACCCGAACAGCCTCACCGCCCTGAGCCTGGTGCTGGAAGGGCAACAATGCCATGTTATCTGCGCCCAGAATGATGAGCAGGCGCTCAGCAGCCTGGAGCAACAACGACCGGATATTATTTTGTGTGATTACCGCTTAATGGATAATAAAACTGGTGTGGAGCTTATTGCGCAGCTTCGCCAGGCACTCGGTGAGCCGGTAAAAGCCATCATATTAACCGGTGATACCGACCCTGAGCTGCTTGAACGTATCAAAGCACAACACCTGCCCTTACTAAACAAACCCGTCGATCTCGACGTACTGGAACAGCTGATCTTCGATCTCTTGTCAGAATAAATTTCACCTCAGCCAGCAAAATGAGGGTTTTCACCCAAGCCTCGGCAATAAGAATCTGTTCCAATCTGAAACCACGTTTTTGCTTTTTTACCTAGTAGAGGGTAACCATGAATAAACTCGGGCTCTGTCTGGCCACAGCTACAACTGTTTTCACCTTACTTAACTCGCAACAGGCTGTTGCCAGTAGCACAACCGACATTGGCATTAAGCTGGCTGAGAAAGTCGCGGGGCTGATACTTGGGGACGCATTTGAATCAATTTTTGGCGGCGATGATCCTGCTGCTACGCCTCAACAAGTGCAAAACATCGTAGATGAAGGCTTTAATCAGGCTGCCTTAGATCAAATTGAAGTGAGCATCGGCGACGTTTTTAACGGTATTAACACCTACAATCCCAATTCAAACTATTTAAAGAACAAAAATAAAATAGATAAAATCGTCGACGACGCGGGCACAGTGCAAAACGAAATACGCACTCATATGAACCACAATAACTTTGTGGCTTTGCTAAAAACCTATACCACAGCGACAACCTTACGCCTCGGCTTCTTATCAGAGCGCCGCCGTTATATCCAGGAAGTAGGTCAGGCCGAAATCGACGGTCTCACTGCGGCTGATGCGGCCACCAAAGGCCAGGAAATGGCCGCCAACCTGACAGCCGAGCTACAGGAAGAAAACAATATTATTGCCACCATCGCCCTGGAAGGGGTAACCGATCTGGCCAACTTCTTTTATGAAGATTTCTATGAAAAAGGCCCAGGCACCCAGGGCTGTCTGTATAAATACCCAGAAACACCCTGGTCATTTCCTGATGGCCGCCTCGGCTTAAACCGTGACATGAGCGGTGATGAGCGTACGACTGTTACCTGTCGCAATTATAACTACATCATACCAGCAGCGGTTGGCGATAAATGGATGAATTATATGAGCAACTATCCCCAGATGATTGGCATGTACGGTAAATCCATGAATGTGTCTGGCACCACGCCCTTTCAAACCACGGATGTCATGCCTATTCACAAGGACGACCTGTGGGCCTTCTCCTTTAAGAAGTGGCAGAACAACCCGGGGGCTCATCAGTATGATTACCATATGATGGTGGTTAAAGGTGAAGATCTGGCCCGTTATGTGAGAAACTTAAACTCCATTACCAAGTATCCCAACTGGTTTGGTGACGTGGAAACTCAGGCCATCACCTGGATTGATATTATCGCCTCCAACGGTAACAGCGACCAGTTAAGCTCTGCTCTGAAAAAAGCCACCGAACTGGGTGTTGAGCACAGCAAACTGACCGCTCGCTACAAAGCCAAGCACCCTTCTGTTGTAGCCGCATTTGAACAGTGGTTCCAG
Organism: Lacimicrobium sp. SS2-24; assembly: GCF_002201535.1. Taxonomy (GTDB): domain Bacteria; phylum Pseudomonadota; class Gammaproteobacteria; order Enterobacterales; family Alteromonadaceae; genus Lacimicrobium. The sequence goes on along the minus strand of NZ_NIWW01000002.1, from coordinate 423,749 downwards.
GGTAAACTGTCAACCTGGGGATTATCCAGTGACCATGCGCCTACCCGCATCAGCTTTGATCCAACGGTGTTTTATCCGACCGATGCGCCCGCCTGGTTAGCGGACGCCATGCAATAACAGGTTATTTTGAACACATACCGGCACTACTTTAGTGCCGGTTTTTTCGTATTGAGGTTGCCATGAAGTATTTAGTTGCCTGCAGCACTGTGCTTATTCTTATAAGTGGCTGTACGTCCCTGGAATACCCCGTACCTAAGCAAAGCACCTTAGACAATAACCATGTTCTGACCACCACCTCCGGTCAGGGGCAAATCTATGTGATGCAACGGGACAATAACCATTATCTGTGTTCCCTGCCGCATCCGGACTCCGCCTTTGATCAAAAAGACGGGGGTAATATTGATGTGTCCCTGATCAATACCGGGGGCGACAAAGGTGCCAGCACCAATGAAGATTCAGAAGAAGTGGAATTGGCGGGCAGAACCCCCACGGTACTCATGACCCGGGAGTTGTTTTTTCGTGCCTGTGAGTTTTCCTCTAACTATCAACTGAGCAAAGACGAAGCCAAAGCCCTGTATATGAAAACCCTGGACGGCGTATTAACCAATTGGGCCATTGAAGCAGGCCACACCACCGTCACCATTGGCGATACCGTTGATAATAAAGCCGCCATCTCCAATCAGAAAGCGGAGCAAAGTTCAACAACACAGTCTACAACCGACGCCAGCAAAACGCCCAGCACCGGTATTCAAAGCTACTAATCAGACCTCCCAGCGCTTTATCTCTCACTAAGATGTAAGCGCTGGCTCTGCTCATTTACCCCCCCTGATTGAGCAGTTTTTAGCCTGAACAGGCAAAATAGGGGTTTTCACCCAAGCCTGAATCGCCCGGATTTGCTCTAATACAGCCTAATAGACTTTTGCATGTTGGCGGTGGTTTAGCCGGGGTAGGATGTCAGAGGCAAAAGAGTGGACAAATTTCCGTTTATCAGGAATCAACACATCAGCCTCTTCATCAATATAAAACGGTCGGGTTCCCATTCGAATACGGCGCAGCAAAGTAGTGGTTTAACGGGTTTTCAGGAGTAAACATTTTGCAAAAACGTATTTTATCTATTGGCATACTCGCCAGCGCGATGTTGATGTCAACCGCCCAGGCCGGTTTGGTGCAACTGGAATTTAACCACGGTACGACCCCTTCCGGACAGGCTAACTATATCAATGTGTTAAAGGATCTGACCTTCACCCAGACGCACCTGCTGAATTACGGTGAAGGCTTTGGCTACAACGATTTTCGGCTGGATATTCGTTTTTCAGACTTCAACCACCAGTTTGACCCCTCCAGCGGGGCGCTGTGGCATAGCTGGGAGGATCCTTTTCAGGTAAATTCCACCTTTAGCGTGGATTTTGATGACGCCAGTAATCAGGAAAAGTTTTATCAAACCGTCGCTAACCGGGATTTTTACCAACAAGCAACGGTTATGATGCTAGAAACTAGGATAGCTGACGGGTTTTCTGGCCCACTGTTTAATTTCTATGACCGTAACAACAGCCTGGTATCGGACCCGAATAAAAGCCTCAGCGATATCGCGCCAATGGCTGCCCCTTCAGGCAGTCACCTGGCAATAGGGCTGCAAGGTGAGTTTTATAACAAATCCGAATTTGATGCTGGTATATTCTATAGCGAATTGATACAGAATCCCTTTGAGAGTTTCTTTCTGGATACTTACCAAGGTTTCGAGCCTGGCCTAACAGACCCGACCCAAGCCGAGGTGGATCAATATGTGGCGGATAATTTTATCTCTGCCATTAACTGGAGCTTTTCCTTCAACCGCTCTTTCAATAGCCTGGACAGCGATTACCAGGGCTATTTTGTGGATGCAAAGATAAATTTTGAGTATGCCCCCAGCGCCGAGCCTTTTGTAAAAGACATTTTCAACAAGGAAACAGATAGACTGTTGCAGGTCATCGATTATATCCCCAGACCCCTGATTTATCTGGATGAAGCCAATACTTCTTATGAGTTTGTGGCGGCCAAGCCCACTGATGTAACAGCTGTGCCCGAACCGGGTACCTTCCTGCTTAGCCTGTTTGGCCTCTCAGCCCTGGCATGGCGAAGACGCAAAGCCGGTTAAATAACCAAGTTTGGGCCAGCGTTCGTCTGGCCCAACGTTTATCCGCTTCGCCCGCAGATAACCCCTGCGTATCCATCCTTGCCTTTGGTGGGCTGCGGGTTATTCATTGTCTGGTCGTCACGGGTTGTCTTCGCCTTCATGGTGAGTTGTCTGTTTCAGGTAAAGGCAACGCAGCCAGGTGCAGGCCCAGTCTATACCTGAGGCCGCCACTTCTATACATGTGAACAAACGAGGTCGCCAATGTATAAAAAATTACTTTCCACTTTACTCATTGCCATGATGTTAACCGCGTGCGGAGGGGGAGGCAGCGACAGTAGCCCCAACCCGGATAATAGTGGTGGAACCGGAACGGGTGGTGACACGGGTACAGGTGGGGATACCGGCACCAGTGACGATGCTCCCACTTTCACCCAGGGCTTGGCCACGGTAACAGAAGCCAATTTATTCCCTGCGGGTAGCCGGGTCGCTGCCCTTGGAAGCATCGATGACAGCCAGGGCAATAGCTGGACAGTACCGGCAGAAGTTCGGTTTTTGGATAATAGCGTTCCTGCCGCCAGCGACCTTTATAATACCTATGTGTCGGGCCATAGCTACAACAGTTCAGCCGATGCCATTGCCGCACTTAGCGGCAGTGATATTGTTGAGATAGATGCCGATGGCGAAATCATCAGTGCCTTTATTTTTGCCGACAATTACTTCGAGCTATACGTCAATGGCGTGGCTGTTGGCAAAGACCCCGTTCCCTTTACCGAATTTAACTCCAATATTGTACGTTTCAAAGTTAAGCAGCCCTTTACTGTAGCCATGCACCTGGTGGACTGGGAAGAAAACCTGGGCACCGGCACAGAAAGTAACCAGGGCGGTGACTATCATCCGGGTGACGGTGGCCTGGTGGCGGTATTTAAAGACGCTGATGGCGAAATCATCGGCAAAACCGATGAAAACTGGAAGGCGCAGACCTTTTATACTGCCCCGCTCACCGACACCGACTGCCTAACCCAATCTGATGGGTTACGCAGCAGTGCAGCCTGTTCCACTGATGCTCCTGCAGATATAAATCAGGTATATGGCGCCCACTGGAGCCTGCCTCAGAATTGGGCGGCCAGCAGCTTTGATGATGCCAACTGGCCAAGTGCCAGCACCTACACCAATACCACGGTAGGTGTGGATAATAAGCCTGCCTATACCCGTTTTACCGATCTATTTGATAACAGCGCCAATGACGCCCAGTTTATCTGGAGCAGCAATTTGGTTTTGGATAACGACGTGATTGTTCGCGCCACTATTGGCTCTGCGGATTCTTCAGGCGGCGATACGCCAACCGGCGACTTTACGTTGTCCAGCCCGGCATTGAAATCCAACCTTATTATGCCCCTTAGCACCACCTGCGAAGGCGCAGGCCACGGGAAGATGCTGCCCCTTAGCTGGGAAAATGCACCTGCCGGAACTCAGTCTTTCGCGCTGGAAATGTATACCTTCCCCAATCCGGCCGATACTAATTTGGCCGGGGCACATTATTACGAAATACTGTTTGATATTCCTGCCTCGACCACCGCTTTGGCGGAAGCCGAAACCAAAGTGGGGGTATTTGGCATTAATTCGGTCAACGGCCTTCAGGAATTTTCCGCGCCTTGCTCGCAAGGTCAGTCAGAGCACACCTATATCATTAAGCTGTATGCACTGTCTGCCGAGGTGGGTAGCCTCGGTCTGAACGGCAGTAGTACCGATCTGGTCACCCTGGAAGAAGCCATTGCTGACAAAGTTCTGGCTAGTAGCACACTGAACATGACCCGCATACGTTACGACCAAAACGATGACGAGCATGTGCCCACATCTACCCCAAGCGACTGTGCAACCAAGTCACAAGCGTTTGAAGACTACAGTGATCTGGTCTCGGTGAGCTGTGACAGCAACACTATGACGGTGAACACCTTAGTCGGCCTTCCCGATCGCTCACAACTGGACATAGATAAACCCAACGTCGGCACCCAGTCCTGGATTGGCCGTGTTCCACTGGAGCAACAGGTGAGTTGGGCGGTGCCGCTGCAGCCGGAGTATCTTGGAACCACCAGCAGCAATTTAAATATTCACTATCCCATTGGCATTGCCGTTGATGGTGTGCCCATTCTCCACTATGCAAAAGAAAACAGCCCCGGTGAAGTGGCACAACTTGGCGAAGACTATAGTGATCGCGATACCGTGCTGCTGGGTGAGCTGGACCAGTGTGGTGCCCATGCCGGTAACGGTGAAGACTATCACTACCATTATGCCCCATTGTGTCTGATGGACACCCATAACCCGTCCAAACCCCTGGGTTATATGTTCGATGGTATTCCCCTGTATTTCGGAACAGGTGGCGGACAACTGACCAGCGATGGCGTCAATTATGGTGGCGGTCGTTATACCGACCTGGATTATCGCCCTAACAAAGTGAAAACCGGAGACAGACCGTTAGACGAATGTAATGCCTACGACCTTCATGGTGACGGCAGCGAGTATGTCTATTACTCCAGCACAACAGCGCCTTATACCATCGCTTGCTATCGGGCAGCTGCAGATCAGGAAAACGCCATGTTAACCGCACCGGCACATTGGGAAAATGAGCGTCTTGATGATTTTAAATTTGGTACTGAGGTGGAGTTAACGGACTACGACACCATGACTTTCGAGGGCAAAAACTGGACCTTTATCGAGGTCACGCCGCACCCGGAAAATACTCATATTCCTGCCGGCAATATTGCCCTGATCATGTATCGGGCCTACGGCGAAGGGGAGTCAGGGTATGAGTCTGGCAAAGCCTGTTACAACTTCCGTTATCGTCTGGACAAAACCGACACCAGCGGCAGCAATGATGTGGTCACCAGCCATTGTCGTTAAGGCTGACAAGAGAGACGCAATAGCATGAAAAAGTTACTCTTGATAATACTGGCCTTGGGTTTGTTCGAAACTGCCATGGTCAGTGCCCACGGGTTAAATATCACCACGGCCACCATGACCTTACGGCAAAAAGATCATCTGTCGGTACGGGTGGCCACCTCGTTAACCGCCTTGTTTCAGCGTATGCAGTGGCAGGGAAAGCCGCTTTCCATCGCCCACCTGGTGGCTGACGAAAGCAAAATGGTGGAATTCCATCAACAACTGGTGAAGATGTTCAGTCAGGAGCTGGTTATTGCAGTAGACGGCCAGCCGCTGGAAAGTCGGCAAACCCGATTGCTAAACATAGCGCAGCTGCGCCAGCAACTGCAGGATGAGATTGCCACCGCCGTACTGCCTGGCCACACAGATCACCATAAACAGGATACACACGGGCGTTATCATGACCTGGTGATCAATATCGATGGGTTTATTCCCGCTGCCGGTCAGTTAAAGGATCTGCAAATCGACTTTCCCATCGAGCTTGGCCCTATTATGACCAGCTACAGTGAACCTAAGATCCAGACCCTGGCTGCCGGGCAGCAAACCACCCGCTACCATTTACAGCTTAGATAATAGCTTGCACATTTATTACAAGAAGGGGCATCTAAACAATGCTCCCTGGGGTTAACTGCTGTCATACCCTTTGCTATCGCAATGCACACAATAACCGCTTAATTACCCTGAGGAATATTGGTAACATCGCCTTTTTACCTTGCCCATATTTTGACAAGATTGCACAGGACCCTCGATGGAATCCAATGTTAGGGGCTTTACGCTCATCGAACTGATTATCGTTATTGTTGTTTTAGGTATTCTTGCCGTCATCGCCGCACCTAAGTTTCTCGATATCAGCGCGGATGCACGAATAGCCTCACTAGAGGCCCTCAAGGGGAACATGCGTTCGGCATCGGATCTGGTCAATTACAAAGCAAGAATCGAGAATAAAACCGATTGTTCCACTGATCCCACCATTGATGTTGGCACAGAGACCATCACCCTGCGCTGCGGGTATCCCTGCCCTCATCCCAGTGGTATCGCGCGGGCCGTAGCCACTGACGATCCATTTGAGTGGATCGGGGGGAATTGTGGCGGACAATTAGGTGCGATTGATGTGCGCATCAGCAACGCGCCCGATCCCGCCAACTGTAAAATTCGTTATACTTCTGCCCGCGAAGATCGCGCCCCAACCTTCATCGCTACAACGGATGGTTGCTGATACAACTATCCAAGACAGCTCATTACGCACCGAAGAGCTTTAAAAAATACCGCGACGTTGGGGGAGGCTAATAGAAGCGCCATCTTTAGAAGTATAGCCTGAGCTTCAAATACAAAAAAACGACTTCCGCTGGCATTAAGTCACTCTCTAAGAGTTGGTACCACAAAATTGCAGGAGCAAATTTTGCACAATGCGCAGCATTGGCCCGCAGGCAGAGCGGAAGGGACGTCGCGAATAATGGCCGGAGCACGATTGTCCGGAACAATCGTCAACAGCCGAAGGCTGGTCCGAAGGGCGAAGGCCATGGATGGCCTGAGTACTTTAACCGGATACCGGTTCTAGTCCGGCGAGTATCAGTTTTACTGTGTTCCAGAAACAACACAATTTTGTCTGGACAAAAAATTGGACAGCTTTAGCTGGCTCCGAAGGAGTGAATATCAGGGAAGATATGAACAAAACCCGCTAAAAAGCAGGTTTGGAGTTTGGTACCAGAGGCCGGACTTGAACCGGCACAGTGTTGCCACCGGCGGATTTTGAATCCGCTGCGTCTACCAATTTCGCCACTCTGGCACAGTACCTTTTTGTGCTCTCGCTAATATCGCGAGAGGGCCGCATTATAGCTATTGGGCTGGCCCTTGCAAGTCTTTTGTCCGGGCATATTTTGCAGTTGCCGGAAAAAACAACATCAGGCTGGCCTGATGGCTGTTGCTGCACGGATTAGCTGGTACACTGCGCTTTTATTGATTCTGTCTGGTTAGCCTGAATGAGCGAAACGACATCCTTTCCCCGTGCAGGATTTATCCGCCGTCTTGCGGCAATGATTTACGATACGCTGGTGGCCATCGCTGTGGGGATGTGCGCAGCATTAGTGGCCATTGTTGTACTGGTCATTTTGCTGGAAAACAACATCCTCGATAAACACGGCATGGAACACACCAGCGAAGTCATTCAGGCTTCGTTACTCTACAAAACCCTGATTCAGATCTGGGTCGCTGCCTGGGTGCTGGGCTTTTTTGTCTGGTTCTGGCGCAATGGCGGCCAAACCATTGGTATGCGCGCCTGGCGATTACGCTTGTTCAGCACCAACGATAAGCCACTGAGCTACAGCCGCGCACTATGGCGTATTCTGTGTTCTTTAGGAGGTATCGGCACGTTGCTGGTACTGCTGGATGTTAAAAGTAAGCAGTCCTTACAGGACAGGCTGGCCCACACCGAAATGCTGGTTTTATCAAAAGAAGCGAATCATCACCGCTCCTGGGGCAACGTTTAGGTCAGTGGCCCGGCGAAGCGCAGGCGGTTCCTGCCCATAGATTTTGCCTGATAAAGCGCCCTATCGGCCTGACGCAAGCACAGCTCCAGGTCTGTCTGCGTCGTGATATTACTTGTCGCACCAATACTGATGGTGACATCAATGGGTTTGCCCTGGTTGTTGAAAGGGGTGGAAGAAATGTCCCTCAGCAATCGCCGGGCAATTGACTGTGCCAGCTCCTGGGGCGTATCCGGCATCAGCACGCCAAACTCTTCACCACCCAGCCGTCCCAGCAGGTCGGTTTTTCGAATGTTGCCATATACCCGCTGTGCCACTTGTTGCAGCACCACATCACCAATGGCGTGACCATGGCGATCATTGATTTTTTTAAAATGATCAATATCAATCATCAGGAAACTGCATGATTTAAGAGGAGCGGTTTTTAGCAGGGCCTGCGCCCGGTCGAAGAAGCCTCTGCGGTTCAGCGCCGATGTCAGTGCATCTGTATTTGCCAAATCCTGCCAGCGCTGCTTAACACGGATGGCATGTAACATGGGCAGTGTCAGGGCTGTTGCAACCGTTAGAACCAGGTGACTGAATACCAATAGAGGCTGACTTCCCACAACCTCAGCGCCAGGAAATCGCACCCCGAAGTGAGTGATTGCCTGCGCTGCCATTACCACTGCATGCATAATCATCAGGGCGCGCAGCAACACCATCACAGAGCCCCCATAGGTATACCCTTTCGCCAGAGTCCGTTCCGTCAAAATGAATGCCAGTGCCATCATCATGGCAGCCAGGCCGCCCTGTTCCAGTCCCACCTGAGGCGCCAGCGCTATGCTCAGCGCAACCACGATGAAGACTGGGAGACTGGCCTCTGCGCCTTGCCAGCCAATCGCTTTATCCGCCAGTGATGCTGCACCGCGTAACAAAAAATACGCAGACAGCACTAACAGCGTGTAGCCTGCGGTGGGCTGGTAAAATGCCATGTGCTGGTTCGTTATCAGCAACCCACTTCCTGCCACAAAACAGCCACAGGCCAGTGCCCAGATCAAAAAAGCCTGCTCACGCTGATGGTAGAAATAGACCGCCAACATAAAGCCACTGACTAACAGATTGATAATGAGCGCCGAGGCAATGCCAACGACAAGTAAGGTGTCCATGAAGGAAGAACCAGATAAACAGGCGTATGTGATCCATGACTCTAACATGGCCTTTGCACTGTTACAGGGGTGTTTTCTATACCCGGGATGCAGCGATGATACCTGACAAGATGATCCTTTTCCCACGACCGGTTTTTGATCGGAATCAAGGCAACATGGCGCAAAGGGGTCTAGGCTGAAAGCTCTACCTGAACACGAGGGAATGAAGATGAAATATCTGCTTGGCCTAAGCGCCACACTGCTACTCATTGCAGCTTGTAAACAGGGACCTGAATCACCGCGGGGTTTTAGTTTACCCGAAGGAGATGCTCTGGCGGGTGAAGCCGTATTTATCGCTTATCAGTGCCTGGCGTGTCACACCCTAAAGGGCTATGAAGGCGCTGACGTTGCGCAAAAACTGGAAAAAAGGGTGCGACTGGGCGGTGAAGTGAGCACCATCAAAACCTATGCGGAACTTGTCACATCGGTCATTAATCCTTCCCATAAAATTGCGCCGGGATTAAGAAACGAGAGCTATACCGATGAACAAGGGCAGTCGAAAATGCAGAATTACAACGACGTGATGACGGTAACCGAAATGGTTAATCTGGTGGCGTTTCTGCAACCCCAGTATCAGTTGCTGCCCTTTAATCGGACCAATTACCCGCAATATTTCCCGTAGATTCGAGCGACCAACGGCATGACAACAAAACAGGCTGCATGGGCCGGTTTACAGGGTTCAGACCCACTGTTAGCCTGCGCTTTACCTGATTTCCAGCTCATTGCCGTCGGAGCAGGTAAACGGCCAGGCCGGCAAACAGCAGACTGGGTAACAAGGCACCGGCCACCGCGGGCAACTGATAAACCAGTGAAAGGGGCCCGAATACCTCGTTGGCAATAAAAAAGCCAAAGCCCGTGAGTACGCCCATGATCACCCTCGCCCCCATGGTCACCGTGCGCAGTGGGCCAAAGATAAAAGACAGCGCCAGCAGCAACATCACGCCCACTGTCACCGGCTGCATCACTTTGCGCCATAGCGCCAGCTCATAACGACTGGCATCCTGACTGTTGCTGCGCAAATATGTCAGGTAATCATTCAGGCCACGAATAGACAAGGCTTCAGGCTTGATTGTGACCACGCCGAGCTTGTCCGGTGTCAGACTCGATTGCCATTTATCGCTGGGCTGGCGGGTGACGGTCACCTGCTCCTGCAAAAGCTCGGTGTGCGTGACATCCAGCAAGCGCCAGCTCTGACCGCTGAAACTGGCCTGGCCGGCATTGATAATACGTACCAGGTTAAGGCTTTCATCGAACTGATAAATACTGATATCCAGCAGTTTATCGCGGCTCAAGACCTCGCCGATGCTGACAAAGTCGCTGCCGTCTTTGGCCCATACCAGACGTTGAGAGGAGAACAGGCTTCCCCCTGAAATGGCCTGGGTGCGAATTTCTTTGGCCTGGGTTTCACTCACCGGCGCCACCCACTCGCCGATCGCCATCACAAACACCACCATGAGCAGCGCAGATTTCATGGCCGAACCAATAATACTCAGACGACTCATGCCCGCCGCCTGCATCACAATAAGCTCGCTGTTACTGGCCAGCATGCCCATACCAATCAGCCCACCGATAAGGGTGGCCATGGGAAAAAACTGTTCAATTTCTCTGGGAATACTCAACAGTACATAAATGCCGGCCACCATCACATCGTAATCGCCACGATCTATGTACTTAAGTTGCTCGACAAACTTGATCAGACTGCTCAGGCCTATTAGCACCAGCAGTGTAATAAACACCGTGCCAATCAGCGTTCTGGCCAGATACACATCGAGGGTACGGATCATTTTCCGGCTCCTCTTAACCTGGCTCGCATTCTCACCCCCAGTGGGCGGCGCCGCACCACTAAAAAGGTGCCAATCAGTAACATCACACCGTGCACCCACCACAGTCCAATCACCGGAGGAACACCACCGGTTTCAAGGGCTTTGCGCCCGGCCATCAGCAACATGAAATAGCCAAGGTACAACAACAAACCGGGGAAGATGCGACCAAACCGTCCTTGTCTGGGGTCGACCGCACTCAGAGGCACGGCAATTAATACCAACAAGGGCATGGATAACGGGATCGCCAGTCGCCATTGCCACTCTGCCAGCGCTTCAATACTCGGATCATCAAGCAGTTTAGGGGTCGGGTACGCTGCCAGCTTGCGGCTCTGGTGTTCTGCCTGGCGTTCGGCAATCTGAACCTGATACTGATCAAAGGTTACCTGCCGGAAACTCGCCTGTCCCTGCTGTCCTTCAAACTGATAGCCCTGACTTAAGACCAGTTTTTCTGCGCCGTCGGCTTCCTGCTGAACACTGCCGTAGTTCGCATAGATAATCCGAAAGTCTTTGCGATCATCGCCCTGTTCCTGCTGAGCCAGAAACACTTTTTCCAGCTGATTGTCTCCGCCACCGATGTCATGCACGAAGATCACGGCTTTTTCGTTTGCCGTTTGCTGGAATCGCCCTGGCATCAGACTGGTCAGGCCCGATTCGGCGCTCACCTGCTCTTCCAGCTGATACTCAATTTCCATCGACATCGGTGCCAGCCACAATGTCAGGAGGGCAGAAAACAGCGCAACCAGGGTTGCCAGTACCAGCATCACCCGGGTCACATACCATTCACTGATGCCACAGGCATGCATAACCGCCATCTCATGATCCACATAGAAGCGCCCATGAGCGAGCATAATGCCCAGAAAGACACTTAATGGCAGGATCAATGACGCCAGCACAGGCATATTCAACGCAAGAAAGCCCAACACCAGCCCGGCAGGAATGTCACCGTCAGTGGCTGCCGCCAGCACCCTGACAAACTTTTGAATCACGAAGATCGCCATGAGCACCAAAAAGACGGCAATTTGGGACTTCAGGGTCTCCCTGAGTAAATATCGGAAAATCAGCACAGCCGTTCCAAAAAGAATACGTGTTTTCGTCGCCTGAAACCTGTCCTTGCGGTTATGCGAAGGCAGAGTAAACTGACGCTTTTAGTGGAATACTGTGAATTTTTAAGTAAACTTAACATTTTCACAAGTTTAATTTGCAATTCCGGCGTTTTTATCAGGCTTTTGATAGCAACGGTTTTAAAAAATGGCATGTCCTGACGGTGCAAAAACCTAACGTCACCGCCAGAGCTTACCGGAACATGAGCAAAAGGCTAACGCACAGACAGAAGTAACACCAGCACAGATGGGGTGATGAATGGAATTTAGTGTAAAAAGTGGTAGTCCGGAGAAACAACGCAGCGCCTGCATAGTGGTGGGCGTGTTCGAACCCCGCAGACTAACGCCAGTCGCCGAGCAGCTCGACGAGATTAGCGGCGGCTATATCAGCAATTTGCTGCGTCGCGGCGATCTTGAGGGCAAAGCCGGACAGATGCTGCTATTGCATCATGTGCCTAATATTCTGAGCGAACGGGTCTTGTTGGTAGGTTGTGGCAAAGAGCGTGAACTGGATGAGCGCCAGTATAAGCAAATCATTGCGCGCACCATCAGCAACCTCAATGAAACCGGCTCCATGGAAGCCGTGTGCTTTTTAACAGAGCTGCATGTCAAAGGCCGGGATACCTACTGGAAAGTACGCCAGGCCGTTGAAGCCACGCAGGATTGCCTTTACACCTTTACCCAGCTGAAGACCAAGAAAGATGAGCCTCGTCGTCCTCTGCGCAAAATGGTGTTCAACGTGCCGACGCGCCGTGAACTGGCAGTGGGTGAACGTGCTATCAATCACGGACTGGCCGTGGCAACAGGTGTCAAAATCTGTAAAGACGTGGCGAATATGCCGCCTAATATCTGTAATCCTCGCTATCTGTTGGAACAGGCACAGCAACTGGCCGAAAAACACGGCACCGTCAACGTTGAATACGTGGATGAAAAACAAATGGAAGAACTGGGCATGCAGTCTTACCTTGCGGTTGGACGCGGCTCTCACAACGAATCCATTATGACCCTGATCCATTACCAGGGCGCCGAAAATCCGGCTCAGGCACCGGTGGTGCTGGTGGGCAAAGGTCTCACCTTTGATTCAGGTGGCATTTCCATCAAGCCCTCAGAAGCGATGGATGAAATGAAATATGATATGGGCGGCGCGGCCGGCGTGCTGGGTGCCATGGCCTCTATCGCCGAGCTGAATCTGCCTATTAATGTGATTGGGGTACTGGCAGGCTGTGAGAATATGCCCGACGCCAATGCCTATCGCCCCGGTGATATCCTTACCACCATGTCGGGTCAGACCGTTGAGGTACTCAATACCGACGCGGAAGGTCGCCTGGTGTTATGTGATGCCCTGACCTACGTGGAGCGTTTCAATCCTGAGCTGGTGGTCGATGTCGCCACGCTGACCGGTGCCTGTGTGATTGCCCTGGGTAAGCATGCGTCTGCCGTGCTCAGCAGCCACAACCCGCTGGCCCATGAACTGATCAGCGCTTCTGAGCAAAGCAGTGACAAGGCCTGGCGCCTGCCGTTATGGGATGAATACCAGGAACAAATCGAGAGCCCCTTTGCCGATATGTCTAATGTGGGCGGGCGTCCTGCAGGTACCATTACCGCAGCCTGTTTCCTTTCCCGGTTCACCAAAAAGTACCATTGGGCACATATGGATGTCGCCGGTACAGCCTGGGTCAGCGGCGGCAAAACCAAGGGCGCTACGGGTAGACCGGTGCCAATGCTGACACAGTTCGTTATGAACCGGGCCGGTGTTGAAACCGAGGACTGATGCTTACATGGCAGACGTAACCTTTTACCTGCTTGAGCAGGAAGAGCTTGACCACAAGCCAGCGCCCCAGGCGCTGGCTTGTCAGTTGGCGGCCTCACTTTATCGGCAGAAACAAGCCTGTCTGATTCTGTGTGACAGCCAGCAGCAGGCTGAACAAATGGATGAGTTATTGTGGCAACTGCCCGCCAATGCCTTTGTACCGCATAATTTAAGCGGTGAAGGCCCGCCGCGGGGCACACCTGTGCAAATCAGCTGGGAACTGCCACAACGACTCAGTCAGCCCGTGGTGATCAATTTGCAAACGCAGTGTCCATCACTGCCCGGCAGTGTCCGCCAGATCTATGATTTTGTGCCTGCCGAAGAGACGCAGAAACAGCACGCCAGAGACAGATACAAACATTATCGCGCTGCGGGTTATCAACTGGATACCCGCCCCGCCAGCAGTTTAGATGAGAGTGAACATGGAAAAGACCTTTAATCCGCAGAATATAGAGCAGCAACGCTACCAGCAATGGGAACAAAGCGGCTACTTCAAAGCCAGCGGTCAGGGCGAACCCTACTGTATTTTACTTCCGCCGCCGAATGTCACCGGCAGTCTGCATATGGGGCACGCTTTTCAGCATACTATTATGGATGCCCTGATCCGGTATCACCGCATGAAAGGCGACAACACGCTATGGCAGTGTGGAACCGACCATGCCGGTATTGCCACCCAGATGGTGGTGGAACGTCAACTCAATGCGCAGGGCAAGACCCGTCATGATCTCGGCCGCGACGCGTTTATCGAGAAAATCTGGGAGTGGAAAGAGCACTCCGGCGGCACCATCACCTCACAGATGCGACGCATGGGCACCTCTCCGGACTGGAGCCGTGAAGCGTTCACCATGAGTGATGAGTTGTCCAATGCCGTCAAAGAAGTGTTTGTTCGCCTGCACGAAGAAGGCCTGATCTACCGCGGTAAACGTCTGGTGAACTGGGACCCGGTATTACACACGGCCGTATCTGACCTCGAAGTGCTAAATGAGGAAGAAAACGGCCACATGTGGCATATGCGCTATCCGCTGGCCGACGGCTCCGGTGAACTGATTGTTGCCACCACCCGTCCTGAGACGATGCTGGGTGATACGGCGGTGGCAGTGCACCCTGATGATGAGCGTTACCAGTCTTACATTGGTAAACAGATTCGCCTGCCCCTCACTGATCGCCTGATCACCATTATTGCCGACGATTATGTGGATCCGGAATTTGGCAGTGGCTGCGTGAAAATAACGCCGGCACATGATTTCAATGACTATGAGATTGGCAAACGTCACAATCTGGACATGATCAACGTGTTTACTGATGAGGCGCGCATCAACAACCAGGCACCTGAGATGTTTCGAGGTCTGGATAGGTTCGAAGCCCGCGAGAAAGTCGTTCAGGCACTGGAACAACAAGGCCTGCTGGTTAAAGTTGAAGATCACAAATTAAAAGTACCCAGAGGGGATCGCACCGGCGCCGTGATCGAACCCTACCTCACCAACCAGTGGTATGTGGCGGTAGAATCGCTGGCCAAGCCTGCCATTGATGCGGTGGAGTCCGGCGAAATCAAGTTTGTGCCCGAAAACTGGAACAAGACCTACTATCAGTGGATGTACAACATTCAGGACTGGTGTATTTCCCGTCAGCTTTGGTGGGGACATCGTATTCCCGCCTGGTATGACGAACAGGAAAATGTCTACGTGGGCCGTGATGAGGCCGAAGTCAGAGCCCGGCATCAGTTAGGCGATGATGTGGTGCTACGACAGGATGAGGATGTGCTGGATACCTGGTTCTCCTCTGCCCTGTGGCCTTTTGCCACGCTCGGCTGGCCCGAAGAAACCCCGGAACTGGAAACCTTCGTGCCCAGCTCGGTACTGGTAACCGGTTTTGACATCATCTTCTTCTGGGTAGCCAGAATGATCATGATGACGAAGAAATTCACCGGCAAAATTCCTTTTAAAGAAATCTACATTACCGGTCTTATTCGCGACGAGCAGGGCAACAAGATGTCCAAGTCGAAGGGTAACGTGCTCGATCCCATCGATTTGATTGACGGTATAGAACTGGAAAAACTGGTTGAGAAGCGCACCGCAGGCATGATGCAGCCGCAGCTGGCAGAGAAAATCGCCAAGCGTACCCGCCAGCAGTTTCCTGACGGTATTGCAGCATACGGCACCGATGCCCTGCGCTTTACGTTTGCGGCCATGGCTTCCACCAGTCGCGACATTAATTTCGACATGGGTCGTGTTGAGGGCTATCGCAACTTCTGCAACAAACTGTGGAATGCATCACGTTTCGTGCTGATGAACACCGAAGACCAGGATACCGGCGTAACAGGCGGTGAACTTGAACTGAGCCTGGCAGACAAGTGGATCTGGGCGCGCTTCCAGCAAACCCTGCAAACCTTTGAAGCAGCACTCAAAGACTACCGTTTCGATCTGGCTGCTCAGGCTGTGTACGAATTTACCTGGAATCAGTTCTGTGACTGGTATCTGGAGTTGTCTAAGCCCGTTCTCAATGCTGACAGCAGCACAGAGGCGCAAAAGCGTGGCACACGCCATACCCTGGTCAATGTGCTGGAGAGTCTGCTGCGTCTGGTTCATCCCTTTATGCCCTACATCACTGAAGAGATTTGGCAGCGGGTTTCACCACTTTGTGCCGACAATGCCGGCGACAGCATCATGGTGCAGTCGTTCCCTGTACAGGACAGCAGCCTCATCAATGAGCAGGTGCTGGCCGATATAGAGTGGGTTAAGCAGGTGATCATGGGTGTGCGCAATATTCGTGGTGAAATGGACATCAGCCCCAGCAAACCGTTATCGGTGTTACTGCGTAATGCGGGTGAAAAGGATCTGCGCCGGCTTAAAGACACGGAGCTGTTGCTTAGCCGCCTGGCCAGACTCGAACACATCGATATTCTGCCCGCCGGTGAAAAAGGGCCCGCGTCGGCCTCTGCCATTGTGGGTGATATGGAGGTTCTGATCCCCATGGCAGGCCTTATCGATAAGGACGCAGAGCTGGCCAGAATCAACAAAGCCATGGAGAAGCTTAACAGTGACATGCAGCGGACCGAAGGCAAACTGAACAATCAGAATTTTGTCAGCAAAGCACCGCCGGCCGTGATCGAAAAAGAGCAGGCCAAACTGGATGAGTTTCGTGCGCAAGCGACGAAATTGCAGGAGCAAAAGGAAACCATTGAGCAGTTATAAACCTGGGCAGGACGGCAGTGTTGTCGGCACGCCGTTCTGCTTATGCCGTTTTGCTTATTATGGTGTGTACCTGTTTGCTGATTAACCCACGGTGAGGCCCGAAAACAGCGGGTCTCGCATTTTGGATATCACAGGCATTTGATGACGCTGTTCAAAGAGCCACTCAAAAACATATTCTCTGTCAACGAAATGCTGCACAGTGCGGCGCTCATGTTTTGCTGGCTGTTGTTGTGGCGAGTGTCTGTACTGATGGAATACGCCCCCCATGCGAGCATCTGGTTTCCGCCTGCGGCCTTAAGCTTTGCGGCCTTTCTGGTTATGGGATTGCGGGCCATGCCTGTGTTAATGCTGTGCAGTATCATCGCCACCTTCTGGGTCGATGACATGTACCAGTCCCAGCAGCCATGGCTGCAACTGGCCAATAGCGGCATTTTATTTGGTGCCGTGCATTGCCTGAGCTACTGGCTAGGGGCCACATTGCTCAAGACTGCAGTGAAATCACTGGTGGTAGATGTACTGCCCAGGGTCATACTGTTGTTTCTCGTCATTGGCTCCCTTACCGCACTGGCGGCAGCGCTGCTAGGGGTGCAGGCTCTGCATGTCAGTGGCATGCTCTCAGCCCAGGACATCGCCACTACCTGGCTACCCTGGTGGATTGGCGATCTGGCGGCTACCATTGTATTAACGCCTCTTTTTCTCGGTCTGCTGAGCTGGCGCTACCCGCAGATAGATAACTGGTTGGGTGGCGTGGACTTTCACTCCCTTAATCAGCCTCTTAAGCCTTACCTGCTCAAACTCCTCGTCTGTGTGATGATGCTCAGCACCATCATGTTGCTGGCCCATTATTTCCCCTATGACGAGGTGGCCTTTGCGGTATTTTTCCTGATCATTCCACAAATGTGGATGGTGTATACCGAATCGGCGTTTCGCAGCGCCGTGAGCCTGGCAATATTCAGTCTGCTCACAGCAATCTGGGTTGCGGTACTCGGGTTGATGGACCAGGCACTGGTGTATCAGTTTGCCATCACCGTCATCGCCGCCACGGCGTATTTCGGGCTGGCGGTACCGGTACTGGTGGCAGACAACAGACACTTACGCAAGCTGGCCTTAAATGACGGACTGACACAAGTTTCCAACCGACTCTATTTCTTTGAGCGGGCTGAGCAGGAGCTACTGCGTAGCCGTCGCTATCAGCAACCGGTGTCGCTGATACTCTTCGATATTGATTACTTCAAGCAAATCAATGACAACCAGGGGCACAGTGCCGGGGATCAGGTTCTGGTTCAGGTCGCCAATCAGATTCAGGACAATCTTCGTCAGTCCGATATATTCGGGCGCTTTGGCGGGGACGAATTCATGTTGCTGTTACCGAATAACCACCTGGAACAGGCCTGTGAAACAGCACAACGCTTACGTCAGAGTCTGCTTCAGATTCCGGTTGATAACACGACCAAACGCCTGTCAGGCAGCTTTGGCGTGGTTGAGTTTGCCCCAGACGAAAGCGTACAACAGGCTTTTGAGCGGGCCGATGCTAACTTGTTGCTGGCAAAGCGTCAGGGGCGTAATCAGGTTGTCGCAGATCCAAAGCCGCAACCTCCCCTTAATTGAGGCTGTCGTCTTTCCAGTATTTGGTGCCTTTAATGGTTGCCTGCAAGGCAAGACCTGACTCCGTTAACTGATAGATCTCCACATCGTCGGCCATAATTTCACCACCGGCTGCCGCCCCTTTATCACCCCCTTTGGCAGCTGCATCGGCATGCGCACCGACCATCCAGCCGTGTTCAATAAAACGCTCAAAGGCCGCACGGGTCTTAAACACAAATATCGCCCGGAAGTCTTTGACCCCTAGTCCTAAACCCAGCCCGGCTTCTCCCATTTTCATATAGATGTCCTGCCCGCTCTGGTTGTCATGCGCCACACCATAGCCGCCGGAAAAACTGGCGAAAATAAGGTTCACATTGGCGTTACTAAAGACCGCGTAGCCCGGTGCAGACTTAATTTTACTGCGGATATTAGACTGGTGCGCTTCGATAGCAGAAATGGTTTGAGCACGCATCTTCAACACTTCCGCGCGTCGCTGCTCTACCGATTGCTTTGGTGTGGACGTGCAGGCCAGCAGCCCGGCACAGATAATCGCCGTGAAAATTACTCTGAACATCATCTGTCTCCTGTATGACATCATTGTTATTCCATCACCAGTTTGGCAGGCAGTGGCAAAAATCGCAGCATAATTCTTGATCGTGACCATTGGCCACTCTATAGTGATATCACTTTGATATCTATTTGCGGTAATTATGATGAGTGAGAAAATTGGATTTTCAATGAATGGCTATCTGGTGGCATTGATTCTGCTGATCCTGATCCCGGTTTCGACCCTGGGCCTTGGCCCTGTTATGAGCCACACAGTAATAGCGAGCCTGACCCTATTGGTGCTATCGCTGGGATGCCTGGCGGGCTTTTTTATGGTTCAGCCCAACCAGGCTAAAGTGATGACCCTGTTCGGCGCCTATGTCGGCACCGTAAAGGCAAACGGACTGAGATGGACCATCCCCTTCTTCATCCGCAAGAATATCTCGTTGCGAATACGCAACTTTGAAAGTGGTAAAATCAAAGTCAATGATAACCAGGGTAACCCGGTAGAGATCGCCACGATTGTAGTGTGGTCAGTGACAGACAGCGCAGAAGCCATGTTTGAGGTGGATGATTACAAGAGTTTTGTCAGCATTCAGAGCGAATCGGCGCTACGGAATATGGCCAGCAGCTACCCCTACGATCCCCATGAAGAAGAAGGCATTGCCCTGCGCAGTCACCCACAGACCATTTCAGATATTCTGAAAAAAGAGATTCAGGATCGACTGGACAAGGCCGGTGTTACCGTTCATGAAGCCCGCATCAGTCATCTGGCCTATGCGCCTGAAATAGCCAGCGCCATGTTGCAACGTCAACAGGCTTCTGCCATCGTTGCCGCGCGCACCCGTATCCTCGAAGGAGCCGTTGGTATGGTCGACATGGCGTTAGAACGACTCAAAGAAGATAATGTGGTGGAGCTGGATGAAGAGCGCAAAGCCGCCATGGTCAGCAACCTGCTCGTGGTGTTGTGCGGCGATAAACACACTCAGCCGGTGATTAATGCTGGCAGTCTTTACTAGACTGCCAGCGGCATAACGAACCCCGCCGATGTTAACCCCGAAACGGAGCCATTTTGTCTAAAAAAGCTTATCCTCTTCGTATCAATGCAGATGTACTGGCGGCCATGCAACGCTGGGCAGACGATGAACTTCGCAGCGTTAACGCACAAATTGAATATGTACTGCGCGACGCACTGGTGCGCCATGGAAGGGTCAAACTGGTACAAAAAGTGGTGACGGAGATCGAGGATGGCAACGCCGCCCCCGTGAACCAAAAAAAAGAGGGCAAGGATGGCACGCCAATTGAATAGCTAACCCGGAAATATCGTTAAACACATTTTTTTGACACCGGGAGAATCCATGAGCCAGCGTGCCTTAATTAATAATATCGAATCCTTCTCGACGACCCTGAATCAGAAACAACTGGTAAGGTTTCTGGACATTATGGATGAGATGGCCGAACTCATTCAAAAAGCACAACAGCAACCGCCTGTGGAATCCGCTTCGGTGGCCACAATGGCGCAGCAGGTTGCCGGCGTTCACTAACCGCCTTTGCTATTCAACAAAATAGGTTCCCCAGCCATCGTAATGAACCCGATGTTTATCGGCGATGGTCAGCAGTGTCTGGGTGTCCTGATTGATCTGCTCCAGATCAAGGGGCCTTTCCACCACCGCATCAAAGCAAAACAATGTGCCGCCGTCGTCGAGAATTAACTCTTCGGCGTCGCCCACCTCGAAACCGGCCTTGAACGCGTCCACCGCCGCTTTCTCCAGGCGATCGAAGTTGTCACTGGCAAAGTGGTATTCGATGGAATGGGGTTCGCTGGCGCTGGAACCATCGTCCAACAGGGCCTGTATCGTTTCCTGGTTAAAGTCGTACCACTGGCTGTGTTCTGGGTTCATTATTACATTCTCAATATCAATTTAGCCGCAGTCTAGCCCAATAGGGGGGACAGAAGAAAGCCTGTCGCTACACAGATTTTTCACTTTGTCCCCGACGGCCCCATACCAGACTCCCGGGGGCTGTTTATTGCGCCGCTTCCAGTTCAGCCACTTCTTCATCCAGGGCCCGGATTTTCTCCTGCATTTGCGCGTGAAAGTAATCACTCCACTCTTTCACACTACGACTCTTATCCAGCTCCACGGGTGCGGTGACTTCCACCAACACCACGCCATTATTCCAGCGATTGAGACGGATTTTATTGTGCAGGTTACTGGCACAAATCATTGATACGGGCTCCTTTGTGCCACGGGCAATCAGAAACGCACCGCTCTTGAACGGCAGCAACCCCCGCCCGTAGCTGCGGGTCCCCTCGGGAAACAACCACACAGACAGCCTGCGCTCGCGAATTTTTTTGATGGTTTGTTTCACCGTATTACTAGCTTTGCTGGAATTCTTGCGGTCGATGAGGATATTACCTGACAGCCAGTACAGTTGGCCCATCAGCGGTACCCAGGCCAGACTTTTCTTGCCTACGGTCACGGTGCCTGGCTGCGTGGCTGAGCAGATGGTAATGAGATCATAGCTGTTCTGATGATTGCCGATATACACCACCGGCTGCGTCGGGTTGAGTTTGTCCGACACCCTGACCACCACTTTTACTCCCAGTAATCTGGCCATCGTGCCATAGGCTCTGGCACTGTAATGCACGTTGTTGCGATGAAAGGGCCGCACAACACACATCAGCAGCAAAAACAGATTAAGCAGAATAAAGTACAGCAGAATAACAGGTATGCGGATCAGGGCTAACACTCAGGCTTCCGTTAGTTAAATCAGGCGCCAGAGTATACCTTTTCTGTGAGTACAAGATATCTGATCAGTCCGGCATTTCTGCTAAACTGATCCCGCTTGCTATTATTTACACTTTACCGGCCGATAGTCTTGAATAGCAGCTGGTATAATAGAATGATTCAAAGGCCCGCAACTGTTCATGCCGGGTAGTTTTCAGTGGATACCTTTTCCAACGAGGCAGCCGTATTAATGCAAAGTTTTCGACCCGACGATCTGGATGATGACATCCTCACCGACCTGCTTGAAGAAATTAATGAACTGTATGAAGCCAGTGAACAAACCCTGATGGAACTGGAGTTGCAGCCCGAAGATAACGAGCTGCAGCGGGCGTTATTTCGCTCCATACACACCATCAAAGGGGATTTGGGGCTGGTGAATTTCACACCGATGATCCCCTTGCTTCAGCATGTGGAAGACCTGCTCGATTATTTGCGCAAAGGTCAGATTCAGTACACCAGCACCATGAGTGATCTGGTGCTGCTGACCATGGACAGGGTCAAGCTGTTTGTAGAGGCTTGCAGTCGCCACGGTGTGGCAAAGTATGATGCCGAGCTGTACAAGCTGCTGGCGAAACACATCGCCCGGATCACGCCCCAGAATGCCACAGAGCATGAAAAGCTGCTGACCGAATCAGTCTTACTGCTGGACCCGTCACTGGATGCCACCCCAAAAAGCGAGGCTGCGGAAGAGTCGGCGCAACAAACGGCCGAGCAGGCGCTTAACCACATAGGCTTAACCGCCGACACCGAAGATGCAGAGCATAAGGATATTCTGTTCTTCCGAGAACTGATGGAGCCGGTTGAAAAACGCTCCAAGTACTGGGAAGGCCGGGGCGACCGTATCGCCAGACTGGCCCTGTTTCTGAATAAAATGCGCGGCAGCCCTGTAGAGCCAAACCAACTGGCCGTCGCCTGCTATGTGCATGACTTTGGCATGGCCTTTATGCCCTTGCGCGTACTGCACAAAGTGGAACCCCTGGATCAGAACGAATTTAATCTGATGCGCTCACATGTGTACAAGAGTGCGCGCTTGCTGGAACATCTGGATCAGTGGAACGAAGCCCGCAAAATTGTCATCCAGCATCATGAACGTATGGACGGGTCCGGTTACCCGTTGGGTATAAAGGGTGAAGAGATCTGTGAAGGGGCCAAGCTGTTAGCCATTGTCGATACTTTCGACGCCCTCACCCACTCACGGGCGCACCAGGGGCATCACAAACGGCCTAAGAAACGGGCCGTGATGGAAATCAATAAAGTCGCCACCAGCCAGTTTTGCCCTAACTGGATAAAAGTCTTCAATAAGGCCATGGCAAACCTGCTACTCAGACAAGGCGAATAGACAGCCTCAGTCATCAGTCCAAAAAAACAGTCGGGTCATACCCCTGGTGTCTTCAGGTATGACCCGCCTTAGGCGATTATCGCTGAGCACCCGAAACGAGCCGATCTTTTCTAGCTCAGTTAAATGGGGCAGAGACAACGTCATCTGACCGGTTTAATCATAGCGCCTGGCTACACCCGATAGTCAGCCAGAGGTGGACGTTTAACTTTGAACTGCCTCTTTTTTATTAGAAATAATTATAGCCGTGTCATAATCAATTAGAATCGCCAAAAATGAATAGCGGGGACGTATATCTCATGGAGTGGAAATCTATCAATTTTGATTGGAATCATGCGAAGACATTCCTGGTTACCGCTGAGGAGGGCTCGTTTTCTTCAGGCGCGGCGGCACTCGGCGTATCGCAGCCCACATTGAGCCGCCAAGTCAGCGCATTAGAAGAAAATTTAGGTGTGACGTTATTCGCAAGAAGCTCAAAAGGGATTACGCTGACACCCCATGGTCAAGCCTTGTTGCTCTATGTCAGAGAAATGGCTCGGCTTGCTAATCAGCTATCCTTTTCTGCAACAGGTCGGTCAGAAGAAATTGAAGGTAAGGTCATCGTATCGGTCACGGATCTGGTCGCTATGCATATCTTGCCCGACATTCTCAAAAATTTTGCACTTCAGGCACCCAGTATCGACATTGAACTCATAACTACCGACAGCCTGAGTGACCTTCATGCTCGGGAAGCTGATATCGCGATTCGCGCCTCCAGGCCCAAACAGCCAGAACTAATAGCAAGAAGACTGCGTGAAGTACGAGCCCACTTGTATGCCTCGAAGGAGTACATTGAACAATTAGGAAGGCCATTGGATCTGGATAAATTAAAACGAGCAAACTATGTCGGCTTTGCGGTAGGGAGTCCTTACATGTCCCTGCTCCAACAGTACATTGGTCAACCACCTCAACGTTCACCCTTGGTTATTGATAGCAGTATAATTCAATGGGAATACATCAAAAAGGGTATGGGGATTGGCTTTATGGTAGAGGATATTGGTGACAAGGAGCCGCTTGTCGAGAGGGTAATGCCTGATTCACCGCCACTCTCTTTCGAGATATGGTTAGTCGTACATAGAGAGTTGAGATCAAGCCGTCGATTAAAAATAGTGTATGACTATTTAGCTGAGCACTTAAGTGTTTGATGAAATGTACT
The DNA here is from genome assembly GCF_002201535.1 of Lacimicrobium sp. SS2-24. Classification (GTDB taxonomy): domain Bacteria; phylum Pseudomonadota; class Gammaproteobacteria; order Enterobacterales; family Alteromonadaceae; genus Lacimicrobium. The sequence continues at coordinate 399,658 of NZ_NIWW01000002.1, read as the reverse complement.
GAAAGCTACTGATAGTAGTGTAATAGCCTGCCAGAACTCCCAGATTGAAAAACTGACTACCACCTTACATTTTATAAGAGGAGAACACTTGAAAAATATGGCACCCCAGGAAGGTTATAGGCATATTTTTGACTACAAATTGTGTTGTTGGTATACATTCGTTCACATTGTACTTCGCGCTGATTTCTCTTTTTTATTGTCCTGTTGGCTTCTTTGCACTCTTACTAATATTGCAAATACTATCGAATAATCGAACTCTCAATGACGGGCACTATTTAGGGTGCCTGGCTCAGTTTTGATTTAAGACAGAGCGTAACCCTACTTCATTCTTAGCTATACAAATATGCATATACCGCCTTCAGTTTGTGCTATTCAGCAATCACCTGGCTTTTGAAATAATCCTCCCATTCAATAACAAAGCGCTAACGGCTCCGCCACACTTTCGCTCTCATAAACCATTGTGGAGATTAAGTTTATGCAACATCGTACACAGACAATACTGTCGACACTTTGGATATTCATCGTCCTGAATATGTTTGCCAGAGACATTCATGAATTGGGCAGGCCAGGTATGTTGGAACAAATGATGTCTGGCGTGATAGACGGGGTGGTGATCACTGAAGAACTCATGCTTATTGGCGGCCTGATGATGGAGGTGTTCCTAATAATGGTCGTCTTGTCGCAAGTATTAACCTATCGAATTAATCGTATTACCAACCTTGTCATGGCCTTTATTGGAATAGCCATCGTAGTTGCAACTAACTTAACACCAGATTTGGATAATATTTTCTTCATGGTCATCGAGTTGACTGCGCTATTGGCGATTATTTTCAAGGCTTGGAAATGGCACGAACAACCTCAAGCTGATGCTTAATTTGAAATTACAAAAAGAGTAAATAGACATGAAACAGTTCTTTAGTCATTTGTGCATGGTAATTTTTATTGTTATATCGCCAACATCATTCGCTGATGAGCATTGTGATAATGCAGAATGTGTCGATCTAAGCAGGGTGAGTGATTCAAGTAAGAAAGCCGGTCTAGCCTTTGTTGCGTTGGTTGGTGCGGCAGCTGCTACTGCTTACTTAATCATGAATGATGATAAGACTGAGAACAAAGAGGATTTTTTAAGAAGAATGAATGAGTATGAAAAAGGAATGGGAATGCGCTTAACTTCCTATGATAGCGTGTTAGATGTCCGCCTTATGGCAAGACCCAAAAGTGACTTTGAATCCACAAAGTATATTAATTCTTTGAGTTATATTGTGGATAGGCACCGTTATAATTTAATTCACCTTAATATTGAATTTTAATGCTAATAGCTGACAGACTGGGTTTCTGCGACGACTACAACAGAAGCTTCAGTTTGTCTTTGCCGTTGCTTGCAAAGCACATACAAATAAAAAAGGTCACAAATAAAAGGGTCGATCCATATTAACAACCAGCAGTCATACTGTTCTTTTGCCTAAGCTAGCAAACTTATCTGAAAATGTCCGTTAGTGACTGCTTACAGCCTGCCAACTTAAGTCGGAACATCTCAGGCAATAGATCAGGTATGTGCCACTCCGCATTGAAGCGGGCCCGGAAAAAACCGGGCTTACTCCGGTTGCTCGATATCTGGCTCGGTTTGTTGTGGCAGTATGACTTCTATATCATCCACCCGTTGCAAGCCTCGCGGCAGTTTGTGTCCACGACGTCCACGTTCGCCGCGGAAGTGGGCAAGATCTTCCTGGCTCAGGCTCATGCCACGTTTACCGGCAATGATTTTCACCTGCGCACCATCGGGCACAACCGTTAACACCTTCACATACTCTTCGCGGGTTTTCGCTTTAGCCGAGCTGATGCTGATGATCTTGTTACCTTTTCCTTTACCCAGGGTAGGCAGATCTTTGAGCGGGAACATCAACATCCGCCCTTCGTTGGAGATGGCCAGACACCAGTCAGAGTCAGGATTTCTGACACGCTGAGGAGGTAACGCCTTGGCCGCCGTTGGCAGGCTTAAATAGGCTTTGCCGTTTTTATTTTTGCTGACCATGTCGGCAAACTGACCAATAAAGCCGTAACCTGCATCAGAAGCAATCAGGAATTTGTCTTCTTCGGCGCCCATCACTACATGTTCAATGGTCTCACCGGCCACAATATTAAACCGGCCGGTGAGTGGTTCGCCCTGACTGCGCGCCGACGGCAAGGTGTGAGCATCGCAGGCAAAGGCGCGCCCCGATGAATCAATAAACACGGCAGGCTGATTACTGCGCCCCCTGGCATCCGCCAGATAGGTGTCGCCGGCTTTGTAACTGAGTCCGGCGGCATCTACATCATGGCCCTTGGCACACCGTGCCCAGCCTTTTTCTGATACCACAATGGTGACCGCTTCTGAGGGAACCAGTTGTTTTTCAGATAATGCTCTGGCCTCACCCCGTTCCACCAAAGGCGAACGCCGGTCATCACCATAGGTTTCGGCATCGGCGAGAATTTCTTTTTTAATCAGGGTTTTAAGCTTTCTGTCTGAGGCCAGCAGGGCTTGTAGTTTATCCCGCTCTGCACTCAGTTCATCCTGCTCACCGCGGATTTTAATTTCTTCCAGGCGGGCAAGATGACGTAATTTGAGCTCCAGAATGGCTTCTGCCTGCGTATCGGTCAGACCAAAGCGCTCCATCAATACGGGCTTGGGGCTGTCCTCGGTACGAATGATATGAATCACTTCATCGATATTCAAAAAGGCAATCAGTAAGCCTTCCAGAATATGCAGGCGAGCCAGTACCTTATCCAGTCTGTACTGGAGTCGGCGCACCACGGTGTCGCGTCTGAACGCTAACCATTCCGTCAGAATAGTGCGCAGATCTTTGACCTGCGGACGGCCATCCAGACCAATCATGTTGAGATTGGCGCGATAGTTCTTTTCCAGATCTGTGGTGGCGAACAGGTGCTGCATCAGCTGGACCACATCCACCCTGTTTGAGCGCGGAGTGATCACCAACCGTGTGGGATTTTCATGATCTGATTCATCCCGCAGGTCGCTGACCATAGGCAGCTTTTTGGCCTGCATTTGCGCCGCAATTTGTTCCAGCACCTTGGCCCCGGAAGCCTGGTGTGGCAGTGCCGTAATCACAATTTCACCATTGTCTTCGGTGTACACCGCACGGGACTTAATCGAGCCACGGCCGGTTTCATAGATCTTCACCAGATCTTCACGGGGGGTGATGATTTCGGCTTCGGTGGGGTAATCCGGCCCTTTTACAAATTCCATTAAGTCGGCCAGCTGGGCCTTGCTGTTATCCAGCAAATGAGCACAGGCATGGGCCAGTTCACGCACATTGTGAGGGGGAATATCGGTGGCCATACCTACCGCGATACCGGTAATGCCGTTGATCAGAATATGTGGCAGTCGCGCCGGCAACACCTTGGGCTCTTTGAGGGTACCGTCAAAATTGGGCTGCCAATCGACCGTGCCCTGACCCAGTTCACTCAGCAGCACTTCACTGAAGCGTGACAACCGGGCTTCGGTATAACGCATGGCGGCAAAGGACTTCGGATCATCCGGTGCCCCCCAGTTGCCCTGACCATCCACCAGCGGATAGCGATAGGTAAAGGGCTGTGCCATTAACACCATGGCCTCATAACAGGCGGAGTCACCATGGGGATGGAATTTACCTAACACGTCACCCACAGTACGGGCCGATTTCTTGTATTTGGCATTGGCGCTCAGCCCCAGATCCGACATGGCGTAGATAATGCGCCGCTGAACCGGTTTCAGGCCATCGCCAATATTCGGCAGGGCACGGTCCATGATGACGTACATGGAATAGTTAAGGTAGGCGTCTTCTGTAAAGTGTCTCAGAGGAAGTTGTTCAACACCTTCAGCACTGATAGTGATTTCATGACTCATAGGTACACATTTTCTTATTGTGAAATCAGGTAATGTAACGTAGTGGGTTGCTGTGCCCGCAGACCAAACCCTGATGGATTCCCCCGCGCCCGTCTTTTCTGTAGCGAAAGGTGCAGACAGCAACCGTTTTATTAAGCTTACCGGATTGCAGCCTCTCAGGCACCCTGCATTTAGCCTCCACAACTTAGCATTGGTATCCCTCTGGGGACAATGGTTAAATAGAGAAATACAATACTCTTCACTGGAGCCAGCATGTCCTTGTTCAGACTGTTAATCAGTTGCTGTCTGTGTCTGATATCACTTCAGGTCAGTGCGCAGGTGAGCCTGCAGCTGATAGACAGTGACAAAGTGCAGTCACTCAAAGGACAGTATCGGGTGCTCTACGACGACAAAGGCACGCTGGATATCAACGAGGTCATGTCCAGATTATCCGAGTTCTCCTGGCCTGACAGTCAGAATCCGAATTTTGGCTTTGGTGATGAAGCCATCTGGTTGCATACCAGTTTCAGCAATGTCAGCCAGGCCTCTCAGTGGGTCATTGATTTAAGTTATGCCCAGAATGACCGGGTCGACTTCTATCTGATGGACGACGGCGTGCTGCTGGCCCATAGCACCCAGGGTAAAGAACATTCACAGGCCTATCGCTTTCCGACGCTGGAAACCCGGCTGCCCTTTGCCACCCGGCTGGATCTGTTTATTCGCATTCAAAGCACCGGCGAAGTGCGGGTGGCACCACTGGAATTGATGTCTAAATCCGCCCATGACCGCTTTTTGGCGCTGGACAATCTGCTCTGGGGCGCGTTTTACGGCGCCTTGTTGATTTTACTGCTGTATAACCTGACCCTGTTTGTCAGCCTCAAAGATGCCAGCCTGCTGGTGTATGGGGCGTACATTATCAGTGTGTTGTTGTGGCAGTTTGTATGGGGCGGGCACCTTCAGCAATTTACCCAAAGCCCGGTCACGCCATGGCTGAACCAACACGTAGACTTGTTGTTTATTCTGGTCGCCCTGTGCGCGGGGCTGTTTACCCTGGTGTTTCTCAACGCGCCGAAAACCGCGCCCCGCACCAGCAAGCTGATTTATATAACACTCAGCACGCTGTTGATACTGGGACTGTTTTCACTGACATCACTGCTGCCTGAATCGTGGCAAAGTAACCTGGTTTTTGTGGTCGGCATTCTGGCCATTTGCAGCTTCCTTTATGCGGGCTATGAAAGTTATGCCAACCATTTCAAACCGGCCCGCTACTTTATTTTCGCCTGGAGTATTCTGCTGGCCTGTGCACTGGTGGGCATGTTGGGCTTGCTGGCCATTCTGCCCTCCAACGCCTTTACCACCTATAGTTTTCAGGTTGGTGTCTTTATTGAAGTGTTCCTGTTCTCGCTGGCACTGATGGAAAAGAGCCAGAGTAAACTGGCATCATCGGTTGATACCGTGACCGAAGACTTGCGCAACAATATCGAAATTATTGAAGAGCAAAATGCGCGCCTGGATATCGCCCGCAAACAGGCGGTACAGGCGAGTAAAATTAAATCTCAGTTTCTGGCCAACATGAGCCATGAAATCCGTACACCGTTAAATGCCATCCTCGGCTTTAGCCAGGAGCTGGCACAAACCCCGTTACCGCCGCAGAAGCAGCAACATTTACGCATTATCAATTCCTCCGCCAATAGCCTGCTCAATATCATCAATGATGTGCTCGATTTTTCCAAAATTGAGGCGGGTAAATTACAGATCAGCAACGATCCCTTTTCGCCTGTTGAGTTGCTCGAAGAACTGAGCGACATGATGGCGCGCTCAGCACACGCCAAAAATCTGGAATTTATTTGTGACCTCAGTCCCCTGCCACAGAAGCTCATCGGCGATGCGCCGCGCATCCGCCAGGTACTGACAAACCTGCTCAGCAACGCGATCAAATTTACGCGTCATGGGCATGTAAGACTGGCGGTCAGTGGTGAGGATCAGAGCAACGGTTTATACGAGCTCGTCTTTGTGATTGAAGACACCGGCATCGGCATTAAGAGCCAGGATCGGCATCGGCTGTTCAGCGCCTTTTCACAGCTGGATGCCGCCATTAACCGCGAGTATCAGGGAACGGGATTAGGACTGGCCATTAGCCAGGAGCTGATCAAGATGATGCATGGCAACATAGAACTGCAGAGTGAACAGGGGCAGGGCAGCGAGTTTACCGTGCGCTTGCGGGTGCACAAGCTCAGTTATCGATTGGGCGTGGAAGCCAGTGAAAACTGGCGGGACAAACAGGTGTTGCTCTATGACCGCTACCCACCATCCCGGCGCGCCCATGCCAGACTACTGCAGCACCTGGGCGCAAAAATTACCAGTACTGACAGCCTTCAATACCTGGCAACCTGTGAGGATACCTACGATTACCTGATGTTTTCCTGCACGGAAGACAGTACCGATGTGTGTCCATTGCAGATCCAGATGCTGCAAAATGTTAATGCTCAGCAGCGCATATTACTGGAATGCTCTCAGCGCCCCTTTATGCATCCAGACAAAGAACAGCTTTTCCACTATGTGCTGACTCGCCCCATCACGCCCAATAAGCTCAAGGGATTGCTCGAACCTGCACCGGTACTGCAGCCCGACCGGTTCAAAAACAAGCTGGATACCCTGCCCGAGGCCAGAGTGCTGGCGGTTGATGATATGGAAATCAACCTCAGCCTGCTGAGTACCTGGCTGAAAAATTCACGTATCCATCTGACCCTGAGTTTCAGCGGTCGGGATGCCGTTGAGCGCTGTGAAACTGAAGCCTTCGACCTCATTCTGATGGATGTACAGATGCCCGGGCTGGACGGGCTGGCGGCAACACAACTGATTCGCAGGACCCAACAGAATCAGGGCACCCCCATTGTTGCGGTCACGGCCCACGCCTTCAGAGAAGAAAAAGAAAAATTGCTCAATTCGGGCATGGACGATTATCTGCCAAAACCCATCGACTTTGATGCACTGATCACCCTGATTAAAAGATGGTGTCAGCCGCTGGTGCAAGACACGGTGCAAACCCTCGACTGGAGCCTGGCGGTACAACGGGCAAACGGAGATGAGGACAGCGCCAGAGCGCTTTTACGCAGCTTTATCCAGCAACTACCGGATTTCAAAGAGCAAATCGCCTCTGCGGTGATCAATGAGGAAGAACTGAACCTGCAACAACTGATCCACAAACTGCATGGTGGCTGCTGCTATACCGGCGTACCGGCACTGAAAACCCTGTGCGAAGAAACCGAAAGCCTGCTGAAACAAGGCCAGCGCCAAGAAGCCATTGCCAAACTGATGTTTCTTGATGAAGCGTGCGATCAGGTCATTGCAGAAGCGTCTGCCTTTTTACAACAAGGCCAGATGCAACCGCGGCAGAGCCCCTAGCCCTGCTTAATAGTGTTCAAGGGCTTTTTGTTGGCAGGATTTTAGCAGCTCAACAAACTCTCTTTCTTCGCGGTCCAGTTCACTGGCATACAGATAAAGATCATAGCCAAATGCCTCGCGCATGCGCTGCATCCGATGCGCCAGCATGGCTATCATGCCGCGGTACACCTTACCCTCAGGCGACTTGAAGCTATCGTCTTCAATCAGCGAATCACTGTAGCAGCCACCCCCCACGCACTGCTGACGCTGAGCCTGTAACAGCAATGGACGTTGTTGCATCAGAATATTACTGGCCAGGCGCGGAGAAATATTATCCAGCAGCGGAGCATAGTGCTTAAGACGAATGCCCACTAATTCCAGTGGCTCATGGCTGAGCCCCGTATGCAGGCGTGGGATATCCACACGCTGAATATTGTTCCAGTCCAGGCTGTAACTGCCAAAACGATGAAGGTAGGTAAACTTGTCTGGCGTCAGCTCGAAGCTGTACGCCGGTTCACGAATTTTCAGCCAGCCAATGAGGATCGTCACCAACGATGCGCTGGTCAGAAAAATGCCCGCCAGCTTCAATATTTCCGGCATCCAAACCAGCCACATGGCACTCAGAAATAAGGCTACCATCCCCGCCAGACACAGGGTAAAACCATTGCGTTTAACACCCGCGCGAATACGAATAATGTCACTCATAATTACAGCCAGAAAAGCTCCAGTAACAGGTACATCAATGCGCCCCATAACAGCGCTGCCCGAATCGCTCTGCACCTTGGGCAGTCACTGAAAAGGGACGATTTCTTATCACTACTTTTATTTTTCTGCATCAGATCCATGTCAGGTATATGCTTTTGCCTGTGGTATCATAGATCAATTATTTTATTTGTTTACGGCAAAATCCAAATTCGTCACAGACGCGTATCTTTGCCATCGATTATTATTTGAGATCACACTATGTCCGATGAGATTAAGCATCATTATCAGAAAATTATAGAGCTGCTGGGAGAAGATGTCCGCCGTGACGGCCTGGTCGACACCCCAAAACGGGCGGCGACCGCCATGCAGTATCTGACAGATGGTTATAATAAAACACTCAGCGAAGTGGTGAATGATGCGGTATTTGAGTCCGACACCGATGAAATGGTCGTGATTCAGGACATTGAATTCTATTCACTGTGCGAACACCACATGCTGCCGTTCATCGGACGCTGTCACATTGCTTATCTGCCCACCGGTAAAGTACTGGGCTTATCCAAGTTTGCCCGTATCGTGGATATGTTTGCCCGTCGCCTGCAGATTCAGGAAGGCCTCACCAAACAAATCGCCGAGGCCGTGCAGGACGTTACCGGTGCCAAAGGCGTCGGGGTGATCATGGAAGGCAAACACATGTGCATGATGATGCGCGGTGTACAAAAACAGAATTCTTCCATGGTGACGTCCGTAATGCTCGGCCATATGCGCTCAAATCAGGCGACCCGCAACGAATTTTTACGTCTGATTGGTAAGTAGTCCTGGCATTACAAACACCGCAGAAAATGACGTGTTGAGTGAAAGCTCCAGGGATGAAAGGGTAGTGACAGAGAAAGTCTCCGCCCTTTGCATGTTATAGCTTCCTTACTGTAACGGTAAACTTGAGCTAACCTGACACCTCGTGCAACGCCCTGAGCGCTGTCAACACGTTTAAACGTATCTGATGCAACCGGTCCGAGCGCTTTGAGCTTAATCGTCTTCACCACTGGTGAAGGTTTCAAACTGGTTGGGCAGATACGCGGCCAGGCTGCCAGACAGGCGCACATAGCTTTGTAACGCCCGCGGCAAGGTTAATGCGATGTCAGCAAGCTGCTCGCTCAGATGAGGATTACCTTTCTCAGCGGCCTGTTCGATGGCCAGTTGCACATTGGCAAAGGTACTGAACAGGCGCAGCGTATGAGTCAATGTCCTGGCAGCCTCAGGTGCCTGCTGCGGGGTCTGTTGCTGCATCTTCTGCCAGGCCCCTTGCCAGACCGGTTCCAGTTGGCGATGTCCCAGCAAACAGCCACATAACCATTGACTCAGGGGGGACTCAAAGGTCATCCCCTGAAAGTATTCACACTCTTTGGGCAATACCCGGGCGGATAGTTCATCGCGCATCAACAGCAATTGTTGTTTAAAACAGTTCATCAGTGGCTCTGCCAGTTTGTCTGCCAGAGGTTGATCAATCTCATCAGGGCTGATCAGCGCCCAGGCCATCCATTGCTGTGGCGGAGGGATCTCCGGCGATGCCGCCACCGCAAAACACAGCCCCTGAATTTCAAAATGACTGCGCAGCTGTTGTGGGTATTCGTCACACAATTCAGCCAGTATGTCCTGATTCATTTTTTGCGCTCCTGCACAGCGATTACCTGACGCGTTTTATCCAGTTCATAGAGCCAGTCAACCCGCTCTGGTGGGGATTCCAGCTGGTATTGGGTAAGCCGCTGATAATGCAACATAAAATCTTTTAGTTCAGCACGGTTCATGCCTTTTCCGGAACCTGCAATCAGGGCTTGCTCCTGCTCCAGACGCCAGTCTATGACCGTTTCCCAATCTGGTGCCTGTAGCATGATCAGCTCATCTAATTGGCTAAACCAGCGCTGATACTCGCCACTCAGACAATCGTTCACATACCCACGCCATACGCTATTCTCGTCCTGCTGAGCCTCAAGTTCGTTGACCGGCTCCTGCAACTGCGCCTCGGATTGTGCCGTTGTACCAAGGCACCAGCCTTCCAGGATGAGGATATCTGCCGGTCCCTGCAACCAGTCAGACTCAAGTTTGCGATCATCTGAGGCTTTGTCAAAACGGGGAAGCTGCAGGTGACGACCGGCGCGAAAACGGCGCACCAGCTCGATGCCCAGAGCGACATCATGGGTACCGGGTACCCCACGGGTCAGGAGTAGCGGATGAATATGCTCTGACAGCCAGCGCCGATGGGCCCTGGTATGATAGACATCATCCATGGATAACACCGCCACCTGCAAGCCATACTCCTGCGCCAGGATACGCTGTAGCGCCGTGGCAAGGGTCGTTTTACCACTGCCCTGGGCGCCATTAATACCCAGCACAAAGGGGTGTGCGGCCTGTGCAACCCGCTCCGCCAGAGACCACCAGCAAGGAGGAAGCCGCTGCATAAAAGGTGCCTCAGTGGAGAGACTGTCAGTGAAACCGGCTCTGACAGATAGCCTGTGGTATTGGCGAGACATGGGACCGCTGGTTGTCATCAGGTAGGGCTATTACAACAAATTCTGAAGCGTTTGGTAATAACCGCTTTGGTAATCATGGGATCAATCTGGCAAAGGCACCTCCAGCCAGAACAGCGCACCGTCGCCGGGTTCAGAGGTAAATCCTACGCTGCCTCCCATTCGCTCCATCAGTTCGCGGGTAATGGCCAGCCCCAGTCCTGTTCCCCCTTTTTCGCGGGTATCTGAACTGTCCGCCTGGGCAAAACGGTCAAAAATACGTGTCTGGAACTGCTTGGGGATACCACTGCCATGGTCTTGCACGAAAATGCGCACGGACTTGTCGGAGATCTCGGTATACACCTCAACCCTGCCATTTTGTGGTGAGAACTTAATGCCGTTAGACAGCAGGTTTTTCAGTGCCTGCTTGAGTTTTTGTTCATCGGCCATCACATACTCGTCAGTCAGCTGCAACATACGCACGCTGACGCCTTTGTCCTGACCATAGTGCTGCAGCGACTCCGCCGTTTCCTGGACCACCGACCTGACCGACACCGGCTCAATATTCATGCTCATGTTGCCCGTACTGAGTTTCTCCAGATCGAGTAAATCATTGATCAACAGATGCAGATTCTGGGTGTTGCGCATGGCGATATTAATAAGGTTCAACACTTTCTCGGGTAACTCACCGAGCTTGCCGCTCGCGATCAACCCCAGTGAGCCGGCAATGGAGGTCAAAGGAGTGCGCAATTCATGGCTGACCGTAGAAATAAATTCCTGCTGCATTCGCTCGGTGCGTTTTTGCTGGGATACGTCTTCCACCACTAACCAGACGAAGCGTCCTTTGCTGCCCTCATCCACCAGCAATTCGTAACAGCGGGTTTCAACGGGCTGTTGCCAGCGATTCAGGTACTGTCGTTCAAAAGGCCCCGAATAGCCCTGCTTAAACTCGACTTTGCGTTTCGTATTCACAGGATTCGGCGGACTGAGTTGTATGTCCTCCTCCCGTTTGCCCAATAACGCTTTGGGCTCTATCTCCAGCATGGCTGCCATGGCCGGGTTGACGGCCACAAACTGTCCGTCGTGCCAGTTTTTCAATGCCATGCCAATCGGGGAGAACTGAAACAGCGCGCGAAAATGCTGTTGATTCTGGCGCTCACGCAGCATCAGGCGGGTGGGCCAGAAAACGGCGGCACTGAGCAATAGCCAGAACAAAATCAGCACCGCTCTGAGCAGCGGCGTACCCGGAGCCTGTCTTGACCAACCCTGCTCAGGACCGGCCAACAGTAACCAGTTGTTGCCCGGAATATAGATGCGGTTGATTACGGGTGCGTTGATGAGCGAACTTGCCTCTCCCCAGAAAATCTCGCCGGGCTCACCATCGCTGTTTTCTTTGGCAAGCCAAACCGATAGCCCGTTGAGATCGTCCAGACCAACGCTTTGATACAGCTTTTCCAGATCCAGCACCGCCGATATCAGTCCCCACAGCTCGCCAGAGTTCTCCTTGTAGACCGGGATACGTCCAATCAGCCCCTGCCCACCCTGCACCAGATTGACCGGCCCGGCAAATACCAGCTCGCCCCGTTCTATGGCTTGTCTTACCCCACCCCACTGATCCTCAAGGCCACGAAAATCCAGACCAATGACCGCTTCGTTTCCCTTCATCGGATACATAAGCTTCATCACCAGACCCGGTGCGGCTCCCACGTTGCGAAGTTGAGGCCCTCCACGCAGAATAATCCGCGCCAGTTCTGCAAAGCGCTGTTGTGTCATGTCAGGTTCGGTGGCAATACTGGCGTTGAGGCCCTGCACCACCTGAATGTTTTGCAGAATCCGGCTTTCCAGGTGCCACTTCACCTCCGCCACGGATTGCGCGACTTCTTCGCGCTCTTCTTCCTGGTACTGCAACAGGTAGAGCTGATCGGCAAAAAACAACACGGCGCTCAGCAAGACCGGAATAGCAATACGCAACAGCCACACCATGGGCACAAACAGGTCGCTGCGACTGCGCAAGGGGTTCGCTTTTTCCAACATCAGTCCGACACTCCGTCTGTTGCGGCGGGAAGCGTTAACCAGAAAGTGGCCCCTTGCCCGAACTCCGACTCAAATCCGACATCACCGCCCATTTTCACCATCAGTTCTGCTGTGATCGCCAGTCCCAGGCCTGTTCCCCCTTTTTTACGATTATCAGAACTATCTGCCTGCGCAAAGCGTTTGAATATGCGTTCCCTGAACGTATCGGGGATGCCTTCTCCCTGATCCTCCACCTGCAAACGAATATGCTGCTGATGGCGCCGGGCAGACAAGGTCACCACACCCTGCTCTGGCGAAAATTTAATGGCATTAGAAAGCAGGTTAGCCAAAGCCTGTAACAAATACTTTTTATCTGCATACACGACATAGTCTTCTTGCGGGTGTATCAGGCTGACGGTGACCCCCTGCTTCAGCCCATAATGCTGGTAAAGCTCTTTGGCCTCTTCAAGCACCGCCGATACAGACAACGCCTGCATATTGAAGGTAATGGCATCGGCGGACAGTTTTTCCAGGTCGAGAATATCGTTGATCAGATCGTTCAGTTGCTGACTGTTTTTATAGGCTGTGGACAGCAAACTCTTTGCTTTTTCCGGCATGTCCGCAATGGCTCCGCCGGCGAGCAGACTAAGCACGCCTTTGATGGATGTCAGAGGCGTTCGCAGCTCATGGCTGACCATGGCGATAAACTCTTTTTGCATGCGCTCTACACGCTTATGCTCTGTGATATCTTCAATCAGGCACCAGACCAGTGTCCGCTGATCCTGATCGGCAATCTTCACGCCCTGCAAACGAATGGGATAGCTATCAGTATTGTGACAACGAAGCTTTGCCTCCAAGGGACCGAACCTATCCTGTGAGCTGATTTGCTCAAGGATTTTGCTGCGCAGATGTATATGGCTTTGCGGCACCAGATCCATAATGTTCATACTCAGTAGCTGCTGGCGCGAATAGCCTGAGGGTCGCAACAGGGCTGCGTTGCAATCCAGCAATTGTCCGGTTTGATAGTCTGCCAGCAATATACCTATAGGACTGAGCTCAAACAGGGAGCGCAGACGCTGCTCACTGCTTTCCAGCGACAACTCAATTAACTTAGACTGATGGATGTTGGCGATATAGCCAAACCAGATGGTGCTGCCATCTTCAAGACGCTGAGGACGTGCACGGCCTTCCACCCACTCAGGCTGCCCCTGTTGATTTAACACACGATATTGCTCATTCCACACACTTAACTGCGCTCTGGAGTCCTCGATAGACTGACTGACACGCGGCAAGTCTTCATCAAAGATACGTTCAAAAACCCGGGCAGCATCAGCCTTCACAGCCTCGGCCGACACACCGTAAATGTCTTTTATGGCACTGCTGGTATAGGGGAAGGCAATATGGCCATCGGGCCACTGCCGGAACTGATAAATCATACCCGGTACCTGCTCCACCAGGTTGTTTAACATCTTACGCTGCTGATGCCGTTCCAGTTTAGCGCCCAGCCAGCGTTCCAGTAATGCCACGAACAACTTGTCTATTTCATCAAAGCCCTGTGGCCGGGGCGTCGCAGCAGAAAAGTTAAGCGTACCAAAGATTTTACCGTCCACGTTTAACGGTTGTGCAATGTAGCTTTCCAGTCCAAATGCCTGGTAGCAGGGATGCTGACAATATTGCGATTCGCCCATATGTGATATCGCCAACAAACTGCGGTTTTTCAGAGTAATATCACAATAGGTCTGCAACAGATCAAAATGCTGTCCATGCTCAAGCCCCCCACCAGGGGGTTGATAATACCAGCGCACTACATAGGTGTTTTGCAGTACTTCACTGACGATGGCCATGTCCATCTGCAAGAACTCACAGCCAAGCTTCAGAGCCTGTTCGATAACCTCTGAGACGCTGCCGCGTAGTTCAAAACTGATACGGTTAAGTAATTTCAGAGCCTGATTATGCCGCTCAAGCTTGTCTCTTGCCTGCCGCTCGCGGGTGATATCCAGTAAAAAGCCCTCAATATAGACCTCCTCACCGCTGTCGTCTGTGACTGCCCGGGCGCGATCTTCCAGCCAGCGGTATTGACCTGACTGGGTGACAACCGGATATTCCAGTTGCCAGGACTGTCCGCTGGCAACCGCCTGCTGAACCTGCCCAGTAAGGGCCGAGAGGTAGTCGTGAGGTATTAAAGCGGCGAAATTAACAGGCTGAGCATGAATAAGCTGATCGGCTGAGTATCCGCAAAGTGCCTGTATCTGCTCACTGATATATAACATGGTCCAGTTTTTGTCATTGCGCCGACGATAGGTGACACCGGGGATATTTCTCACTAACGAAGCATATTGCTCAGTGCTTTGCTGTAACTGCTGGTTTAAAGATTGGGTATCCTGATACTGAATTTCACGCTCTACCAAAGCCGCAAAATCCCACAACAATTGTTGTTGGCTGTCGCTCAGCTGACGCGGACGATTGTCAATCAGACAGAGTGTGCCTAAGGCAAACCCCTGAGCATCCTTAATGGGCGCACCTGCGTAGAAGCCAATTTGTGGTGCAGAGCGAACCAGAGGATTATCGCTGAAACGGGGGTCCAGGGGAGCATTACTGACAATAAAAAGCTGGTCAGGGGTGAGAATAGCATGGCCACAGAAAGAGATGTCTCTTGGCGTTTCGGTGGCGGTAAGGCCCTGCCTGGACTTAAACCACTGGCGATCCTTATCCACCAGCGAAATCAGCACAATGGGTACGTCGAACACCGCTTTGGCCATGGCCGTGATGCGATCGAAACGTTCCTCCGGCGCCGAATCCAGTAAAGCACAGTGAGTCAGTGCCTTGAGCCGGGCGTCTTCATTTTCAGGGTACTGCGGTGGCTGCATCTGTTGTCCTTGTCACTAAATCAACCTGATCTGTAGACAGGCTAAGAAAGACAAATATATGACGTACTCAAAGCCATCTGTTAACTTTAAATAACTTCAGTTAAAAAGCCAGCCCGGTATTTACAGTGGAGTGTTTTACAACTATGACAAAATCCGCACCTTCAGACACTGTTGAACACCAGCTTGCACAGTTGTCGCAACGCTTTATTCAAAGAAGTGAGCGCGAACTCGGTGAATACTGCGACAAGGTCAGTCAGTTAGACGAAAAGCACAGCAACTGGCCATTCATTGAAGAGCTGCATCAGTTTCTTCACCGTCTGACAGGCTCCGCCGGGACTTTTGGGTTGCCTGAATTCAGTCAGCAGTGTCGTGAACTGGAAAAGCGGGTGAAAGATTACCTGCAACACGCTGATGACCCGCAAACCGGATGGAGCACGGTAATGTCAAAGCTGCACCACGACGTGCAGCCTGTATTGCAGCAATTACCTTCGCACCTTGTTCTGACAACACATGCTGTTCCCCACGGACTGACCCGAGCTGACACTCATGATGACCCTGTAGTGGTCGCCCTGGTTGAGCATCCGGGAGGATTTATCGATGCCCTGCAGGAAGAATTAAGGCACTTTGGCTTCACCCTGCTGCGGGTGAAAAAACCCAAGGCATTGCAACATCAGCTGGATACGACAACCTCGGCAGTGATCATCATTACCCATGCGTCACTGGCCAGTGACAGCCTTGCCATCAAGCAGCATCTGCACCGCAGTGCACCACAACGCACCATAGCCACCGTGTGCTTTGGAACCTACCCTGATTTTGACAGCCGCTATCGGCTCGCAGCGATGGGCATAGATGGTTTATTCGCTGATTCGACACATGTCAGCGATGTGGCAGAGTACCTGCAGCGTTTGCAAAGTGAGCACTTACAAGCCGTTGAAGGAAAAGTGCTGATTGTTGATGATGATGCCCAATTGCTGGAACACTACAGCCTGGTGTTAAGTACAACGGGTATCGAGGTGAAAACTCTCAGCAAACCCGAGAGAATTTTTTCGCTCCTGTCTGAGTTTCAACCCGACATTCTGCTGCTGGATGTACACATGCATGCCTACTTTGGCCCAACGCTGGCGCGGATGATTCGCTTTCAACCCGAATGGCTGAGCCTGCCGATTATTTACCTTTCTGCTGAGCAGGATAAAACCGCGCAGATGAAAGCACTGGCCAGCGGTGCCGATGAATTTATCAGTAAACCCATTTCAGATATGGAACTAAAAGAAACGGTGATCACCCGCTGTTTCAGAGCCAGACAACTGGCGGGTTTGCTGGCCAGAGACAGCCTCACCGGATTGTTAAAACACTCATTGATTAAACAGGAAATTGCCAATGAGCATACCCGTTGCCAACGGCTGAAAGAACGTGCCACAGTGGTCATGCTGGATATCGATCATTTTAAAAAAGTCAATGACAACTACGGCCATAGTACTGGTGATATGGTCATCAAAGCGCTGGCCAATCTGCTCAAACACAGACTGCGAAAAACCGACAAAATTGGTCGCTATGGGGGCGAGGAGTTTGCCGTGGTCATGCCACAATGTGAACTGAGGCAAGCGCAACAGATACTCGAAGAAATTCGCATACATTTCGCTGAACTGGTTTTCCACTGTGCAGAATTAGAGTTTCACGTCACCCTCAGTGCAGGCATCGCACAGCTGGAGGCGTATGCCAACGCCGATGCCGCGCTGGAGGCAGCAGATAAAGCCTTGTACGAGCGTAAACAGCAAGGGCGGAACGGGATCACGCTGGCTCAGGTTGACGCACAGGGATAGCGTTTCATGAAAGTGATGATCCTCGAAGACGATGAGTTAATTGCGGAATTACTGGAAAGCCTGGTGTCAGGCCTGCATGTGGAGATGGATGTGCTCAAAGCAGAAACACTGTCTCAGGCGGTGCAGCTGTGGCAAAAACATTCACCAGATTGCCTGCTTTGTGACTGGAACCTGCCTGATGGTCATGGCCTCGATCTGGTCAAACAGATTCGCAGCACACAAAACGATATCAAGGTCATCATGATTACCGCCAGGGCCGACAAAGAATCCGTAGTGCAGGCCGCAAGGTGTAAGGTTAATGGTTTTATTACCAAACCTTTTGATATTGAAGAGGTACACAAACGCCTGAAGACCCTGTTAATGACCTCAACCGCCGAGGCAGAAAACAGCCTGGATATTCAACAAATGCTGTCCAGACGCTCAGAATCTCTTGTCCAGCTGCCCGGTGATATTGATCCTGTGACACTGTTCACGCTGATTGCACAAAAAGAGCGCATCTCGCCCTCTGATTTGGCCCGGCAGTGGCGTGAGATGCCGGGTATCACCGCCCGGCTGCTGGACATTGCCAATCATTATTCCATGGGACGCAGCGGTAAAGCGATTCACTCGCTCAGTGATGCGATTGCCGCTCTGGGCGTAGACATGGCGCTGAGTCATGTGCTGGCCTTATCGCTGGACATCTCTTCCAGTCTGAAGCACCCCTATCTGGCACAATTAGCAAGCACTTACCGCCAGCACGCTGAAAAAGTAGCTAAAACGGCCATGGTACTGGCAGAGAAAGGCAATATTCCCGCGCAACCCCTTTACGTTGCAGGCTTATTGAGCCGCATTGGTGAATTAGGCGTACTGAAAGTGTTGCAGGATTTAAATTACGCGGGCGCGGCACTAAAAAACGATGAAATCGACTTATTGGTAAAAGACTGGGCGAAAGTGTTTGGCAACAGATTAAAGATACAATGGCGATTACCCTTGCCATTGAGACGTTTAATTGGCGCTGTTCACCTGCTCCCTGAGGGTACGACCAATCTACAAATACTAACCATGCACCTGGCAGCACTAAGTGCACAGGGCCAGCTGGCGACGCCGCTAGCGCAAAAACTGATGCGTCAGACAGGCATGAGCACCACTAGCCAGATTATTCAGGGAGAACAACGATGACCGCCCCCCCTAAGTTACAGCGCATTATGTGCGTGGAAGACGATGAAGATATTCGCCAGGTGATAGAGATCTCACTTCAACACATCGGCCAGTTTGACGTGTTGTTGTGTGAAAGTGGCAACAAAGCGCTGCAAAAAGTTGACGAGTACCAACCCGACCTGATCTTACTGGACGTGATGATGCCCGGTATGGACGGCCCCAGCACACTGGAAGCCATTCGCAGCAAACCGCACAATCAGGGGATTCCGGTGATCTTTATGACAGCTAAGGTTCAACCCTCTGAGATAGAACACTATCTGTCGCTGGGCGCACTGGATGTGATTGCCAAACCCTTTGATCCCATGACTCTGCCACAGCAGATTGAAACCATCTGGGAAAAAGCGCTCTGACAGAGTCAGACGAAGCCAGCAGCCTATGGCTGCCGGCTTGGCATACTTAAACGTCTAATCAGAATTGCTGTTTGATATTCACATACAGCATTCTGCCTCTGGGGTCATGTACTGTGGCATCGTAACCAATGGAGTTGCGCACCTGAGGGGCTGCACGGTCAAACAAGTTGCTGGCGCCAAGGGTTAAGCGGGGGCCCTGACCTTGCTCATACCAGGCATCAAACTGATAATTGTACTGCATATCAATTCGGGTCCAGCTGGCGACCTTGGCATTGTCATCATTATCATTCTCATAATCACCAATATGGCGGACATACAAATTGGCAGAATGCTTTTCGTGACGCCAGATCAGGCCCAGATTAGCGCGCAGGGGCACCGTCGACACACCAAAATTGTTGTCATTAACATTACCTCTGCCGTCGATCACACCCAGTAACGGGTCATCCAGGTCATAACTGAGAATATAGGTACCATCCAGTGTTGTGCGCAGGGTGCCCAACTCGCCCAACGACCAGTCGTAGTAGAGATTGAAATCCAGACCGTCAGTTTCAACCGAGCCTGCATTGCGGTAATAGGTTGTAATTTTAACCGCCTCGCCGCTTGGACTGCGTTCAATCTGTTCACTGTCCGGATTGGTCATCAACAAGGCCGCCGGAGATTCTGGTGTAATAAAGTCGGAATAATCGAAGCGCCAGTAATCAGCACTGACAGACAGGCCCTCGACTGGGAACCAGCTAAAGCCCAGATTGTAGGCCTTCGATGTCTGGGGTTTTAGAGGTTTATCCGGATCACCGGTCAGCAACGAAATAAAGCTGACTTCCTCGCCCCCGGCAAAACCACCGGCATAAGGGTCAACAGCGGTCTGAGGGGTGATAAATTGGGAGTCGGTCTGAAACACCGTTGCGATCCGAAATGACGAGCCGTAGCTGGCTCTCATACTGAAATCCTCTGTGGGAGCCCACAGGAATGCCACCTTAGGATCGGTGGTGCTGGCAATATCAAAGCTTTCGTGACGCAACGCCGTTTGCAACTCCAACGTCTCTGTCAAAGGTACCGATAACTCGGTGAATACTGCCCATACATCCTGTTTTCCACTGAAGTCTTCGCCACCACCAAAGAAATTGAATGCCAGCTCGTTGGAACGTTCATTAAAATCATATTCCAGTTTGTCGCTCCGGTACTGGGCACCAAACGCCACCCCCACAGGGCCGGCATCCAGTTCGAATAAGTCGCCGGTAATATGAGCATCGAAAACGGTCTGACTGGATTTGGCTTTGTAGCCAAATTCACCAAAGATAAAATCGTACATCTCGGGTGTGTTCTTATGCTGGCTGGAGGATAGCCAATAATAGTATTGGTCGCCCGATGGTCCGCCCTGACCATTTAAGGCCGCCTGCAGGTTATCGGTAATAACATCTTTACGCGAATTTTCAGTCTCATTCACACTACTGGTCATACTTGCCTGCCATGACCAGTAATTAGCCAGGTCGCCTTTAATGCCCAGTTGGTAGCGCCAGGAACGATAGACCTTATCATCCACATTGGGCGCTGAACCGGCGCCAAGTGGCCGGATAAATAACACACCACTGTTTGATGCACTGCCAGGGAAAGGATCGACCCCGCCCACTTCAATAGCATCCGGATGATAAGCCGGTACCCGTACCTCATCGAGCTGCGGCTGACTGGGCACGGAATGGATGGTCGTACGGTTGCGGGCCACCACCAGCTCACTAAACAATGTGGTATTGCCAGTCAGATCATAAGATCCCTGTGCCATTGCCTGCATCTGCTCTGCTTCTGCGATTATGTCGCCATAATAGCCATAGTTCAGCTGGCACGACCCATCGCTGGGGTGTTCACCGTCTGGCTTGCGACGCACCAGTCCCGGATACTGCTCATAGACAGAACCATCAAGACAAACGGGATCAATCAGCTTAATAGGCGGGCCCGGCGGGCCGTCAAACGCGATCACTTTGCCCGGGAAGCCATAGCCACTCCAGGAGTCCTGCTTCGCGGCATAGTCATCACGCCGTTCAGAATTTGGCACATTGCTGCGTGTCAGGTAGTTTACCGCCAACATCAGGTTGCCCTTATTACTGGTGGCACCGGTAATCGCGCCCAAGCTAACTTCATCAGATCCATACTTATTGTTCTGATAATTCACATCAAACTCCAGTCCCTCAAACTTAGAGCGAGTGATAAAGTTCACGACCCCAGCTACCGCGTCCGAACCATATAGTGATGACGCCCCGTCTTTTAAAATTTCGACCCGTTCAACCGCAATCGCAGGAACCAGGGTACTTAGATCCACAAACTGGTCACCGCCCTCGGTCACTGCAGGCGACAGAGTCTGGCGCTGGCCGTTGAGTAAAACCAGTGTCGATGTCACACCCAGACCACGTAAGTTGATATTGGTAGTACCTACCGAACGCGCTTGCTCAAAGCTGTCGGAGTAAACCTGCGCACCGGTATTAACGGTCAGCGTGTTGACCAGATCAGAAACACTGGTAGCGCCGATATTAGCAAGATCTTCCGCGCTCACCGAGGAAATGGGAGAGGCACTGCTGCTTTGAATCCGGCCTTTGATAAAAGATCCCGTTACGCTGATTTTCTCGACTTTCTCCTGTTGCGATTCATCCTGCTGCGCCAACACGGTGGCAGAGCTCAATAAAGAGCCAATGAGCAGGCTGAGATAGCGCTTATGGGTAACAAGCGTGGTGTTCAGGGTCATAGCATGTTCCTTCTTTCTCTTGAGTGTTGAATGGGTTTTATACGGCGATTTTTGCATTCACCTTTCTACTTTATAATTCATTGATCACTATTTGTACATATTATTAACATATTAAATACATTTAATATTTATTGTATACATGTTTAACTACGCTCAGACAGTCACCCGAGTCGTTTGTCTGTCGACGAAAAACAGCAATGTCACTAAAGGTAAATGCAATGAAAGAAGAAAAACCGGCGTTAACCCTCTACCATGACTGGGATTCACTGATGTCTTTTAAGGTCCGTGCCTGTCTGGCAGAGAAGCAGTTACCTTGGCAAAGCCAGCGGGTGGTGTTGAGAAATTTCGAGCATTTGCAGCCGGATTACCTTCGATTAAACCCCAATGGAGTGGTGCCGACACTGGTGCATCAGCAAAGGGTGATCATAGAGTCCAGCGTCATCAATGAATACCTGGATGACGCGTTTCCAGCCAACCCCCTAAGGCCTGTCGCTGCTGAAGATAAGGCAAAGATGCGCCAGTGGTGCAAGTACTTCGATGATGAGATTCACCCGGCGCTCAGGCCATTGACCTTTGAGCTGATGATCCGCCAACGCTTTCAAAAAATGCAGAAAACACAACTGGAGCAACTGGTACAGGCACATCCAATGCCGCAAAGAGCCCAGGCGTTCCGCAAACTGGTGGGTACCGATACCGATATGGCTGCGGTGTTCAATGCCATAGACCGCGTACGCAAGATTATCCGTAATGTGGCACAAAGGGTCAGTCATACCCCCTGGCTCGCCGGGCCTGACTATTCGCTCGCCGATACTGCCAGCATGGCACTGGTAGACAGATTGCAACGCCTGCAGCTGGATTGTCTCTGGCAGGAGGTACCAGAGACAACGGACTGGCTGCGACGCTTGCTGGCGCGCCCGGCATTTAAGCTAGTCCAGCCCGCGACGGATTTACGCATGCCCTCCCCGAAGCCTGAAATCATGACCCGAGTCAGACAAGGGCTACTGACTTCTGCATACCAGACTGACTAAATCAGCTCGCAGGCCTCGTCAAAATCCAGCCGGGGCAGGCGCTGAAACAGTTTGTCGGTATCGCCGTAGCCCAGCGAGCACAGAAAGTTACTCTTGATGGTGGTACCAGCAAAAAACGTTTCGTCACAGACTTGGTTATTGAATCCGGACATCGGTCCTACATCCAACCCCAGTGCCCGGGCCGCAATCATCAGATACGCCCCCTGCAAGGTTCCATTACGAAACGCCGAGGTGGCGGCCAGCTCAGCATTGTTCTCAAACATAACCGCAGCGTCGGGATTATGGGCAAAGAGTTTTGGCATTTTCCGATAAAAAGCCTGGTCATGCGCGATGATCACGGTCACAGGTGCACTCAGCACTTTATTGACATTCAGTGGCGCCAGACAGGGTCTTAATCTGGCTTTGGCTTCGTCGCTTTGAATAAACACAAAGCGAGCCGGACAGGTGTTCATGCTGGTTGAACCCATTTTAACGATGTCATAAAGCTGCTGCAGTACGTCTTCAGTCACAGGCTTATCGAGCCAGCCATTGTGGCTGCGGGCCTCACGAATAATCAGATCAAGGCTATCGTCATCCAGCGGTGCGACCCGTTTTTTTAATGCTCTGGCTCGCTTTTGGGCCTGCTCAATCTGTTCCTGCTGCTGCGCACTGATTTGTACTGACGTCATAGGGTGTTTCTCCTGTTAAAAAGGGGCGCGGAATAACTCACCTCCCGCCTTATGAGTACAATTTGATTTTATTGTATACATAATATAGATTAAGGTACACCAATTAGAGATTCAAACAAAGAGTAGGGTGATGGATGTAGTCAATGATTTACTGCCGCTGGCAGCAATGATGCTAGTAACAGGTGCCATAGCAGGTGTGCTTGCAGGACTGCTTGGTGTTGGTGGTGGCATTGTCATCGTGCCAGTGCTGGATGCGGCGCTGAGCATTTACGGTGTGGATCCGGAGATCCGTATGCACGTAGCCGTAGCCACCTCACTCACCTGCATTATCTTTACGTCCATTTCGTCGGCACGAGCGCATCATCAGAAAGGATCAGTGGACCTGCGTCTGGTCAGAATATGGGGGGTATGGATACTGCTGGGATCACTGGCTGGCGCGATTGCCGCCTCATCCGTTAATAGTCAGATACTCTCTGCCATCTTTGGTGTGGTTGCGTTGATCGTCGCATTGAAAATGATGCTCCCGACAGACAATCTGACCGTAAGCAACGATCTCCCCCAGGGCCTGGTTGCACCGGTTCCCCCCCTTATGATTGGAGGATTATCCAGCATGATGGGGATCGGTGGCGGCACCTTGAGTGTGCCAGTACTGACTTTACTCAACCAACCCATTCATCGCGCAGTCGGTACGGCAGCTCTGTTTGGCTTGCTGATCAGCCTACCTGGCACTGCCGGATTTGTCGTCTCTGGCTGGGGTGATAGCCGTTTACCCCCTGGTAGCCTGGGTTTTGTGAACCTCATCGGTGTGGCCTTAATCGCCCCGGTCACCGTGATGATGGCACCTTTTGGGGCCCGCATTGCTCATCGTCTGAATAAGCGTCAGTTAAGTATGTTATTTGGCAGCTTTTTGCTGTTGGTGGCGTTGCGGATGCTTTACCAGACGTTCAGTGGCTGAACCTGTTGATATACAATTATAAATATTCAGTTCAATTTAGGTATATTTTTTTAGTTATAAAAGAAAGCCAATTAATTAGTCGATTTTCTGCCTCGGACAACGCACATTGAGGTAACAGAATCGCCACAGCGTAGCACCGCAAAGGAGACAAAGATTATGAGCCATTATGCTCTGACCCGATATCTAAAAAACGATAAACCGAAAACAGCCATGGTTATTGGCCACTATCGTTACGACCTGGCGGATCTGTATGAGGCCGCGAATCCGACACAAGAGATACCCGATTGGGCCCGGGACAGCAATCAATGTATCGCTGCCTGGCCACAACTCTCATCACAGTTAAATGAACTGGCAACCAAAGCGGCCAGCCTTGCGTCTCAGGAAAAAATCATTCCGCTGGCCGATAACATCAAGCTAACTACGCCGTTTACGCCAACCACCATCTTCGGTACAGCGTCCAATTACCATGAACATGCCGAAGAAATGCAAACCGTGCTGGCAGCCAAAGAAGATAGCTCTCCCTATGTATTTATGAAAGCCACCAGCAGTGTCATCGCCACTGATGAAGACGTAGTAATGCCACCGGAAACTTCGCAACTGGATTGGGAAGTCGAGCTGGGCGTGGTCATCGGTAAACCAGCCCGAAGGGTCAAAGCCGAAAATGCGCTGGACTATATCGCTGGCTACACCGTGGTCAATGATATCTCCGCCCGTGACCTGAATCGTCGCAGTGATTATCCCTTCAAGCATGACTGGTTCAGGGGCAAGAGCTGGGACACCTTTTGCCCTATGGGACCCGTGTTTGTGCCTAAACAAGCCATCGCCGATCCGCACAAGGTAAAACTTGGTTTATGGCTCAATGGCAAACAGATGCAAAACGGCAATACCAGTGAACTGATCTGGAATATCTTCGAACAGATTGAATACCTGTCCGGCATTTTAACCCTGCGCCCTGGCGACCTGATCATGACAGGCACCCCGGCTGGTGTCGGTAAAGGTATGGGCTTATTTCTCAAAGCCGGGGACAAACTCGAAGCCAGCGCCGAAGGCGTGGGTTGTATTGTCAATACCGTGCGCGCTGAAGCCGTTTAACCTCAGTTCAAGGAGAGAGTTATGTATACCCCTAAACCAACAAAACTCGGCCACCTGGTACTTAAAGTGCAGGATATTCAGCGTTCAGTGGCCTTTTATCAGGACATCGTCGGACTGAAAATTTCTGACTGGATTGATGATCGTATGGTGTTTTTACGCGCCGGTGAAGACCACCACGACCTGGCGCTGTTGCAATTACCACCGGATCAAATCGATAAACAGGATCCGACCCTGTCACGGGTTGAACACTTTTCCTATCACGTTGAGTCCATCGACGAGATAAAAAAAATCACACAAATGCTGGTCGAACGTGGCATCGAGATCGACCGCGGTCTCGGCCGTCACGGCCCTGGCGACAATACGTTTATCGTGTTCAAAGATCCCGACGGTAACAATGTGGAGTTTTATTCCGACATGTTGCAGATCACACCTGACAAGCCCTATGAGCCGTCCATCTGGCCAGGCAATAAGATGTCCACCTTTGATCAGTGGGATCTGGAAAATTTTGTGGTCGATCCGCCCGAGCGTATCAAGGCCATTATCGACAAACCGCAATAAGGAAAACACCTCATGGCAATTCTCAATATTGGTGACGACCAACTTTATTACGAAGTGCATGGCAAAGGTGAGCCACTAATACTGGCGCACGGCCTTGGTGGCAATCATGCCATTTGGTACAAACAAGTGGATGTGCTGGCCAGGGCCTATCAGGTGATCACTTTTGACCACCGGGGCTTTGGCAATTCTACTGACCATGCCGGACTTGGCAGAAGTGGCTTTGTAGATGACCTCAAAGCACTATTGGATCATCTGCAATTAGACAAAGTGGCGCTGATTGGCCAGTCCATGGGCGGTGGCACTGCCATTACCTTTGCCAGTCAATACCCACAGCGGGTGAGTGCTCTGATGATTGCTGATTCACTGCATGGTCTGAAAGAGGATGGGCAGGTGGCTGACATTATGGATAAGGCCCGGGCAGAAACAGCTCAGCTCAGTCAACTGGACAGAGTGCTGGGTGCGGATTTTAAACTGAAAAATTCCGAGCAGGCGTTGCTATACCGTCAAATCAGCAGTTTTAATCAAACCGATAAAAACACCCTGAGCGGCCAGTATGCCGAGCAGAAGGTCGCGCCGGAGCAACTTGGTAAACTCGGATTCCCGGTGCTTTTTGTTGCTGGTCAGGATGACATTCTGTTCCCTATTGAGGCCATTCGTCTGGTGCAGGAACAGGTACCGAATTCCTTTATTGTTGAGTTTGATCATTGCGGTCACTCGGCATTTTTTGAAAAGCCGGTGGAGTTTAATGACAGCCTCCTCAGCTTCTTGCAAATGGCAGAACTTGAACCACTGAATCAGTCAGTGCACAGCAATTCCGCCGGTTACATTCACCCTTAATTCAATACAGGCGAATTTACATGACACAAATTAGCGTTGCACAACAAGTAGTTGATGCCCTCAAAGAGTTGGGTGTAAAACATGTTTTCGGTGTACCCAGCGGCGGCTGGGTTGATTATATGGAAGCCATTCGTACTACCGAAGGCATAGACTTTGTACTGGCCACCCATGAGGGCGGCGCAGCCTTTATGGCCGATGTGTGCGGAAGAATTACCGGTGTACCCGGTGTCTGCTTCGGGACGTTTGGCCCGGGCGCCACGAATCTGGCCACCGGGGTAGGCAGTGCCTACCTGGACCGCTCACCGATGATTGCCCTGACCGATGAGATGCCGGAACACAAGCGCGGTCGTATCGTACAGATGGCCATAGATCATCAGGCGCTTTTCAAGCCCATAACCAAAAAGACCACCCGCCTGGAGCCCGGCAAGGTCAGAGAAATTCTGTTTGAGGCGGCCCAGGAAGCACTTTCCGGTGTACCTGGTCCGGTGCATGTGGGCTTACCCGTTGGCATGAGTGCCGAAAAGACTACACCGCAGGATATGGCACCGCTGCCTGTGATCAAGGCAGACAAGGCCAGTGATGAACAGCTTGAGAAGATGCAAAGCCTCTTTTCCGACGCCAAAAAACCCGTGCTTGTTCTGGGACTCAGAGCCGCCACCTGTGGTTTGGGCAAAGAAATCAAAGCACTGGCAGAGAAGTTCAATGTGCCAGTGGTGATTAACCCCATGGCCAAAGGTATTCTCGACGAAACAGACCCCCACTATGCCGGGGTGCTGTTCCACGCGCTGAGCGATGTGGTGGGACAAACCCATCAGCAGGCCGATCTGGTGGTCAGCATCGGTTATGACGAAGTGGAATTCAGCTATGAAGACTGGCTGCCCGATGCACCACTGGTGAGTCTGGATATTGTCGCCACCGACCTGGATACCAACACCTATACCCTGGCCTGCGATGTACTGGGCGATATCGCCCATTCAGTAAACCAGTTGCTGGCCTGTGATTGCGGCCCTAAAGATTGGGACCTGCAGGCACTGGCTGAACGTAAAGCCGATATGTTCGCGCGCATGTCACCACAGAATAACGCCTTTGGCCCCTGCGCGGCACTGGATATTCTAAGAGAAAAGTTCCCTCAAAACGGCATTATGACCTGTGATGTGGGCGCCCATATTCATTTGATTGGGCAGAAGTGGCCAACCCCAAAAGTAGGCCTGCAAATCATGACCAATGGCTGGTCAGCCATGGGTTTTGGTATTCCCTCGGCGATTACCGCCAAACTCTGCCTGCCCGATACGCCGGTCTGTTCAGTGGTGGGCGACGGCGGCTTTCTGATGACAGCGGGCGAACTGGCGGTTGCGGTACGGGAGAACCTGAGCATTGTGTTTGTACTCTTTACCGACAATGACCTGGCTCTGATCCGAATCAAGCAGGAAAAGAAAAATAATCCCATCTACGGCACGCCCATTCGTGAGCGCGGTACCATCGGCGGCGACAATATCTTTGGCGTACCGGTGCTTAAAGCCTTTGATCAGAATGAGTACGGTCAGGCACTGGATAAAGCCTTTGCAATGGGCGGCCCGGTGATCGTCGAGGCGATTCTCGATTCGCGGGAATATGACGACCTGGTACTGCGCAAGGACAGGGGGTGATATGCAGGCACAGGCAATATTCCCATCAGCAGACACGTCCGATGCGCAAACTCTGTTAATTGACGGGCACTGGCAGGCAGGTAAAACCAGCATGACCATTCACAGCCCCTACGACAACAATGAGCTGGCCAGGGTAGCCTGCGCCGACAACGAGGACGCGCTGCGGGCAATCAGCAGCGCTCAATCGGCCTTTGCCCGTTACCGCCATCAGCCCAGTAAAGACAGGGCGCGGCTATTACAGGACGCCGCTAAACTGGTTGAATCACGCCAGGAAAGCTTTGCACGCACGATCAGTATGGAAACCGGTAAGCCCATTAAGGCGGCGCGTAAAGAAGTAAAGCGGTGTATCAACACTCTCACCCTGGCCGCCGAGGAAGCTATACGGCTGGCAGGTGAAACCATTCCCTTCGACAGTTTTGATGGTGGCGAGCAGCGGGTTGGCTATTACGAACATGTGCCGTTGGGCGTTATCGTGGCCATCACTCCGTTTAACGATCCACTCAACCTGGCCGCCCATAAACTAGGTCCGGCGCTGGCTGCTGGCAATACGGTGGTGCTTAAACCCTCACAACAGGCACCGCTGTCTGCATTGCAGCTGGTTAAGGCACTGGTTGACTGTGGTCTGGAACCCGGCAAAGTGAATGTGCTGACCGGTTATGCACGGGATTTTGGCAACACCATGGTTGGTCATAAAGATGTGGCAATGGTGACCTACACCGGTGGTGAAGCCTCGGCAGAAGTGATTGCAAAAAACGCCGGCATTAAGAAGCTGGCCATGGAACTGGGTGCCAATTCACCGGTGATTGTGATGGACGACTGTGACATTGAGCGCGCCGTTGAAGCCTGCGTGTCCGGCTCTTACTCGGCAGTGGGACAGAACTGCATTGGCGTTCAGCGTATTTATGTACACCGCAATGTTTACGACACCTTCAGGGCAAAATTTGTGCGCCAGACCCGTCAGCTTAAAGTGGGTGATCCCTTGCTGGACGATACCGATCTTGGGCCCATGATCCACGAACGTGAAGCCATTCGTATCGAAAACTGGGTAAAAGAAGCAGTGCACAGCGGTGCCAATCTATTAGTAGGGGGCGTTCGCAACGGTGCCTGCTATCACCCAACTGCACTGGATAATGTGGCGCAAGACCAGAATCTTACCTGCCACGAAGCCTTTGGCCCGGTAGTCAGTCTGTATCCTTTTGACAGTGTGGACAATGCAATCGCTTTAGCGAATCAGGCCGACTACGCCATTCATGGGGCGGTGTTCACCAGCAATATCAACACTGCGCACAAGGTTTCGCGGGAGCTGGATATGGCCGGGGTGATGGTCAATGACTCCACCGACTACCGCCTGGATGCCATGCCCTTCGGTGGCGCCCGGCGCGGCAGTATGGGCCGCGAAGGCGTGCGCTTTGCCATTAAGGAAATGACACAGACCAAAGTGATGTGTATTAATCTGGCCAACTGAGTCAGCACGTTTTATTGGGGCTGGCCTCCATATTCGCTAGCATCACTAAGGCGGCAAAGCCGCCACTTCCCCCTAAAAGCGCCACGTCCGGACAGGTGATGTGTAAAAGGCGGGTAATTTTCAGGGATGAAAATTAAGCGGAGACTGAACTTCGGACGTGAATCTCCGCGACCGCCTTTTACCGAGCCATGAGCGGACTTTGTGTGGCGTTAGGGGCGTGCTTTCTTTTGGTTACTTTTCTTTGCACGAACAAAGAAAAGTAACTGGCTCGAAGGGACGAGAGACATAAAAGACAGGGAAGTCGATGCATCTTGAGATATCCCCTGTTCCCGGATCCCGCTTCGCTGCATCACGGGCTACAGGACCCCAGACAGCCACTATACGACAATGCTACAGGGAGCGTAGGTTGGACTTTAGTCCAACAATAGACGCGAATACAACAGCAACAGAATCCGGGCTTTTTCGGTTAATCACCACCCATATGCACACAAAGCCATGGTTATGTATATAAACAGTTGCAACTTAGCTGCCATCTCGTACTATAAGCTCAGTTTACCTTTTTAAGTATACAATCTATGGCCAACCTGACGATTTCCGATAAGATTTATAACCAGCTCTCTGCACAGATTATCTCCGGCGAGATCAAACCTGGGCAAAAACTTGAAGAGCAGGACATTGCCAATCAGTTTGGCGTTTCCCGCACCCCGATTCGCGAAGCCTTTCGCCTGTTGCATACCAGTGGCCTGGTAGAGAGCAAAGCCCACCGTGGCGTCACCGTGATTGAACTGGATATCGAACAGCTGGGCGATATGTACGAAGCCCTGCAGGAGCTGGAAGCCCTGTGCGCCCGTTTAAGTGCAGAGCGCATGACAGCGGTGGAGCGTAAGCAGATAGAGCGAATGCACCAACAATCCAAACAGGCCGTTGAGGAAGAAGATGTGGAACGCTTTGCCGAACTCAACGATCAATTGCACAGTGCCATCCATCAGGGCTCGCGCAATAAAACCCTTCTCGAAACCATCGCCAAGATGCGCAAACGCCTGACGCTTTACCGTCAGCCCTGGCTGTTTGAAAAGCGTAACCGTCTGGAAACCTCATTCAGCGAACACGGCGAACTGGTTGACGCGATCCTCAAGGGCGATAAAGACAAAGCCTTTGACGCCATGCGCAACCATATCTCCAATACCAGCCTCGGCACCATTGACTATCTGATGAGCCAGAAGCCTTAAGAAGCGGCCTCTGGCTTAACTGATGGAACTACCCCACCAGTAGGGTCACCAGGCGTCGGATCAGCGGGGAGATCACCAAAACCACCGGAAAAGCCACCATAAAGCCAAACCCCCAGGCTTTTAACCAGATATACAGCAGCCCTTCAGGCAATCCCAGGTTATACAGCGTGACTACCAACGACATAATGCACGACATACTCAGCGACATAAAAAACGAGGTGAGTACGGCTTTAAAGCGGGGTGAGACCATTTACGGCTCCAGCAATTGTACGCTGATATTTTCCAGCGCGTCGGTCACCACCACCTGGCAGGCCAGCCTGGAGCCCGATGTCGCAGTCGGTAGTTGCGCCAATATTTGTTGCTCACCGACATAAGGGGCGGGCACTTTTTCAGCTGATTCCGGCGGCAGCTGCACATGGCAGGTACCACAGCTGCAACAGCCACCGCAAATGGCCGCCATGCCGGGCAGATCGTTTTCCTGCGCCGCCACCATCAGGCTGACACCGGGCTCGGCGTTGATGGTGATGGCGTTGCCATCGGGCCGAATAAATCGAATCGCGGTCATTGATGCCTCCTTAGTTGAGGTACTGGTAAAGGCTACGAAACAAAATCCACAGCGCCATCAGGGTCAGTAAGCCTTTGATCAACGGGAAAAAAAGCTGAGCCGGAATATGGGCCCGCAAGCGAGTGCCCAGCCAGGAACCCAGGGTCGCGCCCAGTACCGTACTGAGCAGCACGCTGGCGTATTCTGAAAACCGGAATCCGATCACCACAAACACACTGATTTTGCAGATATTGCCTATCAGCATAAACAAAGAGGCAGTGGCAATGACCGCATTTTTATCGCTCAGACGTTTGTACAGTAATGTCACCGCCAGTGGGCCGGGGGCGCCCACTAACAATCCCAGGCCGCTTTGCAGGGCACCGATAATAAAGAAGTTCTCAAACCGACTCATCAGGCGGTCTACCCGCACCGACCACAAGGAAAGCAACAGATAACAGGCAATAAACAGCGGAATCAGGCGGGTGTCCAGCTGCACCAGAAACAGGCTAAATACCGTCACACCGACTATGGAGCCGAGCAGATATAAGGGGATCAGTGACCAACAGGTTGCCGACAGATTAAACGCCAGCCGAGAGCCATTGCTGGCCAGTTGTGTGACCGCATGCACCGGTACAATGGCCCCCGGAGTGACAAACAGCGGCAGCAACAGCACCAGGATCATGCCACCGCCCATGGCGCAGATACCGGCAAGCGTTGAGGTGAGTGTCGTGAGAATAAACAGCCATAGTTCGGCAGAACTCATTGGTGCCTGATCCGTAAAAATGAAAAAATCCCAAAACCGTCACACAAACCGGCTTTGGGACAAGGCAAGACGAACATGGACGTCTTACAAAACCTGTTACAGGGTTTTATAACTTTGCGTGCCTACCCAGCCCCGTTCAGAGATATCTACCATGATATTTTCCGGGCCATTCATCTTATACTCGGCATTGTCTTTGGCCGGGTTTTTACCCAGGCCCTGAGCCAGATTCACATCATGGCGCGGTTCATAACCATTGGCCTTAAAGCTTGCCACCATTTGCTCAATGTCATCACACTGGAAACCCACATGGTGAAGACCCACATAACCCTGCGGAAACTCTTTGCCAGCGGCCGGGCCGTTCTTAAACTTAAGGATGGCCAGATTAATATTGCCATCGGTCATGTAGTAGCCGTTGGCATTACGACTGGCAACCACCCCGGCCACGTCCCACCCCAATACATTCTCGAAAAAGGCTTTGCTCTTATCCGGATCGTCGGAGGCCATGGCCAGATGTTTTAACTGAATCGGTGAACTTGGCTTTGCTGCCATAATCATTACTCCTGCAAAAGTTAACTGCCAACCCGCAGTGGCGAGGTCAGCGAACGTAAGGCTTCAATCACACTGAGTGCGGTAATACGCCCTGTGCCGGGATTCTCAACCGTGGGCACGTTTTCAATAGTCATCTCAAAACTGGCGCTGTCAGCATCCACGCGGATAGTATGAGTGTTGCGGGTTTTATCCGGGTCGGCCCAGATTTCCAGTTCGGTCTTATCCGCACCCACGCCCGCCAGACCAAGGGCTGCGGCCACATTAACGTTAGACGGGAACAACCTGGATCCCTCTGCAGCACTGCCTTTAAAAACCTGCAAGGGTTGGGTTAAACCCTGCAGCTCTATCTGGTTTTCGACAATGTACTTAGCTTTAACCAACGACGTAGGCGGCTTACGGGTGACCATGCTGACAGAATAGATGGTTCCCAGTGCCGCAGCACGCACGGCGTCGAGCCCTAAAAACGCCCCGGTTGCGAGAATAATGCGGCCATGGCAGCGCCGTGCCAGCTCAACCACTTGCGGGTGCTGCAAGATGGCCGCACCACTTACCGTAATCAGGGTTTTACCCGCACTGAGGACAGGTTCGGCAATGTCCATAAAGGCTGCAGTGGGGGCACAATCCACCACCACATCGGCCTCGCTGGCCAGTTTGTTTGCATTCAGCAAGGCAACAGGCTTAGTCAGTTGCTGCATGGCCTGACGAGCCTTTTGCTCATTGCCAGAGACAATACCACTGAGTACCAGCCCTTCCATGCCCTCATCCAGGGCTTTGGCAACAACGCGGCCTATCGTGCCGAAACCGGCAATGCCTACTTTGAGGTCCTGGCTCATATCTCACCTGTTATCTTGAACAACACAAACAAAGAATACATCTATCAATAATTGTATACAAGTAATTTATTTTGTTCTTTATACTGAGGTGCTGCCAGCTTCTGCAGGTCTGGACGGCAGCACCGGGTACTTACCCATCATCAGAATCAGCACGCAGCAGATAATCATCGTCGCCGACATGGCCCACAGCACCTCGGTATAGCGCCCCAACAGATCGTAGGCCACGCCCATGATTAGGGGGCCAACGCTGGCACCTATTTTGAATCCGGAATAGCTGTAACCATAAATGACCCCAAAGGAACGATTACCAAAGTAACGACTGGTAAAATAAGCCATCACATCAAATTCGGCGCCAATGGCGATGCCGATAAGTGCGGTACATAAAGCCGCGGAATGACCGGTAGCCCCAAGTGCAAACGCTGCCAGGCCAATCACCGGGCCGAACATAAAGAACACCACCACATAGGGGGCAAAAAACTTATCCATCAGGTAACCGGCTACCAGCCGCCCGAGAATGATGGAAATCCCCAGATAGGCAAAGGTTTCCACTGCCTGTTGCAGGGTTAAACCGCGATCCATCATCATGGGTACCAGATGTACCAGCACCGTGGAGGTGGTCAGGCCGGTAATCAGAAAGGATGCGAACATTAGCCAGAAGGTTTTCTGTTTCAGCGCTTCTTTGGCGGTATAGCCGATCAAGGGTTTATCAGTGGTGGCCTGTGCCGTGGTAGCTTTAGGCGCAGCTTGCGGTGCGATACCATCGGGTTGCAGCCCCATATCTGCTGGCTTATTCCGCATCAGGAATTTGGTCATGGGCAATACCAGCACCAGAATGATCAGACCGATGGCCAGATAGGCTTCGCGCCAGCTGTAAAGTCCGATGAAATAAGAGGCGATCAATGGCACCAGGGTTGTACCCAGCCCTACGCCGGCAAGGCCAATACCAAGAGCCAATCCGCGACGTTTGTTAAACCAGCTTACCAGTAATCTGGAATAGGTCAGCGGTGCTGTTCCGGCGCCCAACAAGGGGATCAGAATGCACATGGCATAGAGATGCCAGATAGAAGAGGTCATCAGAGACATCGACGCTATGGTCACCGCGAACAATAAGGTGGACGGCACCAGAACTTTCTTCGCACCGTATTTGTCCACCAGCGAGCCCACATAAGGAAAAAACAGAATGGCGGTAATACCAATCACTGTCGAGCCAAACGAAATCTGACCGCGACTCCAGCCGAAACTGCTCTCGAATTCCTTAATAAAGGTACCAAAAGACATGGCGATCACACTGTAACCAAAGGCCAGACCGATGATCGACCCCACTACAATCCACCAGCCATAAAAGATACCGGTGGGCTTTACTGCACTCTGCTCTACTCGTTCATTCATGGGATTGCCCTCTCTTTATGAATACATTTAAATCTATTTGTATACATGTTAACTGTCAAGAACACTTTAATCAGATGTTATATTTTTGTAGGCATCTTTGGGGTAGCGATTGGCTCACGCCGGGGTATCACTACAGCGGTTGCACTGAAAGGAAAGTAACGAAACAGCAGGCCGGGGCGACATGCCCCGACCTGTCGTTAATCAGAACTGATAGGTGACTGACACACCAAAGGTTCTGGGGGCTTTGTAGGATGAGAATACCGTATTGTCCCAGGCCGCATAGACCGTCGTCGAGGCAATATTCTGTTCATCGGTAAGGTTTTTACCCCACAGTTGCACCGACCATGTATCGTCCAGGCTGGCCAGTTGCACACTGGCATTAAGGGTGGTTTCAGAGTCGACCTGGGTCAGTGGATCATTGGAGTTATCGAAGAAGTACTCGTCCTGATACTGGTAATCCAGTCGCGCGGACCAATAGCCGCTCTCTGTCTCCCAGTCATAGGTAGCGGCCAGATTCAGGCTGTGCTCCGGAGTACGGCGCATTCTGTTACCCTGAAAATCTTCTCCGTCAACTTCGAAAGAATCGGTAAATTCAGCATCGATAAAGCCATAACTACCGGTCAGGGTGAAGTTGTCGGTAACCAGCGCGGTCAGTTCCAGCTCAAGGCCTTTGGCTTCACCGGTACCGTTTCTGACTTCCAGGTCGTCTGGCGTATTTGGACCGGTCTCGACCCAGATCTGGTTCTGCATATCGGTGTACTGTGTAAAGAACACGGCCGCATTGAGACGCAAACGGTCATCAAAGGCTTGCGACTTCAAACCGATTTCGTGGTTAAGGGCAAATTCCGGTGCGAAGGCAAGAATCGCTTCTTCAGCACTTTCCGGGCCCTCGCCATTAAAGCCACCGGCTTTGTAACCCCTGGAGAGCGAATAATAATAAAACAAGTCTTTGTCGGCTTTGTAATCCACCACCAGACTTGGTGTCCAGGCATCCCAGGATTCTGACGTTGACACATCATAACGCTCGACCCGGTTACCATTCAGATCCTGATGCAGGGTATCCCAGTTATCAAAGCGGCGCCCCCACGCCACTGAGCGGAAATCTTTTTTGTCTTCACTCCAGCGCAACCCTGCGGTAACTCGCCATTTCTCATTGAAGTTATAACTGGCCTGGCCAAACACCGCATAGCTGTCGGTGACATTCTCAGTGATATTGTAAAGTCGGCCGGTAGTGGTGCCCCACTGAGTATGGAACCAATACTGCACCATTTCATCACGCTCGATGTCTTCACGCATATAATAGGCACCCAGCTGCCAGTCCACCGCGCCACTGACACCGGCGAGACGGAACTCCTGTGAGAACTGAGAGGATTGCTCATTCTTTTGCTGGTACCACATATCGTCTACCTGTAACGCAGCAATCTCGTCATCACCGGCAACATTGTTGTTGGCGGGATCTCCCCAAGGGTCATAAAATACTGACGTGTCCACCAGTCCGGCTGCCGCGTTCTCAAAGAAGGAAAATTCATTGTCGCGGTAAGCAGTGATGGAGGTCAGGGTCGCATTCGTCAACTGATAGTCGACTTTTGCGCTGATACCTTTGACCTTGGCTTTCTCAAAACCGTCAAATTCATTACGGGCATGGCGGGGATCGTCGCTGATAAAAGGCTGATTACGCCCATCGCTGTAACTGATGTAACGCACAGGGGGTACCGAATCCGAATCGGAAGCATCAGCACTGAGCAGTATTTCCAGATCATCTGCGGGGGTAAACAATAGCTGACCACGCAGGCTATATCTGTCCATGGTGTCGGCATCATTGCCGGTATAAGTGTTCTCACCAAAGCCATCCCGCTTGGTGGCACTGAAGGCAAGCTTTCCGCCAACATTGTCGGCCAGACCGCCGGTCACATAGCCTTTGCCTTCGAGCAGACCATAATTGCCCACATTCAGTTCGACTTTTCCTTCGGGATAGGCCTGCGAAGGCTTGCGGGTGATAAAATTAATCGCTCCGCCCACCACGTTCTTACCGTATAAGGTGCCCTGCGGGCCACGCAGTACCTCAACACTGGCCAAATCGTAAAGATCCATGGCTGCAGCCACACCGCGGGAGATATATACACCATCCACATACACACCAATGGCCGCACCGGCTCCGGCACTTTCAATATCACTGCCGATACCACGCATAAACAGCTCCGGCTCCGCGGCGTTATACACATTCATCTGAAAACCCGGTACGCGCTCAGCAATCCCATTAAGCGCGTCGATACGGGCATCATTGAGATCGTCGCCGCTGAACGCAGAGATGGCGATGGGCGTTTCCTGCAGGCTCTCGACCTTATGTCTGGCAGTAACCTTAATCACTTCAATGGTTTTCGCCGACGATTCTGCCTCAACATCCTGTGCCATTGCGTTACCGGAAAGTACCAGGGCAATACTCATAGCCAGCGGATGGCGACGAATTAAAGGGTTTTTGGTCAATCTCATCTTGTGTACTCCTCCCCGGTAACCAGGGTTAAGGTTGTGATCCAATGGGCCAGAGAGACATTCCCCCGCCGCTGTGAAATAACCCTAAGGGAGGTGTTGTTATAATAGAAATACTTTGTTTTGCCTCTGCTATAACATAATTTACATATCTATAACATTTGAGATGCCTGCCT
The DNA here is from genome assembly GCF_002201535.1 of Lacimicrobium sp. SS2-24. Taxonomy (GTDB): domain Bacteria; phylum Pseudomonadota; class Gammaproteobacteria; order Enterobacterales; family Alteromonadaceae; genus Lacimicrobium. Next base: position 362,009 of record NZ_NIWW01000002.1, on the reverse strand, counting down.
GCATTCCTCGCCTGACCCACAGGAGAACCCATGTTGTGCCAACGCGGTAATTAAAACCAAAAGTTACCACCTTCACCTCGTCACAATAGAAGCGTCAGCGGGTAGACTGATATCTTGGTTTCACCTTTGACATACAATTAATGATATAGCTGGCGCAATTATTATTATTTTTAACAAAAGGCACAACTCTCTAACATGATTTCATCAGGGTCGTTTAGTAACGTCCGGAACCTATTGGCAGACATATTATGATCTATACCAGAGAACACTTTGAAAAACTCGATAAACAAGATCCACTGGCGAGCTTTCGCGATAAATTCGCGCTGAATCCGGGAGAAATTTATCTGGATGGTAATTCCCTTGGGGCGCGCCCCAAAAAAGCCGCACAGCGCGCCAAAGAAGTGCTGGAGCAGGAGTGGGGGAAAGATCTTATACGCAGCTGGAATACCCATCACTGGTTTGAATTGCCTTATCGTATTGGTGACAAAATTGCTGGCCTTATCGGTGCCAATAAAGGCGAAGTGGTATGTACCGACGCCACCGGCATCAATTTATATAAAGCCGTCGCTACGGCACTCAAACTCAAGCCAACGCGCAAAGTGGTGTTGATGGAAGGCAGTAACTTTCCCACTAACAACTACATGATTCAGGGTCTGGTGGCACAGCTCGGTGATGACTTTGAAGTGCGCTTCGCTGAAGAACACGAATTTGCAGACAAAATTGACGAGCAGGTAGCCGTGGTGTGCCTGACTCAGGTGCACTACAAAAGTGGCCGATTGCTGGACATGCAGGCCATCACTGAACAGGCACAGCAAAAAGGCTGCCTGGTGGTCTGGGATTTGTGCCACAGCGCCGGCGCTTTGCCGGTCGATTTAAATGCCGCGAACGCCGACCTCGCAGTTGGCTGTACCTACAAATACCTTAACGGGGGGCCGGGCAGTCAGGCGTTTATCTTTGTAGCCAAACGCCATCAGAACAAAGTCAATCAGCCGCTGAGCGGCTGGTGGGGCCACAGTGCGCCATTTAAATTCGAGCGCGACTACCAGCCCGGAGAAGGCATTAGTCAGATGCTGACGGGCACTCAGGGGATACTGAGCCTGGCCGTTACCGAAGTGGGCATTGACCTGATGTGCGCGGCAGATATGCAGCAGGTGCGCGTTAAATCTCAGGCACTGACCCGGTACTTTATCGAACTGGTGGAAAGCCACTGCGGCGACTACGGATTTACGCTGGTCAGCCCCCGCGACGATGAACGGCGTGGCAGCCAGGTTGCCTTCAGTCACCCCGAAGGCTATCCCATTATGCAGGCACTGATTGATGCCGGTGTAGTGGGTGATTTCCGTGCCCCCGACATTCTACGGTTCGGCTTTGCGCCTCTTTACAACAGTTATGCCGACATCTGGGATGCGGTGCAGCGCTTTAAAGACATTATGCAAAGTGGCCGCTGGCAGGAACCTCGTTTTAATCAGCGCCATGCGGTTACCTAATCCCACCCTCATTTGTCAGCCATAAAGAGGAACTGAAATGTCATCCACTCGCACTGCCCCACAATGGTCTTCACATTTTGCCTTTATGATGGCCTCTATTGGCACCGCTGTAGGGCTGGCGAATATCTGGCGTTTCCCTTATACCGCAGGCATGAATGGGGGTGGCGCCTTTGTGTTTATTTATATTCTCGCCGCACTGCTGATTGCCATGCCGGTACTGATTGCTGAGTTAATGGTAGGGCGAAGAGGCAGGAACAGCCCACCTCAAGCTATTGCAACGGTGTCCCGGGAATCCAGAGGCAGTTCCATGTGGCGGCATATGGGTAACCTCGGTGTGTTAGGCGCCGTTTTGGTTCTGTCTTTCTATGCCATCGTTGGCGGCTGGACGATGGCCTATGTGCTGGAACTGGCATCGGGTAACTTGCAAGGACTGAACGCCGAGGCTGTGTCAACGGTCTTTGACAACCTACAGGCCGCTCCGGGACTGATTCTGTTCTGGCATATTCTGTTTCTGGCACTGGTTGTAGGCATTTCTTCACTGGGGCTGGCCGGCGGTGTCGAGCGCCTGGTCAAAATCGTCATGCCACTGCTATTTGTCATGTTGCTGATGATGGTGGGCTATGCCGCCTGGATAGGGGATTTTTCTGCTGCGCTGGCATTTCTGTTCACTCCGGATTTTTCTAAAGTTACGCCGGGCGTTGTATTGGAGGCCACAGGACAAGCCTTTTTCTCTATCAGTGTCGGACTGACCAATTTAATGGTCTACGGCGCTTATATGAATAAAAACACCTCCATTCCCCGTTCCTCCGTGACCATTGTGGCTGCAGATACGCTGGTTGCGCTGTTGGCAGGCCTGGCCATTTTCCCGATCATTTTTGCCTTTGGTCTTAATCCTGCGGAAGGCCCCGGACTGGTATTCGTGTCACTGCCGGTCGCCTTTGCACAGATGCCAGCGGGCGCGCTGCTCGGGGCATTGTTTTTTACCCTGTTATTTTTTGCCGCCCTGACCTCGGCCATCTGCATGCTCGAAGTACCAACCAGCTGGTTGATGAATAAAACCACCTGGTCCCGTCGTCGTGCCTCGTTGTGTGCCGGTTCCATGGCCTGGGGGCTGGGCATTTTGGCTGCACTGTCATTTAACCTGCTTGCCGACGTCTATCCGCTGGGTTTTATTCCGGCTTTTGCGACGACAACCTTCTTTGGCCTGTTCGACTATTTCACCTCTAATATCGCCATGCCTCTGGGCGGGATCTTCGTGGTGCTCTTTGTGGGTTGGGTGGTCGCCAGGCATATCAGCGCCGACGAACTGGGCTGGCAATCTGACAGCATCAGATACAGAGTCTGGCTGTGGGTGTCGAGAGTTATCGCACCCGGTGTACTGGTACTGATGTTTATCAACAATTTCTGATCCCGCCGTTTCTATCTTTAAATTTGTGAGGCCATTATGAGTAATAAAATCAATGCCGCCATTATTGGGCCGGGAAATATCGGCACCGACCTGCTCTACAAGGCGCTGCGTAGTGAATACATTAACCCGGTACTGATGGTAGGGGTCGATCCGGCGTCAGAGGGTTTAAAGCGCGCGGCTAATCTTGGTATCGCTACCTGTTCCACGGGTGTAGAAGGGGCATTAGAGCAGGTGCAGGAAATGAATATCGGCATCGCATTTGATGCCACATCGGCGTACGCGCACAAAGCCAATGCCGAAAAACTGAATGCTCTGGGTGTGACCATGGTCGACCTGACGCCTGCCGCTATCGGCCCGTTCTGCGTGCCCCCGGTCAATCTGGGTAAACTGGAGCCGGGCAAACTCGATAACGTCAATATGGTTACCTGTGGCGGTCAGGCCACCATCCCCATGGTGGCGGCAGTCGCTCAGATACAGGCGGTCACGTACGCCGAAATTGTGGCTACGGTTTCCAGCCGCTCTGTCGGCCCCGGTACCCGGCAAAATATTGATGAGTTTACCCGTACCACAGCCAGTGCCGTGGAATCTGTGGGCGGAGCACAGCAAGGTAAAGCGATTATTATTATTAACCCGGCAGAGCCGCCTCTCATCATGCGCGATACTATTCACTGCCTGTGTGAGAGTCAGCCCGATGAACACGCCATTACCGACTCCGTCCTTAAAATGGTCGAAAAGGTTCAGGCCTATGTACCCGGTTACCGGCTGAAAAACGGCCCGGTATTTGATGGTAATAAGGTATCCATATATCTGGAGGTCGAGGGTCGAGGTGACTTTTTACCCAACTACGCTGGCAACCTCGACATTATGACCGCCGCCGGTCTTCACACCGCCGAATTGATTGCCCAGCATAAACTGGCCTGAGGAGAATCCTATGAATTTAACCAACAAAGCCGTAACGCTGCATGACATGAGTCTGCGCGATGGCATGCATGCCAAACAACATCAGATATCATTGCAGCAGATGGTCGATATAGCCACCGGTCTTGATGAGGCGGGCATGCCCATGATTGAAGTTACCCACGGCGATGGCCTTGGCGGAGCCTCCCTCAATTATGGCTTTGCCGCACACAGTGACGAAGAATACCTCAAAGCCGTTGTTCCCAAAATGCGCCAGGCAAAAATTTCGGCCTTACTGCTTCCGGGTATCGGTACCGTTGATCATCTGCGCATGGCCAAAGATCTGGGCGTAAGCTGCATTCGGGTTGCCACTCACTGCACTGAAGCGGATGTTTCAGAGCAACATATTGGCCTGTCGGCCAAACTGGGCCTGGATACAGTTGGCTTCCTGATGATGGCCCATATGATCAGCGCCGAACAACTTCTGGAACAGGCAAAATTAATGGAATCATACGGCGCTAACTGTATTTACTGCACCGACTCAGCCGGTTTCATGTTACCCGATGAAGTGACCGCCAAAATCGGGCTGTTACGTCAGCACCTGTCAAACAAGACCGAAATCGGTTTTCATGGTCATCATAACCTCGCCATGGGCGTAGCTAACTCCCTCGCGGCTATCGAAGCTGGCGCCAGCCGAATCGATGGTTCTGTCGCCGGTCTGGGTGCAGGTGCCGGCAATACCCCCCTTGAGGTGCTGGTGGCGGTGCTTGATCGCATGGGCGCCAAACATAATATCGATCTGTATAAGATCATGGACGTGGCAGAAGATCTGGTGGTGCCGATGATGGATCAGCCAATCCGTGTTGACAGGGATGCGCTGACACTAGGCTATGCCGGCGTATATTCCTCTTTTCTGCTGTTTGCCAAGCGGGCGGAAGCCCGTCACGGTGTCAGCGCCAGAGATATTCTGGTGGAGCTGGGTAAACGCGGTACCGTCGGTGGCCAGGAAGATATGATTGAAGACCTGGCACTGGATATGGCCCGCCAGAATTAGTCCCGCCGGGCACCGGCCTGCAACATACTTGTTAGACCATCTGTCATGCCCGAGTGCTGTTATCGGGCATCCAGTGCCGTTTTCGTTTCGGTGTCTTAAAGTCGCTAGGTTCCCGCCAACAACATGCGGGAACGACAGGCTGTAATGCCTGAGCAAGGATTCATAACCGCCGGTCATGCCCGAGTGCCATTATCGGGCATCCAGTGCCTTTTTCGTTTCGGTGTCTTAAAGTCGCTGGGTTCCCGCCAACAACATGCGGGAACGACAGGCTGTAATGCCCGAGTGCTGTTATCGGGCATCCAGTGCCGTTTTCGTTTCGGTGTCTTATCTTAAAGTCGCTGGGTTCCCGCCAACAACATGCGGGAACGACAGGCTATAATGCCTGAACAAGGATTCATAACCGCCGGTCATGCCCGAGTGCTGTTATCGGGCATCCAGTGCCTTTTCATTTCGGTGTCTTAAGATAGCTGGGTTCCCGCCAACAACATGCGGGAAAGACAAAAAAGGGGGCCGCAGCCCCCTGTTTATTAATACCGTTAACAACTACCGGCTTTACGGTCTGGGTGGCCAGGGTGTCTTGGGTGCGCTGAAGCTCGGCTCACCCAATACCGGGCTGGATAGCGCGTAGAACCCATGGTTAGTAAATAACCAAAACAGATTGCGGTCATATTCCACATACACTGAGTGAGACAGATTCCCCATGGCATAACTGGCCACCTTATCCGGTGCAAAAGGCGGCACAAAGTAGGCACTGATTTGCGGTTTTTCCGGGTTGGAGACATCAAACACCTGCAAACCGGCGTTATAGAAGTTAAAGGGCAGAATGCCCTGTTTGGCGACTCCGGGTTGATGATAAGCCCCGGTGCGTTTTGGCCCGAAACTGCCACGGCGCTGACAAAAATCAGTAAAGGCGGCATCGGCAGGCGGCTTCGGCCTGGGCATAACGCCCTTTTCTACCGGATTGGTTGGATCGGATACGTCGATAATATGAATATTTTTATAGGGCTCATAGCAATCTTCATTTAGCGGGTAACCACTAAAATAAACCAGACCAGTTTCCTCAACCTGAGAAACATCGATGAAATCCCCTTCAGTACCGGCGATATTCGGCGGAAACTTCAGGTTGCCCACCACCTTCATATTGCTAGGGTCACTGATATCCACGACATAGAAACCCAAGCCACCCATGGCGGCATAGCCATAGCGGGAATCTTTATGGGGCAGAAACAGTGCCATACGAGCACCCATCCAGGAGGTACGGTTGCCTACCCGTGCATCGGCCCTGTATACGGCCTCATGTTCGGGGTCGCCGATAATCTGGCCAGGAACGGAAAGCATATCCAGGAATCTGGGATTGGCCGGATCAGACATATCCCATGCCTGATAGCCAGCGCTGTATAGATCATTAGGATATTCAGTGAGGCCATAACGCTTATCGGGCGCCGCCGCCACATACATAATGCCATCACCATAGTAGGCCGGAATATCACGCACACCGGAACCCTGCTGCTCGCCCACCGGGGCATCCGGATTGAGGATATCAGTGGTGCGCTCTGCCAGTAAGATCCAGTCTTGAGGCATCGGGCCTTTCATTTCATAAACTTTAAAGCCTTTAAGGTGTGGACTCTTGCGAATGGCCTCTACCTTGTCCGGCTGACGATATTTATCGCGCAGCAAACCAAAACGGCGAATCTCATAAGCCTGCACCATTACATAGTTTTGCCGTGTTTCACTCCACTTGATGGACGCTGCGCCCATCATTTCCCCCTCAGGGAACGGGTTAACTGGCTCGCCGCCCCCTTCCGGGCCCCAGGTATGCCCTTTGGTCAGCAACAGCTCAACCTTTTTCGGATTGGTAATATCGAAGATCTTCAGATCGCCACGGACATACTGGTAGAGGTAACGTTTACCATCAAAGTCCACGATATTCTGCCAGGTATGAAAAGGCTCAACCTGAATCGGATAGTAAGCCTCCACCTTCATATTCTTGATGTAACTTTCTGTATCCCAGTAATCCAGTTGCCCGGCAAAAGGATGGGAATCATGAGATTCGGGTGCCGCAACAGGATGTTTAAAACTGCCATCTGACTGCATGCCATAACTGTCCGCTGCAGGGGGGTTAGGGCTTCGATCAGTTGACATGCCTGCCTGTATTGCCACCATCGGATCTTTGATATTAATCGGGGCGTCTTTACTGATGTCCCAGGGGCTGGCGTGAGCCAGACCGTTGAGTCCAAGTGCAACTAAAATAGCAAGACTGGTTCGGTGATATATCTTCATTATGACTCCTGCAGACCCGTAGTCTTTTCGGTTATAAGATTCAGTCCAGATTAAAAAACTCAGCGGCGTTATGTGCCAGAATGCGAGACTTTACATTGTCACTCAGTGTTGAATGATCTTTCACCAGTTCGCCAATTACCTGCTCCCCCAGCGGAAACGGATAATCAGACCCTAACATCACTCTCTTTTCTCCCATGGTTTTCACCAGGAGTTCGAGGGCATCTGGGTGGAACACAGCTGAATCCACATAGAACCTGTCCATGTAGCTGGAGGGCAGATGCGGACAGTCCTGACGTACAATGTCGCGATGCCGCCAGGCATTATCTACACGACCGATCAGGTAGGGGAAACTGCCACCCCCATGGGCAAAACAAATTTTGAGGCTCTTAGGCAAGCGCTCGAAGGCACCTGACAGAATCAGTGACAATATGGATAACTGGGTTTCGGCTGGCATCGCCACCAGCCAGGGCAGCATATACTTAGGCATTCTTTCCGGTGCCATCATGTCCCAGGGATGAATCAACACCGGGGCGCCAATGTCAGCACAGTGGTGTAAAAAACTGACAATGCCCTCATCATCGAGATTCTTCAGCCCAACATGATTACCGATCTGTACACCGACATGGCCGTTGTCCATGCAACGGGAAACTTCCTTGCAGGCCGCATCAATATCCTGAAGTGGTACCTGACATAAGGCTTTGAGGCGCTGCGTTGAAGGTTGACACATCTCCAGCGCTTCATCGTTTAGCCATTCTGCCAGCGCCAGGGTCTGCTCTACGGGGCGGTGATAAGCAAATAAAACTGGCGTCGCACAGATTATCTGAGTATCGATGCCAAGCACGTCCATATCAGCCAGGCGCTTCTGAGTGTCCCAGCACGCATGCGTAATGGGCCTGAAGACGTTACCATCAATTACAATGTCAGCCTGCTCACTATTGCGATGGACGACCGTTGGCCAGCCATTATTTGAAAAGCGGCTGGCAAAATCGGGAACGGATGCCGGGAAAAAGTGTGCGTGCATATCAATCAGTTTCATCGTCACTCCTATTTACCCGGGTGCAATTGACCGCAGGCATTGCAGGTACGCAATTGCTCATTCTGCGCAAAAGCATCAAACAACGGCGGTAGATCGTTAACGATGGAGACTAATTCCACCTGCACTTCATGCAGCATGTGATTGCAATTCAGACAATACCAGCGAAACGCGTCTTTTTTCCCGGACGGACGCTTAGGCTCAATCACCAGACACAGACTATTCGCTTCAGGACGTTGCGGCGAGTGGGGAACATAGGGGGGCAGCAGGAACACATCGCCTTCTTTTAATTCCAGCTTATATGGACCATCCTCTCCCATGATATTGAGATAAGCATTACCTTTAAACTGATAGAAAAATTCCTCCACCGGATCCACATGATAGTCCAGTCTATGATTCGGGCCGCCCACCACGGTGCACATCATATCCGCGTCTTCCCAGATCATGGCATTGTTAACCGGTGGCTTTAGTTTGCTCTGGTTGTCTTCCAGCCATTGCTGGAAGTTGAAGGCTTTTAACTGACTCATAGGATGTCCTTTTTTTGCAGAGGGCAGTAAGCGACGCCCTTAATTTCAATCAGAAGGTGTGGATGGGGTAACTGATGCACGGCGACGGTCGTTCGTACCGGCCCTTGTTCATCAAAATATTCTGCGTATACCTGGTTGTATCCACCGAAGTCATTCATATTCACCAAAAAGGTATTCAGTTCTACCAGATCCTGTAATGTCGCACCCTCAGCGGCAAGTATGTCGGCGATATTATCGATAACAGCGCGGGTCTGTGCCTTAATATCCAGTGTCGTGGTACCCATTTTATCTGCCGTTGCGCCAACAATACTGTTGTCAGGTAAACGGGAGCTGGTACCAGAAATGAATAACAGGTCACCGGCGCGCTTAATGTGCGGGAACGCGCCTCGTGGCGTCGCCTTACCTTTTACCAGCGTAGCGGTCGATTTCATCCTTGCTCTCCTTGTTTGGGATTTGATGTGTAAAGATGCACATCTCCTAAGCCAGAGGTTTGAAGATGAATATGACTGTTGGCTGGAATGGCCTGAGCCGCGGTGGCAGCCCCTGCCAAAACTGTCCATCCGGCTTCCAGACAGAGTCCGGCTTCACCGGCCAGCCTTGCCGCTTCAACGAGGGAACGATAGGGGTTGCCCAGAATGGCAGAAGATGAGCCCACCTCCTTAGCCCGACCATTGATGTTCAGAATCATCGCCTGATTACTAATGTCTTCAGTTGGACTGCACCAGGGGCCCAGTACAAAAGCCGATGAAGAAGAGTTATCGGCCACCACATCGGTCAGTGAAAACTTAAAATTGGCGTAACGCGAGTCGATAATTTCCAACGCAGGCGCCAGCGAATCCACGGCGGCCATGGCTTCAGTCAGACTGACTTTTCCTTTCAGGGACGTCTTCAGCCGAAAGGCGATCTCCGGTTCAATCCGGGGATGCACATAATGTTGCATTTCCAGCATCCCACCTTCCACGAGTTGCATACTGTCGGTCAGTTGGCCCCAGATCAGGTCATCAACGCCCATTTGCACCATTTTGGCTCGACTGGTGAAACCCATTTTTACACCAACCAACCTTTCTTTACGCGATAATCGGCGGGCAATACTGGCTTGCTGGATCTTATAAGCCTGTTGCAGGTCGATCTCCGGAAAATCCTCGCTCAACTGCGCTGTTGCTGTGGCTGTCATTGCCGCCTTATCCAAACGTTCGGCCAGTTGCTGAGTCTGATGCTGTTTATTGTTCATGCCTGTTCTCCTGTGGCCGAATCCTCAGCAAAAAATGCACTCACACTGCCGAGTCCGCTGATCTGACATTCAAATACGTCTCCCGGTTGAACGGCAACCATGGGCCCTAACGCACCGGTTAGAATCGTATCGCCCTCTCGCAGCGGCTGACCAAACTTGCTCATGGTTCGAGCCAGCCATAAGGCCGCACTCAGGGGATTGCCAAGACAGGCTACGCCGGCACCGGTGGAAATAGGCTGTCCGCGTTTCCAAAGCGTCATGGCGCTGGTTTTGAGATCGAGCTGACTGAGACTCACAGGCTTACTGCCAAGGACATAAAGGCCACTGGATGCATTGTCGGCAATGGTATCGAGAATATTGATATCCCAGTTTGCAATGCGGCTGTCGACAATTTCCAGTGCAGGCAAAGCGAACGCCGTCGCTCGAATGACATCCGCGACAGTGGGCTGCTCCATATCCAGATCTTTTTCCAGCACCAGCGCAACCTCCGCTTCTATTTTAGGCTGCATCAGTCTGGCAGAGGCAATCTCTTCACCTTCAGCGATCGCCATATCCGAAAACAACGCACCAAAGTCAGGCTGATCAACCCCCAGTTGGCTCTGCACCACTTTGGATGTCAGACCAATTTTGCGACCGACAAGGCGTCGTCCCTGCTGCTGCCAGTGGCGGGTGTTGATATCCTGCACCCTATAGGCAGAATCCAGTTCCTGCTCTGCCAATAGGGTTCTGATTGGCTTGCAAGGCGCCCCGGACTCTGCCGCCTGGCGCAATTGCAAAGCGGCCTGCTGTTCTGTGTCGCTGCAACCTGTTGTCATAAACACCTCTTATAATTTGATACAAATGTTGCTGGGCTCGGCATAGAAGTTCAGCGAGTGCTGACCACCTTCACGACCGATACCGGACATTTTCACCCCGCCGAATGGCGTACGCAGATCGCGCAGGTACCAGGTATTGACCCAGACCATACCTGCATCCATCGCTTTGGCGACCCGGTGGCCGCGGCTGATATCTCGTGTCCAAATGGCAGCCGCCAGACCATAACGGCTATCGTTGGCAAGGCTTATAGCCTCCTCTTCAGTGTCAAACGGCGTGATATGGCAAATCGGTCCGAAAATTTCTTCTTTAATACAGCGCGAAGTTTCTGGTAAACCGGTAATGATGGTTGGCTCAACCCAGGCTCCCTGATCCCGTTGGTCACCAAATTCAGGAACACCGCCGCCGGTAATGAAGGTTGCCCCTTCTTCACGTGCCAGACGATAATAAGACAGCACTTTATTTTTATGTTCTGCTGATATCAGCGGTCCCATGTCGGTATCCGACTCTTTTGGCCAGCCAATTTTCAGTTGCTCAGCCTTAGCCTTAAGCTTGTCAACGAAGGTCTCAAAAATTTCCCGCTGTACATAAACGCGTTCGGTACACAGACAAACCTGGCCACCATTGGTAAACACGGACCGCGCGGTGCCGGCAACGGCGTCATCTAAATCAGCATCGGCGAATATTACCGCGGCATTCTTGCCTCCCAGTTCAAAGGATAAAGGCTTAACATGCTCAGCGGCTGCTCGCATGATGGCACTGCCAGTGCGCGACTCACCGGTAAACGTGATGGCATCGATTTGTGGATGGCTGGTGAGGAATTCCCCCGCTGAATTAGGTCCATATCCATGCACCAGATTAAATACGCCTGCTGGCACCCCTGCCTCATGCATCACTTCTGCCAGCAATGTGGCTGTGGAGGGCGTCTCCTCGGAAGGTTTGGCGACGATACAATTTCCTGCTGCCAATGCGGGGGCCAATTTCCAGGTAAGCAGAAGTAGCGGTAGATTCCAGGGTGCTATGACGGCAACCACTCCTAATGGGCGAGGAAGACTGTAATTAAGTGCCCCTTTACCATCCTCTGTGTCGCTATGAAAACAGTTGCTGGAGGCGGTTTTTACCATGTCTGCAAAAACCCGGAAATTTGCGGCGCCCCTTGGGATGTCGATGCTCGATGCCTGTTGCAAAGATTTACCGGTATCGGCCATCTCCGCAGCGACAAACTCATCGAACCTGGCTTCTATACCATCGGCAACTTTGTGTAAAAGCGCTGCTCGCTGTTGCACTGAGAATTTCCCCCAGGGCCCTTTGAGAGCTTGCTTGGCGGCAACGACGGCCTGACTGACCAGTTCCTGATCGGCCTCACAAACCAGGTTAACGATCTCGCCAGTGACCGGGTTGATATTACGAAACTCACGGCAACCGCTGACAAACTCTCCGGCGATATAGTTCTTTAGAATACTCACTGTCATGCCCGACTCTCAATGATGGCTGTCTGACAACCTGATTAAGGACTGAGAGTGACTTTACAGACCGTTAACATAATATAAAAATAGAATTTAAGCGCTTAGATATATAAAAATCATTATTACAATAGAGAGCGGAGGATCGCACTGGAGAAAGGCTATTTCGTTCGCCGATGAATTGTGATAGTTATAACTTAATAGATGAAACTATTACCCACGTATATTATTAACCTTATAGTAATTAGCCACGCATAGAGACGCTATCGATGACACCGGAAAAATTACAAAGGGACATGGTCGCCCGGATGAAGCTCAAGCACCTGAAACTGCTGGTCACGGTAGGGGAACAATGCAACATTTTCAAAGCCGCACAACTGATGAATATGGCGCAGCCCGCTGCCACCAAAATCATTCGCGATATTGAATCGGCCTACGAGCTGACCCTGTTCGAACGCTCATCCCGGGGTGTCACCCCAACGTTATATGGCGAGGTATTGATCAAGCACGCCAAACTGGTGTTGTCGCAAATCAAACATGTCAGTGAAGAGTTAACCTCCTTACAAGGCGGGTTATCCGGCCACGTCACCGTAGGTACGCTGATCACAGCAAGTCTGACCTTATTACCCAAGGCTCTGGTCAGGTTGCGCTCGGAGCGTCCTAATATTTCTGTGACGGTCATAGAGGGAACCCAGGATGTCCTGTTACCAGGACTGGTTCAGGGTGATTTAGACATGGTTGTCGGACGTATTCCTGAGCATCAGGATTATGACGGACTGACTTCAGTTGAGCTTTATCAGGAGCCCACTGTCATTGTGGCCCGTACAGGACATCACCTGAGTAACCGGGGAATACTCAGTTTAGAAGACTTGCTGGAAGAGTCCTGGATCCTGCCCTCAGTGCAAACCTATCTGCGTCGCGAACTGGATCAGAATTTCCGCGATCAGGGACTCCCCTCACCTGTGCCAGTAGTAGAATCGGTGTCAGTACTTACCAACCGCACACTATTAAGAGAAACAGACATGCTCGCCGCCATGCCTTACCAGATATTCAGAACCTATGAAAAGCTCGGTGAACTGTGTCGATTGCCAGTGCCGGATCTGGCACGAAAGGGGCCCGTTGGCATTACCATGCGCACACAAGGTGGGCTCACGCCTGCAGCCACGTGCCTGGTAGAAGATCTCAAAGTGATTGCTGAAGAGATTTCCCGGGACTAACGCGACCGGCTGCTACACTCTTAAAGAAACGCTAAGCAAGGATAAGCCCGGCGACATGCTCTTTGACCCAGGTTCATAACGATGATCGCAATACCTTGCTATTTTTCGGTCAGTCTTCTGCGACCCGCGCGAAGCAGAGTGTTCTGGCTGATAGTGTTGTTAGTTGGTTCCTGTGGCGCTTCTGCACGCTGCACTGAGCCGCTGACACTGGTTTTCACTGGCGATTGGTTTCCCTACTTGTACAGAATAAACGACAGCAGTTATGCCGGTAGCGACAAAGCACTGTTAGTGGAGACATTGGCCGAACTGGACTGTCAGTTAGAGATACTTCCTCTGCCAGAGAAGCGAGTGGAAAGAGCACTGCTTTCCGGCCAGGCAGATATCGTGATTGCAGCCAGTAAAAGCCCAAAGAGACTACAAAATTTCTGGTTCTCCTTAGCTTATCGCACCCAAAGAAATGTTTTGGTGTATCGCGAAGATTTATCTCTTCCCCCTGAGCCTGGCTCTTTGCGGTCATGGCTGCAAGAGGGGCGGATTATCGCCCTTAATGATGGAGGCTGGTATGGCAGCAACGTAGAACAGTTAAAACGCGCCAGTCTTACAGGATCGCTATTGCATGTGGAATCCTTTGGCTCACGTTTAGATATGCTGAGCCTGGGCAGAGTTGACGGGTTTATCGATGATGCTGAAGCCATAAATGCCTATATCGCGAAGCACCAGCTAAAGGATCTTAGGATGGTAAATGAGGCCATTCACACCACCCCCCAACATTTTATGTTTAGCCGCCAAAACCTTGCTCCGGAATTTATCAATGCCTTTAATCAGGCACTGTCTGAAACATTGAAAACCACAACGACACCAGATTGAGAAAAACTTGCAGTTTTTTTCGGTCAGGCACTTGAGATTACACCCTGCATCCCCATCTTGGCTGTCAGTAACGATTCAGACTGGCAGGCGAGCCTGCGGTCATACATTCCCCGAGTGATCGGGACCTATCCTTCGATATTGGTAATTTCAGGAGATTTGAGAATGAAAATCCGTCCTTTACACGATCGCGTTATCGTTAAGCGCCAAGAGCAGGAGAGCAAGTCTGCTGGAGGTATCGTACTGACAGGCTCTGCTGCCGAGAAGTCGACCCGTGGCGAAGTTATTGCTGTTGGCAATGGCCGTATTCTTGAAAACGGTGACGTAAAAGCCCTGGATGTGAAAGTGGGTGACACCGTGATTTTCAACGATGGTTACGGCGTAAAAACAGAAAAAATGGATGGCGATGAAGTGCTGATCATGAGCGAAAGCGACATCCTGGCTGTGGTTGAAGCCTGATCCGGCCGATTGGTTTAACTGAATTTAGAGGAATACTATTATGTCAGCAAAAGAAGTACGTTTTTCTGATGATGCCCGCACAAGAATGCTCAAGGGCGTTAATATTCTTGCCAACGCAGTAAAAGTTACCCTGGGGCCTAAAGGCCGCAACGTGGTACTGGAAAAGTCTTTTGGTGCGCCCAGCATCACTAAAGATGGTGTCTCTGTGGCCAAAGAAATCGAACTGGAAGATAAGTTCGAGAACATGGGCGCACAGATGGTCAAAGAAGTGGCGTCCAAGGCTAATGACGAAGCCGGTGACGGTACCACCACTGCCACCGTGCTGGCCCAGGCCATTATCACTGAAGGTCTGAAATCAGTTGCCGCCGGTATGAACCCGATGGATCTGAAACGCGGTATCGATAAAGCCGTAACCGTTGCTGTTGAAGAGCTCAGAGCCCTCTCTGTAGATTGCGCCGACAGCAAAGCCATCGCTCAGGTCGGTACCATCTCTGCTAACTCCGACGAAGAAGTGGGCAAGCTGATCGCCGACGCCATGGAGAAAGTGGGTAAAGAAGGTGTGATCACCGTTGAAGAAGGCCAGAGCCTGCAAAACGAACTGGATGTGGTTGAAGGCATGCAGTTTGACCGCGGTTACTTGTCTCCTTACTTCATCAACAAGTCTGAAAATGGCACCGTTGAACTGGACAGCCCTTATATCCTGTTAGTTGACAAGAAAGTCTCTAACATCCGCGAGCTGTTGCCAACTCTGGAAGCCGTTGCCAAATCTTCCAAGCCCTTGCTGGTAATTGCCGAAGATCTGGAAGGCGAAGCGCTGGCGACACTGGTCGTGAACAACATGCGTGGCATCGTCAAAGTAGCGGCCGTTAAAGCGCCCGGTTTCGGTGACCGCCGCAAAGCCATGCTGCAGGATATCGCCGTACTGACTGGTGGTACTGTGATTTCTGAAGAAATCGGCATGGAACTGGAAAAAGCCACCCTGGAAGATCTGGGTACCGCCAAACGTGTTGTTATCAACAAAGACAACACCACTATTGTTGACGGTGCTGGTGAAGAGTCTGCCATCGAAGACCGTGTTGGTCAGATCCGCGCACAAATCGAAGAGTCTACCTCTGATTACGATAAAGAAAAGCTGCAAGAACGTCTGGCCAAGCTGGCTGGCGGTGTTGCGGTAATCAAAGTCGGTGCTGCCACCGAAATGGAAATGAAAGAGAAGAAAGCCCGCGTTGAAGACGCGCTGCATGCAACCCGTGCTGCCGTTGAAGAAGGTGTGGTACCTGGTGGTGGTGTGGCTCTGGTACGTGCTGCCGCTAAAGTTGGCGAGCTCCAGGGTGACAACGAAGACCAGACTCACGGTATCAAACTGGCCCTGCGTGCCATGGAAGCGCCACTGCGTCAGATCTCTTCTAACGCCGGTGCCGAAGCTTCTGTTGTAGTGAACAAGGTCAAAGCTGGCTCTGGTAACTATGGTTACAACGCCGGTAATGACACCTACGGCGATATGCTGGAAATGGGTATCCTGGATCCGACTAAGGTAACCCGCAGTGCACTGCAATTTGCAGCGTCTGTAGCCAGCCTGATGATCACCACTGAAGCCATGGTTGCTGAAATTCCAAAGGAAGACGCGCCAGCCATGCCTGATATGGGTGGCATGGGCGGCATGGGCGGCATGATGTAATCAGCCCCCAGGCTAAGTAATCTGAGAAGCCCGGTCCTGTACCGGGCTTTTTTGTGCTTTTTCAAACGCTCTAGCAAAACAGATGGCTTGGCTGTCTCTGCAGGTATGACACACCGTCCCTGGTGTGCCAGTTACCTTTCTTTACTCGTGTAAAGCAAGGTAACCCAAAGAAAGCACGCCCCTAACGCCACACAAAGTCCGGTCATGGCTTGGTAAAAGCCGGTCGCGGAGATTCACGTCCCTGTTCAGTCTCCGCTTAATTTTCATCCCTGAAAATTATCCGCCCTTTACACAGCGCCCTGTCCGGACGTGGCGTTTCAAGGGGGAATACGAGGCGGCTTCGCCGCCTTAACCGCGAATACAGCTTCCCGTTGCAGAAGCTGGCTTACCGCACTGGCGAACAGGGACGTTCGCCAGAGGCCGCCACCTTTACATGGATGTTACCTAAGGCCTGTGCGACAAATTCTTCGGGAAAGAATTTGAACATCGGAGGTACGACGATGGCCCGAAGGGGGAGTGCCATGGATGGCACGAATAACAGTAAGCCTGCTTCGAAAACGGAATCAGAAGCTGTCCTGAGCGAGGGACTTTTCGGTTACCTTTGTGTCCTTACAAAGGTAACTGGCTCGAAGGGACGAGAGACATAAAAGACAGGGAGGTCAAAGTTGAGTCAACATACAAAACCCACATTTCTTTAACTAATAAGATGGAATCTCCATCATATTGTCGAGTGGGTAAAGGGGGTAGCGATAAGCTGAGCAACTTAGTGTTGTTGCATCCTAATTGTCATCGGCAGTTGCATGCAAATAGCTGTTGATATTTTACTCAAAAGCTATATATATGGGGTGTGAGCTTTATCAGGCTCACTTGTCACCAATGATACGGTGGCTTAAGGGCTTCCTTGAAGTCGGTTACATATTCGGGTGGAACGAGACCACTGAAAAATACTCGGTAAAGTTTGACGAAACTTTAAATCGTAAGTCGAGGTAGGGTCGGTGACCCTTAACCGCCGTGTGTACACCCCACGTTAATATGGTGGAAGCTGTCCGCTGAGACAGTCTAATAAATCAGTATCGAATATGACTTACCTTCCGATTGTTGTCCGCTGTTGTTGTTTATTCTAGACAAAGCTTCAACTAGCGCCTTGGCAAGGGCGCGAATATAAATTCCAGTCCATCAACACTTTGGTCTGGGCGCCCAGATCGAATTTGAGGCTTTAGCCATGAATTACGATCTGAAAATTACGGTGACTTTTGATGTTGCAAAGATAATTTCTGCATTTAGCACGTTACTATTTACTGCATATATTACTGGTTTACTGTGATAAAAGTCCGAGTGGTTTACCACTCGGCACCCCATTTAGTCGCCGGTCAGTACTTAGGTACTGACTTATAAAAGCTTAAACCGTATGCGGGGAAACTCGCTCGTACGGTTCTTATGCAGTAATGCACTGCTGCTGCCCGACAGCCAGCCTTTCGGCCTTAAAAACTCAAAAGCCCGGTCCTGTACCGGGCTTTTTTGTGTCTGTTGTCCATAAAAACCTGCTTGCCAGCAACAGCTTTGGTAAAGTAACGTCACGTAATGCAGTTTAAATAATTAGTATGAAATATTTGTCTTTGGCAGCAGCTTTTTGCTGAGTGGTTGTGCATCACAAAGCATCAGTGAGCAGGTTGAAGACAGTCTTTTTGAAGCCGCCACCGGCAAAGAGTACTCCCGCAATCCGGCCGGATGCGCGAGTATTAAACGTCAGTGCCGGGCCGACGATTATGCCCAGTGGACACAGAAAAATGGGCAGATAGCCTGCGCCTGCAACACCTGAGCTTTTAGAAATGATCCAGAAACTTGAACTTCGTATTCCTCCTGTTGTGCAGGTAGCTATTTTCGCCCTGGTAATGTGGTTACTGGATCAGTGGTTTCCGGCAGCGGCTCTGGAACTGCCTGCTAACCTTTGGATGGCAATTCTACTGGCTGTGGGGGGTGCTGCCATCGCTTTGTCCGGGGTGTGGGCATTCAGAAAGGCCCGTACCACGGTGGATCCCCGGGTGCCCGAACAGGCCAGCAGCCTGGTCACCGGTGGCATCTACCGTTACAGCCGCAACCCTATGTATCTGGGTTTTTTACTGGCATTATTGGGCTGGGCATACTTTCTTGGTAACCCTATCAACCTTGTAGTGTTGATAGGATTTGTGATTTACATGAATCGATTTCAGATCCAACCTGAGGAGCGCATCATGCAGCAAAAGTTCGGCCATCAATTCAGGCAGTACCAGTCTGATGTCAGACGCTGGATATAAGCAACGATGAGTGGATGTTGTAACAGCAGCTGTTCTGTAGATGCGCTGCGACAGCGCCAGAAAGGCACGCTGCAGATGGTTCTGGCCATTAACGCGGTAATGTTTTTTGTCATCGCCGGTGCAGCACTGTATTCCTATTCCAGTGCATTGCTGGCGGATAGTCTGGATAACCTCGGCGATGCGCTCACTTATGCCCTTAGCTTGTATGTCGTATCACGCAGCAATACGGCCAAGGCTCGGGTCGCATTGTTCAAAGGGGCCCTTATTTTTATTGCAGCCTGTGTGGTGGCCAGTCAGGTTGTGTATAAATTGCTTGAGCCACAAACCCCTATCTTTGAAGTCATGGGCAGTTTCAGTTTACTGGCACTGCTGGCTAACTCCATATGCCTGTATCTGCTCTGGCGTCACCGCCATGAGGACGTCAACATGAGCTCGGTGTGGGAATGTTCGCGCAATGACATTGCCACCAATCTGTCGGTGTTTATCGCTGCTGGCGGCGTTTGGCTGACCGGTTCTGGCTGGCCTGATGTGGTGGTGGCCATGGGTCTGGTAGTGCTATTGTTACGTTCATCCATCAGAGTACTGTCATCGGCAGTCAGAGAGTTACGTCATGAGCCTTAAACTGATTACACCCGCCCACCACTATCAGCCCAGTTTTCAGGGGTATATTCAGGAGTTAGGTGAGGAAGAGCGCTATCCCTTCGTGCTGGATTTGGATGCGACCGACTTTGAGGCATATCTGATACGATTACAGGAAATTGAACAAGGAACAAACCTGCCCACAGGCCATATGCCCAGCAGCACCTATTGGCTGATGGAGGACGATGAGCTCATCGGTGTGTCTAATCTGCGCCATGGCTTAAATGACACCATCCGTCATTTGGGGGGACATATCGGCCTGAGTATTCGTCCCTCACGGCGAGGTCAGGGACTGAGTAAAATCCTGCTACAACAGACCATAGACAAAGCCAGTGCAATGGGCATTGAGAGTCTGCATATTCATTGTTACCGACACAACACCGCTTCGGCGCGAATGATCATGGCCTGTGGCGGTGTGCTTGAATCAGAGGTCATTCTTGAGCAGGAATCTGAGTCTAAAATTGTTCAGCGCTATCTGTGCGCAGTGTCATCGACGCGACAGTGACTGACAGGCCGGCTCAGGCCTGTTTTTTCTCCAGTTTAACGACTTCAGCCTTTTCCTGTTCAAGCAATGTT
Organism: Lacimicrobium sp. SS2-24; assembly: GCF_002201535.1. Classification (GTDB taxonomy): domain Bacteria; phylum Pseudomonadota; class Gammaproteobacteria; order Enterobacterales; family Alteromonadaceae; genus Lacimicrobium. The sequence continues at coordinate 342,089 of NZ_NIWW01000002.1, read as the reverse complement.
TTGGCATCGGTGCCTTTAAATAACTTAGCCACACCGTCTTTATTCTGTGACAACAGAATAGACAGTTCTTCCAGCAAAGCTTCGTCCAGCTCCACACCTTTAGCCTGGATATAATCGGCCAGATTATCCGCCACATCCAACATCTTATCGTAGCGGTCGGCTTCTTTTTTATCTGTTGTCACCAGCTTCTCTACCCCTTTGTGTTCAACCACATAGCGCGTAATGATCGCCATAACAATCTCCTGTGTTGGAAAGCGATCAATACCATACCACAGATACTGTATAGATAAACAGTAAATGATGGAGTTTGCAGTCTGGCGCTTTAAAGTAGCGATGTTCACCACTATGTTTGATACAGAGCCCGTTGGTTTTTAAGCACATTGCACCGTGGTTGTCATACCGCGAAGCGGCAGCGACTATCGGGCAACACAAATATTGGAGTAGAATTATGTCAACATCCTCAGAAAAGATTACTGGCATTAATGAAATGTCAGGTCTGAAGACCATTATCGTCAACGGTGACCTTGAGAGCCTCAGACAAACACTGGGGAACAAAACGCTGAATGAGTTAGAAGTGGGTTATCTGATCGATCTGGCGAAGCTGAACAATGAACCAGAAATGGTCAAGCTGCTCAAACAGCATGCCGGGTAAAAACGTTATCAGCTACCAGCTATCAGGAAAACTGAGAGCTGGTAGCTGAAAATTGGTCGCTGATGCTACAACAGCGGCGCGATAACCAGACTGACAATGGCCATGACATTGATCAAAATGTTCATGGACGGCCCGGAAGTGTCTTTAAAGGGATCACCGACGGTGTCGCCTACCACCGCTGCGGCGTGCACATCTGAACCTTTACCGCCAAAGTTACCCTTTTCTACATACTTTTTCGCATTGTCCCAGGCGCCACCGGAGTTTGCCATCATCAACGCCAGCAACACGCAGCCCAGCAGTGCACCACCCAGCATGCCACCCAGTGCATGAGGACCAATAACAAAGCCCACTAACGGGGGAACCGCCACGGCCAGCACCCCGGGCAGAATCATCTTCTTGAGTGCGGCTTTGGTGGCGATATCCACGCAGCGCGCCGTATCCGGTTCTGCGGTACCCTCCATCAGACCGGTAATTTCCTTAAACTGACGTCGAATTTCCTGAATCATCTCAAACGCAGCATCACCCACTGCGGTCATGGTGATCGAAGCAATCAGAAACGGCAGTACACCACCGATAAACAGGCCCGTCAGTACCATGGGATCGCCAAGGTGCAAGGTAAAGTTGGGATACTTGACCGTCATGGTCTCCACAAAGGCGGCAATAATCGCCAGTGCCGCCAGTGCCGCTGCGCCGATAGCAAAACCCTTACCGATAGCCGCCGTGGTATTTCCAAGCTCATCCAGCGAATCGGTAATTTCCCGGGTCTCTTTTCCGAGGCCACCCATCTCGGCGATACCGCCGGCGTTGTCGGCCACGGGGCCGTAAGCGTCGATCGCCATGGTAATACCCACCGTAGCGAGCATCCCCACTGCGGCAATACCCACACCATAAAGTCCGGATAAACTGGTAGAAATGTAGATAATGGCGCACAAAGTCAGCACCGGAATCACCACTGACTGCATTCCCACAGACAAGCCCGTTATCATTACGGTCGCCGGACCCGTTTCACCGGATTTGGCAATTTTTCTGATGGGTGCACCCGCGGTGTAATACTCGGTAACCAGGCCGATAATAATACCGCCCACGGCACCGGCCACCACAGACCACCAGACATTGGCATGAATACCGGCCTGCTGAATCACAAACCAGGCGGCAATGACAAACAACACGGCTGCACCTATGGTACCTGCTCGCAATGCCACTTCGGGCTTGTTGGAGGACATCAGATTAACCAGCAAAATGCCCAGCACAGAGCAGATTAAACCTGTGGAGGCCAATCCCAGTGGCAAAAACATGAGTGTTTCGCGACTGCCTAAATCACTCATCACCAGCGTCGAAGCAATGGCAATGGTGGCGATCATCGAACCGCAATAAGACTCAAAAATATCCGAGCCCATACCGGCCACATCGCCCACATTATCGCCGACGTTATCGGCGATAACACCAGGGTTACGTGGGTCATCTTCAGGGATTCCGGCCTCTATTTTACCCACCAGGTCGGCACCCACATCGGCACTCTTGGTAAAGATTCCCCCACCTACACGAGAGAACAAGGCCACACTGGATGCGCCCATACCGAAACCGTGAATCACATGGGCAGTGGCCGGGTCATCACCAAAATACCAATACAGCATGCCTAATCCGAGCAAGCCCATTGCGGCCACACATAAGCCCATCACCGAACCGCCCATGAAGGCCACAGACAGCGCAGATGCCGCACCTTTGTCATGGGCCGCCTGAGTAGTACGCACATTGGCTTTGGTGGCGGTAAACATACCGATATAACCGGCAGCGGCGGAGCTGATTGCGCCTACGGCAAAAGCCAGTGTGGTGTTGGCACCCAGGGAGAAATACAAAAAGATCCCCAGCACCAGCGAGAAAATGAACAGCATCTTGTATTCACGGTGCATAAACACCATCGCACCGAGATGAATACGATCGGCGATCACATCGATGGTTTTATTGGTTACCGGAATACGTTTAATCAAGGCATAAATTACGAACGCGAGTATCAGCCCTACCAGGCCGAAAAGCGGTGGCAGATAATGTAGTTCAGTCATAGTTTCCCCAACAATTGATCAGTGCAACAGTGCCAATTCACCAACATAGATGTCGGTTCTGGCCAGTTGTTGCTATTCGGGGCATCACCACTACAACTTATAAAACGCGGATTTACCCCGTTGTTTTATTTAGATTTTTTGCATTACGCAAAACTCACTATAAACGCCATATTGAGATCTGTCAGCAACTGATTGATGAAAAATAGAACAATGGCCGTTCAGGAGGGAGGGGGGCGTCCACTATTCTGCCAGTAGCCGGCACGCTTTGACATTACAAAAGTATCAGTACAAACTCATGTCGCAGATAACAGAAAACATGGACTTGATCCGAGTCGCAGTCTTGGTGCAAGATTCGCCACCCTAATAACCAGAGTGAAATGTGGCCCACGATGCAAAATCAAACCCACTCCGAAAACTATGGACCAGGCTGGTTTGAACAATTGGTGGAAAAGACACATGACAAACTCAAACGTGCACTTTGCCAGATGTTGTCCCCCGCAGAGTCGGAAGAAGTCATTCAGGAATCCTATTTAAAGCTGTTTGAAACACTGAAAAAGGAAAATCTGGACAATCCTCAGGGCTACCTTTATCGCAGCGCCAGAAACCTGGCCATTACCCGTATCAGAAATAAGAATGTGGCACAGAAGTTCCTGGATCAAAAAACTGAGCAAATTCAGGTGATTGAGGGTAATAACGAGGGATATCAGGCATTAAAGGAAGATCAACAGCACCAGCAACTGCATCAGGTTATTGCCACACTTCCGCCCGTTTGCCGACAAGTCTTTGTGCTGAGAAAACTGCATGGTTATTCTCATAAAGAAATTGCAGAAACCATGAATATATCTCAGAAAACGGTCGAGAATCATATCGCCAAAGGCATGCGGGCGTGTTTGGAGGCATTTCGCCGCCCAACCAAAATTGATTCTAATTATAAGCGCTCGCAACGCGGATAATGGCCATGTCTATTGATGAATGGGTTGGTTATGGCATCCCTGAAGAGATTATAGACGAGGCCATTGTCTGGCTGACTAAACTCGATTCCGGTGAAATGAGTGATCAGCAAAAGACTGAGTTTGCACACTGGCTTGATGACGACCCTAATCACAGATGGGCTTTTGAGGAAGTGTCGACGGTTTGGGCCAGGTCATCTATCAGACATGATACCTCCGTCTCTAAATCAAAAGCATCCGGACTGACGAATCATAAAAACGGTTCACGCTATTATGCCTCCCTCAGCTATATCGCCATTGCTTTAGTGATACTTGGCCTGGTTGTTAACTTTTTGTAAAGATCCGAAAAGAGTGCAGGATGCACTGCACCGGTGGACTAAGTAAACAACACACACCGGCTTCAGGACCTTCAGCAGTGAGTTGGATTGGATAAAGATCGTCAGCCTGCTCCATATAAGCGAAATCAGTTACAAAAATAATTCATTTACGAGTAGGGGAAGTTGCGCTGTCGTGCGTTTACATATTGATAACAAGAAAAAACATCGAATTATCATATGGAGCACGGTCAATGTTAAACCCAATTACCCAAGCGATCCGAAATCGCAAAGTCAGTTTTTTTACTCTCCCACTCACGCTTGTTGCCGGGCTTACGGCCCTGAACCTCAATGCACAGGAACAAAGTACCGAGACTGCTGAAGCAGAAGATGTAGAGCGCGTCGCTGTCGTCGGTTCACAAATTCGCGGAGGTAAAGTCAGCGAAGCCCTGGCAGTATCTGTGTTTGATGCGGATGACATTGCCGAACTTGGCATTGAGTCGGGTGATGAATTACTCGATTTGATTCCGGAAAATGGGCAAAACTTTTTCAATGAAGCAGGCAACATCGGCGGTGGTGTAAATGCCGCGCGCGGTGATGTCGGCGCGTTCAATTTACGCAATTTGGGTACCGGCAATACCCTGGTACTGCTTAACGGCCGAAGAATGGTGAACTCTGCCTCCTATCAAACAGAAGAAGTCGGCGGCAGTTTTGTACCAGTGAATTCGGTTAATTCCAACACCATTCCTGTCGGTGGTTTACAGCGACTGGAAGTTCTGCGCGATGGCGCCTCAGCTATCTACGGTGCCGACGCGGTAGCCGGCGTTGTGAATAATGTCCTGAAAACTGACTTTGTCGGTTTAAATGTCGGCTTGCGTTACAAAGACTATGAAAACCTCCCCCGTAATGACAAACAGCTGACGCTGGAATGGGGTAAAGATTTCAATGACGGCCGCACCAATGTCAGTGTCTTTGGCAGCTATTATGATCGTGGCCGGGTGAACTCTACCCATGATCCGCGTTGGTCAAATTCAGATTTCCGCGACCGCCTTCCTGAGGATTCCCCGTGGGCAGGTGACACCAATTTTCGCAACGATTCCGCCAACTCACTCTACGGTCAGTTTGACCTGCAAGGGGCGAGCGCCCGTGATGTGGGTCTGAGAGACGTGTTTACCGATAGTAGTGGCGAATTTGAGACCTATCCTATTGGCGATGAACGTTGTCAGTACACTATCAACCAGTATCTTTGCGGAGCAATCGATGGCCAGGGTGTCATCCGGCACAACTTTAACGGCCATGCCGGAATCGGACGCGACCTGGTATCTGACTTAGAGCGTCAAAATATGTTTGTGTTCGTTAACCATGCCTTTGATAACGGTATGGAGTCGTTTACCGAAGCATCCTATTACAACTTCAGCTCTAATCTTATCCGCCATGCTTCAGCGCAGTTTTCCACCTCTGAGCTGCGTGTCGGTGCCCAAAACTACTACAACCCGTTTGGGCCATGCGGTTCTCCCTATCGTCTTTCTGAGGAACTGATTCCGGATGTGCCGTGTGAAGGATTAGAATTCAGACTGGACAACTATCGCTTCGCGGAATTACCGCGCATTGTCGATAACGAAGGCACCACCTATCGCCTGTTGCAAGGACTCCGGGGTTATGTGGGCGATTGGGAATGGGAGTCAGCCATTGCTTATTCAAAGGCGACCAAGTCGGATGTCACTCACAATCGTGTCTCCAACACCTTGATGCAGGAGGCCTTGTTTGACTCCACGGAAGCAGCCTATAACCCCTTCAGTGCGGGCGTAAACAGTAACATTGAACGTGCACTGGTGGATGTTCGTCGTGACAACGAAACCACTTTGACGACCTTTGACATCAAGGCCTTTCACCCGGCTATGTTTGAACTGCCAGGCGGAGATGCTGGATTGTTGGTGGGGGTAGATTATCGTCGCGAGACCTTTGATGATGACCGTGACCCGCGCCTGGATGGCACGATTCGCTTTACCGACTGGGAGGGGGATACCTATCCCTTTGTGTCTGACATAGCGAACTCCAGCCCGACCCCCGATAACAGCGGCTCGCGCAAGGTAACCGCATTGTTCACGGAACTTCAGTTACCGGTTCTAAAGAATCTGGACGTGCAGGCCGCATTGCGTTACGAGGACTTCTCTGATGTGGGTAACACCACCGTAGGTAAGCTCGCCTTTGGCTGGCGACCCAACGACGCAATCCTGGTGAGAGGCTCCTGGTCAGAAGCTTTCCGGGCGCCAAATCTGGTGACCATTAATGAAGAGTTTGTAGCCCGTAGCAACACCCGTACCGACTGGACTTGTGTGTATGCCGCAGAAAATGGCGGTGATCCTGAGCAGGATGTGCTGGATTGTCGTAACTCCACTCAGCGCAGTGCTGAAGGCAGTCAGGATCTTAAACCGGAAGATTCAACCAATACGTCTGTTGGCCTGGTACTGACGCCAACCGACAGCCTGACGCTGACTCTGGACTACTGGTCCATAGAGAAAAACAACACCATTGGCCTGTTGGGTGAAGAAAACCACACGCTGCTTGATCTGGTTTACCGGTTACAAGGAGATGTAAATAGTTGCAATACGAACCCTGCGGTAGATCGTGTTGAAGCGACCGACGATCAGGCTGCTATTTATGCGGCAGCCGGAATATGTCCAGCCGGTGACATCCGCTTTATCAACGATACCTATGCGAATCTTGATAAGCGCACCGTACAAGGTTTTGATATCGGTGTGTATTACGAGGAAACCTTTGATTTTGGTCGTTTAGATTTTCGCTACAATGCATCAATTCTGGATAAGTTTGAGCAAGAAGCCGGCGGTGATGCAGCCGTACTGGTCAACGCCAAAGAGCAGGGTATTCTTCCTGAGAGCTTCCCGGTAGACGGCTTTGCTGATTTAATAGGTAAAGACGGAAATCAGAAACAACGTCATACGTTCAAGCTCTCATGGCGCAAAGATGCCTGGGGAGCGGCCATTTCCGGGAATCGTATCGGTAGCTTCTATCAAAGTCACTTAACCCTGGACGATGGCACACGTTACATCATTCCAGCGATGACGACTTATGATGCTATGGTTGATTATCGCTTTGACGTAAGTGATGTGCGCACCCGGGTACGCCTGGGGGTTAAAAATCTGACCGATGAGCGCGCGCCACTTGCCGATGATTACTTTGGCTTCTTCTCTGATGCACATCGTGACTATGGCCGTAATTACTACGTTGATGTAAAAGCGTATTTCTAACCTTGAGTCAATGAAAGAGAAAAGTGGGTCGCCTGCTTTTCTCTTTTTATTTAATGAAGTTGAACACTATGACAAAAGAAAAGAATCAGACCAAATCCGGTGATGCCGCGAGTCGCGGGCGCTATCAGGACATCGGATTGGTGCTCGGCCCTCTGGCTTTTGCCATCATGATGCTGTTCGCAGCATCGCAAACTGCGATGCCCGATGCAGCCTGGCGAACCGCTGCTGTAGGTATATGGATGGCAATTTGGTGGGCGTCAGAAGCCATTCCCGTACCAGCTACCGCTCTGGTGCCACTTGCCATGTTCGATATCCTCGGCATCGCAAGTTTTGAAGAGGCTGCAGCACCCTTTGCAAATCCGATTATCTATCTGTTTTTAGGTGCTTTTTTACTGGCTATTTCAGTAGAAAAATGGAACTTACATAAGCGAATAGCTCTCAATCTGCTGGCAGTGACTGGCACTGAAGGGCGACGCCTTATCGCTGGCTTCATGCTGGTCGCGGCGTTTCTGTCTATGTGGATGAGTAACACCTCTACTACCCTGATGTTACTGCCTATTGCGCTGTCAGTGGCAAAAGTGATTGCCGATAATCTGTCGGCAGCTTCTGAAACACAGATAAAACACTTCCAAACAGCGCTGTTACTGGGACTCGCGTATGCCGCCACGATCGGCGGATTATCTACCCTCATCGGCACACCGCCCAATGCGCTGCTGGCCGCATTTTTATCTGAAAACTATGACATGAAAATCGACTTCATCACCTGGATGAAAGTGGGTTTACCGGTGAGTTTCATCATGCTGCCATTAGCATGGTTGGTCCTGACAAGGGTGGTTTACAAGGTCGATATTGCAGCAAACCCGGCGGTGGATGCACACCTGAACAAGCTGCGACAAGAGCTTGGCTCGATGAGTGCAGCAGAGAAACGTGTTGCCGTGGTATTTGTATTGGTGATCACTTCGTGGATTATGCGTCGACCATTAACTGAGTGGTTGGATCTTGAGGGCGTAACCGATGCCGGTATTGCTATGTTTGCAGCACTACTGCTGTTTTTAATCCCCAGTGATAAGGATGGCGTCACGCGCCTGCTCAACTGGCATGATGCCAGCCGCGTTCCCTGGGGCGTGCTGATTCTGTTTGGTGGGGGCTTGAGTCTGGCCGCTGCCGTATCCAATTCAGGATTAGCGACCTTTTTGGGTGAGTCATTACAACCGCTTTCTATCTTTGGCATCGCCGCTTTAATCATTGGGGCCACGGCTCTGGTTATTTTCCTGACGGAGCTGACCAGTAATCTGGCAACAGCAGCGACCTTGTTGCCTGTTGTGGCAGCAATTGCCATGCAAATGGATATCTCACCGCTTTTACTGACCGTTCCCGTTACATTAGCCGCCAGTTGTGCGTTTATGCTGCCCGTAGCGACACCGCCCAATGCCATTGTTTTTGCCTCGGGCATGCTCACCATTCCACAGATGATTCGCTGCGGAGTACTGCTGAATATTTTAGGTATGGTGCTGCTGTCTATCGTGGCGGTGTGGTGGGCACCCATGTTGTTAATAGGATAAACCCCAATGCATAAAATAAGTTTATTGTTTCTGCTGTTTATCAGCCTTTTTTCTGCCTCTGTGAATGCCGGGGATATCGAAAAGCCTGAGCTCGTTCCTACGACAACGCCACAAAAAGTACTGTTTGTAGGTAACAGCTTTAGTTACTTCAATGGGGGGCTGCATAATCATGTCAGCAACCTGATTCGTGCCGCAGGAAAGTGGCAAAAAGGCACAAACCGTTACCGCCTTAAAACCCTGTCAGGGGGTAAATTGTACGAACATGTCGCTGGCATGCCCTACCTGGCTAACCAACCACAGGGAAAGGCCTGGGATGTGGTGGTCATTCAGGGGCACTCGAATGAGTCTGTGACAAAAAAACGCTACAAGAGGTTTGTTCAGGGTGCCAAGGCTCTGGCAAAAATAATCAGGGAACATGACGCTGAACCGGTGCTATTTATGACCTGGCCTTATAAAAATCATGCGGAGATGACTCAGGCCCTGCACAGCAGCTATGTAAGCCTGGGGAATCATCTGGATGCACTTGTCGTTCCAGTGGGTCTAGCCTTTGATCAGGTTAATCAACAACACCCTGAGATTGAGCTATATCACGCTGATGTGGAGGGATTCACCGAAGCCGGCACAGAAATATATAAAGAGGAACTGAAGCACCCTTCCCTGGCCGGCACCTATCTGGCTGCCTGCGTATTCTACGCGGCCTTCTATCAGCAATCGCCACAAGGTCTTGCATATACTGCCGGACTGAACAGCGAGACCTCGATGAAGCTACAGCAGGCTGCCTGGCAGAGCTACCAGTCTTTCTATGCTAAAGAGTAAGCGGCTAACATTCGTCTCCTTTTGTCTGTGCAGTATCTCCTGGTTAGTTTCTGCACAGACAGCAGGGAGCGCATGCACTGGCAACGGCGTGACAATCACGCAGGCGTTCGAAGGAGGCGCCTTTGCCCACTGTGACAGCGTCGGAAAAGGCCTGTTTGAACTGACTATCTCACCTGAAAGTATCCCCATTAACCCAAGCCCATGGTATGCATTCAAAGTGCATTCGGACACCCGTAGCCACATCCGCATCCACCTCAACTACTCGCACAGTAAGCACCGATACTGGCCGAAATACAGCCATGACTTTATACATTGGCAGTCCCTACCTGCATCTCAATGGCAGCTGAATGAGAGTGAAACAAAACTGGTTTTGCAACTTAAACTTGAACCCGGTCAGCAATGGATCGCAGCGCAAGATGTCATCACCAGCGCCTGGTATCAGAGATGGTTTACCCAACTATCTGAACACAATGCGGTGCAGGTTTATCATTATGGAACGTCCGTGGAAGGGCGCAAACTTCACGGCGCGTCCATTCAATCTGACAAGTCCAATCCCCTCGTGGTATTGCTGGGACGCGCTCACCCGCCAGAGGTAACCGGCGCAATTGGCTTGAAGTACTTTACCAGCACATTGCTAAGCGACACAAAACTGGCACAACAGTTTCGCAATCGTTTCTCTGTATTTATTTATCCTTATCTGAACCCGGATGGGGTTGCGAACGGGCATTGGCGTCTGAACGCCAACGGCGAGGATATCAACAGAGATTGGGGACCGTTTTCACAACCAGAAACGCTGGCAACCTTTGAGGATATTCAGCGCCACCTGCAGCATACTGATTTGGCGGTCATGCTCGATTTTCACTCCACCAGAAAAGACATCTTTTATGTTCAACCCGCCAGCCTGCCAAGTGCGATCCCCGCATTTGCCCAGCGCTGGATAAAACTCATGCACCAAAGTGGATTGCCACAAAACATCAGCATCAAAGCTGGGCATAATCACTCAGCAACGAACGCCAAAACCTTTTTTTACAATCAGTATCAAATCCCTTCGATCACCTATGAAGTGGCTGATGCTGCCTCATTGGAAGAAATCCAACATAATGCCCGCATTTCAGCCAACAGCTTTATGCAGTTACTGCTGGACAGTTTGCCTGCAACGCTCGACTGACTGACGTGCGGGGCCACTGAGGGGCATTGTCATATTCGCTAACACTTATTCTGCTTCGTTATCTGTGCAGCTCTGGTAGGCTACTGACACAATTATTAGTTAAAGAGCACTGCCCATGAAAAAGTCACTTATCGCACTGGCCCTTTCCGCAAGTCTTTTGCAGGCTTGCAGCAACACGGCACAGCAGGTGTCCGTCGATCCCAGGTTGCAGGACGTCATGCAAAGCGCACAAAGCGCCGATGCAAGACTGGTTGCGCTGACCGATCACTACATCGAAGAGACGCTGCCACGTTCACCGATTAATGCGTTATTCCAGGGGGATAACCGTTTCAACCATTTGTGGCCCAACAGTTTGTCTCCTGAGTTTATCGACGAAGGTCATGCCATTACTGACAAGTATCTGGCAGCACTGCAACAGATAGACCGTTCAGCGCTTAAAGGACAGGACCTGTATACCTATGAAATATTCAAAGAAAACCTAGAACAGCAGGTTCAGGCGCGCGCTTTTCCGGTTGAACTGTTGCCCCTTAACCAATTTATTTTCAGCCCCCATAACTTCTTTATGCAGTTAGGTGGCGGGGTCAGCGCACAGCCATTTAATACCGTGCAGGATTTCGACAACTTCCTGCAGCGGGCTGACGGCTTTGTGGTCTGGCTTGATCAAGCAGTGATCAATATGCGCAAAGGGATAGAGCAGGGGGTAGTCCAGCCGCGTCCGGTGGTGGAATCTATGCTGCCACAGATCGCCGCACTGATACACGAAGAGCCGACCCAGAGTGATTTATTTACCCCGCTTACAAAAGCCAAAGAAACCATGGACAAGGCGGACTACGAGCGTCTGCACCAATCCTATTCAGAATTGGTAGGAGAGCGTCTGACTCCGGCGTTTGCGCGACTGCATCACTTTTTGGAAAACGAGTATTTACCGGCGGCGAGAACCTCTCACGGCTATGGCGGCTTACCCAATGGCAAAGCCTGGTATGAATTTGCCATTAAAGCTAATACCACACTCGATCTCACTGCACAGAGTATTCATCAAACGGGCCTGGATGAAGTCAAACGCATCCATGAAGAAATGAGAGGTGTGGCCAGGCAAACAGGTTTTGAAGGCAGTCTTGAGGACTTTTTTACCTTTTTGAAAACCGATCCTCAATTTTACTTCGACTCAGAGGAGGCGGTTCTCGCCGCGTATGAGTCGGTCAAATCCCGCATGGCACCGAGACTGGAAAAGCTGTTCAGTAAAATCCCTAAAGCGGATTATATGGTTCAACCCTATCCACCGGCACAGGCCAAATCAGCACCGGGCGCCTCCTATATCCCGCCAGCCAAAGACGGCTCCAGACCGGGAATTTTCTTTGCCAATACCTACAACCTCAAGGCTCAGCCTAAGTATGGCGTAGAGACCTTGTCGATACATGAGGCATCACCGGGACATCATTTCCAGATCAGTCTGCAACAGGAAATCGATAATCTGCCGAAAATCCGTACCCAGAACTTTTACACCGCCTACGCGGAAGGTTGGGCATTGTATGCTGAGAGTCTGGGTAAAGAGTTGGGCTTTTTCACCGATCCTTATCAGTATTACGGTAAATTGAGCGCAGAGCTCTTTCGTGCCATGCGTCTGGTTGTCGACACCGGGCTGCATGCCAAAGGCTGGACGCGCGAGAAGGCCATTGAGTATATGCTAAGCAACTCTGCGATGCCCAGAAGTGATGTGGAAGCTGAAATCGAACGCTACATGATTATGCCCGGACAGGCACTGTCCTATAAAACCGGCCAGCTGAAGATTCAGGAGCTGCGCGACTATGCAGAAGCGCAACTTGGTGATCGCTTCGATATCAAGACCTTCCATAACCTGATTTTGCTGGATGGCCCTCTGCCTTTGCCGCTGCTTGAGCGGAAAATCAAAGACTGGGTTGCATCAGCCTGATATAACACCAGAGCACCACAAGGCCGCTTACAGCGGCCTTTTTTATGTCCAGGGATGGACGGTATGCCGGGGTTGTCGGGAACAGATCCCCGGCGATGTCTTTATCGACCATGGCAGGATGCCATTTGTGGTCAAAAACCGTATAATCCCCCGCATTTCCCGTTATTAAACTTACAAGGAACTTTTAATGAGCCTTAATGATGTGCCTTCTGGCAAGAATTTGCCCGATGAAATAAACGTAATCATCGAAATTCCGGCCCACTCTGACCCGGTTAAGTACGAAGTGGATAAAGACTCGGGGGCCATTTTCGTGGACCGTTTTATGTCATCCTGCATGCACTATCCGACTAACTATGGCTATGTACCGCACACCTTGTCCGATGACGGCGATCCGGTAGATGTGTTAGTCATGACGCCTTTCCCATTGTTGCCAGGCTGCGTGATCCGCTGCCGCCCTGTGGGTGTACTGAAGATGACCGATGAGTCGGGTGAAGATGCCAAGGTATTAGCGGTGCCTGCCGACAAACTGTCGACCATCTATCGTGGGATCCATGAAATTGACCAGGTCGATGAGCTACTGAAAAACCAAATCGAACATTTCTTTGCCCACTACAAAGATCTGGAACCCAATAAATGGGTCAAGATCCAGGGCTGGGAAGACAGCGTAGCTGCAAAGAAAGAAATCACCGAGAGTGTGCAGCGTTTTAATGATGCGCCAGATAAGCCTGCTTTCTAAGACTGTCACCAAAGGCCAGCCTCGCTGGCCTTTTTTCTCTACTCGCAATGATTAGCAATCGCGGAGAGCCAAAAATGAAAAAGTGGATCCTTGCTCTGTCACTCTTGCCGATGCTGGCCCTGGCCGATGAGCCCCTTGAATTGTTCTGGGAAGACCTGATCCCAGAAGATTACCAGCTGCCTGAGCAACTGGTGGATCATGAAGCCAATAACAGCATGACTCAGCAAAGTCTGGACGCGCCCGTCGTCGAAGCATTAAATGGCAGCTTCGTGAAAATTCCCGGCTTTGTGGTGCCTTTGGAAGGGGATGAAGAAAAACTGACTGAATTCTTGTTAGTGCCGTTCTTTGGGGCCTGTATCCATGTTCCGCCGCCGCCGCCCAATCAGATCGTGCATGTGAAATTTCCCGCCGGTGCGCCGGTTGATAACCTCTGGGATGCCGTATGGCTGACCGGTACGCTCTCCACTGAGCCCTGGAAAGGTGACATTGCCACGGTCGGATACCGTCTTGAGGGCGTGAAAGTGGAGCCTTACGAGGGCTGATACCGGGCGCAGGTAAGCCTATACCCGGAACTGTTTGGCGATGGCTTCAAGGTTCTTGGCTAATTCTGCCAGCTCACTCCCTACCGAAGCGAGTTCTTTGGAGCTGGACGAGGTTTGCTCAGTGCGCTGATGAATTTCGTCCACATGCCTGACAATGCTCGCCGACACCGATTGCTGTTCATCGGTAGCATCGGCAATCTGACGGTTCATCTCACTGATTTGATTAATGGTTTTGGTGATCATGCTAAGGCTGTTGCCGGCCGTGTTGGCCGTTTCCACACTGCTGTCCGCCTGCTCCGTCCCCTTTTTCATCACCCCTACCGCCGAACGAGCCGCGTTCTGCAGTTGCTCAATCGTATTTTGTATCTCTTCGGTGGACTGCTGCGTACGACTGGCCAGGGTACGCACCTCATCGGCCACCACCGCAAACCCGCGCCCCTGCTCCCCCGCCCTGGCGGCCTCAATGGCCGCATTCAAGGCCAGTAAGTTGGTTTGCTCCGCAATGCCTTTTATCACGTCCAGTACAGAGCCGACCTTGTTAGAGTCCGCTTCTAGTTTCTGAATCACATCGGCTGAGGCCTGAACATTATCGGCTAACTGACGGATACTGTTGACGGTTTCATTGACGACCCGCTGGCCATCATCGGCCGCGCCCGTCGCTTCACCGGCCGCCCCAGCAGCCTGGGCTGCACTTTGCGCCACATTGGCTACAGAACCGCTCATCCGGTCTACTTCACGCTTGGCATCATCGGCCGCACGGCGCTGCACCTCGATGGTTTGATTGGTGTCCTCGGTTAGCTGGTTTAAGCTTTGGGCCAGTTTCGACAGGGGCATACTGGCGTTGACAATGTCTTTGACCACGGTTTGCAGTTTTTCCATAAACTGATTAAACCAAAACACCAGTTGCCCAATTTCATCCTCGCTGTTGGTTTTAATTCTGACCGTTAAATCACCGTCTTCCTCGGCAATATCCTTTAACGAACCAACCACCTCAACAATGCTGGTTTTGATACCTTTGACTATCGGGTAAGCGGTGGCAAACAGAATACCTGTGGTGACCAATGCCAACACGATACCGGTGCTGATCAGCGCATCATTAGCGTCGTTTGAATCATCAAAGGCCTTTTCGAAAGCCTGTTGCTGATGATCACGGAAATCCGCCATCGCATTGGTGGCGCGATCATAGGTTTTATTCATCTGCTCAGACAACTCGCCCAGCTTAGAAAAGTCCGCCGTGCCTTTTATCATGGAATCAGAAATGTCATAGGCGACCTTAAAGTATTCATCAAAACCGTCACTGATACTGCGCATCTGGGAACGGAAGTCAGCACTGAGCTGACTGATCTGCTCTATGTCATCACGCACCTGTGCTGCCGTATTGCGCGCATTAGAAAGGGCATCCTCATCCCCGGTGGTCACGGCGCTACTGAGCGTATCCCTGAGTTTCTGCATTTTCACTAACGCCGCAGCGGAAGTTTGCAAGGCAGGAAATTGCACTTCCCGGGCCTGGGCAAGCATGGCGCTGTTATCCAGGGCAGTGAAAACGGTGATCAGCAGGTAAATGACAAAACTGGCGGTGGCGATCCCGGGAATCAGGAATATTTTCGTGGCAATGGGCAACTTGTTGAGTACATTCATGCTTTAACCTGTTTTGTGACAACGCATACAGACTCATTAAACATAGTCTGAAAAATTTCACTCTAGCAACGAAATTGTGGCGATTTTTCAATAAGCTGTGTTTCTGAGGTAGCCTTGATGACGTTACCAATTTGAGTCGGCTATTGCCTGATGCCTATTAAAAACCGGCCAACACCACGCCAACACGTCTTTCCTTTGTCGGCCAAAATTAACCTTTAGTTAACATTTTTGCACTTTTGGCACCTTCGCATATAGTTAGATTCACGACCATGCTCCGCTAAGTCGCGATAAGAACACACTTTTATCTGGAGTCAGCACATGAAAACACACTACCTGTTACCCACTGCTTTGCTGATATTGTCTGCACCTGCCACGGCTGAAATCACCTTTAATGGGTTCGGTTCCATCGTCGCCGGAGTCAGTGAAGATTCACCTTTTCGTAATAACCTGTATGACGATGACGTGAGTTTCCGTCCACAGAGCAAGTTGGCGCTGCAGGCGTCCGCTGACCTCGGGGAGGGCTTGTCAGTGACGGCGCAAATCATGGCCCGGGGCGCCGATGACTTCGATGCAGAATTTGAATGGGCGTACCTGAGTTATGACATCAGCGACAGCACCACGTTAAGAGCGGGGCGCCTGCGCATTCCCTTCTATCGTTACTCGGATTATCTGGATGTGGGCTTTGCCTACCCCTTTATTTCTCCGCCACGCACTATGTACAGCCTGACCTTCTCCACTTACGAGGGGCTCAGCCTGCTGCACAATTTCTCAATGTCCAGTGTTGATGTGAATGTGAACCTGGTTTACGGGCGTGTAGAAGAAACCTTTTTTCCTACCACCAACCCGACCAAAGGCACATTGTCGGATATAGCAGGCTTTAATACACAAGCCTCCTGGCAGTCCTTCACTGGCTATGTCACCTATTTACGTACCGATGTCACCATTCCTGTTCCGGCGATTGAAGGGTTAGCCGCCCAGCTTAATCAGGCCGGCGTACCAGGATCTCTGACTGAGCAGTTAAGGATCAATGAAGACAAAGGCAGCTTTTTCGGTTTTGGCTTAAGTTACGATGATGGTGACTGGGTGTTTAACAGTGAAAAGTCTGAAGTCTCTATTGACGATTCACTGAATCTGACAAGTGACCAATGGTATGTCAATCTCGGGCACCGGTTTGGTGAGTTCTTACCCTACTTTTACTATGGTGAAATTGAGTCAGAGCGTAACACCTCCATTCCCTCGCAATTTCCGGCATCGTTGCAGCCCACCATTCAGGGAGCCTTTGATAGTCAGTACATTGAATATACCGAAACCGGTATCGGTGTGCGCTGGGATTTTCACGCCACGACCGCCCTTAAAGTTGAATTCACAAAATACGATGATATCTGGGACAGAAACCCCGCCACGGCATTGGGAACCGCAGATAATAAAGAAAGCATGAATCAGCTCAGAGTCGGCGTCGACTTTATCTTTTAAGGAGATCAGCTCATGAAACAGTTAAAACGAGTAAGCGGTTTCGCTCTGATGTTCCTGTCATTCTCTGTCTTTGCGGAGATTGCGGTCATTGTGCATCCCTCTAATACCGATACGCTCAGCCAGGAAGAGATCCAGCGGGTTTTTCTGGCTAAGACAAAAACCTTTCCCAGTGGAGAGCAGGCGGTGCCGATTGATTTTGATGACAGCGTGGCAGTAAAAAATGACTTTATCGGTCAGGTACTGAATCGCAACAGTTCTCAGATAAAAGCCTATTGGGCAAAGCTGGTCTTCACCGGAAAAGCTCAGCCCCCTAAAACCGTGGCATCCGATGATGAGATGTTGAAGCTGATCGCCGCCAATCCGAATATGATTGGCTATATTGATGCATCCAAAGTCAGTCCGGATGTCAGGGTGGTAGGTACATTCTGAGCCTGTTCCATCCATTCCGTTGCTACGCCCCGCGCCATACGGGGCTTTTTATTCGCAATTACTGGCCCCGATAGAGCTGCTCTGCCCGATTAAACAAAACCCAGGATGTGAGGATATATTTATCATTGCTGACTGGCACCTGGCCTCTGTGTGTGTGGGTAAAATAGGCCGGCGCGATGACCATGCGACCGCGCTTTGGTCGTACAGACAGGTCCTGATAGTAGAAGTCCGTCTCCCCACCTTGCTCGACATCGTTAAGATAATACATAAACAGTAGAATGCGGTGCAGCGCGTCGTTGTGCTCAGCCTGCGGGTATACTTCTGAGTGCCAGTAGGGGTAACCTCCTTTGCCAGCGGGATAGCGCTGCGCATTGATATCGCCCATGCGAAAGAGATACTGCACCAGGCTTGGCAGATTCGGCCGGGCGACCTCGTCAAAGTTTTCCTCGGTCAGCTTCACCGGCTCACCGGTGCGGGGATGCTTCAGTGTCAGACCGATGGGCCCTATCAGGGCAAAGTAATACTTGGCGAAGTAGTCCACCAGCGCCGGCGTGGTATGAGCCAGTACTTTAGGTAGCAACGCGGAAAATTCAGTGTGAGTGCAAATAGATACATCTTCACTGACCTTTTTACTGGTATCGACGCCACCGCCTGTGCGCCCCGGTTGGCGGTTGGGACTGACATCAATCTGCTCAACCAATTCCTGGCACAGTGCATCAGGTAACACATTGTCGATCACTTCAATAAACTGGCTCATTGGTTACTCCTGATGCCTACTGGTGAGGTATCAGCAAAGCCTGTAATTGCTCGCCAATATGAGGGGGAATAGGTTGAGACTTTTGTTGCCGATAGTCAAAATGGACTAAGGTGGTGACACCCTCGGCCGCTTTCTCACCCTGCTGCCAGACCTGTTGCAAAACATCAAAAGAGCTGTTGCCGATGCGCTGGATACCGGTACGAATTTCCACTTCATGGCCAAAATAAATCTGGCGTAAGAAGTCAATTTTATAGCTGGCCAGGATCAACGGCCAGTTGTGCAGATCCATCTCTGGCGTGAAGTAACGAAACACCGGCTCCCTGGCAGCTTCAAACCATCCTGCAAGCACCGTATTGCTGACATGTTTAAGGGCGTCGGTCTCGTAAAATCTGACCTTAAATGTTTCGCTTAACATCCTCACTCCATTATTAATCACCGCGCCGCCGTACAGCACACAGAGCCCCTTTTAGCCCCGAGTACCGCATATACGCTGCATGGCTTAAACCTATGAATTGACTTTCAACAAGGGTTTCAGAAAATGTCCGGTGTGGGAACCTTCGGTTGCCGCCACCTGCTCGGGTGTCCCCTGAGCAATAATCTGTCCTCCTCCTGAGCCCCCCTCGGGTCCGAGATCGATTATCCAATCGGCCGTTTTGATCACATCCAGATTATGCTCAATCACCACCACCGTGTTGCCATGGTCGCGCAGTCGGTGCAACACCTCCAACAACTGACGAATATCATGAAAGTGCAACCCGGTAGTGGGTTCATCCAGAATATACAAAGTCTGACCGGTATCCCGTTTGGACAGCTCACGCGACAGTTTGACCCGCTGCGCTTCACCACCAGAGAGTGTGGTCGCACTTTGTCCCAGGCGGATATAGGATAATCCCACATCCATCAGGGTTTGCAGTTTACGGGCAATAGAAGGGATCACATCAAAAAACTCACGGGCCTCTTCGACTGTCATCTCCAGCACTTCGTGAATGCTTTTTCCTTTGTATTTCACTTCCAGTGTTTCGCGGTTGTAGCGTTTGCCTTTGCACACATCACAGGGCACATAGACATCCGGTAAGAAATGCATTTCTACCTTGATCACGCCGTCTCCCTGACACGCCTCACAGCGCCCGCCTTTCACGTTAAAGCTGAAACGTCCGGGTTTATAGCCCCGCGAACGCGCTTCCTGGGTACCGGCAAACAGCTCTCGAATGGGCGTAAACAATCCCGCGTAGGTGGCGGGGTTAGAACGAGGTGTCCGGCCAATAGGGCTCTGGTCAATGTCCACCACTTTATCAAGGTGTTCCAGTCCACGAATGCCTTTGTGGGGCGAGGCTTCACCGAGGGTGGCACCATTGAGTTCTTTGTGCGCCAGAACATAAAGGGTGTCGTTGATCAGCGTTGACTTGCCGGAACCTGAAACACCGGTGACACAGGTCATCAAGCCAATAGGAATGCGCAAATCCACCTCTTTGAGGTTATTCCCTGAGGCCCCTTCAAGCACCACCCAGGTATCCTCTTTATTTGCATTTCGTTGGACCGGTACTTCTATTTTCTCTTTCCCACAAAGATACTTCCCGGTAAGCGAGCGCTCACTACCTATTATATCATCCAGATTCCCCTGCGCGACAATCTCACCGCCATGTACCCCTGCACCCGGCCCGATATCGAGAATATGGTCGGCGGCGCGAATGGCATCTTCATCGTGTTCCACCACGATCACTGTATTTCCCAAATCACGCAGATGTACCAGTGTACTGAGCAGACGTTCATTATCGCGCTGATGCAATCCGATTGACGGTTCATCGAGCACATACATCACGCCCACGAGGCCCGCCCCAATCTGGCTGGCCAGACGAATACGCTGCGCTTCACCTCCGGAGAGGGTGTCGGCACTGCGCGAAAGGGACAGATAATTCAGGCCAACATTGACCAAAAAGCGCAATCTGTCATTGATCTCTTTGAGGATCTTGTCAGCAATCTGGGCCCGCTGCCCGGTGAGTGTCAGCTGCTCAAAATACCCCAGGCTACCGGCAATCGACATGTCCGTCACATCGGGCAGACGGGTGTCACCGATAAACACATTACGCGCTTCCAGACGCAGACGGCTGCCACCACAACTGTCACAGGGCTGCTGGCTGAGGTATTTGGCCAGTTCATCCCGCACCGCCGAAGACTCGGTCTCGCGGTATCGACGCTGCATATTCGGAATGATCCCTTCAAAGGGATGCTTACGCTCCATCACATCACCGCGATCGTTGATATAACGGAATTTTATCGAGGTTCCCTGACTGCCATACAGGACAACGTCGCGATGCGCCTTATCCAGTTCACGAAAAGGTTTACTCAGATCGAACTGATAGTGGTCAGCCACCGCTTGCAGCATCTGGAAATAGTAGTAGCTGCGCTTATCCCAGCCACGAATGACACCGCCGGCCAGGCTCAGCTCGTCATTGTGAATCAGCTTGGCTGGGTCGAAGAATTGCTTGGTTCCCAGACCATCACAGGTCTGACAGGCTCCTGCCGGGTTATTGAAGGAAAACATGCGCGGTTCCAGCTCCGACATGGAGTAGCCACAATGGGGGCAGGCGAAATTGGCAGAAAACACCACTTCATCGCGCTCACTGTCGTCCATCCAAGCCACTTTTGCGGTACCGCCGGACAACCCCAATGCCGTTTCAAAGGACTCGGATAAACGCAGCTGCAGGTCTTCGCGCACTTTGAAGCGGTCAACCACCACCTCAATACTGTGTTTTTTGTGTAAGTCCAGAGTCGGCGGATCGGATAAGTCACAGATTTCGCCATCAATTCGGGCCCGGATAAATCCCTGGGCCGCCAGGTTTTCCAGGATCTTGATATGCTCTCCTTTGCGATCCTGAACCACCGGCGCCAACAGCATCAGTTTACTTCCCTCAGGCATCGCCAGTACTTTGTCTACCATCTGACTGATGGTCTGCGCGTCTAATGGCACTTTATGATCGGGGCAGCGAGGCTCCCCCACCCGGGCGAAGAGCAAACGCAGGTAATCATAGATTTCAGTTATGGTACCGACCGTCGACCTCGGGTTATGGGAGGTGGACTTTTGCTCAATAGAAATGGCCGGCGACAACCCCTCAATATGGTCCACATCGGGTTTTTCCATCATCGACAAGAACTGACGCGCATAGGCAGAGAGTGACTCCACATAACGTCGCTGCCCCTCTGCATACAAGGTGTCAAATGCCAGGGATGACTTACCGGAACCAGATAACCCGGTAATCACAATGAGCTTGTCACGGGGCAGGGTGAGATTGATATTCTTCAGATTGTGGGTACGGGCCCCACGAACTTCTATCTTGTCCACAAAAAGACACCTGGTAGCAGAATCAAACCCCTATTGTCTCACATACCCAAGTCACCTCAAAATATGAGTTCAAATAACATTTCACGCTATCAAAATGTCCGGTGCCCCCGCTAATACTGACCACAGCATAGGCTGTCCAATTCAAGCGGCTATGTTAAACTGCGCAGCCTGAAAACTGGCAGTACTTTGCCGTAAATCCATTTTTCCTTGAATTAACGACGGGTTATTTTGAACAATACCGAAATCCGTGGTGCCAGTGCGCTGGCTATCGTCTACGTTATGCGCATGCTTGGCCTGTTTATGGTCATGCCAGTGTTGGCCGTGCTCGCGCTGGACTACCCTGATTACTCCCCCTTATTGGTCGGTCTCGCCATCGGCGGTTATGGCCTGACCCAGGCGCTGCTGCAAATTCCCATGGGCGTGCTCTCAGATCGTATCGGGCGCAAACCTGTCATTATCGCGGGCTTGGTGTTGTTTGCTGTGGGAAGTCTGGTAGCAGGGTTGGCTGAGAGTATGACCGGGGTTGTGCTCGGGCGTATCATCCAGGGAGGCGGAGCCATTGCCGGTGCCGTGATGGCACTGGCCGGTGATATCAGTCGCGAAAATCAACGCGCCAAGGTCATGGCCATTATCGGCGTTGCCATTGGTTTTTCCTTCTATCTGGCATTACTACTGGGCCCGCTGTTATCACAACACTACGGACTTGCCGGTATTTTCTTTGCCACCGCGCTACTGGCGGTTAGTTGTATTCCTCTGGTGTTATTCGTGGTGCCATCGGCAACCAATCTTGCCCCAAGCGGTGATACGCTGCCCAAGCTGGCAGAGCTCGGCAGCCTGCTCAGTCATGCTCCCCTGCTCAAGCTCAATGCCAGCGTCTTTGTGTTGCATCTGCTGATCACCTTGCTGTTCATTCAGCTACCCGCACTTTTCGTTGAGGCGGGCTGGCCCCTCAGTCAGCACTGGCAGCTTTATCTGCCAATTCTGGCCACATCCGTAGGGGGACTGATCCTATTGATGCGTCTGACTCAGTCGCTCGGGCAGCAGCGCATACTTTATATGGCCATTGCACTGATGGCATTGGCCTTTGCAAGTCTGTTGCTGGAGACCGGGCTGATAGGATTACTGTTAATCAGCTGGTTATTTTTTACCGGATTTAACTATCTTGAAGCAAATCTGCCGGCCATGGTCTCAACACTGGCGCCAGCCGGGCGCAAAGGTTCAGCCATGGGTGCCTATGCCAGTGCACAGTTTCTCGGTGCGTTTGTAGGTGGTTCGGTGGCTGGCGCAATCAACGAATACCTGAGCAGCAACTGGTTATACACGCTGGCACTGATGTTGTGCCTGATCTGGATCCTGGTGATTCGTGGCCTTGCTGCTGGCGCCCCTCACGCAAAACGTTATACACTAGCCCTGGATTCGGACGGACCTGTGGCTAAACAGTGTGTGGAACAACTCAGACAACTGGCCGGTGTCACCGATATCACCTGGGTTGAACAGGAAAAGGCGGTCTACCTGAAGGTGGACAACAGAACCTTTAATTTACAACACGCCAGACAAATCATCCGTCCGTCAAATTAAGTATTATAAGCCGCACAGCAGCGACTAGAATTAAAGCTGGAAACCGGCGAGCGTAAGGAGCGAACATGGCAAGCAGAGGCATCAATAAAGTAATCCTGGTAGGCAATCTTGGACAGGATCCCGAAGTCCGTTACACCGCGAATGGAAAGGCGGTCGCGAACCTGAGTCTTGCCACATCTGAAAGCTGGAAAGATCAGAGCGGTCAGATTCAGGAAAAAACAGAATGGCACCGTGTGGTGCTGTTCGGCAAATTGGCTGAGATCGCTGGTGAGTACCTGCGTAAAGGCAGTCAGATATACGTAGAAGGCAAGCTGCAAACCCGCAAATGGCAGGATCAGCAAGGCCAGGACAAGTATACCACCGAGATTGTGTTGGATCCCTTCAATGGGGTTATGCAGATGCTTGGCGGCAATGCCGGTGGTGGGGCCAGCAGCGGTGCACCCAGAGGGAATGCCCCCGCAGGTAATTACAATCAGGCACCTCAGCAGCAACCACAGTATCAGCAATACCCAAATCAGGGCGGGGGTCAGTCCAAACCCCAGCAACAACCGCAAAATCAGCCCGGTTCTATGCCAGAGCCTGACTTTGATTTTGATGATGACATTCCCTTCTAAGTTAATGACATCGCATTGAAACCTTGTGCCGGCCCATCGAAAAAGGTACGCCTGTATCCTAAGCTGGCACAAGGTTTGACTGTTCTATGTCACCGGCTACCCTGTTAAAGCGCTCCCCCATGGCCTTAGGTTCAGCCACATTATCACCAACCAGTCCTGCCAATCTGAGGGTAAGTGCCCATAAAGAAGGCGTTAATACCTGATGAGCCTGAATTCACCCTTTCTGCAAATCTGCCCCCTCGCACGCATCGTGGTGATGCTGTTTGTTTTTTTTGCCTGCCTGGCCAAAGCGTCAGACGGAAATCAGACACAACCGTCTGCAGAAGCAGTGTTATCATCCGTTGACAACTGCATTA
This sequence comes from Lacimicrobium sp. SS2-24, assembly GCF_002201535.1. GTDB lineage: Bacteria > Pseudomonadota > Gammaproteobacteria > Enterobacterales > Alteromonadaceae > Lacimicrobium. The sequence continues at coordinate 317,905 of NZ_NIWW01000002.1, read as the reverse complement.
TGGATGCACCACGGTGCAAAGCCATTGCCCTGAAAATGCAGGCGGAACAGCCGAAATATTCACGAGCCTGGTTCAGAACCACTTACCTGTTACTCAATGCGATGTGGGAAATCGACCGTCTCAGTATCCCGCGCGAACAAATAGCAGCCTATGCAGAAATTGAGAACAGTCCGGCGGTATTTGCGGCCAAGGCCAAAACCATCTATGCCAAGCAACTTATCAGTGACGGCGATCTCGAAGCAGGACGTCGTTACGCCGATGAAGCCGCAGCACTGCTGCTTAATATGTCTGGAGATGCACTCACCCCACGCCGATATGCAGATGTCATAGAGCTTTATCAGTATCTGGGTGAATATGATCAGGCGCAGCAACTTATCGACCAGGCCATGGCGCACTTTTCCAGTATTGGCAGAGCATTTATAAAAGCGGATTTGCTTATGGCCGCCGGGCACAATGCTTTTCATCTTAAACAGTGGCAGCAAGCCATTCATTGGTATCAGCGCGCTGCCGAAGCACACCTGACGACCAAAAGCTTTATTGGTGCTGCCGTCTCCTACGCCAATGTTGGCCGCGCCCTGCAATCTCAGGGACGCTGGTCTGAAGCGCAGCAGGCCTTTATCAAATCCATCGACACCTATGAACAACTTCAACAGGATTATCCCTTACGGGACAAATACTATATCGTGCTAAGACTATGTGAAGTGCTGATTGAGCAAGGCAAGACAGCCGAAGCGTGGATAGCCTTTAACGGCCTGCAGCGCCATTCCCTGCATGGTTATCATCACGACCTTTACGATAAGCTGGCCAGGCAACTGACCCAGAATCCAGACCGGTAACGGGTCGTCTTCAAGGCTTTGACACCCCATCAATAGGACGGTTGTGGGCCTTTGCTGGCAATCGCAGCCAATCTTGCAGCCTGTTGACTCAGGGCTTGTTGAAGCGCGGGTGGTTCCAGAATACTGAAATCGAAAGGTAACTGACTTAGCCATAGGGCAAACCAGGACGTGCTGTCAGTGCGGGTTTCTAGCAGCAACCCTTGCTCCTGCGGCGCCAGCATGGCCGCCATCGATCCCATGATTTCAGTGGCTTGTGTGATGTCGGTGTGCAGCAATATCTTAACCCTGAGATTACCGGGCATATTGTTGAGACTGGCACGAAAGTGCTCGGCCGTGTTGAAATTTTGCGGGCGTGCAAAGGTCTGTTCGAGCATTTCTGTGTGCTCCAGCCGGTCCAGTCTGAAGGTCCGCAGCTCCCTGCGCAGGTGGCAATAGCCGCTCATATACCAGTGCCCACGACGAAACAATAACCCATAAGGGTCTACCTCACGTTCCACGGTATCTCTTTCATGAGGGGCGTACCGAATCCGGAGAGAGCGCTGTTGCTGAATCGCTTCCAGCAAGGGATGCAAATGTTGCTGCGGTTTGCCCGGCAAGGACTCTGGCAGCATCAGGTCAATGTTTTCTGCAATCGCCCGCGCTCTGGACTGGAGGTTAGCGGGCATCACCCGTTCCAGTTTAGCCTGCACACTGCTGATAGCGGGCTGAGTATCGGCCAGCTTTAAGGTCCTTGCAGCAAGTAGCCCCAGCGACAGAGCCAGAGTCTCATCATTGGTGAACATCATTGGTGGTAATTTAAACCCGGCAACCAGCATATAACCGCCGTCACGGCCCTGCTCCGTGGTGACCGGAATACCCAAATCCTCCAGTGAACGGATATAGCGGCGCACCGTGCGCTTGTGCACACCCAACTGCTGCGCCAGTTCTGTGCCTGTCATGCGTCCGTGAGACTGCAATAGTTCCAGCAAAGTCAGTACCCGAACCGTAGGACCACTCATTGTATTTTTCATATTATTCATTAATTAGGATCATTTATGTCCTATATAGGTCTTATGGTACTCCGGTGTCAGCAACGTACACAAGCTGAAGGGTCGCCAGGTAGTAAACAGGCGAAAGGTTTTTTTAATTTCAAAGGATAACCATGATGCAAGATCTGACGTTTTTTACTAACCCCAATTCACGAGGCCGCATCGTCCGCTGGATGCTGGAGGAACTCGATGTGCCATATAAAACAACCATGCTGGAATATGACGGTGATATTAAGTCACCCTATTTTCTGAAGCTCAATCCCATGGGAAAAGTGCCTGCGATCAAACACGGCGATCTGGTGGTCACCGAGGGTGCGGCGATTTGTGCCTATCTGGCTGACCACTTCGCCGAAAAAAACCTGGCACCGGCTCTCAACAGCCCGGAGCGAGGCACTTATTATCGCTGGTTGTTTTTTGCCGCAGGACCTCTGGAGATGGCGACAACCGCAAAAGCCTATGGCTGGCGAATAGACGCTGAGAATGCTCAGTCAGTAGGTTGTGGTCTGTATCAGGATGTGCTGAATACACTGGAAAGTGCGCTAGAGAACGGCCCTTATTTGTGTGGCGAGCAGTTTACTGCAGCGGATGTCTATGTGGGCAGCCACATTAGTTGGGGGATGATGTTTAAAAACCTGGACGAACGCCCGGCTTTTAAACGTTATGTGCAACGACTGGCATCAAGAGAAGCCGCTATCCGTGCCAATCAACTGGACGACGAACTGGCAAAATCTGGCTGATGTCAGTCCAGGCCTGACATCAGCCAGGTGAGCGCCGACGCCTCACTGGTAAAGTTTCTCAGGGGATAGTTTCGGGTGTCAGCAATAGACTGCACCAGTTGCTGCTGCGGGTCATGGGTATTGATCACTCTGGCCACCCGAATGCGTCTGAGCAAACTGTCCAGCTGGTCAATCATGGCCATGAGGCGCTCGTCGTCTACCTGTTTTTGCATATGCCGCATGTCAATCAATGCGCGATGACAATCGTAGCGATCACTCAGTGCCATGATCTTATTGTACATAGCAAAAATATCTTCCGGTTCAGCCAACCCGCATGCGGTCACCTGAAGTGTATCTGACTGACGATCATAACAATGGGTTGCTGTGAATTTATCTGCCATAGTGACCTGCTGCATATTCAGTGTATTCCCTGACACATCCTCTGATTTAACGAATAGACCAGTTTTACCCGTGTGCAAAGATTTCTTTATGGATTACTGAGTGAATAAGCTGACATCGAAGCAATAAAAATCTCACGTAACAGATTCACCGACGGGACTGGTACAGTCGCCTAATCTCTGCTCTAATTAGCACAAATTATTACAATTAATACATAGGTATAGTGCGCTTGGCCTTTTGGGATACGTTGACAGGTAAATTCTCCGGCACCTCCCGCTTCTTTGCCGTGGGCATTGAGTTTGGACAGCAGGCTCTGCTTATCTCTGTGCTGACTTCCCGCCAGGGGCGTTTATTCTGGGCTCAGCAACATCGTCTGGACATCAACAACTGGCAACGGAGTCTGGCAGACTGGGTGAAACAACATCAGGCCGCCAACACTCCCTGCCATGTGGTGTTTTCCACCAACAGATATCAAATCATGCAGGTTGACCGCCCGGCAGTGGAAGAGCAGGAATTAACGCAGGCCCTGCGCTGGTCCGCCAAAGAGTTGCTTGCCAGCAGCGAAGAAATGGCGGTGGACTATTTTGATATGCCCGCTCAGCCCACCGGCAGCAATAAGCTTAATCTGGTGACTATTCCTCAATCCCTTATTCAAAGCGTCTCGCAAGGCATTCTGCAAAGTGGGCTGATACTAAAAAGTCTGGGCATTGAAGAGCTCAGTCAATGCGATGTGCTGGAACCACAGGAATATGCCCAGATTACCTTGTTGCAGGAACCCGGAGAAGAAATCAGTCTCAGCATCATTCGTCAGCAACAACTGTACTTTACCCGAAGGCTCAAAGGCTACGAACAACTCAGTACGTATAGCATCGAGCAAATTCAGCAGGGGATTGCGGAGACCCTGAGTCTGGAAGTACAGCGCTCCATGGATTATTTCGAGAGCCAACTACGACAAGCTCCGGCAAAACAAATGCTGATCTGCATGGATACTCCGTTTGCAGAAGCACTTAGCCAGAGTTTGCAGCAGATGCTGATGATTGAGACCCACTTACTGGAAATCGACATCGACAAAGAGCCGGAACTGAGTTTCTCACCGGGCACCATCACCAGCCTGGGTGCCGCTCTGCGTCAGCGCAGTGAGGCAGACGCATGAAAAACCGGGTCAATTTTTATCAGCCGTCAATGCGACCACAGCAGCAGTCCTTTAATCTCAATCAGGTGCTGATCGGTTATCTCCTTGCCATTGTTATCATCACAGGATGGGCCGTCTGGGAGAGCAGTGAATATGATCATTGGCAACAGGCGCAAAATGCAGCGAAACGTGATCTGGATACCGCCCGTCAGACCCTGCAACAGATCAGCGCAGAGCTTGACGCAGAACCGGACCGAAGACTGGTGCAGCAAGCGGAGAATCTGCAAAAAGAAATTCGTGCACAGGCGTATCTGCTTGGCAGGCTTGACAGTCAGCAACACAGTGGGCAAGGCACATATGCACAGCTGCTGGAGGCACTGGCACAACATCATCATCAGGATATCTGGCTGACGCAGATCACCTTGTCGCAAGGTAAACTACAGCTGGAAGGCAGAACGCTCAATGCAGAGTCTGTTCCTGCCTGGTTACAAGGCCTGAGCCAGAGTGAGTACTTCACAGGCACCGAATTTGGTTCCCTCAAGGTGTTTCGTGACGAGGATCGACAACTGAATTTTGTGCTCGGTGCCATTGAAGTGCCATCGCCAAAAGCTGCGAGGGTGAGTCAATGAATTATCAACAGCTGAAAAAATGGTTCAGTGAAAGACAGCCCAGAGAGCGGCAACTGGTGCTTTTGGCTGGTCTTTTCCTGATCCTCTATGGCGGGTATCTGTTGTTTATTGAGCCGGTTCAGCTTCAAACGGCGACACTGGAGCGCCAGACTCAGCAGCAACAGACACAATATCAGGCCATTACCAGCGAGACCGAGGCGTTACTGAGCGGCAGCCAGGATCCGGATGCGGCGGTTAAGCGTCGCATCACGCAGCTACAAAATCTGCAACAGCAACAACAACAGCAGATCCAAAGCCAAACCCGCGATCTGGTGCCACCATACCGCATGCGCGAGATGCTGCAGGCCCTGCTGGCAGACAAAGACACACTGCAATTATTAGAAATGCGCTCGTTGCCAGCGGTGAACCTTACTGAAGAGGATAAGACCGATTCGGCCGAGGCCGAACCACTGCCGGGTTTATACCAGCATGGCATCGTGTTAATTGTTGAGGGCAGATATTTTGACCTCCATCGTTATCTGGTGGAGCTGGAACAGCTGCCCTGGCGCTTCCAATGGAAGCGACTGGATTACAGTGTGCAGGAGCATCCTGTCGGGCGCATGCAGCTGGAGCTTTATACACTCAGTACCGACAAAGCCTTTGTAGGAGTGTGATGATGAGATGGTTTTTGTGGACAGGGCTGCTGGCTGGCTTTTTATGCCAGGCTCAGGTGTTGGAGGATCCCACCCGGCCTGCGTCAACCAGTCCGTCATCTGTCGGCAGTGCACAACAAGCCAACAGCTCGGCTGACGGTATGCCGCAGGTGTCGGCCATTTTTATTGGTCCACAACAGCGTCATGCTATCGTTGACGGGGAACCCCTGTATCCTGGCCAACATTATCAGAGCATGGAGCTCATCGAAATTCGCACCGGTTCGGTGCTGTTCAGACATAACGACAAGAATACTGAAGTTTTCCTGAGGCAGGGTAAGACAATGAAAAAAGGTAAAGCCAATGGCTTTTAAGCATATCGTTTCGATTTCACTGCTGCTCTCTCTCGCCGCTTGCCAAAGTAGCCAGATAGGCAAAGATGCAACACAGGCGCTTGATAAGGCGATGCAAAGCAATACCGCCTCATCAGAGCAGGACACCCGGAAACTGCAACAGCTGCCTGATGAAGTAGCCGATCTGTTGCTCAGCGCTGATGCGTCACAGGAGCAAGCGCCTCTTTTCAGTGAAGAGCGATATGACATTTCGGCGAGTCAGACCCCCGCCAGAGACTTTTTTGCCGGATTGGTCGAGGGCACGCCCTATTCAGTGGCGATACATCCTCAGGTCAACGGCAACATAGACCTGGATCTGAAACAGGTAACCCTGAGCGATGTGTTTGAGCTCACTTCGGAACTTTACGGCTACCACATCGAGCGCAATGGTGGCGTCTTTCGCATCTTCCCTTCAGGCATGCGCACCGAGACCTTTCCGGTCAATTACTTGCTGATGACCCGCGACGGCTCTACCCAGTCCAGCATTGTCTCAGGTGGCGTGTCGACACAGGATGGCAATCGCTCAAATGGTAACAACACCAACAGTTTCGGCGGCAATGCACTGACCGGCGGCAACCAGTACGGGAATAGCGGCAACCTCAACACCAATGTCAGTAATAACAATGGCACCAATATTCTGACCCGAACACAAACCGACTTCTGGAAAGATCTCAAAGAAACCCTGCAAACTCTGATCGGCACTGAACAGGGCAGAGCCGTTATCGTCTCCCCACAGGCCGGGTTAGTCACCGTCAGGGCCATGCCAGATGAAATCCGTGCCGTGCAGGGCTTTTTACAACTCACGGAAGAAACCGTGCAGCGCCAGGTGGTGCTGGAAGCCAGAATCATCGAAGTTACCCTCAACGACGAATATCAACAGGGTATCGACTGGACCAAGATCGCTAACAGCAGCCGTCTTGGCCCCATCAGTTTTTCCGGCATGAATGTTGGCAATGCCATCACCAATAGTCTTGGTGGCGTGACCGGTCTGAGTTTTGAAACGGGCAGCTTCTCCAGCGTACTGTCACTGTTATCAACGCAGGGCAATATGCAGGTGCTTTCCAGCCCCCGGGTTACGGCCACGAATAATCAGAAGGCGGTCATCAAGGTGGGCGATGACGAGTATTTTGTTACCGATGTGTCCAGTCAGAGCACTATCACGGCGGCGACAACTTCCACAGGCCCCAATATTGAGCTGACGCCTTTCTTCTCCGGTATCGCGCTGGATGTGACCCCGCAAATTGATGCCGAAGGCGGTGTGTTGTTGCATGTTCACCCTTCAGTGATCGAGACGCAGGAACAGGAAAAAGTGGTCACCCTCAATGAGGAGCGCTTTGTGTTGCCGCTGGCTCAAAGCAATATCCGCGAATCGGATACGGTCATTCACGCCCGCACCGGCGAAATTGTGGTGATTGGCGGCCTGATGCAGACCATTATCAATGAAACCCATTCCAAGACACCGATATTAGGCAGCATTCCGCTACTTGGAGAACTGTTTAAAAACCGTCGCGAGTCAGAACAGAAAAAGGAACTGGTGATTCTGCTTAAACCCACGGTCGTGGAGCGCGGCACCTGGCAGCAGCAGCTCAGGGGGAGTCGTGACCAGATTCGGGACTGGACGGACACGCACTGACCATGTACCTGTATCACTTCGGCCTTCAGGAACTGCCCTTTACGCTGACCCCGAACACCAGCTATTTCTTTGGCCTGCCCAGCCATAACCAGGCCATAGATGTACTGACCACGGCACTGAAAACCGGTGAAGGCTTTATTAAAGTCACCGGTGAGGTGGGTACAGGAAAGACACTCATTTGCCGTAAATTGCTCAATGAGTTACCGGATCATTTTGTTTCCGCCTACATTCCTAATCCCTATCTGTCACCGGCAGAATTGCGTGCGGCGGTTGCCAGAGAGCTGGGAGTCACGCTCAGTGCCCACGCCGATCAACAGGAATTTACCCAGCGCATTGAGCAGCGTCTGATCGAAATCAATCAACAACACAAAGCCGCTGTGCTGATCATCGATGAAGCGCAGGCCCTGCCCATAGAGAGTATTGAGGCGCTGCGCCTGTTTACCAATCTGGAGACTGAGTCACGAAAATTGCTGCAGGTGGTGCTATTCGGTCAGCCTGAGCTGGATCAAAAGCTGGCCTTACCGGAACTGAGACAACTTAAACAACGCATTACCTTCAGTTACCAGCTGGCCACCATGGATTTTGACCAGTTAAGCCAATACGTGCAGCACCGTATGCGTGTGGCCGGTTTTCGTGGAAGCGAGATGTTCAATCGCCGCTGCTGCAAAATGCTGTTTAGCGCCTCAGAGGGCACGCCCCGTATCGTCAACGTACTGTGTCACAAAGCCCTGATGCTGGCCTATGGTGAGGGCAAACTGCTGGTCAGCCCAAAACACATTCAGCTGGCCATCGCCGATACCGAAGCCGCCGCCCAGCGCCGGCCTTTCAACTGGTTATGGCTATATGCATCGCTGCTGATTGTCCTGCTCGTGCTGGGCAGCTATTACTTTTATCCTCCGGGTACCTTATGAGTGTAGTGAATAAGATGCTCCAGGATTTGGAGTCGCGAAAACAACAACAGGGCAGTGCCAATTATCAGCCCCCGCCTAAAAAGGCACGCCAATGGTGGCTGGTGACGATATTACCTATTGCGCTGCTGGTGGGCGCGATGTACTGGTTGTGGCCGCTGATTGGAACCGGCCCGCAACAGCCGGCCGAACACACCGCTTTGCCGGTAACTGAATCTGCGCGCACTGCTGTACCAGACGATCCAGTCCCGGGCGATGCAATCCCGGGCGATACAGGGCCAGGCGATATACTGCCAAGCCATACAAGGACACAGCAGGTGGCAGCCACCACTGTCGCACACGCCACCCCAGACTCAACCGAAAAGCCTGAGACGCCAACGGCACCCGCCACGGCGTCATCAAATTCAGTGGAGCCCGCGCCCACAGAGCCTCAACCGTTACAGCAGCAGACACCAGCGCCTGTATCGGAAGAAGCCTCAGCTAAGGCGCCTGTCCAGGGTGTTACAGCAACGCCGCCAGAAGAACCGGCGGAGACCGACGTCGAATCCGCCCCCGCGTTTAGCAAATCCAAGACAGCGGGTACTGCCGAGCAGCAGTGGCAACAATTGAAAGCCCGTGCCAGCAATGCCATCAGTCAGGGCGATGACGCTGAAGCCATCACCCTGTTAACCCAGATGCTCGACATGCAGCCGGATCAGCACCTGCTCAGACGTAAACTGGCGGGATTGCTGCTAAAAAGCGGTGCCACCCAGCGCAGTGCGCTGATACTGGAACAGGGCATAGAACAGTATCCGCAAGAATATACGCTGATCGCATCACTGGCCCGCTTCTACCACCAGAATGGCCAGAATAATCAAGCCCTTAACCTGTTAAAACCCCATCAGCCGGCGATATTACAGCATCCTGATTTCATTCAGTTACGTGCCCGCCTCGCACAACTGCAGCAGGATTACAGCCAGGCACAGGCAGACTATGGACTGCTCAGCCGCTACCAACCGGATAACATTAAATGGCGACTTGGTCTTGCTGTGGCACTGGATCAAGGCGGGAACTATGATGCTGCCCTGGCAGCGTATCGGTGGTTGAGCACTGCCAATACACCCGCTGAAGTGACCACCTTTGTGCAACAGCGACTCAAGGCATTGGGAGGGTAAGCAGAATGTCAGGCATGAAACCCAAACTGAGAATGCGCCTGGGCGATTTGCTGGTGCATGAGAACATTATCAGTGAAGAACAGTTGCAACAGGCCCTCGATGCGCAGAAACAAAGCGGTCGCAAGCTGGGACATACACTGGTGGATCTCGGCCTGGTGGAAGAAGAACAGCTGCTGGAGTTTCTCTCTCATCAGCTTAAGGTGCCGCTGATAGATATCAGTCAACGTAGCCTCGATGCCGACGCCGTTAAAAAGCTGCCGGAAGTGCAGGCACGTCGCCACCGTGCGCTGGTGTTGGAAGAGCATCCCGATCACCTGCTTATTGGCATGAGCGATCCGGCAGATCTGGCGGCCATGGATGCCATTGCTAATATTCTGCCAAAGCCTATTAAAGTGGCGGTGGTGAAAGAGGCGCAGCTGTTTAGTGCATTTGATCGCCATTATCGCCGCACTGAAGACATTGCCTCCTTCGCCCATGAACTGGCCAGTGAGCACAGTGAGGCCGATGAGTTTGATTTTGCCGATCTGGGCACCGAAGACGGCGATACAGCTGTAGCACGCTTGCTCAAGTCCATCTTCGAAGATGCCGTCCAGATGCAGGCCTCAGATATTCATATTGAACCCGACGAAGATACCCTGCGCATCCGCCTCAGGGTTGACGGTGTGCTGCAGGAAAGTCTGCTCAAAGAGCGCAATATTGCTTCGGCGCTGGTACTCAGATTAAAGCTGATGTCCGGCCTGGATATCTCTGAAAAACGTCTGCCCCAGGATGGCCGCACCCATATCAAGGTTAAGGGGCACAGTATCGATGTGCGTCTTTCGACCATGCCAGTGCAGCATGGTGAGTCGGTGGTCATGCGACTGCTGGATCAGTCTGCTGGCCTGCTGAGCCTGGACGAGACCGGTATGCCACAAGATATTCTCAAGCGCTTTCGGCATCTGCTGCATCGTCCCCATGGCATGGTGCTGGTGACCGGCCCAACCGGTTCAGGTAAAACCACTACGTTGTACGGCGCTCTGAGCGAACTCAACCAACCCGGCGTAAAAGTCATTACCGTGGAAGATCCGGTGGAATACCGGTTGCCGCGAATCAATCAGGTGCAAACCAACAATAAAATTGGCCTGACCTTTTCCAGTGTCCTGCGTACCACCCTGCGTCAGGATCCCGATATCATTATGGTCGGTGAGATGCGCGACAATGAGACTGTAGAAATTGGTCTTCGCGGCGCCCTGACTGGCCACCTTGTGTTATCGACCCTGCATACCAATGACGCCATATCCAGTGCGATCCGTCTGTTAGATATGGGGGCACCAGGTTATCTGGTGGCCACCTCCTTGCGCGCAATCGTGGCTCAGCGTCTGGTTCGCCGATTATGCGAAAAATGCACTGAGGACTATCAGCCCGATCATGAGGAGACCTTCTGGCTGAAGAGTCTTGCGGAGGATGTGGATCAGATTCGTTTTCGCCATGGTCGGGGCTGTGATAATTGCAATCACACTGGCTACCGGGGACGGATTGGTGTGTTTGAACTTCTGGAAATGACCGATGCCATGATGAATGCGCTGAAGGGCGATGATACCGCAGCCTTTAGTACTATTGCTAAAGCCAGTCCCGGCTACCACCCTCTTGCCAGGTCAGCACTGGCGTATGCACGTCAGGGCGTCACCAGTGTCGAAGAAGTGCTCAAACTGGTAGAAATGGTGGCCGAGCAGGAAACAGAGGTGCAACAATAAGTGGCCAGGTTCACCTATAAAGCCAGAAGTGCCGATGGTGCGCTGCAAAACGGCAACCTTGAGGCAGCCGACCAGGCGAATGCCGCACAAATTCTGCTCAATCGTGAGCTGATCCCTATTGATATTCGCCCTGTTCAGGAAGGGCAGCAGAGTGCGCTGTTTGAACAGTGGCTCACCCCTAAGGTCAAGCTGGCTGAGATGGTGATTTTTGCCCGGCAAATGTATTCACTGAGTAAAGCCGGCATTCCTATTTTAAGGGCCATCGGCGGCCTGGCTGAATCCTCCGGCTCGAAACGTCTGAGGCAAGCACTGACGGATGTGGGTGATCAACTGGAACGTGGCCGCAACATCTCCAGTGCACTGAACCGCCACCCCCAGGTGTTCAGTCCCCTCTTTGTCAGTGTGGTACATGTGGGTGAAAACACCGGTAAGCTGGATGAGGCTTTCCTGCTGCTGTCACAGTATCTGGAAAGTGAGCAGGAAACACGCAAACAGATCAAATCTGCCACCCGTTACCCCATGTTTGTGATGATCGCCATTGTAGTGGCCCTGGTGATCATGAACCTGGTGGTGATTCCGACCTTTTCCAGCATGTTTGATCGCCTCGGCGCCGAACTGCCCCTGATGACGCGTTTTTTAATTGGCATGTCAGACACCTTTGTCAATTACTGGCATCTGATGTTACTGGCGCTGATCGGGTTGCTATGGATCGGGCGACGCTACCTCAACAGTGAGTCAGGGCGGCTCAGCTGGGACAGGCGAAAACTCAGAATTTATGCCATAGGTAATATTATTGAGCGTTCTTTGCTTTCCCGCTTTGCGCGCAGTTTTGCGATGATGGTCAAAGCGGGCGTGCCGCTCACCCACGCCCTGACACTGGTGGCCGATGCGGTGGACAATCAGTACATGGGCAAACGCATTCTGGAGATGCGACGCAGTATTGAAAAAGGCGAAAACCTTTCCAGAGTGTGTACCGAAAGTAAGCTGTTTACTCCCTTGGTACTACAGATGATCAGTGTGGGAGAAGAAACCGGACGCGTCGACGAGCTGTTAAATGATGTGGCCGACTTTTACGAGCGCGAAGTGGCCTATGACCTGAAGAGTCTGACATCTAAGATTGAACCGGTATTGATCGCCATTGTGGCAGCCATGGTTCTAGTCTTGGCGCTGGGTATTTTCACGCCAATGTGGGATATGATGAGTGCATACAGAGGGCGCTGAGTGAGAACAGAATGAATCAACAGTCTGACAGTGAAAACCGACAAATGCGCCTGATTATGCAGGTGGCCGTGGTGCTGATATTTGCCTCGCTGATGGCGACGTTTATCTGGTATTTCGAGGATGGCGAAGAAAACATGCAGGAGATCACACTGAATTTACTGGCCGAAGAAATGGCTCGCAGTGTGGTCAGTGCCCGCTGGCAATGGGAGGCAGAAGGTCGCCCCCCGAGGATTTTACAGGTTCAGTATGACCGTGAGGGTAACGAGACCGATCGGCGTCCTATTCCCATGAGCCATCTCGGATGGCCCAAGGTGGAGCCCAACGCCGAGGGCTGTGACCAGCTTTGGAAAACGGTTCTCAATACCCCCATGCAGGTAGGCAGTTTTAAAGTGTATGGCGAGTTTTTTGACGGTGTCAAAATGAGTGGTAAGGCCCTGGACAGCATGTGTCGCTTCAGGGTCTCTACCGGGCCTTATTTTGACTACAGAATTTATACCGGACAGGTAATCAAGCACTGAATTGGGGCAAGAATATCGCCCCGTTAACGACAGAAAAATAGCAGAGACAATAGGATGGCTATGAAAACGTACAAACAATCCCGGGGGTTTACCCTGATCGAGCTGGTGATAGTCGTGGTCGTGCTCGGCCTGCTGGCGGCCGTCGCGTTGCCGCGCATGCTGGAAGTCACCAAGGATGCCGAAAAAGCCACCGTTGAAGGTGTCGCCGGTGGTTTTGCCACAGGCGTCGGTCTGGTCCGTGCACAATGGGAGCTGGAAGGCAGACCCGCACAAAACGGCGGGGCCAATATTACCTTTGTAACCGTGGGTGGCATTCAGATCGGCATCGACAAAGACACCGGTTATCCTACCGGAGAAGCCGCCAATGATGCCAGTACCGAAGATGATGCTATGGTGAATCTGGACTGTGTCAGCACCTTTAATCTGATCATGCAAAGTGCGCCCACTATCACCGAAGACTGGAATCAACGCCCCTTTGAATCTCACCGCTACTTTACCCGAAGTGGCGACGGTATTGCCCCTGCCGGGAATGATGTCTGCTATTACTATCTTACTCAGACCATCAAGAATCAGCAGAATGAGCCCGTTGACAATACCAGTGGCAATGGATTCGTTTATGACCCCCGTATCGGTCAGGTCATTGTATTCAGTAATCAGTAGAGCTGTAGGTCGGAATTTATTCCAACCTAAAAAAAAGACAGAGATTTAAAAACAGTTGCTTTCAGGATGGAACGCAGCACAATAACAACAAGGGATATCCATTCGTTAACTTAAGGCTAGAACATTATGAAACAGCAAGGTTTTACATTAATCGAACTGATTATCGTGATCGTAATACTGGGTATTCTCGCGGTAACGGCCGCGCCAAAATTTATTGATATTCAGTCCGATGCTACCGCGTCAACCTTACAGGGTGCCAAGGCAGCCATTCAGGGTGGTGCTCAGCTGGTTTATGCCAAATCCGCCATTGCCGGTGAACAGAACAACGCCAATGCTGGTGACGGCGCTACAACGACTACCGATGACGTTATCATTGGTACTGTAAGAGTAGAAACAGAAAACGGTTATCCGGATGCCGATTCCCATGATTCAGCCATGTTAGCCGGCTGGGCTGACCTACCTTCAACTGAGTGGGTGTTTGTGGGTGCCGGTGCTGGTGATGCCGATGAGCCACCAGCTGGCAGTTTTGGTATCCACCCGGTTGGTGCGACTGTAGACTTCACCGCGTCAGGCATTGATGGTGCTAGCTGCCATATCCTTTATACGAATTCTGCTGGTGACGGTGCGGCACCTGCTGTGACGGTTGTAGCAGGTAACTGCTAAAAGACCAAGCAACATGAAATCCGCCGGTTACACCTTATTAGAACTGATTGTGGTGATCACCGTTCTGGGGGTGCTGGCGGTGTCGGCCTACAGCCGTTTTCAGGGTAGCGATGGTGTGGCGGAATACACCTATCAGGCCCGCCTGGTAGGGGCCCTTCGCAACATGCAGACCCGCGCCATGCAGGACACCCGACCAGGGTATTGCTATCAGATTAACTTTGATACGGCTTCGCCGGGCTTTGGTCCTCCCACCATGTCCTACGCCGCGGGCGGCGGTGTCACAGAGCAGTCGCAAAGCTGCACCACCGGTATTGATTTTACAGCCCCCTCCTATCTGCGCACGGACGCCGATGAGATGAGTCAGAACAACGTTGGGCTCAGTGCACTCAGTGGCAGCAGCGCGGTCAGCCATATTGGTTTTGATAGCATGGGCCGTCCGGTGAACAATACCCAACAGCTTATCTGCACCAGTTCCAATGGCTGTCGGATTACCTTCAGTGGCACAGCCAGTGTCAGAGTCTGCGTGGAATCGCAAGGCTATATTCATGCCTGTTAACAGAGCAGCGAAAGGCTTTACACTGGTGGAAATGGTGATCGGCATCATCGTCTTTGGCATTGCGCTGACCCTGATCACCAGTTTACTGTTACCCCAGTCGGGACGCAGTATTGATCCTATCTACCAGGCCAGAGCCACGGAACTGGCACAATCTCTGCTCAACGAAATTTCAGCCAAATCCTTTGATGAAAACTCCGATCGCAGCGGCGGCTCGCTACGTTGCGGGGAAGATATGAACGGCGATGGCAGCGTCGAATCCTGCTCCATGCCCGCAGCACTGGGACTGGATAGCACCGAAAGTTGCAGCGACCGAGACAGCTTTGATGATGTGGATGATTACTTTTGTATCAGCAATCAGGATGCTGTAACCCTGCTCGATACCCCTGACAGGCCCATGAATAGCTCATTGCAGCCCCTTTATCAGGGATTCCTGGTCAGCGTCAGTGGCTTCTATGATAGTGACCTCAATGGCACAGATGATGGCAGCATCAGTCAGCTTAAGCTGATTCGGGTCAGCGTCACGACACCCAATGACGAGACCCTTGAGTTTGCCACTTACCGGGGCAACTACTGATGATTCGCCGTGGCTTTACCCTGATAGAACTGGTCACGGTCATTGTTATCCTGTCCATCGTGTCTGTCGGCATCTTCAGTTTTGTGGGTGTGGGTACCCGAATTTATGTGGATGTTACCGAGCGGGATCAGATATTAAGTGAAGCCCGTTTTGTGATTGAACGGCTCAACAGAGAGCTACGCAATGCGGTACCCAATAGCATCCGCATCTCGGATAATTACCGCTGTATCGAGTTTGCCCCTATCGCCTGGAGCAGCTTTTATGAGGATGTAGCGGTCGCCCCACAGACCGCGTCTGATGAGATCACGGTGGCAGATTTAAGCGGCTACCAGAGACAAATCAACGACAGAGTCATCATCTATCCCCTGCAGCCGGATCATATCTACCTGGGCTCAGATAGTCACAATGTCGCGCCAGATGCCAATCCGGTCTCCGGCAACGTGTTGCGGCTCACTTCAGCCCACCAGTTTGCCGCCGACAGTCCCGCCCAGCGTTTATACATTGGCCGGACACCGGTCAGTTATTGTCTGCTGGCCAATAACCGACTGACACGCCATACCGGTTATGCTTACCGGGACGTTCAATCAGAAAGCCCAACTAATGCCGGTATAGGCCGGGGGGTACTCATGGCACAATACGTTATTAATGATCCGCTGGATGCCAATGACAGGCCATTCAGGCTTGAATCTGCTACGCTGAACAGGAATGCTCTGGTGCAATTGCAGCTCCGGTTTGAGCTCAACGAAGAGTTAGTGGTATTTAACAACGAAGTCCATTTGCCTAATGTTCCCTAAAACCCGCTCCTTTGCTTATCAACACAACCAGCGTGGCAGCATGCTGATCATCAGTCTGTTTGTGATTGTGGTGATGGCATTACTGGTACTGACCCTGAACCGGCTGCTGTCTGCCTCCAGCGACACCCTGATTTTCGAGGTATACGGCCTGCGCGCCCACCAGGCGGCAAAGACCGGACTGGAAGTCAAACTCGGTGAGGTGTTTCCGCTATGCCCACCCGGCTCAGTGAATCAGGTATGTGTGGATGGCAGTAAAAATGAACCCAATGCCTGCGACGCGACGACCCAGCTATCTCTGACCACGGGCGGACTGCAGGGTTGTAGTGTTAACAGCAGTTGCACTGCCACCGTGACCGCCGGTACTGCTTATTATGAAGTGACCAGCACCGCCACCTGCGAAGCCGGCGACATCGTCACATCGCGAACCGTGACACTCAATGCCAGGGCTGCACCATGATGAGACGCTGGGTTATTCCGCTAGCCATTGGTTTATGGGGCCTTTCATTCACCTTGCATGCTGAAGATTACAGTCTTCCGGCACAAACTGCTTCCCTGCCGGGTAGTTGCAGTCTTAGTGGTAGCACCATTACCTGTAACGGTAACCTGCAGTTCACTAAAGAGACCCGTGTTTTCATTACCTCTCCTCTTACTCTGGTGATAACGGGCGATTTCACCATGCAAAAGGAGTTTGAAGCCAATGTCGGTGGCAATGCAGCCAGTCTGACCATAGATGCCAGAAGCAATGTCAATATCAGTAAAGAAGCCGTAATCAATGCCAACATGTTAGTAGCCGGCTCTGTCAATATTAATAAAGACACGAACTATAATGGTGACCTGACGATTTCCGGCAACTTATCCCTAGCCAAAGATAGCGAGATCAATGGCGATATCATCGCGGCAAGTATCAATCTGGATAAGGACTCCGTCATCAACGGCAATATCACCGCCGCAACCCTCAATATTGGTAATAATACGATCATCAACGGTAATGTTAACGTTACCGGAAGCCTGAACAATAATGGCACCATTACCGGCTATGTTAATGCGCCCTGTGGCGCCACAGAGTCCTGCAATGGCGACATTCAGGGAGTGCAATGTGATGAGAACAGCAATGTGGGCCCCTGCTCGGGCAGTAGTCCCGGCATTGACCATTTTCGCCTGATCCACAGCACCACCGCCCTGACCTGCGAGCGCTACAATGTTAACGTGATAGCTTGTCAGAATGCAGATTGTTCTATCCAATACGCCTTTTCCGGTAGCGTTAATGTTGCCGAAACCAGTAGCGGTTTTAACGCGGTGACCGCCAGCTTCAGCAATGCCAGTCAGTCTCAGGTCAGCCTCAGTATTCCGGTCACAGGCAATTATACCCTGACAACAAGCAATGCAACGCCAGAGACGCCAGCTAACCCCACGCAATGTCCCGGTGGCTGTGCTGTTACAGCCACCGATACCGCATTGCGATTCAGCGGTGAATCAACCCAGAGCTCGGGGAGTAACTTTGTACTGGGTTTACAGGCAATTCGCACCGACAGCGAAACCGGCGCCTGCGCCAGCGCCCTTAGCGATAACCATCCGGTGACATTCACCCTGGACTGTATCGACCCCGGTAGTTGCAGTAATACCGTCACCCACCCACAGGCCGTTATGACCGTTAATGGTCAACCTGTATCTGATAGCGGAGACAGCGTAGAAGTCGATTTTGGTAGCGATGGACAGGCGAATCTCTCGGTGGCTTATGGTGATGCCGGACAGATCCGCCTCAGCGCAGCGACAACCAGCAATGAGACTGGCGCAACATTGAGCGGTGACTCCCTGCCCTTTGCTGTCGTGCCCACACAATTGATCCTGAGTCATGGCGCCTCCTCTCCCCAGATCGCCGGCGATGCCTTTGCATTGACGGTCGAAGCCCGGGGCAACCACAATCAGGCAACCCCCAATTATCAGCCCGGTGACTTACAGATTCGTCTGATTAAAGACATTCCCGATGGCGAAGGCATGCAGGGCTTACTGGATATCAGCGGCACCGGCACATTCAGTCAGGACAGTCCCGGTATCTTCACGGATCTGGATGAGGCTGCCTTGAGTTTTAGTAGCGGCATAAGCAGTGTACAGGCGACGCTATCAGAAGTGGGTACTTACAACCTATCTCTCATCGATAGCAACTATTTTTCAGCCAGTATCACTTCTAACAACCTCAGCCTGGGCCGATTTATTCCCGCCTATTTTGCTGTTACGGCTAACGTTCCCGCATTGCTCGACACCTGTACCGAGGTTAGCTCCTTCAGTTATATGGGTGAGGCAATTGGCTTTGATGAGACCAACCAACTGCAACCGGCGATTCGCATAGAAGCCCGTAACCAGCAGGACCAGGTTACAAATAACTATGCCAACAGCTTATGGCGCCTCGGTGGCTGGGATATTCCTGCACAGCTCAGTTACAGTGACAGCAGCTACGCCGAGACACTGACTGCCAACACCGGAGCGCAACAACTGACTCAACTGGAACTGGACAGTTACGATGGCGTAGGTGTGTATCGCATCGACAATGCCACTCTCACGTACGATAAAGGGACAACGCCTTTGGCACCCCTGACGCCGTCACTGGATCTTATCATCAGTGAGGGGGCGCTCACGGATGCCGACGGCGTCTGTTTCAGAACCTCCGCTGACGACCCTTGCCTGGCCTTCACGCTCGGCGATATCAATGGCGCGAATCTGCGCTACGGGCGCGCGAACCTGACCAATGCTTATGGTCAGGAAACCGAACCTCTGCCGCTCCCCCTGATAGTGGAATATTATGATGGCAGCGACTGGCTGCGTAATAGCGATGATAATTGCACCAGCTATAATGCCAGTGGCTTACAACTGACCACCAGCCTCACCACAACGGCGTCCGGTGATGGTGTGGTGACCGGCGGACGCCCCCTTGTCCCCATGCAGGGCTTTGTACTCAGTGCCAGTGGAGAAATGGGTGAAGTCAGTGTCGAATGGCTGGATGCACCTCAGTGGCTGCAATTTGATTGGCAGGGCGATGGTATGGCACTTTCTCCCCCTACTTCGGTGGCGACTTTTGGGCAATATCGGGGCAACGACCGTATCATTCACTGGCGTGAAATCTTTGAGTAACTCACAGGTTTTTAGTGAATAGCTGTCAGTCGTCAGAAAAAGCATGATAATTTACCGCAAATGTGGGGTTTTGTTTTGCTGACTGAAAGCTGATGACTGCGGACTGATAACTTATTGAGTCCTGTGTGTCATTCGTGCCTCTGTGGTTAATTTCTTTTGCTTACTTTCAGGAATTCTGGTTTTGCAGGGAATGATATGGTGATTCTGTTGTCTGAATCTGACCATTGTGCCTGAAGCGAAAAGACAGATTTTCTGACTTTGGTCAGAAAAATCTGACCAAAGGCAAAAAAATCTACTTTTTAGTGTTTTTTTATACCTAAGTCGCCACTGTCAACTTGTGCAGTGGCTGGGGCATTGGTAAAGTTAAGCCAGTTTCAGTTATACCCTGTTTTATTCAAAATAGGGACTTTAAGGACCAGGTCAGTTCATGTTCAAAAAGCTTCGCGGAATGTTTTCCAATGACTTATCTATCGACCTGGGGACAGCCAATACACTGATTTATGTGAAGGATCAGGGCATCGTGCTCAATGAACCTTCCGTGGTTGCCATTCGCCAGGAGCGAGCCGGTGGACCAAAAAGTGTCGCAGCAGTAGGCACCGAAGCAAAGCGCATGCTGGGCCGTACCCCGGGCAACATCAAGGCTATCCGACCAATGAAAGACGGTGTGATTGCCGACTTTTATGTCACAGAAAAAATGTTGCAGTACTTTATCAAACAGGTACACGACAATAACTTCCTGCGTCCCAGCCCCAGAGTGCTGGTGTGCGTGCCCTGTGGTTCCACCCAGGTAGAGCGCCGGGCCATCAGGGAATCCGCACTGGGTGCCGGTGCCCGGGAAGTGTTTCTGATTGATGAACCCATGGCGGCGGCTATTGGTTCAGGACTACCGGTATCAGAAGCCACAGGGTCAATGGTGGTGGATATTGGTGGTGGTACCACCGAGGTGGCGATTATCTCACTTAACGGCGTCGTCTATTCTTCTTCCGTACGCATTGGTGGTGATAAATTTGATGAAGCCATCATCAACTACATCCGCCGCAACTTTGGCTCACTGATTGGTGAGGCCACTGCCGAGCGCATCAAACACGAAATCGGCGCGGCCTATCCGGGCGAGGAAGTCAGAGAAATTGAAGTCCGTGGTCGTAACCTTGCCGAAGGGGTTCCAAGAAGCTTCACCCTCAATTCCAATGAGATTCTGGAGGCCCTGCAGGAGCCACTGACCGGAATCGTTTCTGCAGTCATGGTAGCACTGGAGCAATCACCACCAGAACTGGCCTCTGATATTTCTGAGCGCGGTATGGTGCTCACCGGCGGCGGTGCATTGCTTAAAGATCTTGATCGTCTGCTGATGGAAGAAACCGGTATTCCAGTGGTTATCGCCGATGATCCACTGACCTGTGTTGCCCGTGGTGGTGGCAAAGCGCTGGAGATGATCGATATGCACGGCGGCGACCTGTTCAGTTACGAATAAGTTGGACAATCAGGCGATGAATCCATTCAGGAGCACGTTCGGTAAGGACTCGCTCTGTATTCAGAGCCTGGTTGTTTAGTATGGATACGATCTTTGCCCGAGGCCCCTCTCTGCTGAGCCGGCTAATTCTGGCCAGCCTGCTGTCATTGCTGTTGATTATTCTTGATCACAGGCTGGATAGCTTCAGTACTATCCGGCTCTATCTCAATTCGTTGGTCAGTCCGCTCCAGTATATGGCCAATTTACCCGGGCAAATGCTCAATCAGGCCTCCAGCGCAGTGACAACGCAGCGGGAATTGCTGGAGCAAAATGCCCGACTGACTCGTCAGAATATTCTCATGAGTGAGGAAATCCAGCGCTTCAATCTGCTTAAGAAAGAAAATGACAGACTCCGCAGCCTGCTTGGATCACCGGTTCGCCCCGGTGTGCGCAAAGTTGTCGCCGAGCTTATGGCCGTTGATAACAACCCCTACAGCCATCAGATTGTGATCAACAAGGGCACCATTCACGGTGTTTACGAAGGCCAGCCAGTGTTAGATGACAAAGGCATTGTGGGGCAGGTGATGCAGGTGGGCACTACGACCAGTCGGGTGCTGCTGATTGCCGATGTGACCCATGGTGTGCCGGTCAGGGTTGTACGCAATGATGTGCGTATGGTGGCCTCCGGTTCAGGGCAGCTTTCCCGCCTGAGCGTCAATCATGTACCCCACAGTACTGATATTGAAGTGGGCGATGTGCTGGTGTCTTCCGGTTTGGGCGATGTGTTTCCGGAGGGCTATCCAGTGGGAGAAGTGACCACAGTCGTGCGCGATGAGACTCGGCCTTTTGCTGTTGTCAGAGCCAAGCCTGCAGCTCAGCTCGACAGACTCAAACATTTACTGCTGCTATGGCCAAAGGATGCGCCCAGTGAACCGGTTGCCACTGAGGAGCAAAGAAAGGATGTTTAGTCTGCGCAACTACACCATTTCCATCAGCCTGCTGGTTGCTCTGATGCTGCAAATCATGCCCATGCCGATTGTTGCCGACCCGTTCAGACCTGACTGGGTGTTACTGGTACTGGCTTACTGGACGCTGGCATTGCCGCAACGGGTCAATGTGGGGGTGGCTTTTATCAATGGCCTGTTACTGGATCTGCTGTTGGGTACCGCTTTGGGTATCCATAGTTTTGCGCTGAGCCTGGTGATTTTTATTCTGGCCGCCAATTACCAGCGCCTGCGTAACTACTCGGTATGGCAGCAAGCCTTTATGGTAGGTCTGCTGACTTCACTCTATCACCTGGTAATTTTCTGGTTGCAGCATCTGCTCACCGATATCTATTTTATGTTTAATTACTTGTGGCCGGTATTAACCACCATGCTCTTCTGGCCATGGTGTTTTCTGATACTGCGTAAAGTCCGTCGCCAACTGAAGGTAAACTGACATGTTAATTCTTGCATCTGGATCACCACGGCGCGCTGAATTGCTAAAGCAGTTACAGGTTGAGTTTCGTCAGCTTCCTCTGGACGTGGACGAAAGCCAGCTCAAACAGGAAGACCCGGTTGATTATGTGGTGCGACTGGCACGCAAGAAAGCACAGGCAGGCAGACAACAAGCCGGCCATGTAGATCCGGTATTGGGCGCTGACACGGTGGTCGTTTGTCAGGGGCAGATGATGGGCAAGCCCGCGAATAAGACCGAGTTTACACAGATGTTCCGCCTGCTCAGTGGCGCTACGCATCAGGTGATGACCGCCGTCGCCCTGCATACCGACACGGGTTTGCAACATCGGCTGGTTATTACCCAGGTCAGTTTTAAAGTTCTCAGCAATGAAGAGATTGACTGGTACTGGCAGACCGGCGAGCCCAAAGACAAGGCAGGCGGCTATGGAATACAGGGACTGGCTGGGCGATTTGTTACACACATCAAGGGCAGTTACAGCGCCGTTGTCGGGCTACCGCTGTATGAAACCTGCGAATTGCTGAAGGAAAATCAGGTGTTATGAGTGCAGAACTGCTGATCAATGTAACCCCCTCAGAATCCAGAGTGGCCCTGATCGAAAACGGTATCCTGCAGGAAGTCCATGTGGAGCGCCATACCAAGCGTGGGCTGGTGGGCAATATTTACCGTGGCAAAATCAGCCGGGTGCTGCCGGGTATGCAAGCAGCCTTTGTAGATATCGGCCTGGAAAAAGCCGCCTTTTTACATGCCTCGGATATTGTCATCCACAATGAAGTCATCGATGAAGTAACAGAGAACCACCTCGTTCGGCAGGATATCCGCGATTTGGTGCGCGATGGCCAGGACATTGTGGTACAGGTAGTCAAAGATCCCATAGGGACAAAGGGCGCCCGCCTCACCACCGATATCACCCTGCCCTCACGCTATCTGGTGTTTATGCCAAGCGTTTCCCACGTTGGTGTCTCTCAGCGCATCGAAGATGAGCAGGAAAGAGAGCGGCTGAAAACCCTGGTACAGGAGTTTTGTGACGACGACGGGGGCTTTATTCTGCGCACCGCCGCAGAGGGTGCCAAAGAGGATGAGCTGTCTCAGGATGCTCAGTTTCTGCGCCGTTTGTGGAATAAAGTCAAATCCCGTATGAAGGCACGTAAAACCCATGTGTTGTACGAGGACTTGCCCCTTGCCAGGCGTGTGTTGCGGGATTTTGTCGGCACAGAGCTGGATAAGATCCGTATAGATTCGAAACTGGTCTTCAATGAGCTGGTGGACTTTACCAAAGAATACGTACCCGGTTTACACAGTCTGCTCGAACTGTATCAGGGCGAGCGTCCTATTTTTGACCTTTTCGATGTGGAAAATGAGGTACAGCGTGCGCTGGAACGACGGGTAGATCTTAAATCCGGTGGCTACCTGATCATCGATCAGACTGAAGCCATGACCACCATCGACATCAACACCGGTGCCTTTGTGGGCCATCGCAACCTCGAAGAGACCATCTTTAATACCAATATTGAAGCGACGCTGGCCATCGCAAGACAGCTGCGATTACGTAATCTGGGTGGCATGATTATCATCGACTTCATCGACATGACAGATGCCGATCATCAGCGGCGGGTACTGCACAGCCTGGAGATGGCAACCAGTAAAGATCGCGCAAAAATCAATATTCATGGCTTCACGGCCTTAGGTCTCATTGAGATGACCCGCAAAAGAACCCGCGAAAGTCTGGAACATATTCTCTGTGGTGAGTGTCCAGTATGTAAGGGCCGCGGCTCAATGAAGACCGTTGAAACCGTCTGTTTTGAGATCATGCGCGAGATTGTGCGCGTCAACCGGGCCTACGATGCCGATAAATTTGTGGTGTATGCCGCCCCAGCCGTAGCAGACGCCCTGATGGAAGAAGAGTCACACATGCTTGCCGAGCTTGAGCTGTTTGTCAGCAAACAAATCAAAATTCAGACAGAACCCTTGTACCATCAGGACAAGTACGACGTGGTGATGATGTGACCAGTACCGCGTCCCGTCCTGCCATTTTTTATCTTTCCTGGACATTAAGAAAACTCTGGACCCTCAGTGCGATTGTCTTACTGAGTCTGGCGGTGCTACTGAGTCTGTTGAGACTGGCCCTGCCGCATATGGATGACTATAAGCACTGGCTGGAACGTTATATCAGCGAAGAATATGGCGCCAATCTGCAAATTGGCAGCATCAGCGCCACCTGGAAGGGCTCAGGTCCGGCAATTGTATTGCAGGACATTGCCCTGAACAATCAACTGGATTCCCCCATTCAGCTCAACATTGAAGAAACTCAGATTGAACTGGATTTCTGGTCCAGCCTGCTCAACAGACGAGTGCAATCGCAACGTTTTAACCTCAACCGCCTGACCCTCGCACTGGATATTCCGAGGCTTGAGGCCGGCAGCTCCGATTATCCGGTTATTGATGCCCTCAAAGAACTGTTTCTGGAACAACTACATCGTTTCTCGGTCAATGACAGTGAGCTTTTTCTGGCGACTGACCGTCAACGTCAGCAAGTGCATATTGAACAACTGAGCTGGTTAAACAAAGACAATCAGCATCAGGGCGTGGGCCTGATGCGCGTGGCAGAACTGACGCGCAATTCAACCCGCTTTATTCTGGATCTGGAGGGCGGCAGGGACGACCTCAGTGGCACCTTCTATGCTGATGCAAAAGATCTGGATATTTCTCCGTGGGTAGAACAGGTCAACCCCAGTGACAAGCAGTTGGTTTTTGCTCGCGTCAACATGACATTCTGGGCAGATATTTACGACGCAAAGCCCACGTCGCTGCAGGTTGATATCAATGACAGCCGCTTTCGCTGGCAGGACCAGGAGTCGCTGGACGTGCAGCTTCTGGGTGGCACATTGCACGCAAGCCCTGTGGACAGAGACTGGCATTTTGCCCTGGATAACCTGCAACTGCAGTTGAATCAGGACACGCCCATTCTTATTAATCTTGCGGGTAAGCACACCTCGACTGATGCACTTGAAGTGCACTCGGAAGATCTGCAGCTGGCATCATTAATGCCACTGAGCGCACTGCTTATGCCCTCTGACGACTATGCCGCACTCACCAGACTCGCCCCACAGGCGCAGCTCTCTGACATTCACGCTACGATTGATGGTCATCGTAACCTGGCACTGACCCTGGCGTTTGAGGACTTCAGCACCCACCAGAGTCCGCTTATTCCTGGCCTGAGCAATGTGGACGGGCGTCTGGACTGGCATCATAACCAGGGACGATTACATTTTGATGGTGCCAGCGGTGTCCTCAACAGCGAGCTGTTACTCGGTAATAACCTGGATTACGACGGATTTTACGGGGATATATATTTTACCCTTGCGCAGCAACAACTGGATATTGTGGCGCCCAAAATACGCTTTGAGAGCGACAAGCTGAACGTCACTCAGGCACTGGCGTTTCATTCGCACAACAACAGCCTGAGCCTGCTGACTGAGATTGATGAAATGGCGGTGGCAGACGCCCGGCATTATTTTCCCGGCGACTTAATGGGACAACAGACCCAGTCTTATCTTGAACGGTCACTCGTCTCAGGCCAGATAGAGGGGGCCACGCTATTGTGGCATGGACCGGTCAGCGCCTTTCCCTTTAGCAACAATGACGGCATATTTCAGGCCAGTGTCAGTATTGCGGACAGCGAATTTGATTTCGATGCGAACTGGCCTTCTCTGACTGAGCTGGATATGCAGTTATTGTTCGAAAATGAACGCCTCACCATGACCAGCGAATCCGGCAAGCTACAGGATCTGCAAATAGGCCAGATCAACGCCGTCATCCCCAGGCTCGTCAGTTCTGCCACCTTGTCTATCGACATTGACACCCAAGCGCAGGGCCGCGATGTCGCAGCGCTGATGAACAATAGCCAGATGGCTGATTCGTTGGGCAAAGTCCTTGAGCAAATCCGTATCGAGGGTGAGTTGAGTACGCGCATGAACCTTAGTATTCCCCTTACCGGCAAAGAGGTTGTAGCCAGCGGTCAGGTCAGTTTTGCCAACAACCCCGTGTATATTGAAAATCTTGAACTCAGTGTGGAGGATCTCACGGGGGAGCTGACCTTTAATAATGACCAGATTGCTGCCAGAGATTTAACCGCCAGGCTGTTTGAACACCCGGTCGATATCACATTGGAAGGTCAGCAAAAGGCGCAGCACTATCGCTCAGACATTGAGCTAAAAGGCGACTGGGATATTCGCGCGTTACTCAATAGGCAGGGCAATTCACTGGCCGATTATGTGGAGGGCAGCACGAAATGGCAGGCTGATCTGGCGCTTATACTGCCGCCTGAGGGATACCAGTACGAGTTTTATCTACGTTCCGACATGGCAGGGTTTGCCTCGGCGCTACCGGATCCCTTTGCCAAGCCCGCAGAGCAGGAGAAACCTCTGATCATTGATGTAGAGGGAGACGAGCTGGTTTCCAACGTGCGCGTTCTTTTTGGTGACAGGGTCAGGTTTAATGGCCTGTTGCCTCACAAAGAGATGCGCTTTTCCCGGGCTCATCTGGCACTGGGCGACAGCAGCTTTACCGGCATGGGAACAGGCTTTAGTGTGTCTGCCAATTTACCCTTTATTGACGCGCAAAAAATCATCGACAGCATCAACGCACTGATCGGATCGATGGGCGAATCGGGCCACAGTCCGTTGGGGTTGCCAGAGCGAATCTTCATTAACGCTGAGCGAATGAATCTATATGGTGGCGAATTTGACAGGGTCGAGATCAATGTCAAGCATACCGACCTGGCCTGGCTTGCCAGTGTTAACTCCAGTCAGAGTCGCGCCGACATAGAAATCAGCCACGATTGGCGCGGGCGGGGCGTGAGAGTCGAAGCCGACTACCTCAATTTACCCGCCTGGCAGCAGCAAGAAGGACTGGCACTGCGCGACAGTAAAGAATTGCCACCCATTGAAGTCAACTGCCAGCGCTGCAACTATGCCGGCCACGATCTGGGACAAGTTCGCCTTAAACTGGTTCCTGCCCGTCATGGCATGCAGATTCAAACTCTGGATGTTAAGCGCAACGATGACAGACTCAGTGCCAGCGGCGACTGGTTTATCAGCCCTGAGCAGAGCCGCACTCAGCTTGCCGGAAAATTTGAGTCTGAAGACTTTGGCGGTCTGATCAGAGATTTTGGCTTTGATGCCGGGGTTCGTGACTCGTCCGCCCGCATGGACTTCGACTTATCCTGGCAACAGGCACCCTTTAATTTCAACTTTGCCACCATCAATGGTGATGTGGACTGGGAGTTAGGTGACGGCTATCTGACTGAGGTGAGCGACAAAGGCGCGCGCATCTTCAGTATTCTCAGTCTGGAATCCCTGATCCGCAAACTCACTCTGGATTTTCGGGATGTCTTTGCCAAGGGCTTTTTCTATGATCAGATGAGTGGTACCTTTCAGATCGAAGACGGTTTAGTGAGTACAGAAGACACCATGATAGACGGCTCAGCGGGCAAAATGACCCTGGCCGGTTATACTGATCTGAATACTCAGGCCATTAACTATAATATTGGCTTCACACCCAAAGTCACATCCAGTCTGCCGGTGATCCTTGCCTGGATGATCAATACACCCGCAGCCATTGCTGCGCTGGCTATTGATGAGGTGTTAACCTCCGCCAAAGTCATCTCCAATATCAAGTATTCACTTACCGGCACCCTGGATAAACCCGTACTTGAGGAGCTTGGCCGGGACAGTCGGGAAATCCAGTTACCCGCAAAGACTCAGCCAGAGCCCCAGAGTAACGGGTCACTGGACAACAGCAAAGAGGAGGCAATTAATGGCTAATTTAGTCGCATTGCAAATGATCTCCACACCCGAGCCACAGCAAAACCTGCAACAGGTGGATCGATTGCTGGCGAATCTGGATGTCAGTGAGCCCACCCTGGTGGTGTTACCAGAGTGCTTTGCCTGTTTCGGCGGCAGTGATAAACGTCAGCTTGAACTCGCCGAGCAACCCGGTGCAGGCCCGATCCAGTCAGCCCTGGCCAGCATGGCCAAACAATACGGGGTATGGCTGGTAGCGGGCACTATGCCCCTAAGGTCGCAAAGGGATCCAAATAAGTTTACAGCTTCGAACTTACTCTTTAACCCCGCAGGCGAACAGGTCGCCGAATATCAGAAAATTCATTTATTTGACGTACAGGTGGATGACAACACACGCAGTTATAAAGAGTCGGCCACCACCGAAGCGGGGAAAAATGTCGTGGTCGTCGACACCCCCTTCGGGCGTTTAGGACTGGCAGTCTGTTATGATCTGCGTTTTCCCGGCTTATTTCAGGCCATGGATGACGTGGATGTACTGACTTTACCGTCAGCCTTCACGCAGGTCACAGGACAGGCGCACTGGATGCCTTTATTGCAGGCCAGAGCCATCGAAAAACAATGCTATATGGTAGCCGCCAATCAGGGCGGAGAACACGAGAATGGTCGCCAGACTTACGGCCACTCAGTGATTCTCTCGCCCTGGGGCGAAGTGCTGAACATGATCCGAAAGGGTGAGGGCATCATTCAGGCCCCTGTAGATGAAAAAGCGCTACAGAAAATCCGTGCCAATATGCCCGTACGCCAACACAACCAATTCAGGAGTTATTCGATTGAACCAACAGGTTGAAACTAACTTACTCCATGCCTCTGACTTGCAGGCCAGTGATCTGCAACAGGCTCTGGGAGTAATCTATGCGCACAATAATGACTTCGCCGATCTGTATTTTCAGTCCAGTCACCATGAAAGCTGGGTGTTAGAAGACGGCATCATCAAAGACGGCAGCTACAATATTGAGCGTGGCGTCGGCGTGCGAGCCGTGAGTGGGGAAAAAACCGGTTTTGCCTACTCGGATGAAATTTCCAAATCCGCGTTGTTGCAGGCCTGTAAAGCAACCCGCAATATCGCCAGTGTCGGCGGACAGCATCAGGTTGCCGCCTTTCACACACAGCACTCTGACAGTCAGTCACTGTACCGGGCCTTTAATCCATTGAGCGACCTGAGCGAACAGGACAAGGTGTCGATGTTACGCAATCTCGATGAACATGTACGTAAGCTGGAGCCAAATATCAGTCAGGTGATCGTAAGTCTGACCGGCGTCTATGAAGAGATTCTGGTGGCATCCACGGATGGCACCTACAGCACCGATGTGCGGCCTCTGGTGCGCCTGAATTGTTCCGTATTGATGGAAAAAGACGGGCGCCGGGAGCGCGGCAGTGCCGGTATGGGTGGCCGTTATGGTTATGGCTGGTTACTGGAGCTGGATCAGGGGCAGCCAAGATACCACCAGCTGGCCGACGAGGCACTGCATATGGCCAGAGTTAATATGATGGCAGTGGATGCGCCTGCGGGCACCATGCCGGTGGTATTAGGAAATGGCTGGCCTGGAGTGCTCTTACACGAAGCCGTAGGACATGGCCTTGAGGGTGATTTTAACCGTAAAGGCAGCTCCGCATTCAGCGGCCGCATTGGCGAACAGGTCGCCGCCAAAGGGGTGACTGTAGTGGATGATGGAACACTCCAGCAACGCCGGGGTTCATTGAATATGGATGACGAAGGTACCCCAACCCGGGCCAATGTGCTTATAGAAGATGGTGTGCTCAAGGGCTATATGCAGGACAAGCTCAATGCCCGGCTGATGGGCGTATCCGCAACAGGCAACGGACGCCGGGAATCTTACGCACACCTTCCCATGCCACGAATGACCAACACATATATGTTAAGCGGGAAGTATGAGCCTGAGGAAATTATTGCCAGTATCGACAAAGGATTGTACGCGCCCAATTTTGGGGGCGGTCAGGTCGACATTACATCGGGTAAATTCGTCTTTTCCACGTCTGAAGCCTACCTGATTGAAAAAGGCAAAATCACCACCCCGGTCAAAGGCGCCACATTAATTGGTAACGGGCCCGAAGTGATGCGCCAGGTGTCCATGATTGGCAACGATATGGCGTTGGATAAGGGCGTGGGTGTATGCGGTAAAGATGGCCAGAGCGTGCCTGTCGGTGTTGGCCAGCCCACACTGCGGGTCGATCAACTGACGGTGGGGGGCACCGCCTGATGCAATTAGACTTCATTATTTATCGGATATAGCGCTACACTGACAGCAATGTTGCCGCACATCAGGCCGAAATTTTCGTGAAGTGGATACTTGTGAAGCGCCGAAATCTGAGACTGCACCTTGGCATAAGCCTTATGTTTGCCGGGCTTTCCTGCGCCCTGGCACAAACAGCGCCACAAACGCAGGGGGGGCTTTTTGAACTCAGTCTGGACGAACTGATGCAGGTCTCTGTGGCAACAGGCGACAAAGAAGCCATTGCACTGACGCCAGCGGTGGTGTCCAGCCTGGATTACCAGCAAATGCGCGCCCTGGGCCTGGAAAAAATTGAAGATGCGCTGTCCTTTCTGCCCGGCATTAATCTGCAAAAAACCGCCATCGGTACCACCACTATCGGCGTGCGGGGGCTGGTGGAGCCTTTCAATCAGAAAGTGCTGTTCATGCTGGATAACGTGCCCTACTGGCAGCCTGCCCATGGTGACAATGCATTGCTGGGCATCCCATTGTCCGCCATCGACAGAATAGAAGTGATTCGCGGCCCTGGCGCCGTGATCTATGGCACCAATGCCTCTGCCGGGGTTATCAATATCATTACCCGCAAGGACTATAAAAAAGAAGTTGAGGTCACACTGGGCTCGCAACAGCGCAGAAATCTGCAGGGTTACGGCCAATTTATGCTGACAGATGAACTGAGCCTGCGCCTCTCAGCACAAATCTACAACGAAGACGGCTTTAGTGGTGTATATACCAATCGTCCACAGCCCCCATTCTTTCCTTCTACACCGCCCCGCGATGCCCAATTCAGACGCGGACAAGACCAGCAGAGCCTGCTGCTACAACTGAATTGGCGTGACGTGTCACTGAGCTACCATAGCTTTGAGACCACCACACAGGGACTGGCAGGGCCTGCTGCCAGTACCAATGAAAGCGAATTGATCGATCGGGGAGATTTACTTGCGCTGAACTATCAGTATCAGACAGAAGCAGGAGCGCTGGAGCTCTACACCGATTACAACCGCTTCTTCCTTGAGATCCCCAATGAAAATCTGTTTGGTGGCCGCGAATTTGGTACCCAGAATTTTACCGATGGAAATGACAACATCCGCGTCAGAGTGGGTGCCAACTGGCGCCAGCCCTTTACAGAGCAGATTGACTGGCTGATAGGGGTGGAGAGTGAGCGTCGTGAGACCGGCGAGTACCTGCAAACCGATCGCAATCAGCACGTTCGGGTTAAGGCCCTGCCCCATATCCATGTGAATGAGTCATCGGTGTTCACACAGTTTGATTATGCCAGTGGAGACTGGCGCTGGATGGTGGGCGCTCGTTATGTGAACAATGACAATGCTGGCAGCAAGATCCTGCCCAGACTCTCTCTGGTCAAACGCCTGAGTGCCAGCTCTTCGTTAAAATTTCTGTATGCCAGTGGCTACAACGCCCCTAATTTGTTTCAACTTTATATCAATATCCCACCAGGGGTGGTGCTGGGCTCGGAAGATCTGAGCGCGGAGACGGTAGACTCCTATGAGCTGGCATACACACACCAGACTGCCAGCCAATTACTGGTGGTAAACCTGTTCTATCTCAACGCCGAAGACTTTATCCAGCGTGTCAGTAACGCCAGAGGAACCTCGGCCCAATACTTTAACAGCGAAAATTTCAGCCGCCGTGGCATAGAGTTGGATTGGCATGGCCAATGGGACAAAGTGATGCTGCAAGGGAATATCAGCTATCAACCCGACGTGGGGGAGCAAAGAAGCGGCGATCTTAGCGCTCATTTCATGCCCAGGTGGAACCTTTCAGCAGGCATCAACTATCAAATGGATGAAAACAGCAGTGTCGGTGTATCCTGGCGCTATCTTTCAGATCGCACTGTGGCCTCTGACAGCCATTTACTCA
The DNA here is from genome assembly GCF_002201535.1 of Lacimicrobium sp. SS2-24. GTDB lineage: Bacteria > Pseudomonadota > Gammaproteobacteria > Enterobacterales > Alteromonadaceae > Lacimicrobium. Next base: position 285,720 of record NZ_NIWW01000002.1, on the reverse strand, counting down.
ATGCCAGTTACCAGTACCAGTATGAGCGCCATCATATCAGGCTGAGTGCAGAAAACCTGCTTGCAGAGCAGTTGGAATATGCAGATGTTCAGGATTTTGTTACCGACCGGGTCATTCCCGGCAACGATGGCAGTCGCCTGCTGTCCGTGAGTTACGGATATCGCTTTTTCTAGCGTAATTTAGCCAGGTTTTTTGTCAGCGTCCAGGCACTGCAAGCGCAGTGCACAGGTAACCAGGGTAATTATCTCTCGTCCAGCTCACTTTTCAGGTACTGGAACAGCTCGCGGGACGATTTTGGCGGCTTATTGGCCGCTTTTTCTTTGTTGGCCTGACGACTCAATTGCCGCAGTTTCTGTCTTTCCAGCATTGGATGCTCGCTCATAAGCTGATCAATCACCTCATCCCCCTGAGCAATAATGTCATCACGCAGTTGCTCCAGCTGATGATGCTGCCGGACCAGTTGTTGATGCTTATTTTCCAACACCGCCAGTGCCTCACGAATTGGCTCGACGTCAGTATTGCGCATGATTTTACCGATGAGCTGCAGCTGCCGCCGAAAGCCTTCCTTTTTCCGATTAATGCGTCTGGCCAGCATCACGGCCTCATTCAGCTCGGGCGACATGGGGATCTTATCCAGTGCGCCCTGGCCTAAGTCTACCAGCTTAACGCCCAGCTGCTGTAGCTCATGCATCTCGTTCTTGAGTTGCGTTTTACTTTTGGGTTCAAAGTCCGCTTCGTCCTGCCACATTTCAGTCATCGATTCATCTTTAATGTTACACTGTGCCCATATAATTAAGATTGTAACACTAAGGCAGCAGTTCCAGTATATGAATCCGAATCAGACACTGACAGAGATCCAAAACGTCGTCGACGACACCCTCACCCTGGCGAAAAAGCTCGGTGCTTCTCAGGCCGAAGCCAGTATGAGTAAAGTGCAGGGCATCGCCGTATCCTCGCGCCTGCAACAGATCGAAACCCTGGAATTCACCAATGACGGGGGACTGGGGATCAGTGTCTATGTGGGTCGGCGTAAGGGTAGCGCATCTACGGCCGATCTCAGCCCTCAGGCACTCAAGATGACAGTGGAAAAAGCCATTGAAATCGCCCGCTATACCAGCGAGGACCCCTATTCAGGGCTTGCCGACGCACAGCTTATCGCCCGTGATATTCCCGATTTGGACCTCTATCACCCCCAGGAACTGGATGCAGAAGCCGGTATTCGTTATGCCATAGAAGCAGAGCAGGCTGCCTTCGAAGCAGACAGCAGAATCGTCAACTCAGACGGTGCCTCCTACAATGCCAACCTGGGCGTGAAAGTCTATGGCAACACTCACGGTATTAATGCCGGCTATCCCAGCAGCCGCTACAGCCTCAGTTGTGTGCTGATCGGCAAGCAGGGGGATGACATGCAACGGGACTATGCCTACAGTCTCAGCCGCCAACCCGACAAGCTGAGCAGCCCGCGTGAAGTGGGTCTGGAAGCCGCCAAAACTACTCTCTCCCGTTTAGGCGGCCGCAAAGCAAAAACCGCGAAAGTTCCGGTGCTGTTTCACCACGAAATTGCATCCAGTCTGTTTGGCCATTTTGTCTCTGCCATCAGTGGTGGCAGTCTGTACCGCAAGTCTTCATTTCTGTTGGATAAACTCAGTCAGCAAGTGATGCCGCAATGGCTCAACATTCATGAACGTCCTCATATTCCGCGCGGATTAGCCAGCTCGCCTTTTGATGCAGAAGGTGTGCAAACCCGGAATATGGATATCGTGGAAAAAGGGGTATTACAGCATTACCTATTGACCAGCTATTCAGCCAGAAAGATGAATATGACCACTAACGGTCATGCTGGCGGCATACATAATTGGCTGGTCAGTAACAGTGGTCACGACTATGAACAGTTACTGAAGGAAATGGGTACCGGGCTGCTGGTCACCGAGCTAATGGGTCAGGGCGTGAATATCGTTAACGGCGATTATTCAAGAGGCGCCGCAGGTTTCTGGGTAGAAAACGGGGTCATTCAATATCCCGTGCATGAAGTGACCATCGCGGGCAATCTAGCCAGCATGCTGATGAACATTCGCGCAATCGGCACAGACACAGAAACCCGGGGGGCAGTACAAAGCGGTTCAGTGCTGGTGGACGGAATGCAGATAGCAGGGGAGTAGAGTATCTGTTGAGGTGAGAGGAGGAAAGAGTGAGGAAATCATCTCTCTCCTCACACCTTACACCTTACACCTTACACAAAATCAGGCATCCACTTCGCCGCAGAAGCGATAACCCTCACCATGTATGGTCACAATAAGTTCTTCGGCACTGGGCTCTGACTCAAAGTGTTTGCGTATACGACGAATGGTGACATCCACCGTCCGGTCATTGGGGCGCAATTCACGTCCTGTCATTTCCATGATCAGTTGCTCACGGGTGAGGATTTTGCCCGGGTGACGCAGGAATAAGTGCAGCGCACGGAATTCACTGCGCGGTAAACGGAACTCTTTACCTGATGGCGAGATCAGACTGCGACTGTCGCTGTCGAGCACCCAACCATTAAAGCTCACTTTGTTAGGCAGATCATCGTCTTCACTGCTGTTCAGTGTGCGGGACAGCAGATTCCGTGCTCTGATCGTCAGCTCTCTGGGATTAAAAGGCTTGGTAAGATAATCATCAGCGCCGATTTCCAGCCCGAGGATGCGATCGACGTCGTTATCTCTGCCGGTCAGAAAAATCAGGCCGACATTTTTACGGTCACGGACTTCTCTGGCCAGAATAAGACCATTTTTACCAGGCAGGTTGATGTCCATAATCACCAGATTAATGCTGTGATTGGCGAAAATATCATGCATTTCCTCGCCATTTTCAGCTTCATACACCTGATATCCTTCTGCCTCGAACAGGCTGGTCAGGGTTGTTCTGGTCACTACCTCATCTTCGACTATCAGGATGTTTGGGGTCTGCATCTTCTCAATTCCACGGGTTGTTATACTCAGTCTCTGGCATAAAGTGTACCAGAATATACGCTTTGTACGTAGCCCATGCGCGCGATACTGATAAAACCGTCACTTATAGGCCAATCAGGCGTGCGGGCTTTCACATTCGGGGGGATGCTGATAAACCGCTTTTCAGTCATGCTTCCCGCCGCACCAGCGATGGTTAAACGCGCTGGCGCAGGCTGTTGGACGATGCGGGTCAGCGAAAGTTCACCCGCTTTAACAGGGCCGAGCTGAACTTCAATTGAGTATTCTGATAAGCCTCACGATTGAAGAATATTTTCATTTTTGAGGGCAGCGGGTATATGGCCATCATTCCGCCATGTTCAATGAACCCAGGGCTCTCTCCCACAGAGATCGTATGCTGATTCAGTTGTTCCAGCAACGCATACACCTCATCACTTTCCTGCTCTTCTCCGATAAACAACAGATGGCAGGGCTGCTCGTCGTCCACCTTGGGGATATCACTGATGTCGCTCAGCGTGTATAGGGATATATCCCGGCCGTTGACCTTTTTACCGGTTGCCTGGCGAAATATCTGTGCATGGGGGAAGTCCTCACCCTCAAAAAAACAAAACCGTAAGGGTCCTGTCTGCACGGCGGCCTCAGAAAACTGTGTATAGCCGACGATATATAACAGAAAAGGCGCCCGCAGCTGTTCAGAGGTAAAGCCAATGGCCGAAGCCGAAAAAGCGCCCATCAGCGCCAGGCCCCAAACAATACGTTTAAAGATACTGTATAGCGGCGGCATTACTGATTCCTCGCTCGCGCCGCAGAGCTTTCCACTTTCCTCACCGGAAAGAGAATTTCGAAGGAGACACCATGTCCTTCTTCACTGCTGACCGTGATCGAACCATCCAGCGCCTGTGTGACCAGGTTAAATGCCAGGTGCATGCCCAGTCCACTGCCTCCCTGACCACGCTTAGTGGTCACGAAGGGATCAAAAATCCGTTTACACAGATGTTCAGGAATGCCCTTACCGTTGTCTTTATAGTCAATGTGCAGCTTGTCGTTACCCTGCATCCTGACAATGATGTCGATGCGCCCCTTCTCGATAAACTCAAAACCATGAATCAACGAGTTCATGATCAGATTAATAATCACCTGATTGATGGGGCCGGCTTTGCTCTCAATCACCAGATCCGGATCGCAATCGATATTGATTTCATGGCTGACTTTCTTGAGCCTTGGACGCAGCGACATCAGAATTTCATCCAGCAACTGGGTGAAACTGAAGACCCGCGTATTCTCGCTGCTCTGATCCACAGCAACCTGCTTGAAGCTGGATATCAACTCGGCCGCACGATTAAGATTACGGTAAATAATATTGAGGTTTTCCTCCCCTTCATTGAGGAAGCGCTCCAGCGCACTGGCCTTGAGTGTCTTGTTTTTGAAGTCATGTTGCAGCTGACTGAGCCTGTCCAGCATCATGGTAGATGCCGTCACACCCAAACCGATTGGCGTATTGACCTCGTGAGCGACCCCGGCGACCATGTCGCCCAGTGAGGCCATCTTCTCGTTCTGTACAATCTGACGCTGGAACTGATGCAACTTCTCCAGAGTCTGAATCAGTTCTTTGTTAGCTTCTTTAAGGGCCGTGGTACGTTGACTGACCTTCTCTTCCAGACTCAGGTTAAGACGGCGATGCTCTTCTTCTGCTTCTTCCTGTCGCTGAATATGCTGCTGTATTTTTTCCAGCATGCCGTTGAAGGCTTCAGCAAGAATGTCCAGTTCGCGCAGACTGGAGTCATTGGCCCGGTTAGAGTAGTCCTTCTGACTGGAAATCTGTTGTACCAGATATACCAGTTCCTCTATGGGACGAGTGATAATCTTTTGCAGCCTCAGGGTGAGCAGGAAGCTGAGCACCAGCGCAAGCAGCAACACAGAAAGGGTGATCATCACGGTGTTGAGGGTCAGCTGATTAAGCGGCTCGGTACTGGCCCTGACATACACATAGCCCACATGGTTTCCATCCAGACGGATAGGCGTGATGAGTTCCAGTCCATCGGGCCCAAACCTGGGTTCCGCCAGTTCATTGATTCGTTCAAACATGGCCCGCACTGGCGCCTGCCCGGTTTTGTTATAACTGGCAAAAAACTCCGGTTCATTAGCGGGATTGAGTTTATACAGATGCACATTGTTGATGACCGTCGCTGCACCGAGGGCTTCAAGACTCTTTTCTTCTGTGGCAATGTCGTTAAACACGATACCGCTGGCGGCGTTGTGGCTGATGATTTTGGCAAAGGTGGCGACTTCAGTCTGCATTTCCTCTTTTGCATTGGTGATCTGCATAAATAAGGAAATGGTTGAGGCAATAATCAGCACGATAGTCGTAATAGACATTACGACCCAGATAAACAGGTTCTTAATCGACAATGTGCGTTTGGGTGCTGACATAATCAGAATGCTGTTCTTTCACCTGGTTACCGCTAAGCTTATCACCATATTGATACAATCTTGCCGAAAATGACAACTTTTCTGCATTCTATGAGCCAATATTCACACACTGACAAGCTCGAAGACCTTTGGCAGGCCTACGCCGATACCGTATTCCTTGTTGATTCGCCGCTGCCTGACTGGCCACAGGCCGCCATTATCACTGCCTGTAATCCACCGGGCGAAATCATGACCGCGACAGAGAACCATCGTCTGCACAACCAGTTGGTGCATCACCTCGCTGGGCGCAACCTGATGTTTTCTGAAATTACTGGGGCAAGTCCGGATCACGCCCATCAGGAACGCAGCCTGCTGATTCGATGCTCGAAAAAACAGGCGAACGCGTTGTCTGAAAAGGTGTCACAAAATGCCTTCTTCTGGATTGAGCAGGGCACCTTATACCTTTGCCCTTGTCTGCTAAGACAGGTTACAGAACGTCGGCTCGGCAATTTTTCTGCAAGACTAATCCATCGGTAAACAATGCTGATAGAGTGCCTGATAATTGAGTGCAGCATCGTACCAGGTGAAACGATGGCGCATGGCGCGTTGTTGCATAGCACTGAATTGCTGTGGATATTCATGGTAAAACAACAGCGCCCGGCGCACACAATTGAGTAATGCGGAGCTGTCCGGGGCCTCAAACATAAAGCCCGTAGCCTGCTCAGGCAGCATCTGCAGATCCAATACTGTATCCCTTAACCCCCCCACAGCCCGCACAATAGGAATAGTGCCATAGGCCAGACTGTACATCTGATTAAGGCCGCAGGGCTCAAAGAGTGAAGGCATCAGAAAAAAGTCACTGCCGGCTTCCAGCAAATGGGCAATACGGGTACTGAAGTCATTTCTGAACACCAGTTTGTCAGGATGCTGAGATGCATTGAACTCCAGTACATCACTGATCACCGGGTCACCGGTACCTATCACCAATAACTGCACATTGTGTTGTAATAACTGGCTCAGAACCGGTAACAGATAGCCGAAACCTTTTTGCTCAGTCAGCCGGCACAGCATACCAATAAGTGGCACGTTGTCCTTTTCGGGTAACCCCACTTCTTTCTGCAGCGCGGTTTTGCATGCGGCTTTGCCCTTGAGAGACTCAGAATTGTAATTTTTCGGTAGCAACGTGTCGGTGGCAGGATCCCACTGCTGATAATCGCACCCATTGAGGATGCCACTGACATCATTGGCTCGCAGTTGAAAGTCCTGATACAGATTATGAGAGCCCAATGGGGTGAGCAATTCGCGGCCATAATTGGGACTGACCGCATTAATTTTATCGGCATAGCGCAATCCCATACGTAAATAATTGAGATTGCCCTGACTGTCTATTTGCGATGCCAGTTCTGCAAAAGGCCTGACATAGGGTATATCTGCGAAGCGGTGGATACCCTGATACGCCCCATTGTGGATAGTCAGTAACGTGCGGGTCTGGCTAAAAAAGCCACTATCGTCCTGTTTAACAAAAAACGGACACAGGGCGGTATGCCAGTCATTACAATGAATCACATCCGGCTGAAAATTTATGGCTTTAGCAGTCTGTAGCGCAGCGGCCGAGAAAAAGGCGAAACGCTCAGCATTGTCACCGAAGGCCTCGTAACCGTCTGAATATAATCCTTTGCGATGAAAATATTCCGGGTAGTCGATGCAGTAAACGGGCACAGACTCGAGCTCCAGCCGCTTGATGTTAAACGGGTACTCGTGATCTCCTGAGACCAGTTTCTGAGTCTCTGTGAGGTTATCCAGGGCGAATTTTTCTGCCAGTTGTCGATAATAAGGTTTCACTATCCTGACATCGTGGCCCAAAGCGCGCAGCGCTATCGGCAAAGACTTGGCCACATCAGCAAGACCGCCGGTCTTTGCCAAATCTTCCACCTCGGAAACCACAAACAGTATTTTCATTCAAAGCCAACCTTCATGTCTCTGGGGATCACCACTATCCCCTGATTCGTCACCGTTAATCCACGGGCTTTATCCTGCTCAGGGTTTACACCCAGTTCAGTCCCGGGAGCAATACTTACACCCTTATCGGTAATCACCCGATTGAGAAAACAACCGGATCCGATATCAGACTTACCGAGGATAACGCATTCATTGAGTCGAGAGCCAGCACCAAGATGCGTATTGAACCCCAATACCGAGCGTTCAACCCTGGCGCCAACAACGCGACTGCCGGAGGAGATGATAGAGTTGAGAATGGTCGAATGATTGCCTTGCTTATCGGCCAGTATGCGTGCGGGAGGAACGGGCGGATGATAACTGCGCAGCGGCCATTTCTCGTTATTCAGTTCAAAGGCCGGGGTACAGGCCAGCAAATCCATGTGTGCCTGCCAGTATGAGTCCAGGGTGCCCACATCCCGCCAGTAGTGATGATTGGGCTCCTCACCGGGGATCTTATTCTGCGTGAAGTCATAAACATAGACGGCTTTGTCGCGAAACAACCGGGGAATGATGTCGCGGCCAAAGTCATGGCTGGAAAGCTTATCCTCAGCGTCGTTACGCAGGGCTTTGAACAACACCTGTGTATTGAAAACATAATTTCCCATAGACACCAGCGCCATACTGGGGTCATCGGGAAGGGGTTTGGGTGTGGCCGGTTTTTCCTCAAAGCCAATCATTCTGTAGTCGTCATCCACTTCGATGACGCCGAAGCGACTCGCCTGCTCAATCGGTACCCGGGTTGCACAGACGGTCAGGGCCGCATCCCGCTTCTCGTGATAGCGGATCACCTGCCTGACTTCCATTTTATAGATATGATCGCTACCAAAAATACACACATTGTCGGGGGCATGGATCTCGATCAGCTTGATATTCTGGTAAATGGCATCGGCAGTCCCCTCATACCAGCGGGCCCCCATGCGCATCTGCGCTGGAATGGCATCGATAAAATTGCCAGTCAGCCCCGACAGATACCAGGCCTGACGCAGATGAATGTTGAGCGACTGAGATTTGAACTGGGTTAACAGATAAATCTTCAGCAGATCCGAATTCACAAAATTATTCAGCACAAAGTCCACCAGTCTGAGTCCACCAGCAAAAGGCACGGCAGGCTTAGTGCGAGATTGTGTCAAAGGAAACAGGCGAGTGCCGGCGCCACCGGCAAGGATCATGGCGAGGGTTCGTGACATGGGTTCTCCTGATACGATTACAATCATCAAAAGGTTGCATCCGGCGCCAAGCGACAGGCTGCAATGATCTTATTTGTCGGATCCGTCGGATCCCGGGTATCAGCGAGAAGTATAGTCAACCGGCTCAGTGACGATGGTTCAGCATGCTGATCCGGATCAATGAATCGGCGATTCAACACAAAGGCGAAAGGCCTCAGATGACGACAGATAGCGCTCTGTTTGCTGCAAAAACTTCGCTCAGCGCATCGGAAAATCCTCTCAGGCGGTATGGGCCAGATATCGTCCTTTTAACCAGGCAATTTGCTGTTGCTGATGATTCAGTTGCTCGATTAATCTATCTCGCTCTGATTCGTGCTGATACCTGAATTCCGGCTCTTCCGCGATCAGCTCATTACAAAGCTGAATGCCGGCCAATATGGTGCGAATGCGTTCTTTAATGGCTGAAAGCTTCTCCGTATGACCATATTTTGGACAAAGGGGGGTCACATTTGACATGAGCGTTTCTCCTGTGGCGCAAGGTATACCGGGAAATTAAAAAAACTACCGACAAAAAAGCAGTAACAAAATTAATGCCAGAATCTGACCGCTAACGATAACTAACTGAATTAATTATATTTCATAGCCTAAAAGGCACGAATGACAGCAATATGAACGGCCCGTGACAAATGGATGAATGCGTCGTTGCGAAGCAACCAAGCACCGTCACAGTGCAAGCATTGCGAGAGAGTCTTGCCGGCCCCGAACCGGGCCGGCAAGAGTGGTTCAGCGAGCCAGATAGAGACGGAATTTAGTGGACTGAGCGAGTACCTTTACGGATTTAAAGACCTGTTGCAATACCGGCTGGTAAGGAATAAAACTGTTCGCCACCAGTTGCAATGTTGCGCCCGGTTGCAAATATCCCGAAAGCTGTCGGATAAAGCCCAGCGTAACCTCGTAGTCGGTATGTAAACCAGTATGAAAAGGTGGGTTGGTGTACGCGGCGGCAAACTTTCCACTGATTTCACTGAGGCCGTCTGACGGAATGATGTGGACATCAATGCCATTGGATTCTGCCGTGCGCTGAGCACAACATAGCGCCAGCGCACTGACATCGGTCATCACAACCTCTGCGTGTGGATTTTCCAGTGCCACATAGCAACCAATGACACCCGCACCGCAACCAAAATCGAGCACCCGGCCATCCGGAACAGGATGAAGGTTTTCCAGCAGCATTCGAGTTGCCGGATCCAGGCTGCCACTGCTGAACACACCCGGCAAAAATGACACCGGGTAGCAACGCTGGCCCACTTCGATGTTACGTTGTTTGAACCAGTCTTCAACGCAAAAGGGGGCGGGCACTTTGTCTGGCTGCATGCCATACAGTGCGCAATGGCGGGCAGAATCCAGCTTTACACAGTGTTCTGCGTAAGGCGAAAACAATTTAGGCGCGCTTTTCACACCACCTTTATTGTCACCGGCAAGCAAAAGTTGGCCTCCCGGAACCAGGCAATGTACCAGATTGGCGATCAGCATCTGTGCCTGCTCTTTAGCTTTGGGCATCATGATAACAATGCCGTCGAAACGCGCCTCAAGGGGGTAACTGACACCGAAGTGGTGTTTATCGGCGCCGCTTACAGCAGCGCTCTGCTGGTAGATATCGAAATACTGGTGGAAGCCGCTGACATCAGCCTCCAGCTGTGAGAAAACCTGGGCATCCTGAGGGTTCACCAACAGCCAGCGCCCACGAAAACGGGCCTGATTGCGCATGAGTAACTGACTTACCGGACTCAACATCAGGACACCCGCTCAAACATCAAATCCCACACACCATGGCCAAGACGCTGCCCCCGTTGTTCAAACTTGGTCAACGGCCGGAAGGCGGGCCTTTCAACATAGTCATTTGTGTCTGAGAGATTCTTAAAACCCTCAGCGGCAGACATCACTTCGAGCATATGCTCAGCATAGTTTTCCCAGTCCGTCGCCATATGCCAGACGCCACCTTGGGCCAATTTGCGGCGCACCAGTTGGGCAAAGTCTGGTTGGACAATACGACGCTTATGATGACGTTTCTTATGCCAGGGGTCAGGGAAGTAAAGTTGCAGACGGGCAAGGCCGTTATCGGCAATGCATTTTTCCAGCACTTCAACGGCATCTGCCTCGTAAACACGTAAGTTAGTTAGCTCAGCCGCCTCGGCATCCATCAGACAGGCGCCGATTCCGGGGCGGTGCACTTCGATACCAATAAAATCTTTATCACGCTCGGCGGCGGCCATCTCTACCAGAGACTTGCCCATACCAAAGCCAATTTCCAGTACCACCGGAGCACTGCGACCGAACACCTCGTTCATATCCAGCAAACCTTGTTGCAACGTTAGCCCCATGGCTTCCCAGTTATTGTCAATGGCGCGGGCCTGCCCCTGCGTCAAACGGCCTTCACGCTTAACAAAACTGCGGATTTTGCGGATATATACGCCTGTTTTTGCATCAGCCTGCTGTTCGCTCATGTTCTGTAGCACTCTTTGGTCTGGGTGAGGGTTTAAAAACGCGCGTAGTATACGCCAGTCGCCTGCGCAAAGACACCTGTCAGCTTACTGGGCTGTGAACCTCGGCCCAGTAATCACTGCAGGCCTGTGCCAACCCTTGTGGATTTTCCAGTGCAAGCATGTGACCACAATCCGGCAAAGAGGTATATCGGCTTTGAGGTATCTGTTTATGCATCTTCTGTAGCTGGGACGTCGGCGCGATCTGATCGGCATCACCACCAATCAGATGAATCTGCAGACCACTGTCAGCCAATGGCGTGGTCAGGTCCTGGCGATGGGAGGTACATTGCAGATGATATTTCAACACACTGGGCCCCAGATCTTTTTCCATTTCCTGCACGCTTTGCATCGCCTCAGCCGCATGGGAGCCCTGCATGTTGACCATCTGCGCCAGTCGCTTAGAGGACATGACGCCGCCCTGTCCTTTTTCCAGTACCCGCAAATACTGCTGTCGCTGTTGTTGCTCTGCATCGCTGAGACCTGCACTGCAATATCCCATCAATGTCAGCGAGCGCACCTGCTCAGGATGAGCCAGTGCAAACCGACTGGCAATGAACCCACCCATGGAAAAGCCTACCAGGTGTACGGAATCCACGCCGACGGCATGAGCAGTGAGGCCATCCATCTGCTCCAGCGTTTCGGCCCACTGCAGGGGCACATAACGTCTATCATGCAAGTCTAATTTTTGCCACAAGGGCACAAAGGCGCGCTCATCACATTGTGTGCCGGGAAGAAAGACAACGGTCTGCTGCATCTGACTGGTACCTGTATTGGTTGAAGTAGTATCATACCTGTTCAATCTGCAGTATTCAGGATTCAATCCCTTTTGTGACAGACTTTTCCGACAAAATTCTACGCTGGTTCGATGAGCATGGTCGTAAGAACTTACCCTGGCAGCTAAACAAGACTGCTTATTCTGTTTGGATATCGGAGATCATGCTGCAGCAAACCCAGGTCAGTACGGTGATCCCCTATTACCTGCGGTTTATGCAGCGCTTCAGCAACATCAATCAACTTGCCGATGCACCTCAGGATGAGGTGTTACATCATTGGACCGGGCTGGGCTATTATGCCCGCGCCAGAAATCTGCATAAAGCCGCACAGATTATGCGGGACCAATACCAGGGGCAGTTTCCTGAACAATTCGAACAGGTGGTGGCGCTGCCTGGCATTGGTCGCTCTACTGCCGGGGCCATTCTGTCGCTGGCGCTGAACCAGCACCATGCCATTCTGGACGGCAACGTCAAACGGGTACTGAGTCGCTATAGGGCGATTGCGGGCTGGCCCGGTGAAAAGGCGGTCGAGAAAACGCTCTGGCATCTGGCACAGACGCTTACCCCTGAGAAAAGGGTGGCGGATTATAATCAGGCCATGATGGATCTCGGCGCCAGCCTGTGTAGCCGCACTCAGCCCGACTGCGCGGCCTGTCCGGTGGAAGACGATTGTCAGGCGCGATATCAGAATCAACAACAGGCCTACCCTGGTAAAAAACCGCGCAAGACACTGCCCGAAAAACACACGGTCATGCTGCTTCCTCGCTGGCAGCAACAGATTCTATTGTATAAACGGCCACCGAGCGGTTTATGGGGAGGGTTATGGGGCCTTTACGAAGTGCAGCACCCACAGCAGGTAAAACACAAGGCTGAGTCTCTGGGGCTGGGCGACTACCAGATTCAAGAACTGACGCCCTTCCGCCATACTTTCAGCCATTTCCATTTGCATATACAACCGCTGTTACTGGAGCTGGAGGCGTCCCCCAACATCAATGCAGTACAGGAAAACTCACAGCTTTGGTATGACCTGGACCAACCGGCGAACGTCGGACTGGCCGCGCCAACCAGCAAACTTTTTAGTACACTGACCCTGTCACCTGAATCACACGACTAGGAATCCAATCATGAGCCGTACCGTATTTTGCCAATACCTGAACCAGGAAGCCGAAGGACTCGACTTTCAGCTCTACCCCGGTGAGCTGGGGAAACGTATCTTCGACAATATCTCTAAACAAGCCTGGACCGAATGGCAGAAGAAACAAACCATGCTGATCAACGAGAAAAAACTCAATATGATGGATGCCGAACATCGCGCCATGCTGGAAAAGGAAATGCAGGCTTTTCTGTTTGAAGGCAAAGATGTCAAGATCGACGGCTATGTGCCACCGCAAAAAGACTAGCCGTTAAGTACCTGCCAACGACCGGTTTCAGTTTTTTTACCCGGTTTTTGGTTATTCCTTGTGCAAAGAAACCGTCAGGCTAAAAAAGAGGTTGACTTGCGCGGTGCAAATCCGTTTAATACGCACCCACAGCGAAACAGGCCGTGAAGGCAGTCACGCTAAAAAATTCGCCCAGATAGCTCAGTCGGTAGAGCAGTGGATTGAAAATCCTCGTGTCGGTGGTTCGATTCCGCCTCTGGGCACCATCTTTAAAAGAAAAGGCCTCTTCGAAAGAAGGGGCCTTTTCTTTTTGGGGCTTAGAGGCGGATGAGAACCACCGCCTGGTTCGACAAAAATGCCGGGAGCATTTTTGGATGCCCGGAGGGCGGGCCACTGGTTCCTGACCATTCTGTCCGCTGCCCGCCATGTTTTCAGACTTACCAACATACTTGACCATAGGCCAATAAAAGGTATTTTCTAAGTTACGCTCATTTATAAGAAGAAAGTACTCAATGGATGGTTTCGACAGAAAAATATTATTCGAATTACAGCGGGATTGCTCACTGTCTCTGGCGGAGCTTTCTGAACGGGTTGGCCTGAGTCAGACTCCCTGCTGGCGACGTATACAAAATCTGGAAAAACAGGGAGTGATACGCAAAAGGGTGGCCTTACTCAATACCGAAGCTGTCAACCTGGGCCTGACCGTTTTCGTTAACCTGAAGACCAATCAGCATAACCCTGAGTGGCTGGAATCTGTTGCCGATTTCGCCGAGCAGGCACCGGAGATCACTGAGTTTTATCGTATGAGCGGGGAGACCGACTACCTTCTCAAAGTACTGGTTCCCGATATGAAAGCCTATGACGCCTTTTATAAACGCTTGATCAGTCAGGCTGGTTTTTCCGATGTCAGCTCCAGCTTTGCCATGGAGCAGATGAAATACTCCACTGAAGTGCCGCTAGATTATATTGAGCGGAAGAGTTAGCAATATTTTTTATCATTTAAACCTTATGAAGAATATTGTTCCAATAAACCTCATTTAATGAGTGATTGAGTAAACAATTTCTAGTCCATCAGCGGCACAATACCTGACATCATTCAACGAACAGCCGTGCTAATGAGTCAGTTACACCAACATTTTCTACCCTTCAGAGAGCAGATTATCGGTCAGACATTACACTACCCTCTGGCGGGTAACACCATGCCTATCCTCTACGCTGACTGGACTGCCAGCGGCCGCCTGTATGCACCCATAGAGCGCTATCTTACCCACCACATCGGACCCTTTGTGGCAAATACTCATACCCAGACCAACCTGACCGGCTCCACCATGACACAGTTGTATCATGAGGCGCAGCAGCGGATTAAACAGCATGTAAATGCCGGTGACGATGACGTGCTGATCTGCGCAGGGTCGGGCATGACCACGGTCATCAATAAGCTACAACGTATGATGGGATTGCGTGTAGGCGAAGGTGTCCGGCCCCCCTTGCCGGAGGAGCAAAAGCCCGTTGTTTTTGTCAGCCACATGGAACACCATTCCAATCAAACCACCTGGAATACCTGTGATGTGACGGTGGAAGTCATTCAACGAGGCGCAGATGGCAAGCCCAGTGAAACCCATCTGGCATCCTTACTGCGGCACTATCGAAACCGCCCCATGAAAATTGGCTCTTTTACCGCTTGCAGTAATGTCACCGGCATAAAAACGGACTATCACAATCTGGCCAAAATCATGCATCGCCATAATGGCATCTGTCTGGTGGACTTTGCCTGTTCGGCGCCCTATGTGGATATTAATATGCATCCGGACGACCCCGATGCACGTCTGGACGGCGTTTTTTTTTCGCCACACAAGTTCCTGGGTGGACCGGGCAGCAGCGGAGTATTGGTCTTTAATAAAGCGCTATATACCAGAACCCTGCCCGATCAGCCTGGTGGCGGCACCGTGAGCTGGACCAATCCCTGGGGCCAACAGGGATTCTTTCGTGATATCGAAGTGCGTGAAGATGGAGGCACCCCCGGCTTTTTGCAGGTGATTAAAGTGGCGCTGGCCATCGCGCTCAAAGACGCGATGGGCACCGACAAGATGCAACAGCGTGAAGCCCAGCTGACCCGTATCCTGATGCGCGGCCTGGCGGCAATTCCTGGAGTACACCTGCTGGAGGAGTCCATTACCGACAGATTGTGTGTTGTTTCTTTTTATGTACCGGGTCTGCACTACAACCTGATCGTCAGGCTACTGAATGACAAATTTGGTATCCAGGTGCGCGGAGGATGCAGTTGCGCCGGCACATACGGGCATCTTCTTCTGGATGTTGATAAACAACAATCGGCTGCCATTACGAATAAGATTGACCGTGGTGATCTCAGCGACAAGCCTGGCTGGGTCAGGGTTTCCCTGCACCCTGTCAATAGCGATGAAGAAGCCCGTTTTATCGTCAACGCGGTGGCTCAGGTAGTAGAAAATGCGACCACCTGGATAAAAGACTATGAATTCGATCATCAGCAAGGCGATTACGTGGCAAAGCTGTCAACCCGTATTCCCTCTCTGTCGTCCTTCGCTGTGTTGCCACACACCTCGACGCAAACCTCGTCGGCACAGCCTTTAAGCGATTCCAGAGATGGCACCCCATGGTTCAGGCGACTGATGAAAACACTGACGGATAAGAGCCTTTCCTGAGTGCCAATTTTTTGTCTTCTTTTTCAGGCACATAACTTGCTTTTTCTGAATATTCGGAGCAGGTAGTAGATTCGATATAAGGCTGAAAAAGATGAAGAAAAAGGCAATACCACTGGCATTGCTGATGCCCTTAGTGGGGACAAATGCGCAGGAATCCATGCAGGAATACGCCGGCAATGTGACTGACCTGATGATCACGAAAAGTGGCAGCGTGCTGGTCGGCGTAAAACAGACTGACGACAACAACCTGCTTTGCGAAGAAAGTGACTGGCCACTGGCTTTTGACGCAGGTAGTGGTGTTGGACAACACTGGCTCGACTTTCTGATGCTGGCACGCAACACCAACCAGAAGATCCGTATCGGCTATATGCCTGCAGAGTCCACTCGCTGTGACGTCGAATATGTGGCCGCAACAGCAGCTGACGGATACGGCGATGGCAGCGACCCCATAGGTGGAGAAGGGGACAACCTGATTGAAACCGGAGTCTATGGGAACGTTGCATTAATTGACAGCAACGGGCTTTCCGCAGCGAGTTTCAGTGCCAGCGGCCATTATCGTGACGATGTGCCCGCCGCGGCGTTTGACGGCTATACCTGGGATAATAAAGTCAATGAAGATGCGGGGCAGAAAATCAATCGCGGCCTGTGGTTGTTTCGCATAGAAGAAGATACAGAGGCCTGGATACAGGTGGATTTTGGCCACAAGGTCAGCATTTCGGGCATGCGCCTGACCCTGAATGAAAAAGCCTCTCAGCTTGGTCGCGGACCACGGGATGTGGTGGTACAGGCCTCCAATGACGGCAACAATTTTGTCGATCATGAGTCCTTTCGCCTGGCCAACATTGCCGATCAAACCGGCAGCTTCAATTCCGCTATCGAGGCCAGATATATACGCCTGCAGATCCTTAACAATTTCGGCGATGCAAACTACATCGAAATTGATGAACTCGAGCTGTATCAGAAACAGAACTGACTCAATGCCCCGGCCTTCTTAAATACTAATATTTGGCCGGGGTATGAACGTGTTTCTGCTGCCACCATAACCGGGCATGCCACAACGTGGCAAAACGCTCATGTGCGACGGGTATCAGTACCCTTCTCATGTTGGGTTGTAGCATCCGATGAAACCAGCAGAAAGTTAGAATTGTGCGCGAACATAGACTTGCCAGTGGCGATCGGCTAAACGGGGTACCTGATAACGAAATCCATCGCCACTATAGGTGCTCACATAAGGCTCATCCAGGGCATTTTTAAGTGCCACGCCAAGGCGATATTTGCCCTGTTGCCAGCCCATACTCCCATGAAGATTCAACACTCGCTGGTGAGGCAACAAGGCGGCTGCAGAAAACTCACCTCGGGTGTCTGGTAAATCTGAATACTGCTGGTCGGTAAAGTGGTACCAGGCAGACAGTTGCATCTCAGCACCTGCCCAATTCTGCAAGTAGGTGGTTCCGATACTGTATTTCAGATCGGGGGAAAAGGGCACATCCGCGCCGGCCCGACTCGTACATTGCTGGCCTGTTGGGCAATTGAAGTGATCAATTTGCGCATTGATGCGGGCCAGACTGGCCTCAACTCGCCAGTTTGCGTTGGGCTGCCAACTGACATCCAGCTCTAAACCTCTGGTGGACACATCACCCGCATTGGTCAGGCGGGTAATGGCGACGCCGCCACTGATATCCGCATTATTGGCCTGAAAATTTTCAAAGCGGGTGTAAAACAGTGTTGCGTTGACGGACCACTGCGCCAATGTTCTGCGATAGCCAAATTCAAACGCATCGGAGGTTTCCGCATCAATGAGCTGAGTATCCTGCTCCGTCATATTAAAAAACACGTTATACCCTGGGCCCTTAAAGCCCTGTGTCCAACTCAGATAGGCGCGACTCTGCTCATTAGGCAAGAATTGCATGCCCAGGCGCGCAGACAGATTATATTTATCGCTGCGCCCATTGTACGCAGTGTCTTCATCTGAGGGGCGTATGCCAATGCCAACTCTGCCGTACGTATCATTGCTCCTGCGCTGATGGTGATAAGTCACTCTGTCTTTCGAATAGCGCAGTCCGTAAAAGCCTCGCCATTGTTCTGAAAAGTCATATTCGCCGGCACTAAACAGCGCGGCATTATCAAGTTGCGTGGTCATATCCGCCGTTGCGCTGACAATGTCATTAGCCAGGCATGTCAGCTGTGGATACTGCTCTAACACCTGATCATTCTGGCCACTGTTATTCTGGCAACTGGAAAAACGGGTAAACTCGCGCTCTGACGTCATATGCCATAAAAAGAGCCCAAGCTGATAACGAAAATCCTGCTGCTCCTGCGTTTGAATCCTCAGCTCCTGAGAGCTCTGCTTCCATTGCTGTGGTCCGATATCATGCAACTGAAAAGGCACGCTGAACAGCGGTGCAGCAGCGGTGCCTCCTGTGGAGGTATAGTCACCCTCGCGGTATTCTGTATTATCCCACAGCCGATGCCCCGTAATGGAAACCAGCTGGTAATCCCCGACGTCTGTTGACAATTCCAGGCCAACGCCCCGCGCACGATCCAGGGTTCGGGTCGCGAAATCATGATCCACCAGCCGCTGGTGCAAGTCGATGTCGGCTTTGCCACTGACGATCCCCTGACTGTCCGGGGCTGCATCAGAATCTGGCTGTCGGCCGGCCGGTAAGCCTTCCACGTCGGCACAACAACGATCATCGGCCTTATAGTAATCCAGGGTAAGTTTGGCGCTGGTGTCTTCGGTCAACGCGTATTTGAGTTTTGCTCTGACCCCTTTGCGATTGTATCCGTTTATCTGTTGCTGACTGAACAGGTTGTACACATTGCCATCGTAGCCGGAACGCAATACTGCGAGGCTGGCTGACAGTTTCTCCGTCACCGGACCCGACATTTTCAACACGGCGCGATACTCGTCATCATCCGTAAAATAGACATCACTGCTGGCCTGGAACTGTTGTGCCGGGTCCCGGGTGATGATGTGCACTAATCCTGCGGAGGCATTTTTGCCAAATAAGGTTCCCTGCGGCCCTCGCATCACTTCAATACGCTCAATATCATAGAGATCACGAAACACCTGTCCGGAGCGCCCCATAACCACACCATCAATCAAGGTAGAAACGCTGGGCTCTGCCGCCACACTGAAGGACACGGTGCCAATACCCCGAATACTTAACATGGAATTGCGGGTGGTATTGCCTTTTCGGAAACTGACCGACGACAAACGTTGCTGTGCGGTCTCAATATCAAACAGCCCTAACCGCTCTAATTCCGAACCACGTATTACCGACACCGCAACCGGTACATCCAGCAGCTTCTGCGGGCGTTTTTGCGTGGTCACTTCAATGTCCAGTAACTCTTCAAAGGACAGGCTGAACACATCATCTGATTCTGAACCGGCAGCCGACCATGACAGAAGTATCGCAACCAGGCAGCAGAATGACGCCAGGAAGGAGCTTAGTGAAGATGAAATTTTATTCATTTATCAGACCGTTACATACTGCCAGGGCCATGAGGGTACTTTATAAACTAGAGCCAGCAAGGCTTTTTTGCAACCCTGTTACCGGCTCAATGTCTATTGGCAAACATCCGCGAAAGTGTGACGCAATCGTCACTTTTACGGCTCAATCAGAATCTGCCTCTATCACAAACGGCGATGCTAGCGGCTGATAAGAGGCCGGCTTGTCAATCGGGGTGGCAATCAGTTTTTGGGGTAAATGAGGTCTGAGCAAGTCCTCAAACACCTGTGTGGTGGTCACCTCTTCATACAGCCACATCGACAGGGTGTCATCATGCTGAGGCAATATCATCGGCATCGATTTACCATGGATAGCGGCGAGCCTGGGGTGCGGCGGCAATGTAATCACCGAGCAGGACAGCACCCGCTGACCGCTGCCATGGTGAACCCACTCCCTGCACAGTCCGCCCAGCGCCAGTGCGTGACCAGGTTCGGCTTCCAGATCATGATAATGCAGCGGTTTTCCGTTGCAGTATTCCGTTTCCCCAAATCCTTTTACCGGAATAATACAGCGGCTATGGCGGTAAGCGTGAAAGCCTGCACTGCGGGTGACATTGAGCTTGTCATAACGGGTATTGAAGCTGGTGAAACGTGAGGGTTTGAAGCCTTCCTGCGTCGGCTCCAGAAGTAGCCACCACAGTGCATTTTGCATACAGCGCACACCCTCTCGCTGACGCACTACAGAAACGGGCTGAGCCGCGCGAATAAAGCGGCTGAACACCTGGCCATGTTCGGGCCATAGGGCGATACCAAGTTGATCACATAACGCCCTGACGCCGGGATCATCAATGACATTCAGTCTGCCGCACATGGGTTCACGCAATTTAAAAAAACGTATGCCCTAGGCTATCACTGGTTTTAACGCGAATCACGCCAAGCCGCACCACCGCGACTCTGCTACCAGACAAACCCGCGCCGTTTTATTCATCCTGCATACCTCTGACGATAAAAAATTTCCAGCCAGCCAGGGCCGTGTATAAAAATTAAGCAGTGCCTTCCGATACAATAAGAGGAGGTGAGGTGATGCAGATTGAATCCTATCAGGCCAGATTTGAGCTGACGCAGCAGCAGATGAGTCATACCCAACGCCATGTCGCCGGACTCTCGCCCGGCGCTCCGGTGTCAGATATGCCCCCTCAATCTACGCTGCCATCGCGGGTCGCAGTGGAGCCTGACCCGGATGCATCAATGGACACAGACGGTGATTACCGACAAGCCCTCAAAAAACGCCTGATTGAACTGATGTCCCGACGTGAGCTGGATTGGTATGACCCGCGCTCAATAAAGAATACTCAGTCTGATTCAAAGCAAGGAATTGAACAATCTACACCTGAAAGCAGAATGATGGTGCGTGAAACCAAACTGGATTATCAGGCCTATCAGCTGCAACTGGAACTCGAGGTTAAGAACGAAAATGGACAAAGTCAGGCCTTTTCGGCATCACTGGACTGGCAGCAACTAAACATCAGTAGCAGCCTGACCATCATGAGCACCCAGCAGCTTAAAGATCCTTTGGTATTAAACTTCGACTGGCAGCCGGTGCGCTTTAAAGGCGATACCGCCTTTGATCTGGACAATGATGGCAACACAGACCGTCTGCCAACGCCCCAGGGACATGCCGGTTATCTGGTCAGAGATATCAATCATAACGCCAGAATAGACGACAGCAACGAGCTGATTGGAGTACAAAGTGGTGATGCCTGGGCAGATATCCGTGCCATGGACAGTAATGGCGACGGCTGGCTTAATCACCAGGACAACCACTATGAAGATCTGTATTGGTGGCAGCCCGGCTCCGGGAAAAGCCTTTTTTCGCTGACCGATTTAAAGGTTGACGGACTCCTGCTACAGGGCGCAGCAACTCAGGCAGACATCGCACCAGACGGGGAGAAACAGGCAAGGCTCAGGCAAACCGGCGCCTTTGTTTACAACACTCGTCAACTGGGATTAATGCAACAGTTTGATTTTTATATCTAATCCCATTGAGACATCTCAGATATGGCTGCGTCAGGCCTTAATCTGAACGGGTCTGAATGCGTCTGACCCCTTCTTGCCAGTGTCGATATAGTCGATCACGGTCGGCTTTACTGATTTCAGGTGTAAACGCCTTGTCTTCTTTCCATAGCTGACTGATATGCGCCAGCGATGTAAATACTCCGGCCTGCAAGCCAGCCAGATACGCCGCCCCCAGAGCTGTGGTTTCAGCCACATTGCTGCGCCTGACATTGGCACCAAGCATATCGGCCAGAAACTGCATAAGCCAATCGTTGCTAACCATCCCTCCGTCTACCCGCCAATCTGTGGGCCGCACACCGTCAGCCTCCATGGCTTTTTGCAAATCTTTACTCTGGTAACAGACGGACTGCAGACCGGCACTGACGATTTCCTTAATCCCCGTATCCCGTGTCAGCCCCAGAATGGCACCCCGCGCATCCGGATCCCAGTAGGGTGCCCCAAGACCAGTGAAAGCCGGCACCAGGATAACATCATGTTCAGTGCCCACTTCTCTGGCCAGCGCTTCAGACTCTCCCGCCTGCTGTATCAGATTAAGTCCATCCCTGAGCCATTGAATCGTCGCGCCAGCCATAAAAATGCTGCCTTCCAGTGCATAAGTCACCTTACCCTCGATGCGATAAGCGACTGTCGTTAGCAAGCGATGCTGAGAGTACAATGCCTGCTCGCCTGTATTGACCATAACGAAACAGCCGGTGCCATAGGTGCTCTTTGCCATGCCAGGGGAAAAACACCCCTGCCCGACCAGCGCCGCCTGCTGGTCTCCTGCCATTGCCAGAATGGGTACCGGTCCGCCTAGCAGGTCGGACTGTGTATGACCAAAGTCACTGGCATTGTCATGCACTTCCGGAAGTAGGGTGCGCGGAATATTGAACAAGACTAATAGTTCTTCATCCCACTCCTGTGCATGAATATCGAATAGCAGGGTGCGTGAAGCATTACTGGCATCCGTGCAGTGGCATTTGCCACCGGTAAGCTTCCACAGTAGATAGGTTTCCACGGTACCAAAAAGCAACTGTCCCTGAGCGGCTCGGTCTCTGGCGCCTTTTACATTTTCAAGCACCCAGTGGATTTTGCTGGCACAAAAATAGGGATCCAACAGCAAGCCGGTCTTTGCCTGGATGCGCGCCTCCAGTCCAGGATTATCCTCAGCCAGTTGCTGGCAATATTCGGCTGTGCGCCGGTCCTG
Source organism: Lacimicrobium sp. SS2-24 (assembly GCF_002201535.1). Taxonomy (GTDB): domain Bacteria; phylum Pseudomonadota; class Gammaproteobacteria; order Enterobacterales; family Alteromonadaceae; genus Lacimicrobium. Next base: position 263,113 of record NZ_NIWW01000002.1, on the reverse strand, counting down.
CCAGACAATGGCATTATAAACAGGCTGGCCGGTGTCTTTGTCCCATAATAAGGTGGTTTCGCGCTGATTGGTGATGCCGATACCGGTCAGATCTGCTGCGCTTAACTGATGACGGCGCACAAGGGTGCTACAACACTGTAAAACGCTTTGCCAGAGATCCTCAGGCTGGTGTTCTACCCATCCCGATTGCGGGTAGTGCTGTGCAAAATCCTGCTGTTCAATATCGACCACATGGCCGTTGTGGTCCACCAGAATGGCACGGGAACTGGTGGTGCCCTGGTCTATGCCCAGCAAGTATCGGCTCATAAGCGCCCTTAAAAAAAGACATTTATGATAACCCTATACCAAATCTGCCCTATTGCACATCCAGCTCTTTTAATTTGCGCGTCAGCGTATTGCGACCCCAACCGAGTTTTTTTGCTGCTTCCTGTTTGTGGCCATGGGTATGATGCAGGGCCCGCTCGAGCAGAATTTTTTCCATTAATCTCTGCGCTTCACACAGGATGTCATTTTCACCGGCCTGAAGCTGCTTGTCAGCCCAGTGACTCAAAAGAGACTGCCAGTTGCCCCCCTGTTGCTGCGCCTCTTTACTCAGAGGCTGTTCATACAACTCAGGTGGCAGATCGGCCGGAATAATTTCCTGACCACTGGCCATCACTGTCAGCCATCGGCACAGGTTTTCCAGCTGCCGGACATTGCCCGGCCAGGGCAACTGGCTCAGGATCTGGCGGGTTTCCTTTCCCATCACTTTCGCTTCCACTTCCAGCTCTTTGGCGGCCTTTATCAGAAAATGCCCTGCCAGCAACGGAATATCCTCACGGCGCTCGGAAAGACGTGGAATATGAATGCGAATCACATTAAGGCGGTGAAAGAGATCTTCACGAAACTTACCCTGCGCCACACGTTGTTCAAGATTCTGGTGGGTCGCTGCAATAATGCGCACATCCACCGTCACCGAACTGTGCCCCCCTACGCGGTAAAACTGACCATCGGCGAGCACACGCAGCAAGCGGGTTTGCACATCTAATGGCATATCTCCGATTTCATCCAGAAACAGGGTGCCGCCATTGGCCTGCTCAAAGCGACCCTGACGTGTCGTTTGCGCGCCGGTAAAGGCACCTTTTTCATGACCAAACAATTCGGATTCGATCAGATCAGTGGGGATCGCCGCCATATTCAGAGCAATAAAAGGTTCTTTCGCTCTGGGGCTATGACGGTGCAACGCCTGCGCAACCAATTCTTTACCCGTGCCCGATTCACCGTTGATCAGCACACTGATGCTGGAGCGGGACAAGCGGCCAATGGCACGAAACACTTCCTGCATGGCCGGTGCCTCACCAATGATCTCCGTGGCAATTTCCGGCTCCTGATGCAGTTGCTGTTTGAGTTGCTCACGGGCATGCGACAAGGCCCGCTTGACCAGGTTCACGGCATCATCGATGTCAAAAGGCTTGGGCAGGTATTCGAAGGCGCCACTTTGGTAAGCGTTCACCGCACTGTCCAGATCGGAATGAGCCGTCATGATGATCACCGGCATATTGGCGAACTGTTTGTGCACTTCCTGCAACAGGGTCATGCCATCCATCTGAGGCATACGAATATCTGACACAATCACCTGGGGCGGTTGTTCGGTATTCAGCTGCAACAACAAATCTTCCGGATTTTCAAAGCTGTAGCATTCAATATCGGCACTTTTCAGTGCCTTTTGTAAGACCCAGCGGATCGAGCTGTCGTCGTCAACTATCCAAACCGGTGCAGCACTCATCAGGCTGGCTCCTTTTTATCTATTGGCAGGTAAATGGTAAATTCGGTGTGACCGGGCCAGCTATCCACTTCGATTTTCCCCCTGTGGTGATCAATCAGGGTCTGAGCGATAGACAACCCCAGGCCGGTGCCATCCTGATTACCCGTGGTCATGGGGTAGAAAAGCGTGTCTTTGAGGTGTTCCGGGATACCCGGACCATTGTCGATAATACGAATACGGGCACACAGGGGATAGCGCTGCCCATGTATGGTCACCTGTCGTTCAATGCGGGTGATAAAGTCGATGCGTCCTTTACCGTTCAGTGCCTGCACGGCATTGCGGGCAATGTTTAATACCGCCTGCTGGATTTTCTCATCATCAATCCACACATCCGGAATACTAGGATCATAGTCGCGGTACAGTTGCACATCGGCAATATCATCCAGGCTCAGCAGCGTGCGAATTTTCTCCAGCACTTTATGTAGGTTATGCCACTGAAAGCGAGGCAGTTGATTTGGTCCCAGCAGCCGGTCTACCAGATTCCTGAGCCGGTCAGACTGCTCAATGATAAGCCCGGTGTACTCTCTGAGTTCGTCATCCAGCAGTTCTTTTTCCAGCAACTGCGCAGCGCCACGCAAGCCACCCAGCGGGTTTTTAATTTCATGGGCTAACCCTCTGACCAAATCCCGAGCCGCCTGCTGCTGGGCCCACTGCTGATTTTCCTGGCTGATACGCTTAAGGTTATCGATCTGTTTGATTTCCAGCAGGAGGTAACTGTTGTCGTCTTTTTCCATACTGGTGGCAGTGATCTCGGCCAGCGTGTGACGGCCGTCGTGAAAAGTCAGTTGTACCTCACTGTCAGAGAAACTGTCGCGGTACTGCAAGGCATTTTCCAGTCTTTGCGAATCCAGACTCGAATGCAGGAACAGTTTACTGAGAAGCTGCCCCTGCAACTGATTACAGCTCTGCTCAAAAAAGGACTCGGCGGCGGCATTGGCAAAACAGACACTCAGCGTGTCGTCGATCACCAGAATGCCCACCGACAAATTACTTACCAGATTTTGTGCTGACCAGGTCGTCACCCCATCCCCTTTTGATTTGACTCTGCCTGCAAAGATAGCAATGCACCAATATAGTGCAAGATAACTTTACCTTTTTTGCATCGGTCTCCTCAAAAGCCCCGTTGTGCCTGAGGGAGGCGCCTCAAGGTCTATTGAGTACCGATGCCTGGTGCAGGAAAAACTCTGTTGGAGAGGATGATGCAAAGACCTTGCCTGAATTATCAACATAGCGCACTTCGATGGTATGAGCCCCTCGGTTGACACCTTCAAGCTCAAACTGCGGGGTAGGATTGGCCGCAACTAACGCTCCATCCAAATGCAATTCGAAGATTCCCGCAGCTCGGGTATCCGGCTGCAATTGGGCAACAACGGTAATGTTCCCCCGGTTGTCACGGAGTGTTTGCTGCGGTTTGGGGAAAAGAATACTCAGCTGATACTCGGTGGGTGGGCGCTGCGGACTTTTCTCTGAGGTTTGCGTCTTGATCTTGGGTGCCAGTGACCCCGCCATATTGACCCTGGGCAACGCCACGGGCTCTGCACCAGCCACAGGCTGGTCGGTGTACATAACGGAACCATCCGCCTTCACTACCTTATATAAGGTGCTTGCCGGTATCGCGAACGACAGCATCAGTAAACCTAGCCAGCAGTATCGCATTGTGCCTCCTTTACCCGTTTTTCAGCCACGCAGCCTTACCAGTTTACGCCTTTTTTTACGCCTTCGCTGTAGTCTCTGGGTATGTGTGTTTATTCCCAGACATAAAAAAGCCCGCTTTCGCGGGCTCTTTCTTGTCTACGCTGCGTTTACACGCTGTAGTACATATCAAACTCAACCGGGTGCGTGCTCATGGCCAGTTTCTCCACTTCATCACGCTTCAGACCGATGTAGGCATCAATCATATCATCAGACATTACGCCACCTTCTTTAAGGAAGTCACGGTCTGCATCCAGTGCATCCAATGCCATTTCCAGTGATGAGGCAACTGTCGGAATTTCCTTGGCTTCCTCGGCTGGCAGGTCATACAAGTCCTTATCCATGGCATCGCCAGGATGGATCTTGTTACGAATACCGTCCAGACCGGCCATCATCATCGCGGTAAAGGCCAGATAGGGGTTAGCGGTTGGGTCAGGGAAACGTACTTCAATCCGACGCGCCTTGGCACTGCTCACGTGCGGTATACGGATAGAGGCACTGCGGTTACGGGCTGAATAGGCCAGCATTACTGGGGCTTCAAATCCGGGGACCAGACGCTTGTACGAGTTGGTTGAAGCATTGGTAAAGGCGTTAATGGCACGGGCGTGCTTAATGATACCACCGATGTAGTACAGCGCTTCTTCTGACAGGCCGGCATATTTGTCACCGGCAAAGATGTTCTTACCATCTTTACTGATGGACTGGTGCACGTGCATACCAGAACCATTATCACCTACCAGTGGCTTGGGCATAAAGGTTGCAGATTTGCCATAGGCGTCAGCAACATTGTGCACAACATACTTATAGATTTGGATTTCATCGGCTTTATTCACCAGAGTGTTAAAACGACAGGCGATTTCGTTCTGACCGGCTGTCGCTACTTCATGGTGGTGCGCTTCAATATGCAGTCCCATTTCTTCCATTACCAGACACATGGCGGTACGAATGTCATGGGCTGAATCAACGGGAGGTACCGGGAAGTAACCGCCTTTCACACCAGGACGGTGACCCAGGTTACCACCCTCAATAGCGGAACCGGAGTTCCACTTCGCTTCAGAGGAGTCGATTTCATAGAAAGAACCCGCCATATCGGTGTGGAAACGCACATCATCGAACATAAAGAATTCTGGCTCAGGGCCAAACAAAACGGTGTCACCGATACCTGTTGATTTGAGGTAGTCTTCGGCGCGCTTTGCAACAGAGCGAGGATCGCGGTCGTAGCCTTGCATGGTAGAAGGTTCAACGATGTCACAACGGATATTCACCTGAGTTTCTTCAGAGAAGGGATCCAGTACCGCCGATTCAGGGTCTGGCATAAGAATCATGTCTGATTCGTTAATCCCTTTCCAGCCGGAGATGGAGGAACCATCGAACATTTTGCCTTCTTCAAAGAATTCCTCATCAACCAGTGATGTAGGGATAGAGACGTGCTGCTCTTTACCTTTGGTGTCGGTAAAACGCAGATCAACAAATTTCGCTTCGCTTTCTTGGATTAAATCCAGGGCCTTTTGTACTGACATTATGTCCTCCAGGTTGAATATTAAAAGGCTGAATACATTCTCTTGTCGCCGTTACCGCATTTAAAGCGATAATCGTGCCAATCATCCTGACTTGGCCACAGACCGCACATTGCCGGTGCACCGCTCTGGGCACATTGAGTGATGCAACGCCTGATTGCACCATTTAAGTGCACAGGTGCACCAAAAAGATCACCACTTTAGCCTGTTGCTGCACCTAAAGGTAGCCGAATTCCATTTTGGTGCAATAACCTGATGCGCCTGCGCTCACGGTGTCATCAAAAGGTCATCATTTGGCAACTATGATAGACAGACGCATTTATTGCTTTTGGTCTATGCGATAAAACTGTACAATCCGCCGCCTGAAAAACCGGCTGTTGATTAAAATCTGCACATCTGCGCAGCGCTCCGCTCTGTCCTTTGCCAAGCCACTTACTGAGAAATGCATTATGAGTTCACAACATACCTCACTCGACAAATTGAGGAATATCGCCATTATCGCCCACGTTGACCACGGTAAAACCACCCTGGTAGACAAACTGCTGCAGCAGTCCGGCACCCTGGACAGCCGCAAAGATGCTGACGAGAGGGTAATGGACTCAAATGCGCTGGAAAAAGAGCGTGGCATCACGATTCTGGCCAAGAATACGGCAATTAACTGGCAGGACTACCGCATCAACATTCTGGATACCCCAGGACACGCCGATTTCGGTGGTGAAGTGGAACGGGTATTGTCGATGGCCGACTCCGTACTATTGCTGGTGGACGCTGTAGATGGACCTATGCCGCAAACACGCTTTGTAACCCAGAAGGCGTTTGCCCATGGCCTCAACCCGATTCTGGTTATCAACAAAATTGACCGTCCGGGCGCACGCCCTGATTGGGTAATGGATCAGGTATTCGATCTGTTTGACAATCTGGGGGCCAACGACCAACAACTGGACTTCCCGGTTATCTACGCATCGGCATTGCAGGGCTGGGCCAGCAGCGATGAAAACGCATCCGGTGGCGATATGACACCGTTGTTTGAAGCCATCGTTGAGAAAGTGTCGCCGCCTGATGCCAATCCACAGGGCGCTCTGCAGATGCAAATCTCGCAGCTGGATTACTCCAGCTACCTGGGTGTTATCGGTATTGGCCGACTGAAGCAGGGACAGGTTCAGGTGAACCAGCCCGTCACCATAGTGGGCGCCGATGGCAGTAAACGTAATGGTAAAATAGGAAAGGTCTTTGGCTATCTGGGACTGGACAGGTACGAAGCAGAAACCGCCTCTGCTGGTGACATCATTGCGCTCAGTGGTCTGGGTGAGCTTAAAATCTCTGATACCCTGTGCGCTGTGGATGCCGTTGAAGCCTTACCTGCACTGACCGTTGATGAACCTACTGTGACCATGACCTTTCAGGTCAATACCTCTCCCTTCGCCGGTCAGGACGGTAAATTCGTCACCTCCAGACAAATTCTGGAACGCCTGCAAACCGAACTGAAGCACAACGTGGCACTGCGGGTGGAAGAAACGGTGGATCCGGATAAATTCCGGGTGTCGGGTCGCGGTGAACTGCACCTTGGCGTACTGATTGAAAACATGCGCCGTGAAGGTTATGAGCTGGCCGTATCTCGTCCAGAAGTCATTCTCAAGAAGGATGGCGAGCAGCTGATGGAACCCTTCGAGACACTGACGGTGGACATCGAAGAAGAACATCAGGGTGCCATCATGGAGCAACTGGGTTTGCGTAAGGCCGAGATGCGCGACATGAACCCGGACGGCAAAGGCCGTGTGCGTATCGACTTTTTCGTACCCAGTCGCGGACTGATCGGCTTTCAGACCGACTTTATGACGCTGACCTCTGGCAGTGGCCTGATTTACCATACCTTTGACAGCTATCAGCCCCATGTGGGTGGCCGTATCGGTCAGCGTAATAACGGTGTGCTGATTTCTAACGGCAAAGGCAAGGCATTGGCCTATGCGCTGTTCAATTTGCAGGAACGGGGTCGCCTGTTTACCGGACATGGTGAAGAGGTATACGAAGGCCAGATTATCGGTATACACAGCCGCTCTAATGATCTGACCGTTAACTGTCTTAAAGGCAAGCAGTTGACCAACGTTCGCGCGGCGGGCACCGATGAGGCACTGACCCTGTCACCCCCAATCAGAATGTCACTGGAACAGGCACTGGAGTTTATCGACGACGATGAGCTGGTGGAAGTCACCCCTAACCACATTCGTTTGCGCAAAAAATTGCTCACAGAAAACGAGCGCAAACGCGCATCCAGAAGCAGCGACTAAGCCTGTTTGACCGTAAAATGAAAAAACCGCAGTCCCGGACTGCGGTTTTTTTTGCCTGGCGGTTACACCTTGGTGAGAATTTTCGTGCTACCGGGCCGCATCACGCTAATGACGCCATGACACTGACGCGCCTTGTAAGGGGGATTATTCCAGCGCCTGAATCACATACTCCAACCCGCCTGTTACGGCCGCAACCTGAGCCTGATTGCATTGCTGTGGCGTGACCCTAGGACTATCAGGGTAAACTTCTGTCGTCGTCTTGTATTGGGCATCACTGAAACCAATACATAAGCCATACTTTTTGGTGGGATAATAGATAAGCCCATGCCTTGCGATGGGGGTACCAATCAGTTGCCCTTGCGCATCCGCTTCTGCAATGTGAGTCACTTGGCTGACGCTATCCAGTACCGCCTGCTGAAATGCGGCTTGCTGCTGCTCACTGTCACCAACCAGGTAGAATCCGTCGGGAATATTCCAGTTGTGATTGACGACGCCGTCCCGCGCGGCCAGCGCGGGTCTGAATTCAAGGTTATCTGAGTCTGTTGTTTCGTGAAGATCAATATGAGTAAGAATATCTGTTCTTTGTTTACCGACCCAAGCTATCAGCAGGGAGGATTCGGCGACGGGGCTGTACGCAGTAAAATTGCGATTTGGATCCTGTGCCTCAGGATTCCAGCGATTGATAGTTTCATAGGCCCAGGGACTGATACAGGGTGCAACCAGAATGTTCAGGCTGTCACTGTATCCCATCGCCTGCTCGTGCAGAAAATCAAGAGCACCTTGCACACCGCTGGTTTCATAACCATGCACGCCGCCGGTAATCAGCGCCGTAGGCCTGCCATCTTGCCAACCGGGGGCTTTCACCCCGAACAGCGGATACGTACCCTGCTGGTAACGAAGCGTTCCATATTGTTCTATTTCAAAGCCTTGTGGCAGGGAATCTAAACGTACCAGCACCTCATCCTCATAGCTGCGTTTGATCGCCTGTGCCGCCAGCCACTGTGCTTTTTCTTTATCTGTCCAGGGCGTACCCGGCGTGCCAATGGGGTAGGTCATGGTCATCCCTTGCTTTGAATGTTGGCTCAATGGCAGCATCATAACAAAGGTTTACACTCTTGCCCCAGTCAAAACTAACCAGATGCACAGCAACCCTTTTCCGTGACTGATCGGATCTGTAGGATAGGCCTATAATTGTCCTGAGAGTCCTATTATGCGCAGTGTCTGGTGTGTATTAAGTGTTTTAACCTTATTGGGCTGTAATCAGCCCACAACACCCACTTCTGAACACATCCGTCCCATTGCCTGGATGGAGGTACAAAGGGTTCAACTTGAACAGATACGCCGCTTATCCGGTACCCTGGCACCGGTGGAAGCCGCCAGTCTGAGCTTTGAAGTGAATGGCAAAGTCGCCTCGGTTGGCGTCAAACTGGGCGAAACGGTGCGTAAAGATCAGGAACTGGCCCGCCTCGACCAACGCAGCTTCAGACTGGGACTGCAATCTGCACAGGCATCCCTGGCTCAGGCTACGGCAACCCTGACCGAGGCCGAAAATGAGTATCACCGCTACGCCGAACTGCTCAAACAAGGCGTCGTCTCACGTTCAGGTTTCGATAACGCCAAGGGCGCCTTTGAGACGGCCCGCAGTGGTGCAGCAGTGGCTGAAGCGCAACTGGATATCGCCCGTAAAAATCTGCAGGACAGTATCTTGCTGGCCCCCTATGACGGTGTGATTACGCGTCGTATCATCGAACCCTCACAGCAAGTCGCTGCCGGTCAGACGGCGTTTGAAATAGAGGGTAATCACGGCCTGGAAGCCCGCGTCATGGTGCCGGAGACCCTCATTCAGGAACTGCGCAAGGAAATGCAGGTTCCGGTGCATTTTCCTGCCGCCGATGGTCTCACGGTTAAGGGTATCGTCAGTGAAATTGGTACGCGCGCCGAAGCGGCGAATGCGTTCCCTGTGGTGGTCAGACTGACCGAGGCGCCACCCCGGCTCAGAGGAGGCATGACCGCCGAAGTGGACTTCACCTTTGAAGCCAGCGGGCGCAGCGGTCATTCAGATTCAAGTATCAGAGTTCCGGTGTCGGCGGTTGCGGCAGGTAGCGGCCAAACCGCCCATGTTTTCGTGTATGACAGTGACAAGGAAGTGGTTCATAAACGACAGGTGCAGACAGAAAACCTGCTCAATAATGAAGTGTATATTTCCTCCGGTCTGGAACAAGGTGACATCATCGCCACCGCTGGTGTCGCCTTTTTACGGGATGGTCAGCCGGTGACGCTGCTGGATCAGCAAGTTAAATTGTTTAACTGAGGGTCGGCTATGAATCTTACTGAACTGGCCTTTCATTACCGCAAAACCTTATTTGTGGTGCTTGCCCTGTTGCTCATCAACGGCATCTATGCCTATTTCACAATGCCGGCGCAGGAAGATCCCAGCATTACCATCCGCGAAGCCATTGTCACAACGTCTTATCCTGGCATGGCGCCTGAACGTGTCGAGCAGCTGATCACCAAGAAGCTTGAAGAAGAAATTCGCAAGATTCCGGAAGTCAAAAAGCTGACCTCCTCATCCTCAACCGGTTTATCCATCATTCACGTCAAAATTTATGACCGATATTTTAACCTGGACGCGATCTGGCAGGATCTACGCAATAAAGTGACCGAAGCGCAGCGTCGCCTGCCCGATGGAACCCGCACCCCTGTTGTCAACGATGAGTTTGGGGATGTTTCGGTGATTACCCTGGCGCTCACCGCCGATGGCTTTGATATGGCCAAAATGCACAGTATGGCGAAACATATCCGTGACAGCCTCTATGGCGTGGAGGGCACAAAGAAAATTGATCTGCTCGGTCAGCAGGAGCAGCGAATCTACTTGCAAGCATCCAATGCCAGACTGGCCCAGCTGGGTATATCTCCCCAGTCGCTCATTGGCGAACTGCAGAACCAGAATATTATCAGTCCCGGCGGCCAGGTCGATACCGGTACCCGCAGCTTTATTATTGAGCCATCAGGCAATTTCAATAGTCTCAGTGATATCGCCAACACCCACATTACTATTCCAGGCAGTGATGAGTTTATTGCCCTTAAAGATATCGTCGACATCCGTCGTGATTTTCAGGATCCACCCGTGAAACCCGCCTACTTTAACGGTGAGCCCGCGATTTTCTTTGCCATTGCCATGCTGCCTGGTTACAACATTCTCGAATACGCGCCAAGAATGACGCAGAAAATCAATCAGATAGAGACAACACTGCCGTTAGGTTATGAACTGGATATCGCTACGTATCAAGCCGAGCAGGTGGAAAAAACCATCAACGGTGTCTCGTTAAGCGTATTGCAGACGCTGGCGATTGTGCTGGTGGTTGTGGTGTTGTTTCTGGGCGTGCGCACCGGCCTGATTGTGGGCACCATCATTCCGATGGTGATGCTGGCCAGCCTCACTCTGATGCAATTTCTGGACATAAAGCTGGAGCGTATGAGCCTGGCCACCCTGATTATTGCGCTGGGGTTACTGGTAGATAATGGCATTGTGCTGGCGGAGGATTTTAAACGTCGCCTGGAAAAAGGCCAGGAGCGCTTTAACGCCATGTGCCAGAGTGGACGGGAACTGGCGCTGCCGCTGTTAAGCTCATCGGCAACCACGGTGCTGTTTTTCCTGCCATTGATGCTGGCAGATCATGTGGCCGGGGAATATACCCGCTCTATTTCACTGGTCATTCTGATTACGCTGTTCACCAGCTGGGTGCTGGCCCTGTGTATTACCCCGGTGCTGTGTTACTACTTTATTCGGGTCAATACCGACAACAAGGTTGCCGCGACAGAACGCCATCCAGCCTTATACGCTCGTTATGAAGGCTTTTTGCACTGGATTCTTGCACGCAAAGCCCTTTTCATGGGTGCGCTGACGCTGGTATTTGTATTGTCTGTGGTGGCCCTGGGGCACCTGCCGAAACAGTTTTTTCCTAACTCCGACCGAACCCAGATTCTGATTAATATTGATTTACCCAGTGGCACCTCCGCACGGGCCACCAATCGCCAGATGCAGGAAATCTTCGCCTGGCTGGACCATGAGCGCTTCGATCAGGTGATTGAATCCTACTCCGGCTATGTGGGCTTTAGCGGCCCCAGATTCGTGCTCTCACTCAACCCCGAAGATCCCGCAGAGAACAAAGGCTTTATCGTACTCAATACCCATCCAGGACAGGATCTCAAAGCCTTAGCCCTGCAGCTCAATAATGAATTAGAACGTTCATTCCCAAACCTGGTCGCCAGGGTTAAAAAGATGTTCCTCGGGCCATCAGATTCAAGCACCATCAAGATTCAGGTGAAGGGCCCCGATAAGGATGTCATCTACAACAAGGCTCAGCAGATCATGGCATTGCTGCAGCAAATTCCGGACACACTGGACATTCGCAGCGACTGGGAAAACCGGATTACCAAGGTGGAAGTGCGCGTCGATCAGCACCGGGCCAGGCGAGCCGGTGTCACCTCTCAGGACATCGCCAATGCCTTGCAGGGCTATTTTTCCGGGCTCACCATCACTGAGTTTCGGGAGCAGGACGAAATTATCCCCATTATGCTGCGTGCCGAAGACGCTGAGCGCTCTAACCTCGACAGGCTGCGTACCCGTAATGTTTACTCTCACAGTACCGGCAGAGCGGTCCCCTTGTTTCAGGTGGCAGAGTTTGCACCGGTAAACCAGTACGCCATTATCCATCGTGAAGACATGTTCCGTACGGTAAGTGTCGAAGCCCGCAATATCCATATGTCGGCCGAAGACTTGCAGCAGCAGATTGATGCAGACATTCAGGCCCTGGCCGAAGACCTTTCCATTAATCACAGCATTGAATACGATGGTGCCATTACCGAGTCAGCGGCTGCTCAGCGCGCCCTGAGTGCCAGTATGCCGATGGTATTGGGACTGATTCTGATATTACTGATCGCCCAGTTTAATGGTTACCGGCCGGCCATGGTGATTGTACTGACCATTCCACTGTCCTTTATTGGCGCTATCGTCGGACTGTTTGTGATGCAGGCGCCCTTCGGTTTTATGGTCTCACTGGGCTTGTACAGCCTGGCAGGAATTATCATTAACAATGCCATCGTGCTGATCGATCGCATCAACCTGGAAAAGCAGGAAGACAAGGCTGATTATCAAGCGGTTATTGACGCCTGCCTGATGCGCGTTCGCCCTATCGCCATGACCACCATTACCACCATCATGGGCCTGATGCCGCTGATAATAGGGAACGACCCTTTGTTTTACGGTATGGCCAGTGCCATTGCCTTTGGGTTGGGGATTGGTACGGTGATGACACTGGGTGTGGTACCCGTATTGTACTGCGCCTTCTACCGCATCCAGCGAAATTAAGAACAGAAGTTCTTATTTTAAGAGTTGTCAGGTAAGGCAGGGGCGAGCCTTTGATGCAGCTGGCCCCTATATTATCTGGGGCTGTGATAGCGAGTTAAGCCTGAGCCGGGCTTACGCAATACCACCTGAAAGAGTTGCAGGTTGCGGCTTCTGAACGCACCGGCACAACACTGCAAATAGTAGATCCACATACGGTAAAAGCGCTCATTATATTTGTCTTTCAGATCTGGCCAGGCGACCAGGAAGTTTTCCAGCCAGCTCATCAGGGTACGATCATAGTCTGGCCCGAAATTGTGTACGTCTTCGATGACAAAATAGGGCTCACAGGCCTGGCTGATTTGTGTCAGCGACGGAATCGCCCCGTTCGGGAAAATGTATTTGTGGATCCAGGGGTCTGTCCCCAGCTGCGACTCCATTTTACCTATGGTATGCAGCACAAATACCCCATCGTCCTTGAGCAAGCGTCGGGCTTTAGCAAAATAGGTGTCGTAATTCTTCTGCCCAACATGCTCAAACATGCCGATAGAAACCAGCTTATTGAATTGTCCTTCAAGGCTGCGATAGTCCTGCAAACGAATATCGACGTCTAACTCTTTGCAGCGTTCCCTGGCCAGCTTTTGTTGCTCCCTGGAAATGGTCACACCGGTGACACTGGCCTGATATTCACGCGCGGCAAATTCGGCAAAACTCCCCCAGCCACAACCGATATCCAGAACACGGTCGCCTGCCTGCAACTCCATTTTCCGGCATACCAGATCGAGCTTGGCCCGCTGGGCCTCGTACAATGATTGTGCCTGATGCCAATAACCACAGGAATAACACAGGGTCGGGTCAAGCATGGCCTCATACAGATCATTGCCCACATCATAATGTTGCTCTGCTACCTGAAAAGCACGCTTCACCGATTGCAGATTGATCAACCTCGCCATCATCCAGTGCTTCAGTGCCACCCACTTCCCGCTAATCGCTTTTTCAACATGGCGGCTGGTCAGACGGGTAAAAAACTCATCCAGTCTGGCACAGTCCCACCAACCATCCATGTAGCTTTCTCCGGCGCCTAAAGATCCTTCCTGTAAAACTCTGTGATAGAAACGCTGATCATGAATCTGGGGGTCCCAGGGGTTGGGTCCGTTGATGGTAATTCCAGCCGGGCTCAGCTGCTGTTTCAGCCACTCTGGCACCTTGTCTGCGGTACCTTGTGGCACGTGGGTCACTTCTCGTAGCTTATTCTGTGTACCTGCTGTTTCTGACATGACTCCCTCCATTGGTGAAGTACGGCATAAACCTGATACTGCGCTTTGAGCCGCTGTACAGAAATTATGCTAAGGGACAGTCAGCCATAAATCAAATCAGGGCATCAGGCTCAATGGCGGCTCCTGCAAAGCAGAGAGCTGTTCTTTGAGAGAGAGAATTTGCTGTTCCCAGTACTTCGGAGTACTGAACCAGGGAAACGCCTGTGGAAATGCGGGGTCTTCCCAGCGACGGCTGAGCCACGCCATGTAGTGAATCATGCGCATAGCCCGTAAAGGTTCAATCAGCGCCAGTTGTTTGTGATCAAAGTCACAGAATTCCTCATAGGCACCGATCAGCGTGTCCAGTTGTAATAACCTCTCACCGCGCTCACCACAGAGCATCATCCACAAATCCTGTATGGCAGGTCCCATTCGGCAATCATCCAGATCAACAAAGGTAGGGCCGTCCCGCCACAGGATGTTACCAGGGTGGCAGTCTCCATGCAGACGTATTGGCGAGAAGCTGCTTTGCTGGAACTGCTCAGCGGCAATGTCAATGACCTGGTCCATAATGGTAAACAAGGGCAGTCTGAGTGATTCAGGCACCAGTATGGTCTGCGTCAATACCTGACGAGGCTGATGCAAAAAGTCTTGCGTGCAAATCGACGGACGGCAAGCAAAAGGACGTGTGCCGGCAACGCCGTGAATGCGGCCAATAAAGCGCCCCATCCACTCCAGCTGGTCAAGATTATCTACCTCAAACTGACGGCCACCAACAGAGGGAAACAGGGCAAAGGCATACCCCTGATAATGGTGCAGCGTATTACCATCTAACAAGAGGGGCGCCACCACCGGTATTTCCTGGTCCTGCAACTCGATGGCAAAGTCGTGCTCTTCCTGTATTTGCTCACTGCTCCAACGGGCGGGTCGGTAAAACTTAACGACCAGACGCTGCTTATCCTGATCGCTAAACTGATACACACGGTTTTCGTAGCTGTTGAGGGCCAGCAGACCAGAATCCACCAGAATTCCGGTGCTCTCAATGGCGTCGAGGATCAGATCCGGTGTCAGGTTGGCATAGCTGAAATCAGACATCAGCGGTACAAAAACCGCGTTTGGGTTCGTACTCTGACCGGTTCACCCTGTGTATCCAGGCTTTCAACCACAATAAAAATGTCCTGCATGCTGCTGTCCAGATTGTAGGGGTCGGTGGCGACACTCACGGGTTCCACATAGACTTCGCCGCCCTGCACCGTCACTTCGCTGTTGCCAATCAGACGATGCTCATCAAGGCCTTCTACTGAGATGCTGTAGCGCTGTTGTTGCTGTGACTTATTGAGAATCTTCAGGGTATACACGTTTTCCACCAGACCGTCATTGGTCTCACGATAAAGCTGGTTACGATCTCGAAGAATGTCCACCTGCAAAGGCACCCGGGTCAGAATTTCAAATACCAGAAAACCCAGCATGACCGTGAGGACCACCGCATACCCCACCAGTTTAGGCCGCACAATATGGGTTGTGCCACCTGTGAGGCGGGTTTCAGTGGTGTAACTGATGAGCCCTCGTGGATAGTCCATTTTATCCATCACACCGTTACAGGCATCGACGCAGGCACCGCAATTTATGCACTCGTATTGCAGACCATTACGAATATCGATACCGGTGGGACATACCTGTACACACAGCTGACAATCAATGCAGTCGCCCAGACCTTTTTCTGCCAGTTCCTCTCGACCGGTTTTCCTGGAGCGTGGTCCTCGCTGCTCTCCACGCTGCTTATCATAGGCTACGGTAAACGTGTCCTTATCAAACATCACTGACTGGAAGCGGGCATAAGGACAGATATGGGTACACATGATTTCCCGCATCCAACCAGCATTACCGTAAGTACAAAAGGTAAAAAACCACACTGCGAAAGCAGCCCAGAAGCCGGTTTCAAAGCGGATAAAATCAATGAACAACTCACCGATGGGGGTAAAGTAACCGACGAACGTGAGTGAGGTGAGCAAGGCAATCAACAACCAGCTGAGGTGTTTGAACGCTTTTCGCCAGAATTTATCAAAGTCCAGCGGTCGCTGATCCAGTTTCATACGCTGGTGCCGGCCACCTTCAAACTTCTCTTCCAGCCATACAAACATATAGGTCCAAGTCGTTTGCGGACACATAAAGCCGCACCAAACACGCCCTGCGAAGGTGGTCACAAAAAACAGTGCAAAGGCCGCAATAATAAAAATCCACGCCAGCAAAGTAAGATCCTGCGGCCACAGCGTCAGGGAAAAGAATGAGAAGCGCTGCTGAGCGATATCCAGCAAAATCGCCTGCTGCCCGTTGTAGGAAATCCAGGGTAGCGCGGCAAAGAGCGCTAAAAAGATAAAGCCAAAGTAACGACGAAAGGTTTCCAGTGGCCCTTGCACAGCACGTACATAGATTCGCTTTCTGGAGGGATCCTGAGGCTGCGGCCCCTTTTCAGGCTGATGAATTTTTACCTGAGTCACATCTTTTACAGGAATCTGATTCTTCATAGGGATCTCGTTGTCGTACCGTTCGCCGTACAATGCTGTGTTCACTCAGCGCATGAGTGCAGCACACCTTCAGTGATTAGCGGCCACATTTAGCGGAATGAGCAGCAGTATATCATCAGGTACCGGCCTTTGCTTTGCTCTGCGTCAAACTCCCAACCGTGAAAATGGCATGGTGGTTAAATATTAACCAGTAAACTTAGTTATCTCTGCGCATAAGTAATGGGTATAGGCAGGCACGCCCTACAGGCGTATACTTTAAGCCGTAGTCAGAGGTGAATAAATCAATGAAACGAAACATTATACTCTTGTTAGAAATTGCATTACTGCTGGTGATCCTGCGCTCTTCTTTTGCCCAGTATCTGCTTGCCGATATGCAACATTCTTTGTCAGACTGGATCACGCACATTGCGCAAATGGGTGAACGTCAAAAGCTGTCTGAATTGCAGGAGCGTATCGACCCGATGATCGCCAATATGAGCGAGTATCAGCGTGATTATATTTTCGAAATCACCTCAAATCGCAGCCAGTTAGAGAGCTTTGAACGTCATTACTGCCTGAATGACGACAAGAATCCCTATGTATACGGTAACACCCGCATTTACTTATGCTCAGAAATACGCAAACTCGAATTCTGAGCGTACCCGTTTACATCCATAACCAAAACACCGTAATACTATTAAAGGCATTTTGTCCGACGCCGGCATGCTGATTTAAGCCCCGCCGGCGCCCCCACTTCCTGTGTATAGCGCCAACGAGCAACTTATTTGACAGGAGCAATCAGACTGGTGGTAACACCGTAGCGCGGGTACCAACAGCCTTAAAAGGGGCTCTCCAGCTTATTCATACCCATATACACGGCTTTGAGCTGTGTATAGTGCCTCAGGGTCTCAACACCATTTTCCCGGCCCACCCCGGAGTGTTTATATCCTCCTACCGGCATTTCTGCTGGTGAAGCACCATAGCTATTCACCCAACAGATACCGGCCTGAAGCTGATGAATAACACGATGAGCCCGACGCAGATCCTGCGTCATCACACCGGCCGCCAGACCATAGGAGGTGCCGTTAGCACGGCGAATCACCTCCTCCTCATCACTAAAGCGCAATATCGACATCACCGGACCAAATATTTCTTCCCGCACGATGGTCATATCATCATTACAGTCGGTGAAAATCGTCGGCTGAACAAAAAATCCGTTCGGAGCTGAATCAGGCTGGGCCGCTTCGCCGCCATAGGCCAGCGTTGCCCCCTCCTGTTTACCTTTTTCGATATAGTCGAGCACCAGTTGCTGATGTTTGGCAGAGATCAAGGCGCCCAGGTTTGTATCCGGATCTAAGGGGTCCCCCATCACAATGTTATCCCGGGTGCGCGTCAACAGCGTCTGCATAAAGCGGTCATAGAGGGTCTCATGCACAAAAACTCGGGTACAATTGGTACACACTTCTCCCTGGGTATAAAAGTTACCCAACATTGCCGCCGACACCGCCTCATCAATGTCCGCATCGTCGAAGACGATCAACGGGGATTTCCCCCCCAGCTCCATCGTCACATCCTTGAGACTCCCGGAAGCTGCCGCCATCACCTTCTTACCGGTACCCACCTCTCCGGTAAAAGAGACTTTGGCAATGGCCTCATGCTCTGTCAGCCATGCACCGACCGAGCCATCGCCATGCACCACATTAAATACCCCATCGGGTACGCCCGCCTCGGTAAAGACCCGGGCCAGCTCCATGGCACCCATGGGTGTCTCTTCTGAGGCCTTAAAAATCATACTGTTGCCACATGCCAGAGCAGGTGCAGCCTTCCAACAGGCTATCTGAAGGGGATAATTCCATGCGCCGATACCAGCACAAATTCCTAATGGCTCGCGACGGGTATAGTAAAAGTCCCCGCCGAGATCCTGCTGATTACCCTCAATACTGGGGGCCAGACCCGCAAAAAATTCGATGGCATCGGCACCAGTTACCACGTCCACCTCTTTCGCTTCCTGAATAGGCTTTCCGGTATCGATCACTTCAAGTCGCGCCAACCTGTCGTTATGCTCGCGCAATAACGCTACCGCGCGGTACAGAATGCGACTACGCTCAACCGGCGTCATCGAAGACCAGGTTGCGAAACCTTTGCGCGCGCTGTCGATGGCTGCATGCTGCACCGATTCATCCGCCACCTCCACCTGGTAGGCCAATTTGCCGGTGGCAGGGTTAATGACATCGAAGGTCTCGCCACTGCGATTATCGATAAATTTGCCATGAACATAGTTTTTAAAACGTTGTGTCATTATTCTGCTCCTGAAAGTGTTTCAGCCTATAGCATAGTCAATACCCGACAGAGTCCCTACCCGGCATCATTGCAACAGCCACGATGATGGCAACGCACGCCTGATATAGCACTGCGAGAATGCCAGTAAACAGCAGTATGAATTAACCCGGCCTTGTATCTGACAAGGCTGTTTTTCGTCACCAGGGCTATCTTTTTTAGAGCATACCGTTATAATCGCCGCCGATTATGGTGCTTTTGGTGATAAAAGACGATGTGTAGATAGGATCTGCAGATTGGCTGACAAAAGTTAAACGGGAAGTTCATTGCATCAACCAGACAACAGGGTTGATGTCAGACGCTGCCCCCGCAACGGTACGCAAGAGAATGCAGCATGATGCCACTGTCGGTTTACGATGGGAAGGCGCTGCAATATTAGCTTCTTTACCTGAATAGGGTGAAGCCTAATACCTTGTTTGTGAGAGCAAATGAGTCTTGCCAGCCCGGATACCGGCCTGATCAGGTTGCCGAACGACAGCTTTCGGTGTAAAGAAAACGCACTCGGGTGGAGTGCCAATCTGGACTCAATGATATGAAATATTTCCATTCTGCGGCCGCCATGGCCGTGAAAGCGACATTATGCGCCAGCCCCCTTACTCATGCTCAACCTATTGAAACGATAAGTGTTATTGGCGCCAGCAATCCGCTGCAACAGCGCCAGTTAAGTTCCGCACTCACGCAGATTGACCGGGATGAAATAGAAGCATCGGGTGCCATCAGTCTGGCGGAGTTACTCCGTGGTCAGCCCGGCATCAGCCTCAGCCGCTCTGGGGCGCGGGGGGCAGTAACCCAAATCAGAATGCGTGGCAGTGAAGCCAATCATGTACTGGTGATGGTTGATGGTGTGGAGATCAATGATCTCAGCGATGGAGGCGTTGACTTTGCGCACCTGCACCTGGACAACATCGCCAGCATCGAAATCTTGCGTGGTCCGCAAAGTGCCCTGTGGGGCAATGGCGCCGTGGCAGGGGTCATTAGTATCACGACGCTGACAGCGGATAGTCCGCTAAGTGGCGGAGTCAGTGTCGCAGCGGGCGAAGCCAACAGTCTGAATGTGGCCGCCAGTGCCAGGGGGCAACAGCAGCAATTCCACTACGCCTTTAACCTCAGCGATTACCAGTCAGATGGGCAGAACGTCTCGCGCCAGGGAGACGAAAAGGATGGCTACAAGAACCGTCAATTCAACACTCACCTTGGCTGGCAGGCGACTGCTGCCTCTCGTATCAATCTGAGATTGCGCCATGTCCGCGCCAGCAGCGACTATGATGAGACAGACTATATGGTGACCGGCCTGCCTCAGGACAGTGATCATTACACAGACATTGAGCAATATCAGGGCAAACTGGATTGGCGTTACACCCCCAAAGACAGTCAATGGCAACAGGATTTAGGGCTGGAGCTTAATCATAACGACAACCAGAACGTTGCCAATGGTACCTACACCAATGCCAATGAGAGCGAAAAATTACGGCTCTACTGGCAGGGAAGTTACCAATATAAGAACCACAGTCATGTCAGTGTCATCGCCGAACGCACAGAAGAGGATTTTAACCAGCAGGATCCCGCTGGATTCTCTGATCAATCCCGCAGCAATGATGCAAATAGCATCGGGCTCGACTGGTTGCATCAGGTTAACGACAACTGGTCCGTGTCCGCTGGTTTCAGACATGACAGTAATAACTTTTTTGATAATGCACAAAGCTATCAGTCCGGTATCAGTTATTCGTCCAGCCCAGGCAACAAGCTGTATATCAGTGTCGGAAAGGCGATTAAAAACCCGACGTTTCTGGAACTGTTCGGCTACTTCCCTGGCAGTTTTGTCGGTAACCCGGATCTGAAGCCCGAGCAATCGGTCAGTATGGAAGTCGGTGCTGAGATTCAACTGACCGAAGACTGGCAACTCAGCGGAGCATGGTATAGCGCGCGTCTGAAAGATGAAATCAGTAACAGTGCGGATTTCACCAGTTCCATTAATCTTGCAGATGACAGCGAACGCCAGGGTGTGGAGCTTGAAATAACCGGAAACTGGCAACAGTGGCAATTCAGCGGTGCGTACAGTTATCTGGATTCGCAACAGCCCGACTTCAGTGGTGAATTGAAACCGGAATTACGCCGGGCAAGGCATTCGGGCCATATCACGGCCCGCTACCGCTATGCCTCAATCCCCTTAAGCCTCTACGCTAAAGCTAGCTACCAGGGGACTCAGCTGGACACTAACTTTCTGACTTTCAGCCGCATCAGGTTGCCAGCCTATACGCTGCTAGACCTGACACTGAACTACGAGCTAAGCCCTGATTGGAGTCTGGCCCTGAGGGCAGAAAATCTGTTGGACCATGACCATGAGGATGTCCTCGGTTTTGTCGGCCAGCAGAAACAGTTCTGGCTCTCCGTCGACTACCAGTTCTGAGTCAGACAGCCCGTCTTGCCCGGGTGCGATCCCGGGCGCAAAAAACTGAACCCTGGCTGACTGAGTCGCTAAAGCGTGTCGACAGGATCGGCATTTACAAAAAATAGTGGTAATCTTGCTGCGGTTTCATTTAAAGGATAAGACACGTTATGAAAAAGTTGTTTGGCCTGCTGGCCTTTGCCCTGATTTTTCCCCTGCAAGCCTGCGCTCAGCAGCAAATCTGGCAGGAAGGAACGCATTATGAAGTGATTGCCGATGACGCCACGGCGAAACCGGAAATCATGGAGTTTTTCTCTTTTTGGTGCCCCGCCTGTAACGCCTTTGAGCCGCTGGTTGCGCAGATGAAGAGTAAAATTGACGACAACGTCAAATTTACCAAGGTTCACGTCAACTTCATGGGCTTTGCAGAAAAGGAAACTCAGGAAAGCGCCACCCGCGCCATGCTGGTGGGTCGTGCCCTAAAAGAAGAAGAAAAGTTCAACAAGGCCATCTTTGACTATATCCACAAGCAACGCGCCAGCATCACGGAAATGCGTGATCTGAGAAACATCTTTCAGTTGCAGGGTGTGGAAGCGGAAGAGTTCGACAAACTGGCGCAGAGCTTTGGCGTCAACAACATGGTAGGGCGCAATAATAAGAATATTGAAACCTATCGTCAGCATCTCGGTGGCGTGCCAGCCTTTATCGTCAACGGCAAGTATAAAGCCAAATTTACCCGCGATATGACACCAGACCAAATCGTCGATCTGGTGGTGTGGCTGTCAGAGCAAAAATAACCTCTTCGGCACGACACAAAAAAAGCCAGTCTTGCACTGGCTTTTTTTTACCCTGACAGCAGGGTTATTGGCTAAGTCCCGTGTGACTGACCATGATCAGATAAAGTCATAGGCATCGCCGTAGAGGTTTTCCAGCATCAGTCCCTGCTGATGAAAATCTTCCCGCGCTGCACCGGCCATCTCAAAACGACCTGCGATATAGACTCTGTAAGGCTCCAGACTAACGAAGTCCTCCAGCACCGCCTGATGCACCAGTCCCGATCGTCCCTGCCACCCAGATGACGGGTTTTCCAGTACCGGCACAAAGCGGAATTTCGAATGGGCCTTGGCCAATGTTTCCAATTCCGCCAGGGCATACATATCGGCTTCCGTACGGGTTCCCCAATACAGGAATAATGGTTCTTTTAATGGAGTTCTGAGCAGCTGCTGAAGAATACTCCAGGTATAAGAAAAGCCGGTGCCCCCCGCCATCAGAATCGTCGGGTGTGGCCCATCCTCACGTACATAAGCATTGCCATGGGGGCCGTCCAGGGTAATCTCGGCCGCTGACTGCATTCTTTCAATCACCTGCATGGCCCAGGGATTATGCTCTGCCGCGCCGATATGCAGTTCGATCAGGCCAGAGTCGTCAGGGGCATTGGCAATAGAGAAGGGACGTTTATCCCCCTCATCCATGACCACGCGGATATATTGTCCGGCCTTAAAGTCAGGCTGACCAGGGGGTTGCAACAGAATTCGCTGAACATTTTCGGTGAGCGGTTCGATTGCGATGACTTTACATTTAAATTCTGACATGGTCTGTGTTGATACCCTTAATCCAGTCCGAGTTGATCCCAGATACTGTCTATCTTTTCTTTGATCTTATCATCCATCACTATCGGGCGTCCCCACTCTCTGTTGGTTTCACCCGGCCATTTATTGGTGGCATCCAGGCCCATTTTTGACCCCAGACCGGATACCGGCGAGGCAAAATCCAGGTAATCGATAGGAGTATGCTCGATCAGCGTGGTGTCCCTTGCCGGATCCATCCTGGTGGTGATCGCCCAGATGACGTCCTGCCAGTCGCGGGCATTGACGTCATCATCACAGACCACCACAAACTTGGTGTACATAAATTGGCGCAGGAAAGACCATACCCCCATCATGACCCGCTTGGCATGACCCGGGTATTGCTTTTTCATGGTAATCACCGCCATACGGTACGAACACCCCTCGGGCGGGAGATAAAAATCAACGATTTCAGGAAATTGTTTCTGCAGAATCGGCACAAAGACTTCGTTCAGGGCGACCCCGAGAATCGCCGGTTCGTCTGGTGGCCGGCCGGTATACGTAGAGTGATATATGGGATCTTTTCTGTGGGTAATATGGGTTACCGTAAACACGGGAAACTCATCAATCTCGTTATAGTAACCGGTGTGATCCCCATAGGGTCCTTCAGGCGCGGTTTCGCCTGGTGCAATATAACCCTCCAGCACGATTTCGGCACTCGCCGGTACCTGCAGGTCATTACTGATGCATTTCACCACTTCCGTCTTGTCACCCCGCAACAGACCGGCAAAAGCATACTCTGAGAGGGTGTCGGGCACCGGTGTTACGGCCCCAAGTATGGTCGCCGGGTCCGCGCCAAGAGCAACGGAAACGGGAAAATTCTCGCCGGGATGCTGTTCACACCACTCGCGAAAATCCAGCGCACCGCCGCGATGGCTCAGCCAGCGCATGATCAACTTGTTAGGACCCAGCAACTGCTGACGGTAAATGCCCAGATTCTGACGTTTCTTGTGCGGACCCCGGGTCACAGTCAGCCCCCAGGTAATGAGCGGAGCGGCATCCTCCGGCCAACAGGTCTGAATCGGGATCTGTGTCAGGTCCACTTCATCACCCTGTTTGACAATCTGTTGGCAGGGCGCTTTTTTTAGCTCCTTTGCAGGCATGTTCAATACCTGCTTGAACAGCGGCAGTTTTTCCCACAACTCCTTAAAACCTTTGGGCGGATCCGGCTCTTTCAGATAGGCCAGTAATTTGCCCACATCACGCAGGGCTTCGACCGAATCCTGCCCCATGCCCAGTGCAACCCGCTTAGGCGTACCAAACAGGTTAACCAGAACCGGCATATCATAGCCTCTGGGATTTTCGAACAGAATAGCTGGTCCCTGTGCACGCAGCGTCCGGTCGGCGATCTCTGTCATTTCCAGTACCGGATCGATTTCCTGGGTAACCCGTTTCAGTTCACCGGTCGCTTCCAGTTGAGTAATAAAATCCCTCAGGTCTTTGTACTTCATCAGCAGGCAATCCTCAGCGTGCGATTAATAAAAGTGTTATAGGCGTCAAACCCATTGCAGCGCCCTGACCTCTTGTCACGGCTAATCCCCACTCAATACCAGCACACTGCCATTATGGTGTGGCTTCGGCTAGGCTCAAAGGTGCCCTGCAAGTATATCGGAGAAGCCCATGAGAATCCTGTTAGTGTGCCTGCTATTGATGCAGATTTCATTCCCTGTGCTGGCGACATGTCAGTCCTCTTCCTACCAGCAGTTTGATTTCTGGCTGGGTGAATGGCAGGTTTACGCCGACGGTAAGCTCGCCGGTACGAATCGAATCAGCAAAGACCTGGACAATTGTGCCATCCGCGAGCACTACACAACGCCCTCAGGTTACAGCGGAAGAAGCCTTAATATCTACGATTCAACGCGCCAGGTCTGGCACCAGACCTGGGTAGATAACCAGGGGGTATTACTGGTGCTGGAGGGTCGCCTCGAACAACAGAGTATGCGTCTTAGCGGTGAGGGGATCACTGCCGAAGGCGAAAAAGTCTTGCACAGAATCACCTGGACACCCAATATGGAGGACAACACTGTGCGCCAACATTGGCAGTCCAGTAAAGACATGGGGCAGACGTGGTTGAGTCTGTTCGATGGTCGGTATAAGAAAGTCGGTGACTGAGCACGAAAGCTAGACAGGGCTCAGGCACGACCAATCAATGCGGAGTCTGTTATGCCTTTTACCCAGCCCATGCTTGAAGAATTAAACCTGTTGCTCAAATTCCCATTATCCAGCCTGCACCAGGGCCTGAAAATCCATCAGGATGCCGATGCTGCGGTGATTGCCGCGGCCTCGCGCCTGTATGAAAAAGGCATCATTGATCAGCCGGACGGCGGTTATCTCACTGATCTGGGCCATGATCTTATCGAACATGCCCAAATCCTGTCATCAGCCCTGTCGGAGTAATGCTATGAACCCCGTATCACAAGATAAGTACAGTTTGCTGGCGCAAAATCCGGAGCAGCGCGCAGAGTATTTATTCACCACAATCAAACAACAGGGCGATATCTGGACGCTGGTTGATGATGACGGCGCCATGATTCTGACTTCAGACGATGAGGACTGCATCCCGGTATGGCCCGATGAGGTCTTTGCCCAGGACTGGATTAATGGTGACTGGTCGCAGTGCCGGGCATACCGCATCAGCCTGGAAGACTGGCTACAGCGTTGGCTGCCTGGTCTGGAAGAAGATGATATCCAGATTGCACTGTTTCCGGTGCCAGCCGAAGAAGGGCTGATTCTGCCTCCCTGGGAGATGAAGGATAAACTCAGCTGATGCCAAGGCGCTGTGACATTGCTATTATTGCCGTCATGAAGATAAATAAGGCCAGAGCATGTTAGACCCTAAAAAAATTGAAGAAATTGCCAAGCAAATCGCGGATTCTATTCCTCCCGGCGTCAGGAATATGGCCGAAGGTGCTGAGACCAGAGTCAAGCAGGTGTTGCAGTCACAACTGAGCCGGTTGGATTTTGTCAGCCGCGAAGAGTTTGATGTGCAGACGCATGTGTTACAGCGCACCCGGGAGAAACTTGAGGCCATGGAAGCCCGTCTTTTTGAGCTCGAAAAGCAGCTTAAAGAAGATTAAGACGCAGTAGGATTCAACCCGAATCGTTGCCGGTACACCTTAGGCGTCAGCTGCGTATGATTGACGAAAAGGCGTCGGAATGACGCCGGATCGTCATAACCAACCTGCTCCACAATCCGTTCTACTGACTGGTCGGTGGCCTCCAGCAGGCTCTTCGCTTTTTCCACTCTTAGTTGCTGCAGATACACCAGAGGCGTTTGCCCGGTAGCAGCCTTAAACCGGCGTATCAGCGTGCGTTTAGTCAGCGCAAACTGGTCACAAAGCTGATCGAGAGACACCGCCTCGGTGTAGTGCCTGCGCATCCATAATTGAATATTGGTAATCACACTATCGCGGTGGCCTATTACCAGGGCAGGGTTAATAAAGGGCTGCTGCGACAGACGCTGGCGATCGAGGAGCAGCACTTTTGACAGCCCGCTGGCAAACTGGGCATCGCTCATGTCCTCCACCAGTGCCATCAGCATGTTGGAAAACGCCGTCGTGGCACCGGCCGTGGTCACATTATCCGATTGCACCACCAGACGATCCATAATCATCTCGACTTTGGGGTAGCGGCGGGCAAATACCTCCTTCATCCACCAGCAGGTGGTGGCCTGCCTGCCATCCAGAATACCCGCCTCAGCCAGCGCAAAGGTGCCCACACAATGGCTGGCCAGCCTTTTTCCACTGTTCACCGCTTCTTGCATTATGGGCACCATAGCCTGCGACTGATTTAAATATGTGAACAAAGATTCTTTATTATAGGCGTAGGCCGCCACCGCAATCAGTGCATCAACCTGTTCCAGCTTACTGATATTCAGGCTCGGCACCGACAGTCCATTGGAACAAGTAATCACCCGCCCATCTGATGAGTAAATATCACTGGTAAAGAGAGGTTCTGTGCCCGGGTGCAAAAAACTTTGGTAGGAATTGGCGAAAGCCACAAAGTCCTTGACCCCCATCAACTCCGATCCCAGTGCATTGTCGGTGGCCAGAATGGCAATCTTTTTCATTTCACGCTCGATGTCTATATTGGCACTTTTTTTATCATTATTGCCACTAATTTTCTTTTAGACAAGAGCGTAGACTAAAAATCCATCAACTTTTCCGGGCAAAAGCAGCCTGGAACCAGGGAGCGTAAACCATGTGTGTCACCAAGAAAGTGTGTTTAGTCATGTTAATTCTCAGTGCGGGCTGGGCAATGGTTTTCTGGTTACAGCAAGCGCTACCACTTAGCGCAACGCTGCACTACATTGCTGTGCCGGTCTTATTGGTGCTAATCCTGCTTCTGGCAGCACTGGCAGTGGATAGAGGCAATATGTCGTAACTTACTGGGAATGCCAGAGGTTTCTGATCTGTTCTGCAAAGCCGACAACAGGATGCAGCTGGACAATCCAGCCTAAGCAGTTTTCAGGCAGCCTGTCGGGCGCCGGGCCATAGCCAATTTTTTGTAGCTGTACCGGCATCGTCACGAGGGGATCTTTGCGGGCCAGAACCAGTTCAAAGGCCTGGCTCAGCAATGGCGATACAGCCTGCTGCGCACTGGCGACCGGTGTCACCTCATATCCGCCAGTGGTTTGCAGTACCAGACTCAGTTGCTGTCGAAGCTGCGCATCGGCCTCAATCAATAAGATTCGCATGCGCAAGACAGCCGACGACTTTACTCGCCGCGGGGATCAAGGCTGGCATAGTAGGCTGCCAGGTTCGCGATGTCCTCATCACTTAAGGGTTTGGCCATAGGCCCCATAACCATGTTCTTTCTGGTGCCGTCCCGATATGCTTTCAGCGCGATAGCCAGATACGCCTCTTTCTGGCCGGCCAGATTCGGGTACATGGGAATGGCGGAAATACCCTTGCTGCCATGACAGGCCGCACAGGTGGCAGATTTGGCTTCGCCGGCTTCTTTGTCGGCAGATAACACAGGGGCACTGAGAACAAGGGCAGTCAGCAACATGATGTATTTCATAACAAGGTCCTTCGCATAATACCGTTAAAGATCACAAGTCAGGGCTATCCCCTTTTTCCTCCCCTCAAAACCGAGGCGCGGAGCGACTGGTGGAGAGTATAAGCTACCAGTTAACTGAGGGTATTGCATAGTAAAAGCGGCTATCGGATTCCAATGTTGCCAATTCAATTGCATGATTTTTAATCTTTGGGGTTTCAAGGCAGAACAAAGAATTTATACTGGCAGCATAATCACAATAACGAAGTAATGCTTTGAAGCGACTAGGGTTTCTGATTTTACTGTGCAATGTGTTGCTGATTCCGCTGACGGCGGTCGCGCAGCAGCGGCTGATATTGGATGCACAGTTTGAGTACCTGGATATCAAAGAGAACGCCGAATTTCTGCGTACTGAAAAATATGCCTTGTTGTCCGAGGTACAGCATCGTGCTGACTGGCACAGCGGCTACAGCATAGAGCCGCTGGCAGCAGACCAGAGTCTATGGGGACGTATCCGGGTCAGAAACGACGTGGGGGGACAGGAGCGCTTCGACCTTATCATTGCCAATCCCAGTCTGGACGAGGTGGATATCCATGTACTGGATGATAAAGGACGCATTCGTAAAGCCCTGATGATGGGGGCAAAGCGCCCGTTATCAGCCAGAGAACTGAATCATCGGCACTTTGTCAGCCGTCTGGACATGTACCCGGGCGAGCAACTGGATGTGTATTTCCGAATTGCTGACAGCGGACCCATGGTGTTCTCCGCCGAGTTATGGCGTGACGAGAGTGTGATCAAGACAGAACAGGCGAACATGGCTCTGATCGGCATGATCGGGGGAGCACTGGCGATCCTGTTTTGCTATTACCTGATCACTTACGTGTTACTCAGAAGCCCGGTGCGATTCTGGTTCTCGCTGGCCAGTCTCAGCTTTATGTTGCTATTCCTTAATCTGGAAGGCATTCTCGCGCAGCTCATTCCCGGATTATCCAAATACATTTCAGTGATCAGTACGGCGTTAGCGGCACTGGTTCTGTTTAATGCCGCCAAAGTGTCACACCTGATGCTTCGCGGCGTACCTCTGTACTGGCGCTACGCATCCTATGTCCTCTCATATTTGTTATTTTTCAGTGCCCTGGTTCTGAACGATTACTGGAAGCTGATTGTCGCGATTGGTCTGGCCGGTGCCACCGTTGCTCTGCAATTTATGCTCGCCTGGCTTTTCAGTAATCGGCGGGATGGCAGACCGAACAGAATCTACGCCATTGGGTGGTCCTGCATTGCCCTTGTGGCACTGGTGCAGGCTGGGCTTTATCTCAGTGGCATCATTCTGGACGCCGACCTGAGTCTGTATATGATGTTACTGGTGCTCTTCGGCGTGCTGCTCATCGCCCTGGCTTTAGAAGCCCATGAACAAATGAAAACCCTGCATCGCCAGCAGCGTCAGAGTGACACTATTAATGACTTGCGTCGCTTCTACGACTTGTTCCGTAACTCCGCCGAGGGTCTGTACACCTCCACCATAGACGGCCGTCTGATTACCACCAATCCGGCCATGTGTAGCCTGTTTGGTTATGACGATGAAAAGCAAATGCTAAGGGAGTGCCGCACTACGGCGCAGTTTTACGCCAACCAGCAGGACCGGCTAAAGCTGGTTGAGGACTTACGCGAGAAAGGGGTCGTCATGGGCAAGGAAATTCGTGGCGTGCGCCGGGACGGCACCGAGTTCTGGTTTTCCATCTCCGTCCAGTTGCGCAATGAGCACAACGAAGATTTCCTCTTCGGTACCATTTTTGATATTACCGAACGCAAAGAGTCTAACCTCAGCCTCGAATATATGGCCACCCACGATCCGCTAACCGGGGTCAATAATCGCAGGGAGTTCGAACGCAGTCTCAAGGCAGCGCTGGAACAGGCTAACCTCAATGGCGAGGAGCTAACCCTGTTATATATGGATCTCGACCAATTCAAAGTGGTCAATGATACCTGTGGTCACAAAGCGGGCGATGTGCTGATCAAGCAGCTTTCGAAACAGTTAAACGACGTAGTAGAAGGCAAAGGTCTGCTGGCCCGTTTGGGCGGAGATGAATTCGGTGTATTGCTACAGGGTGACCAGGCCAGTGAAGATCAGGCTTACTTGCTGGCGAATAAGCTGCTGAATGTACTGCAACAATTCCGTTTTGTCTGGGAAAACCGGATATTCACCCTGGGCATCAGTATCGGGCTGGTACCCTATGACAAACATATTCATAGCTCAGAACAACTGCTCAGTATGGCCGACTCAGCCTGTTATATGGCCAAAGAGGAAGGTCGCAATCAGATTCATGCCTATTCCAAGGAAGATGAAAAAATTCAGCGATATGAAACCGAACTGCACTGGGTTTCACTGATTAATCAGGCGCTGCAACACGACAGATTCGAGCTTTTCTATCAGCACTATCATCCCCTGCATAAACTGGCGGGAGGGCATCACTATGAAATTCTGCTACGCATGCGCGGTGACAATGATGAACTGGTATCACCGGGTTTCTTTTTGCCCGCCGCCGAGCGCTATAATCTGACCGCCCAGATCGATAAATGGGTAATAGAACATTACTTCAAATGGCTGGCCGAACACCCGCAGCATAAGCAAGAACTGATCAAAGCCAATATAAACCTCAGTGGGCACTCGTTGGGCGATAAAGAGCTGCGACTCTTTGTGCTCAACGCATTCGAAAAATATGCCATTCCGTACCACAAAGTCTGTTTCGAAATCACCGAGAGCGTGGCCATCATTAAGATGGATGAAACCCTTCAGTTTATAAAAACCTTTCATCAGCTCGGTTGCCAGTTCGCCCTGGATGATTTTGGCAGCGGCTTTTCTTCTTATGGTTACCTCAAAAGTCTGCCCGTTGATTTTGTTAAAATAGACGGCAGCTTTGTCAAAGATCTGTTGGTAGACCCCGTTGACATGGCCATGGTCCGGTCCATTAAAGAGGTTGCCAAAGCCATGGGCATGCAGACCGTGGCTGAGTTTGTGGAAAGCAAGGAAATCATGATTGAGCTGGGTAAAATTGGCGTCGATTATGCGCAGGGTTATGGGGTGGCAAAACCCGCCGATATTAATGCATTTTCACCACTAACCATATCATCCACAAAAACAGATTAGTCTGGCCAGTTTTTGTGACTGGTTTTCTGTTTCTGCGGTCCCTATAGTTTGGGCCTGTATGGCCTCAGTACGACACGCTGACCATGGCTTTTACAGGTACCATTTTTTGAACTATGTCGCACTCTGATGGCCTGTTAAGTGTATAATGGCGCCTTTGCTGTGAAGATGATTGACTCCCGGACTCCGATGAAACACCAAGATCCACATTTTGACTATATTAGCTCAGCCCGTTTGCCAACCCGCTGGGGCCAGTTCACTATTCACGGTTTTGTGGAAAAGGACAGTGGTCAGGAGCATGTGGCGCTATCTTACGGAGACTGGCAGCCCGACGAGGTCGTGCCCATTCGCATCCACTCCGAATGTCTGACCGGTGACGCACTGTTCAGCACGCGCTGTGATTGTGGTGCACAATTAGAAAAAGCCCTGCAGAACATTGTTGAGCAGGGCAGAGGGGTGTTGCTGTATTTACGTCAGGAAGGCAGAGGCATAGGGTTGTTAAACAAGATCCGCGCCTACCATCTGCAAGACAAAGGGATGGACACGGTAGAAGCGAACGAACACTTAGGTTTTGATGCCGATCTGCGCGACTACGGCATCTGTCGTTATATGCTTGATTGCCTTGGGGTGACAAAAGTCAGTCTGATGACCAACAATCCACGCAAGATCCAGGCGTTACAGGATCTGGGTATTGAGGTCGTCGCCAGAACCCCTATTGATCACGGTATTACCGACGATAACAGGGTGTATATACGTACCAAAACACTTAAACTCGGTCACGCATTTGACCCTCACCTGTTAAAGTAAAGAGCAACCACAGCCAGACTGCGAATGCGATGACGATTAAAGGAGACACCCACCGTCTATGCTTACTCATTCTCCCCTCTCTGCGTCCTTGCTGACCAAACAGCAGTTGCTGTTGGTGATTGCTGCCCAGACCGATATTATCCGTAAGCACCTCGATGCGCAGGGTGCCATGGAGCGCATGGCAGAACTGGCGACAGAGCTTACCTTTGCCAGTGGTGCCGTGGTAGAAATGGTGGAAGGGGACGAGATGGTGTATGTGGCCGCAACCGGCAAGGCACGGGAGAATATCGGTCTGCGACTCAAAGCTGCAGCCAGTCTTTCGGGGCTCTGTATCAAAAAAGGTCAGGTATTAAATTGCAAGGATTCCGACAACGATAGTCGGGTGGATGCCGAAGCCTGTAAAAAAGTGGGCCTGCGTTCAATGCTGGTGGTGCCTCTGCGCACAGATGGTGCGCTGGTAGGGGTACTCAAAGTATTTTCCTCCAAAACCGAGGCCTTTGATGATGTCGATGTACAGGTGCTGGAGCTGGTAGCGAGCATTATCAGTGCTGCCATAGCTTCTGACAGCACTGAATAGGTAGGCAGACTAGTCTTTATAGTAAGTCAGGCACGCTTCCACCTCATCGGCAGAACCCAGAATAACCGGTACCCGCTGATGGATATCGTCAGGCATAACTTCAAGAATTCTCATTCTACCTGTTGAAGCGGCACCACCGGCCTGCTCCATCAAAAAGGCCATGGGGTTAGCCTCATACATCAGCCGTAATTTGCCGGCTTTGTTTGGCTCGCGGTTATCCCAGGGGTAGGCAAAAATACCGCCCCGACACAGCACGCGATGAATATCACCGACCATGGCAGCAACCCAGCGCATATTGTAATTTTTGCCCCTGGGCCCCTGATCTCCGGCCAGCAAATCTGCCATATACTTTTGCATACTGGGTTCCCAATGGCGCTGGTTAGAGGTGTTGATGGCAAACTCCTGGGTTTCCTTTGGCACCTGAACCCGTTCTCTGGTGAGCAGGAAACCGCCATGGGTCTTATCCAGCGTATACAGATGCGTGCCTCTGCCCGTCGTCATCGCCAGCATAGTAGAGGGGCCGTAGAGTACGTAACCGGCGGCCACTTGCTGTGTACCGGGCTGAAGAAAGGCCGACGGGTCGTCGGGATCCATCCATTGCGGTGCATGCATCACAGAAAATATGGTTCCGATAAGACTGTTAATATCGGTATTCGAAGAACCATCCAGAGGGTCGAAACTGATCAGATATTTGCCATCATTAGTACAGCCAATGACCTTATCTTCTTCTTCCGAAGAGATCGCCTTAACATAGCCCGACTCGCTGAGAATGTCCTTGAGGATCTGGTTGGAAATCACATCCAGTTTCTTCTGCCGCTCGCCCTGAACATTGTCACTCAGGGTTGACCCCAGTACCCCGGCGAGGGCACCCTGACTCACCCGGAACGAGATCTCTTTACAGGCAGCCAACAGAGTCCGAATCAGAAGAATCAACTCAAGAGGGCAATCGTCCTCTTGCAATTGTGTGTTCAGTCGCTTCATTTCATAAACCTTTGCATTATCAGATTGTAGGTGTAGGGAGTAGAGTTATTCTTTTTTCCGCGATTGTAACCCAGATCAGTTAGTCTGTCGCTGTTAGCCTGATTCTGATAGGCTTTGCGGCAGTCAACGTCACAGTTAATTTTAAATTTTTATGCATATTCATATACTCGGCATATGCGGTACCTTCATGGGCGGCATTGCGGCACTGGCCAAAGCACTGGGCCATAAGGTTACCGGCAGTGATGCGAATGTCTACCCACCGATGAGCACTCAGCTGCAACAATTGGATATTACCCTGACCGAAGGATTTGACCCGGCGCAGCTGGAGCCACAACCGGATTTGGTGGTCATTGGCAATGCCCTCAGTCGCGGTAATCCCGCCGTCGAATATGTGCTGGAGCGTAATCTGCCTTACACCAGCGGACCTCAGTGGTTGCTGGAAAACCTGCTTAAAGATCGCTGGGTGCTGGCGGTGGCGGGCACACACGGCAAAACCACAACGGCCAGTATGCTCGCCTGGATCCTGGAATCCGTTGGTCTGAATCCTGGCTTTCTGATAGGTGGAGTACCACAAAATTTTGGTATCTCTGCCCGGCTTGGCCAATCTCCCTTTTTTGTCATTGAAGCCGATGAATACGACAGTGCGTTTTTTGATAAGCGCTCTAAGTTTGTTCATTACAGACCAAGAACATTAATTCTTAATAATCTTGAGTTTGATCATGCCGACATTTTCCCCGACCTCGCCGCGATCCAGACCCAGTTTCATCATCTGCTGCGCATGGTACCGGGTAGTGGACGCATCATTTATCCCGCCTCAGATCAGAATCTGCAACAGGTATTAGATAAGGGTTGCTGGTCAGAGACAGAAGCCACCGGACAACAATGGCAAACGGCAAATCACGCCGAAGATGGCAGTGAGTTTGATATCGTTCTTGATGGCGCGGTTCAGGGGCGGGTGAGCTGGACCATGATGGGTAAATACAACCGCGACAACGGACTGATGGCGGTGGCAGCTGCGCGCCATGCCGGCGTGCGTCCGGTTGATGCCATTGCAGCACTGAACCAGTTTAAGAGTGTACAACGTCGTATGCAGCTGCGCGCAGTCGTCAAAAATATCAGTATCTATGATGACTTCGCACATCACCCCACCGCCATCGCGGCAACCCTCGAAGGCCTGCGCGAAAAAGTCGGTGATAAGCGTGTTTTAGCGGTGCTTGAGCCGCGCTCCAACACCATGAAGCAGGGTATCCATAAGGACACACTGGCCGCCAGCTGGCAACAGGCCGATCGGGTGTATATGTTCGAACCCGACGGATTAAACTGGTCCGTAGACACCTTGCAACGGGCCAGTAGCCGCCCCTTTTCCAGCTATCAGCAGGTGGATTCTCTGGTCGATGCATTGGTGAAAGAGGCGCGGCAGGGGGACCAGATTCTGATCATGAGTAATGGTGGTTTTGGCGGCATCCATGAAAAATTAATACAGGCATTGGAGAAAACACATGGCCTTTGATAAACAACTGACCCTGGCGATTACCGGTGCCTCAGGTGCACCTTATGCCCTGCGCTTGCTCGAAGTATTGGTGCAGGCGAATTATCAAGTGTTGGTGCTCATCTCCTCTGCCGCCAGGGTGGTCCTGACTACCGAACAGGACATCAAATTACCGGCCCGCCCCGCCGATGCTGCAGCATGGCTGAGCAACCGCTTTGCTGCCGCTGAAGACCAGATCCGCGTCTTTGGTAAAGAGGAATGGTTTTCACCTGTAGCGTCCGGTTCAGCAGCCCCCAGACAAATGGTGATATGTCCCTGTTCTACCGGAACCCTCTCTGCCATCGCCTGTGGTGCCAGTGACAACCTGATCGAACGTGCCGCCGATGTGGTGATTAAAGAGAAGGGACAGTTAATCCTAGTGCCCAGAGAAATGCCGCTGTCCAGTTTGCACCTGGAAAATATGCTGAAATTGTCAAACCTGGGCGTCACAATCATGCCCGCCAGTCCCGGATTTTATCATCAGCCTCAAAGTATAGAGGATTTGGTGGACTTTGTGGTGGCACGCTTATTGGACCATCTTGGTGTGGAGCAACGACTGATGCAACGCTGGGGGTATGACCACCGGGAGTAAGCCGGTGGCAACATGCCTGCGGGCTAAGAATAGCTGTTCTTAACCTGCAGCATCATCAGGCGAGTTGATCAAACATCGCGCTCAGTTTGCCCAGGGCCTCCTGCAAAATACGGTCTTCCATGGTCAGGGCAGGCAACAGGCGAATCACATTGGCATAAAAACCACAGGACAATAAGATCAATCCCTGCTGAGCCGCATTGGCAATCAGCGCCTGCGTCAGTGCAGTATTGGGCTGATGCGGATCGCTATTCTGCACCAGCTCTATGGCAATCATGGCTCCTTTTATACGCACTTCACCAATCACCTCAGGGTGCCGGCTACGAATCTGCTCAAGGGCTGCGCCGACCTGCTCACCTATAGCCAGGGCTCGCTGACACAACTGCTCCTGCTCGATCACCTCAAGTACCGCCAGGGCTGCCGCGCAACCCACGGGCGAACCACCATAGGTTCCTCCCAGGCCACCCGGCAGTGGGGCATCCATGATCTCAGCTTTACCCACTACGGCGGCGATGGGGAAGCCCCCGGCAATGCCTTTGGCCATGGTCATAATGTCGGCTTCTACATCTGCATATTCGCTGCAAAAGAACTTGCCGGTGCGGGCAAAGCCCGTCTGGATCTCATCCATTATCAGAACAATCCCCTGCTCATCACAAAGACGGCGCAACGCCTGCAGAAGCGCAGGGGGGGCATGGTAAAAGCCGCCCTCTCCCTGAATAGGTTCGATAATAATGGCCGCAACGTCCTGCGACGCAATGTCCACTTTGAACAGGTTTTGCAGGGCTTTGAGAGAGTCTTCAACCGAGACATCATGCAGCTGACTCGGGAAGGGCACATGAAAAATATCTGCCGGGAAAGGTCCGAACTGATATTTATACGGCGTAATTTTACCGGTCAGTGCCATGGCCATGTTGGTGCGGCCATGAAAGCCGCCATTAAACGCGATCACCCCTCTGCGGCCGGTGTGTGCACGGGCAATCTTGATGGCATTTTCTACCGCTTCGGCACCGGTACTGACAAACACGGTCTTTTTCTGTGATGGGCCTGGCATCAGGTGATTAAGCTTTTCAGCCAGCTCTACCGCCTGTGGATAGGGATTCACCATCACACAAGAATGAGAAAATTTTTGCACCTGTTCATTGATGGCAGCCACCACCTTAGGATGTGCGTGACCGGTATTACACACCGCGATGCCGGTACCCATATCGATGTAGCGATTGCCCTCCACATCCCACACTTCCGAATTGCGGGCATGGGACACGTACACCGGGTACACATTGCCCTGTCCCCTTGCAATGGCCTGCTGTTTACGACTCTGTAATGCGGCATTGGTACTCACTCAGATTCCTCCCATGCACAAATATTTGCACTCTAAATAGTCATCCAGACCGTATTTTGACCCTTCCCGTCCATTGCCGGATTGTTTCACACCGCCGAAAGGCGCTGCCGGATTCGAAATCGCCCCCTCATTAATTCCCACCATGCCGTACTCCAGACCTTCGGCCACCCGCCATACGCGACCGATATCCCGGGCATAGAAATAGGCGGCCAGGCCAAAGTCGGTATCATTGGCCATCGCAATGACCTGCTGTTCATCGTCAAAGCGAATAAGAGGAACCACCGGACCAAAGATTTCCTCACTGGCAACCGGCATCTCATTGCTGACATCGGCCAACACCGTGGGTTTAAAGAATAATGAGTCTTTATCCACAGATTCACCGCCAGCCACCACCCTGGCACCGGAAGAAACGGATTCACTGATCAGGTTCTGTACTTTTTCCAACGCATCACGGGAAATTAACGGACCAATCTGAGTGCCTTCATCCAGACCATCGCCGATTTTCAGCTTCTCCACGGCCTCAGTGAGTTTGTCAGTGAACGCCTCATAAACACTGGCATGTACAAAAATGCGGTTAGCACACACGCAAGTTTGTCCGGCATTACGAAACTTGGATACCAGCAACCCCTGCACGGCAGCATCAAGGTCAGCATCATCAAAAACGATAAAGGGTGCATTGCCACCGAGCTCCATGGACACTTTTTTCACCGTGCCGGCACATTGCGAGATCAGCAATTTGCCCACCTGGGTGGACCCGGTGAAGGTAAATTTGCGAACCCGGGGATCTTCAGTGAGCACCTTCCCGATGGCTTTGGAATCCTTACCGGTAATCACATTCAGCACGCCGTCAGGAATACCAGCGCGTTTTGCCAACTCCGCCATAGCGAGTGCCGACAAAGGTGTTTCTGCGGCTGGTTTGACCACAAAGGTACAGCCCGCCGCCAATGCTGCTGCCGCTTTACGGGCAATCATGGCATTGGGGAAGTTCCACGGAGTCACCGCAGACACCACGCCAACGGGTTGTTTGATCACCACCACCCTTTTGTCACCTGAGGGCGAGGGTATGGTATCCCCATAAACCCGTTTCGCCTCTTCAGCAAACCACTCAATATAGGATGCGCCATAGGCCACTTCGCCTTTGGCTTCAGCCAGCGGCTTGCCCTGTTCGAGTGTCAGCAGGCGGCCCAGATCATCCTGATGCTCCATCATTAACTGATACCATTTACGCATCAGCGTGGCGCGTTCCCCTGCACTTTTGGCCGACCAGACCTTGAACGCGTCATGGGCTGCAGCCACCGCCTGCTCCGCCCCATCGGCGCCATGATTGGCAACCAGTACCAGGGTCTCGCCGTTAGCGGGATTGGTCACCGCAAAACGCTCGTCAGTGTCACACCACTGACCATTGATAAATGCGCCGGTTCTGACCAGCGCTTTGTCGCTCAGTCCTAACATTGGGATTCCTTTTTTGAATACTTATGCAAACGTATATGAGTGAAAATTTTAATGTATTGAACAACATAGTTGCCCAACTATAGATAGCAAAGCTTTAACCTTTGGATTAATCGACTCTTACCTAAACCCTATTAACGGGATGAATAAGCATCGCGCCGTGACGCCGTAAATCAGTGGCACTTGCTGCAGGGCTCATATATCCTTTGTGGAGCTACATCATCCTTTACAACAATACCAATACACCATGACCATTTTTAATCTCGGTTCCATCAACTGGGACCATTGTTATCAGGTTTCGCATTTCGTGCGCCCCGGCGAAACCCTGAGCGCACAAGGCTACCATCTTAATCTTGGCGGCAAAGGCGCCAATCAGTCAGTGGCGGCCAGTCGCGCCGGTGCCCGGGTGCGCCATATCGGCGCCGTCGCCGAAGGCGATGCGGCGCTGTCCGTATTGCATAAACTGGGGGTAGAGACCGCTGGGATTGAGCAACAGCCTGAGCAGGTTACCGGCCACGCCATCATCCAGATAGACCAGAACGCCGAGAATGCCATTGTGCTGCACCCCGGTGCGAACCGTGCCCTCAACTGGCCCTGGGTTGAGCAACATCTGGCCACCGGCGGTCAGGGAGACTGGTTGCTGATGCAAAACGAGACAAACCTGTTACAGCAAAGTGCCAGCTACGCCCGTAAAAGAGGCATGCAGGTTGCCTTTAATCCGGCGCCGATGGACAAACAGATTACGCTGAGCCTGCTCAATGAGCTGGACCTGCTCATCGTGAATCAGGTGGAACTGCAGGATCTCACCGAGGAAACCGATCTTGAAGCGGCCATTCGCAAAATTCAGCAACAGTGCGACACCGCCTTGCTGATTACACTGGGCAAACAGGGAGCCCTGTATGTGAACGCCGAAGGCCGCCAGCAGGTCAATGCCTATGCGGTTGACGCGGTGGATACCACTGCCGCCGGCGACACCTTTATTGGCTATTTTCTGGCATCCCGTTGTCTCAGCGACGATATTAATGAGGCGATGAAACAGGCAAGTGCCGCCGCTGCGTTATGTGTCACCCAGGCAGGCGCCATTGCATCCATACCCGATGCCACACAGGTAAACACTTTTATGGAAGAGCATACACTATGACTAAGAAAATCATCATTGATACCGACCCGGGTGTAGACGACGCGCTCGCCATCACTCTGGCATTTAACTCTCCGGAACTGGACGTGATCGGATTGACCACGGTATTTGGCAATGTGGCCGTGGAGCGCTCAACGGCAAATGCCCTGATCTTGTCTCAATTTTCCAGCTACCCGGTTCCTGTTTATCAGGGACATGGTCAACCGATGCAGAGAAACACGCCAAACTACCCCGATTTTGTGCATGGTGCCGATGGGTTCGGCAACATAGACTGGCCCGCCTCCGATAAGCAGGCCGAATCACAACATGCGGTAGACTTCATGATTGAACAGATCCGCGCCAATCCCGGTCAAATCACGCTGGTGGCACTGGGGCCCCTGACCAACCTTGGCCGGGCACTGGAGCAGGCACCGGATATTGCCGAACTGGTTGAAGAGGTCGTGATCATGGGAGGCGCGGTGTATACACCGGGCAACGTATCCCCCGTCGCCGAAGCCAATATTATCGGCGACCCCGATGCTGCCGACAAAGTCATGACCGCGCGCTGGCCTCTGGTGATGGTAGGGCTGGATGTAACCAGTCAGGTACTGCTTAGCAAAGAGCAGACGGCAGCCATTGCCAGGGCCAATCCTGACCAGGGTAAACTATTGCATCAGGCCTGTGATTTTTATATCGACTTTTACCGTAATGAGTTGGGTATCCCGGGTTGCATGGTACACGACCCCTTAACTCTGGCTTACCTCATCGATCCGTCGCTGTTTGAACTGATGTCTGGCCCTATCCGGGTAGCCAATGACGGACTGGCAATGGGGCAGACCATTTTTGCTACCGCTGGACGCCATTATCCGCATCCCGGCTGGGAAAATCAGCCTAATCAGCAGGTCTGTCTGAAGGTGGATAAACAGCGCGCATTGGATCTGGTTATCCAACGTCTAAGTACCCCCACCAGCCTGGACTAAGAGACAATCGGGTCAGGCTTGTTGGCGCTCCTGTCTCAGCCAATGGCGCAAGAAATTGCGCCCGGCCCGCTTGCCCACCAGATAGTCATATTTCAACACCTCATTGGATGACCCCAGCACCATACTGCGCAGGTTAGTGGGCGGGGCAATCTGGATGATCTCCAGATCCCTCGGCGGTGTCTGCATAAAACGCAGGGCATCGGCGTAATGACGCTGATAATTCACGTACATCTCCATCATACGAGGAGATTGCTTGGCCCGTCTTAGAATGGGTCTCAGTCGTTCCAGCATCGGCGATTGTCCATCATAATCTTCGTTGACAGTGCGGATCACCAACACCTTTCTGGCGCCCTGCTGGTATGCCCAGCGCACCGGAATAGGGTCGGCAACCCCCCCATCAATCAACGTTCTTCCGCCCAGTTTCACGCCCTGACGGTACAAAAAGGGAATGGCGCTGGAAGCTTTGAGGTTTTCGTGCATATTCTCATGCCAGGTATGCAGGTAGACCGGCTCCAGTGTATCGGCATCTGCCGCCACCACATACAAATTTGACGCCTGATCCAACATATTGGGATCAGTGGGAAAGCGTAAGGGTCCCTGTGGCTCAACCTGCTGGAAGTACCAGTCCAGATCAATCACATTGCCACCGGTGAAGAAACGGGAAGGACGAAAAAAGGACTGATTAGTGGTCAGCTCCTGAATGGCGGTTTTGGCATACTGGCGGGCCCTGGCGCAGTAAGCGGTGAGATTCTGCGCCCCGGCAGATACCCCTACTTTCAGATGAAAGGGCCAGAACTGCTGATCTAAAAAGCTGTCCAGCACACCGGCAGTAAAAATGCCTTTCTGTCCTCCGCCTTCTGCGACGACGGCGAAGCAAGGTACCTGTTGATTTTCTGTGTAGCTCATACTGTCCTGCAGATTCGATGAACGAGAATAGGGGTTTTACGCCCAGGGGGGTTTGTAACACCCTGTGCTGTCTCTCATAGTCAGGGCAAATACACCGATGATCAAGAGCAAATCCTGATACAGACCGACCAACAGCATTGACGCCAGCGCATGAAACACCCTACATTGGCTTTCCAGTTCATTACTTGCCCAGGTACCCCCTGGCGGAGAATCGTCATGAAACACAGTATCCTCTTTGTCGCCATGCTCAGTGCCGCTCCCCTTACTCAGGCTGACAGTGTCAGTGAAAGGGCCAGTGAAATCGAGCCCAAGGTGATCGAATGGCGCCGACATTTCCATCAGCATCCGGAACTGTCGAATCGTGAATTCGAAACGGCAAAATATATTGAAGCCTATTTGAGGGATCTTGGTTTGCCGGTGCAGACCGGGGTCGCAAAAACCGGGGTGGTTGCCATGCTCGATAGTGGAAAGCCGGGCCCAACCATTGCTTTGCGCGCCGATATGGACGGTTTACCGGTGCCAGAAGAAAACGATCTGCCTTTTCGCTCACGCGCCATCGGAGAATACAATGGTAATGAGGTTCCGGTGATGCACGCCTGCGGTCATGACACGCATATGGCCATGCTCATGGGGGCCGCAAAAATCCTCACGGAAATGAAGTCGGAGCTTACCGGTAAAGTGAAGTTCGTGTTCCAGCCAGCGGAAGAGGGGGCCCCGGCCGGTGAAGAAGGTGGTGCCGAGTTAATGGTTAAAGAAGGCGTCATGAAAGACGTGGATGTAGTGTTTGGTCTGCATATCAGCTCTGACACCGATGTGGGCGTTGTCGAGTATCGCCATGGTGGCATTATGGCTGCGGTGGATCCCTTTAAGATTGTGGTCAAAGGCAAACAAGCCCATGGTGCCTATCCGTGGCTGAGCGTCGATCCGATCACCACGGCGGCACAGATCGTGATGGGATTACAGACTATTGTCAGCCGTGAGCTGCCCCTCACCGAGGATGCGGCGGTGGTCACTGTGGGATCTATTCATGGCGGTAATCGCTCAAACATCATCCCCAATGAAGTGGAACTGGTGGGAACGATACGCACCCTCAACCAGTCCATGCGAGATCAACTGCATCAGGCGGTGCATCGCAAAGCCAACAGTATCGCCCAGAGCATGCGCGCCGAAGTGGAAGTGACGCTACCCTTGGATTACAGCTATCCGGTAACCTACAACGATCCGCAACTGATGGATAAGATGCTGCCAACTCTGCACCGTACGGCAGGTGAAGGTAAAGTGCATGAAGTCAAAGCAGTGACCGGTGCGGAAGATTTTTCTTTCTTTCAGCAAGAAGTGCCGGGCGTCTATTTGTTTGTGGGAGGGAAACCGTTGCAGTTGCCCAGAGAAGAGGCTCCTGCCCATCACACTCCGGAATTTAAGATTGACGAGTCGGGCATGAAACTGGGAGTAGAGCTACTCACCAACCTGACCCTCGATTACATGCGCGCGGAGTAAGGTGAGGGGTAAGAAAGTGAGGAGTGAGGAAAAACGCCTCACCCCTTCCTCCTCACTACTTATTCCATATAGCCTTTGGGCAACGTATCAATTCGCGCCACGCCGGTATCAATCGCAGCCTGGGCAACGGTTTTTGCGACCCGCTGACAGAGTCTTGGATCCATCGGCTTGGGAATGATGTACTCGCGGCCAAAGGTGAGTGACTTCACCCCTGACGCTTTCAGCACTGCTTCTGAAACGGGCTCTTTGGCAATACTGCGGATGGCTTCAACGGCCGCCACTTTCATCTCATCGTTAATGGTGGACGCTCTGACATCCAGCGCCCCGCGGAAGATAAACGGAAAGCACAGCACATTATTCACCTGATTCGGGTAATCCGAGCGCCCGGTGGCCATGATCAGATCATCACGCGCCGCATGGGCCAGATCGGGTCTGATCTCCGGGTCAGGGTTAGAACAGGCAAACACCACCGGATTAGGCGCCATCAGTTTGAGGGCCTCCGGTGGCAATACGTCCGGGCCGGAGACGCCCACAAAGACATCCGCACCGTCCATCACATCTTCTAAGGTGCGCTTGTCGGTATTGTTGGCAAAAAACTGTTTATGCGGCGTCAGATCGTCGCGACGGGTATGGATGACGCCTTTGCGGTCGAGCATATAAATACGTTCACGCTGAGCGCCACACTTGATCAGCAGTTCCATACAGGCCACCGCTGCCGCGCCGGCTCCCATGCAGACGATGGTCACGTCATGAATATTCTTGCCCTGGATTTCCAGTGCATTGAGCATACCGGCTGCCGTGACAATGGCTGTGCCGTGCTGGTCATCATGAAAAATCGGAATACGGCAGCGCTTGATCAGTTCCTGTTCAATCTCAAAGCACTCTGGTGCCTTGATATCTTCTAAATTGATACCGCCAAAGGTGTCCGCGATATTGGCTACCGTGGTAATAAAATCTTCGGTCGTACGATGTTTAACTTCAATATCAATCGCATCAAGTCCGGCAAAACGTTTGAACAACAAGGCTTTACCTTCCATCACCGGCTTAGATGCCATAGGACCGAGATTACCCAGCCCCAGAATCGCGGTGCCATTTGAAATCACTGCCACCATGTTGCCCTTTGCGGTGTATTGATAGACCGCGTCTGGGTTTGCTGCAATTTCTTTGACCGGCTCTGCAACACCCGGGCTGTATGCCAGGGCCAGATCACCGACACTTTCAGCAGGTTTAGTCAGTTCTACACTGATTTTTCCGGGTACGGGCTTGGAATGGTAGTCCAAGGCTTTTTGACGAAAGTCAGACATGCTTGCCTCTGAATTGTTGGGTACTGAAGTATTATTGTTTTGCATCCCCTTTAACGGGGCTTTGTTCTTGCTAATCGGCGAATCTATCACTCAATCCGATATCAACATATCAGATCAGCGCACCAGATAGCGACACACAATTTAGTCTATTTAAAAACCAGTTTGAATATAGCGAATA
This sequence comes from Lacimicrobium sp. SS2-24, assembly GCF_002201535.1. Taxonomy (GTDB): domain Bacteria; phylum Pseudomonadota; class Gammaproteobacteria; order Enterobacterales; family Alteromonadaceae; genus Lacimicrobium. The sequence goes on along the minus strand of NZ_NIWW01000002.1, from coordinate 218,964 downwards.
GTTATTAAAATTAAGTGAATTTATTTTTCAGGGTATAGATAGCAAAAAAGCGCCCTAAGGCGCTTTTTTAACTTCAATAACCGGGTCTTATTTCTTACCCAGGGCACCGAAACGCTTGTTAAAGCGATCAACACGGCCGCCAGTATCAACGTTACGCTGTTTACCCGTGTAGAAAGGGTGACAGGCAGAACATACGTCCAGGTTGATATCTTTTTTCAGGGTAGAACGAACCTGGATCTTGTTGCCACAAGAACAGGTTGCAGTCATTTCTTGATAATCCGGGTGGATACCGTCTTTCATGGGTTACCTCATCATCAGGCCGTACCGCTATTCGATCCAAACTCTTTGGCTTGATCAAACACCATACGAAAAATTAAAAAACTGGCGGCTTGCCGCCGGGAGGCGCGCATATTAATGTATCCTGATGAGCGGTTCAAGAATAAATCGCTGAAATTATCACCAGCGTGACCAAACTCGCACACCAGTTATACGGAATGCAGTATTCATGATAGTAGAAGTGGCCCTGCCAGTGCCCATGCGCGGGGCGTTTGATTATTTGTCCGCCGGCACTGAGCCCTCCCCGGGTTGCCGGGTACGGGTGCCCTTTGGTACCAGGCATTTAGTGGGGGTCGTGGTCGCCATCAAAGACACGTCTGCACAGCCTGAAGATAAGCTGCGTCCGGTGCAGGAGGTGCTGGATCAGCAACCGGTTATCGGTGACACGATGCAGACGTGGCTGCAATGGGCCAGCCGCTACTATCAGCATCCACTTGGCGAGGTGATGAGCACCGCACTGCCGGCGCGTTTGCGTAAAGGCGAGTCCGCCATCACCACCGAGTTATACTACGAATTAACCAGCATAGGCCGGGACCTTGAAGACGATGCGCTGAAACGGGCACCCAAACAACATGCCCTGATCACCCGATTGCGCTCAGCCCGTTGTCGTGACAAAGCGCTAAAACAGGATTTTTCCGCTGCGGTGATTAAGGCGGCGCGGGAGAAAAACTGGATTGATGCCACACCTGCACCCTATCAGGCTGACACCAGCTGGCCCGAACATCTGCAACTCAAGGGCGAACTGCCCCCGAATCTGGAGCAGTCACTGGCCATTACGGCGGTGCACAATCAGCTTGACCGTTTTGCCTGTTTTTTGCTGGAAGGGGTGACCGGCTCAGGCAAAACCGAGGTTTACCTGCAGGCCATTTTGCCGTTGCTGCAACAGGGTAAACAAGTCCTGATTCTGGTGCCGGAAATTGGCCTGACGCCACAAACCGTAGCCCGTTTTGAACAGCGCTTTGCCGCGCCGGTGGCGGTGCTGCACTCAGGCCTCACCGATAAGGAACGCCTGGACGTCTGGCAGCAGGCGCGACAGGGGGAAGTGGGGATTGTCATCGGTACCCGCTCAGCCATTTTTACGCCGCTGGCGTCCCCCGGCATGATCATTGTCGATGAAGAACATGATGGCTCCTATAAGCAGCAGGATGGCTGGCGCTACCATGCCCGGGATCTGGCTGTGGTGCGCGCCCGCCTGGAAAATGTACCATTGATACTGGGCAGTGCCACGCCGTCATTGGAGACCCTGAATAACGCCCTCAGTGGAAAGTATCAGCATTTATCCCTGCGACAGCGGGCTGGTGGCGCCAAAGCGGTGCAACATCAGGTGCTGGATATCAAGGGTCAGACATTGGATTACGGTCTTGCCAAAGGCCTGCAACAGCGAATCCGTCTGCATTTGCAGCTGGGCCATCAGGTCATGCTGTTTATTAACCGTCGTGGTTTCGCACCGGCATTAATCTGTCACCAGTGTGGCCATGTTGAGGAGTGCCATCGTTGTGAGCGCAGTTACACCCTGCACCGCCAGCTGAATAAACTGCAGTGTCACCATTGTGGTGACGCGAAAAAGGTGCCGGTGCGCTGTGCAGCATGCGGTCACCATCAGTTGCAGCCTGTAGGGGTAGGGACTGAACAGCTGGAACAAGGAATTCAGGGGCTGTTTCCTGAATACGATGCCATGCGCATCGACAGTGATTCGGCGCGGGGTAAGCAAAAGCTCCACGACATGCTGGATGAAATCAATCAGGGAAACCGTCAGATTCTCATCGGCACACAAATTCTGGCCAAAGGCCATCATTTCCCCAATGTTTCCATGGTGGTGATTCTGGATGTGGACAGTGCCCTGTTCAGTGCCGACTACCGGGCCGCAGAACACCTGGCACAATTGATTACCCAGGTCGCCGGGCGCGCCGGTCGCGCTCAGGTACAGGGCGAACTATGGTTGCAGACTCACAATCCGGGCCATCCCTTGTTACAGGATTTACTGAACAACGGTTATCAGCACTTTGCCCGCCTGGCACTCAAAGAACGTCAGTTTGCGTCGTTACCCCCCTACAGCTCGCAGGCGCTATTTCGCGCTGAGGCAGTCGACTCAGGGCTGGCCTATGGCTTTCTGGAACAGGTCAAAGACTGTCTTCGCCCCACTGACATCAGTCTCATCGGACCCTTACCGGCCTTGATGGAAAAACGCCAGGGTCGCTACAGAATGCAGTTGCTGTTGCAATCTGAGCAGCGCACCGGTATTCAGAAATGGCTCAGCAATATGATGAGCCGCATCGAGAAGTTGCCGCTGGCAAATAAGGTGAGGTGGTCACTGGACATGGATCCGATGGATTTCACCTGAATTATGCCCTCATCTGAAGTAGAATCAGGCTGCCAACACAAAACACGACTCCCGGCAGTTCTCAGACAGAGATAAGGTATCCATAACACTATGGCACACAAAGATTACGTTTCCCGCGGCCGTTCTCCAAAAACGCCCCCTCCCAAGGCGCCGGTACCCTGGCTGCGTATTATTGTTACGCTGGCGCTGATTCTGGCTTTCGCGTATTTTCTGTGGAGTATCAGAAACAGTGCACAGGAGCAGCCGCAAGCACCGACATCAGTGCAGTCTGAGCCTCAGGAAGCCTTGCCTGAGCCTCCTCAGGAAGAGTGGGAGTTTGTTGAGACCCTGCCCCAGCAAACCGTTGAGGTGGAGCTGCCCGATGAGGTGGAATCCGATGTACGTTGGCTGATGCAATGCGGCTCGTTCAGAAGCGACGACCAGGCCGAGCAGATGCGCGCCAAGATTGCCTTTCAGGGGCTGGAATCACAAATTCGTCCCAGTGAAGGCGCAAATGGTCGCTGGTACCGGGTAATACTGGGCCCTTACGACAGAAAGCGGGCGGCGGAACGCGATCGTCATGCCATTCAGAAAACCGGCATTACCACTTGCCAGATCTGGAACTGGAATCTGGATTAGAGTTGATCCCTTTTGTCAGCTAATGGATAGTGGTGTTTTACCAATCGCCGCGGGTGGATTGGTATAACACTCACAAAAATAAGGGAGAAGCATGTCTGAGAATCTACTCGACGATGCTCTGAGCCGGATTAGCCGTTTTGCCGAGCAGGCAGACGTGGCTCAGGAAGTCATCGACAGCCTGATGCAACCCAGGGCCACCAAAACCGCCAGTTTACCTGTTCGTATGGATAGCGGTGCCACAGAATACTTCACCGGATTTCGTTGTCATTACAACAATCAACTGGGGCCAACCAAGGGAGGCATTCGCTTCCACCCTAACGTCACCCTCGAAGAGGTGCAGGCACTGGCACTATGGATGACCATCAAATGCGCCGTCATGGATCTTCCCTACGGCGGTGGCAAAGGTGGCATCATCGTCGACCCCAAGAAATTGTCCCCCATGGAGCTGGAACGTTTATCGCGAGCCTATGTTCGTGCGATGGCGGATTTTATTGGTCCTCAGACCGATATTCCGGCACCGGATGTGTACACCAACGCCCGCATTATGGGCTGGATGATGGACGAATACGAAGCCATTCATCGGGTCAAAGCGCCCGGTGTTATCACTGGCAAACCGGTGCGACTGGGCGGCAGTCTCGGTCGTGACGATGCCACCGGTCGAGGAGCCTATCTGTGTACCCTGGCACTGGCACGCAAACAGGATCTCACCCCTCAGGACACCTCGGTGGCGATTCAGGGATTCGGCAATGGTGGTTATCATGCCGCACGCCTGTTGCAAAAGGCCGGCTTTAAGATTGTTGCCATCAGCGACTCCCGGGGCGGTATCTACTCCAGCGAAGGCTTTGATGTAGAAAGTGTCTATCAGGAAAAGCAACGTAGCAAACAGGTGAAGGCCGTGTACTGCAACGCCTCAGTGTGTGAGCAGGTTGATCACGACGCCATCAGCAATGAAGAATTGCTGGAACTGGATGTGGATATTCTGATTCCGGCGGCGCTGGAAGGTGTCATTCATAGGGGTAATGCCACAAAGATCCGTGCCCGCCACCTGGTTGAAATCGCCAATGGTCCGGTTGAGGCAGATGCCGATGAGATCCTCGAAGAGAAGGGCTGCATCGTGGTGCCGGATGTGCTTGCCAATGCTGGCGGTGTGACCGTCAGCTATTTTGAATGGGTGCAGAATCGCCAGGGCTACAGCTGGGACGCCGAAACGGTGCAGGAACGTCTTTCTGAACGGATGGAGCGGGCCTTTGAGGACATCTGGGAGCAATCCCGGCAACATAACACAGGATTGCGTGCGGCGGCCTACATCCTGGCCTTAAAACGTCTGGGTGAAGCGGTAGAGGCGCACGGTACCCGAAATTACTTCAATTCATGACCGAACAAACCAGGCCCCATGACCGGCCTGGTTTTCATGCCGGCCCCTGTGCTACGGGCAAATCATTGCGCGCGCCCCACTCACTCCAGGAACCATCATAAAGGGCCAGATTACGGTATCCGCATAGCCAGGCTGCCAACAACGGGACACAGGCCCTGACACCGGAACCACAGCTGAAAATCAGGCGATGATGCTCTGTCACTCCCAGCCTGTTGAAGTGTGCCTGCAACAGTTCTTTAGCGGGCAACTGCCCCTGGTGTAACAGCGCTGAAAAGGGCAGATTCTGAGCGGCGGGAATATGCCCCTGCCGGAGTCCGGCTCTGGGCTCTGGTTCACTGCCGGCAAAGCGCCCCGCAGCGCGTGCATCGATAATCAGGCTTTTGGGATCCTCAATGGCCGCTAACACCTCTTGCGCATTGACCACCCCGTCGTGTTTCAGTTTCGCCTCGAATGAACCTCGTCGTGCGGGGCTGGCTGACTCGGGGCAGGTGTCGCCTGAAATAGCCTGCCAGGCAGGTAAACCGCCGTTGAGGACAGCGACCCTGGTATGACCCATAAGACGAAACATCCACCACGCCCTGGGGGCAGAAAACATACCCTGCGCATCATAGACCACCACGTTAGTATCCGCATCGATACCCAGTTGCTGCACCAGTGCCGTAAAGCGCGCCGCATCCGGCAACATATGGGGCAGTGTCGCACTGGGATCGCAGACCACCGTGTCCATATCAAATGTCATGGCGCCTTTTATCAGGGGGGATGTAACGCGGGTCTTCTGACCCGCAGGTGCCATGCTGGCATCCAGAATACACAGATCGCTGTCGTGCAGATGACGGGCCAGCCAGGCCGGGCTAACCAAAGTCGGGAATGCATCTTCAGACATAAACGGCCCTCTTCATCAGTGACAAAACACCGCTTAACCTGTCCGCACAGGGGGGGGCGGCTCCATGTTATTCGAGCAAAGCCGCACTAGAGTCCGAGTTTTTTCGCTATGGCGTCTACTTCAGCGGGCTGCTCTTTGGTCAGCACCTTACACAGGCCCTGTTTAACATGCTGGCATTCCCCGATGTAGGTGCGGTGTCCTTCCTCCAGAATATACAAGGTCAGGTAGTACTGCATATCCGTATCTCTGGGCTCCTGCGTGCCAATCTGGAAGGGACGCTCCGTGCGCTCTCCCTGTTGGTGTACAAAAGCCGGGCTCTGAACCCAGTCCACCAGCTCGGCGCGTTGATCGGCCATAAAGGGATGGTATTTGTAGAGCCGCAAATCCAACACCGCACGATCGATGGAGGGTAAATCTGCGGGGATAATCATCTGGCCGCTTACCAGCGAGTGTGCATGGCGACTTTCTTCATTCAGACGGCTGCATTGCTCTTTCGCCTGGCGCTGATGATCATGGAACAGTGTGGCGCGCTCGCCATTCACCTGCCAGCCCCATTGCCCCCCCTGAAAATGCATTCCTTCGTGCGAAGCAACTTTGGGCAGCACATGTGTCTGCGTTTTGTAGAGCAACATGGCAGAATCACCGGTGGCGCTGTACGACACCATCACGCTCTCACCAGACTGGCAGCGGTAATGCTGCTGGCGTTCAAACTCCTGGGGAGCGGATTCAGGCACCTGAAATACCTGCAACAACTCACAGCCGCTCAGGGTAAGGATGAACAGGGGCGCAATAATCCAGCGCAGCCATCGGTGACATACGTGATGGCTGGCCATACCCTGGCAGAATGTCGCCGCAGTCAGAGGTGAACGGGACGGGGCGGCTTGCAAACCCATAATGGACTCTCCACGGTTTTCAATGCTCATGATGAAGGGCCCGTTGCACCGCGGCATCAGCATGAATACGCAGCGTGTCAAACAACGGCACATTTGTATGATGCTGCTGCACCAACAGACCAATCTCTGTACAGCCTAACACAATACCCTGTGCACCATTGGCCGACAACTGATTGATAATATTAAGGTATTCCTGTCTTGATTGCTCGTCAATTATCCCCTGGCACAATTCACTGTAGATCACCTGGTCAACCACGGCCCGCTGCGCTGGTGTGGGCAGGACAACCTCAATCGCAAAGGAATCAAACAGGCGCTGTGAAAAAAACGCCTGCTCCATGGTAAAGCGTGTGCCCAGCAACCCTACCTTAGTGATATTGCGGGTCTTAAGGTGAGCGGCCAGTACATCCACAATATGCAGTAGCGGAATAGACAACCCCGCCTGAATCTGGTCCGCCACTTTATGCATGGTGTTAGTACAAATCAGCAGAAAATCCGCACCGCCAGCCTCAACGGCACGAGCCCCCTGGATCAGGAGCTCTGCGGCCTGCTGCCAGTTTCCTTCATGCTGGCAACGGGCTATGGGGGCAAAGTCCAGGCTGTACAGCACCACCTGTGCAGAGTGCAGTCCACCGCGCTGCTGCCTGACCGCCTGGTTAATGTGCTGATAGTAACTGAGCGTAGATTCCCAACTCATACCGCCAAGCAACCCGATAGTCTGCATCAGGCGCGGGCCTTAATAAACGCGCTTACCAGCTCTGCCAGGGCCTGTCCGGTGACCCGCAGCCCCGCTGCCTCACCGGCAGGGTGACGTTCAGGTGCCGCCTCGGCCAGGTGCAGATACTGCACGCTATTCGCCTGGCTCAGTCGATGGACATAATAAATGGCATCGTCCAGTTGCACACCCGCGCTGGTAATCGCACTGGTGGGCATGTCGCTGATGGCATCCATATCCAGTTCCAGGCCCACAGGTCGGGCGGCCCCCTTTAAATACTGCTGCGCCTGCTCAAGCGCCTCGGAGAAGGTCAGCTCACGCCGCCACTGAATCTGTTGAATGCTGAACCAGGGAAAGCCAGCATACTGTAAGGCCTGTAGTGCTTCTGCCGAGTTCTTTTGTTCGTGCAGTCCAACCACGGTGTAGTGGGAGAGATAGCCTTGTTCATAGGCATAACGAAATGCATTACCACTGTGCCGGCCTTCCGGTTGTCTGAAATCGGCATGAGGATCAAGGTTGCACACCGCCATGGGCTCGGCAAGGTGTTCACTACAGGCGCGAATTAACCCGTAGGCGTTATTGTGCCCCCCGCCAATCACCACAGGAATAAGGCCTGCGGCAAAAATCGGAGCCAGCACCTGCAGCAAACGACGATCAAGCTCATCAACCTGCTCGCGCAACTGGCCGAGATCATCACTGTAAGGCAGATCATCACAGATGACTTCACCCAGTAACACCAGCGACTGAGCGCTCAACAGCGCGTTTTCCTGTAAATTCAGAAAGGCCGACAGAAAAGCCTGCCAGCCCAGATGGGCGCCGCCTTTACCACAATTGGCCCTCGGTCCGCTCTGCTCTGGCATACCAAGCAGCACCACGGACCCACCGGCAGCCTTGACAGCATGCCAGTCAGCATAATCAGAGGCCAGGTGAATACGCTGCCCTAACTTCGTCTCACCGGGGCGGGCATGCACATGATCAAGAACACGTGCTTTATCCAGCGTGCGGACGTGCGCCGGATTCATTCAATATCCAGCGGCTCAGGGGAGAGAATAATACCGGTGCTGTCTGCATACAGATGATCTTCCGGCAAAAACGTTACTCCGCCAAAGTTCACCGCAATATCCGCATCACCGGTTTGCTCATAGTCGGCGGAGACGGGAATAGACGCCAGTGCATGGATGCCAATATCCATATCTTCGAGGGTGTCCAGGTCGCGCACACTGCCATAACAGACGATGCCTTCCCAGTCGTTATCTACCGCCAGTTGCGCGGTGTTGGCATCGATCAGTGCCCGGCGCAAAGAGCCGCCGCCATCCACTAACAGAATTTTACCCTTACCCGGCTGAGCCAGAATCTTTTCCAGCAGTCCCTTGTCCTCGAAACATTTTACGGTGGTTATTTCTCCGCCATAGGAACGTCGCCCCCCATAGCTGACAAACATGGGCTCCACCACGTCGACATTATCGGCAAACAAGTCACACAGTTCTGAAGTGTTGTAATCCATGAGGTTATCCGGCACATGTGGGTGATTACCCCTCAGTATACTTTGAGATTTGTCTGTGTCCATGACGGCTTAGACTACTGTCACAAAGTCTTCTTTTTTCTGTCACCTCAGGTTCATAGGAGTTCCATAACCTGCACCCTATCGATGTTCAGGTCGAGAAACAGGTAATGAATTTGTTTGCCAGAGCAGATACACAATTATTTTACTGGCTGTTCAATAAGACACACGGTCGCAATTGTGCACCGGTGCGCTGGATTTCCCACAGTGGCGATGGCCCTCTGTATCTCGTTGCCGGTCTTATCCTGTGGTGTTTTGAGCCCTCCCATGGTGACCTGTTTATGTATAGCGCCCTCACGGCTTATGCGCTGGAATTGCCCCTTTATCTGTTGCTGAAAAAATGTTTTCGCCGCCAGCGTCCCTGTGATCTTCTGCGTAATCTGCGCGCCCACATATCGCCGTCAGACAAATTCAGCCTGCCTTCCGGACACACCGCGGCGGCGTTTCTTATGGCGGCACTGATCGCGCATTTTTATCCTTCTTTCGCCCTGCTCGTCTATGCCTGGGCCGCCATGATTGGGGTGTCCAGAGTGCTGCTGGGTGTGCATTATCCCAGCGACATTGTGGCCGGTGCCTGTCTTGGACTCAGCATCTCGGTGTTCAGTCTGACGCTGATGAGTTAACAAAGGAAAGGCATGAAAATTCTCTATGGCGTTCAGGGAACAGGAAATGGGCACACCACACGGGCCAGAGTCATGGCCCGCGCGTTTGCACAGCGCAACGATGTGGAGGTGGACTACCTGTTCTCCGGCAGGGATGCTGACAAATACTTCGACATGCAGGTCTTTGCTGACTATCAGAATCGCCGGGGCCTGACCTTTGTACATCGCCAGGGCACCATTGATCGCTGGCAAACCCTGCGCAGTGTCAGGCCTGTGCAACTGCTCAAAGACATTAGGGCGCTCGATCTGAGTCCCTATGACCTGGTGCTAAATGACTTTGAACCCATCAGTGCCTGGGCCGCCAGACGGCAGCAGCGGCCCTGTATTTCCATCAGTCACCAGGCCTCCTTCACTCATAATGTGCCGCGGCAGGGCGACAACCTCGCGGACCGTTTACTGATGAAGTACTTCGCGCCGGCCGACATTTATCTTGGTGTGCACTGGTATCATTTCGGTCATGCCATCATGCCGCCCTTCGTTGAGGATGAATATGAAAAAGGCGATAGCGGCAAAGACATACTGGTGTACCTGCCCTTTGAAGCCGTCGGTGATATTGCCACCCTGCTGGACCCCATCAGTGAGGTCAATTTCGTCTGCTTTCATCCCGATGTGGACTCGGCTTATCAACAAGGCCATATCCGCTGGCAGCGTCCCTGTAAAGACGGCTTTCATGAACAACTGAAATGTGCCGCCGGGGTGATTGCCAACGGCGGCTTCGAACTGTCCAGCGAATGTCTCAAACTGGGCAAGAAATTACTGCTCAAACCCCTGCACGGGCAATTTGAGCAACTGTCCAATGTGCTGACGCTGGAGCAGTTGGGCTTGTGTCAGAGTATGACGACGCTGGATACTGAAGCGGTGGAAAATTTTCTGGAAATGGCGCCGGCAGAGCCCATTGGCTTTCCCAGCGACCCGCAGATTCTGATCGACTGGCTGATCGCCGGGCAGTGGCAGGACACGGCCGGCCTGTGCCGACAGCTTTGGCAACAAGTAGATTTTCCGGCCCCGTTACAACGGCGGCTGGAAGCGCTGACACCAGCCTGATCAGAGTACCCTGGGCTCAAAATCTTCGGTAAAGGCATCGAAGATTTCACCGGCCTGGTCAATCAGGTCCGCAGTAAACTTAGCAATGTGAAAGAGCGCTTCTCCTTCATTGGCGATCGGGATATTCGACATCCCAATTACGACACCATCGATGGGTGAGCGAATGGCCTCTTCCATGTCACCATGGGGACTGGCGGAATAAGCCAGGATCTGGTTCTTACTCACCATTTCACCGAGTCGCACGCGACTGACAATCAGACCGTCCACCTCGTTACGCACCCATTGACTGCTGTTGGCCACCATCGGTTCAAATTTACGACGGCTGCCTCGGCGTTTCCCCATGCCCAGATATTTCATCACATTGAGAATACCGTTGAGGCCCGTGCGGATTGACGCTTCATCAAAGCGCAGGGCTTCGCCCGCTTCGTAGAGCAGGCAATGGACGCCGCGCTCTGTGGCCGACGAGCGCAATGAACCGTCCCGTTCCTTGGCATGCAGGATCACCGGGGTCAGAAATTCTTCTGCCATCGCCTTGGCTTCGGGGTCTTTGAGATCCGTACGAATTTGCGGCAAATTACTTCGATGGATAGCCCCGGTATGCAAATCGATTAGATGAGTGGCCCGGCTAAGCAACTGATCGTAAAACAGATGTGCCAGCCTGCTACCCAGCGCCCCGCGCTGAGAGCCGGGGAAGCAGCGGTTAAGATCCCGTCGGTCCGGCAAATAGCGGGTTTGCTGAATAAAGCCGAACACATTCACAATGGGTACCACCAGCACCGTCCCGTTGAGGCGTTTCGGATTCAGCCTTTTGATTAAGCGGCGACAGATCTCAATGCCGTTCAGTTCATCGCCATGAATCGCGGCACACACCAGCAATACCGGGCCGTCGCGCAAACCGTGAAAGACCTCAACATGCAAATCCATAGGCGTGTCGGTGTACAGTCGGGTCGCGGGCAGTTTGATCGACACCTGTGTGCCCGCTGTCACTTTCTGATCGGCAATCTCAAATGCCGGGCGTCTTGGCATCAGCCTTTACCTCGCGTCCGTGTTTTATGGGCCTTGGCATTTTTCTCGATAAATTCGATGATCCGTCCGGCCACATTCTTACTGGTCGCTGCCTCAATACCCTCCAGACCCGGTGAAGAATTCACTTCCATTACCACGGGTCCGTGATTAGAACGCAGAATATCCACCCCGGCCACATTCAGTCCCATGGTTCGGGCGGCGCGCACTGCCGTGCTGCGCTCCTCGGGCGTGAGACGCACCAAAGAGGCACTGCCACCACGGTGCAGGTTGGAGCGAAACTCCCCCGCTTTGGCCTGGCGTTTCATGGAGGCAATCACCTTGTCACCGATGATCAGACAACGAATATCCGCACCACCCGCTTCTCTGATGTATTCCTGCACCATGATGTCGGCTTTCATACCCATAAAGGCTTCAATCACACTCTCGGCAGCCTGACGGGTTTCTGCCAGCACCACACCAATGCCCTGAGTCCCTTCCAGTAGTTTAATCACCAGCGGCGCGCCCCCCACCATGTCGATCAAATCCGGAATATTACTGGCCTGATTGGCAAAACCGGTTACGGGCAGGCCTATGCCTTTGCGTGACAACAGCTGTAGCGAGCGCAATTTGTCGCGACTGCGGCTAATGGCCACCGATTCATTGATCGGGTAAACCCCCATCATCTCAAACTGACGCAAAACGGCGGTACCGTAAAAGGTCACCGAGGCGCCGATGCGCGGAATAATAGCGTCAAATTCCGGTAACTCTTTACCCTTTATATGCACCGATGAACTCTTCATATTGATGTTCATGTAGCATTTCAGTGGGTCGATAATATGCATTTCATGCCCGTGGGACTCCCCCTCCTCTTTCAACCTGCGGGTAGAATAAAGGTTGGGATTACGGGACAAGACAGCGATTCTCATGATTACTAAGCCTTAATAAGGAAAATGGATTTGCCAGCATTGATCGTGATACAGCGACGAAAAAGCAGTTTGGCAGCCTGTCAGAGATTAATCAAACCTCTTGGAAAGATAGGATTTTTGGGGATCGACGATGAAACGCCCCTCCATGGCCTGACGCCCAAGAAGCATGCGAAAGCGCATAGAGTCACGGTTTGTCAGTGTCAACTCGCCCGTAAACTGCTTTCCTGCAATATCCAGCGTAGTTTCGATCACATACCGGAGTTCCTCATGCCCTCCGGAGTCACGCACAGTACGCTGTTCCAATACCGGCGCCTCGCAGACCAGCTCTGTCTGATTGTCATTCTGATGCGGATGTAAATGAATACGCACCCATTGTTGCCCGGCCTTTTCAAAAGGCTCCAGCTTGAACGCATGCAAACAGGAGGTTTTTGCGCCTGTATCGACTTTCATTTTTATGTTTTCGATACCCAGGTCGGGCAATGCCGCCCACTCCCGCCAGCCAAGTGTTTGCATAAATCACCTATATGTTTAAATGAACACTGTGCACGCATATAGCATGAATCCCCCTATGCGGCCAGGAATTTACCTTAACATGCTGCTTAACGGCAATATGCATTATTTCCAATAACAGTGCACCGAATCCAGCCGCTTAGCAAGGCAGGCTAAGGCAGCCTGAAGGCAACCAACAGACATAAAGCCCCACCCAGTACAGTGATACCTTTATATACCTGATGCCAATATTTGGCGCTGTAATTGACGCAAATTTGTTCTATTATGCCCCCAATGGAATCCGGGATTCATCGTGATACCGGCTAGGGAGAGTGTTTTGTTTAGCTCATTACGCACCAAACTCACTTTATCGATGCTGATTACCAGTCTCGCTGCCATCAGTGTGATGGCGCTGATCAGCCCGTTATTATTAGAGCAGCGCTTCGAAGATCTGACCCGCCAGGAACAACTGGGACAGCTGACACAATTACTCAAGCGTCTTAAGCAACAACAAACCAACTGGGGAACAGCAGACGGGGCCCAACAACTGTTTCAGCACATGCAGGAACAGGCCCTGTTACCAACGGTGCCGCTGGACAATGAGCCCCAACTGCTGCAGCTTTTTAATATCAGACAAACCCTCGCCGATTACGCAGTCACGGATCATAACGGCTATGTGCTGAGCGGGGCAGGCCAATATGATGCCGGTGAACAATTGCCCGCCCCGATCATCAAACGGGCGCTGCCTCTTAAAGACAATGATGAGTTACTCGGTTACGCACTCAATACCGGTGCCACCCATCTTAACAGTGACGACGGCACATACCTGCTGACCCTCAGCCAGAGTATGTTGATTGGCGCCGCCGCTGGCCTGCTCATCACACTGCTGCTCAGTCTGACCATGGGTCGCAAGCTGATTACCAATCTGCGCCACCTGACCCAGGCAGCAATGGAAATGAGCAAAGGCAACCTGGACCAGCAGGTGAGCATAAAAGGCGACGATGAAGTGGCCATACTGGCCCGTGAGTTTAACCGCATGTGTCAGGAATTGCAGAATACCTATGCGGAGTTAACGGCCTCCAATGAGACGATCAGGGCGCAGGCCGAAGCCATGCAGGAGTTGTCTCTGCGCGATGAACTGACCGGACTGCATAATCGTCGCTACTTTAATCAGCAGTTCCGGCTGATGCATCATCAGGCAATGCGCTATAAGGATCCCATGACCCTGGCGCTGGGAGATATTGATCACTTTAAACTGATCAATGACCGCTTTTCTCACCAGATCGGTGACGCGGTGCTCAAACAACTGGCAAAGATAATGCAAAAAGAGGTGCGGGAGTCTGACGTGCTTGCCCGGTACGGCGGAGAAGAGTTCGTTTTGCTGATGCCGCAAACCACCGGCGAGCAGGCCGAACGACTGCTAAACCGCATTCGTGCTGAAGTGGAGTCCTACGCTTGGGAAAGCATCTGTCAGGGACTGAATGTCACCATCAGTTTTGGTATCAGCGATCAGCTGCAAAAAGACATGGGACACAGCATGCTGGTAGAAGCGGACAATAAACTCTACCAGGCTAAAGACGAGGGACGTAACAGGGTTTGCGTCTGACCCCTCTTGAGCACGCCTGACCTGGCAATGTAAGAAGCCTCGCTCGGACTATACTGACAGTTTCTTTCACACCTTCGCCGAGAAAAATGGATAAACATAGCGATAAACCCGGCCATCACCTCTGGTGGTTAGGATTGATGAGCGCACTGCTGCCCATGCTGACGATCCACCTGTGCTGGCTGGTTTCGTCATTCCAGGGCCAACTGTCCTGGTGCAACCCTTATGGCCTGAACTGTCACAGTGTCAGTGCCACGGGCCGGTATGGGGTTGCCTATTTTATCTTTAAAGGTGGCATGATTCCGGCGCTGGTGATGCTCACTTTTTATTGGTGGGTCAATCAGCAATGGCTCAACAGACTGTCTCTCGCCCGGGGCAACAAACTGATGCTCTGCGGTACCCTGGCCAGCCTGGCACTGCTTATCTATACCCTGAGCTTAGGTCATGCCGGTGACGCCTTTTACCTGCTGCGACGGGCCGGTGTGATTATCTATCTGGGCCTGACCTTTATCGCCCAGCTTATACTCGGGGCAGCCCTGGCGAAAACCACGAAAGCCGGTAAAGTGCTGTTAACGCTGTCACTGTTCACACTGGCAGTGGCATTGTGTTCTTTGCTGCTGGATGCGCTGCCCTCGGTGGATTACCAGAGCATGGACGATGCCTTTGAGTGGTGGCTTATTATGCTCCTCAACCTGCATGGGCTGGGGGTTGTCTGGCTGTGGAAACAACACAAACTGAAACTGACACTGCAGTGCTAACCGGCAATCACCGGTTGTGAGGGTGTTACAAGAGGGAACTGGCTACAGAGGCCCAACGCGCTATGTGGCGTGACAAGGTTATATGATCAGGCCATTGCTGGCCTGATAAGTTACTGACGGTATATTTCTTCTGTAGTCCGCAATGCAGACCACAGCGGTAACAGTGCGTTACCGCTGTCTCAGCACCCTGATTTACAGGTTAAATACCGTTTTTAACTGTGGAACATCATTGAGCTGATCCTTAACACTCTCATCACCCACCACAACCAGCGTCATTTTCGCCAGCGGCAGATATTTTGCCGCCAGCATCGACAACTGCTCAGGCGTGATCGCATTAATCTGCTGAACATAGGTTTCCAGTCTCGACATGGGTAAACCATGACTCTTGAGGAACCAAAGCTGATTAATGATGGCCGTGCGCGAGGAGTTCTGCAGCACATAGATGCCGGAGATATAGTTTTTAAATCCCTGAAGTTCCTCTTTGCTGGGCGCCTCGGTTTGCAAACGGGTGATCTCTTTCACGATTTCAGCCAGTGCCGGTCCGGTGGCTTCCGCTGTCACATCCGCAGTCTGATACCAGGTGCCGGATTTAACCCGGGCCACAATAGTACTGCTGGGCGAATAGGTATAGCCCTTATCCTCTCGGATATTGGAGGTAATACGGCTGGAAAATGAACCACCCAGTAAGGTGTTCATCAGTTGCAGACCGATATAATCCTCATGAGCAGGATCCACCACAGGCAATCCCAGACGCAGCGTCGACTGAGGCGCGTTTTCGCGGGGCACAAACACAAATTGTCCGGCGCCTTTACCCTCAGGTGCGTTAATGTCCCGGGGCTGACCCGCGGTCATCTGCGCAAACGCCTCACGCACCTGCTTTTCCACTGTTACCGGGTCAAATTTACCGGACACAAACAGATGGCTGCGACTGGCAACCAGATTCTGAGCCGCAAAGCCTTTGACCTGTTCACTGCTGAGTCGCTCTACCACCGCTTCATCGGCAAATACCTTGCCATACGGATGCTCCGGATACAGAGCCTCATAAAAGGCTTCAGCCGCTTGTCCCTGAGCCTGCGACTTCTGCACTTTCAGACTACGGATAAAGTTTGTTTTTGCCCGCTGCAGGTCTTCCTGCGCATAGGTCGCATTTTGCACCAGATCGGCAATCAGACCCGCTGCATCCGCAGCATAATCACTGAGCACGTCCATTTGCACATAACTGGAATTGGTAGAAACCGACGTATTCACCTGTCCGCCCATGGCAGCAGCCTGCTCTGCAATTTCCTGCGCAGAACGATTCGAGGTGCCTTCTGTGAGCAATTCGTAGGTCATATCCGATACGGCATCAAGTTCACCATCATCCACATTACCGGTTGAGGTGATCAGGCGCAGGGTGACTTTGGGTGTATCCCCATACTGCACAAAAGTGACACCCAGACCATTCTCAAGACTGAAATCATATGTCTGCGTGAGGTTAAAATCTTTTGGCTCAGAGCCTGCAGGTGGCTGCTGCTTCTCTGCCTGTGCCCCAAATGTGGCTAGCAGCATTCCGGCAATAAACGCTTTCCATTTATTCATTGTTGATCTCCTTGTGATTCAGCAGCGGGATCGTCCCCGGGTGTCAGGGTCAGAATTGTGCGATTACCCGGGCGCAGGTATTCATTCACGGTCTGTTTGATAATCTCTGGCGTTACTGCTTTAAACTGCTCTTCCAGCGTGTTGATACGCGCAGGATCATTGTCAAACAGGGCAAAACTCGCGAGTAAATCCACTTTACCGAAGCCATAAAAACCATCGATATTGTCATACAGGGAGGAGCGCAATTTCACCAGCGCACGATTGATGTCTTGCTGGGCAACAGGTTGCTCCGTCAGCTGGGCCAGGGCGCTGTCCACCGCCTGCGTCAGCATCTGCTCATCATATTCCTCATCATGGGTAAAGGAGGCCATCCACAACATCGGTCCGTTGTAATTAAACATATTGCCGAGCAGGTAGTTTATCCCGCCACTGACATCCCCGGTGAGCTGCTTGTCTTTCACCAGTTCGCGGTGCAACAGGCTGTCATCGCCCTGCACCAAGAGCTGGTCAATGATGCCCATGGCATAATACTCTGGCGTATTACGCGGTGGCATACGATAGGCAAAGGCATAAGCAGGTTTTGGTGCCAGCTTGTCATAGCGGTTGAATTTCCGCTCTTTTTCCTGACGCAGTTCAGTCAGGTCTGGCTGCTTGGTCAATTCCGCCGAGGGAATATCGCCAAAGTATTTTTCTATCTGTGCGCGGGTCTGCTCCACATCCACATCACCGGCAACCACCACCACGGCATTATTAGGCGAGTAATACTGGTCGAAAAAGCTTTGCACGTCTTCGAGTGTGGCGGCATCTAAATCTTCCAGATCGCCGTAGAAGTTGTGTGCGTTGTACCAGTTATCAAAGGCGTACTGCGGCATATCCAGCCAGGGGAAGCCCCCATAAGGCTGGTTCAGCACATTCACTTTTACCTCATTCTTCACCACTTCCTGCTGGTTCGTGAGGTTTTCCTGAGTGATAGCAAGACCGCGCATACGATCGGCTTCAGCCCACAACATGGTTTCCAGTTTATGGGCCGGAACAATCTCGTAGTAGTTGGTAAAGTCAAAACGGGTGGAACCATTCAGCACACCACCATTTTGCTGCACCAGATGAATAAACTCCATCTTGCCCAGGTTGTCTGAGCCCTGAAACATCATGTGTTCAAACAAATGGGCAAAGCCGGTACGGTCCTTAGGCTCAATACGAAAACCAATATTGTAATACACACCAATGGTGGCAATAGGCGCGGTATCATCCTCAGAAATGACCACCTTGAGACCATTGTCCAGAGTACTGTAATGCACCGGTACATTGAAACTGACCGGACTCTCAACCTGCTTGGAGGCTTCTGCCAGCTCCTCTGCCATGGTTTCGGTCTGCGTCTGCTGGCGGGGCGGCTCACTACAGCCCTGCATCAGTATCAGCGCTGCGGGCAGCGCATATTTCAGTATCCTCATAAGCTTGTTCCTTTTTATGTTTTAGTTACCCAATTCACCAGCTGCGCACGCGCCAGACTACCCGCGAAGTGCCCTCACTGGCAGAAATACACTGGCCTGTAATCCACCTTGCGGGTGATTGGTCAGGCTAATGCGTCCCGAATGCATATCCACGATACGCTTAATAATCGCGAGGCCCAAACCTGAACCCATACTGCCCCGCGCTTTGTCACCCTGTGTGAAGGGCTGAAACAAATTCTCTATTTGCTCCTCCGGTATCCCTGAACCGAAATCGCGTATACACAATGACACCTCACGGTTTTTAGCATCGTAGTGCGAACTGATGGCAATGTGATCACTGCCATAACGAAAGGCGTTATCAATGAGGTTTTCCAGTACCCGCTTCATCGCCACTTTACGCAGTTGTAAATCGGGAATCTCGCCCAGGTGCAGCTCGATCTCATGGTGCGACTCGATGTGTCTGGCTCTGACCACATCGTCAACAATACTGTTGAGGTTAACCCGCTCCACTTTCTCCTGACGGTCCTGACGTACATAGTTGATAAACTGATCGATGATATCGTTCATATCTTCAATATCGTGACTGATTCCGTCACGAATCCATTCCTGCTCATCAGGAAGCATTTCAGCCGCCAGCCGGATACGGGTCAGGGGCGTGCGCAGATCATGGGAGACGCCGGCGGTGAGCAGATTACGGTCATCCTCAAGTTGTTTAACACCCTTGGCCATCTGATTAAACGCCCGGGTTACCGCCATAATCTCAGTAGAACCTTCTTCTTTGAGCGACTTAGGATGCTCACCTCGGGCTACGGTCAGGGCCGCGCCCTGCAATGCCTGTAATGGACGATTTAACCGGCGCACAAACAACCAGCCACCGGCGACACTGAGTACGCCAATCACCATCAGGTAAATGGTCAGGGGAGAAATATCCGATTCACCCAACCCCTGCATGGGCACCGTGATCCAAAGGTTCGGCGCCTGAGGTGGATTGACCCAGAATAATGACGGACTGCCGGGGCTGATACGCACATCGGCGCTGCCACCCAACTCCACTGACATCTGCCGCGACAAAAACTGATAGTAGCGAGCCTGATTCAGACCCGCTTCACGGGCCTGGGCTTCGTCCATAATGCGGATACCCGTTGCCTCATAAAACGCTTTGTGCAGCGCCGGATCTTCATGATCCAGCCCTTCAATAAAAATGACTTTGATTTGGGTGGCCAGCAAGCTGTTAATTTGCTGATAACTGGGGCGAATAAAATAATAGGTCACCGACAAATACGAGACGACCTGATTGATCAAAAG
Source organism: Lacimicrobium sp. SS2-24 (assembly GCF_002201535.1). GTDB lineage: Bacteria > Pseudomonadota > Gammaproteobacteria > Enterobacterales > Alteromonadaceae > Lacimicrobium. Next base: position 199,424 of record NZ_NIWW01000002.1, on the reverse strand, counting down.
CAACATGCCAATCAACAGCACCGTCTGCGCAAAGGCGCTGCGGGGGAGAAAACGCATCGTCAGAGTGCTCAGCTGGCTTTACTCTCACCATCGGGGACAAACACATAGCCTAACCCCCATACGGTCTGGATATAACGAGGGTTGGCCGGGTCTTCTTCAAGCAGGCGACGTAAACGGGAAACCTGCACGTCGATACTGCGTTCCAGCGCACTGTAATCACGGCCTCTGGCCAGATTCATCAGTTTATCGCGAGATAACGGTACCCTTGGATGGGTGACCAGAGACTTCAGCACCGCGAATTCACCGCTGGTGAGCGTCACCGGCTCGCCATCGGCGGTCATCTCACGGGTACCGAGGTTGAGCTGATAACGACCAAAACTGACAAGCTGTTCGGCCTGAGATGGCGCCCCGGGAGCCTCTAGGGTACGGCGGCGCAAAACCGCCTTGATCCGGGCCAGCAGCTCTCTGGGATTAAATGGTTTGGGCAGGTAATCGTCAGCGCCCATTTCCAGCCCGATGATGCGATCCACTTCATCACCCTTGGCGGTCAGCATAACAATCGGCAGGGCACTCTCTTTCTGACGCATCCGCCGGCAAATGGATAAGCCGTCTTCGCCTGGTAACATCAAATCCAGCACCATCAGGTGAAAATTTTCCCGCTCCAGTAGCCTGTCCATCTGTTCTGAATTAGCGGCCGTTCTGACCTGATAGCCCTGTTCAACCAGATAACGCTCCAGCAAACTGCGCAGGCGCATATCATCGTCCACCACCAGAATCTTTGTTGTTTCCTGTCCCATACCCTTTCCCGGTTTATTGCCGTTTCTGCAATTGCCACTATAAGGCAAGGGCAAAGGAAAGTGAAAGACTTAGGACGTTGCCCGGGCAACGGGATTGTTACAAAAAATGACCGTTTGTTACGGCCTATGTGGATCGTCCCTGTTGGGTGTCATTGCATTCGCTGGCAGGACTGGGGCAAAATGGCGCGCAATCAGCAACCCCGCTACCTGCAACAGAATAAGGTCAATACCATGCAAGCAAGTGTTAAATGGCTCGACAACCAGCGTTTTGTGGCAACCTCAGACAGTGGCCATGGCGTGATCATGGACGGTGATAAAGCCTCAGCGGCCAGTCCCATGGAGATGGTGATGATGGCGGCCGGAAGCTGTGCTTCTGTGGATGTGGTCAGTATCCTGAAAAAAGCGCGACAGCAGGTCACCGGTGTCGAGGTGAAACTGACCGGCGAGCGTGCCGATACAGTCCCGGCGGTGTTTACCCGTCTGAATCTGCACTTTGTGGTCACCGGTTTTGACGTCAGCGACAAACATGTTGAGCGGGCAGTGAACCTGTCGGCAGAGAAGTATTGCTCCGTGTCCATTATGCTGGGTAAGAGTGTAGAAGTGACGCACAGTTTCGAGGTTTGTCAGGCGCAATTTTGATGGCGCAGAAAACCCGGTAGCGACAACAGAAATCAGGTGAAACCTTGCCTCTGTGTGGTTGACGCGGCCACTTACACCCCAGCAGAGTGACGCCGCGACGATACCGCCGTAGCGGCGTTACTTCTCTTCCACCCAGTCCATCTGGAAGCTGGCGCGACGCTTTTTATCCATCAATTCTTCTATCAGGGGCGAGAGAATCAGCTCCATGGCCAGCCCCATTTTACCGCCCGGTACCACCATGGTATTGACCCGGGACATAAAGGCTCCGTCGATCATCTGCAGCAGATAAGGGTAATCCACCGTACGCATTTCACGGCGAAATCTGACCACCACAAAACTCTCATCATGGGAGGGGATCTCACGGGCGCTGAAAGGATTGGACGTGTCCACTGTCGGCACCCGCTGGAAGTTCACATGGGTGCGGGAAAACTGCGGAGTAATGTAATGAAAATAGTCATCCATACTGCGCACTATGCTGCTCATTACCGCCTCACGGGAATGACCGCGATCCGTGGTGTCACGGACAATTTTCTGGATCCATTCCAGGTTTACTATGGGCACCATGCCCACCAGCAAGTCCACGTGCTTGGCAACATTGGCTTCCTCGGTTACCACAGCACCGTGCAGGCCTTCATAGAACAATAAATCCGTTTTTTCCGGCAGGTCCTGCCACGGCGTAAAGGTGCCGGGCATCTGGTTAAAAGGTACCGCGTCATCAAAGGTGTGCAGATACTGGCGGAATTTACCCTGACCGGTTTCGCCATATTCGCGGAACAGGCTCTCCAGCAACACAAAGTCATTGGCTTTAGGGCCAAAATAACTGATATGACGGCCTTGCTCCTGAGCTTTGCGAATTTCCACTTCCATTTCCGGACGGGTGTAGCGGTGAAAGCTGTCACCTTCCAGAAAGGCCGCATCCAGCCCCAGGTTACGGAATATATGCCGGATGGCATTGGTGGTCGTTGTCGTGCCGGCACCGGATGAACCGGTAATGGCAATAATCGGATGCTTTGCTGACATAGATAATCGCGTGATTTTGTCGAACGCTAGTTATAAGCAAGCCGGTGTATGGGGTCAAGTCTGCTGCCCGCGCACAATTGTGCACAAATATCGATAAAGGCGTCAGGAGAGGGGGTCGCAGGCGTCACTTTCGCTTAGATTTTTTTTATCCTGATCCGGTGTGGCTTATAAAAACTCTGTCGAATCGACTCAAGCTGCGCGGCTCCCTTGAAAACCAGACCTTTGCCCCAAAATAGCTAGCAATCAGGCTTTGTCTGCCACCGGCAGACACAAAGAAAAGGATCTACAGTGACCACAATCGTATCAGTCAGACGTAACAATCAGGTGGTGATCGCCGGTGACGGCCAGGTGTCTCTGGGTAATACTGTCATGAAGGGCAATGCCAAAAAAGTTCGCCGTCTGTATCAGAACAAAGTTCTGGCAGGATTCGCCGGCGGTACCGCCGACGCCTTCACCCTGTTCGAACGCTTTGAGTCCAAGCTCGAAACTCATCAGGGGCACCTGATGCGTGCCGCCGTTGAACTGGCCAAAGACTGGCGCACAGACAGGATGCTGAGGCGTCTCGAAGCCCTGTTGGCCGTTGCCGACGAAACCGCATCCCTGATCATTACCGGTAACGGTGACGTGCTGCAGCCAGAAATGGATCTTATTGCCATAGGCTCAGGCGGTCCTTATGCTCAGGCCGCTGCCACGGCACTGCTACAGAACACCGAACTCAGTGCCCGAGAGATCGCCGAAAAAAGTCTGACCATCGCTGGTGATATCTGCGTATTCACCAATCAGAACCAGACCGTTGAGCAGCTTGACTACTGATCGGCCTGAAGCCAGATAAACCCGTTTAGCAAAGGTATTCCAATGTCTGAAATGACTCCCAGAGAGATTGTCCACGAGCTGGACCGCCATATTATTGGTCAACAGGCCGCCAAACGTGCCGTGGCCATTGCCCTGCGTAACCGCTGGCGCCGCATGCAATTGAATGAAGAGTTGCGCCATGAAGTCACGCCCAAAAACATTCTAATGATTGGTCCTACCGGGGTCGGTAAAACCGAAATTGCCCGGCGCCTGGCCAAACTGGCCAATGCCCCCTTTATCAAGGTAGAGGCCACCAAGTTCACCGAAGTGGGCTACGTGGGCAAAGAGGTTGAAACCATTATCCGCGATCTGGCCGACATTGCGGTGAAAATGACCAAAGAGCAGGAAATGAAAAAGGTACGCTATCGCGCCGAAGAAGCGGCCGAAGAGCGTGTCCTCGACGCCCTGCTGCCACCGGCCCAGAACAACTGGGGTGAAAAGGAAGAAGTGAAAGACAGCGGTACCCGTCAGGCGTTTCGTAAGAAGCTACGTGAAGGACAGCTGGATGACAAGGAAATTGAAATTGATGTGTCGTTGCCACAGATGGGCGTAGAGATCATGGCGCCTCCAGGCATGGAAGAGATGACCAGTCAGTTGCAGAGTATGTTCCAGAACCTCTCATCCGGCTCCAGCTCGAAAAAGAAAAAGCTCAAGATCAAAGATGCCATGAAGCTACTGACCGAAGAAGAAGCCGGGCGTCTGGTCAACCACGAAGAACTCAAAGAGAAGGCCATTTACAACGTTGAGCAAAACGGCATCGTCTTTGTGGATGAAATCGACAAAATCTGTAAACGGGAAAATAACAGCGGCGGGGATGTGTCCCGTGAAGGCGTGCAGCGTGATTTACTGCCTCTGGTAGAAGGGTCAACGGTCAGCACCAAACACGGCATGGTCAAGACCGACCATATTCTGTTTATTGCCTCTGGCGCGTTCCAGATGTCGAAACCGTCTGATTTGATCCCGGAACTGCAGGGCCGTTTACCCATTCGGGTTGAGCTCAGTGCTCTGAATACCGGTGATTTCGTGCGAATTCTGACCGAGCCTAACGCTTCACTGACCGAACAGTATATTGCACTGATGAAGACCGAAGGCGTGAACGTCAGCTTCGCCGAAGACGGCATCAAACGTATTGCCGAAGCGGCCTGGCAGGTCAATGAACGTACCGAGAACATCGGTGCGCGGCGCCTGCACACGGTGATGGAGAAGCTGATGGAAGACATTTCCTTCGATGCCACCGACAAACACGGCGAGGCCATTGAAATCAATGCCGAATACGTGAATGCACACCTCGAAAGCCTGGTAGAAGACGAGGACCTGAGTCGCTTTATTCTGTAAATAAGCGACCGACACTGTCCGAGCCCTTTCTCAGGCCTCATGTCGTTCCCGCATGATGTTGGCGGGAACCCAGTGACCTTAAGACACCGAAAGGAAAAAGGCGCTGGATGCCCGATAAGAACATTCGGGCATGACCTGCGGATACGGGATGTTTTAATTGATACTCCTACATCATACTTTGTCGTTCCCGCAGTTGTTGGCGGGAACCCAGCGACCTTAAGACACCAAAAGGAAAAAGGCACTGGATGCCCGATAACAACACTCGGGCATGACCTGCGGTGACGTCGTTCCCGCATGATGTTGGCGGGACCCAGTGACCTTTAGACACCAAAAGGAAAAAGGCGCTGGATGCCCGATAACAACATTCGGGCATGACCCACTGTGACGTCGTTCCCGCACGTTGTTGGCGGGAACCCAGCGACCTTAAGACACCAAAAGGAAAAAGGCACTGGATGCCCGATTACGACACTCGGGCATGACCTGCGGATACGGGATGTTTTAATTGATACTCCTACATCATACTTTGTCGTTCCCGCACGTTGTTGGCGGGAACCCAGTGACCTTAAGACTCCGAAAGGAAAGGGCGCTGGATGCCCGATTACGACACTCGGGCATGACCGCCTGAGCCAAATGAAAAAGGCACTGGATCTCCGCCTTCGCGGAGATGACAACTACACAGAGAAACCGGCAACGGAAACCAAATTCAACCGTCGTTCCCGCATGTTGTTGGCGGGAACCCAGCGACCTTAAGACTCCGCAATTGCTACGACAACGTCAGTTCACTAACCAGCGAGTTGTAGGCTGCCTCGGCAATCTGCGCGGCGATGATTTCAATATCCGGCGAGAAATAACGATCGTGGTCGTAGAAGGCCACCTTTTCTCTGACCAGGGCATAGGCGTTTTCCAGCAACGCACTGGTTTTCAGGGGACGTCTAAAATCAATACCCTGGGCTACCGCCAACAGTTCAACGGCGATAATACCCCGGGTATTTTCCGCCATATCTGCCAGACGTCGGCCCGCAAAGGTTGCCATGGACACGTGATCTTCCTGATTGGCAGAGGTGGGCAGGCTGTCCACCGATGCCGGATGGGCGAGACTCTTATTCTCTGATGCCAGAGCCGCCGCCGTTACCTGCGCCAGCATAAAGCCAGAGTTCACACCGCCATTTTCCACCAGGAAAGGCGGCAGCTTACTCAGGTTACTGTCGATAAGCAGGGCCGTGCGACGCTCAGAAAGAGCACCAATTTCAGCGATAGCCAGAGCCAGATTGTCCGCGGCAAATGCCACGGGCTCGGCGTGAAAATTGCCGCCGGAAATAATGTCTTCGCCGAAAACCAACGGATTATCGGTCACCCCGTTGGCTTCACTGAGCAGAATTTCCGCAGCGTTGCGCATTTGTGTCAGACAGGCCCCCATCACCTGAGGCTGACAACGCAAAGAATAGGGGTCCTGCACTTTTTCACAGTCTTCATGGGCGTGACCAATTTCAGAGTCATCCCCCAGCAGCTTGCGGTAAGCGGCCGCCATATCCATCTGGCCTTTCTGTCCGCGAGCCTGATGGATCCGCTCATCAAAAGGTGCGCGGCTACCCATCGCCGCCTCAACACACATGGCACCGGCAACGGTGGCGCTGGCAAGAAGATCCTCGGCGGCAAACAAGCCCTGCAAGGCGAAGGCCGTGGATGCCTGGGTGCCATTCAATAGGGCCAGCCCTTCTTTTGGCGCAAAAGTAAGTGCTTGCAGACCTGCAACATCCAATCCTTCCTGACCTGTCAGAACCTTACCCTGGTAACGCACATGCCCTTCGCCCATCAACGGCATGCTCATATGAGCCAGTGGCGCCAAATCTCCGCTGGCGCCAACAGAGCCCTTTTTCGGCACACAGGGATAGACCCCGGCATTAAGCAGCGCAATCAGGTTTTCGATAACCTGTAAGCGTATGCCCGAATACCCCCGCGACAGACTGTTGATTTTCAGCAACATCATCAGCCGGACTGTGCTGTCGTCCATCAGGTTGCCGGTACCGGCAGCATGAGAGAGCACGATAGAGCGCTGCAACAATTCCAGTTCTTCGGGTTTAATCCGGGTATTAGCCAGCAGGCCAAAGCCGGTATTAATGCCATATACCACCCGGCCCTCATCCAGCACTTTTTGCACGGTGGCGGCGGATTCATTAATGGCCGCTTTAGCATGCTCTGCCAGGCTCACATTTATCGGATGACGGTCGGCGTGGCGTAAGGTAGCCAGGTCCAGCTGGCCGGGCTGCAGATTCAGTGTTTGCATTATTTGTCCTCCAGCATGGGTAAGTCGAGGCCGTTTTCACGGGCGCAGTCTTTGGCGATGTCATAGCCGGCATCGGCATGGCGCATGACGCCGGTCGCCGGGTCATTCCATAACACTCTGCCGACGCGTTTTGCGGCCGCGTCGGTGCCGTCGCACAGAATAACCACCCCGGAATGCTGCGAGAAGCCCATACCAACGCCCCCGCCATGATGCAGGCTGACCCAGGTGGCGCCACCAGCGGTGCTTAACAGGGCATTGAGCAACGGCCAGTCAGATACCGCATCAGAGCCATCGAGCATGGCTTCCGTTTCGCGGTTGGGGCTGGCCACAGAGCCCGAATCAAGGTGATCACGACCGATGACTACCGGTGCACTCAACTCATCGTTTTTCACCATCTCGTTGAAGGCCAGTGCCACACGGGCGCGATCTTTTAGCCCAATCCAGCAAATGCGTGCCGGTAAGCCCTGAAATTGAATCCGTTCACGGGCCATGTCCAACCAGTTGTGCAGGTGCGCATCGTCGGGGATCAGCTCCTTCACTTTCTGGTCGGTTTTATAGATATCCTCAGGATCGCCTGACAAGGCTGCCCAACGGAATGGCCCGATACCCTGACAGAACAGTGGGCGAATATAGGCCGGCACAAAACCGGGGAAATCAAAGGCATTTTGCACACCTTCCTCGAAGGCCATCTGGCGGATGTTGTTACCATAGTCCAGTGTTGCCGCACCGCGTTCCCGCAACGCCAACATGGCCTTCACCTGCACCGCCATCGACTGCTTGGCCGCCTTTACCACGGCCGCTTCGTCTTTTTGCCGCATCTCGGCGGCATAGGCCATGCTCCAGCCCTGTGGCAAGTAGCCATTTAACGGGTCATGCGCTGAGGTCTGGTCGGTTACCACATCAGGGGTAATATTGCGTGTGACCAGCTCTGCATACACATCGGCAGCATTGGCCAGCAGGCCCACAGACACCGGGGTGTCGCTCTGAGCGATAATTTCCAGCGCCTCATCCAAAGTGGCGGCTTTCTTATCCAGATAGCGAGTCCGCAGACGAAAATCGATGCGGGTTTCATCACATTCTATCGCCAGCATCGAAAATCCCGCCATCGTGGCGGCCAGTGGCTGTGCACCACCCATACCACCAAGCCCCCCAGTAAGTACCCACTTTCCTTTGGCGTCACCATTAAAGTGCTTTTTAGCTACAGAGCCGAAGGTTTCGTAGGTGCCCTGCACAATGCCCTGACTGCCAATGTAGATCCAGCTTCCTGCTGTCATCTGGCCGTACATCATCAGGCCTTTTTTATCCAGCTCGTTAAAATGCTCCCAGTTAGCCCAGTGTGGCACCAGATTAGAGTTGGCAATGAGAACCCGCGGCGAATCGGCATGGGTTTTAAAGACGCCAACCGGTTTACCGGATTGCACCAGCAGTGTTTCGTCATCTTCGAGACGTCTGAGCACCTCTACAATCTTGTCGAAACACTCCCAGTTGCGGGCGGCGCGGCCAATGCCGCCATACACGACCAAGTCTTCAGGGCGTTCTGCCACATCCGGGTCCAGATTGTTCATCAGCATGCGCAGGGCGGCCTCGCTCTGCCAACTTTTACAACTCAGCGTACTGCCGTGGGGCGCACGAATGGTGCGCGAGGGATCATGTCGGTTATTCATGGGTATTCTCCTGTTTCATCGCGGGAAGGTCAGATGACCACCCAGCTGATATTTACCTCCCGGATGTGTCAGTCGTGCGTGACTGACCACACCATCGCGGCACCATGTAGTACGGTGCAAACGCAAGCAGGCCGTTCCGGGTTTAATATGAAGATGGGTTTGACTGAGTGGATCGGCGAGTATCGCCTCCACCATATGCTCGGCTTCCGTAAGTGGAGCGACCGAACAGAGATATTCATGGGGTGTCACCCGGGTAAAGTCCTGTTCAAGATAACCTGGGGCCAGCACCGGATTGATAAAACGCTCTTCCAGTTGCAGTGGCGTATTGTCTTGCCAGTGGCAAATCAGACTGTAAAAAAGCGGGTCGCCAGATGCAAAATGAAAGTGACTGGCAATCAGACTACTGGCATCACGACGGTCTAATTCGATGACCTCAGCCCGATAGGCATGTTGGCGGTCCCGAATTTCGTCGGCGATATTGCGGATCTGCAACATAGATGACTGGTTTTTCAGGCTCGCCACGCAGGTGGCCGCACCCTGTGTTCGTTTTAACACCCCTTGCTCGGCCAGCTCCTGCAGGGCCCGGCGGGCGGTCATACGACTGACAGAAAAGGTCTGCGCCAACTGGTTTTCAGAGGGCACCGTGTCACCCTCTGCCCAGTTTCCGCTCTCAATCTGCGCCAGAATATGGCTTTTGATTTGCTGATATTTTGTCATGCCACCTGTTTTGCCCTGTTTCTGTTGTGGGTTGCCCTGCCCGTCTTTACCGGATCACTGGAAAACGCTTTGACAACATGCCAGAATCAACTTGTCTATACAAGATGAACCGGATAAAAATAGACTAATCTCAGTCTCAGGTAAAGTTTCACGGGAGAATTCAATGGCCGACACATTGCACGCAGATCTACTGCTAACCAACGCGCATCTGGCAACCATGAGTCCGGCGGGCGAGCCCTATGGCATCATCAGAGACGCCAGTGTTGCCATCGCCGAAGGTCGCATCCTGTGGGCCGGAAAGATAACCGAACAGCCCGCTGTGATCGCCAAGGCTGAGCACGACTGCCAGGGGCAATGGCTGTTGCCGGGACTGATTGATTGTCATACCCATCTGGTGTTTGCCGGTAATCGTGCCGACGAGTTTGAACAGCGCCTGCAAGGGGTAAGCTATGCAGATATTGCCCGTCAGGGTGGGGGCATTCGCCGCACTGTGCAGGCCACTCGCGAAGCCAGTGAAGAGGCGCTTTTGGCCCTCACACTCAAGCGCGCGCGCACCCTGATGGGCCAGGGAGTCAGTTGCATTGAAATTAAGTCCGGATATGGTCTGGATACCGACACGGAACTGAAGATGCTGCGGGTGGCCCGCCAGGTTGAACAGCATCTGCCGGTGACGGTACGCACCACGTTTTTGGGGGCTCACGCCCTGCCAGCGGAATATCAGGACGATGCCGATGGCTACATTGATCTGGTGTGTAACGAGATGCTGCCCCAGGTGAAGGCAGAAAATCTCGCCGATGCGGTGGATGTTTTCTGTGAAAGTATTGGCTTTAGCCGCGAACAAACGCATAAGGTTTTTGCTGCCGCGCAAAACCTCGGCTTACCGGTGAAACTGCATGCCGAGCAGCTGTCTAATCTTGGTGGCAGTGAGCTGGCCGCCAGCTTTAATGCCTTATCCGTCGATCATATTGAGTATCTTGATGAGGCCGGTGTCAGTGCAATCGCCAAAAGCGGCACCGTTGCCACCCTGTTACCCGGTGCCTTTTACTACCTCAAAGAAACCCAAAAGCCCCCCATTGAACTCTTGCGCAAATACAGGGTTCCGATGGCCCTGGCCACAGATTTTAACCCCGGCTCTTCGCCAGTTTGTAACCTGCCACTGATGCTGAACATGGCCTGTACCCTGTTTGCGCTGACACCGGAAGAGGCGCTTAGAGGCATCACCATCAATGCCGCCAAAGCATTGGGTGAGGCCGAGCACATGGGCAGTATCGAAACAGGCAAACTCGCCAATATTCTGCAGATGGATATCAGCCATCCCAATCAGCTGTCGTATGAAATCGGCATTAACCCGCTAAACCGTGTGTGGCATCAGGGCAGAATGTTAACCCGTTAAGCCCTGGGCCATACCCGCAGTAAACTTTCCGGGTAAACCTTCGCCACGCGGCATTGAGCCATTGGGCGACATTCAGGCCTTCTTGCCTGACGATGTAACTCCTGAATGTCGGGCGTTCCCCGTGGGCCACATCGGCATGGCCGAGCAGACAACTGCCTGAGGTGACAAATCTTTTGGTTTGCGTATGATCCCCATCTAAGCAATCCGAGCCTGGGTTATTACTCATCTTCCACGGGTAATACGATGCACTCCAGATGGCTTATGGCATACGCAAAGAAGGTTTTTTAAATACTAGCAAAGGCAATTATGAAAAAATTAATCAGATTCTTATCCGTCATGATGTTTGTGTTTTCCGGCACTGCGCTTGCGCACGTTCAGCTTAAAGAGAGCGCCCCCTCTGACGATACAATATTGACCGATTCACCGCAGGTATTGTCGTTAACCTTCAGCAGCGATGTGCGTATTGTCAGGGCCTCCCTGTCAAACCAGCAAGGAAAGAAAATTGATTTCGGCTTTAAGCCATCAATGCAATCCGATAATCACTTCTCCTGGCAGTTACCTAAGCTCGTAGCTGAAGACTATACCGTAGAGATTATTTTCTTCGGTACAGATGGTCATAAGATGAAGGAAAGCCTCAGCTTTACCGTTAGCTAGTTCGGAGCAGTATAAAACATGGAAATGTACCTTTGGAACAGCGCAATTGTGCTGTCAAAACTGCTTTTTTATCTGGGCTTTGCGGCGGCGACCGGGTATACATTTTTTGTCTACAGCAAGTCCTTTACTTCCAGGTCTGCCGCCGATACGGAGCTTTCTGCTTACCGAAGATTAACGATCAGCATCCTGGCGGTGGCATTCATGGCCAATATCGTCGGTTTTTTTGCCACTACTGGCGCAATGGCTGAAGATGGCATTCGCGGTGCAATGGATCCTGCCATTGTCGCCATGATGTGGAGCACCGCCACTGGCGATACGGCATTGATGCGTGGAATTGGGCTTATTGCAGCACTCTTGATCCTGTTATTACCCATGGCGTTGGGGTCGACTAAAAAAACCCAAGGTGCCAAGCACCTAATCATGATGACGGCAGTGTTGCTGCTGGCGTATTCCTTCGTCCAGCTCGGACATATCTCTGAACGTGGTTGGCTTAATCAGGCATTGCTGATGTTTCATGTTTTCGTCATGGCCTGGTGGTTTGGCGCATTATTCCCTTTGAAACTGGCCTGCCGCTCTTTCAGCGATGAGAAGCTCGTTGAAGTGATGGAATCATTTGGCAAACAAGCAGTTTACATGGTTATTTCTTCAATACTTGCCGGAGTGATAATGGCAGTCGAACTCATTGATAGCCTCGCCGCTCTTTTCGAGTCGTCCTACGGCCTGACGTTGTTGATCAAGGTAGTTTTAGTCATCAGTATTTTAGGTATCGCCGCCACAAACAAATTAAAACGGGTTCCTTCAATCAAAGACGGCACCGGACGACGGTCATTATCGAGGTCCATTTCGATAGAGATCATGGTGGCTTGTTCAATTCTGCTGGTCACCGCTGCACTGACCTCAGTGGTTTATCCAGCGTCCTCGTAAAGATAACCCGTACTCTGGTTGTACTGGCAACACGGATAGGTTCTGCGTGTGTACCTGGCACTGAGGCTCATGGTACAAGTCTATACAAGCTGTTGAACAACAAAAACATTGTGGTCAAAACGGCGCACATTGATGCAGACAGTCAAAGCCGTAATGCGGATACCAAGGGATATCATCGGAAATGACACATTATAAATTGAAGAACATGTTAAGCAGATTTCTGGGCATTTTCAGTTGCCTGTTATGCCCGCTAGCCTTGGCCCACGATACCTTTTTGTTGCCGGTTCAAAATACCGTTTCAGTCAGCCAACCGGTGGAAGTGAGAATGACCAGCGCATTAAGCTTCCCGGATCTCACCTGGGGAGTCGCTCAGGAACGAATTGCACTGGCTAGTGTACAGCTAAATGGAGAGACGATAACGCCATTGTCCTATTCAGAAGGTGAAGCCTTTCTTAGTATTGGTTTCACACCACAAAACGCCGGTGTGAGTACCGTTGCAATGAGTTCCAAGCTCCGTTCCGGTGATATCGGTCACGAGAATGTAGACGGGTATCTGGACGAAATTGGTGCCTCATCAGACATTAAAGACGCCTTCAAGGCGTTGCCCGGCAATCCGTCATTACACAGAAGCTATGTGAAGCATACCAAGACCTTTATCTGTGTTGAGCCCTGTGATGACAAAAGCACTTTTATGTCAGAGCCTGTTGGGCAAACCTTAGAATTTGTTAAAGCCAGTGGCTCGGCCGATGTTTTTCAGCTTTTGTTTGAAGGGCAACCGCTTACGAATCATGACGTGAAAGTAAAAAACACCTCAAAAGAAACCTTCATGCTCAAAACAGATGAAAGCGGACGGCTTGAGCTGAATGAACAAATATCCGGAACCTTCATGCTCGCCGCAGTTGCCCTGACGCTTCCCGACAGAACCGATGGCACCTATCACAGTGATCAGGCTACGCTGGTGTTTTCACGCTAAGAAACCGTTTCTAATCGAGCCGGGCTTGCAAAGACTCTACTGGGCCTGGTGCGCTGACATAAAACGGTCATGCCCGAATGTTGTTATCGGGCATCCAGCGCCTTTTTCTTTCGATGTTTTAAGGTCGCTGGGTTCCCGCCAACAACATGCGGGAACGACGCCACCCCAGGTCATGCCCGAGTGTGGTTATCGGGCATCCAGTGCCTTTTTTCTTCCGGAGTCTAAAGGTCGCTGGGTTCCCGCCAACAGCATGCGGGAACGACGCCACCGCAGGTCATGCCCGAGTGTGGTTATCGGGCATCCAGTGCCTTTTTTCTTCCGGAGTCTAAAGGTCGCTGGGTTCCCGCCAACACCATGCGGGAACGACGCCACCGCAGGTCATGCCCGAGTGTGGTTATCGGGCATCCAGCGCCTTTTTCTTTCGGTGTCTTAAAGTCACTGGGTTCCCGCCAACAACATGCGGGAACGACGCCACCGCAGGTCATGCCCGAATGTGTTTATCGGGCATCCAGTGCCTTTTTCCTTTCGGTGTTTTAAGGTCACTGGGTTCCCGCCAACAACATGCGGGAACGACGCCACCCCAGGTCATGCCCGAGTGTGGTTATCGGGCATCCAGTGCCTTTTTCTTTCGATGTTTTAAGGTCGCTGGGTTCCCGCCAACAAAATGCGGGAACGACGCCACCCCAGGTCATGCCCGAATGTGTTTATCGGGCATCCAGTGCCTTTTTCTTTCGGTGTTTTAAGGTCACTGGGTTCCCGCCAACAACATGCGGGAACGACAATCAGCCACATCAGCGTCCCGTTATTACCCCGGCCCCGTGTCCTGCGCTGATTAGATTGTCACAACACACTGGTGTTGCCATTGTGCTGAATAACCTGAATTCGGGACAAAGCCCGTTGTGTTTTGCGCTCTCAGCGCTATAGACTGGTGAAAATCTGCTCTTTTGCCGGGCAATACGGCGGTGGGCTAAAAACGGAACAACCGGAGACACAACAATGAAAAGAATCATCTGGGGCGCCCTTGCCACTTTGCTGCTGGGCTGCTCTGACGCCCCCGTGGCACCTGATACTACGCAGACACCCGCCGTTGAACAGGTTAGCACCCATCGTTTTACGGTAATGCTGAACGGTAACAAGGTCGGCCATCTGCATGCCACCCATGAGCTGGCTGCCAGCGATCCCGGCCAGACACTTCGTATTGATTATGACTACAAGAGCAATGGTCGCGGGCCAGCCTCAAAAGAGGTGATTACCTTAAACGCACAAGGCATTCCACAAAGCTGGAATATCAGTGGCAATACCACCTTTGGCAACCCCGTTGCAGAGAAGATGCAGCGCCAGGGTGCCACTGCCAGCTGGGAAGATGCCACCGGCAGCGGCGAAGCCAGCATCACACAGCCTGCTTTATATGTGCCGCAAAACAGCAGCCCCTACCAGACATATGTGCTGGCCAGCGCATTGCTGCAAACCGAGACACAGAGCATGCCTGCGTTGCCCGCCGGCACTCTGAGCCTGAATAAGCTACAAAGCCTGAGCGTAACCGGGGAAGATGCGAAGGCACAGATTACCACCTACGCCCTGGCCGGGGCCGATATTGACCCCGATTACCTGATACTGGACGACCAACAACGCTTTTTCGCCTTTATTCATCCGCGCTTTATTGTGATCCGCGAAGGCTTTGAGGCTGAAGAAGCGCGCCTGCGTCAGTTGGCAGCCAATTACTCCACCGAACGCTTCGAGCGTCTGCAGGCAAATTTTGCCCATGCGTATGCGGGGCCGGTACGTATCACCGATGTGCGCCTTTTCGAGCCCGAAAAACTGGGGCTTTCTGGGCCGGTTTCCGTGGTGGTTGAAACGGGCCGCATTGCCCGGATTGATAGCGCTGACACCCCGGCTCAACCCGGTGAAACCCTGATTCAGGGTAACGGCGGCACGCTGGTACCCGGCTTGTATGATATGCATGGCCACACCGGAGATGATGACGGGCTGATGAATGTGCTGGCCGGTGTAACGTCGATCAGAGACATGGGCAACTCACTGGAGGTGCTGAGCGAACTGATAGACAAAATCGACGCCGGTATTCTGGCAGGCCCCCGCATTACCCGTTATGGCATGATTGAGGGCAAGAGCCCGTCGAACAACAACAACGGCATTCTGGTAGAAACCCAGGAGCAGGCCCTGGAAGCCGTGAGAACCTATGCTGACCGTGGCTTTCCGGGCATAAAAATCTACAACAGCATGAAAGGTGAATGGGTACCGGCCATGGCCGAACTGGCAAAATCACTGAATATGCGGGTTAGCGGCCATGTACCGGCGTTTTCCAATGCCAATGAAATGATCAAGGCTGGCTACAACGAGCTGACCCATATTAATCAGGTGATGCTGGGCTGGGTACTGGAGCCGGACGAAGACACCCGTACCTTATTGCGTCTCACCGCATTGGATCGCCTGCCAGAGCTGGATTTAAGCAGCGAGCCGGTGCAGACCACCCTGGATTTGATGGTTGAAAACAATGTGGCCATTGACCCCACACTGGCCATTCACGAATACCTGCTGCTGTCACGCAACGGCGAGACCCGCGCCGGCGTAAGAGACTACATCGACCATATGCCGCCGGGCGTGCAGCGCAGTGCCAAGGTTTCGCTGGCAAAAATTGATAGCCCGGAACAAGACGCAGCCTATCGCGGTGCCTATGAGCAGATTGTGAAAACCCTGAAAATGATGAAAGACCGCGGCATTGTGATAGTGCCGGGCACCGATCTGGGTGGGGCGTTCAATTTGCACCGCGAGCTGGAGTTATACCAGCAGTTTGGCTTTAGCCCCGCTGAAGTACTGAAGCTGGGCAGCTACGATATGGCCCGGTATCTTGGCCATGAAAATCGCGGCAGCATTGAACCCGGGAAGCATGCCGACTTCTTCCTGGTGCCGGGCAATCCGGTTGACGACATCAAAGCCATCAAGACCATCAGCATGGTGTCGCGTGGCGGCGTGTTTTATTACCCCAGCGAAGTCTACCCCGAGCTTGGTATTACACCTTTTACCGACAAACCACAGGTCGATGAAGTCAGCGCGTCGCAATAGGCCCAAATACCCACAAGCAGGTTATGCCCGAGTGCAACGCTCGGGCATCCTCCCTCAAACGGTCATACCCGAATGTCGTTCTCGGCTTCTTTGTTTAGTTGTCATCTCCGCGAAGGCGGAGATCCAGCGCCTTTTTCATTTGGCTCAGGCGGTCATGCCCGAATGTCATTATCGGGCATCCAGCGCCTTTTTCCTTTCGGTGTTTTAAGGTCACTGGGTTCCCGCCAACAGCATGCGGGAACGACGCCACCGCAGGTCATGCCCGAATGTGGTTATCGGGCATCCAGCGCCTTTTTGTCTTCGTTGTTTTAGGTCACTGGACTCCCGCCAATTACAAATGCGAAAACGGGCTGATGACCCCATGGCCCCCGCGCTGAAGAATGTGGGTATATATCTGCGTGGTGCGCAAATCTGCATGGCCGAGCTGATCCTGCACTGTGCGAATGTCAGCGCCAGATTGCAGCAGGTGGGTCGCAAAAGAGTGGCGCAGGGTGTGCGGAGTAACATGCTTTTTAATACCCGCCTGGCGGGCCGCCCTGCCAACAGCCTTTCGGACCGAGGTTTCATCAATATGATGGCGCCGCACGGTGGCGGTTTCGGGATCCACCGACACCTGGCGACTGGGAAACAGATACTGCCAGCCCAGTTGGCTTTTGGACTGGGGGTACTTAACCCTTAACCGGTGCGGCATCCACACCCCGGCATAATGGGGATTGGCTAAATCCGCATGCAGATACTGCTCTACCAGCGTGATCTGGCGGCGTAAATCCGGAATTAATTCACTGGCCAAAGTCACGACCCGGTGCTTGCCGCCCTTACCGTTCCAGACACGCACCGATTTATAATCGAAATCAATATCCTGCACCCGCAGGCGCACCGACTCCATTAGCCTCAGACCACTGGCGTATAGCAACGACACCGGTAATTTTTGTTGCGCCGAGACATGTGCCAGCAATTGGCGCATTTCCAGTTGTGTTATTACCACGGGCAATTTTTGCTGACGCTGGCTTTTAACAAAATTCAGCTTCAGGCTCAGCGGTTGCTTCACCACCTCCTTATACAGAAACACCAGCGCATTGAGTGCCGAGGCCTGTGTGCCAGCGGCCACATCCAGTTCGTTTACCAGGTGATTCAGATACTGCTCCACTTCTGTGTCGCCCATCTGAACGGGATGGCGCATCTGATGAAAGTGAATATAACTGCTGATCCACTTGATATAGGTTTCAATGGTACGCTTGGCGTAGCGATGGGCGTACATCTGCTCGGCCACGGACTGAAGAAAGAGGGATTTTGCCATAACAGCATGCTCCATATACTGTATTTTCATACAGTTATAGACCAACTTCCTGATAACAGCAAAAAAGAGGAAGTCTTCCGCGTTTAAACAAGGAACTCTTCCCGCTATTAAACTGTTAGGTTCACCGATGAGAACTATTCTGGCACTCTTATTGAGCATTGTCTCAGCGTACTCCTATCCACTTGAAACTGATTCATTTCCTCTGGTTAACACAAAGTGGTTTAACTATGGGAGTAAGAACACGGTTATCTGGGGATTTTATGAAAATACTCTGACAAGAGAGTTATCTCTCTATCCAGAGCGGGGCGCAACCACTTTCAACATTCGATATAAGAAAGTAGAGCACGGATGGCTGATTGAGCTCATTTCACCTGATGGAGAGGTTGTTGAAGACCTGTATGTGAACATACAGGCTAGAGATGAAATTTACGTTGGCGATAGTCTTGATTATTTGAGCTTATATAGGCCAACTGGATATGGTAGTGATAAGTAGCATTTTGACCATAGAACCTAACAAGTTAAATCATCGGAAAACCACCCGCAGGCCAAAAATGGCCAAAGCGCGTGTGTTTTCCGCTGTTTAAAGCGTTATGCACCTAGGAGACATCGGTAGTGATTTCACATATTACGTTAGGAACTAACGACCTTAATAAAGCTATTGGATTTTATGACCAAATTCTCGGTCTAATCGGTGCAAAACAAGTAGCAAAAACCGAAGACGTTGTGTTTTATGCATTTCCAGGCTCTGATACAAAGTTATCCATTACTAAACCACACAATGGAAAACCTGCGACATTCGGTAATGGAACCATGCTGGCTCTCAAAGTTAACAGTAATGAACTTGTTAAAGAGATCTATCAGCTAGCAATAAGCTTAGGCTCGACTAGCGAAGGAAAGCCTGGTCCTCGAAATGAGAATGCTTATTTTGCTTCTTATATTAGAGATTTGGATAATAATAAAATCGCTATTTTTCATAGAGATAATAGTCTAAGTGCATAACAAACCACTCAAGGAACTCGCTCCGCTCGCTGGGACGCTAACACATGGGCTGCGTCACTTCGTTCCTAATTTTAGCCCATGTGTTATCGCCCCTTAGTGGGAAGTTATAAGCCATAGGTAAGTATGAGTTTAAGTAAAGAACAACTCGCTAAAGTTCGGATGCCGTTTAGAGTACTGGCAGGGTTTATTTTTTTGCTTTCTCTATTTGCTATTCTAGCAACTGTTACTTTCGCAATCACAGAGCCATATGATCATATTATTTGGGCTTTAAGCGCAGTAATTCTGGCTATGGCGTATATATCTGGGCATGTAGTTTTTACTGGGTATGCACCAAAATTTTTATTGTTTACGCACGGTGCAAAAGATGGCTTATAACAAGCCGTTCAACGCATGTGCCAGCAAACAGCGCTGGCCCGGACTCGCAAACTACGCTCGCCCGTTAACGGTGCGTTAGGCAAACCAAGGAGATTTTAGTGCGGTACCTAATCATGGCTATGCGTACGCCCCAATTTCAGCAGTCGGTCGTTGATGCCCACAAGCATTTCTTGGCCCAGCTCAAAGCGGATGGCGTCCTTGAGCTGGCAGGCCCGTTCACCGACAAGTCTGGTGGCGCATACGTCATTTCGGCAAAAGATCTAGAAACGGCGCAGGCAATTGCATTCAACGACCCGGTTCATACTAGCGGTTCGTCCAAGGTGTCGGTGTATGAGTGGAATGCAAGCTAGTCGCCTAACAAGAAACTTATGTCGCTCCTTCGGGGATGGGACGCTCGCAAGCTCGCGCCCCATATTTTGGCGTTAGGCATAAAGGGAGTAAGTAGATGGATCAACTTAAAAATCGAGTAATCGCCGTCATTTTAGGTATTGCGCTGGCTTATGCATCAATAGCTATTATTGGTATCGGTGCTGCGGTAGCAATCCCCTCTGACATTCTAAAACCTGTTGCACAAGTATCAGGCTTGCTTGCATTTACTCTGGTCGACTTTTTCATTATTGCAGTGCCGCTTGCGGCAGCGTTTTTAGTGGTAGCTTTTGCCAGTAGGGTGGTAATCAGAAAGCCAGACTTAACTTTCTATGCGTTGTTGCTCGCGCCTCTGGTGTTATTGCAGCTTTATTTTGTGGTGCAATCACAGCCTCAGATGCTCAATAGCTTAGTAACAACGTTACCGCGTTACCTATTGTTGGCAGTGTGTTTTTACTTATTAGTTCGCAGCTCGAATCGGGCAAATGCCTAACAAGCAAATATTATCGCCAGCGAAAAGCGCTGGCTGCGACGTCAACCCGCTGCGCGGCTTTCCGCTCTAAATTTGGGCGTTATGTAACACAGGAAAAATCGTGCAAAAGGAAGTGAGAGAAGAGCCAATATCGGAGCTGAAGTCAGATGCAAGGAGAGCGGTTTGGGCGTTCCTTATCATCAACATTTGTGTTGTTCTTCTAGCGCTAATCGGCATTAAAGAGTTCGTTTTTGCAGCCATCTTTATTCAGCTTGGTCTTATTTTACTTTGGCTGCTCCCTGTCTTCCTATATCAGGTGCTCATCAAAAAGCAGGCAGTGGTGCTATCCACACTCAAAGCCTTGGCATCTTACAAGAATTTAATGGGGCAGGTTCAGTGGCCGTAGTGTTACATAACAAGTTGCGGAAGTGTGCCGCAAACAACACGGCAGGGACGCAAAGCGTTAGCTTTAAGAGGATAATAAGTTGAAGAATATAGTTAAAGTCATTCCACTTGTACTTCTATGCTTTTTGGTCAGGGCAAATGAGCAAGATGTTGCTGGTCAGCTCGATGCGTTTATCGTTGAAATGGAAAAGCAGGCTATTTTCAGCGGTTCAATAGCTGTCATCGAAAATGGTGAGAATATTTTTAGTAAGTCTGGTGGATATGCTGATGCTTCTAAAGCAAAACCTGTTGAAAAATATGCAGTTTTCAATATTGGATCTATATCAAAGGGCTTCACTGCAATGTCGATCTTGCTGCTGGTCGAGGACAATAAGCTACAGCTGGAAAACTCTCTATCCACCTACTTTCCTGAGCTGCCAAACTGGGCTGAGAAGATTACAATTAGCCATTTGCTGAGTCATTCCTCAGGCTTGCCTGCTAATGAATATCAGCCTGATTTGGACAATACTAAAATTATTCCTGAATTGAGGACGGTGACTGAGATCGAGTTTCAGCCCGGAGAAGATACGCTTTATGGCAGTTATGGGTATCAGCTTTTAGCAATGGTTGTTGAAAGAATAACTGAGCAACCATTTGGAGCCTTCGTTCAAGACAGAATTTTCGTGCCATTGAATATGAAGTATAGCTATGTACTAGGAACTGAACCGCGGACGACGGCACAGCTTGCCATCGGATACGAATTTGGGCGGGGAAACGTGCCGCAAGACTTCACAACCGGTGCCAGTAATGTCTATTCAAATGTAAGTGACTTGCTGAAATGGGAGCGCGCACTGTCTAACAATGCTCTGGTAAAGCAAGCGACTTTACAACAGGCATTAACGCCATTTAAATGTTGGGGAAATGATTGCCGATTAAATGCCGATTTTGGTATTGGTGTGTACAAAAACGATGAGCTTTGGGGGATTCATCATCATGGTGGATTTGGCGGTTATCAATCCATGTTGTATCGATTTCCCGAAAAGAACAGGACCATAGTTTTTACTGCAAATAACGGGTTAGAACTTCAGTACAACGATATTCGATTTACGCTGATATCTATTTTGGATGGTGAAAGTCCGGCTTATCCAAAGAAAGATGCTCATATTATGTATTACGACGTGTTAATGAATAAGGGGTTAGACGAGGCAAAATCTGCATTTATATCAATGCGAAAGAAGCCTGACATTTATGATGTAAATGAGAAAGACATAAACTCCATTGGTTACTTTTTGCTTGGTAACAACCACGCTGAATTAGCAGTCGAAACCTTTAAATTTTGTTCTGAACAGTTTCCTGATTCCGCTAATATCTGGGATAGCTATGGCGAAGCCTTAGAAACCGCTAAGGATATAAAAGGAGCTCGCCATGCCTATGAAAAAGCACTGAAGCTGGCTATAGCGAACCAGAATGAAAAGCTTGCTGCAAGTATTAAGAAGAATCTGCAGAGAGTAAACGCATTGACGGAATTAACTGAAAGCTAACAAGGCCAGGCAAGCGACGCCAAACAGCAGCGCGCCTGCTGGCAGCGTTAGCAATATGAGGAAAGCGCGTTGAAAATTTTAACTACTATAGCCCTTTTTCTCTCATTTAACGCGGTTGGCGAGTTATTCGAGGAAATTGATTGTGATTCCTCTGACTCTTCTGCTTATCCATACAAGCCGATTTTATGGTCAGCACAAAACACTAACGGCAACCCGTTGCGCACTAAACATTGAGAATGATGTAAACTCACTAAGGAAGGTTTTATGAACTACAAGAAGGCACTTTTACCTCTCTGTTTTTTGTCCACCGGCGCACTCGCCGCCAATAACTATGCCTCTGTTGAATTAACGCATTTGCAACCAACAAAAACTGACAGCACCTGGCTTCGAGAAAAACAATTCATGCCTCGCTATCCCATTGAGCTGGCAATGAAAGGTGTGGCCGGTTGCGGCGTTTTTAACGTAGAAGTCGATGAAAACGGTTCAACCGAGCGCATCACGCTTATCAGCTCAGTACCTGAAAAGGTTATTTCAAAGCCTGCAATTAACGTTATCAAAGACTGGGATTGGAAATTGGCCGAGGGCAAAATGCCGGCGAGCGAAGAGAAGTTGTTAAGGCTGGATTTTTGTATGGGTGGTAGTTCGCAAGAAGAATCACTCGCAAAATGTAAGCAGCAGGCAACGATGGCATGTGAATAGCGTTCACATGGCACACCAATGCACGCTCAATAACAGGGTGTTAGTTGCTGTGGCAAATCTGCAAAGGAGGGGAGAATGAGTAAAGATTGGGAATCTGAGTTACAGAAAGTAGAAAATTTCATTAACGATATTCAGTCGGTTAATCCCGAGCATGCCAAGATTATTCAATTAGTGAGAGAACTCTTCACGCAAGAGGAAGCTGAAATACGTCAGGGAATAAAATATGGCGGTTTATGTTTCTTCCAAGAAGGTGTCCTTATTAGTGGCGTATTTCCATACAAACATCATCTGTCCATAGAATTCAGTCATGGTTCTGATTTCAGTGATCCATCTTCGGAACTGGAAGGTCAAGGCAAGGACAGAAGACACTTAAAAATATTCACGATTGAAGATATTACTACCAAAAATGCTTTGTATTTCGTTAAGCAAGCATTGGGGGAATGAAACCGTATTCGAGGGGTGGCATAACAGATACAGTCTGCATGACAAAGCTACGCTACACTCCGGTTTACCTCTGCCAGAGGCCTTCGGCTTGATGGGGAAAACGATGATGCCAAGGCTTCATCATATAACCCTTGCCGCTAATGACATGGCATCTTGCTTAAAAAGCGACGGTTGCCATATTGCCTTCGATATTGCCGCAGCAGATCAATAACTAAACGACTGACTCGCAGCCAGGTAATCCGAGGGCCTGACATCAGGCGACGATAAGACAAAACGAAAAGGGCTGACACAATGAGTAACAACTGGAATGAATATGCCGCTGGCTGGGATAGCAATGCGTCCGTCATTGCTTATGCTGATAATGCCTACATTGCCCTGAAAAATACGGTGGCGTTAGAAGGGCGCCGCATTTTAGATTTCGGTTGCGGCACCGGCTTGCTGACACAGCGGTTAGCGGGCACAGCAAGCGCGGTAGTGGCGCTGGATCCATCACACAAGATGATTGCCGTGCTGGAAAATAAAGGCCTGAACAATGTAGCAACGATTGCATCTGAGCTGTCCCCCAACCTGCTCGATGATAACCGACTGCTGTCACCTAAATTTGATCTGGTGGTGGCATCATCGGCACTGGCCTTCGTGCCCGATTACATAAACGTACTGAAGCTGTTACATCAACTACTTGATACCGGTGGTTACCTGGTGCAATGGGATTGGCACAAAGAAGAAGGTGAGCAAGGATATGGCTTTACAGCGCAACAGATATCATCGGCGCTGACAGAGGCAGATTTTGCTGAGTGCTCCGTATCCATTCCCTTTTCTATGCAAGCTGACGATAGTTCCCTGGATGTGCTGATGGGCGTGGCCAGAAAGGCCTGAGCAGGGCTCATCGGCACGACAGGTGTTTGACTGTTTCTGGTATAGTCGTTGTTAGCGACACCAACAATTCCGTTCCAGACATGGTGCGGCGGGTAACAAAAAGGATACTTATGAGCGAACACTTGGGTACCTGTTTATGCGGCACCGTCACCTTTACCATTCAGGGCGATTTTGATTGCTTCTACCTGTGTCATTGTCGGCATTGCCAAAAAGATACGGGTTCCGCACATGGAGCGAACCTGTTTTCTCAATCGGCACAGCTAACCTGGCTATCCGGTGCCCAGGCGGTCACAAGTTTTACGCTTAACGGTACCCGCCATAGCAAAAGCTTTTGTCAGCACTGTGGTTCGGCCTTACCCAACACCCAGGCCGAAGGTATGCTCGTGGTACCTGCAGGTTGTTTAGATACGCCTGTTGCGCTGTTGCCCAGTGCCCACCTTTTTTGTGCAAGCAAAGCCGCCTGGGAGACTGACCTGGACAGGGTACCCTGTTATGAAAAGCTGCCCCAATAAACACAGCACCCCGGCTGAAACCGTTACTGCATACATGTTGTGTTTATTGGTCCTTTAGCAACATAAACTTGTTGAAATTGAGGAGCCAGGACACTGCTGCGCAAACGCTGTATGAGATAGACTATCAAAGCAGCGAGGGGTTCTATGCCTGCAAGCTTAGACTGTGAAACTATCAGAGTAATATCAGCAATCTATATCGTGCTGTGAACAAGGATTGGAAATGAGTACAACGCACAACAAGGGCAAAACGGGCCGGGGACTGCTGCTGATTGCTGCGACACTGAGTTTTATCGCCGCTTTCCTGCATATCGCTGTGATCATTGGCGGTGGCGACTGGTATCGCGTTTTTGGGGCAGGTGAGCATATGGCGCAACTGGCAGAATCCGGCAGCCTGTATCCGGTTGGGGTCACGTTACTGATTGCCTCGGTGCTTTTTGTGTGGGGGCTGTATGCCCTTTCCGGAGCCGGGGTGATTGGCCGCTTACCCTGGCTGAAGCAGGGGCTGATTGCCATTACTGCGGTGTATTTGCTCAGAGCCATCGCAGGCTTTACGCTGCCTTTTGTGAGCCTGCATCCCAGCGTAATACAGAATTCACTCACCTTCTGGCTGGTCAGTTCGCTGGTGTGCCTTGTGTATGGCCTGTGCTATCTTTTTGGCAGCCTGAAGCACTGGCAACATCTTGGCAGGGTCGATCCGTTGTGAAGCGGGCGCTTTAGTTAAGCGTGCGTTTCAGCGGTGCAGACCAGTACATTGTCAGAACACCACAAAAATCTGTAACCGCCCATGGAGCCGACCTATGTCAGACATCGCCAACACCCCCGAGCCACCCTATTATGCCGTGATTTTCAGCAGCCATCGCACAGAGGGCGATAACGGCTATGACGACATGGCACAGCGCATGGTCGAGCTGGCTTCTGCCCAGCCCGGTTTTCTGGGTATGGAGTCGGTCAAAGAAGAACTGGGGATTACCGTGTCGTACTGGCAGAGCCTGGAAGCCATCAGTAACTGGAAAAACCATGCTGAGCACCGCCAGGCACGCCAACAAGGGCGCGACAACTGGTACGCTGATTTTCGTGTACGCGTGGCAAAGGTTGAACGTGAATACGGTATATAGCGCCTAAACGCAGCGGCCATTAGCCCTCTCGCCTGGCATGGTTACTCTGCCGGTAATCAAATGTTTGTGTGCGCAGCGCTTGCCACCAGCATTGAAAAAACGTCATGATAAAACCCACATCATAGTCTCTGGCAACGGCCAGGTGAGATAAAACGAGGTTATCATGAACACCTATTTTTGGTTTGCCCTGCTGGCCGCCACACAATCCCTGTTGCTGTTAGCCTTGGCGCTGAATGTGTCCAGAATCCGCATGCGGCACAAAATTTCCTTGGGTGACGGTAATAATAAGGCCCTCATGGCAGCCATACGAACCCACAGCAACAGCATCGAGCAGGCGCCGTGTTTTGTACTGGTGGTGCTGGCACTGACCTTAATTGATGCCACCAGCCCGATGCTACCTGTGCTGGTTATCGGTTTTACCCTGGCAAGACTGGCACATGCCTGGGGCATGCTGTATCGCGTATTTATGGCCAGACGCATCGGCGCCGGACTGACTTATGTGTTTCAGTTGCTTGCCATCATTGCGGTGTTGCACGCCCTGCTGGCCTGACACACGGAGCCAGAAATCACCGGGTGAAGGCAAACATATGGCGCACTATTATGATCACTCAGGCAGGAGATTCAGGTGGCAGAACTAAAGGATCTACCCGGGCTAGGAGCAAAAACCGCAACATGGTTGCGTGATGCCGGTATTCATACACCCGATGATCTCAAAGCCCTGGGAGCGGTTGGCGCCTATACAAAAATCAGCCGGCAATCCGGTGTGCGCCCGAGCCTGAATTTGCTTTACGCGCTCGCCGGCGCCATTGAGGGCGTGCACTGGCTCACCATGGCGCAGCAGGAAAAGGGACGCTTGTTAATGGAGCTGGAAGGCTATACCGAAGCCCTGCAACTGCACGCCGGGGCCGATGAAATGGAAATCATGGTGGATGACCTCAGCCGTGCACCCGTGCAGGCGCTGTTGCAGGAACACCTCAGTGATATGTATGCCACCTCGCCCGCCGAAAGTGTGCATGCACTGGACATTGAACGGCTGAAATCACCGTCGATTACCTTTTACAGCGGCTGGAGTGGCAAGCGTCTGATGGGCTGCGCAGCGCTCAAAGCCCTGAGCCCAAAGCAGGGTGAACTCAAGTCTATGCGCACCAGCACTCACGCCCGTCATTGCGGTGTTGCCAGCCGTTTGCTTACACATATTCTGCAGGAGTGCACCAGCCGGGGTTATCAGAGCATCAGTCTGGAAACCGGCTCACAGTCCTACTTTGAACCGGCGCGTAAACTCTATGAAAAATTTGGCTTTTGCTATTGCGGCCCCTTTGGCGAGTATCGCGCTGATCCTAACAGCCTGTTTATGACCCTGACTTTACATGATCAAAACCGGCATGAGCCGACGTCATAGATGCCAGGCCTTGCAGTTGGCCATGGTGGCTGGGCGTGACCTGACAGGGTCAACCCATTATTATTGAGCCATCGGCCGGATAAGGAATAAAGATGGAAACCACAAGAACCTTAGAAGAACAACGTCAGGAATTTGCCCAGCGTCGCCTCATAGCCACCCCCATTGCTGGCCTGATCGCCTGGGCCATTGTCGGATTGAGTGCGCCTTTTCTGAGTGCCCACGCCATTTCCATTTTATTATTTGTGGCCACCGGGCTCATTGTGTATCTGGGGATGTTTATTTCCCGCTTTACCGGTGAACATTTTCTGGATAAGAGCAAACCCAGAAACACCTTCGACATGTTGTTCTTCTCCACTGTCGGCATGTCGTTGCTGGTCTACGCCATTGCCATTCCGTTTTTTCTGGTGGATTACACTTCGCTGCCCTTAACGATCGGTATCCTGACCGGGCTGATGTGGGTGCCCATCTCGTGGATTATTCAGCACTGGATTGGGATTGTGCATGCTGTTGCCAGAACGGTGGCAGTGCTGACGGTCTGGTATCTCTTTCCCGAATCGCGCTTTGTGGCCATCCCTCTTGTGATTGTGGTGCTGTATGTATTTGCCATTGCAGTGTTGGAAAAACGCTGGCGCGATCTGCATCGCAGTGCGTAACTGACTGCCACGGCGCAGAGCAGAGCATTACCTTTCAGAAGATATAACAACACCCCCCTAAGGTGTATCTGCGCTTGGCGTAAATTTTGTTACATCTTCTGCTGGCACCTCAAACGCGATGATGTGCGCGCACCCAGGGCGCTTATCCGCGAGCTGGCAAAGCGCTACAACGAGCACCCATCAGCCGGTTAACCTGAGAATGTCACCGTCAGCAAACCCGCACCTTAGGGGCGGGTTTGCTGACACAGTTCCTGACCCACGACTCCGTTAGTGTTCGTCAGTGGGCGCTATCAGGTTATGGTTGATGCGTTCACTTTGCATGCCGGTACGATCAACCGCCACAACCGCTATCTCAGCGGGTAAAACGCCCGGTGAAAAGGTATACGAGCGGGTCTGGTGATTAAGGATCCGGTATTGCCAGGTGTCATCGAGTTTGTAATACAGCACCCAGCGGAACACCGCCTCCGCGCCCGTCGGTTGCCAACTGATGTGCACTTCCTCTTTCATCTGGGTGTTTACAACCGGCGGTTCGGGCGGCGTATCATCCAGCCAGGGTGAGGGTGGTACCAGCGCCTGGTTAGCGTAAATGTTGTGTGTCAGCACCTCATGAAAACGGGGGCTATCGGTAACCGTGCGCACATTCCAGAACACCTGTCCGGCCTGCTCGTTGAGCAGCGCACGACTGAACATGATCTGATTCACCACTTCATCAATACCCTCGATGGTGGTCACCTTGTTACTATTCAGGCCCGGCCACAGATGTCTGCCCTGATGATTTTGCTGTTGCCACCACGCCAGCAGCATGGGGAAACTTTGCGCGACCTGATTGGTGTTCCAGTATAACTGCGGGGTGAAATAGTCCAGCCAGCCCTGATTCAGCCATAATCTTGCGTCGGCATAAAGCTTTTCATGCTGATCAAAACCGTCGATAGTCTGTGGAAAGTTTGGTCGCCAGATACCAAAAGGGCTGATGCCGACTTTGACATAAGACTTGATGGCTTTAACCCGCTGATAAAGGGTTTTGACAAAATGATTCACCGCCTGACGACGCCAGTCACTCAGGGGCAGTTCGCCTCCTTGTGCCAGATATTCATCATAGGCCTGCTGATCAGGAAAGTCTTCGCCGTCATTGTATGAGGGGTAGGGATAGAAATAATCATCGTAATGAATACCGTCAATGTCATAACGACTGACGATATCCTCAATCACAGCAAGTGAATGGGCCACCGTTTCTGCCTGGGTGGGGTTCATCCAGTACATGCCGTTTTTCAGTTCCCTGACCAGTTCGGGACGGGTGCGGATGATGGAATGTGCTGAGATCTCCCCGCCTTCAAAATGATGGGCGCGGTAAGGATTGACCCAGGCATGCAGCTCCATCCCGCGGTTGTGAGCCTGCTCTATCCAGAATGACAAGGGATCATAAAAGGGTTCGGGCGGCTGCCCCTGCTCGCCGGTTAAATAGTAAGACCAGGGCTCCAGCTCGCTGCGGTATAAGGCGTCCGCATGGGGCCTGACCTGCAAAATAACCGCGTTCAGGTTGGCCGAGGCCATACTGTCGAGCAGTGCCAAGGCCTCCTGTTGCTGTTCCTGTGGGGATAAGCCCGGCTCGCTGGGCCAGTTAATATTGACCACAGACGCCACCCAGGCCGCCCGGAATTCGGTGGCCACACTCTCTCTGTTCGCTTTGCCGTAATTGGGCAGGGTGGGGCCGAACAACGCCTTGTAGTTGAGTAATACCAGCACCAGCACGGCCATGGCCAACAGATACAGGCGTTCTTTAAGAGTGAGGGAAACACAACGGCGGATACATAACAAAAACAACGATTTTATGTGCATACAAGGTGCTGACCTGAACAATAAAAAGAAAAAAGCCGTCGGGTGACGGCCCCGATTAGTCCCTGGGGTGGGATTTTTTATAACGCTCAATGGAGGCGCTGAGTAATCTGGCTTTAGCAGACTGCGCCGGCAGTGTTGCCAGGGTGGCCTCATAGGCTCCCAGATTGTCCTGATTAAGGTACGGTACAATGCGCTCGGCAATGGTCCGCGACACATAAAAACTGCCGGTCTTAAGATTTTTAATCAAAAGCGCATCAATAGACTGGCTGAGCTGCGGATAACGTTGCAGTTCTTCAAGGGCCAGTTCCATCACTTTACTGTCGTAACTGTCATCAAGGGCCCCAAGCAATGTGCGGGCATTGTCAGGTTGAGGCGATTGTTGTTGCATCATTTCCAGCGCCTGATATTGCACCCGGCCAAGGGGACTGGTGAGATAATCTGCGGTCACAGCGGCCAACACCTCATCTTCATACTGATGATTCGCATAAAGCTTCTGCAATGCCTGTAAGGCCTCGACTAAACGGGCTTCCTGTTCAAACATCCCGGCTCTGGGATCTTCCGGCGTTGCGCTGCACTCACCGTTATCCTGACAGTGTTTCGCCTGCTCCAGCTTACTGATCAGGTGCTCACGACGCTGATAAAATTCTGCGCCGGGTGTCGCATCGGGCACCCTGGTCTGCGGCGCTTCTTGTGCTTGCTGCGCCTCTTTTGGCGCTGCCTGACGTTCCTTGTCAGCGTCTTTGGGCGCAGCGCTTTTGCCTGCAATCTCGCCCTTTACTGCGGATTTCTCCGTTGACCAGGGCTGCCACAGCCACACTGCCGCCACGCCGAGTACGCCAACCACGATGAATAGGGATAATCTGCTCATGCTCTGCGCCTTGTTAACATGCACAACATTGCCAGCAACCAGTAACTCAGGGTACCACCGGAGTCCTGTGGATCTGATGGCTGCGGTTCAGGCGGCGGTGTATCGGTTTGTGGAGGGCTAAATGCCGTCCAGTCAGTGAGATTAGCACTGGGAAGCAGACTGCCACTGTAGATAAAACCACTTTGACCGTTGCTGCTGATTTCATAATAGAGATCATTATGTTGCCCTATGACCTGGGTATCGAGCACATTAAGCTCGTCTCCCTCTTCAACACGGCCAATCTCGGTGCCCTGTTCACCGGCCACATCAGTGATGACAATGCCCTGGGCATTAACCACATAGAGGGTATCGCCGGGCATCGCGACAATGCGATCATCTGCTTCAAGGCGCTGATGCTCAGCCGGTGAAGCCCAGTCACTGAAATCCCTCACACCGCCGGCATAGATGTACCCCTCACTCTCGCCTTGATAACGGATACGATAATACCGGGACTGGTCTGCGGGGGTACCGGCAACAATGTCCAGCACCTGATAAACCTTGCCCACTTCAGCATCCTGCTGGGTATCGGTACCGGCCGCGGTTTGGCGTATATTGATGGCCTTCTCTGCCACCAGGCTCTGACCCACCCTGAAACTGTTTTCCAGGTTCGTCATACAGGCATGTTTCTCATAAACCTGCTTCGGATAAGCCAGACTCTGTTCCTCATCCAGGGTGATGGCGCTGGCAATCGACACCCGATCAAACTTTGCATTCAGACAGGCCGCATCCTGTTGCTGTGCCACACAATGAAAGCTGCCGTTTTCCAACAGACAGATTTCTCCACTGTTCAGTTGCAGGTAATTGTATTGCCAGGGCTGCTCAGGATTGGCAATGGAGTAAGGCGGCGGCACGTATTCCGGTATACAGAACTCCACCCCTTCAAGCATACAGGGCACATCCACCGGTGCAGTCTGTTGGGCATCGGCAATATAGTCGAGCCAGGCTTTCGCTTCATACTTGCCTAGAAAACCTTCATCCTGCCAGGCCGGGTTTTGTTGCCAGCGACAGATCTGACTGGGCCCGCCATTGTATGCTGCATAGGCGGCCCGGGTGCGCTGTTCCCAGTTATTTGGATCAGCAAGGCAGCTCGCCTGCTCGGCGTTTTGCCACTCACTGTAAAAGATTTCCATGGCATAGAGCAGATTTTCGAAAATCTGCCAGCCTTTACCCTCATTAATGCGGGCAAAATGCCAGCGGTCATCAATCTGCATCATGCCGTGACCATGGCCGGAATCACCGCGCATCATCTTCATTCTGCCGTCCACCACCGCATCGCGGTAATGACTCCAGAAGGTTTCCTGATTGGCTACTGCTTTGATGGCCTCAACCCAGGCGTCGTTTTCATCAGCACTGGCGTCGGGTTTACGCACCGACAAATAATACGCGGCACCGTCACGGATAGTGGCATTCAGGGCATTCATATAACGCGAACGTTCAGCAGAAACAGAGCGGGACGTATCAAACACAATGTCGCTGAGGTAGCTTCGGACAAATGCCGGATCACCAAAAGGTTCGATATCGCAATAGGCCGGGGCAGTACCAAAGTTCCAGCTGGTGTTGTCGGTGATCTTGTGGGCGCAAAGGTAATAGGCTTCGGTCTGATTAGGCGCAGCCATGCTGTGCGAACCGCCAAGGGCGGCCATACACAGCAAAAGAAAGAGAACAATCCGCAACGTTTTATTCCTAAAAGGCGACCATGTTAAGAATAAGTTATTCAAACCCAGCGCTAAAGTCAACTGCCATTCTCAGCCAATTGCGCTACTATCGCTGTGAGTTATGGTCCTGTGTCATTCACAAAGAGAAACGACCTCATGCTGATCATCGCCATAGTGTTACTGTTGCTATTGATACTACTTGCCCGGCGCATGGCCGATTACCGTGCTGACCGGCGCGTGACAGAGCACCTGATATCGACTCAGCCTGAGCTCCCCGACGTATTTCATCCTGACATGGTGGCGTCGTTACCCGAGCCTGCCAGACGCTATTTTCTGTATACCATTGCACCGGACACGCCCCTTTACCCGGTGGTGGATTTCACCATGACCGGAAAATTTGCCTTGGGCACCCGCCAGCAACCGAATTATTTTGCTATGCGCGCCAGGCAGGTGCTGAGCGTGCCTCAAGGATTCATTTGGAGCATGCGCGCCAGCCGCGGCTGGATGCGCGTGTCTGGCTCAGACTCACACCGATGGACACGATTCTGGCTGATGGGGCTGATACCGGTTGCACGTATGGGAGGGGATACTGACCACCAACGCTCGGCTTTTGGCCGCTATATCGCTGAGGGGGTATTCTGGTCGCCGGCAGCGCTGCTGCCAGGCCCGGACGTTCACTGGGAACCGGTTGACCAAAATTGCGCCCGTGTCACGCTGACCCATGGCACATTGTCACAATCTGTGGATATCACCGTTGCAGAAAAT
This sequence comes from Lacimicrobium sp. SS2-24, assembly GCF_002201535.1. Taxonomy (GTDB): domain Bacteria; phylum Pseudomonadota; class Gammaproteobacteria; order Enterobacterales; family Alteromonadaceae; genus Lacimicrobium. The sequence continues at coordinate 166,796 of NZ_NIWW01000002.1, read as the reverse complement.
GGCCAACCTACTCAGGTGTGTTTTCTGCGCTGGAGCAATGCAAACCCGGAGAAAGTCTATCGACTGCAACCTTTCGGCGGAAAGCTCTCAGCCTTTAAAACCTTTGCCGGGTTCTGCCTGCCAACCCACGTGGAGGCGGGCAATCACTTTGGCAGCGACGACTATTTCCCGTTTTTTATAGCGGATATTGAGCAGTTTCATTTTCCTTTGCCCTTCAAAAGAGGGGCATCTGGTGACGCTTCATCTCCTCATTCACCTTCTCACACAACATCGGGAGAACTATGAAAATTTACGGCGACAGTCAGTCAGGCAACTGCTACAAGATACAACTGCTGTGCTCATTGCTTGATATTGAGCACCAATGGATTGCGGTGAACATTCTCGCCGGGGATACGGGCAAAGCGGATTTTCTGGAGAAAAATCCTAATGGCAAAATTCCGTTGCTGGAGCTTGTGGATGGCAGATACGTATCTGAGTCCAACGCCATATTGAATTATCTCGCTTATGGCAGTGAATTACTGCCAACAGAGCCTTTTTTACTGGCCAAGGTGCAGCAATGGCAGTTCTTTGAACAATACAGTCATGAGCCCTACATTGCGGTAGCGCGGTTTATTGCCAGGTATCTTGGGCTGCCTGAAGAGCGCAAAGAGGAATATCGGGCCAAACAGGCGGGAGGACACAAAGCCCTGGCGGTGATGGAGCAACAATTATCCACGACCCCCTACCTTACCGGCAATGACCTTACGACCGCAGATATCAGCTTATACGGGTACACCCATGTGGCTCAAGAGGGCGGCTTCGAACTGCAGCGCTACCCCGCCATTGGCGACTGGCTGCAACGCATTTCTGCTCTGCCCGGCTATATTGATATGGGCACAGATTAACCCACTGATAAAAATAAGGATCACCCTATGGAATTAGGTGCATTTTCAATCAGCCTGGCCGTAAAAAACATCCACGCTTCCCGCGCTTTTTATGAAAAACTCGGGTTTGAGTCCATGGGCGGCGATGCCGATCAGGGCTGGCTGATTCTGAAAAATGGTGAGCATATTATTGGCCTGTTTCAGGGCATGTTTGAGGACAATATTCTGACCTTTAATCCGGGCTGGAATCAGTCTGCCGAGAACCTCGATGCCTTTACCGATGTGCGTGATTTACGCGACGAGTTGCAGCGCCGTGGCATCAAGATTGTCAAAGACCAGATTGAGCAGCCCAGTGGCCCGGGCAGCATTGTACTGGAAGACCCCGACGGCAATCCTATTCTGATTGATCAGCATCGGTAACCGCGTCACATATACGAACCGCATCGGGGGCAGTGCAGCATTGTATTTGGTGTCAGGCAGCCGTGCTGGTGGTAAGGGCAGCGGATGTTTAAGATGGGTAGTGGATAAGCAAGAAGGAGACAAGCATGAAAGCCACCGGAAAAATTAATTACGTGGAATTCCCGGCCACACAGCTTGAGCAAAGCAAAGCGTTTTTTAGTGAAACCTTTGGCTGGGAGTTCACGGATTATGGGCCGGATTATACCGCCTTCAGTGAGGCCGGTATCGACGGTGGGTTTTTCCGCAGTGACCTCAGCGCACAGGTCAGCACAGGCAGTGCCCTGATCGTACTCTACACGCACGATCTGGAGGCAACACAACACAAAGTGCAGGAGTATGGGGGCAAGATCAGCAAAGCCATTTTTGCCTTTCCGGGCGGGCGACGTTTTCACTTCACCGACCCCAGTGGCAACGAGTTTGCCGTATGGTCAGATATTCTGGCTGAGAAGCTGTCCGGTTAACCCGGCATCAACAGTGTAGCGACTTCACGACAACAGATAAAAAAGGACTCCCCATGGAACTGCTATACCCCATGTTCGTTATGGTTATGTTGACACTGGTTGTAGGCATGCTAACAGCCTATAACCGCATTCGCAGCGCGTATGCCGGTGAACTCGACCCGCGTTATTTTAAGGTCATGGCCAATTATTCGGTGCCTGATCATATTGCCAAATTTGGCCGCAACTTCGACAACCTGTTTGAGGTACCCGTGCTCTTCTATGCCGCAGCCACCAGCGCACTGGCGCTGAATCTCACCGGGCAGTGGCTGGTTTATCTGGCCTGGCTGTTTGTGGGTCTGCGCATTGTGCACAGTCTTATTCACATCACCTATAACCATCCACTGCACCGTTTTCTGGTGTTTTTATTGTCCTTTTTCACGGCGATTGCCATGTGGATCAATCTGATGCTGCAGGCCACACAAAGTATGACGCTCACACCCTGACGCTATAGCAAAACTGGAATCCTGGTGGGTATTTTTTCGCGAATCGGGCAATCACTGACTAAACTGGATTTTCGGTGAATAACCTTATTTAACACCGCGACGCAATCCATAAGTCGTTTAGCCCCAGAGGATATCAAGCAGGGATAGCGTGCACCATCAAGGAGTGAACTATGGACTTACTGGATTCAGGCAACGTTAAAAACCGCGTGAAACTTCGCAGTGTCGCCGTCGCGACACTGATTCACCTCTCTCTTGCCGCTTTTACCCTGGGGCTGTCTCTGCTCCTGTTGCTGATATTTGGCACACTCACCGCGTCTTTTATAAACCGGGAAACACGCCATGCAACAGCCAGTTCGAATACCTTCAAAAAGCACTTTCCGTTTAACAGCTATGGGCAGGTATTCGGGAGTTTTCAACATGTGTTTGTTCACTCTAAAAATATTGAGCAGAGCATGTTCACCGCCATTGAGTCTGAGCTGATCTCTTGCACCCCCATCAAGAGCCTGGAACGGGTGACCATTACCGACATTGATCCTGACTTAACAGACATCGATGAGCGTCATTTTATCAAAGCCAGTTCAACGCCCTCTGCCCGAGGCACCGCCCTGACCTTGATTCTCAATCAATCTCAGTTTGGGCAAATGCAGTCCATTGAATGGCGTGTACTGTGCGGTGGTTATATCGACAAAAACAAGAAATTCAATTTTGTCGCCTACTCGCTGTTCAGCTTTTTGTTTTGGATCCAGCCGTATATCCGCCGCGAGTATGACCTGCTGACAAAGATAAAAACCATCTATTCCAGTGCCTACAATGATATGGATGTGATGACACAGATCAGGTGCATCCACGATGCGGTGTTTAATGCCATGATCAAAGAGCTGGAAAAACATGACATTGATACCAGTGAACTCAAAGCCCAGAAAATGCAGGTGATGAACATCAATGTCTCCGGTGGCAGAGTGAACATGGGCAATGTGGTACAAGGCGCGATGAACAAAGTCTCAAACATGACCAGTGGAGTCAGAAAATGACCAAGGGTAATATCTATATTACTGTCTCAGGAGGCGCCGGAACCTTCGGTAATATCTCTCAGGGCGACCACAACCAGCTGTCCACCACGATGCAGGAGGCTGTACAGCAATTTCATCACAACCTGGACGAACTGAAGCACGCGCAACTGGCCACGGCGGAACAGGTTGAAAACTTAAAGCAGGATGTCGAAGCCCTGCTGCAACGCCCACAGCAACAAGGTATGCTGGAAAAAGCCAAGGCGTTATATGAAACCTACAGCTGGGCCATTGATCCCTTGCGGAAACTCTTTTCGGTTATGTGCCCCTGATCAATCTGGCCCATTGTGCGACAACGCAGGTGACGGTAAGTTATCCTACACAGACCCGCAATAAGGTGAGTGTTTTATGTTAGTCAGCACCCTGCTAATGACATTGGGCGGATTGTTTCTGGCCGGCGTCATGATTGAAGGCATTGGTCGTCGCACACCGCTGCCAAGGGTGACACTGCTACTGGGATTTGGCTTTGCCATCGGCCCCTCTGGCTGGGATCTGCTGCCGGATATTCAGGATATCTGGTTCCCTGTGATTGCTGATATGGCCTTGCTGATGATTGGCTTTTTGCTTGGCGAGAAGCTGGTGAGCTTACTGTCCGGCAAGCTGGGGCCCATGATCCTCAAAGTCTCCCTGTACAACGCCCTGATCACCGTTGCGGTCTTAATTATTGGTCTATGGGTACTGAACATTCCCACCAGCATGGCGTTGTTACTGGCGGCGATTGCCGCTGCCACCGATCCTGCCGCCACCACCGACGTCATCGAAGAGGCCCGGGCCAAAGGCCCCTTCACCTCCGTGCTGGTTGGCGTCGTGGCCATCGATGACGCCTGGGGCATGATCCTGTTCAGCATTTTGCTGGCTACAGCGCTGGTACTCAGTGGCAACGGTAACGGTGTCGATGGACTCTGGCTGGGTGTTCATGATGTGGGTGGCGCACTGTTATTAGGTGTTTTATTGGGGGCGCCCATGGCGTACCTCACCGGCCGCACGCGCTCTGGCAAACCCACCTTAGTGGAAGCCCTGGGGTTCGTATTCCTGTGCGGGGGACTGGCTAAGTGGTTTGAGGTGTCTTTTTTGCTCGCCGCCATGGTGATGGGGGCGATGGTCTATGCGCTGGCCAGCCATCACAAACGTCCGTTCCACGAAATCGAATATGTGGACTGGCCGTTCAAGATGCTGTTTTTTATTCTTGCCGGGGCCGCACTGAATATTCCTGCTTTACTCAGCGCCGGTTACCTTGTGATTGCCTATATCCTGCTACGCATTGTCGGTAAAATTGCCGGGGCGGTTATCGGCGGCAAACTCTGTGGCGCACCGGTATCGGTGCAGCGCTGGCTGGGGCCCGCGTTGCTGCCACAGGCCGGCGTAGGTCTTGGTATGGCACTGGTTGCGGCGCAGTCTTTTCCGCAGTTTGCCGAGCCACTGCTGGCCATCTCCATTGGCTCGACGGTACTCTTTGAACTCATCGGCCCGGTGATGACACGCCTTGCGCTAAGGCGCTGCGGCGAAGAAGGGCGACAATCATCAATATCAAAAACTCACCACAAGGACTCTTGATGCACATCTCGCTTTATCAGGTGGATGCTTTTGCTTCACAACCCTTCGAAGGTAATCCCGCGGCCGTTTGTCCGTTACCACATTGGCCGGATGACAGTTTGCTGCAGCGCATTGCCGAAGAAAACAACCTCTCCGAAACCGCCTTTTTTGTGCCCATGGATGACCATTATCAGCTGCGCTGGTTTACCCCTGCCGAAGAGGTGGACCTGTGCGGCCACGCCACACTGGCCGCCGCCCATGTGTTGTTTAAGCACGGCAGTCATACTGAGGATGACATTGTGTTTGAAACCCGCAGTGGCAGGCTGACCGTTCGTCGCAACGAAGAGGGTCTGGTTATGGACTTTCCGGCCTCAATGCCCCGTGTTGTTTCGCCCCCAGCGGCGCTGCTGGACGGACTCGGATGCACGCCGTGCGAGGTGTTACAGGCCTTTGATTACATTGTGGTACTGGCATCGGAGCAACAGGTGAAAACCCTGACACCGGATTTATCTTTGTGGCTGAAACTCGATGGCCGCGGCGTGGTGGTGACCGCACCCGGCGACAAGGTGGATTTTGTCAGTCGCTGCTTCTTTCCGAAACTGCGCATCAATGAAGACCCTGTAACCGGTTCGGCCCACTGTGAAACAGCCCCCTTGTGGGCCAGCAAGCTGGATAAAACCACGCTCATCGCCACGCAGTTATCCTCCCGTTGTGGCAAACTCAAATGCGAGGTTAAGGGCGATCGTGTTGAACTGACCGGGCGCTGCGCCGATTATCTGCAAGGCACCATCACTTTGTAAGTCTTATTGTCTGCGCGCGCCTGCGCCCTTAAGATAACCCCTTTAATGCCCGGAGTGCATGGATGAAAATTGCCCTGATAGGCCTTGGTGATATTGCGCAAAAAGCGTATTTACCCCTTTTATCTGCCTGGCCTGGCATACAGGTGGTGCTGTGCAGCCGCAACCAAAAACAGCTAAGCGAACTGGCAGAGCAATATCGCATTTCGCATTATTGCAGCGACTACCGGGCGTTGGCCGACTACCAACCTGATGGCGTGATGATTCATGCCGCCACTGAAGTTCACTCTCATCTGGCTCGGTATTTTCTGAATCTGGGGATCCCCACATTTGTGGACAAACCGCTGTGCGCAACCTTTGCAGAATGTGAAGCCCTGTATGAATTAGCCGCCCGCACTAATGCGCCGCTTTTTGTGGGCTTTAACCGGCGCTATCTGCCAATACTGCATCAGGAAACCGGCATCTCAGGAGTCAGTGATAACGCACTGAGTGAATTACGCGCTATTCGCTGGGAGAAACACCGGCACAACTTGCCTGGTGACGTGCGAGCTATGGTGTTCGATGATTTTATTCATGCCATAGACAGCGTTAATCTGAATGGTCAGCTGCATCAGGCTGCGCTGGACCACTGGGTGCAGTTTAGTGGCCAACACATTGCCAGAATTGATTGTCGCTGGCAGCATCAGGAAACACTGTTTGAGGCCAGCATGAACCGCCTGTATGGCAAAACCTGTGAACGTATCACGCTCAGCTATCCAAATCGTGCACTGGAACTGGAGAGTCTCATCCAGGGACATTGGTCGGAGCAGGGAGTATCGCATCAGGTGACGTTACCGGACTGGACTCCCATGCTCGCGGCTAAAGGGTTTGAGGCCATGCTCAGACATTGGTTTGAGTGTGTTGATAGCGGTCAGTTGCCGGTGCACATCCTGGATCGTAATCTGAGCAGCCATCAAATTTGCGAAGCCTTATGCCAGCGCATCAGCACAGCGCCGGATGGCGCTACTGGACATCCATGATGCCAGCCCCCCCACACACTGTCAGGAGTCACACTATGAATTGGTATCTCGCCGCCCTGAGCAAATATGCCGTCTTCAGAGGACGCGCCCGACGAATGGAATACTGGTTTTTTATTCTGTTTAATTTCTTAATCAGCCTGCTAATGGCGCTGGTAGATGGTCTTACCGGTACGTTCAATGCCGATACCGGTATTGGCCTTCTCGGCACCCTCTATGGCCTGGCAGTGCTGATTCCCAGTATCGCCGTTACAGTCAGGCGGCTACACGATAGCGGGCGCAGCGGCTGGTGGTTCTTGTTGGTGTTTATTCCTGTACTCGGCGGGCTCATTCTGTTGGTGATGATGCTGTTTGATAGCCAGCCCGGCGACAACGCCTACGGGCCAAACCCTAAATCAGAGCATCAGCTTGAATGCTGATCCTGCTCCTGTCAGCGAGTTGATACGATGAAAAACCCACTATCGGCCAGTGCCACCAAAGTGCAGACCTTTCTCCATCGCCAGGGGTATGAGCAGGTTGTCACAGAGCTACCTGATTCAACCCGCAGTGCCGCCGACGCAGCGGCGGCCCTTGGCTGCAACATTGGCCAGATAGCTAAGTCACTGGTATTTGCCGACAGTGAGAGTGGAGATCTCGTGTTGATTGTGGCCAGTGGTGCCCACCAGGTGGATCTGGATAAGGTGCGTCAGCAAACCGGCATGAGCCTGATTCGCGCTGATGCAAAACGGGTGAAAGCGCACACCGGTTTTGCCATAGGGGGGATTCCGCCCATCGCCCATGACCGTGCACTTAAAACCCTGCTCGATACCAGCCTGCAAACGTATCCCCGCTTGTGGGCTGCAGCGGGCACACCCCATGCGGTATTTGCGCTGTCACCGGCCGAACTCAGTGAACTCACCGGCGGCCAGTGGCTGGAGTTAAAGGCCGAAGCGCACTGAGACGCCGTTACCCTGGCAGCCCCCTGCGCACCTTATCTTATTAATTGGCTGACAGATGCTTATCCAGTGCATCGGGTAAAATATCTGGCTGAAAAATCTCTATCCAGTATCCGTCCGGATCCTGAATAAAGGCAATCTGTTTGATACTGCCATCCATCGGACGTTTCACGAAAGGCACACTGAGGTCCTCGAATCTTGCACAGGCGGCTTCCAGGTCGGGCACGGCAAAGCCAATATGCCCGAAGCCTTTGGGCGCATCATTACCGTTGTGGTATTGCAGATCCGCCTTGTTTTCATCACCCCAGTTATAGGTCAGTTCAAGCATCGCCGGTCTTGAGAATGTCTGTTCGGTGCGCGTTGCAATCTCGTTACTCCATTGCTCAAGGGCCTGGGTATCCAGTGCGGCGAGAAAATAGAGTGAAAACGCCATGTCTTCAAAATCCAGCTTGCGCACCAGTGTCATGCCCATGACACGGGTATAGAAGTCGAGGCTGCGGGTCGGAGATTTGATGCGTAGCATGGTCTGATTAAACACAAACCCTTCTGTTGCCGGGTCACGCTGCTCGTTCAGACCCTCGGCCTGTTCAAAATGTCTGCTCATAGAGGCATCTCCTTATTGCGTAGGGGCGCGGTTTAAGGACGGGACTCGGTATTTGCCGAAATAACCGGCGTCGCCGCGCCACGAATTTTTGCCAGTTCAAAGTGCTGACGCCAGAAATTAACAATGATCTCATTAACCAGGTTCGATTCGGCATTCATCAGCAGAATCAGACCAACGCCATGATCCGGCGCGAAACTGATATCCGCGCGGTAGCCCTTCACCCAGCCACCATGATGAGCCAGTCGCTCTCCATCAAAATCATAGATGCGCCAGCCCAGTCCATAATGGGCATCATTCAGATGATCACGCCAATGCCGCCGGTACAGCTCGCGACTGGTGCGCACCCGGGGGGAAATCATCTCTTCGATGGCATAGTCAGACAGGATATGAGGATAATAGCCAAGCATCAGCCTCAGCCACTGGGTCATATCTTTAATACTGGTGTTGATGCCAGCCGCGGGCGCGAAGCGATAGTAGTCCTCACGCACTTTGACCTTGCGCCATTTCCCACGGCCGATCAGCACATGGGGTTCGGCCCAGTTATCATCACCCACCAGAGGGGTTCGGCCAATGCTGGTGCGCTGCATATCCAGAGGTAGCAACAAATGCTGTGTCAGTAACTGGCCGTAATTCTGATGCAATCCCTGATCGAGCCCTTCAGCCACCACACCAAACAAGGCGTTCTGATAGGTATAGCACTGACCGGGTTTACAAATGGGCTGCAGGCCAGCCAGTTCGTTAAGCACCCGTTTAACGGAATAATTCGCCTCAATCAGGTTGTCATAGGCGTTTGGCATGTAACCACTGGACTGACTGATGATATGGTTGAGCGTCAGCGTGTTGGCCAGCTCCGGTAAAAAAGGATAGTCGGGGGCTAGCTTTGAAACCGGCAGGCTCCATTGCAATTTGCCCTGTTCCACCAGCTTAGTGGTCAGCGCCGAGGTGAAGGTTTTGGAGACCGACGCCAGTCTGAAGAGGGTATCGCCATTAATGGGCTGACCGTTGTAGGTACGATTACCATAGGTAAAAACCTGCTCACGTTGCGGGTCTGACACTACGGCAAAGGCATACCCTGGAATATTGCGCTGGCGCACTTCCCGTTTTACATCGCTGGCAAACTGCCCAACCCAATTGTCCTGCGCGACCACGCCGCAGCTCAGTAGCCACAGCATGCCCGCGATACTCCAGTAGCGCATAATGTGTTTTTGGTCTTTTTGTTGTTTACCCAGGATTTTGTCCAGGTACCAGCCTGCTCGAATTGATATCCCCTGCTCAACAGACAGCGTCAGCGGCAAGAGGTTCTGTGATCCTGAGTATTGATGTTCAATGTTGAGTGCATTGTATCACTGACACGACGGCAAAATTAACTTCGTGGCATGGGCTTTTTGTTTCACGCTGTGTAGTGAGCGTAAAAAAGTAGAGGTTGAGTTCCGTTTTCATCGCATATTGATGCGCCAAAGCAGTAGAATCGATATCATTGATCATTCACTGCACGGCGTTATGCATCCATATCAGCGGGCCAGAACAGCAAGAGACAAACGTTTTGACGGCGTTTTTTATGTGGCTGTACGAAGTACCGGTATTTTCTGTCGCCCCATCTGTCCCGCTGTATTGCCCAAGGAAGAAAATGTGCGTTACTACTCCCTGGCAGAGCAGGCCATGGCGGATGGATTCAGACCCTGTCTGCGTTGCCGGCCAGACTCAGCGCCCGGCTCCTGCGCCTGGAAGGGGGTCAATACCACGGTGGAGCGAGCCTTAAACTTAATCCGCAGTGACACACAGCAAACGATTCAGCACATCGCGAGCAGGTTGGGTATTACCGATCGCTACCTGCGCGATTTGTTTCAACAGCACCTGGGCTTATCGCCAAAGCGCTACCAACTGTATCAGCGACTGCTGTTTGCCAAACAACTCCTGCACCAGACACACCTGAGTATTGAGCAGGTTGCTCAGGCAGCGGGCTTCCAGTCTGCCCGGCGCTTGCAGGCCCATGTCAGCAAGCACCTGAAGCTGACGCCGCGGCAAATTCGTGCAACGCCCCGGACACCCGGTCCACTGATGCTGACACTGAACTTCAGACCCCCTTATAATTGGGAGCAGGTGAGAGGTTTTCTCGCCCGACGTGCCATCGCCGACGTCGAACAGGTAGACGACACCTCCTATGCGAGGTACGTGTCGCTGGGCGGACAGCGTGGCCATTTTCATGCCCGCTTTGATGAGCAAAACGCGTGTTTCAGGGTCGAACTGAACATGTCAAAGCTGGACAGGCTGAGTGATGTGATCCATCACATCAGGCGCATACTGGATCTGGATGCCGATATGTCGGTCATCAGCGCGGCGCTGAATGACGCCGGAATACCCGGACGAATGCAGGTTCAGGGCCTGCGATTGCCTGGCGTGTGGGAGCCCTTTGAAGCCGGATGTCGGGCCATACTCGGCCAGCAAATCAGCGTCAAAGCCGCGATAGCCTTACTCAATCAACTGACCGCACTGTGCACACCGTCAGATGACCCGCCGCAGGGATTTCCCAGCGCCGAAACCGTTGCGGCAGTCGATCTCAGTGCGCTAAAAATGCCGGACGCCCGGCGCCAGACACTGCGCGCGTTTGCCCGCTATTGTGCCGCCCATCATGACGAGATTCGGCCCGAGGAACTGCTGAACATCAAGGGAATCGGGCCCTGGACCGTGAGCTATATCAAACTGCGGGGATATTCTGAGCCGGATGTATGGCTGGATACCGATTTAGTGATTAAAAAACACCTGGAAGGCGCCACAATGACGCCTGAGCGCGCCGCCCCCTGGCGCAGTTATCTGACCCTGCAACTCTGGAGCCTTTAATGCACAGTCTTTTTATGCCCACTCCCCTTGGTTTGCTGGCCATACGCGCCAGCGAACACCATGTTCAGCGTATTGAGTTTGTCGATGACGAAGATACAACCCCGGCCGCTGAGCCCCTTTTGATCGAGGCAAAAAACCAGTTACAACAATACTTCGACGGGCAAAGACGCGCCTTCACCCTGCCGCTGGCGGCACAGGGCACAGCATTCCAGCAAACCGTCTGGCAGGCGTTAACCCACATTGACTATGGACAAACGGCGAGTTATGCACAGATTGCGGACGCCATCAGCAAACCCAAAGCGGTGCGGGCGGTGGGCGCCGCCAATGGGCGTAACCCACTGGCCATTGTCGTGCCATGTCACAGAATTATCGGCAAAGATGGGAGTCTGACAGGTTATGCCGGCGGATTAACACGCAAGGCCTGGTTACTGGAACTTGAGCAACGTCATCTCAGTCCTGACTAAAGGCTCTGGACACCACCTGGTTGCGACCACCGTGTTTTGCCTCATACAGGGCTTTGTCCGCACTGTGGATCAGGTCCACCAATGCGCCATATTGCTCGGCATGGGTGACGCCGAAGCTCATGGTGACATCCAGCGAAAGATCACCTTTGGTGATCGGCTGGAACGCCACCGAACGGCGCATTCTTTCAGCCACTTGCGCGGCACTTTGCAAATCGGAGCCGGGTAACAGAATAATAAACTCTTCGCCCCCCCAGCGGCCCAGATAGTCACCTTTACGCAGGCACTCCCCCAAAACATGTGCAATACGGGCAATGACCTGGTCACCCACATTGTGACCGTGATTATCATTAACCGCCTTAAAGTGGTCGATGTCCGCCATAATAAGGCTCATGGCAGTGCCTTCTTCAAGCATGTCATCGAAGACTTTCTCGATGTACAAGCGGTTATACAGGCCGGTCAGACGGTCTGTGTAGATTTTGCTGCTGACATTCTGCTGAATCCGGCGGATCACCAGGCTTAAGAACCACAATACCACCACCAGCACCGTGCCCATTAACAGCACATTGACCAAAAACGTGCGGCTCATTGCCTGGCGTTGGGCTTCCAGCGGACTGATGATAAACAAACGCCATTGCAGCACTTCCAGTGGAATCTCTGTGATCAGCGCTTGCTCTTCATCCAGCTCCACCAGATTGGTCTGGTTCCCCGCCAAGCTCGGGCCTTTATACCAGTCACGATACCAGGCCAAGTCCTGCAATTGTGTACGGTAATTATCACCGCGTGGCTGGAGTTCGGCAAAAGAGGTCAGCACAATTTCATTGGCGCTATTCACAAACACAAAGTCGTAGCCCAGATTCTCATTGTAATGACTGAAGGTCTGCACAAATTCAGACAACTCCAGGCCAATACCCACGAAACCCTGGAGGTTACCATTTTCATCGCGCTGAATAATGTCCATGTACAAACGCAGATCGTCCTGATTGCCAAGGCCAGCAAAGAAGTCGGCCTGACGCGCCTTGAGCCGGAAGTACCAGGGCGTATCCTCCTCATTCAGCGCCATTTCTTCGCCATTGGAATAATACTGGGTTTGGCGAGCCTCACTGGCTATGAAAAATATCAAGCCAAAACGTTCTTGCATGTCTCTAAGAAATGCGCGGATGCGCTCTGGTTCTGCTTCCATATAGGGTTCGAAAATACCGGCCCGCGCAAGTGCCTGCGCCACATGCATTGGCTTCATTAACTCTTCTTCAATTAAGGAGAATACAGTGGAGGTAGCCTGCAACTGTTGCCGGCTTTGGTCGCCGACAATATTGCGAATGGTGTAATAGGAAAGGGTACTGATAATAATGACGACCAGCACAAAGCCAACCAACAGCGCAAATTGTAGAGACCCGAATTTTCGCAATGGCACGACTCCAATGATCTACGTGCAGACTGGACGATACGCCCCGACCCTTCCATAAAAATCGACCAGCAAGAATAATTTCACACCGAGGTACTAACTCAGCCATCCCTTAGTTAGAATAGCAGTGTCGACATAAAACAAGGACTTAACATGGCTTTTTCTGTTGTCATTCTCGCCGCGGGTAAAGGAACCCGCATGAAATCCTCATTACCGAAAGTGTTGCATCCTATTGGTCATAAGCCAATGGTACAGCATATTATTGATACCGTAACGGCATTGGGCAGCGATACCATTCATTTAGTATACGGACATGGTGGCGAGCAGCTGCAACAGGCATTGAGTCACAATACACTGAACTGGTGTCTGCAGGCCGAGCAACTGGGCACCGGCCATGCGGTGCAGCAAGCGGCGGGACAGATAAAAGATGATGAAGACGTACTGATCCTGGTAGGCGATGCGCCACTGATTAAGGTGAGCACCTTACAGACGTTACTGGATGTCAAACAACACGCCGATTTAGCCTTGTTAACGGTCGAACTGGACGATCCCACCGGTATGGGACGGATCATTCGCGACGGTGACCAGGTAAAAGCCATTGTTGAGCACAAAGATGCCACTGAGGCACAGCGCCAGATCACAGAAATTAATACCGGCATGATGATCATGTCCGGCAAAAACCTCAAGCGCTGGCTGGCCAATCTCAGTGATGACAACGCACAGGGTGAATACTACCTGACCGATGTGATTGCCATGGCTGCAGAGGAAGGAAAAACCATTAAAGCGGCCCACCCCACCAGTGCGGTGGAGGTAGAAGGCATCAATAACCGTAAGCAACTGGCGGCCATTGAGCGCGCTTATCAGCATGGCAAAGCTGAAGAGCTAATGATGCAGGGCGTCACCCTGCGCGATCCCGCAAGATTCGACCTGCGCGGAAACCTTGAAACAGGCGAAGACGTGGTGATCGATGTGAATGTGATTGTGCAGGGCAATGTGCGCCTGGGTAACCATGTTGTGATTGGCCCGAACTGCACACTCATTGATTGTGACATTGGCGATCACAGTGTGATTGAGGCCAACAGCATAGTGGAAGATGCAAAAGTGGGCACTCACTGTCAGGTGGGCCCCTTTGCTCGCTTACGCCCCGGCGCCCGCCTGAAAGAAAAGGCCAAGGTGGGCAACTTTGTGGAAATGAAGAAATCGGTCCTCGGCAAGGGTTCCAAAGCCAACCACCTGACCTACCTCGGCGACAGTGAGGTGGGTGACGGGGTCAACATTGGCGCCGGCACTATTACCTGTAATTACGACGGGGTGAATAAGTTTAAAACCATCATTAAAGACGGCGCCTTCATTGGCTCGAATTCCTCACTGGTGGCACCGGCCGTGATCGGTAAGAACGCCACGGTTGGCGCAGGCTCCACCATCACCCGCGAAGTGGATGACGGTGAGCTGGCGGTAGCCAGAGGGAAGCAGCGCAATATTCAGGGCTGGCAACGTCCCGAGAAGAAATAATCTCTCGTTATATCCCCTTATTCCCCCTCGGCCCGGGCTTTCTCTGAACCCGAACCGAGGGGAAAAGAAGGTGTTCACTGACGGGCACCGCGTACGCATTCCATCAAATTGTGCACCACTCGCTGTTACTGACATCTCCTGCTTATTTTTTTACCGGGTGTAAAAAACACTTGCATCAACGGTAAACTTCGCTACCATAACTTTCGATTTGAAATTTATATTTTCGGTTTGATGCAGAAACGAAACACACAACAACGCCGACGCGCCATTATGGATCGCCTGATTTCTCAGGGTGAAGTGAAGGTGGATGCGCTGACGACAGAATTCGCCACCTCAGAGGTCACGATCAGAAAAGATCTCAGTGAGCTTGAGCGAACCGGTTTGTTAGTGCGCAAATATGGCGGCGCCATATTATTGCCCAAAGAGACCAGCGAACTGAATGAGCAAGAAGTTTCGAAACGAAAGAAATCTATCGCACAGGCTGCCAGCCAGCTCATTCGGGATCACAATCGCATTATTATCGACAGTGGCAATACCACATCGGCGTTGCTGCCCTTGCTGAATGACAAACGCGGACTGGTGGTCATGACCAACGCGCTGCACGTGGCCAATCAGCTACTGGAACTGGAAAACGAACCCACGGTACTGATGACAGGGGGCACCTGGGATAACCAGTCGCACTCTTTTCAGGGCAAAATGGCCGAACAAATGCTCAGGGCCTACAATTTCGACCAGGCCTTTGTAGGGGCCGCAGGGCTAGACCCTCATCTGGGCACCACCACCTTCAATGAGCTCACGCAATTATCCAGGGTCATGGCAGATGTGGCGGTACAGGTTATAGTGATGGCAGAGTCACAAAAGTTACAACGAAAAATTCCCAATCTGGAGCTTCCCTGGGGGGATATCTCCATCTTGGTGACCGATGATCAAATACCCGCCGACGCGCGGCGACTAATAGAACAACAGGGCGTTGAAGTAATCTGCGCCACAACACAGACGACGGAGTAAATTATGTGTGGAATCGTAGGGGCAGTGGCCGAACGTAATGTGGTCAGTATCTTACTCGAAGGACTCAAACGCCTCGAATACCGGGGTTACGATTCGGCAGGGGTTGCCGTACTGGACGCAGAAAACAACCTGATCCGCATGCGCCGCACCGGCAAGGTTCAGGAACTGGCGGATGCCATTGCTGCCGACCCCATAAAAGGGTTCACCGGTATCGCTCACACCCGCTGGGCGACTCATGGTGGTGTCACTGAAGCCAATGCGCATCCGCACTTTTCCAATGAACGCATTGCTGTGGTTCATAACGGTATTATTGAAAACTATCAGAGCCTGCGTGAAACCCTGCGCGGGGAAGGCTATGTATTTACCTCAGATACTGATACCGAAACCATCGCACACCAGGTTGAACATGAACTGAAGAGTACCGACAGCCTGCTCAAAGCAGTGCAGAACGCCGTAAGCAAATTCCATGGCGCCTACGGCACCGTGGTGATGGATAAAGCCGATCCCGAAAAAGTGGTAGTCGCCCGTTCAGGTAGCCCCTTGGTGATTGGTCTGGGCATTGATGAAAACTTTATTGCTTCGGATCAGTTGGCATTGTTACCCGTTACCCGGCGCTTCATCTTCCTCGAAGAAGGTGACGTGGCGCAAATTAGCCGTACTCAGGTGCATGTTTTTGATAAAAATGGCAACGAAGTGCTGCGTCAGGTGCATGACTCCGATATTGAACATGATGCCGGCGACAAAGGCGGTTACCGCCATTACATGCTCAAGGAAATCCACGAACAGCCTACCGTAGTGCGCAATACCCTGCAGGACAGACTGACTCAGCAGGGGGTAGATGCACGGATTTTCGGTGCCCGGGCTGAGGATATTCTCAAAGACATTAAGCATGTGCAGATTGTCGCCTGTGGTACCAGTTATCACTCAGGCATGACCGCCCGCTACTGGCTGGAGCAATATGCCAATGTGTCCTGTAACGTCGAGATCGCTTCAGAATTTCGCTATCGCAAATCCTTTGTACACCCCAATAGCCTGCTGGTGACCATTTCCCAGTCCGGTGAAACCGCCGATACCCTGGCCGCGCTGCGCCTTGCCAAAGATTCTGGCTATGCCGCCAGCATGACCATTTGCAATGTGCCTGGCTCCTCATTGGTGCGCGAGTCGGATCTGGCCTTTATGACTCTGGCGGGCGCCGAAATCGGTGTGGCCTCCACCAAAGCCTTCACCACTCAGCTGACCGGACTGATGATGCTGACACTGGCGCTGGGTCAGTTCAATAACATGGATAAAGCGGAGCACGACAATATTATCAAGGCCATGCACAGCCTGCCCGCCAAACTGGAAGAGACCCTGGCCCTGAGTGATGAGATTGAAAAGCTGGCGGAAGAATTCGCCGATAAAAACCATAGCTTATTCCTCGGCCGTGGCGATCAATACCCCATCGCCATGGAAGGAGCGCTCAAGCTTAAAGAAATCTCTTATATCCACGCCGAGGCCTATGCCTCAGGGGAGCTGAAACACGGCCCGCTGGCGCTGATCGACGATGAAATGCCGGTGATCGTAGTGGCGCCCAACAACGAGCTGCTTGAAAAGCTCAAATCCAATGTGGAAGAAGTACGCGCCCGCGGCGGTATCATGTATGTGTTTGCCGACAAAGATGCGCGCTTTGAGAGTGATGACAGCATGCGGGTGATTAACCTGCCCCACGTGGACAGCATCATTGCGCCTATTGTGTATACCTTGCCACTACAACTGCTGAGCTACTATGTGGCCATTATCAAAGGCACTGATGTGGACCAGCCAAGAAACCTGGCTAAATCCGTTACCGTAGAATAAGAAAAGGGCCGCAAGGCCCTTTTTTTGTAAGAGAGTAATAAAGTCTCATACTAAGTATTAAAGTATCATACTGGTAAGGCCTGAGTTTACTAGACACTTTCCATATCCTTAAAATACTGCCGATCATACTTAGTCGGTGACAATCGCCCGTTGTTTGTGTGCCGACGTTTTGGATTGTAAAACATCTCAATGTAATGAAACATCGCTTGTCGTGCATCATCTCTGGTTTTGTATTTGATACGCCTGATCTTCTCCTTCTTTAGATTGCTGAAGAAACTCTCCGCTACTGCGTTATCCCAGCAGTTACCTCGCCGACTCATGCTGGGCTGAACATCCAGTGTATTGAGTAACTTTCTGAAGCTACGACTACTATATTGAGAGCCCTGGTCAGAATGCAGGTAAACCGTATCTGCTGGTTTTCTCCGCCAATAAGCAGCGGTCAGCGCATCCATCACCAGCTCTTCTGTCATTCTGTCACTCATCGACCAGCCAACAATGTTGCGAGCGTATAAATCCATTACGACCGCTAAAAACAAGAAGCCTTCATGCGTATGAATATAGGTGATGTCGCTTACCCACCACTGATTAGGCGTTGTCACAGTAAAATCGCGGTTAAGCATATTGGCAGCAACAACATCCGGCTTTCCGCCATAACGCCCCGTTGGCGCTTTATATCCTCGCTGGGCTTTAATACCGGCTTGCTGCATTAGCCGTAACACTCGGTCACGACCGCACGGGATATTCGCTTCCAGAAGATCTAAATGCAGATTGCGATAGCCATGATGGCCGCCGCTTTCCAACCAGAACTGCTTGATGGCACCAAGTAAACGACTATCATCCTTGTCTCGCTGGCTTTGGGGCTGTTGCAGCCACTCGTAATAGCCACTAGGGTGCAACTCAAGGGCTCTGCACAACAATCTCACCGGATAATCGGTACTACGAGATTTTACGAACGGGTACCGCTCTTTGACTCGCCGGCAAAGAACACCGCGGCTTCCTTTAATATGTCTCGCTCTTGCTGTGTCCGCTTAAGCTCTCGCTTCAGCCTCGCTACTTCTGCTCGAAGATCTTCATCTTCCTGGCGTTTCCTGGGAGACTTTGAGAACACCTTCATCCAGTCATAGAGACTCTTTGTGCTGATATCGAGCAGCTTTGCGACATCAGCAACGCTGTAGCCATGAAGGACAACCTGATTTACTGCTTCTTGTTTAAATTCATCCGAGTAACGGATACCTGAACCCATGATTTACCTCTTATGGTTTAAGTTACATTTTTACCATAAAAAGTGTCGGGAAATCTCAGGCCTTACCAGTTGACTATTTCAAAATTATTATCACAACGCTCACCAAAATGTGGTTTTGGTTCGCCGCTAGCGCTAGGTGAAGTACGAATCGTCGAATTGACAGTGGAATGATGTTTTACCCATTTCTCAGTTTCTGAGCAGAGCCAGCCTATAGTGACCGGCCCCCAAAAATATTTCTTAATAATAAGCCGATGTAATTTGTGGGCCAACCTGCGATCAGAGTTTCTCTGCCGAGAGAGGAATAGTGCGGTCTATTTATCCAGTGATTAAGGTGAGAAAACCGCACACTCACTGACGGTTTTCTCACTTTTGGTCAAAACCTAAAAATAATTGTAGGTTACCGTAATACCAAAGGTACGAGGGGCTTGGTAAACCACTGTCGACAAGCCAAGTTCAGAAATGGACTGATCACGGCGAGTGACGGCAATGTCTTCATCGGCAAGGTTTTTCGCCCAGAACAGCACATCCCAATCGCCCTGAGGCGATACAAAACCTAACTGCGCGTTGATCAAACGACTCGAATCCAACTCCGTTACATCCAGATTTTGCGCGTCTGAGTGCATACTGCTGCGATATGAGTAATTAGCAGAGGCGTACATTTCCCAGTCGGTGTCCAACATGGTGGTATAGGTTGCCGTCATATTAGACGTCACACGGGCCGCACCGGGAAGTTGGTTGCCGGTACAGTCAATGTCTCTGGAACAGTTGGAAAAGTCATCAAAGGCGGCATCTGAATAACCCAAGCTGGCATTAAGTGTCAGGTTACGGGTTGCTCGGAAGTTAACCTCAGCTTCAACACCTTGGCTAGTCGCCGTTGGGCCATTCACAACACGGTTTACCCCTGTTTCGGGCTCTACGACTCGTGTCTGAATATCTTCGTAATCCAAATAAAACGCCGCTAGGTTCAGCCGCAGCCGGCGCTTGAGCAAGTCACTCTTGGCGCCAATTTCATAACTGGTGACTTCCTCACGACCAAAGTCCATCTCAGGGTTGTCAATGTCACCACCAATTGCTGACAGGCTTTGAGGTCGGAAGTTGAACCCTCCTTCTTTGTAGCCGCGGGAGACTTTTCCGTACAGCATACTGTTGTCTGCAACTTGAGCATTTAAACCAAAGGTCCAAGACATAAAATCATCCTCTTGGCGCTGTTGAGTTTCCGGTATATCCACAAAGCCGTTGAGGAAGATGCCAGGTAACGTAGAAGCAAATCCGTCCTGACGGAATATCATGTCTTTTTCCACTTCAGAGAAACGTAGACCTAAGAAACCGCTGTAAACATCATTAAGGTCATAATTAACATTGCTAAAAATGGCTGAGCTTTTAGTGACAACACTGCCACTATTGGTGACCCCTTCTCCGGGTAAGAAACCAAGTGTTTGAGGGAGGGGGGCGGGTAAGCCAGTGGGAATGCCCATAACGCCTGACGGGGTTACGAAGTCCTGAATACTTTCAGACTCGTTGTCTAGGTAGTAAGCGCCAAGTACGTAGCGGAAATCATTCTCGGCCGGTGAAATCAATTGGAACTCTTGAGTAAACTGCTCGGTATTCTCTCCTTGCAAGCCGACGTTGAAGTCTAATGGCATGGCATCCTCGTCATACCCTAGGCTCGCATCATAGATTTTCTTAGCAGTAATGGATTTAAACTCCATGCCTGACGCAAACTGATAACTCACCGTTGCATCTAGCCCCCAGTTATCTCGAAAAACGTAGTGATTGGCGGTGTTTATATTCACCTGCCGAGGGGCATCCGTAATAAAATCTGCGATGTTTACCCCAGCATTAAGGCCCGCAATAAAACCAAGGCCGCGCCCAAAACCCACTAACTTTTCGGCTTCTGGGATGCTGTCGTCTTTGAGGAAGTCAGCGTTAATATCGAGAGTCCACGCATCACTGGGGGTTACTCTAAACTGTACTCGACCACCGAAGCGATCTGCTGTACCGACATCATTGCCTTCGCCAATGTTTTCGCTGTAGCCGTCTCGACTGACCTCGAATAATGAAACCGCCGCGGCAACGGTGTCTTCCACTAAGCTGCCACTGATGTAGCCGTTGAGCTTACGTAATCCATAATTGCCTACCGTCGCTTTAACTTTGCCTTCGGTATAATGGCTTGGCTTGCGGGTGGTAATGTTAATAACACCTAAGTTGGTGTTTTGCCCAAACAAAGTCCCCTGTGGACCTCGTAACACCTCTACTCGTTCGATATTGGTCAGCTCTTGGTTAAAGCCTGAAGGGCGCGCATAGACCACACCATCAACATAGATTCCTAAACCCGGACTCGCCCCTGAATTAAATACGCCATTGGGATTGGATGGGATTCCACGCATGTTAACGGTTGTCGCAAAAGGCGATGCCACAGCCATGGTGAGATTAGGCGTGCTGTGTTGCACATCCTGAAAAGTTTGAATGCCATTGCGATCAAGAGCAGCACTATTCAGCACCGACACCGCCAGCGGCACCTCTTGCAAGTTCTCGCCGCGTTTCTGGGCGGTGACCATGATTTGCTCGACCTCGATGACTTCGTCGACATCCTCACTCTGTTGAGCAAGGGCTTGGCTTGGTACCATGCCTATATAGGCAAGTGTGCTAACGGCAATCGCTGATAGGGCATATTTCACGTGTCTTCTCCTGTTACGGCAAGGTGCATATCATTTTTATTGAAGCGTTATGACGCTTTCACTTAGCTGTTGCTGTGCAATTTTTTCACTAAGCCTTGCCTTAATAACAAAGGAGCACGATACGCTCTTCCGAATTTACAAATTCGCAATAAATAAATGAATAACATGTTCAATGCCGCTATGATCAGGGCTTGGTTGTTCAGCATTACTGTTTGATGTGCTTACTGATATTTCCCAATGGCTAGCAACGCCCTATCTCTTTTCACTGGGCAGCCTTTTGATACTGATCACCGTGTCGATGGGCGTTTGCATTGCCTTTGTCATCTCGCAGAATCAAAGAGTTGACCTCACTAGCCGACGATTTGCGACAGCATTAATCCTTCTTATCTGTGCATTTTCTTTTCAGTTTGTGCTCTTTGATGGACAACCACAGTGGCAAAGAGAGCGCTTTTTCTTCTCTTCATTACAAATGTTGTTTGGTCCACTGCTGTATTTCTACACCTGCAACCTAACACTAAGCGAGTTCCAATGGCGGGGGCGTTATTGGTTGCACTTTTTACCCGCGCCACTGCTGATGCTTTTATGGTGGTGGCAGAGCCCCGTGCAGAATATGCATACGCTGGCAGAGGCATGCTACTTGGCCAATGACTGTGAGCCACTGATTGCTCATCGAGGTTTGTACCGCTGGGCCGCGTTCATTTCTATTGGTGTCTATGCTTTTTTAGCGCTAAAAACCTTGCGCCAACATACCCAACACATCAAAGCCCATTTTTCCGCCATTGAAGATCTGCAACTACGATGGCTGCAAGTACTGGCGTACTTTATGTTGGCTGGGGCGGGACTTTCGGCCTGTTACGACTTATTGGGATTTATGGGCCAAGTTCAGCGCTATGTGCATTCTCCTGTCTATGCGTTAGGCTCGACCTTAGTCATGTTGCTGTTTGCGTGGTTTGCCATCCATCAAACCAAGGCAGACGGCGGATTCATTGAGCCCTCGCCGACAAAGGCGGCTCAGACAAAAGAGACTGTTCAAAGCTCATCTTCACTTACGAAGGAAGTAGAGAGCAAATACCGCACGAGCAGCTTAACACAAGAGTCGGCGTCTCTCCTTTGGCAGCAAATCTGCGACTATATGCAAAATGAGAAAGCGTACCTACAACCTGGCTTAAAAGTCGCCGACATTGCTAGTGTGCTAGAGCACCCTACACATCATATTTCAGAGACCATTAATGGTTACGCTGGACGTTCATTTTATGATTTAGTTAATCGCTATCGGGTGGTTGAAGCAGCTGACCGTCTTGCATCTCAACTCAACACGTCGGTTACCGAGGTCGGTTTTGACGTTGGTTTTAACTCAACCTCGACTTTCTTTACCCACTTTAAAAAACACTTCGCCAGAACCCCGAAAAAATATCGCCAAGAACTGAGCAAGGGAAATAAGGAAATTCTTTCGGATTTGCAAAAAGAGAAGAATTCCCTACGCAATATCGGCTAAAAGAACACTTCAGCTATTGGCCGTAAATAAAGGGTTAGCATGAAAAAATGGATTCTCATCGTTATTGCTTTCGTCGCCGCCGCGCTTGCCGCTGCACAGTGGTTAAACCAAGTTAATGATTACAAAACCAATGGCGAACTCCGCCTAGAAATCTTAGATGCTGGCGTTACGGTGACCCGAGACGAGCGAGGCATTGCACACATCGCAGCGAGTAACAAACGCGATATGCTGCGCGCGCAGGGTTTCATTACGGCGCAAGACCGTCTGTTCCAAATGGAATTCTTCAAAATGCTGGCTAAAGGCCGCCTTTCTGAATTGATCGGTGAGGCAGGACTGGCTTCTGATAAAAAAATGCGCGTCATAGGCTTGTGGCACAACGCCCGCAAAATGGCAGCTCAATTCTCTCCCGAGGTTAAGCAGTTCGTTGGCGATTACCTTGATGGTGTTAACGCGTATATCGCCACCCAAGAGCGCGAATTCCCGATCGAACTCTCATTAATGGGTCATACCCCAAAGCCATGGACCTTGGCTGATACTGCCGTGCTTCTTCAATACATTTCATTGCAACAATCGAAGAATATGAAAGCTGAGGCCGTGGCTCAGTCATTGATCGATACGGTGGGAGCAGAACGTGCGGCGACCTTGCTATCAATTAATGTGAATCCCGATCGCACACCAGCGGCGCTATCGGTTAAGTTACCCAAAAACAATTTTGACAATGAGGTCACGCTAACGAAGCGCATATCGCCAGTTACCCCCTTAACAATGCACGACTTTCTGGCACCTATTGAGGTAGGGTCGAATAATTGGGTTGTTGGGCCCACTCGCTCAGCCAGCGGCGCGGCCATTGTGGTCAACGACCCCCATCTCGATGCGAGGTTGTTGCCTGGCGTTTGGTATCCGATCAGTATGAGCACACCAGACTTTCATGCTTCGGGAGCCGCATTACCGGGCCTTGGCGGCATGGTTATTGGTCGAACCGATCGTGTGGCATTTGGTGTCACTAACGCCTATGGCGATGTTCAAGACTTATTTATTGAACGCATCGCAACAGATTCTGATGCGCATTATTTAGAAGGAAATCAGCGGATTCCGTTTAACAGCCGCGAGGAAGTGATCCGCATCAAGGATGAAGACGCCGACAGCGGCTTCCGTGAGGAAATCATCACCGTACGTTCTACTCACCGCGGACCTGTAGTGTCAGACCACGGCATCATAGACCTTGGTGATCGGGTAGTCACGTTACGTTGGGGAGCGGCGGTGGCGTTCGATCGAGACATTGGTTTCGATAAATTATTGTTTGCACGCTCTGCATCGGAGGTTCGTGACGCCGTTAAATCAATCGATATCCACATGTTCAATTTTGTATTTGCCGATGTAGACGGTAACTTTGGTCGCCTCGCCAGTGGGAAAATCCCCATCCGTCGTTTCGGCGCCGGTGCTCTACCGGTTCCCGTGACGGACTCTAAACCTCATTGGTACCGCTGGATACCCAAAGACGACATGCCCGGTGAATTCAACCCTGACCGGGGCTGGACTGGCACTGCCAATAATGATACCCGCCCCACCAATTATCCCTACACCTACTCAACCTACTTCTCGCCATCTTATCGATACGATCGCATGATTGAATTAATGGATGGTAAACAGTCGATCAATGCAGATGACCATTGGCGCTTTATGCACGACGTTAAGAATTTGCATGCCAAGCGCATTGTTCCCATGCTGATACCACTGCTGAAAGAAGCCGAATACAAGGAATTCGCCGAAACGCTTACCAATTGGGATTATATGGATACCACCACGAGCAGGGCGACGTTGCTTTTCCAAACACTCTATCAGGAGCTGGCGCTCGCCACATATGAGGATGATCTCGGTGAAGTGCTAACGGCGGATATGTTGAATCTTTGGTATTTTTGGCAAGAACGCTTCGATCATCTGCTTGTTAGTGAGCCACATAGCATCTGGTTTGATAATCATGCGACAAAAAACACCGTCGAAAACCTGGCCGATGTAGTCATTGCTGCGGCTAAAGCCACAGAACAGCGCCTCAAACAATACGATGACAATGCCGTTTGGGGCGACGTGCACCGTGTGAAATTTGTCAGCCCAATGCGGCGCTCTGGTTTCGGCAGCCGTTGGGTTGGGGGTGGAGACTACCCTATGTCCGGCAGTAGCGATACGATTCGTCGCGCTCGCTATGACTTTGATCAGCCCTTCGATACGGCCTTTTTTGCGTCCTACAACTTAGTCAGTGATATGGCAGAGCAGCAGGCTATCCTAACCGCGCTCCCCGGCGGTGTCGCTGCACGAATATTTCATCAGCACTATGACTCAGAGATCCCTGCATGGATCTCAGAACAAGCCTCCAGCACACCCATTACTCGTGAAGCCGCGCAGGCTTCTGCAACGTCCAAACTCCAACTGTTGCCCTCAGAGTAATCTTCTTAACCGCAGGTGTACTCAGCATCTGCAGTTTAATCAGCCGGTATGAGCCCCATCACAGCCCAAGCCATACGAAGTAAACTTCGTTGCAGTTTTTCATGACAGTGAATACGCGAATAATGGCTTTGGCATAGATGCAATACAAGCTGCCGCTTCAGGTTTGGATGCCACCACACTAAGCGGTGGATTACGGTCTATTGGCGTTGATTATAGTTTCCGGCATTACATCAATGATAATTGGCAGATTTACGGTGAGGCACTTTTCGAATACTACAGCAGCGACGTTCGTGAGAGCCCAATCGCACGAAGTAATTATGAGACCGAAATCGGTGTTGGATTCATTTATATATTCTAACGTCACTATTCACCTGAAGTAGGAGAAAGGCCCCAGGGCCAATGCCGATAAGTTAAGAATTTAGTGTTCACTTGATCAACTCTTAGAAGACTTCATAATCCGGTATCAGGCAACGGGTATCGGATTTTTCTAATGCAACTCCACGCACCCGTAATACTCCATTTAACGCGAGCTCTTAATCTCACCCGCTCGCAAAATCATCATCATTTCCAGATCCGACGATATGAGATAAAGCGCCTGCTGAAGAAGTTTTTGCAACAGTAAAAAACCTTGATCACCTCATGAGTAAAAGATCTAATTCCATATTGGAAATGTGATATTTCCAGATTGCCTCTTAATGAAATTAGTTATCAAGACTATATTCTTCCTACCGGATGCCTGATGGGATTAATCGCCATACCGAAAAAAACAGGGGAAATTCAAAGCAATAAAAACAAATATTTTTCGGTAAAAATAACAACAAAAAACACCCTGGTTAACTAATCATTAAAAAGCGGATAAGACAAATGAGTTATAGCATTTTACTTTATGGTCATGTGGTCGTAGGAGCCATCGCACTAATTTCAGGTGCAATCGCCTTGATAGTTGCAAAGGGACAGAAGCGTCATAAATTGTCTGGTACGTGGTTTGTTTACACTATGCTGGCTATGGCCTTATCAGGTTTATTTATGGCATCACTCGCCCAGGTTTTTATCACCGTCTTATCTGGAGCTCTTACCTTGTACCTGGTGCTATCCGGCTGGATTTCAATCAAGAGAGATCTTCCGACAAAGAAAGAATGTGAGTTAGGGCTGTTGTTTGTTGGTGTGCTGGTTTTGATATTTGGTACCTATTTGTCAATGAAAGCCTTTTCAGGTATTACTGATAACTTAGGTAGCTTCCAAGTTCCCCCAACGGTCTATTATGTTTTTACTGCTATCTGTGCTGTTGCTGTATTGTCTGACATTCGCTATTTACTTGCACCTAAAACTACCCGGAGCTTCCTATTAGTAAGGCATATTTGGAGAATGTGTTTCCCTTTATACATCGCAGCGAGTTCCTTCTTTATGGGTCAGCAACGGGTCTTCCCTGAATCTTTGCAAGGGACTTTTTATCTTACCATCCCTCCACTTCTTGTGATTTTCTGCATGATTTTCTGGATGCTGAGAGTAAAACTGAATAAGTTCAAAATTAAACCTGGTGTTTAATAAAGCCTTAGTTATTGATATTGAGCTACCCCTTAAAAACCGCACCGCGATATAGATGAGATTCTCAATAGTATGTAGTGAAAGAGCAAGTATCAACGCCCAATTCGAGGAAGTAATCTACACCTTTACCATTACATTTGCGTAGCCCGTTTTTTTCAGTTAGTGCTGATAAAAGAAATTTATTTTATTCGACTGAGCACTTAAAAATAGCGTGTCTGGCGCTCATTCCTTTCAAACCAATTTTCTATAAAGTCAATACACTTAGTTAAAATAGGAAGGGTGTGTTTTCTGTTTGGGTAAAGTGCATATAGAGTCAGTTTAGGTTTGTTGAACTCTTCCAGAACCTCGATGAGATTGCCACTCTGCAAGCCTGGCGCAGCGACAAAACTAGGAAGAAAGCCAACTCCAAGTCCTGACTCTATAGCGTCTCTCATAAATAACGTATTGTTGACACGTAAACTACCATCTACCTTTACACCTCCCGCTATGGGCCAATCGTTTCCTCCCTTAAAGTAACTGTAAATGAAGCAATTATGTTGCTTTAGGTCTTCTGGCCTTTGAATTTTTGGATGCGCTGCCAAATACTCTCTAGAGCCACAAACATGATATGAAAAAGCCTTTAGACGCTTACCGATATAATTTGAATCAAACTGTTTGCTGCTGGCGCGGAACCCTAAATCAAAACCGTGTTCTATGAGGTCGATATCTTCATCCCCAAGATGAACATCAAGTTTTACGTCAGGAAATGCCTTCATATAATCGGATAGGACCAAACCCAGGTCCGTCATACCCAGAACCATAGGGACGTTGATTCTCAGACTTCCCCGCATGCTGGTTTGCATCTGTTGCACATAAGATTCGGCGTCTCTGATTTGAGATAATATTTCTTTACACCGATTTAAATACCCCTCACCGATGCTAGTCAGCTTCATTTTGCGAGTAGAACGATGCACCAGTCTCGCACCAATCTCATGTTCGAGTTTCTGTATTTCCTTGCTCACCATAGATGACGTTGAGCCAATCTCTTCAGCGACAGCAGCGAAACTACCTAAATCCGCCAGGCGAGTGAACAGGAACATTCCTCTGAGTTTATTCATAATGGTTTATTTGTTCCAAAATGGCACTATTGCTATTCCATTGATGCTATTTATTGCTCTAATTGGTTATAGCACCATAGCACCTGTAGCACTACTGCTAACAACAACTGATGAGGATTCAACTATGTATTCACTCTACTTTTCACCAGGTGCGTGCTCACTTGCGACCCACACAATTCTTAATATGTTGAATCAGAAAACAGAACTGATTCATGTGAGCAATGTAAAAAATTTCGAAGCAGTTAACCCCAGTAAAATGGTGCCCGTTCTGAAAGACGGGGATACTTACTTAACTGAAGGTGCGGCAATTATCTTATACCTGTTAGAAAAACATGAAAACAATCTCATGGCAAAGGCAGGCGCGTCGCGACAAAAGGCTATCGAGAATATGATGCTGGCAAATGCAACGATGCATCCTGCATATGGCAGGTTGTTTTTTGCAAGTGCCAACATGGAAGAAGGAAAAGCAAAGGATGATTTCTTCAAAGCTGCAGCAGAAACGATTGATAAAATTTGGCTCTCTGTAGAGAACAAAATATCTGAAGGTCCCTTCCTTGGAGGTCACAGCGTTTCTCCAGCAGATATACTACTGACGGTATATTCGGACTGGGGCCAGTACTTCCCTGTTGATATTAATATAGGACCAAAGGCCCAACAAATGATTAAGTTGGTTCAGCAAAGCGAAGCTTTTAAGTTAGCGTCACAAAAGGAAGCCGACACGGTCGCCAATTAGGAGTTGGGATAGTGAACACGAGCGGAGATATAACGAGAGTTGAAGTGGTCGTACAGAAGTACTTCGACGGCCTTCATAACGGAGATGTCGAGTTGCTGTCCACATTATTTGCATCGGATTGTGCACTCAAGGCTCCGGGTATTCGAAGATCTAAAGACGAGTGGTTAGAAATGGTGCAAAGCAGGCCTATACCGGCTTTGCGAGGAGACCAGCTCAGGTCGAAGATTTTGTCGATTGAGATCATCGGCGACCAGGCGATGGTCAAAGCCTTCGTACCTGTTCTCGATAGAATTTATATCGACTATTTGGGCCTGCTGAGGGAAGACCAAGAGTGGCTAATCGTAAACAAGATGTATGCTGATTATCCGAAGGGGTGCACATGAGAAAATTAAAAGTCGAGATCATTCACGATTTTGCTTGTTCATGGTGTGCAATTGGATACAAACATTTGACAGATGCTGCCAATGATCTGGGGATCGAGTTAGACATTGGTTTTATTCCCCATGAGCTGAACCCAGAAATGGGGACGGAGGGAATGGAGATAGACAGGTATTTCCATGTTAAACATGGATGGTCTCAGCAGGAGCATGATGAATATCGGGCTTCGCTTATTGCGACTGTGAAAGCAGTTGGTGCCAACATAGATTTTGAGTACAGGACGCATTACTTCAACACAAATCTTGCGCACAGGCTTCTCGCTCGTGCAGGTGAGATAGGTGTTGCAGTGGAACTCTATGAGAAGATATTGACCGCGTATCATTCTTTCGGTGAGAACATTAGTGACCCTTTGGTCTTATCGGAGCTTGCGAAAGCAGTTGGAATGACGGATATGGCAATTCTTAGTGTATTAGACGTTAGTAAAACTAATACAGCGTACGAGCGTCTCCTTAATAGGAAAAAGAAGTTCAGGGTACGTTCGGTGCCAACTTGGGTAATTGATGATGAGAATCTCGTCACCGGTTCAAATTCACGTGAATTTTTTAAAGACTGCCTTTCTGAATACAGTCAGTCGATAGAGTATGAGGAAAAAATATGCCATATGTAAACATCCAAATCACTAAAGAAGGCGGGCCTGATGGCAAAGGTGCGACCACAGAGCAGAAGAAGAAATTGATTGCCGGTGTCACTGATTTATTAAAAAATGAATTAGGTAAAAGCCCGGCAACTACCCATGTGGTGATATCTGAAGTAGATCTCGAAAATTGGGGTGTGGGAGGGTTAGCCGTAGAGGACTATCGACGCTCACAGTTGAGTTAGTCTCGGCTTAATCTGACATATCTTCTTGAAAAGATGAGAGTTGCCCATTTTGATAAAGGTGCCGAACCTTTAATCAAAACAGAACAGGTAACTCTCATCTTGGGTCTGGTAGCAAATGTGTGTAACGATGAAAAGCGTCAGGCACTGACCGCAGCAATGGCGGCGTTTGCCAGAACGTCCAAGCTTAGCATTGTGGCAGAGGGCATTGATTACTTTCAGGGTAACCACTTCAGCGCCCCGTTTAAATCACCGGCTTGTTTTTACCCTTTTTGCCCAGAAGTACATCAAGGTAATGTGCCGGTCTTTTACCTCGCCGCCCGGCCTGCTCTCTTTTCTCGGCGAGGTAAATACCTTATATCCGGATCCCCACTTTGGTTAACACATCGGTGTTAGAGTACGTTGAGTGCTGAGGCTAGATGCTTGCCCAATTGTATGCACTCCTCGTGATCCCATCTGGCCAGTTGTCCCGCTTTTAAAATGGGCTTAAATGCCGCTTCCAGTAATAATGAGGGCACACCAAACTGCTTACTGACAAACTGCGTTGCCGTCTGCTGACCACATTTGCTCCCACAGGTTGACGCGCCGCATCCCCTTTTCTGGGAAGCATAGTCATATTGCGTCTGAAAATTGCTATCCAGCCTCGCCAATACCTGTTTAACCTGCTCTCCCTGAGGATGGCCATCTTCAACCATAATGAAATTGTGCGGTATGGCTTCATCACCGTGCAGATCAACAAACCCATCAACACCAATTTTTGTCATCGCTTGCCTGACCCACATGACTTCAGGGCATTGACTATGTTCCGACGACGCCCATTGACGATTTAAATCTGCCCCTGAAGCATTGGTTCTGTGATTACCCAGCGCAGCGCCATCCGGGTTCATGTTAGCCACCAGATAAAAACTGACACCTGACACTGAGTCTTCTTCGCCAGCATACCTTTCGGCCAGTTCTTGTATCAGCCCTTCCATTACCCACTGGGCCATGGTCTCACCCGGATGTTGCCGGGCAATTATCCAAAGTTTCTTGTTGTTTGGATGACCATCACCAAAACGCAGTAATTCAATATCGCGACCTTGTACTGTCTTGCCCAGCACCTCTTTGCTGATGGGTAGGCTGGACTGCAGCGACGTAATAAGCTGCTCATGTCGTGCTGCCAGATAAGGCACAAAATAGGCATAGTAGATGGTTCTGTGCGCCACATCCTGGGTTAGCCTGAGCTCTCCGTCTGCAAAGGTGGTGTTAACCCGGAACCAGTTCTCCTGATCATAAGAGGCAAAAGCCTGGTAACCCTCCCATGCTCCGGTAAAACTTACATCTGCCGCATTCAACAAGCGCACGGTCTGCAACGCCGGACTGTCAGACTCCACAGCAAAGTAAAACCACTGTCGTGCACAGGCCTGGTTGTCTTTATCTATCTCTAGCTGAATATCCTCAGCGCTATCGGCCTTAATGACACGAATAGCACCGCCTTCAAAGTCAGAGTGAATATGAATCATAGTGTGCTCCTTAATACACAGATAAGAGTTCAATGGTGAAGCCGGTAATACAGGCCGTCGCTAAAACAAGAAAGATAAAAGCCAACAGCAACGGCCAGTGAAACATTTTTTTCAACATGATCATTTCAGGCAGACTGGCCCCCGCGCCGGCAATGGTCAGTGACATCACCGCCCCGGTACTCAATCCTTTGGCAATAAGGGATGCTGCAATTGGAATCATGGTGGATGCACGAACATAAAGGAAAATGCCAATAAGGGCGGCCAACGGAATCAGCAACAGAGACGGCAGTGTTGCCAGGCGCTCAAACAGAGAAACCGGCACGAACCCATGCAATGCCGCACCCACGGCAACACCGATAACCATGTAAGGTAATAATTCGGTAAGTTGTTTGAAGGCACCTTTCGCCAGCAGGTTAAACAAAGCAACGTTCTGAGGCTGTTTGCGGACGTTAGTCGGTTCGCTTTTACATTGGCTATTACAATTGCTGTTAGTGTTACCTTCAGTCTTCTCAGGCGCTGAATCACATCCAGAGGCACCTTGCAGGATCTCCGGCCGGATAAAACGCTCAAAACGATAATGTTGAAGTAAAAAGCCTGACAAACTGGCTATCGCGATAACACTGATCGCGTAAACAGCGGTCACCTTGGCACCGAAGGTGATCCAGAAAAGAGAAAACACGAAAGGGTTAAGCAGAGGTGAGGTGATCAAAAAGGCCATCAAGGGCCCGAACGCCGCCCTGGCTTTGAGTAACCCCACCATCATAGGTAGTGTCGAGCAGCTGCAAAATGGTGTCAGCGCTCCCAGACTCATAGCTATCCCGTACCCCCGGTTTCCCGATAAGAGGCCTGTAACCTTATGGCTGGGCAAATAATGATTGACCGCACTCACAATAAAACTGACCGCCAGAAACAAGAGCGCCAGTTCAGTGAAGGTCGAGATAAAAAAGTCTATTGCGGCTTGCCAGTTATTGTTCATTTTCATTACCTTATATCTATATTTCTAGTTTAATCGAATTATTAGTTAAATAGTTTACGCATCCACACAGCATTCAGCAGAGAGGAACTGCATTAACTTATCCAGCTGCTGGTACTGTGCCTTGCATCGTAATACCCGACCCTCGCGGGTCTGACTCACCAGACCAACGCGCACCATCCGGCTAATGTGGTGCGACAGGGTCGATCCCGGAATATCCAGCTTCTCCTGAATGGCCGATACCGCCAGTCCATGTTCACCCGCCCTTACCAGAATCCGATAGATCTCGAGGCGTGTCACATGGCCCAGTTCAGCCAGTTGTGATGCTGCAGTATTAATGTTCATGCCGGGAGCATATCGATCTCAGACTCTGACGTCAATATATTTCTAGAATAATAGAAATGTTTTATACTCTGCTTTCTTCGAGGCTAAGTATTGAAACGACAATCATGAAAATAGGCAGCGTAAGTGAACAAACAGGATTGAGCATACATACCATCCGCTACTACGAGAAGCAGGCCCTAATACGACCGGCGCCTAAAGACGAGAGTGGTCACAGAGCGTATTCAAAAAAGGATGTTGAAGTGCTGAATTGGCTGGTGTGTATGAAAAATTCCGGCATGCCCCTGAGTAAGATCAAGGCTTACACCCATGCCTTTTATGCCAAAGATGCACCAGCCTGTGTTGAACAGCTGGAAACCCATTTGCGCCATTTAATCGATCAGCAACAGAAAATTGCCCATTACATTGAGGTAACCGAGCAAAAAATACATCGCCTAAAAAAGCGCTTGACCTAGAGTATGCTTCAGGTCGTTAGCCTGACTCCAAACATAACCTGGAGTACATTAATGAATATTGAAGTGACTATTGTAAATGCCTTTGTTGACGGTAAATCCGGTGGTAACCCGGCTGGTGTGGTATTGAATGCTGACTCACTGAGCTCAGCAGATAAACTGAAGATTGCTCAGCAAGTTGGGTTGTCTGAAACCGCGTTTGTTTCGGCTTCTGAGCGTGCCGATTTCAAACTGGACTTTTTCACCCCTCAGCGACAGATAGCCCATTGCGGTCATGCCACGGTGGCAGCCTTTAGTCTGATGTCACAACGTGGGCTGGTGCCTCACTCTCATACATCCAAAGAAACCATCGATGGCATCCGTGATATCCGCATAGACGGCGATCTTGCCTACATGCAACAAACTGCGCCGCGTTATCAAGCCTTGTCACATAGTGACGATGTTGTGCTGCAGAGTCTGGGGCTTAGCCCGGCTCAAGTAGACATGAAACCGGTCATTGTTAATACCGGTAACGGTTTTTTGCTGATTGGCGTGAACACCCTGGACGACCTGAATGGCGTGACACCTGATATGAATACTATTGAAGCCTTGTCTGAGGCATATGATCTGATCGGGTTTTATGTGTTTAGCCGACAAACCAATCTGCCGGGCCGCGATGCCAGTGCCAGAATGTTTGCGCCTCGTTATGGCATTACCGAAGAGTCAGCCACTGGCATGGCTGCAGGACCACTTGCTTGTCTGTTGCACGATCATCTGCAGCACAAGCCGGTAAACCTGAGTATTGAGCAAGGCTATGCCATGCGCCCCTCATCCCCCAGCTGCATCAATGTACAGTTGGACGTCGAAAAAGACACCATTGTCTCACTCAAAGCCGGTGGAGTCGGTCGCGTATCTGAGGTGATTGAAGTCAGCCTTTAATGCCTGTTGATATCTGACTAAACTTGCACCCTGTCACCATGGCTGGGCGGCGCAGAAATCACGATAAAAATAACGTCCTCATCAGTGTCATTAATGAGCTGGTAAGGAACCCCGGCCTGAACCTGTAAACCCTGATTGGCCTGCAACTGGATACAGCGCCATGCACTTCCAGTGTTGCTTCACCTCTTAGGATCAGAAAGAACTGCTCTGCATTTTGATGCAGATGGCGTCCCCCCCGACAGCCAAAAGGAACCCGTTCCTGAATAACACTCAATCCTTTTGATTTTGTCAGGTGCCCACCATCACATCCCTCACCCCAAACATAATGGTCAGCGTTGTCTGTTGAGACGACTTTTATACCACTTAGTGAATCGGCAAATAGATGTCGGTGATCATGTCTTTTTCCGGGACGTCGGGAAAGAAACTGACCCGCTCGAGAAAAATCGGAAAGTCACGAAGCTCAAAACCAGAATCCCGTAGCCACGTTGAATACAGATAGTGGACGGCCGCCCCCATTCCATCATCACTGCCAATATGCCTGACCACTGCACACTTTCCAGCCGGAATCACCTTATTCACCACACCATAGTCATTTTCTTTCACTGGGTGATCAACTGAGCAGCCAATATCGAATCGGAAATTGTCTGGCTCTGTGACACTGGGATCATCGTAAAGCAAATTGAAGGTCTTGCTCTGGCCTGGAGGAAGATGGTTGCGTTTTCGCCACGCTATAAATTGATGTATTGTACTTCCCAGCAGGTTTGGCGATCCTCTGTGCTCCATTACAGCAATGGGTGTTTGCGGATAATCAATCACTGCCACGTTAAACTCAGCGGTTTCATTCATAATCTTCGTCCTTAGCGCTAATACGGGTTCATATAGGGTGTGCCAAGGGTCCCAGTCAGGCGCTTTTCTGAATTCAAACGGACTTTTATAAAAATGCTTTTTAAAGGCCCGCGAAAACGCTTCATGACTTTCATAACCGCTCGCCAGGGCGATATCCACCACCTTGTGATCATCACGAAAAGCTAACTGAAAGGCGGCCCTTTTGAGCCGCAGTAACCTGACGAGCGATATAACAGACATGCCAAAAAAGGCGGAGCACTGTCTGTGAAAGTGATACCTGGACAGACAAGCCTGCTGGCACAGCCTATCAATATCAAGAGGCTCATCCAGGTGAGCCTCTATATAGTGAACTATTGATACAAACCGATGCTGATACTGTGTCATAGGCGTCACTGTCTCCTTAGCAATGCCATTCTAAAACCCACGAACCCACGGTTCTTGACCAAAATTGCTGATAAGTAAAAACATTCCTCCTGAAAGGAGAGACGAGAACACAAACAACAAGCTGTTTTTTTAATTTATCAGGTATTTCTGAAGCAATCGGTGGCATCGGCAGGGCTCATGGCTAATACTGATTCCATTAGGGATAATTTAAGGCCGTGCTATTTTGATACGTTATGCCGCCGCGCTTCTCTTGCTGTGTGCTCAATTTTTATGGGCTTCAGAGCAGCAGCCACTGCAACCACCGATGTTGCATATTGTCACTGAGCACAGTCCGCCCGGAGGCTATCTTGATGAATCCGGCAGGGTCATCGGGCCCACCACGGAACTCCTGCGTCTGCTGGCCAAAAGGCTCCACCAACCCATTGAAATCAGCCTGATGCCCTGGGCCAGGGCATTAACCATTGCCAGAACCGAGGCCAACACTGCCATATTTGAAACCGTGCGCAATGCCGAACGAGAGCACTGGTTCAGATGGGTGGGGCCACTTAAACATTACACCATCTGGCTGTATGGCCGCGCAGACCGCATCGATCCGTCAGTGCCAAAGAACAAACTGAGCGATCATTACATTGCCTGTGAATACCGCGGTTCAGTGTATATTGATCATCTGGCCAGGCTCGGTTTCATTCAGGGTAGAAACCTCATCGTTACCGTCAGTAAAGAAGATTGTCGTGACATGTTACTGCGCAAGCGGGTTGACCTGACAACCTGGAACGATGCCTTTACTGCCTCTGTTAACAGCGAACTGGCTGAGCAGAATACCAAAATGAAAAAACTCACCCCTATTGACGACATTCAGCTGTACCTGGCATTTTCGCTGGATCATGAACAGGCCACCGTCGATCGTTGGCAGCAAGCCCTTGAGCAAAGCTATCAGGATGGCAGTATGCGAGCACTTTACCAAAGCCGCTATCCTGAGGCTGTGATCAAAAGGCTGGAGCAATTTGCTGCTAAGAGTTCGACATCATCCTCTTCTGAGCAACATTAACCCCAGCAATAATGGGTCAGTCACCTTGATGCCGGTGACCTTTACATTGGTATCGCCATCCATATTGCCATGGCGATCATCATCAGATTCTCGGTCAGTGAAATAAACCCCAGTGGCACATTGCTGGCGCCACCCACACAGGCACACTTAAGTTCTCGCTTATCTATATACACGGCCTTGAACACTGACACGGCGCCAATACCGCCGATGAACAAGGCCAGCGGTGCCGAC
This sequence comes from Lacimicrobium sp. SS2-24, assembly GCF_002201535.1. GTDB lineage: Bacteria > Pseudomonadota > Gammaproteobacteria > Enterobacterales > Alteromonadaceae > Lacimicrobium. The sequence goes on along the minus strand of NZ_NIWW01000002.1, from coordinate 130,336 downwards.
AGCCAGGTAGCGACCTGACCTACCATCAGTACACCGGCCAGACCTTCCGCGAAGGGATAAATATACCCATAGGGTACCCAGCGTTTCGCCAGTAAATCGTAATTGAGAAACATGGTTGAGAAGGATTCGAGATCCTGCAATTTCAATAGCGCCAGCACCACCATGGAAAGGCTGATAAACCACATCAGCGTTTGTCCGTTAACCAATGTGTCAAACACCAGCCAGGTGAGGGCCACAGATGTCAATGCGGTCATGCTGAACAGGGCGATTACGGGCTGATAGCTGGTCGAATCCGGGTCTGCAAGCGGCTTTCCCAGATACTCCCGGGTTTCCTCATACCCACCAATACGCTCATCGTCGATGAATACCTGAGGTGTGGTTTCTACATCATGTTTTTGTTTGAAGGCATCAATCTGTTCACGGTTTTTCAGGGTGTGATCGTCAACGGCGTATCCCTCACGCTCAAGAAAATACTTGGTTTTTCGACCATAGGGACACTGGTGTTCGTCGGTCTTCATCCTGTAGAGCACGGCTTTTTTCTGTGCATGTGACATACATCATTCCTTAGCCTGTTCGTGGCAGTTCGCGTACCTATTACCCAGCCTAACGCTATGACTACCTGACAACAACCCGGTTACGTCCTTTATGCTTCGCTTCATACAGTGCCTGATCGGTGCGCTCCAATAGCAAAGGAATCGTATCGCCGGCCTGATATTGAGCCACCCCGATGCTGATGGTCAGATGATGTCCATGAATAGATGTCGCGGCAATCCGGCTGCGCAGCCTCTCTGCCAGCTCTGCCGCATTGTCTATGCCTGTCTTGGGCAGCACCACCACAAACTCCTCTCCGCCCCAGCGGGCTAACAGATCCTGTTGGCGCATATGAGTACGCAGACTATCGGACAATTCTGCTAATACCTTATCGCCTTCTAAATGCCCGAACTGGTCATTAATCTGTTTGAAATGATCAAGGTCCAGCAACATCAGGCTGAATCCGTCTTCATGCTGAAGTGCATCTGTGAATATCTGTTCCAACTCTCTGTCGAGCTTTTCGCGATTGTGCAGGCCGGTCAGGCTGTCGGTCTCGGCGAGCTTACGGATTTGTTCCGTTTTCCCTGCCAGATGTTGATAAGCCGTTGAACGGCTGCGCTCATAAAAACGGAATATCAGCAGGTGAGCGATTGCCACTTCAATCACATTCAACAACGAACCGACGGTGAAGGTCACAGCCACTTGTGTCTGCACTTGCTGATATACCACCAACGCACAGACGCTGAACACTATCGCACTAAGCACCGAGCCCCATTGTCGTCCGAGTAAAAAGAACGTAAAAGGAGGAATAAGGGTCGCCCACATCAGCGAATGAGAACGGCCTTCCACCATTATCACAAACCAGGAAACCAGAGCCGTCGCCAATAGCGCAAAGGCCCATGCTGCCAGATTGACGTTAGCACTGCGCCGGAACCAGGCATAAATCGCCAGAGTAAGACAAAAGCCGACACTATCCAGTAGTGCAAGGGAATAGGCGTGGAAATAAAACAGGTTAATCAGTGCCAGTAGCGAAAAAAATACCGTACCGATCAACAACGCATGCTGAATCAGGCGAGCCCGCCAATAATCAGGGTTCTCCTGAGGAAACTGCGGAAATTCTTTGTACCAAAATTTAAGCATGGGGCTCCAGAGGCGAGGGTAAGGGGACAGAGACAATATCAGACAATTTTTTTTACGACACCTGATAACGCGTTGAACATCGTTATGATAAGACAGTTCTCGAGGGGCTAATTTGCTAAACCTTGTTCGTGCAACACCGATAGCAATGACCCACATGCCTTTTCTGCCCAGACCTTAACCGCATTAGTCGAGGGGTGAAAGCCGTCGGTGGCCATCATCTCTGGCGTTAAGGGTAATCCCGGCTCAAGGTAAAACGTATTGGTATGCGCTTCACAATGCCGTCGCAAACAAACATCCAACGTTTTCGCTCTGTCACCCAGATAACGTCGCAATAAACCCGGTAATACCGGAAAGGCATGCATAGGAGGCAGCGCGGTGTAGAGGATACAGCGAGTCTTCAGAGTCTGAGTGAGATAATCACTCAGTTGCTCAAGCTGGCGATACCAGTCTCTTATTCCAGTGCGTCCGGTTACATCATTCACCCCCACTGAGATTAAAACCGCATCCACCTGCTTGTGCTGAAGGGGCTCTTGTTTCAGCAGTGAGAGTGTTTCGGCACAATTGAGCCCTGAACAGGCCACCAGCTGCCAGTGCACCTCATAGTCTTTTGCCAGTCGCCTTACCCATTGTCCGGTAATGGCCTCGGACTGATGTTCACACCCTACGCCCGCGGCGGCGGAGTCACCCAGCACCAGCACCCTCAATGCCGTTCCCTGCCCACTGACTCCCTGCCTGTCTCCCGCTGGCTCCGGTAAGCGCAGCGCATATCGGCGGGTCTGACGAGCCTGATACAGTAGAACAGGAGCGGTCAGCAGATACAGTGCACCTTTCATTTCAACGACTTTAGTTGTTTGTCGTGGAATGAGGACAGGCTTACCAGTGCCAGGATGGCCCCCAGTAAAGCAAAGCCCATATCAGACTGGGTGTCCCAGACATAGCCCTGAGTGCCCAAAAAGGCTTCCGCTCCCTCGCCAGAAGCCAGTGCAACCCACCATTCAAGCAATTCGTAAAACGCACTGAAAGCCAGACAGACACTGACCACATAAAGATTGCGCCAGTTGGGACCATTGACCACATTCAGCCGAATCAGTAATTCTCTGGCCAGGATAGCGGGCACGAAGCCCTGAAAGAAATGCCCGACCTTGTCGTAGTTATTTCGCTCTGTGCCCAGTAAGCCATCAAAAAACGGCACTTCCGCATAGGTGTAGTGGCCGCCGATCATCAGCACCACACAATGCAACAGAATCAGCACGTACAAAAGAGAGGTGAGCCTTAATTTATTGTAAGTACTTACCACCAGAACCAGCCCTATAACGGCAGGAAGCACTTCAAGAAACCAGGTGAACCGGTCGGCTGGCTCAATGGCAGACCAGACAAATACGGCAATAAATAGGGCTATCCATAGAATCTTCATTTCTATCCTTTTTGTCAGCGCATCAAGCCTTTTTATATCACTTTCGCCTGTACTCTCGTCAATAAAAAAGGGGCCTTTTGGCCCCTTTTTGTTTGCACCAGGGTGCGAGTTATTGAACATCAAAGCGGTCTGCGTTCATGACCTTGCTCCAGGCTTTGACAAAATCGGCAATAAACTTGTCATTATTGTCATCCTGCGCATAAACCTCAGCGTAAGAACGCAGAATAGAGTTAGATCCAAACACCAGATCGACCCGGGTTGCCGTCCATTTCAGCTCGCCGGATTGGCGGTCCCGAATCTCATACAGTCCCTTCCCTGCAGGCTTCCAGGTATTCGCCATGTCCGTCAGGTTCACGAAAAAGTCATTACTCAATACGCCCACACGATCAGTGAACACGCCATGTTGTGTACCACCATGGTTGGTGCCAAGCACACGCATGCCGCCAATCAGTGCCGTCATTTCCGGTGCGGTGAGTCCCATCAACTGGGTACGATCCACCAGCAACTCCTCCGCAGGCACCTGATAATCCTTTTTCAGCCAGTTTCGGTAACCGTCATGAATGGGCTCGAGCGGTTCGAAGGACGCCTCGTCGGTCATCTCTTGTGTGGCATCGCCTCGTCCCGGCACAAAAGGCACCGTGACATTAACACCGCCATCGCGCGCCGCCTTTTCCACCGCTGCTGTACCGCCGAGTACAATCAGATCCGCCATACTCACCGGCTTATCCAGGGTTGCCTGCAAGGCTTGGAGTTTACTCAATACCCGCGACAGCCTTTCCGGCTCATTACCTTCCCAGTCTTTTTGCGGCGCAAGTCGGATACGTGCGCCATTGGCGCCACCACGATAGTCAGAGCCACGGAAGGTACGGGCACTGTCCCAGGCTGTCGTGATTAACTCTTGTGCAGATACCCCACAATCCAGCAACCTGAGTTTTAACTCCGCGATGTCTTCATCGCTAAGCTGATAATCCACAGTGGGAACCGGGTCCTGCCAAATCAAATCCTCATCTGGTACATCCGGCCCCAGATAACGAGCCTTGGGGCCTAAATCACGGTGCGTGAGCTTAAACCAGGCCCGGGCAAAGACGTCAGAGAAGTAATCAAAGTCATGGTAGAACTTCTCGATGATTTTGCGGTAGCTGGGATCCATTTTCATGGCCATGTCGGCGTCGGTCATAATAGGGTTGCGACGAATGGAAGGGTCTTCCACATCAACCGGCTTGTCCTCTTCTTTCATTTCTACCGGCTCCCACTGCCAGGCGCCGGCCGGGCTTTTTTTCAGTTCCCACTCGTGGTTGAGTAACAGATGACAATAGCCATTATCCCACTTCGTCGGATAGGTGGTCCACGCTCCCTCTATGCCTGACGTCATGGTGTCACGGCCGATCCCACGTTTGGTGTGATTATTCCAGCCCAGTCCCTGCTCATACACATCTGCCGCTTCCGGCTCAGGCCCGAGCAAACTCTCTTCACCGTTACCATGGGTTTTACCCACGGTATGCCCCCCAACGGTGAGCGCGGCGGTTTCTTCATCATCCATGGCCATGCGGGCAAAGGTTTCACGCACCTGCGCTGCGGTTTTCAGCGGATCGGGCTTACCATTGACACCCTCAGGGTTCACATAAATCAGCCCCATTTGCACCGCCGCCAGTGGGTTTTCCATGGTGGAAGGATCGTCCACGTCTTCATAGCGATTATCACTGGAAGCCAGCCATTCTTTTTCCGCGCCCCAGTACACGTCTTTCTCCGGATGCCAGATATCGGCACGTCCACCACCAAAGCCAAAGGTTTTCAGGCCCATGGATTCATAGGCCATATTGCCAGCCAGAATCATCAGGTCAGCCCAGGATAGCTTGTTGCCGTACTTTTTCTTTATCGGCCACAACAGACGACGGGCCTTATCCAGATTGGTATTGTCGGGCCAGGAGTTGAGCGGTGCGAAGCGCTGATTGCCGGTACCACCACCGCCGCGTCCATCGGCAATCCGGTAGGAGCCCGCAGCATGCCAGGCCATGCGAATCATCAGGCCGCCATAGTGCCCCCAATCCGCAGGCCACCAATTCTGACTCTCTGTCATCAAGGCTTTGAGGTCAGATTTAACGGCTTGCAAGTCGAGCTTGTTGAATTCACTTGCATAATCAAAGTCGTCGCCCAGCGGATTGGTCTTGGTGTCGTGCTGATGCAATATGTCGAGATTCAGCGATTGCGGCCACCACGATGTATTGGTCTGCCCCGACTCCGTATTTCCACCGTGCATGACCGGGCATTTTCCGCTTTGTGGATTATTGTTGCTCATTCCTGTCTCCTTGTCTTAGGCGACGTCAGCGTTTTCATCTGAGTCGCCAGCACTGTTTTTGTTTAGTCACCACAAAACGTAGAACACAAGTGTTGATCTGTCTCGCCTGATAAATCGATTGTGATAATCGCCTGTACCTGCCGGCAGTGTTATTTATCCTCTTTTTCTGGCAAGGTGAAGCCAGCTAATCACCCACAAAACGGCGGTCACCATCTGATAATGCATACTGTCTATTGCCAGATTCTTCGTGTACTGATTTGGATCTCAGTTACGCTAATCACCACCACGTCGGCACAGCCGTTGCCAGACGTCGTCGCCGCTGACGAACCAAAGGGCAGTCACCGTGACATTGCACAGACCTGTGAGAACGTGCAGGGCTTACTGCATGAGCATGCCGGAATCCATGATAATGCCCTTTTCACCGGTGCCGCGGTCCTGATTGCACACAAGGGCAGGGTGATGTGTCGCGAGGCGGTGGGTCATGCTCAGTTACTGAGCCTGCAAGACGATGGCAACCTGGTGCACAGCACAAACCCTATCAGGATGTCTGCCGACAGCATCTTTGATCTGGCGTCAGTGAGCAAAGTTGCCGCGACCACCATATCCATCATGCATCTGGTCAGTAACAATCAACTCGCGTTGGAGGATACCCTGGGCGAATTGTTACCCGAGTTTAAACACACCGACAAAGCGGCCATCACGGTACAACAACTGCTTACTCACCGCAGCGGCCTGTTGCCATGGCAACCCACCTGGCTGTATCTCACTAACGCACAGGAACTGAATGACTACATTGCATCGCTGCCTCTTGGTCATGGGCCAGGTGAGCGAAGGGCGTATTCCGATCTGGGTTTTATGTTACTCGGCAATATCATCGAGGCCGTCAGTGGTAAAACACTGGAGCAGTTCGTACACACGCAGCTCTATGCCCCTCTGGGTATGCAGGACACAGGCTACACCCCACTGCCCGACGCTCGCCCGCGCATTGCCGCCACCTCTCACGGCAACCCTTATGAGCGCAATATGGTGGCAACCGGAAAGCCTTACCCTCTTGCACGACCGCCCAAAAACCCTGACTTTAATGGCTATCGCAAATATACCCTGATTGGCGAAGCCAATGATGGCAATACCTGGTATGGTCTGGAAGGTGTTGCAGGGCATGCTGGGCTTTTTTCCACCCTGGATGATTTGGCGATTCTGGGCCAGATGCTGGTCAATGGCGGCACCTACCAGAACTACACCGTCACCGACAAAACCACACTCGAGACGTTTTTACAGACCCCCTTTGATGATGAACAGGCCCATGGATTCCGCAAAGGTCAGTATCTGGACCAAACCTACTACTGGCATCCCGGCTTTACCGGTACATACTGGCTGATTAACCCCAAAAGCGCCTTGGTCGTCGTGCTGCTGACCAATCGACAGCATGGCGGCCTCAATCATGAAACCGGGCGTTATCCATCCCTGACACCCATCTGGCGCCAGGTGGTTAACATCGCCCATGACGCCATCGCAACCAAGACCGTTGACACAGGCCGTCGGTAATCATCGTTTACAATTTGAAGATAGGCCGATGAAGGTTAAGGCGCTAGACTTAGCGCCGGTCGTGATCATGCAAATGCACCTTTTCAGAGCGAGAGAATCGGTGCGACGGTTGTTCGCACACAACAAAGGCATCAGGTACAGGATTGCTTACATACATACCTGTATGTATAATTCCCACCATTGTTTTACCGGGTAACTAAACCGGGATTGTCGAGGTGTAATGTGAAAGCAGACAGATTAATCAGTTCAGCGTTGCTGTTAGGCTTGCTACTCAGCGGTTGCAGTCAGCCGCAGCCACAGCAACAACGGGGCAGCCAACTTCCGGAAGTGGAAGTGGCACAAATCCAGTCACAGCCACTTGCACTGACCAATGAATTACCCGGGCGTACCGTTGACTATCGTCAGGCAGAGATTCGTCCCCAGGTCAGCGGCATCCTGCAACAACGCCTGTTCGAAGAGGGGCAGCACGTAGAGCAGGGGCAACTGTTGTATCAGATTGACCCGGCATCTTATCAGGCCACCCTTAACAGTGCCGAGGCTCGCCAGGCAAGTGCCGAAGCGGTATTGCACAATGCCCGGCTCAAGGCCGATCGCTTCGCCGGCCTGCTGAAATCGAACTCCGTGAGCCAACAGGAATATGACGACGCCAACGCAGCGCTGATGCAGGCTGAGGCGGAGCTGGCCATTGCCAGGGCGGATGTACAAAGCGCCAGCATTAATCTTCAGTACACCGGCATCCGTGCACCCATCAGTGGCCAAATAGGCCGCTCTGCGGTTACTGAGGGCGCCCTGCTAACCGCCAATCAGCAACAGGGGCTGGCCACGATTCGTCAGCTCGATCCCATTTATGTGGATTTGACTCAGTCAGCCAGTGAGCTGCGTAATCTGCGCCATCAACTGCAACGCGGTGACGTCAGTGATCCTGCTCAGGCCGATGTCAGCCTGACACTGGAAGACGGCAGCGTCTATCAGCATCGCGGTAAGCTGAAATTTTCTGAAGTGAATGTGGATCCCAGCACCGCCATGGTTACCTTAAGGGCAGTATTCCCCAATACCGAAGGCGATTTATTACCCGGCATGTTCGTACGTGCTCAGGTCGCTCTGGGCACTGATCCCAATGCCATTCTGGTACCTCAGGCAGCAGTTGCTTACACACCAAAAGGCGAAGCGTCGGTGCTGCTGGTCGACAACGACAACAAGGTGGTGAAAAAGATCATTCAGGTGGGTGAGGCCAGAGATCAGCACTGGCGCGTGAAGGGTGGCCTGGAAGCCGGCGACCGGGTGATTGTAAAAGGGTTGCAAAAGGTACGCCCCGGTGCCGAGGTTAAAGTTACCACCGCACAGTCCGCGTCTCAGGGAGGTTAATTCATGGCCAATTTCTTTATTGGCAGGCCAATTTTTGCCTGGGTGATCGCCATTGTGATTATGCTTGCCGGTGCGCTGTCCATCAGACAACTGCCCATAGAGCAATATCCTCAGGTCGCCCCGCCGGCCGTCACCATTAATGCAAGCTACCCGGGCGCCTCTGCCCAGGCTGCCGAAAATGCCGTGACTCAGGTGATTGAACAGTCCATGACCGGACTCGACAACCTGATGTACATGTCGGCACAAAGCGATTCGGTGGGTAATGTGTCGGTGACGCTGACTTTTGAGACCGGCACCGATGCCGATATTGCCCAGGTTCAGGTACAGAATAAGCTACAACGCGCCTTGCCCCTGTTACCACAGGAGGTGCAACAGCAAGGTGTGGCCGTAGCCAAGTCCAACGGCAGTTTTCTGATGGTGGTGGGGTTTGTCTCCAAAGACGGCAGCATGCAGCGTGACGATATTGCCGATTATGTGGTTTCTACGGTCAGGGATCCGATCAGCCGGGCCAGTGGTGTGGGCAATGTACAGGTGTTTGGCAGTCAGTATGCCATGCGCATCTGGCTGAATGCCGATAAGCTCAACCAATACCAACTGACACCCGGTGATATTACCGATGCGATCCGCGAGCAGAACAACCAGGTGACCGCAGGTCAGATTGGTGGAGCCCCTGCCGTGGAAGGGCAGCAGTTTAATGCTGCGTTGCTGGCACAAACCCGCCTCACAACTGCCGAGGAATTCGGCGAGATCCTGCTCAGAGTCAACGCCGATGGATCACAGGTGAAGCTGCGTGATGTGGCCAGAATCGAACTCGGTGGAGAGAATTACTCGGTGATTGGTCGCTACAATGGCGATCCGGCCACGGGCCTGGCCATCAACCTAGCCACGGGTGCCAACGCCCTGGATACCGCCAAAGCGGTGAAAGATATTCTGGCTGAGATGGAGCCTTTCCTGCCTGAGGGTATGGAAATGGTCATCCCTTATGACACCACGCCCTTTGTAGAAACCTCTATCAGTTCGGTAATACAGACCCTGTTTGAAGCCATACTGCTGGTGTTTCTGGTGATGTACCTGTTCCTGCAAAACCTGCGGGCAACGCTTATACCGACCCTGGCGGTGCCGGTGGTGCTGCTGGGCACCTTTGCCATTATGACCATGTTTGGCTTTACCATTAACACGCTGACCATGTTTGGTATGGTGCTGGCCATCGGCCTGCTGGTAGACGACGCCATCGTCGTGGTGGAAAACGTTGAACGGGTAATGACCGAAGAGGGACTGTCACCAGTAGAGGCGACCCGTAAATCCATGGGTCAGATCACTGGCGCCCTGATTGGCATTGGCCTGGTGCTATCTGCCGTATTTGTGCCAATGGCCTTTTTTGGTGGCGCTACCGGCGCCATTTATCAGCAGTTTTCCATTACCATAGTCTCTGCCATGGCGTTATCGGTGCTGGTCGCACTGATATTCACCCCGGCCTTGTGTGCCACCATGCTCAAACCGGTTAAAGGGGACCATCATAACAAAGGCGGCTTCTTTGGCGGCTTCAACCGCGGTTTTGAACGCAGCAACCAGGGCTATCAGCGCATGGTTGGTGGCATGCTGAAAAGACCTCTGCGCTCCATGGCCGTATATCTGGCCATAGTGGCAGTCATGGCCGTCATGTTTATGCGCCTGCCCACCTCTTTCTTGCCCGATGAGGATCAGGGCGTATTTCTGTCGCTGATCCAACTGCCAACAGGTGCCAGCCAGCAGCGCACAGAAGCGGTGATGACAAAAATTTCCCATTACTACGACGACGTCGATGCGGTGGAGTCGGTATTTACTGTGTCGGGCTTTAGCTTTGCGGGTCAGGGACAGAACATGGGACTGGCGTTTGTGCGCCTCAAAGACTGGAGTGAACGGGACGAAAGCCAGTCTGTGAACGCGGTGATTGGCCAGTCCATGGGCTTTTTCTCAACCATTAAAGAAGCCCAGATCTTCGCCTTCAATTTGCCGCCCATTGCGCAGTTGGGCAACGCTACCGGTTTCAGCCTGTATTTGCAGGATCGTGCCGGGCTGGGTCATGATGCCTTATTACAGGCCAGAAACCAGTTGTTAGGCATGGCAGCGCAGGAGAGTGCAGTGGTCGGTGTACGGCCCAATGGCATGGAAGATGCCCCGCAGCTGAAAATCAATGTCGATGAGCTCAAAGCCAGGGCCCTGGGAGTAAGCATTAGCGACATCAACCAGACCCTGTCAATCGGTTGGGGCTCCCGCTATGTGAATGATTTTGTCGACCGCGGCCGGGTGAAAAAGGTCTATGTCCAGGCCGATGCCCGTTTTCGCATGATGCCTGAAAACCTGAACGACTGGTATGTGCGAAATAACGACGGTGAGATGGTGTCGTTTGCCGCGTTTGCCAGCACAGAGTGGGTATATGGCCCGCAACGGGTCGAGCGCTACAACGGCGTGTCTGCCATGCAGATACAGGGCCAGCCTGCACCAGGGTTCAGTTCAGGGGATGCCATGAACACCATGGCCGAGCTGATTGGCAAACTGCCTCAGGGGATTGGCTTTGAGTGGACGGGCACGTCCTATCAGGAGCGCATGTCAGGGGCGCAGGCACCGGCCTTGTATGCACTCTCTATTCTGGTGGTATTTTTATGTCTGGCGGCGTTGTATGAAAGCTGGGCGATCCCGTTTTCCGTCATCATGGTGGTGCCACTGGGAATCATTGGTGCCCTCTGTGCGGCCTATCTCACCGGGCTGGGAAATGATGTCTACTTTCAGGTGGGACTGTTAACCACCATGGGACTGGCATCGAAAAATGCCATCTTAATCGTCGAATTCGCCCGCGCCCTGCAGGATCAGGGCAAGGCCTTGTTTGATGCCATTCTGGAGGCCATTCGCCTGCGTCTGCGGCCAATCATCATGACATCGATGGCCTTTTCACTCGGCGTATTACCGCTCGCCATCAGCAGTGGGGCAGGCTCAGCCAGCCGCAATGCCATCGGTATCGGTGTGCTCGGTGGCATGATTTCGGCAACATTACTCGCCATATTCCTGGTGCCGGTGTTCTATCTCATAGTGCAACAGTACTTTGTCAGAAAGAAAGGATAAGGCAAATATCTGCGCTCTGGTTCGATAGCCAGAGCGCTTTCCCGCACATTAGTTAACGTCGCTGCCGTCAGGTCTGCATCCGCGACAAAGCAACGCATGCACTACCTTTCTGCTCAAAGGGTAACGTCCGAACAACGTGATATGTGAAAGCAGATACTGTTCAGCTATGGCGCTTTAAACCATCCAGGAAACAATCAATTAATGCGGGTGCGGACTGCGCCAGATCACACTGCCTGGGCGTGAGCAGGAACTTCCCTATCAGCCCACTGATATAAGCATGCAAGGCGCTGGCGGCAAGCTTCGGGCTGACATCAGGATTCAGATGGTGAGACTGGCGCGCACGCTCGAATGCGCGCTCCAGTGTTTGCTGCACTTCGCTGTCCAGCTTCTCCTGCTCGTGAACCGCCGGGTTGAGTTCATCAATGTATTCGCAGCGATGAAAGACGATGCTCAGCACCCGGCGATGCTGTTCACTTTCTCCGACAATCTGCAGCGAGCGGATCATAATATCGCGAATGCTTTGCAACGAATCGGCCTCGGCCACCTGGTCCATTTCACTGAGCATCATACGAAAAGGCAGACGAATCCGCTCAAGCATGGCCGTGAACAAGTCTGATTTATTATCGAAATGCCAATACACCGCCCCGCGGGTCACTCCGGCTGCCCGGGCAATCTTATCCAGCGTGGTTCGAGATACGCCTTGTTCAAAAAACAATGTCTCGGCAGCATCCAGAATAGTAGCGCGGGTGGCTTCGGCCTCAGCCTTTGTACGTCTGACCATAACAGGAGTTCATCAATAATTTGGGCGTTAATTTTACCACAGCCAGCGCGGCGCTCATAACCGCTCAGTTGCCCTCAAATAAATCCCGGTGCAGATCTTTCACCACACCTGTACTGTCCGCGCCACTGACCAGAAAAGAAATATTGTGGGGATTGGCGCCGTAACAAATCAGGCGCAAGTTGTAGTTCTTCACTGATTCGAAGATCTGACTGGAAACGCCTGCTGCACTGTGCATATTGTTACCCACTACCGTCACCAGATCGAAGCCCTCTTCGACGCTGACTTCGCTGATCTCTTTAAGATCTTCAATGCTGGCGCGATTGAGGCGAGCGCGCACCGAATTGGGCGGGTTATCAATGGTCAGGGAGACGGCAATTTCTGAGGTGGTGACCAAATCAACACTGAGATTGTGCCGGGCCAGAATCTCGAAGACCTGCTGCAAAAAACCAGAGGCATACAGCATGCTCGGCGTTTTTACCGTCACCAGAACCTGATCTCTGCGACGTGTCAGGGCACGGAAATGGGGTTCGTGCTTGCAGTCTTTGACAATCCAGGTGCCGCCTTTCTCGGGTTCGCGACTGGAGCCCACAAACACCGGTATATTTTTGCGTACTGCCGGCACCATCGTGGCCGGGTGCAGTACCTTGGCGCCAAAGGTCGCCATCTCCGCCGCTTCTTCAAAGCTCAGCTCCGGCAATGGCCGGGCCTGGTCGGTAATGCGCGGATCTGTGGTGTACACGCCGATGACATCTGTCCAGATCTCGCAGCTGTCTGCGTCCAGCGCCTCTGCCAGTAAGGCTGCGGTGTAATCTGAGCCGCCCCGGCCCAGGGTCGTGGTGTTATCCAGTTCATCTGAGCCCACAAAGCCCTGCGTTACAATAATGGTGCGCGCGAGTTCGGGTTTCAGAAGCTTTTCAGCCTGTTGGGCCACCAGCGCTATGTCCGGAACGGCCTGGCCAAAATCACTGTCGGTTTTAATCACTTTGCGGGCATCGAAGTTCTCCGCCTGCACACCTTTTTGACACAACAACTCGGCAAACAGCAGTGAGGACATACGCTCACCCAGTGAAAGCATGGCATCTTTTAAATCCGGACGGTGCAATATCTCTTCATGAAAGGCTAATTCACGCAGAATACTCAGCAGCTCATTGAGTTTGACCGAGACCTGCGGCGGCGAGTCGAGGCCAGCAAGAATGGCAAACTCGATCTGTTCGATACTGGCGATCACCTCATTGGTTTGCTCGGTGGTGAGTTCTTCGTTGGCCAGCTTAACCAGATAATTGGTCACACCGGCGGCGGCACTGACCACCACCACCCGGGTAGCGTTGTTGTCCATTACAACACGAGCACAGCTGCTCATGGCCTCAATGTTAGCGACGCTGGTTCCGCCAAACTTAGCGATATTCAGTGACATATCCCACCCTCCGGTATTGTGCTGCAGGGCCCCGAGCTTAACGCATTTTCGCCCATTTTTAATGCATTTTTATCCAAAAAATGACTAAGGACGCTCATGCAGTCGCTTGTCGATATGCTTTTGAAAATCGCCGCGCTCACTGCAACGTACCGCGCCACCAAAAAACCCCATTACAGCCGTAATGGCGGCATTCGCCCCTTTTTCGCAGTTAACGTCTTTAACGATCGCCTTGAGCAGCTTTTCCTCTTCACTGAGTCGCGGCGTGAATTCAGGAATCTCTCCGATGGGGTTATTGCGCCGCTCGGCATAGTCTCTGCTCGCCTCCTCTGCATTCTTTCTGTCCTGTCTGGCCTGCCAGGCTGAGAGATGACGCTGCGCCGCACTCTGATAGGATGAAACATCCAGGGTACCTTTCGGGTTTTGAGTCACTGCTGAGGATGGTGAGGGGGATAACTCGGAGGACTCCACCAACTCAACATTTTCTTCAGAGGCTTGCGATGGCTCGACAGCGCTCTCTCGAGGCTGAGGCTCAGAAGAAGCAACCTGCGAGGCCTGAGGCTCAGAAGAAGCAACCTGCGAGGCCTGAGGCTTCGGCGGCGCAGACTCGGATGGGATCTCTGACTGTAAGGGCTGAGGCTCGGAGTGTTCTTTTAATGAGTCGGGCGACGAGATCGGCATCGTCCAGAGGCGGGCAGTAATGGCCGGTTTGGTCTGGCTCAGCCCCTGCCCCTGCTTGAGCATCGGCGCCACCGCATTGGTTTGCATACGCATTAGCCACCAGACCCCGATGACATGTATCAACAGCGAAACGAGGAGGAAGGGTAACATGCGACGGTTAGACGATGATGGCACAGACAAAAAGGGGCACAGTCCATTGAAAGTAATGGCATAGATATCTGGCAGACAAGAAAGTTCCCTTTTCCATTGCTTTGCAGGGGCGCTAAACCAGAAAAGGAGATGGCTACCGCGACAAGTGGTCCGAAAAATGAGGCAGACCGTACTTAAAACTAACGTCGATTAACCGGCTGAATACACAGATTAGGTTATACTCAACGAAGCATCGGTACGGTGAGCCTAAGGGTGCTTTTACCGAAGGAACTGCGATCACCTGGACTTGGGAGTGCATATGGAAAGTAGCATCAGGGTGTGTTGGCTTTTCATCTTCTTGCAGATGAGTTGTTGGGTTCATGCAGAACCGCTCATTTCTGAAGATGCACAAAAAATCACCTGGGCGGTCAATGACGGTCCTCCTTTTCATATTCTCGATGGCGAGCTCAAAGGCCAAGGTTTCTGCGATGTCTTAGTCAATGAAATGATTCGGGCCATGCCCGATGTCGATCATGATGTGCTCACCATCCCCCCGGCTCGCATTGCACGACTCAGAGAAGAACAGGCACCCGTCTGCTTTCCCTGTATGATAAAACGTGAACACACGGCGACAACCCGGTACTCCAGAGCGACCCTGTATTATAAGCCTCATCAGCTTATCGCCAGCCCGGAGTCGGCGAAAATTATCCGCCAGCGTTATGGCGAGCCTGCAGATTTTGCCGCCTTACTCCAGGATAAAACCCTGCAATTCGGACGCCCTCTGGGCAGGGCCTACGGAGATGCGCTGCAGCCGTTGCTGGACCAATACAGTCAGGAACAAAACAATCACAGAGTCATGTCCGGGAAGTCGACGCTGGCGCTGAATATGGTGGCCTTAGGAAGGCTCGATTACACCCTGGATTATCCGGTCATCGGACGTTATTTCGAGCTGACTGAAGACTCTTCATTGGTTTATCTACCAATCCAGCAAAACAGTCAAAGCCCCATTATCGGGGCCATAGGGTGCAGCAATACCCCGTGGGGACAGGGTACCGTTAATGATATCGACAAGGTGTTGCCTCAGGTGCTGCAGTCACAAGATTACCTGAACAGTCTCGGTTTCTGGTTTGCCACACAAAACAGTGATTTCTGGCAGCAATACGAAGAAAACGTGCTTATGCCCTTGTACGGTGATAACGAAGCGCCACTGGCGATACTCTCAGAATAGTCAGCGCCAATAACCACCAGAGCGCATTACCTATGCTTCCACCTGAATCTGCATCATTGTTGTCCGCCACCGTATCAATGAGGGTGTTAACGACGGGCTGTAACTCAGGATGGGTATCGGTATTGGCGTCAATCACCACCACATCCGTTATCAACACCAGATTTTCTTCACTGATGGTCTCCTGTGCACCGGCATAATCGCGCAACGGGATCTCAGTAAAAGCGCCACCGGCATTGTACGTTTGCAACTGGGCAATGGCGTCAACAATGTCCATGCCGTCTCCTAACACCTGACCAAACACCGTGAAACCGCCGTTCTGAATATCCAGATTCGCACTGTTATCGGCCAGATTGATAAACCACTCCGAGGTGGCGCTGTCGGGATTACCAGCGGTTTTTGCCATGGCAAGGGTGCCTCTGACATTAGATAACTCAGGTTCATTGATGACCGGCTGCCCTTTTGACACCGGATCCAGCGGAAAATCATCATTGTAGGTAAACCCCCCAGCCTGAATCACAAAATCCGGTGCACTGCGATGAACCACATTGTTGTAGTAAGCACCAGAATTGACATACCCGAGGAAGTTTTCGACCGTTTTTGGCGTGTGGCTGTCGAACAGATTGACCTGGAAATTTCCCAATACCGTCTGCACCTCAACGACTGTCGCTCTGGCGGGCAGAACGCTGATGCTAAGGGCAAACAAAACCAAAAAAAGCGTGTTTTTTACGTAACCTGTCACCGTAGATACTCCATAGTTTTCCAATGCAGACAGCATAAGGGCTGCGCGGCGACGGTTCTTCATCAGTTTGTTGTGAATTGTTTTCGCTTGTTGCCAATTGTAAATGCCCCTGCTCAATACGGGCGTTTTTACACCGAATAACGCAAAAGCAGCGCTCAGCCGATGAACGCGCTATCCTCATTGTATTGCTCAACATCAATAAATTGTGAACATTGCAGAGGAACGCAGCATGACATCTGAATCACCTTCAGGTAACTGGCAAACCGCCCTGACCCAGCTTTACAGCGGCCTGAGCGAACAGCTCTGGGCCTATCTGCCACAACTACTCGGGGCTCTGTTACTGGTGCTGGCAGGATGGTTGGTGGCCTGGCTGCTGTCCCGACTTACCCGTTCGGTCATTAACCTTATCAACCGTCTTCTCGGGGCGCTCAAACCCCTTTCCATGCGTTCCAAGGCGCTGTATATCAAGCCTGCTCATGGCCGTATTGCCGGTAGGATCGTATTCTGGATTGTGATGCTGTTCTTTCTGGCTGCCGCCACCTCCACCCTGGGGCTGGCATTTTTCGCCAACTGGCTTGGTCAGTTCCTGACCTACCTGCCCCGCCTGCTGGCTGGCTTGCTGATCATGATCGGTGGCGTGGTTTTAGGTAACCTGCTCAGCAGTATGACCAAGGCCACCGCAGAGTCCGCAAAGCTGCCCAAAGTGATGTGGCTGGCGGCCATGGTCAAGTACGCCGTAATCTTCACTGCACTGGTGATTGGTGTTGAACAGCTGGGCATCAACATCCAGTTCATTACCAACCTTGTAGTCGTGGTGATTGCGGTATTCAGCGCCGGTCTGGCTCTGGCATTTGCACTGGGCAGCCAGAGCCTGGTGGCGAATCTTGTGGGTACCCGACAGGCCAGAAAGCACTGCAAGTTACAGGACTATATTCAGATTGGTGATACACAAGGTGTTCTGCTTGAAATTACCGACAATATGCTGATCCTGGAGACAGAGCAGGGCAGAACCCTGATCCCCGGTAAACAATGGATGAACCGCAGCAGTTGTGTGCTCAAACGGCGGCAACCCGAACCGTCATCGGCCGCGCAGTCTTAAAGGGAAACGCTATGACCACACCGCATCTGAGTATGGCGCTCTATTTTCTCAAAGAGCAACCCGAAGCGGCCGCCCGCCAGCTTGAACGGGAGCCGCCGCAACAGGTGGCTGAACTGCTACAGCAGGCCACACCGTCTGTCGCGGCGGCAACTCTGGCGACGATGATGCCCGATCAGGCGTCACGGGTACTCACGCTGATGACAGATGAGCAGGCAGCCAGACTGTTTTCTGAGTTAAATAGTGCCGATATTGCCACAATATTCCGATTGATGGACGAAGCACCGCGGTCACACTGCCTGACACTGATGTCTCCGCGCAAACAGGCCGCCTGCCAGCGATTACTCAGTTATCCCGATTACACCGTCGGCGCCTGGATAGAAACCGACATTCTGATGCTCACCGATACCATGCAGGCAAAAGAAGCCTTACTCAGGATCCGAAAATCTACCCGCTCTGATTTACAGCACAGCTTTGTGGTGAATCAGAATCGGCAACTTATCGGACCGGTCAGCGTGTATAAACTGCTGCATGCCTCTGAATCCACCCCGGTTTCCCGGTTAGTGGAACACCACACCAGCGGACTGAGTGGCTTTACTGAATTACAGGCGGCCATAGATATGAGCATCTGGCAACAGACTGACACCCTGCCGGTGGTGAACCTCAACAATGAGCTGATTGGGATTATTCATCACCACCGTCTGCGCTATGTGCTGAATCGCCAGAGTGCGCGAAAACAGCTGGCACTGCCCTACGAGGTATTAAATGCTTATGCGGCCTCAGTGGGCCGCTTGTTGGAATTATTCAGCCCTCAACATTGAGGGTGAGGAGACGTGACGATGCACCACATGGATCAGCTTGATGATACGGCCTCCCACCTGAATCAGGTCTTTCTGGCTAAATACCCTGCCAGAAGTGCCCGCTATCTTGAACAAATGCCGGCAAAGCAGGCCAGTCAGTTGCTACAGCAGCAACCGGTGCACCTGCTGGCAGGGGTGTGGAAATATCTCCCCCCTGGCTGTTCAGACGCCATTCTCGGCCACTTCAGTGACGATCTGGCGGCGCGCCTGATTGGATTTCTGGAGAGCCATCTGGCTATCAGCCTGCTCAGCCGCCTTAACATAGAGCGACAAAGGACGCTGTTCACCTTGCTGGAAGACAAACACAGCGCACTGGTTAACGAATACCGCTCTTTACTGACCTATCCTGAGGACTCCGCCGCCAGGATGATGACCACCAATATTCAGGCCTTCTCGGATGACACCACCGTGGCGGATGCGCTAAGCCGCTTGCGCCGATGCAAGGGAAGCAGTCCCGACACGCTGTATCTTGTCGATATCAATCAGCAACTGACCGGACAGATCCATATTACCGATCTGGTCAGCTGTGCGCCGGCAACCCCGTTGACCAGTATTGCGTCACCGGTGAAAGTGACACTCGACGCGCTGGACCATAAAGACACCGTGACCGAAACCTTTGAGGGCCACCGCAGCAAATCCATTCCGGTGCTGGACAGCCAGGGCCTGCTGATTGGCCAAATCGGCTATTCCGATGTCTATCAGTCAACCAAAGAAGACCTGGCCACCGACATGCAAACCATGGTCGGGGTGAGCAAGGAAGAAAAAGCCCTCTCCAGCAGCTGGTTTGCCGTGACCCGCCGCCTGCCGTGGCTGCAAATCAACTTGCTGACAGCCTTTGCTGCGGCCGCAGTGGTGGGCATGTTTGAGAATCTGATTGCCGAGGTAACCGCATTGGCGATTTTACTGCCAGTAGCGGCAGGGCAATCAGGAAATGCCGGAGCGCAGGCCCTGGCGGTGACCATGCGAGGCCTCACCCTACGCGAAATCACCACCCGTCAGTGGTCCAGAGTGTTGTTTAAGGAAATGCGTGCCGGCTTTCTCAACGGCGTCATCATTGCCATCACCTGCGCCGTTGGCGTGTATATCTGGAGTCAATCGGCCGGACTGGCCCTGGTCATTGCACTGGCGATGGTCAGCTCTCTGGTCATTGCCTGCAGTGCCGGTGCACTGGTACCTATGGGACTAAAACGTCTGGGCATGGACCCGGCGCAGTCCTCTTCAATAGTGCTGACCACCGTCACGGATATTGCCGGGTTTATGTCGTTCCTGGGCATTGCCTTGCTGTTGACGGATTTTTTACCCAAAGGCTAGGTGGGTGAAACGTTAATAAAACCTATCCTTCTGCTTTGTACTGTGAGTTCTATTAGTATTTGAACTTTTTTTATTGCGCTCTTACCGGCTAATTTGCAGCATTAAACAACCAGGCCAACCCGTTTCTGAAAGCCGATGGTGGCGCGGACAAATGGGTCTCATTGGGTAATACAACAATGTTTTTATGTAATGTACCGGTATCTGCTTTCTGCCAATGCAGTCGCCACTGATTTCCCGCTACACGAAACCTTTCACTATCGTCGCTGCCTTGAGCAACATATAGCCAGCGTTTATGTTTAGTTGACGCAGTGACAGGGTTTAAAAACGCTTCAACGTTGTTGTGCAGTGCTGGATTACTCGCTATATGCGCCCAGAAGATTGGATCTCCATACATTGCCATGTAGAGAGCAAATTGGCCTCCCAACGACTGTCCGAACAATATTCTTTTTTCAGGATTGGCACTGAACCTTGTTTCTATTTGATTTATCACCTTTCTTTTCAATAAGTTAGAAAACGCTTCAGCACCACCGTAGTGACCAGCCACCGTTGAAGGCAAGGTGAAGTCATGACCGCGGCTATTTCCTTGCTCGAAAGAAGAAACACCATAACTGATGCCAACCACAATCATTGGCGGTAGCTCCTCCGATATTGATAGATAGTTGTTATAACTCGCCAGCATTGGAAACATAATCCCCCCATCAATCAGATAGATTGCTGGATACTTGGTATCTTCGGAATACCCATGAGGCAAAGAAACAAAAACATGGAACTCTTTTCCATCAGAATCTCTTGTCACTGAGAAGTAGTGTGGGTCATGCAAAATTTGCATGTATTGCATGCGCGGATCATTGGCAAATGCCGACAAATGAACGAGTAAAAAAAGCAAAAAAATAAAGGGCTTAGTATTCATATGCAGTCCTGAAATATGCGGCGGTCGTTTTCAACCGGCTTACTCGTCAGTAAATTTAGAGCAAGGCATCTTTATCAATTAATAAAAAATGTCGAACTTATGCTTCATGATGAACTCAATATCGCCCGGCACCGCCTTGCGAGGCTATAGCTGGCGCAAAATTATTGTCTTAGGGCCACAGTTACTTGTTAGTTGTTTATAGCAGCCCCAATTGTAGCTTTCTATTTTGCGCCATGAAGCTGCAATGGCAATTACGGGCAGTCGGTCTCATCACAGTGAACGCTCAAACCCGTTCGCACTCTTTCATTTGGTATGAGTATTCAACGCCTGTATGAATACAGCACCGGAATCAACACCGGTACCATCGTGGTTTGGTGTAGATATCACAGCCATTCCATCATGCAACCCCACGTTCCATCCAAATCGATCATTAGGCAAGCTGACCTTTGCAGTAATTTTTGATGTGTAGTTCCAGCCATCAGCACCTTTGTGATAAACATAGACCGCCCCGGTATCAGCACCGTTTGAGTCGTGGTTCATTGCACTGATGATTGCGGTGTCTTTATTTAGTGCTACACCCCGCCCAAACCTGTCGTCTGCTTTACCGTCCGGTGAAGTCAATTTAAGCTTTTGTGTCCAAACGTGACCTCTTCGCTCAAAAATATAGGCTGAACCGGCATCGATACCTACACCATCAATATCATCCCGTCTTGCCGAAACTAACGCGGTATTTTCAGAAATAGCCACCCTGACACCAAAGATATCGGTTTGACCACCATCAGACGCCATAAGTTTAGCTTGTTGTTTCCACTGGTTATCATCCAGAACATAAACGTAAACGGCTCCTGCGTTTTCCGCTTTTTGATCATGCAAATCAGCGCCCACAAGAATGGTATTACCGTCAATCGCAACACTGATGCCAAATAAGTCTTCCTGTGCACCATCACTTGCTGTGACTTTTGTTTGGTAGTGCCATGCATCATTCTCTCGTTTGTATATATAAGCGGCCCCTGAGTCTATCCCCAAGGCGTCGTTTCGCGGAGCGCCAATGACAAGGTGTTTTTCAGTAAGCGAAATACTCTGACCAAACGCATCACCCGGCCTGGCATCTGGTGCGGTGAGTATTTGCTTCTGCATCCAATTGCCCGACTGACGCTCGAAAGAGATCACCGCGCCGGCGTCTTCACCCTTATCGTCCCTATTCATAGCGCCTAACATAGCCACATCATTTTTTAATGCGACGTTACCGCCCAGCGTGTCTTGCGCGAAAGAGGGTTCAGCCACAAGCTTGGCTTGTTGATACCAGCCGTTCTCACCTGATACATAAACATAGGCCGCCCCAGCATCCACCAAACCTTTAACATCAGCTTTATAGGCACCAACGAGTACTGTATTCCCATCAATTGCCGCACTGTAACCAAAATAATCCTCGGCCCTGCCATCTTGCGCGAAAATAATTTCTTGCGTCGCAAAGCCGTTACCAGCCGCTAGTGTGAGCGCCGCACCTATGTATATTGGTATTAAACTCACCGATCCCCCCCACTCGCCTCAAAAAAATTACAAACAAAAATTGAATACAGATAGGTTGTTCACCTTCATAGACTATTACTCAAGCATTCCCGTAATATCGTAGTAATGGGTTGTCACCATTCTCTCGGCGCTAATAAAAGCCCAGCCCCATTTTTCCGCATAGCGGCTTAACGGGTTTAATGCCTTAATAGCCTCTAAAGGCAAGCCTTTTTCAATGAACGCTTTAATAATTTTGTGCGTCTCACTCAACATTCTGATACTTGCTTCTAAGTCAACTATCGTCGCTATCGGACCATGCCCTGCGATAATTTTCGTATCAGCATTAGCCACTTCAATTATCTTTTTAATCCCCGCAATATAGCCTGCTACCGTGCCGCCATTGTCAATATCAATAAACGGGAAGCGTCTGTTAAAAACGAGGTCGCCGCCATGTATTACATTGGCCTCTTTGAATACAACAAAGAGGTCGCTATTTGTATGCGCATTAGGTGTGTGGTAAAGCTCAATACTTTGGCCATTCATTTTTATCGATGTATCGTCCGTGACATCGATTGTGGGGTAATACTCGGGTGTAAACGATGGGGCATCACGACCCAGCATTTTAAGTGCTTTGGGGTTTTCAAGATAATGGCGAACATTGGGATGAGCCATTATCACCGCGCCGCGCCTCTTAAAGTAGGCATTGCCTCTGACATGGTCCCGATGAAAGTGTGTGTTGAGGATTAAATTAACCTCTCGGTTATCAGATAGTTTTTTCTGAGCATCATCAATCAGCTCGACTAAGTGCTCCATCTTTGTATCGACCATGAACACGCCGTCTTCGCCGATTAATACGGCAACGTTGCCAGAACGGTCTGTCCTTAGTTCAAAAATGCGACTCCCAAGGTCAGTGATCTTGATATCAAAGCCTTTCTCCTTGTCGTGATTGTGTGCAGCCGCAACGCTGCACCAGCAAAGAATAGCGATAAGCTGAATCACTTTTTTCATGATCACTATCCAGAGCGGCTGTCTTGCAAGTGGCTTGACGATAAAATCATCTGAGCAACTGAATACGGGGAGGATTGCGTTCATACTCGTTATCCGTGCTTGATTACTCAATGCATAGTAAGGAGGCACAGAAACAAAATATAATTTTATAATGACATTCCATTCATTTCTTAATGTGATGAATATAGTAATATGAAAACTGAAACATAAAGATATATGATGGGTTTGAACAGTGATTTAGGACGTTAGTGATGCGCCCCCATGAGTTAAAGTTGTTGGTTATCTTCGATGTGATCATGACTGAAAAGTCAATAACACAGGCGGCTGAACGGCTATCGATGACTCAACCGGCGGTGTCAAATGCTGTGTCCAGAATGCGGGTGTTGTGGAAAGATAAACTGTTTGTTCCAGATGGCCGCAGGATACAGCCAACAACCTATGCAAATAACCTTTGGGGGAGAGTGCGCGACTCCTTACATAATATCAATCAAGCTATAGAGCCTGAAGAATTTGAGGCCAGAACGGCTAAGAGGACATTTAGAATTGCTTTACCTGATATTGCTGTTGATGCGCTTTGGTTGGAGTTAAGAAAGTTATTCGAGAAAGAAGCCACCGGGCTTAACTTACATGCGGTTCCTTATACCATAGCCCATACCAAACCAATATTGGATGCTGCTGATGTTGACCTGGTTATCGGGCAAAGCAACCGTTCATTAGAGAATATCTGCACAGAACACCTGTTTGATACGAGCTATGTCTGTGTCATGCGTAAAGATCACCCTTTAACCAAGAAGCCCCTAACAGTTGAAGCGTTTTCATCAGCAGAACACTTGTTAGTCTCATTGTCTGGCGATATTGCCAGTCCCACAGACCAGGCTTTACAACAATTGGGATTAAGCCGACGAATCGCTTTTACGGTGAATAGCTTTTCCTCAGCAGTTCCTATCATTAAAGAGAGTGATCTCATTGCGATTTTACCTACTGACCTGATTCACAAGTATTTAGCGAGCGGTGAATTGGCTATTGCCCACCCGCCATTCGATATTCCTCAATCTTCAATTTCAATGTTATGGCATAAGCGACAAAGTTCCGATAAAGGTTTAATTTGGTTGCGAAAGCACATCAAACAAATCTTCATAAGACGAAGAACACACCAGGTTGAACAAGTTCTGAGTGCTATTGATTGGTAGTTTTGTCGTCTTAAATTTCTATCACGCTGACGTCTTGATAGCCGGGCACATAGCATCAAAAAGGGATAATGCTCTGCCCGTGATTCGCTAGATGCAGTCCTGGTTCTGGGCTTTATGGCTTTTTGATCAAGGGTATCAATGTAAGCTGAACGTGCAGTGCGACCAGCACGGCCAATAACCAAATCATGATCATCAAAGGCAGATGCTGCATGTCTTTGATGAAAAATAGCGCCGATGCTAAAGGCAGCAGGGTAAACAGAGTAGCCAGTGACGTGGTCACAGGCCGATGACATTGCTGGCACAGGCGCGTGTTGACAGGCCAGAGCGTCAGCTTTTGCCACCAGCGCAACGCGGGCTGCTGACAATGTGGGCACGTGAGCTCTAGCCGGTACTTCATCGGTGTCACTCAATCCCCTGGATACGACGCGTGTCAGACTCCGGGTAAGGGTATTCCATATGCTTGGCTGTATTCCTTGCCACGGTTTCACCCAGATACCTGGCCACCAGCCTGATGGACAAATCAATTCCTGCTGAAATACCGGCGCTGGTGCAGATGTTTCCCTGCATCACAAAATGCTTGTCTGCGATGACCTTTACTTTGGGAAACTGCTCACGCATACGAGACAAGGAACGCCAGTGAGTTGTGGCCTGCAAACCATTTAACAGGCCTGCCTGGGCCAGCAACATAGAGCCGGTACACACCGACGCCAGCGTGTTTACCTGAGCATGCTGCTGTACCAACCAGTTCAGCAGCGCAGTATTGTTTGCCTGCTGGCGGGTGCCCCAGCCCCCGGGAATAATCAGAATATCCAGCGCCGGAGCGTCATACAGCGTGGCATGCGGTAGCACCTGCATCCCACCACTGGTGGTGACCGTTGCGGCCGTTTCTGCCAGCAAAACCACCTCAAAGGGTGGTGGGTGATGGCGCTCACGGGGCTCCTGCATGCGTGTGGTTGAGAACACCTCAAAGGGGCCGCAGTAATCCAGCACCTCCACATCATCAAAAAGGAGTATCCCTACCCGATATTGCGCCATGACATCACTTATTTACTGGTTTTCATGTAGGTGTAGCCGTGCAGACAATCTTCATAAAAGTCTGTCCACTTCACGCCCTCTCGGGGTTTGATGTTTCCTGCTGCCACCTGTTTATCGATAAAGCGCTTCACATCTTTGGCCATGGCAGAGGGGTTGTATTGCATAATCGACAGCACACCACTGACCGACGAGCCGGTCACCACTTCTTCAATGTAAAAATCCGCCGGATCGTCGTCATCACTGAAAATGTGCACTTCATGAAGACGCCCGAACAGGTTGTGCATATCGCCCATCACATCCTGATAGGCGCCGGTCAGGAACAAACCCGCGTAATACTCTTCACCAGGCTTGAGCTTATGCAGGTGCAGCACGTCGGAGATACCATGTTCGCCGATAAACTGATCTATTTTACCGTCGCTGTCGCAGGTTATGTCCACCAGCGAGCAATTGACCGAAGGTTCCTCGTTCATGCGTGTAATGGGTACCACTGGCAATACCTGATCAATAGCCCAGGTATCCGCCGCTGACTGGAAAATGGAAAAGTTACACAGATACTGGGAAGACAGCGCATATTCCAGCCCTTTGAGCTCTTCGGGAATGTATTCGACCTGCTTCAGTTCCTGATTAAGACGCGCCATGATTTCCCAGTACAGGGTCTCCAGCTTGGCCAGTTCCTCCAGCGAAATCACGCGCAATTTAAAGGCATCCACTGCCTGCTCTTTCCAGGTTGAGGCGTCGTTAAAGATTTCCTGTAAGCGCCCGTCATTATCAAAGGCCGAGAGCAGATCGCGCATGTTGCTGACAAGCACATGTTCACCTTCTGCGGCCTGCGTATCAAACTGAATATTGCTGTTTTTGATTTCCCCTACGATCTGGGTGATCACACAGCTGTGGTGGGCTGTTATCGCACGGCCACTCTCACTGACCAGATTAGGGTGAGGCACCCCTTCCAGATCACAGACTTCTTTCATGCCGTACACCACGTCGGCCACGTATTCCTGCATGCTGTAGTTACGGGAAGAATCGCTGGTTGACTGGGTACCGTCGTAATCCACGCCGAGTCCACCGCCCACGTCCACATACTGTAAGTCCACGCCCATATTGCGCAACTCTGCATAGATGCGGCCGCCTTCGGCAACGGCATCCTTAACCGAACGGATATCAGTCAACTGAGAGCCAATATGAAAATGCAATAGCTTGAGACAATGCCCAAGGCCCTGCTCCTGCAGGTATTTAGCGGCATTAATAATTTCGGCAATGGTCAGGCCAAACTTAGCGCGGTCACCGCCGGAACTTTCCCACTTGCCTTTGCCCTTTACGGTCATTTTCGAGCGTACACCGATAATAGGATCGATGTTCAGTTCCTTCGAGATACGCACCAATGACAGTAGCTCAGAGTATTTTTCCACCACCACAATGATATTGCGGCCCAGCTTACGTCCGAGTAATGCCAGACGCATAAATTCTTCGTCTTTGTAGCCATTGAGTATGGTCAGCGAGTTTTCCGTGGTTTCAAAGGAAAGCACCGTCAACAACTCAGCCTTGGAGCCCGCCTCAAGACCATAGTCATAGGGTGCACCGGCGTCGACAATCTCCTCCACCACTTCACGCATCTGATTGACTTTGACCGGATACACGCCCTTGTAGGCCCCTTTGTACTCGGCTTCACCAATGCACTGGCGAAAGGTCTGATTGAGTAACGCCACCTGTGAGCGGAGAATATCGTGAAAGCGCACCACAACCGGAAACTGAACGCCTTCCTGTTTGATTTCTTCGATCACCGTATTGAAATCAATGCGCACATCCGGGTTGTCGAGTATGGGGGTGATATACAGGTTGCCATTTTCACCGATGTCAAAATAACCACCACCCCAGCGCTTTACCCGATACAGTCTTTCTGCGTCTTCTATTGTCCAGTTTGCCAATCTGCTATCTCCCAAATAACAACACGTCGGCGCTGGCTGTTTTCGCTTCGCCGACTCGAGTATTTATTTTATTTAATCTGACCTTATTCAGGCCTGCATGCAAAGTATCAGTTCACGTACCACTTTAGCAGCAAAAACCTCACTGTTGCCTGAGCTGTCAATTTCCGGTGAGAGTTCAACCACGTCGCATCCCACCAGATTCTTATTGCGTAGGATCTTGAGCAGTTTGATAAACGAGTGGAAATCTTCGCCACCGGGCTCAGGCGTTCCCGTACCCGGTAAAAAGCTGGGGTCGAAATAATCCAGGTCCAGGGTCAGATAAACCGGTCGTTTGGCAGCAATCGCTTCAATATCGGCCAGAAATGCCTCCCGTGACGTGCGAATGGTTTTGTGCTCCCGCATCCACTGGTATTCCTCTTTGGTGCCGGAACGAATGCCATACTGAATCAACTGATGGTCCGGACCAAAATGATCCAGTGCCCGCCGGATGATAGACGCGTGAGAATAGTGATAGCCCTCGTAGCCATCTCGCAAATCGGCATGGGCATCAAGATGCACCAGTACCAGATCCGGATACTGCTGCAGATACTTTTTAATCGGCGCATAGGAGATCGAATGCTCACCCCCCAGGGTCATGATGCGAACCTTGTCCTTCTCCAGATCACAATCAGCAAACAGGTAAGAGAAATCATCGGTGGCACTTTGCCACTGCTCTTCTACTTCTTCACTGGTGCCAAGGCGCAGGTTGCCCATATCAACAAACTGACACTGCTCCAGATCGGCATCCAGATAGGGCGAATAGCTTTCGATATCCTCCGACACATCACGCAACGCATCGGGCCCATTGCGAGTGCCCTTGCGAAAACAGGCGGTACCGTCAAACCCGAAACCAATCAGATGTAACTGACCGGGGATCACTTCAGACGTGGTTTTTGCCATATGAAAAGGCATACTGGGTGGGTTCAGCGTCACCGTATTTACGTTAGACATGATTCAAATCCTATGCTGAATGAATGCGCGTAGTATAAAGAATAGCAGGGGACTTACCCCAGTTTTTTCTGCTGCAATCTAACGCAAGTTTTGGCCGTTGTATCTTTGGGGCTGGTCTTGTTTTTATCGGCATGTCATAGCGCCGTATCCTTGTTTTCGCAGACTATATTCCCGTTTGCTCTGCCGCATACTCCAATAAAACATATCGCCCCTTAACAGCAACATCCCCGACTGACACGATAAAAAGCATCGGAAGCCCCGATAGATAGGGCTTTGCGGGCATATATTAGTGTCTTAAGTTGCTTTGCTTTTTGTGCAGCCAATGCCATCATAGCCGGTCTGATACCTGTGTGGAGTGACGCCGTGAAAAGGTTAAAACTGACAACTTTCGTTTCCCTGCTGCTGTTGGCGGGCTGCGGCCAGAAGGGCCCGTTATTTATGCCGGAACCTGCGGCACAGAATAAACCCGCGCAAACACAGGCACCTCAGCCTCAATCCACCCGCGAACAAGAGCAGAACTAGATGGATTTCTTTGTACATCAAGATCAGAAACTGATGGCCGAAAAGGTTCCCGTCAGTCACATTGCCGCCAAATATGGTACACCCTGTTATATCTATTCCCGCGCCACCATTGAGCGTCACTGGCGTGCCTTTGATGATGCGGTGGGTGAGCATCCACACCTGATCTGTTACGCGGTTAAAGCCAACTCCAATATCGGCGTGCTCAGCGTACTGGCCAAACTGGGGTCAGGCTTTGATATTGTTTCCGGTGGTGAACTGGCGCGGGTGATTGAAGCCGGTGGCGATCCTGCCAAGGTGGTGTTTTCCGGCGTCGGCAAGACCGAGCAGGAAATTGCCTACGCACTCGAACAGGGGATTAAGTGCTTTAACGTGGAATCCCCCTCGGAGCTTAAACGCATCAACAAAGTCGCGGGCGAACAAGGTAAACAGGCACCGATCTCATTGCGGGTTAATCCCGATGTGGATGCCAAGACCCATCCTTATATTTCTACCGGCCTCAAGGCCAATAAATTCGGTATCGAGCGCGAACAGGCGGTAGAGGTGTATACCCAGGCGGCGAAGATGCCACATCTTAAGATTGTGGGCATGGATTGTCATATCGGTTCACAACTGACCGAAGTGGGCCCTTTTGTGGATGCGCTGGACAGATTGCTTGAGCTGGTGGATGAACTGTCTGCAAGAGGCATTGAAATCGAGCACCTGGATGTAGGCGGTGGCTTGGGCGTAACCTACAAAGACGAACAACCACCCCAGCCTGATGCCTATGTTAAAGCCATTGTCGATCGCATGCAGAACCGGCGCCACCTACCGCTGATTTTCGAGCCGGGACGGGCCATCATGGCCAATGCCGGGGTTCTGGTCAGCAAGGTGGAATTCCTCAAGCAGGGGGCAGAGAAAAACTTCGCGCTGGTGGATGCCGCCATGAACGATCTGATCCGACCGGCCTTATATTCTGCCTGGATGGATATTGTGGAAGTGGATCGCAGCCTGCCCCGTTCATCGTTCACCTATGATGTGGTCGGTCCAGTATGTGAAACCGGTGATTTCCTGGGTAAGGATCGTGAGCTGGCGATTGATGAAGGCGACCTGATTGCCGTGCGCAGCGCCGGTGCCTATGGCTTTACCATGGCCTCAAACTACAATAGCCGTTGTCGCCCGGCAGAAATTCTGGTGGACGGTGAGCAGTGTTATTTGGTGCGAGAACGAGAAAAACTCAAGGATCTCTGGAAAGGAGAGCATAAAGTTCCGTAAACTACCCTTATTCAGAATTCAGCGACAGCACCGGGGTCAACAAGCAAGGCACGCTATTCAGTCAAGGAATGTATGAATCGCGCCATACCCCGGTTGTTTTGCTTACTATAAGTGGTACCGATGCACATTCATTTTTCAAAAATGCAGGGCCTGGGCAATGACTTTATGGTCATCGACAATGTTACCCAGAATGTATTTTTCTCCAAGGATAAGATTCAGCAACTGGCAGATCGCAATTTCGGTATCGGCTTTGACCAATTGTTGCTGGTAGAACCCCCCTACGATCCGGATCAGGATTTTCATTACCGTATATTTAATGCCGATGGTACCGAGGTCTCCCAGTGTGGCAATGGTGCCCGCTGTTTTGCCCGCTTCGTGCGCAATAAAGGTCTGATAAACAGAAATAAAATAGTCGTAGGCACCAGAGCCGGACGGATGGTATTGTATCTTGAGCGGGATGGTCAGGTGACGGTCAATATGGGTAAACCTCAGTTTGAACCGGCGCAGATCCCGCTCAAAGCCAATAAAGAAGAGGCAACCTATATCATTCGCGAAGGCGAACACACTATTTTTTGTGGTGCCGTATCGCTGGGTAACCCCCACTGTGTGATGGAGGTGGATGATATTACTCAGGCGCCAGTTGAAAGTCTGGGTCCTTTACTGGTAAAACATGAAAGGTTTCCCGAAGGGGTGAATGTGGGCTTTATGCAGATTCTGTCACCCTCTCATATCAAGCTGCGTGTTTACGAGCGCGGCAGTGGTGAGACCCTGGCCTGTGGCAGTGGCGCATGCGCGGCGGCAGTCATTGGGCAATTGTGGGGGAAACTGGAATCAGACGTCAGAGTCGACCTCCCCGGAGGAACACTGACCATTCGCTGGCAGGGCCGTGATCGGGTCGTGAAGATGACGGGGCCGGCAGAGCATGTATTTGATGGAAGTATCAGCCTATGAGTGACATGTCGAGACAGGAAAAAGCACCACTGACTTCCAGTGGCTTTGCATCACTGGAACCGGAAGCCGTAAAAGAATATCTGCTGGCCAACCCGGATTTCTTTGTTTATTTTCCTGAAATTCTCGACGGTCTTCGTCTTCCTCACCAGCAAAAAGGCACTGTCTCTTTGGTTGAGCGACAGGCAGAACAGCTTCGCCTGAAAGTGCGCAAGCTGCAGCTGCAAATCAATGAGCTGATGGCCACCGCCAAGCAAAATGAGCGCATATACCGTATTTACGCTGATCTCAATCTGCGTCTCTTCCAGTGTCGAACCTTGTTCGATGCCCGCAAAACTCTGGAACAGGTGCTACTGCACCAGCTGGAGTTGCAGACCTTGTCCCTGAAGCTGTTTGGTTTTGACGATGATTTACCAGAAGCCAGTAAGCGGCACCTGATGGACAAACGCTTCAACAACAACATTTATTATCTGGGACGTTTAAGCCAGCAGGAACAGAAAATGCTATTCAATGACCGCCCTGTCGGCTCGGTTGCCATGATGCTGCTGGGAGAGCGCGGTGAAATGGGACTGCTCGCCGTGGGCAGTGATGAACCGCACCATTTCCACCCTGGCATGGATACCCTGTTGATCACGCAGTTACAAAAATTCCTCACCCTGGTGGTTCCTCAACTCGCGGAATACTGAGGCATGACCCCCTCAGCCTCAGAGCAGATTGATAGGTGGCTGGAGAAGTTTTTTGCCCACCTGCGTAACGAACGCAATCTTGCTAAGCGCACCCGCGATACCTACGCACAACAACTCGAAGGGGTAGCACAGCAGCTGAATCTGAACAGCTGGTCTGAATTAACCGCCTTACATATCCGCGAACTGCTCAATGATGCCCGCCGTAAAAGGCTTAGTCCCGCTTCCATTGCCCTTAAATTGTCGGCGCTGCGCACTTTTTGCCAATACCTGTTGTTGCAGGGAGAGCTCAGCACCAACCCCACCACAGGCATTCAGGCACCCAAAAAGGGGCGCCCGCTGCCCAAACAGTTGCATGTGGATGAAATGAGCCAGTTGCTGGATTTTGATCCCGGTGATGATGTGCTGGGTATTCGTGATAAAGCCATGCTGGAGCTGACCTACAGTTGTGGTTTGCGTCTGGCGGAACTGACCGGCCTGAATCTGGATAACCTCAATCAGGATAAAAGCCTGCTGCGGGTCATAGGTAAGGGCAATAAAGAGCGCTTACTTCCGGTTGGCAGAGTGGCACGGCAGGCGGTGCAGGCCTGGCTCAGGGTGCGCCCGGAGTTAGCACCGGCAGACGAGCGAGCCCTGTTTGTGAGTAAACAACGCCAGCGCATTACCTCACGGCAGATCGCCCAGCGCATGCAGCACTGGGCCAGCCGCCAGGGCCTGAATCAGCCGCTAAACCCGCACAAACTGAGACACTCCTTTGCCACACATGTGTTAGAGTCGAGCGGCGATTTACGCGGTGTGCAGGAACTCTTAGGTCATGCTAATCTGACCACCACACAGGTCTACACACACCTGGATTTTCAGCATCTGGCCCAGGTTTATGACAAAGCCCATCCCAGAGCGAAAAAAACGCCCAGAGAGCAGTAGCAGCCAAATGATTATTTATCGTCCCTTGAGGCCAGTTAAGGCCTTGTCATTTGATTTGGATGACACCCTCTACAATAACCATAAAATCATGGTCAAAGCGGAGCAGGCACTGCTCGACTTTCTCCACCTTGAGTATCCGGATACCTCCAGTCAGGGAATAGAATTCTGGCGGGAAATCAAATCGACATTGCTGCAAACTCAACCAGAGCTGCAAAACGACATGGGCCAGTTGCGCCGCCTGCAACTGAATCAGGGGCTGGAAAAGTGTGGTTATCGGGGAGAAACCCTGACCACCGCCACCCAGGTGGCCTTTGATTATTTTTACGAACAGCGTAGTGATTTTCAGGTAACACAGAGCACCTGCAAACTGCTCGAACACCTCGGCGAAAAGGTGCCCCTGGTGGCCATTACCAACGGTAATGTCAACCTGGAGAAAATCGGTATCGCCGGCTATTTTCAAGTCTGCTATCACGCCAGCCTTAAACAGCCCATGAAGCCCCATTCCTGCATGTTTGACCTCGCCCGTGAACATCTGGGCCTACCAGCTGAACAGATGCTGCATATTGGCGATGGTCTGCGCAATGATATTGCCGGCGCCATCAATGCTGGCTATCAGTCAGCCTGGTATGCCGCGAATCGCCCGCTCGACATGAATAATGAGCCCGCCACGGTACTACCCCATATTCAGCTGGCCAATCTGGACGAATTGCTCACCCTGCTCTAGACAGAGGCATAAGCCAGGTATTCCATCACGGCTCGGCATAACGCCGGCGCCGTGGTTTTTGACAGTGTATAAATACACAGTATAACTGTTATACTTGCCCCAGTTTACGCACCAACAGCTGTGAGATTAGCCCCCATGGATGTATCCAGACTCATCGATAGCCTCAATGATAAGCAGCGCGAAGCCGTTGCCGCCCCCCCTGGTGATATGCTGGTGCTGGCTGGTGCCGGCAGTGGCAAAACCCGGGTACTGGTGCACAGAATGGCCTGGTTGATGGAGGTAGAGGGCATTTCACCCTTTGGTATTCTGGCCGTGACCTTTACCAATAAAGCCGCCAGAGAGATGCGCGCCCGGGTCGAAAAGCTGATGCATTCATCCTTACAAGGCATGTGGATTGGCACCTTCCATGGCCTGGCCCACCGTTTACTGCGCACCCACTACGAAGAAGCCCGGCTGCCGGAAAATTTTCAGATCCTCGATTCAGACGATCAGTACCGGCTGATTCGCCGGGTTCTCAAGGCACTGAATCTGGATGAGAAGCACTGGGCCCCCAAATCGATTCAGTGGTATATCAACGGCAACAAAGACGAGGGGTTGCGGGCACAGCACATTGAAACGCACGGTGATCCGGCCCAACAGCGCATGAAGGAAATCTATCAGGCCTATCAGGACACCTGTGACCGCTCCGGGCTGGTGGACTTTGCGGAGCTATTGCTACGCGCCCATGAGCTTTGGGTCAACCATCCGCGCATCTTGCAACATTACCAGCAACGTTTTCGCGCCATTCTGGTGGATGAATTTCAGGACACCAACAATATCCAGTATGCCTGGCTGAGGTTGCTGGCCAGTGACAACAATAACATGATGATCGTCGGTGACGATGACCAGTCTATTTATGGCTGGCGCGGGGCGAATGTGGATAACATTCAGCACTTTTTACGTGATTTCGAAAGTGCCCAGACCATCCGGCTGGAGCAGAACTACCGCTCCACCGGAAAAATTCTCAAGGCCGCCAATGCGGTGATTGAGAATAATCAGAGTCGTCTTGGCAAAGAGCTGTGGACAGACGGTGTAGACGGTGAACCCATCGCCTTGTATGCCGGCTTCAACGATCTGGATGAAGCCCGCTTTATTGTTGCCCAGATACGTCAGTGGCATGACAAAGGGGGCGCCCTGTCAGACTGCGCCGTGCTGTACCGTAACAACGCCCAATCACGTGTACTGGAGGAGGCCATGCTGCATGAAGGCCTGGCTTATCGTATTTACGGCGGCTTGCGCTTCTTCGAGCGTCAGGAAATCAAAGATGCGCTGGGCTACCTGCGTATGATCAATCAGTCTCTGGACGACGCGGCCTTCGAACGGGTGGTGAACACTCCCAGCCGCGGTATCGGCGAGCGCACTCTGGAGCAGATCCGGGAAATGGCGAAGGTGTCTGAGTTGTCGCTATGGCAAACCTCACTGCAGATGTTGCAGGAGAAAAAGCTTTCCGGTCGCGCCGCCAATGCCTTGCAGGGTTTTGTGGACCTGATTTTTAAACTGCAACAGGACACGCAGGAGCTGTCACTGGATCAGCAGGCCGATCAGGTCATCAAAGGGTCTGGCCTGTATGCCATGTATCAGGCCGAGAAAGGCGAAAAAGCGCAGGCCCGCATCGAAAACCTGGAGGAGCTGGTCACCGCCTGTAAACAGTTTGAGAAGCCCGAAGAGGCCGAGAACATGACGCCGCTGTCGGCTTTCCTCGCCCACGCCTCCCTGGAGGCGGGTGAATCCCAGGCTGACAGCCATCAGGATGCGGTGCAGATGATGACCATGCACAGTGCCAAAGGGCTGGAGTTTCCAATGGTATTGATTGCGGGCGTGGAAGAGGGCATGTTTCCCAGCCAGATGAGTGCCGAGGAACCCGGACGCTTGGAAGAAGAGCGCCGTCTCTGCTACGTAGGCATGACCCGCGCCATGGAGAAGTTGGTCATCACTTACGCCGAGAGCCGCAGATTATATGGGCAGGAAAAGTATCATACCCCGTCACGTTTTTTGCGCGAAATCCCCTCTGACTGCGTTGAGGAGATTCGTCTGCGCAATACGCAGGTCTCACGACCGGTGCAGAATCGCTTCACCCCGGCCACCTCTCACTCGGCCTTTGACTCTACCGGCTTTTCACTGGGCCAACGGGTGATTCACCCGAAATTTGGTGAAGGCACGGTGCTCAACTATGAAGGCTCAGGTGAGCACGCCCGGGTGCAGGTGAACTTCAGTGACGTGGGCAATAAATGGCTGGTGCTGACCTACGCGCGGCTCACCCCGGCATAACCCTGATCTTGCCCCCGACTCAAAAAAACTAAGCCAAATACATCAGGCGCCAGCGGCCATGGCCGCCTTTCTGGCCTTTCGGTTACGCTGAAAGTGACGATAGGAATCAAAACTGAACAGCGCCAGACCGGTCCAAACCAATGCAAAGGTCAGCAGGCGTTCCTGGTGCAGTGGCTCATGGTACAAAAACACCGCCAGTACAAACATAATGCTGGGGCCGATATACTGGAAAAAACCCAATGTGGAGTACATGATTCGTCTTGCTGCACCGGTAAAACAAAGCAGGGGGGCCGTGGTCACAATACCGGCACAGATGAGTGTCAGATTGAGAGTCCAGTCATTCTCCAGCATATTGCTGGCGGGGCTGGCAAACCATACCCAGTAAGCAATGGCCACCGGCATCATTAACAGGGTCTCAAGAAAGAGTCCGGGCATGGAGTCCACATCAACCTGTTTGCGCAGTAACCCGTATACGCCAAAGCTTCCCGCCAGGGCCAGTGCAATCCAGGGTACCTGACCGAAAGACACCACCATAATACCCACCCCGAAGAGTGCCATGCCGACCGCAATTTTTTGTAACCGGCGTAACCGTTCACCCAGAAAAATACGCCCCAGGGCCACATTCAGCAGGGGGTTGATGTAGTAACCCAGACTGGCATCAAGCAAGTGATCGTTATTGATAGCCCAGATAAATAACAGCCAGTTGCCGGCAAGCAACACGCCGGAAATCAACAGGATCTTCATTACCTTGGGTGTCAGTAGCGCCTTTTTGACCTTGGCAAATTGCCCCAACACCAGTACCAGCACCACCAGAATCAGCATGGACCAGACAATGCGGTGCAGCAGAATGTCCGGTGCAGGCACACTCAGCAGCAGCTTGAAATACATGGGTGCAAAGCCCCACATACTATAGGCGGCAATGGCGAGCAGTATTCCGGTGCGAGCAGACTTATCAGACATTGGACAGTTTTTAGCCAGTGGATCAGGCGCGTATCTTCCGTGATTAAGACCCACAAAGCAAACGAATGCTTTTCGCCACTTGGATTAGAAAAAGTAATTAATGATTTGCTACTCTGGATAATGAGCCCGCCTTTAAAACTGAGTTGAAACACGTCCTTGTGGCAGCGGTCCAGCCTCGCCTTCCTGGCGAGTCGTTCACCACGCTGCGTTATGCCACTGGCATAACGGTCGTGGTTCACCCCACCATATAAGTACCGGTGCCAAAGGCGATATGCTCCCCGGCTTCGTTATGCAACTCCATTCTGCACACGGCGACCCGGCTGCCTTTTCGTATGACGCTGGCGGTGGCAATAAACTCCTCGCCTTTGCCGGGGCGCAGGTAATCTACACGCATATCAATGGTGCCTATACGCCCGAGGCGTTGCTGAAACGTCTTCAGATCCATGTTCGGCATGTCTTTGACCACATGCAGAATCGCCATCAACCCGCCCACGGTATCCAGCACCGAGGCGGTCACGCCCCCATGCAGGATTTTCTGCAGGGGATTGCCCATCAGGTTGTCGTTCCAGGGCAAACGCACCTCTACACCGTCTCCGTCAAACTGGCTGATCTGCAGCCCCAGCATTTTGTTAAAAGACATGTGGTCACGGAAAACGGCGGTCACATATTCGGCCAGTTCACTTTTGTGCAGGGTTGGTGAAGGGGTCATAGCGTCCTCTGGTCGGATCTGTTTTCAGGAAATAACAACAGCATATCTGAGCCTTTACACAAGTGCCAGATCACAGCCTTCGCAGGGCAGATTATCATGGCCGATTAGGTTACACTGTGCGCCAGTTTTCATACTCTCAGCGGTTTTCTTGTCACACGTCGTTGCCAACCCTATGAGCGAGCACACTCCGGAACGCATTCTTAAAGATATCTTCGGTTATCAGGCCTTTCGTGACGGCCAGCAACCCGTGATTCAGGCGTCTCTGGAGGGCCGTGACACCCTGGTGCTGATGCCCACCGGCGGTGGAAAATCCTTGTGCTACCAGATTCCGGCCCTACTGTTACCGGGCCTCACTGTGGTGGTATCGCCGCTGATTTCACTGATGAGAGATCAGGTCGATGGCCTCAAGGCCTCCGGTGTGCAGGCGGCCTGCCTGACCTCGGCCTTATCACCCCAGCAACAGTCTGAAGTGATGTCACAGGTCAGAGACGGGCACATTAAACTCCTTTATGTGGCGCCCGAAAGGCTGATGCAGCCTCACTTTATTCAGCGCTTACAGGATTTGTCCGTGAGCCTGTTCGCAGTGGACGAAGCCCACTGTGTCTCCCATTGGGGGCATGATTTTCGACAGGACTACATGGCCTTGGGCCAGCTCAAACATTTCTTCCCCGGTGTGCCGGTAATGGGCCTGACCGCCACCGCCGATCCGGCTACCCGCGCCGATATCCTGCAACAATTAAATTTACAGCAGCCTTTTGTGCATCAGGGCAGTTTTGATCGGCCGAATATCCGTTATACCCAAATCCAGAAATATAAGCCGCTGGACCAGCTTGAGCGATATATCCGCGAGCAGGAAGGCAGCGGCATTATCTACTGCAACAGCCGCAAGAAGGTGGATGATGTGAGCTACAAACTGGCTAACCGTGGCATCAACTGCGCCGGTTACCACGCGGGTATGGAAGCGGAAATCCGCGAAATCATTCAGCGTGATTTCATCGCCGACAACATTGATGTGATTGTGGCTACGGTCGCCTTTGGCATGGGCATCAACAAACCCAATGTGCGGTTTGTGGCCCACCATGACCTGCCCCGTACCATCGAGTCTTACTACCAGGAAACCGGCCGCGCCGGACGTGACGGCAGCCCTGCCGAAGCACTGCTGCTGTTTGACGAAAAAGACGTGGCGCGCATTCGTGAGTGGATCAGCATGACCGAAAACCCTCAGCGCCAGCAGGTGGAGCTACAACGCTTTGCGGCCATGGAGGCCTTTGCCGAATCCCAGACCTGCCGCCGTCAGGTGCTGCTCAACTACTTTGGTGAATACAATGCCACTGCCTGTGGTAACTGCGATATTTGTCTGGATCCGCCCAAGCGTTTTGACGGTACCGTGGCCGCACAAAAAGTCTTGTCCTGTATCTATCGGCTCGAACAAAGTGCTGCCAGCCAGTATCTGATTGACGTACTCAGGGGTAAGAAACTCAAGCGTATTGTCGATGCCGGCCATGATCAGCTCAGCACCTATGGTATTGGTAAAGACGAATCCGACGCCTGGTGGCACAACCTGATCAACCAGCTGATTCATCAGGGGCTGGCTCGGGTAGACATCACCCAAAACGCCGTTATTAAGCTCAATGAAGCGGCCAGAGCGGTATTAAAAGGTGAGATGGCGGTGAATCTGGCGGTACCCAGAATGAGCCTGAATTTAGGTAAGAAAGCGAAACTGGACACCCGCAATTATGACCGCGCCCTGTTCGCCAAGCTGAAAAAATTACGCAAAGCCATCGCCGAGGAAGATTCGGTGCCGCCCTTTGTGGTCTTCAGCGATATGACCCTCTCTCACATGGCAGAATTGCTGCCCACCAGCGACGCGCAGATGCTGGACGTCAGCGGCGTGGGCCAGACCAAACTGGCCCGCTATGGCGAGCCATTTTTAAACGCCATTAAGGACCATCTGGCAGGTGAATGAGTCACTTGTTTTCATACTCTCACAGCGCTCTCGCTTCAGCCGGTAGTCGCACACTCAGGAGGCGAGAACCGCAGCGATATCCTGTGCAAACTGCTCTGCGGTGGGCGCATCCATTTTTTGCACACTCACCCTCAGAGCCCCGGATGTATGACTAATATCAAAAGCACTGCCGGGCCTGACAAGCCAGCCCTTGCGCGAAAGTGCAAACGCCACAGCGTGACAATCCCCACCCACCGGTACCCAGACATTCAAACCATCAACCGTTGGTCCGGGCGCAATGCCATGCTTAGTCAGAGCATTGATAAGCAGGTTACGGCGATAGGCACAGTTCTTTTTTGCTTGCTCACGTTGCTGTTTAAAATGCGCATGTGTCAGACAGGTATATACCAATGACTGCAATACCCGGCTGACCCACGACATACCCGGAGCCAGGCGGGTATTAATGCGTTTAACGGTATCTTTATCCGCAGCGACAAACGCCATGCGCAAATCAGGCCCCAGTCCCTTGGACACGGAACGAAATATCGCCCAGTTGTAAGTATTGTCGGGGATCACAGAATGATGTTCAGTCACGGCCAGTAATGAAAAATGGTCATCTTCCATGACCAGTACATGGGGGTATCGGCGTAATACTTCGCGAAGCTGCTCAGCGCGTTGAGCAGACACACTGGCACCTGTGGGATTGTGCGCCCGCGGCGTAATTAGCAGGGCTTTGGCGCCTTTTTTCAGGGCTGCTTCGAGGGCATCGGGACGCATACCATATTCATCGACTTCAGCCCCGGATACCTGCATGCCCGCCAGCCTGATCGCATTAGCAGAGCTGATATAACAGGGATCTTCCACCACCACTTTGTCGCCGGGCATCAAGTGTGCGGCGAGTAAACGTTCCAGCGTATCAATCGCACCATTGCACAATGTCAGGTCAAATTCCTGCGAACAGCTTTCATCAAACCAGACCTTTGCATACTCGATTATCTGGGGAAGTATGGCCGCTTCACCGTATAAAAATTGATGCAGATGGGTTTCGCTGGCGACCTTATTCAGATCCGGAAGCCATTCCCGCCGAGGATTGCCATCGGCGAGATCAAACAGCGAGGTCTCGGTGAGGCCTTCCTGCTCTCCGGCATCCGGCACATCACAAATACGGGTTCCTAAACGCCCCTGCGCGACCGCGAGACCGGCTTTGACCAATTGCTGATAACCCGATGCGACCGTGTTGCGATTGACGTTTAATTGTTCGGCCAGTGTTCGGACTGGCGGCAGTGTATCGCCGGCTTTAAGCTGATTTTGTTTGATTAGCTCACGCACTGACGCAAAGATTTCTTGTGCAGATCCACCTGTAATCTTGACTTTCATTTATGTCCTATGACAAAGTTTATTTACGTCACATGTCAAAAATAGTCAATGGACGGTTATCGCATGTTTCGTTTTATCCACATTCTAAACAAATAGGAGCGCGAATGTTTACTGGTTTATCGGCTTTCCCCCTGACACCGTTTAAAAATGAGCGAGTAGACTTCGCTGCTTTTGAGAAATTAGTCACCAACCTGGTCGGGGCCAGAGTGGAGTCAATTTGTGCCATGGGCTCGACCGGCTTATATCCCTATCTGAGCCAAGAGGATTTCGCCAACGTGGCAAAGAAAACCGTTGAGTTGGCGAATGGCCTGCCGGTAATGGTGGGTATTGGTGCACTGCGAACCGTCGATGTCATCAAAAACGCCGAAGCAGCACAAAAAGCCGGCGTCAGTGCGGTTTTGCTGGCCCCGCAGACCTATCATCCATTGCATGAACATGAAGTCTTGTCTTTATACGAAGACGTAACTGCCGAATTGTCGGTACCCTTGTGTGTTTATGAAAATCCGGGGGTGACTCAGTTTACCTTTAGTGATGAGTTGTATCATAAGGTGTCGCGGCTTCATGGCGTGAAAGCCATTAAGATTCCGGGTGTGCCATTCGCTACAGAGAATGGGGCACTGCGACTGGAACAATTGCGCCGCATCGTGCCGGATTCTGTGGCCATTGGTGTCAGTGGTGACAAATTTGGTAGCAGAGGAATGCTGGCCGGATGTGATCTGTGGTTCTCCGTGGTGGCGGGGCTCTTCCCCCGCACTCTGCAGCGATTGATGCAGGCCGCTCAGTCCGGCCAGAGTGCCGCTGCCATAACATCATCTGAACAGTTAGACGGCCTTTGGGAGCAGTTTGCCCGAAATAGGGGCGGGCTAAGAGTGATGGCAACGGCCGCAGAAATTCTGGGTTACGTTGAAGGCAATTGCCTCCCTGCTCCCCTTAAGCCTCTGGGGAAAGAAGACCGAACCACGCTGGTAAACTTACTAAAACAGTTGCAACTGGACTAAATGGACCGTCAGCAGGATTGTTTGTGCGATGCGGGGGCACAGTATGTGGCGGATTAGCTTAAACGGCCTGACCCTCTATGTACTGACAGCCATGCTGGCTCGCATTGCCACCGGAGGCGGCGCCGTAGCAGTCATTCTGCTGGCCCATCGTTATGGTTTAGAGGGTAAGATGGCAGGTGCACTGGTGGCCTGCCTCACCGCTCCCCATATCTTTGGACCTGTTTATGGCCGCTGGCTGGACCAAAGCCACAACCCGCTGAAAATTATCGCGCTAGCCTGTTTTTCATTTACCGCTTTTTACCAGTTGGCGATACTGGGCTTTGCATGGAATAGCAGCTGGTTATCCGTCAGTGCCCTACTGATGTGTGGCGCCAGCAGTTCGTTTATGATGGGCGGGCTCAGCACCCAGTTGGCATATCTTGTAAATGATGATCTGACCTCCCGGCGCAAGGCACAAAGCTGGGACACCATCACTTATGGTTTTGGCCTGACCTTGGGCCCGATGATGATCGCTATGTTAACCGGCAGTTACTCCGTATCGTTCAGTATTGCATTGCTGATGAGTCTGCCGGTACTGTCAGGCTGTATCATGCTCTTCATTCCAACACCTTCGCGACACCCGACACAGCAAAAGAACTTATCCATGGGGTTCGCTCAGGTAATTAGTGTTATCAGGCGTTCGTCAGGGCTGCGACGAACCCTGGCGATGACCTCAGGGGCATCCTTCAGTGTGGCGGCGTTACCGGTTCTGGCAGTTTATCTCAGTGAAAGCTGGCAGCACAGCAAGGAAAGCGGGGCCTATCTCGTCACGTTATACGGTATCGGCTGTCTGTGCGGCGCCGTGGCGCTCATGCTCAGGCCCCTGAGAGCCAACGCCATAATCTTGCTCAGAAATGTCGGCTCGGTGCTACTTGTGACGTTACTACTGGTGGTTGCGAGCCAATCCTTTAATAGTGGACTTGTCACATACTGGCTTTGTGGGGTCGTCAATTCGATATTCTTTGCCGTAACGCTGGCAGCCAGAAGTGAGTACGCGCCACAGCAAGGTGCGGCACAAGTTTATATGTGGGTCGCCGCCGCGAAAATCAGTGTCGCCTCAATGGGCGCCTTCGTCGCTGGCACGCTGGTGGACTTGTCTACCTCCTTGCCACTACTTGTCGCCGCCGGGGTGCTAGCCGCCACCCTGGTGTTGTGTTTCTATAAGGGAAACGAGAGCAGAATCACAGATTCACAATGTGACATAAAAAGCTATGGGGAGCGATAAATTCGATGAAGCGTCAGAGGAGAGGCGTTTGATTAAATTTAATCAAACACCCCATTAAGGTCAGACAAAAAGAAGCGGTAAGCCGGGTTCGCTGTCTGCTCTTCAAACTGATAGCCAAGCTGGGTCAGATGCTGATCGAAATCAGCCCTTGAGTCAGCCGGGATATCGAAGCCTGCCAGCACCAGCCCCTCTGCGGCGCCGTGATTACGGTAGTGGAACAGGGTGATGTTCCAGCGCTCGCCCAGGGTATCCAGAAACTTCATCAGCGCCCCCGGATGCTCCGGAAACTCAAAAGAAAACACATGTTCGTTGAGTAACTTGGGCGGTCTGCCCCCTACCATGTAGCGAACGTGCAGCTTGGCCATTTCATTGTCAGAGAGATCAAACAGCTGATAACCATTCTGTTTAAGACTCTCGGCGATGGCTTTGAACTCTTCCCGGCCCTGGCGCAACTTCAGGCCCACAAAGATATGTGCTTCTTTGTTGCTGGCAAAGCGATAATTGAATTCAGTGATGGCACGGCCACCAAGGAGTTCGCAGAAGTGCCGGAAGGCACCGGGCCGCTCAGGAATTTTGGCGGCGAACACCACTTCTTTTTGTTCACCCAGCTCACAACGCTCAGACACATAACGCAGGGTATGGAAGTTAATATTGGCACCACAGAGGATACCGCCGATTTTCTGCCCCTGAGTGTTATTCTCACGTACATATTTACGGATACCAGCCACCGAGAGGGCACCGGCAGGCTCGGCAATGACCCGGGTGTCATCAAAAATATCTTTGATGGCCGCACAGATTTCATCACTGGAAACGGTGATCACTTCATCCACATACTGCTGGCACAAACGAAACGTTTCGCTGCCGATGCGCTTTACTGCTACCCCGTCGGCGAAAATGCCCACAGAGGGCAGATCCACGGGCTCGCCTTTTTCCATGGCGGCCTTGAGGCAGGCGGACTCTTCCGATTCCACCGCCACGATCTTTAAGTCGGGCTTGAGTTGTTTCAGATACACGCCGATACCGGCGGCCAGACCACCGCCGCCCACGGCAATAAACAGGGTATCGAGATGCGGATTCTGTTCCAGTAGTTCACGGCCAATGGTGCCTTGTCCTGCGATCACATCGGGGTCGTCAAAAGGCGGCACAAAGGTATAGCCGTGTTGATCGGCCAGCTGCCGCGCATGAGCACTGGCAGCATCAAAGCTGGTGCCATGTAATACCACCTCGGCATATTCGCCGCCGAAGGTGCGTACCGCCTCCACTTTGATTTCCGGCGTGGTCTCGGGCATCACAATCACGGCTTTCATTTGCTTGATACGCGCCGAATAGGCCACGCCCTGAGCATGATTGCCTGCCGATGCGGCGATCACTCCGGCAGCGCATTGCTGCTCGGTTAACTGACAGAGCCGGTTATAGGCCCCTCGCAGCTTAAAAGATTTAACCGGCTGCTGGTCTTCTCGCTTGAGCCAGATATCGTTGCCCAGTGACGCCGAGAGTTTATCCAGGCGCACCAGATCACTCTGTACCGCCACATCGTAAACGGGCGAGAGCAGGATTTTCTTCAGATAATCCGCCTCTGAAACCATTATTGCTGCCCCTCCAACAAGGCTTTATTACGCACGGCACCTTTGTCGGCACTGGTGGCCAGCATGGCATAGGCTTTCAGTGCCAAAGACACATGACGCTCTCTGTCTGCCGGTTTCCAGGGGTTGGCCGAAGCCTCCATATCCGCGCGGCGCTTCGCGAGTTCCTCGGCACTGATCATCAGATCCATGCGCCGGTTAGGAATATCGATGGCAATCTCATCGCCCGGTTGGATCAGGGCAATGTT
Organism: Lacimicrobium sp. SS2-24; assembly: GCF_002201535.1. GTDB lineage: Bacteria > Pseudomonadota > Gammaproteobacteria > Enterobacterales > Alteromonadaceae > Lacimicrobium. Next base: position 85,700 of record NZ_NIWW01000002.1, on the reverse strand, counting down.
ACCGCCTGCGGCCGCTTCCGGAGAGATATGCCCAATGGACAGTCCCGAGGTACCGCCAGAGAAGCGCCCGTCGGTGATCAAGGCACAGGCTTTGCCCAGGCCCTTGGATTTGAGATACGAAGTCGGGTAGAGCATTTCCTGCATGCCGGGGCCCCCTTTAGGGCCTTCATAGCGGATCACCACCACTTCCCCTGGCTGCACTTCGTTATTAAGGATGCCGGCAACGGCGTCATCCTGGCTTTCGTAAATACGGGCCGGACCGGTGAACTTGTGAATGCTCTCATCCACACCGGCGGTTTTAACGATGCAACCGTCTTCGGCAATGTTGCCAAACAGCACCGCCAGGCCACCTTCCTGACTGAATGCGTGTTCCATATTACGAATACAGCCGTTCTCGCGATCTGTATCCAGACTCGGATAGCGGCAGCTCTGGCTAAAGGCCTTGGTGGTGCGAATACCAGCCGGGCCTGCGCGATAGAATTCATCGGCATGGGTATTTTCGGGGTTGACCACATCCCAGCGGGCAATCACCTCGCTGATAGTTTTTCCCAGCACATGCGGGGCGTCGCCTTTAAGCAATCCGCCCCGTTCCAGTTCGGCCAGAATCCCCATCACGCCACCGGCACGGTGTACGTCTTCCATATGATATTGCTGGGTAGCCGGTGCCACCTTGCACAAATGGGGAACCTTGCGGGACAGCTGATCGATATCGGCACAGGTGAAGTCCAGCTCCGCTTCCTGCGCCGCTGCCAGTAAGTGCAATATGGTGTTCGACGACCCACCCATGGCGATGTCCAGACACATGGCGTTTTCAAAGGCGGCGCGCCCGGCAATATTACGCGGCAGTGCCGTTTCATCATTTTGCTGGTAATAGCGCTTGCACAAATCAACGGCCACTTCACCGGCCTGAATAAACAACTTCTCACGGTCGGCATGAGTTGCCAGCATCGAGCCGTTGCCCGGCAATGACAATCCCAGTGCCTCGGTCAGACAGTTCATCGAATTGGCCGTGAACATGCCAGAGCAGGATCCGCAGGTAGGACAGGCGGAGCGTTCTATCGCTTCACTGTCTTCATCGGAAACCTTATCGTCGGCGGCAGCAACCATGGCATCCACCAGATCCAATGCGATGATCTGATCAGACAGTTTGGTTTTCCCCGCTTCCATCGGGCCACCGGACACAAACACCACCGGAATATTGAGGCGTAATGCCGCCATCAGCATCCCCGGCGTGATTTTGTCGCAGTTAGAAATGCACACCAGCGCGTCGGCACAATGGGCATTAGCCATATACTCCACCGAATCGGCAATGATCTCCCGAGACGGCAAGCTGTAGAGCATGCCCGAATGGCCCATGGCGATGCCGTCATCCACCGCAATGGTATTAAACTCTTTGGCAACACCACCAGCTGCTTCAATACTGCGTGCCACCAGCTGCCCCATGTCTTTTAAGTGCACATGCCCCGGCACAAACTGGGTAAAGGAGTTGGCCACCGCAATAATGGGTTTGCCAAAATCCGCTTCGGTCATTCCGGTGGCGCGCCATAGCGCCCGGGCACCGGCCATATTTCTGCCCTGAGTGGTGGTCGCTGAACGTAATTTTGGCATTGTTTAACCCTTATATTGCTCTATTTATTGCTTAAATTCAGAGGGTCAGCGGCCTCACATCTGGAGGCTGCTCGCTGACAACTGAAAACGATTTACTCGACCGGCGTCAGCCAGCCCCATTTATCTTCTGTGGTACCGTCGAATAACCCGAAGAAGGCAGACTGCACTTTCTCGGTAATAGGCCCGCGGCTACCGTTACCTACTTTGATACCATCAACACTGCGTACCGGCGTCACTTCTGCGGCGGTACCGCACATCAGAATCTCATCAGCCAGATACAGTGCTTCACGGGGAATATTTTCTTCACGTACTTTGTATCCCATTTCCGCCAGCAGAGTGATCACGGTGTCGCGGGTAATACCCGGCAAAATCGCTGCTGTTCTGGGCGGAGTGGAGATCACGCCATCGCGCATGATAAAGAGGTTTTCACCGGCGCCTTCACTGAGGTAACCGTTGATATCCAGTGCAATGCCTTCCTGATAACCATGGCGTCTCGCTTCCATGGAAATCAACTGCGAAGACAGGTAGTTACCGCCCGCTTTGGCACCCGTTGGCATGGTATTGGCGGCCAGACGGTTCCAGGAGGTGATTCCGGCATCCACACCGTTTTGTAAGCCTTCTTCACCCAGATACGCGCCCCATTCAAAGGCTGCTATCACCAGCTCAGTTTCTTGACCGAAGGGCACCTGTAAGCCCATACCAATATCGCCATAAAAGGCGATAGGGCGGATATACGCCGATTTCAGCTTGTTCTTTTTAATGATGTCTTTAGTGGCTTCATTGATCTGATCAGCGCTGTAAGGAATGGTCATACGGTATATTTTGGCTGAATCCAGTAACCGTTTAGTGTGTTCCTGCAAACGGAATACACAGGTTCCCTTGTGCGGTGTGTGATAGGCGCGAACGCCTTCAAAGACTGACGATCCATAATGGATGGCATGGGTCATCACATGCACCTGTGCCTCCTGCCAGGGCAGGACGTTACCGTTAAACCAGATAAACTCAGCTTGTTTCTTAGCCATGATAGTTCCTTGTTATGCCGTTTGCGGCAAAGTTTGCTCAATATTCAGTGAGGCCAGATCATACAACTTATGTAGCTGGGTCGTCAGTATGTTAATAGGTTGTGGGCCGGATACCTGCATCGACAACTGTAAACCTGAGCCGCGCTGACGCATTTGCAACTGGCGCACTTTAAAGCCGCGATAACGGGCCGTTTGTAATACCCGCTCAAGCGCGGCGGGTTGATCTGATAATAAGAGTTCCAGGTCATAGGTCATCGGGCTTGCTCCCACATTTCATGATTAGCGGTATTGGGTGGCACAATTGGCCAGACATTGGCCTGATGATTCAGGCGTACATGCAGTAAATAGGGGCCGGGGTGCTCGAGTAAGGTTGTCAGTGCCTGCTCCACCTCACCGGCATCGGCGATCTCCGCACTGGCAATCCCGAACGCCGCGGCAAGCTGGCTGAAGGGCGGGTTGTCAGAAAGGTCGGTCTCACTGTAACGCTCGTTGTGAAACAATTCCTGCCATTGCTTGACCATTCCCAGGCGCTGGTTATCCAATATCACAATCTTCACCGGCATTTGATAGCGGCGCAGGGTACCGAGCTCCTGTACATTCATCATAAAGGAGCCGTCACCACAGACAGCAACCACCTGTTTATCTGGCTCGGCGACCTGCGCACCAATGGCGGCGGGCAACCCGAATCCCATGGTGCCCAATCCGCCGCTGCTTAAATGGCGGGTAGGGTGAGAAAACTGCATATGCTGGGCGACCCACATCTGATGCTGTCCCACATCACAGCAAACAATGGCATCATCGGCGCTGAGATCACTCAGACGCCTGAGCAATGAAGGGGCATCAATCTCTTTTCCTTTCACGTGGTCTTCATAGCGATTGCCTTTTTGCTGTTTCAGCTGCTCTATCTGTGCTGACCAGGCCGATTTAGAAGATGTGCACTCTAGTGCAGGCAGTATGTGCTGCAGATCACCGAGCAGGCTCACATTGGCATGACGGCGTTTGTGGATTTCCGCGGGATCAATGTCCACATGAATGATTTTGGCTTCGGGAGCAAATTCATCCAGCTTGCCGGTGACCCTGTCGTCCAGCCGGGCGCCGATTATCAGTAACAGATCGCTCTGTTGTACCGCCAGGTTGGCCGCAGCCAGTCCGTGCATACCAAGCATCCCCAGGTAGAGGGGATGATGATAGTCCGCACTGCCGAGACCTTTCAACGTGCTGACATGGGGCAGTTGAGTGCGACACAGAAAGTCGCGCAATTGGGGAACTGCCGATGCCATACCCACGCCGCCGCCAATGTACACCACTGGACGCTGGCTCTGTGCTAACAGCCGATTGGCCTGCTCAATATCGTTGTGACTGGCCTGTGGCAGACTCGCCGTGTTGCAGGGACGGGGGCTGTGCTCGGGCACAAATCCCAACTGGATATCTTTGGGGATATCCACCAGCACCGGACCGGGTCGTCCTTCCCTGGCGATGGCGAAGGCCCGATTAAGCATAGGTTGTAGATCGCCAGGCTCCATCACCTGCATGCTGTGTTTACAAATACTCAGGCTCAGCCCCAGTACATCCACTTCCTGAAACGCATCAGAACCCATGGCGGCGCGAGCGACCTGACCGGTGATGACCACCAGCGGTACGGAATCCAATTTGGCATCGGCGAGACTGGTCAGTAAATTGGTGGCCCCCGGACCGGATGTGGCAATACACACCCCGACCTTGTTGGTGGCCCGGGCATAACCTATCGCAGCAAAGGCCGCGCCTTGTTCATGACGGCACAGGTAATGGGTTACCGGTGAATCCAGCAAGGCATCGTAAAGCGGCATAATGGCGCCACCGGGATAACCGAAAACGCGGTCAGCTCCCTGTTCAATCAGTGATGTCAAAATTGCCTGTGCGCCTGTCATTGCTGTATCTCTTTGTTGTGCCATTTCCGGTTTACCTGCCCATTTGGCAAAAAAAAACCCCCGGACTCTCGTGCGGGGGTTTTTTTGAATCTGGACTTAATTCAGGCCAAACGCTTCCCCCGCGGAGATGGAATAATCACCACGACCAGTACTACTGTAAGAAGAAGGTTTGCGAATTGGTTCATAAAAAGGCTTTTGCCCTAATTTAATCAAGTTACGTCACTGCCTATAAGAAATACCATGGTGATAAAGGACAGATCAAGCTTTTGTTTCATAACTTAAGTTACAAGTATCCTAATAGTTGGTTATTAGAAAGGGTTTTTAGGATATTCCACCCACTTTATTCTTTTCTGAGTATCACCGTTTTCCCTGCCAAGGTACTCACGGAAACAGGTGTATTACGACGGGGGCGCTGGCACCTTTGCGTTATGAGCGTTTGTTATTTTAGCAACGGAGGTTAAAGTAGCCGTTATAACAGGTGGCTAAGGATATAAGATATGGCGCAGTGGCTGCATTGGATCGATTTGTTTGGCGTGGCCGTCTTTGCGATTTCCGGCACGCTAATGGCGCATAAAAAGTACATGGATGGCTTTGGCGTAGTGGTACTGGCATCGGTCACCGCCATTGGCGGCGGCACCTTGCGGGATATGATCCTCGACTTGCCCGTCTTTTGGGTACAACAACCTGATTTCCTGTATGCCATCTTACTCGCCGCCTTTGTCACCATTGTCTGGCTGCGGATTACCCATAACTTTCCTTACCAGTTGCTGTTGGTCGCAGATGCGCTGGGGCTGGCGTTTTTCAATGTGATGGGACTGCAAAAAGCCTTAAATTATGGCACCGGCCCCTTTATTGCTATCGTCATGGGCACCATGACCGCGGTATTCGGTGGCCTCATCCGCGATGTCATCTGTCGGGAAATTCCTTTGGTACTCAAAGGAGAGCTGTACGCCACCACCTGCATAATCGGCGGGATCGTGTACGTACTTTGTGGCTGGCTGAATACCGGCACCAGTGTAGCGATGCTGGCCGGATTGCTCACTACGCTAGGGTTGCGACTGGCAGCGATACGCTGGCACTGGCAATTACCTGTGTTTAAAGGCAGTCACTGAGTTTGCACTTCACCCCGATTGCTACCACTTAGTCGGCAAAACCTTGCTATAACTACCTTAGGGATCAGATTATGAAAGGATTCATCCATGTCCTTAGCCATTACGCATACCCGGGCAAGTGTGGGCGTTGACGCACCACCGATTAGGGTCGAAGTACATCTGGCCAACGGCCTTCCCGCCTTTAATATTGTTGGCTTACCGGAAGCCTCGGTGCGTGAATCAAGAGATCGCGTACGTAGTGCGCTGATTAACTCGGGATTTGAGTTTCCTGCCCGGCGCATCACCGTGAACCTAGCGCCTGCTGATTTACCCAAAGAAGGCGGGCGCTTTGACCTTGCCATTGCCATCGGCATTATTGCCGCAAGTGGTCAGATTGAGCAGTCCGCTCTGGATAAGCATGAACTGGTTGGCGAGCTGGCATTAACCGGGGAATTACGGGCCATACAGGGAGCATTGCCCATGGCTTACGCGACCTGTCAGAACAACCGCGCGCTGATTCTGCCTCATCCCAACACTGAAGAAGCCGCGTTAATCCGCCGGGCCAGGCTGTTCCCGGCTACCCAGTTGTTAGAGGTTTACCATCATTTGATAGGCCAGCAGGTTTTACCGCTGGCCGATGCTGTCACCCATGCCGGCTATGACGATGCCATAACCACGTTAGACCTGCGCGATATTATCGGTCAGTCTGTGGCCAAGCGTGCTCTGGAGATTGCCGCCGCCGGAGGCCACAACCTGCTGATGACCGGTCCCCCAGGTACCGGAAAAACCATGCTTGCCAACCGATTAATGACCATTTTGCCCCCCATGAGCGAAGAAGAAGCGCTGCAAACTGCTGCCATCTATTCCATCAGCGGCAAAACCATTGATCCGAAGGGCTGGCGCATTCGTCCCTTTCGTCATCCACACCACACCAGTTCGGCAGTGGCACTGGTAGGCGGTGGAAGCACCCCGAGGCCAGGTGAAATTTCACTGGCTCACAACGGCGTGTTGTTCCTGGACGAGTTACCTGAGTTTGAACGCAAGGTGCTGGATGTGCTTCGGGAACCTCTCGAATCGGGGCAGGTATCCATATCACGCGCCGCTCGTCAGGCGGTTTTTCCCGCCAGATTTCAGTTGATTGCAGCCATGAATCCGAGTCCCACCGGAAATCAGGAGGACAGACGCAGCACACCGGATCAAATATTGCGGTATCTGAACCGAATTTCTGGCCCGTTTCTGGATCGCATCGACTTGCAGGTGGATGTCCCCAAATTGCCCAAGGGCCAGTTCGCCGAGGAAATTCAACAACGCGGGGAGAGCAGCCAGGTCGTGCGTGAGCGGGTATTACGGGCCAGAACCCGGCAACTGAAACGCTGCGGTAAGGCCAATGCCCTGTTAAACAGCGCAGAACTGGCGCAAAGCAGTGAGCTGCACCCCGCCGACCACCAGTTTCTGGTCAGCAGCAGTGAGCGACTCGGTCTCTCTGTGCGCACATACCATCGCATCCTTAAAGTAGCGCGCACCATTGCCGATCTGGACAACCACGCACAGATCAGCAAAGACCATCTGGCTGAAGCATTACAATACCGCAGCTTCGATCGCTTACTGAATCAACTACTAAGCCAGTAGCGCAGCCCTGCCTTTGCTTTGGTTGTGCGAATTAATCACCAATAAGCACCTATGATACTTGCGCTTTACTTGACAACTCAATAGCATAGGGCCTTACTGCGACAATTAGAAAACCAATTAATCGTCGCCGTTTTAGATAAAACTACGCCCAAAAAAATAATAGCAGTTTGCCGGCTGGCGACCCGTTTGGAATGGAATAATGAAGCGAATAGCACACCTTGCTCTAGCGATAGCCCTGATACATTCGGCGGGCCTGATCGCAGCGGAAAATTCATCCGTAGAGGAAATACAACAGCAAATTCAAACCAACCAAAGCGAATACGACAGCTATCACCGGACCCTGGAGAATGAAATCTCTATGGCCGCCCAGCTGGAGCGGGAGTTGGCCTCGTTGAGAGAAAAAGGTAAAGAGCTGGAGCACACACGCCAGTTACGCCTGAATGAAATGAATGTGCAGTATGAACGCACAATTGAAGATCCTAGCATTGATATCAACGACGCTCGCCAGGCCTATCTTGCCGCTGTCCGTGCACACAAAGAAAACAAAGACGCGATTACCGCCAACTATAACGAATGGCAGTCAAAACTCCTTGATGTGGAGCAGTTGCGTCTGTCCAAGCACAGTCTGCTGAACAAGATAGAAAGCCTCAAAGAACAACTCAACAATGCCCGCGTTGATCGCCTGGTCAAAGAGTTTAACCGCCAGGAAAACCTGACGGTTAATCACGAAGTGACCTGTGACAGAAACGAAACGTTGGGCAAGTGTACCGATCGCGGTAAAGCACTGGCTAAACAAAAAGCCTCCAAGCGCTTCCTTGACCAGCTCTACGATGATCTGACCGAGGCCGCCGCCGCCAAACAACATCGTCCTTACTCTGATGTGTTTGTGCAAATTCTGCGTAGTGAAGTGGCCCGTGACGGGTTCAGTGGTGCGGGTAACTATGCCGTACAGCTGAACGTAGATGTGAAGGGTAGCCTCCGACGCACCCAAGCCTGTCAGCTGCTAGGTTTAGACAGCCGTTATTGTGTTGCTGAACGCACGCCACCGGAGGTCGCGAAAGTGATCACCTTGCCTCAGGATGGCAGTCAGTTAGGCGCTGATGAATCAGTCATGTACGAGCTGACCATACGGTCGAATGTTTACGACGATGAAGTCTTTATTGATGGCGTCAGCTATGGCTCTACCCGCCTGCAAATTATGCTGCCCGCAGGGCCTCATGATATTGAAGTGGTTAAGCGTGGTTACGAAACCTACACCGATACCATAGATCTTAAAGAAAGCACCACGCTGCGTGTTGAGTTGCAGCGCGCGCAGTTTGCCTTTAACAAAGGCGAGAAAGTGCAGGACATTCTGCATGGTGACGAGCCGGGACCTCAGTTAATCGTCATCCCCGCAGGCTCCTATCGCATGGGCGACATCTCCGGTAACGGTCTGGAAAACGAGCGTCCGGTAGAAACTCAAACCCTGGACAATTCCTTTGGTATTGGCGAGACCGAAATCACCGTAGCGGATTTCCGACGCTTTGTGGAAGAAACCAGCTATGTCACCGATGCTGAGAAAAACAAAGGCTGTGCCTACTATGAGCAGGGCTCACCAGTATGGCAGGAACAATTAAACTGGCGCACACCCGGCTATGCCAACAGCGACAAACACCCGGTTGTCTGTATCAGTCAGCGGGACGCACAGGCCTATGTAAACTGGCTTACCGAAGCCAGTGGCAAGAAATACCGTCTGCCTACAGAGATTGAATGGGAATATGCCGCCAGAGGTGGCACAGAAACCGATTACTGGTGGGGTGAAAGCGTCGGCACAGGTAATGCTAACTGCGGCTGGTGCGGCAGTCAGTGGTCCAATATCGCCGCAGCGCCAGTGTCTTCCTTCGACCGCAATAAGTTTGGGCTGTTTGATACGGTCGGCAATGTGTGGGAATGGACCATTAACAGTTCAGCCGGCAATGGCGCCGTGGTTCGCGGTGGCGCCTGGAACTTCGCCCCACGCCTGGCACGTGTATCTACGCGTATGGAGCTGGATTCAGAATTCCGGGCCAACTATATCGGGCTGCGGGTAGTGCGCGAACGCTGATAACACGCGCACATCCCCTCCTTTGAAACCCGGCCGCCGCCGGGTTTTTTTGTATCCGAACAGGGGAAGAAGGTTATATCAACGTACACACAGAGTTGGCGACCCGACCAGCTAAACAGAGAGTAAGGGCGAGCGCACTAAATCTGCGCCATCAGAGCCTGAATCAGGGGCTCTTTGGCCCGCTCTTTAAGGCAGCAAATGCCCAACTGGAAGGATTCAATGTCTGGCAAGGTGATCATGGTAAGCTGATTCGCCAGTACCGACTGCTCCACCACCGGCCGCGGGACAATGCCCAGGCCGCACCCCAGCGCCACCATGCTGACAATGGCTTCGTTGCCGGCCACCGACGCATAAACATTCGGACGGATGCCCCGCTCCGCAAACCAGTGATAAACGATACGGCGGGACGGGCCGGACTCCGGTAACACCATAGAGACCTGCCGCCAGTCTATTTGCTGTAACTGCGTCACACCCAGGTTACCAGGACAAATCAGCACCAGGGGCAGGGTATCAAGATGTTGAAACCACAACTCATCGGCGAACTCAGGCGAGGCCACGGCGATGGCTAGATCGGCTTGTTTAGTGCGGACATTTTCGACGGACATAGCGGGATCCCCCGTCGTTAACTTGATCTCAACCTGAGGATAGCGATGGCGAAATCGCTCCAACAAGGCCGGCAGATGACTGTAGCTTGCCGTGACGGAACAGAACAGGGAAAGCTCTCCCTGCACAACCTGACTCTGTTGCTGTATCTCAGATCTTACCTGTTGCCATTCCTGTAGCAGACGAACACTGAAATCCAGAACCCGACTGCCTGCAGCGGTCAGTCTGACATTACGGTTATCGCGCACAAACAATGGCGCCCCGCACTCCTGCTCAAGTCGCTGAATGGCACGGCTGAGCGTAGAGGGTGATACAAACATCGCCTCAGCGGTTTTAGCAAAATGCAGGCTGGTCGCCAGGTGTTGAAACAACTGTAATGAACGGATATCCATATTTATTGCGTATTATGAAACGTTATATTGCATATATATCATTTTATTCAACACACTGGCTAGTCTATTATCCTCGCCAACATACAAGTACGTCACTGGCTTGTAAGAAGAAGATTATCATCCTGCTGATGCGGGATAGCTGGAGCAAGAAATGGCAAATTATTTTAATTCTCTGAAGCTCAGAGAGCAGCTGGACCAGTTAGGTCGTTGCCGGTTTATGAACCGCGACGAATTTAAATCTGGTTGTGAATTCTTAAAAGGTAAGAAAATTGTCATCGTTGGTTGTGGTGCCCAGGGCCTTAATCAGGGCCTCAACATGCGTGATTCTGGCCTGGATGTGGCGTATGCATTGCGCCAGAGTGCGATCGATGAGAAACGTGATTCCTATCAGCGTGCCAGCAGTAATGGTTTTACCGTAGGTACATACCAGCAGCTGATTCCTGAGGCAGACCTGGTATATAACCTGACGCCTGACAAGCAGCACGCCAATGTGATTGAAGCGGTGATGCCGCTGATGAAAAAAGGCGCGGCATTGTCCTACTCACACGGCTTCAACATCGTCGAAGAAGGTCAGCAAATTCGTGACGACATCACTGTAGTCATGTGTGCGCCCAAATGCCCCGGTACAGAAGTGCGCGAAGAATATAAGCGTGGCTTTGGTGTACCGACCCTCATCGCCGTGCATCCAGAGAATGATCCTCAGGGTCAGGGCCTGGAGATTGCCAAGGCGCTGGCTTCTGCCACAGGTGGAGATCGTGCCGGTGTACTGGAGTCCTCCTTTGTAGCCGAAGTGAAGTCAGACCTGATGGGTGAGCAGACAATTCTTTGCGGCATGCAACAAACCGCAGCCCTGCTCGCTTTTGACAAAATGGTCGCCGACGGCATCGATAAGGCCTATGCCGCCGCGCTGATTCAGTATGGATTACAGGCCATTACCGAAGCGCTGAAGATCGGTGGTGTCACCAATATGATGGACAGGCTTTCCAACCCGGGCAAACTGAAAGCGCAGGAACTGTCAGAAAGCCTCAAGTCACTGCTGCGCCCGTTATTCGAAAAGCACCAGGACGACATTCTCAGCGGCGAGTTCTCTCGCACTATGATGCAGGATTGGGCTGACGGTGATGCCAATTTATTGAAATGGCGTGAACAAACCCGCCAGAGTGCATTTGAACAAGCGCCACAATACACCGGTACCATCGATGAGCAGGAGTTCTTCGACAACGGCATTCTACTGGTAGCCATGATCAAAGCCGGTGTAGAGCTGGCCTTCGACGTCATGGTGGAGTCGGGTATGCTGCCAGAATCGGCGTACTACGAATCACTGCATGAAACGCCGCTGATCGCCAATACCATTGCCCGTAAGCGTCTGTATGAAATGAACGTGGTGATATCTGACACCGCAGAATACGGGAACTACTTGTTTGCCAATGCGGCCATGCCGTTACTGGCTGAGCAGTTCATGCCGGGCCTGAGTACAGATGTTATCGGCAAGGGGCTGAAGCTGGACAGCAACAGTGTGGACAATAAGACACTGGTTCAGGTTAATGCCGCCATTCGTCAGCATCCGGTTGAAAAGATTGGTGATACGCTGCGTGGCTATATGACGGATATGAAAGCTATCGTCGCCAACCATTAAGCAAGTCGCAGAAAATTTCTCCCATTTTCTGTCGTTAGGTGCCTGGCACCTGTTGTTGCCCGGTCAGTTTGACCGGGCTTTTTTTATTCCCGGCCAGACTGGCCAATCCTTAATAAGTTTCTGCCACTCTGTGTTCCAACACCTCAATCTCACCGCCCAATTCCAGTACACCGCCTTTGATTACCGTGACATTCATACCAAAGTTAATCTTACCGTGCTGGTCTTTACGAAACTGAGCCAGAGTGTTCAGAGGCTCGCGCTGGGGCAGAAAATCGCCGCTGTCGGCATCGCGGGTCACAAAAATACAGCGACTGCACGGACAGTCTAATTGCAATTCCACCTCACCCACACGAATGCGGGACCAGCTGTCTTCGGCAAACGCTGCGGTATTGGTTACCACCAGATTGGGCCGGAACTGAGCCATGCTATGACGCTGCTGACAGCGAGCATTGAGATCTGCCAGTGACGCTTCTGATAACAGCAGCAGAGGGAATCCATCGGCAAAACTCACCGTCGTATTGGCACTTTCACTGAATCGTGGTGACTCGGTGCCGGCATATAGTAATTGGCAGGGGCGGTCCAGCAAGGTGGAAAACCAGTGATTCGCATCACTATGGGTGGCAAACGCGCTGAAATGGTCCTTCCACACATGGGTTTGGCAGCGTGCGCCTGTAAATGCGGCAAAATCCAGTTGCAAGGGGGGCATCTGAGCATGGGTCACCAACAAGCCAAGAGGTGTTGGTGTAGCCTGCACCTGCACCAGCTTTGGCAGAGCCCGGCCTGTCAACATGCGACCTTTTTCATCGGCCAGCATAAAGCGACGGTCAAAGGCCAGACCTTCGGCGGTGGCCACCGCGCGGGATACCTGCAGCCCGCGGGTAGATTTTATCGGGTATAAGGTCAGTGCGGATAAGGTTGCCGTCATTGACCTAGCTACTCTGCTTCGCGGTACTTGGCTTCCACATCGGTCAGACGGCCATTGCGCAAGCTGTAGATCCAACTGTGAATACGCAATTCCTGGCCTCTGCTCAGTGCATCACGGACGATAGAGGTGCGGCGAATGTTCCTTGCCTGCTCCAGGACATTGAGCTCACACAGCTTTTGCACCCTGTCTTCGGGTGACAGTGGTTCCAGCGCCGGCCAGTGGTAAGTGGCAATATCCTGAATATGGGCCAGCCAGTTGTCGATTAATCCTAACTGCCTGTTTGCCAATGCAGCCTCTACCCCGCCACAACCATAATGGCCGCAAACAATGATGTGCTTCACCTTGAGCACTTCAACTGCATACTGAAGCACAGACAGACAGTTCAAGTCGGTATGTATTACCAGATTCGCCACATTGCGGTGCACGAAAATGTCACCAGGCAACAGGTCTAAGAGCTGATTGGCCGGTACTCGGCTGTCAGCACATCCAATCCACAAGTACTCCGGCGTCTGCTGTTCAGATAGCTTCTTAAAAAAATCAGGTTCCGATTCCACAGTGCGCTCAGCCCACTGGCGGTTTTTTTCGAACAATTCCGTAATAGCTGGCATGGCAGGTCCGTTATTGGGAGTGTGAAGGGATTCTAGAGGGTTTTATAACAAGATCAAAGCCGACCTTAGCCAAGAAAATTTTGTAAGGATTCCGTGATGGCTACGACTAACCTTGATGACCGGTTTCACTCACTCAACATGACAGGGGTAAAATATGACGACTTTGACGACAAGTTTATTAGTGATGGCGCTGCTGTCCGGCTATCTGCTGCTTTGCTGGCTTGATAAAAAATACCACTGGAAACTGATTGCCTGGTTTAATGCAGAGGTAGACAATCCTTTTGATTGCAAACCCACAGAGCGGACTCAAGACAAGGATCATCATATTCAGCAACTACAGGAACGTATTCAGGTGCTGGAAACATTAGTCACCGATCCTGCCTGGGAGCTGCATCAAAAGATCAAACAACTGGAGCGTGAATAGGGCTGTCGGGCGTTCAAATAAAAAGGGCTCCATGCGGAGCCCTTACGCTTCATAATTCATTCTTTACTGGCGGATATGGCCGTCGCCCAGCACAATAAACTTCTCCGTAGTGAGCGATTCTGCCCCCATGGGACCGTAGGCGTGCAACTTACTGGTAGAGATACCGATCTCGGCTCCCAGACCCAGCTCTCCGCCATCAGAGAAACGTGACGAGGCATTGGCCATCACCACCGCGGAATTGACGCTGCGAATGAACTGCTGTGCGCGGGAGTAATCCTGAGTCGCAATCACCTCGGTGTGACCGGAGCTATATTGCTCAAGATGCGCCACTGCATCGTCAAAGGTGTCGACCACCCGTACCGCAATTTCCAGCGCCAGGTATTCTGCGTCCCAGTCTTCATCTGTGGCCGCTTCCGCACCGTCAAAATAATCAATACTTTGCTCACAGGCATGCACTCGCACTTTATGTTCGGCCAGCATTGCGGCCGCCATGGGCAGGAAACTCGGTGCAATATCTTTGTGCACCAGCAGCGTTTCCAGGGCGTTGCACACACCGGTGCGCTGGGTTTTACCGTTTTGCAGCAAGCCCAGTGCTTTAGCCTCATCGGCCGCGCTGTCCACGTACAGGTGACACACCCCTTTATAGTGCTGGATAACCGGGATGCGGCTGTTCTCAGAAACAAAACGTATCAGTCCTTCACCGCCGCGAGGAATGATCAGATCGATTTCTTCATTCAGCGTCATCAGTTCATTCATAATCGCGCGATCAGGGTCTGGCACCACTACCACCACATTGGGGTCAACATTGTGCTCCTGCAACGCCGCTTTAATACATTCAGCCAATGCCAGATTCGAGTGTAGCGCTTCTTTACCGCCACGCAGCACCACTGCATTACCTGCTTTAAAGCACAGCGCCGCAGCGTCAATGGTAACGTTGGGGCGTGATTCATAGATCATCGCGACCACACCCAGAGGAATACGCATTTTGCCCACTTCGATGCCACTTGCCTGACGACGAATATCGCGGATGCTGCCAACGGGGTCATCCTGTGCTGCAATCTGACGCACCGCATCGGCAATATTGGCGATGGCGGCCGTATCCAGCGTCAGTCTGTCCAGCATGGATTCGGCTAAGTCGGCCTGGCGACCTGCTTCCACGTCTTTTTTATTCGCCGCAAGAATGCTGTCGGTCATGGACTCAAGGTTGTCAGCAATGCTGTGCAATACTGCGTTTTTCTTGACGGACGTCAGCTTAGCCAGCTGGCGTGAGGCAATTCGTGCTTTTTGCGCCATCTCTTTAATCGAAAAAGTCATGTTTTCTCCTTTGTCGGAAAACAGCCCGCCAGGTTCACCTGCAGGCTGTATAGATGAGTTCAATGTGAAAGGTGGCGTTAGAGTAACGCCAGATCGTCCCTGTGTACCGCAGCTTCGCCCGATGAATAGCCAATGACGTTTTCAAAGTCGTCACTGTAAAGACCTTTGATTGCGTTCAGGTCTGCGGCACTGTACAAGGCCACCCCTTTCGCAAAGGGCACATTGTTGTGGCAGATCTCAACGGCATCACCGGCTGTGAAATCGCCTTCTACGCCGCTAATGCCAACAGGCAATAGCGAGGCACCGGTCTGGATAAGCGCCTTCTTGGCACCCTGATCCACTTCAATACGACCAGTTGCAATCAACGTATGCTTAAGCCATTGCTCTTTCGCCGTATCCGGGGTTTTAGCCGGAACAAACCGGGTACCGGGAATGCGGCCGTCAAGAAGGGCATCAAAGACTTCACCCTTGCTGCCATTTACGATCAGCGTCTGTATACCACTTTCGGCACACTTATCGGCGGCTTCAATTTTGGTACGCATACCACCGGTGCCGACTTTACTGCCAGGCCCGCCTGCCAGCTCATAAATTTCACCATCGATGTTGTTTACCACCGGGATCAGTTTTGCCTGTGGATTGATACGAGGGTCTGCATCGTACAAACCATCTATATCAGAACAAATGACCAGTGTATCGGCCTCTGCCACCATGGCGGCATACGCAGCCAGGTTATCGTTGTCACCCACCTTGAGCACGTCCACGGAGGTGGTGTCGTTCTCGTTCACAATGGGTAATACGTTATTGTTGAGCAGCTCCCGGACCGTGTTTTTAATATTCACATAGCGAGATCTGTCATGGAAATCGTCATAGGTGAGCAGGACCTGGGCACAAGGGAAATCGAAAAAGCGTGACCAGTTTTCCATCATTTGCATTTGCCCAACCGCTGCCATTGCCTGTTTCTCAGCAATGGATGGGTGGGTCTTGTGGGCGATAACACTGCGCCCGGCAGCAACACTGCCCGAAGACACAATAATGACCTGTTTGCCCTGCTCGCGGCTTTCAGTGATGAACCTGGCGATGGCCAGTAAGTACTTCGCGCTGCACTGATGTCCATCGGGTGATATCAGAGCACTCCCTACCTTAATTACGGCCCGTTGCCAGTTAAATTCAGACATTTATCCTCCAGAAGTCAAATCCTTATATTAGGATACTCTTATAAAAGTGATAAACAAGGCCGTTTGGTTATAAGCTAATCTCTTACCAGTGGCAAACTGTAAACTTTGCGCTTTACAGCGAGTGCTCCAAACCCAATCGTATCGGCAATCTCATGGTATTGTCGGGCTCTTGTGCGGCCCCAATCATTTCATCGTAAGCAGAATGATGAATCAATTCAGCCTGCTTCACGACCAGATCTGAAAAGGCGTTCCGTACCTGCTCCAGGCTGGTGAACCTCATCGGATTGCTGTCATTAGCATAGACCAGGCCGCGGTTCCCATCGACCGAAATTTGCACCAGATAGACACTCATTTCATACGAAAGTACCCAGACCTGTTCAAAAACCGGCTTATCACGCTGCAACGACGTTAGCTGATAGTTCATTATAGTCTCCTGATATGGACCTTTTTTTATACTTTTCAATCTGATAATCAGTTCAATTCTTCACGCCAGGTGATTTAGGGGCAGGTGAACGAACGACTGGATAATGTGTCAGACAAGGTGCATTATCAGTCTTAACTGATAGACTCTATAACCAGGTACTACCTAAGTACGGAGTAACATTTTCGTTTTCGACAGCATGTGCTTTCGGGTAGAAACATCCAGCTGAAAAGGTAAGTTGTTATGACAGATAATGACACGACAGAGAAAAATTCCCTGCTTCCCTACATCGCAGTCGCAGGATTGCTAGTTGTTTTGCTGGTAGCCCTGTTTCTCTGGCCCAAGGACGAGGCACAGGTTACTCAACCCACTGAGCCGGTGATGCAGCCACAGCCTGACCCCGAGCCTGAGCCTTTGCCTGAGCCGGAACCTGAACCAGAACCCATACCAGCACCACCGACTCCGATGCCAGAGCCACAGCCCGAACCAGAACCGGAGCCTGTGCCTTTGGATACCAGTGATGCCGCCATCAAAACAGCTATTGCAGAGACTGGCGTGTATGAAGCCATGGCCAGACTGATCGTAGACGAAGATCTGTTGCGCCGTTTTGTGGTTTTCAGCGCTAACCTGGCAGATGACAAACTGGCCCCCAACCATCAGGTTCTGCAGCCTCCGGCTCAGGAGTTCAGAGTTTACCGCCAGGCCGGAAAAGAATGGATCGATGCGGCCAGTTACAAGCGCTATACGCCCTACGTAGAGGCAATGGAAAGCATGGACACGGAGGCTATGATTGCCATTTACGAGCAGTATAAGCCCGCGATAGCAGAGATTTTCGCTGAAATCAGCGCCGGGTCAGACGACTTTGACAATGTGCTGATCGAAGCCATTGATAATCTGCTGGATACACCTGAGGTTCCTATGCCTGTTGAGGTAACCACAGAAAGTGTGATGTACAAATATAAAGATGAGCGTCTCGAATCTCTGTCTGCCCCGCAAAAACAATTGCTGCGCACAGGCCCTGAAAACATGCGGGTTATCAAAGCGAAATTGCGGGAGCTTCGGGATGCGCTAAACCAGCGCTAAGCGACGCGCGGCGAAATGAAACTTGAAGACTTACAGGCTCAACTGGCAGCACAAGCGCAAAAGTCGGCGCCTGTGGAGGATTGGAACCCGCCCTTCTGTGGTGAGCTTGACATGGTCATCCGGCACAACGGTCAGTGGGACTATATGGGCACCCCCATTGGCCGAGAAGCGCTGGTCAGGTTATTCGCCAGTGTCTTAAAGAAAGAACAGGATCGTTACTATCTGGTCACGCCGGTAGAGAAGGTGGCCATTACAGTCGAAGACGTACCCTTTATTATCACTAACTGGCAAAGAAAAGAAGAGAAGTTAGTATTCACTTCAAATCTGGGTGATCAGTTTATCGTGGGGAAGGAACATCCTGTGGTGCTGGAGACAGACAAGGTAACAGGGGATCTGCTGCCCTATGCCTTAGTCAGAAGAAACCTGTTTGGTCGTCTGCACCAGAATCTGTTTTATCAGTTAGTTGACCAGGGTCGTCCGCAACGTCAGGGCAACGAAGATCACCTGATGATTAAAAGCGGCGACTATCAGTTCAGCCTTGGGGTGCTCTGACCGGATTTGGGCGCTTATTCCTTCTGAGCAAAGGTCTTTACCATCGCCGCAATCCTGTCGATACTGGCCCTGAGGCTACCAGAGCTCTGCTCCATATCCTGGGCTACCTGCGCATTATCATCTGCAACCTGCGTAATATTGCCGATATTGCGACTGACCTCTTCACACACTTTCTCCTGTTGCTCCGACGCCGTTGCGATTTGCGCAGAATAATCTGAAATCTCCGTCATAACCTGATAAATCTCTTCCATGGCAGCGGCAGAGTTCTGCGCGTCATCAACACACTCCATGGCCTGCTCGCGGCTTTGCTGCATACTGCCAACCCATTGTTTTAGCGTCGAGCGCATCGTCTGCAAACTGGTATGGATATTGGCTGTAGATGTCTGAGTACGGGTTGAGAGTGCGCGTACCTCATCGGCAACCACAGAAAAGCCGCGGCCACTCTCGCCTGCACGGGCCGCCTCAATCGCGGCGTTCAGGGCGAGCAGGTTGGTCTGATCGGCGATCGCCTCAATTTCCCCCATCACATTGGCGACTTTATCTGCTTCATCCACCAACTGGTTGGCGGAGCTTGCTGCCTGGTCAACAACATCGGCGAGACTGGAGACCTTACCTTTGCTCTCCAGCACTTTGTCTTTCGCGCCTGCACACAAATCATTGGCATTTTTCACCTTGCCTGAAGTTTCCACGGTGTTGCGCGCTATTTCCTGACTGGTGGCCGCCATTTCAGTAATGGCGGTGGCAATCTGCTGCACTTCAAATTTTTGCTGCTCCATGCCCTCCGCGGTAGTGTGCGCCGCCCTACTGGTCTCTTTCGCCACGCTAACCAGACCCGATGCCGAATCCTGCATGCGTCCCAGCACCGTGCGCAATCGCGCCCGGCCCAGGCCAAGATGAAAATCGACAACACTGTGTAAGCCTTTGCCACTGTAGATAAAGCGACTAATGCTGTCGTACTGTGTTTTTAAGGCCTCAGCCTGAAGCGGAAACGCCATCAGTTCTGAACGAAAAATGACACCTAAAACAAGCGGTAGCAGCAGACTTAGCAAACCACTCCAGAGGCCGCCGAACCAGAAAACCAAGCCACAAATCAGCAATATCGCGAGACCAGATGAAAGGTACTTTTGGTTCAGAGCAACTTCATGGGCGTTGAATTTACCCTGGTTAATGGCCTGGTAGGCTTTTTCCGCCCTGGCCACCAGTTCACGTTGCGGCTTTACCCGTACAGATTGATACCCCACTACACTGTTATTCTGATAAACCGGCGTTACATAGGCATCAACCCAGTAATAACGGCCATCTTTACAGCGATTCTTGACCATCCCACGCCAGGCCTGTCCCTGCTTAAGCTTGTCCCATAGATCTTTGAATGCAGATTTTGGCATATCCGGATGACGCACCAGATTGTGGTTTTTGCCCAAAAGCTCATCGACTTCATATCCAGCGACACGGCAAAAAGCCTCATTGGCATAGGTGACAATCCCCCGTAAATCGGTTGTGGACACCAATTCTTCCTGTTCGGAAAACTGAACTTCTTCATTGACGACAGACTGGTTGCGGCGCATAAGGGTGAATTGCTCCGGAAAAAGATGCGATTAGCTCTTTAGCATAGCAAAAAAATACGATAAACCAGTAAGTTAAGTACGCAGATTCGGCCAAGCCGAGACATTAAAGGACAGATGGGCAGATTCGATAATAGTGTCTTTGCCGGCGCAAGGCGGTGTGTCGTTCATATAATGCGGGAAAATGCCTGCTGACGGGACTGTGGCAAATAGCGATCAAACTGCATACAAATGGCGCGGATTAAGCTGCGTCCAGCATCTGTTACCTGTATGCCTGTTGACGACATGCTCAGTAATCCGTCAGCCATCATCGCTTTTAACCGTTCTATTTCTTTGGCGAAATATGCCTCAAACTGAATATGAAACGCTTTTTCAATATGTGCATAGGAAAGATGAAAGTGACAGATCAATTGTTTGATCACCTCAGCACGGAGTCTGTCGTCCTCAGTCAGCGCATAACCTTTGGCTAACGCCTCGCCCTTTTTATCCATGGCCTGATAATAGTGTTTCAACACTTTCTCATTCTGCACAATCAGGCCATTTATCTGACTGATCGCGGACACACCGAGGCCCAGTAAATCACAATCCCCTTGTGTGGTGTAGCCCTGAAAGTTGCGATGCAGGGAACCATGACGCTGAGCCCTGGCCAATTCATCATCTTCAAGGGCAAAGTGATCCATACCGATACACACATACCCTTGCGCACAGAGTAATTCACTGGCCAGCGAAAAAATGGCCATACGCTCGGCGCTATCCGGCAGGGTCTGTTCATCAATACGCCGCTGCGCTGCAAACTTTTCCGGCATATGAGCGTAATTAAACACCGACAACCTGTCAGGACGAATCTTCAGCACCTTATTAACCGAATCAGCAAAGCTTGCTGCGCTTTGGTGGGGCAGACCATAGATCAAATCCAGACTCACTGAGGCAAACCCCAACTCCCGCGCAAACCGCACCAATTCAACGATATGCTCTTCGTCCTGTACCCGGTTTACCGCTTTCTGCACTTTTTTGTCAAAGTCCTGAACACCAATACTGAGCCGGTTAAAACCCAGTTCAAAAAGATGCTTTAGACGGGGCAAGGTCATCTGTCTCGGGTCAATCTCAATGCTGACTTCAGCATCATCGGTGACCTCAAAACACTGCCTGACATGAGCCATGAGTCGGGTCAATTGCTCATCACTGAGATAGGTGGGAGTTCCACCACCGAAATGGATTTGCGTGACAGACCGCTCAGTAAACAGCTGATAGCGCTGAGTAATTTCTCGCATCAGGTAGTCCAGATAAACCTGTGCCTTGTGTGTCTGACGGGTGATTTGTTTATTACAGCCACAGTAATAGCAAAGGGAATGGCAGAAGGGGACATGCAGGTATAAAGACAGAGGCTTCGCGTCTGCCTGCTGACAACGCTGTTTTAATAATTCCGGATTGAAGTCATCCAGCTGCAATGCCGTCGGATAGGACGTATATCTGGGGCCATTGAGATGATATTTACGCAATGCCGGTGCTGCCATCGCCGCCATATGAGTCTATTCTCTTCACTAATCGAATGCCCTGATTGTACTGATTGCTGCGACAACGGACTTTGATCTGGCACAACAACTGGCCTAATGTGACCAGGACACAAAAAACAACAGAATGAGCATAACACGATGAAACGCATTTCTTTTTTGTTTGGGGCGTCATTGGCAGCGGCCAGTCTTGGCGCTTCCGCCGCAACCTATATCCACGCGGGCAGGCTGATTACCGCAACCGATACACAAGTGATGAGCCAGGCAACGGTGGTTGTCGAAAATAATCGCATTGTAGATGTTCGCCGTGGCTTTATTGAGGCAGGAGACAATGACCAGTTAGTGGATTTGTCCGACAGCACCCTGATGCCTGGCTTAATGGATATGCACACCCACATCAGCTCTCAGCAGGGACCCGGTGCCTATATGGATCGCTTCACCTTAAACGAAGCTGACTACAGCTTTAAGGCTGTCCATTACGCCGGGAAGACGTTGAACGCCGGGTTTACCACCATACGCAACCTGGGAGATAGCTATAACGAAACGGTGGCATTGCGAAAAGCCATTGAAAAAGGCTTAGTTCAGGGACCACGAGTTTATACGGCCGCTAAATCCATCGCCACAACCGGGGGACATGCCGACCCCACCAACGGCAGAGCAAAGGTATTGATGGGTGATCCCGGGCCACAGGAAGGCGTGGTAAATGGTATCGCCGAAGCCCGGGAAGCTGTCCGTCAACGTTATAAAGACGGGGCCGATCTGATTAAAATCACCGCCACAGGTGGTGTGTTGAGCGTGGCCAAAAGCGGGCTGAACCCTCAGTTTATGACAGATGAACTGGAGGCCATCGTAAACACTGCCAAAGACTATGACATGAAGGTGGCAGTGCATGCGCATGGTAAAGAAGGCATGATGCGCGCCATTAAAGCGGGTGTCCATTCCATCGAGCACGGCACCTATATGGATGACGATGTCATCGCCCTGATGAAAAAACATGGCACCTATTATGTTCCTACTGTGCTGGCCGGTGCCTGGGTGGCAGAAAAGGCTGAAATTGATGGCTTCTTTCCGGAACTGGTTCGCCCCAAGGCAGCTGAAATCGGTCCACTGATTCAGTCGACCTTTGCCAGAGCCTATAAGGCAGGTGTCAATATTGCGTTTGGTACTGACTCCGGTGTGTCGGCCCATGGTGATAATGGCGAGGAATTTAAACTCATGACCGACGCGGGCATGCCAGCCATCGAAGCCATTCGAGCCGCCACCTTTCATGGTGCAAAACTGTTGGGCGTGGACGACCAGCTGGGTACGGTGGAAAAAGGAAAATTAGCCGATTTGGTAGCAGTGAAGGGAAATCCACTGGATGATATCAGTCTGATGACCCGAGTCAGCTTCGTGATGAAAGACGGCCAGATCATCAAGATGCAGTGATATCAGAATTTATGCAGAGCGGTCGGGCGTTAACGGATTAACGCCCGGTAATATGTTAATGAAGCGTTGATCTGTAGTATATTTGTTAAACAACTTCCTCTACAATCCATCATCTTCCTATTATCGAGGCTCAAGGATGAATTCATTTTCCCGTTTCCGCATGTTGGCACCTTGCCTGGCATTGATGCTAAGCGCCTGCGCCGTAACCGACACGCAAGTACAAATGCCCCCGGTTACCCAGAATACTGACCTGCCAGCATTAGGGGTGTTATCGCAAACCACGTCATCGGATTTAAACAAGACTTGTCAGCGCATGGCCGCCCGCCACCATTGCCAGGTTGACGCCATTGGTGCTGAGGCATTTCAACAGAGTTTGCAGCAGACAGGGTTGTTTCCGATAGTGCTGCTGAAACAGCCCGGCGCGGACTACGAGCTGTTAATTTCCAGTCTCAGTTACACTGACAAACGCAACAGAGTGCAGGCGCGATTCACCCTGACCTGGCGCGGTTTGCCGTTAAAGAAATTCGACTACAGTCTCTCTCGCAATGGCGCCAGGGATGATCAGGCCTTTGCCAGTGAGCTGGTGAGTCACTTTTTGCGTGATGCCCTGGCACAACAGGTATTTAGTCCCGGATTCCTGGCTCATAACCTCAATTCAGAAGATTATGAAGACGATCTGAAGGCGCCGCAGCAAGTGTCTAACTTCTCCCTCAGCGAACGCCGCATTTACAATGACCCTCTGGAAGGGTCGATGCTGACCTACCGTGACCCCTCTTTTAGCAACGATAAAATCGAAGTCTCTGTTTACCCCATTCCTACCAGCGATATTGGTAACACTGATGCCATTCTGGAAGAAGAAACAGAAAAACTACGCGATAACCTGACTGACTTTGTTACAGATCTTAACCTGCCACCGTTGCAGATGAGCGAGGACATTCAGCTAAGCTGGAACATGCTGAACAAACAGTTCAAGGGTTACTATCTTGATGCCAAAATAGAGAAAGAAGGTATTGAGCCTTTCTATGCGTCTTACTTCTTCTTCGTACAGGAAGACAAAATCGTAAAATTCACCACTACCTTTCCATCGCGGTTTGCCATGGAGTTTGTTAAACAGGCGCTGCCACGCATGTCCGTGCCGGGTGAATCACCGTTTATTTCCAATTTGAGACGGCTCTGACGGTTTAATTAGGTTTTCACTCATTCTACAAAAACAGTATTCATAAAACCGATTAAGTCTATTGCTATGATTAATTGGTCAATTCAGTCTCGCACTGCAATACTGAAGACTGAATTAACGGGTATCCACGAAAAAGGAGACTTCAATGAGTAAGATCGATATTGGTATTAATACGCAGGATAGAGAGGATATCGCAGAGGGGCTGAAACGATTACTGGCAGACTCGTACAGCCTGTATCTGCAAACCCATAATTTTCACTGGAACGTAACCGGTCCTCAGTTCAGAGAACTGCACCTGATGTTCGAGGAACATTATATTGAACTGGCAGAAGCGGTTGACGATATCGCCGAGCGAATCCGGACTCTGGGTGTGATTGCGCCCGGAACCTACAAGGCCTTTTCCAAACTGAGCTCGATCGAGGAAGTCGAAGACGTGCCGGGAGCCGGAGCCATGGTAGAAATTCTGACCAAGAGTCACGAACAGGTTGTAAAAACCTCTCGCGAGGTGCTCAAACTCGCACAAAAGGCAGATGATGAATCCACTGCTGCACTGGTTTCTGACAGAATGCGAATCCACGAGAAAACCGCTTGGATGTTAAGAGCAATGCAGTAACAGTAGTCCCTGCACTCTTGAGCCGGCCATTGCGCCGGCTTTTTTATGTCGGATAAGTGAGAAAGAAAAACAAAATGAGTCCATGTAAGAAAAGCCTTTTCACTAAATAACTATATTTGCTATTGATAATCATTTGCATTTGCGTAAAGTAAAGATCGGCTTCAGATCTTCTGGGAGATGCAATGCAACACACTCAATTGTGCCCGCTTTATGTTCGATGGATAGGTGATCATTTACCTTTTGCCCGGTACATGTACCGGCATTACCTCAACACAAGCCAGTACTATCGCCGCCAGCGGCGCTGGGGGGAAGCATTAGTACCGGCTCAAAGAGCAAGACAGATCGCAGAAATACTCATGTCCTGCAAAGTGCAGCAACCGGACCCTGTTGTTAGTTATACCTCGGTATCACTGCTTCTCAGCGATACCCATGAGAGACTGCGCCAGATCCGTTGTGCCAAAAACGTTGTTGTGGCCAGTGAACATAAGTTGGAAAACCTGACACGCCGCGCGATGACAGTAATGACGCCGCGCATCAACGCGTGTCTGTTGCAACTGAGACGCCGCGCTGTCAGGCTTAATGAGGCGGGCGCAAGGGATAACACGTCATGCAGGCGGCAAGGTGAACGGTTATGCGTGTAATTCCGAGCGGCTTGGAAGCGGATAAAAATACTCCTGCACTGCAAGAGCCCTATATCAAACTCAGTATTCGAGAGGACAGGCTGAGAAGTCTGCTGCGCCACAAACAGCTGTTTATTGAGGACGTGCACTGTGGCGATCACCACAGCGCACGCCTGCTGAAAAAACTGCTACTGGGTTGTATCCGCCGCAGTTAATCCTTTTTGTATCAGGTAGCGGTAGGGTGTGTCCGTCGTATCAGCCCCTAGCAACTGGTGCTGCATAAACCGGCAGAAGCTGGGAATATCGCGTGTGGTGGCAGGATCATCGGCCTCCACCAATAAGGTCTCACCATCGCGCATCTTGCGAATTTGTAAGCGCACCATCATCACCGGTTCAGGGCAACGCAGCCCCAACGTATCCAGATGATGATCCGCGCGGTCAAATTCAGATGCCATATTGGTCACGATAAGCAGAAATCGCCTCAAGGTGGGCTTTCATATCCGCTTTGCCTTGCAAATAATGAATCACATCGCCGAGGCTGACGATAGAAATTACCCGGGTAGAGAAATCACGCTCCACTTCCTGAATCGCGGAGAGCTCTCCCTTGCCTTTCTCCTGTCGGTCCAGTGCAATCAGCACACCGGCCAGTGACGCCCCATTGGCCTGTATAATATCCATAGACTCCCTTATGGCGGTACCGGCAGTGATCACATCATCCACCAACATAACCCGGCCTTCGAGAGGACTGCCTACCAGATTCCCCCCCTCTCCATGGGTCTTGGCTTCTTTACGGTTGAAACAATAGGGCTTATCAATACCGTGTTTATCAGCCAGCGCCACCGCCGTCGTGGTTGCAATCGGGATCCCTTTGTATGCAGGGCCAAACAGCAAATCGTATTCAATACCAGAGTCTACCAATGCCGCTGCATAGAACTGACCCAGCCGGGCAAGATCGAGGCCGGTATTAAACAAACCCGCATTAAAAAAATACGGGCTGGTGCGACCAGATTTCAGCGTAAACTGGCCAAACTTCAATACCTGACGTTCAAGGGCAAATTCGATAAAGGCTTTTTGATAATCCTGCATGATTTACCTCAGTTCAATGCCGCTTTCTGTACATCAAACAATTCGCGAAGGGCATGCTTAGACAATTCCATCATTTCCTGCAGCTCATCAAAGCTAAAGGGGGCTTCTTCTGCCGTGCCCTGCACTTCAATCAGGTGACCAGAATCTGCCATCACCACATTCATATCGGTCTCGGCTGCGGAATCTTCTAGGTACTCTAAATCCGCGATGGGCGTGCCTTTGAAAATACCTACCGATATGGCGGCAATCATGTACTTAAGCGGGTTAGCCTTAATCAATCCCTTGCTGCGCATCCACGTCAGTGCATCCACCAATGCCACGCAGCCACCGGTTATTGAGGCGGTTCGGGTGCCACCGTCGGCCTGAATCACATCACAATCGATGATTACGGTGTTTTCACCGAGCAATTTCAGGTCCACAGCACCACGCAGCGCACGGGCAATCAGACGCTGTATTTCGAGCGTACGCCCACCTTGCTTACCTCTGGCCGCTTCACGCTGACTGCGGGTATGGGTAGAGCGCGGAAGCATACTGTATTCGGCTGTCACCCAACCTTTCCCCTGGCCTTTCATGAAACGGGGAACGCCTTCTTCTACGGTTGCAGTGCAAATCACCTTCGTATTACCAAACTCAATCAATACAGACCCCTCTGCATGCTGAGTAAACTGACGGGTGATCGTTACTGGGCGAATCTGATTAGCGGTTCTGCCACTGGGTCGCATACTGGAATCCTTGATGTTGAGGTCGAATTGGCGGGCATTATACCCAAGTCATTCCCGGGTGTCAGTTTAGTCACCCGAGCGAATGATGCACAAGCGCTTAACCGTCGGCCCACTGGCGCCTGCCACAAATCGCGCAATAGGTTATACTGGCGCGCAAAGCTAACAAGGAAATACAGCCAATGATTCACAGTATGACCGCATTCGCCCGCATCGAACATAAAGCACAGTGGGGCAACGCAATCTGGGAAATTCGCTCGGTGAACCAGCGCTATCTCGAAACTTATTTTCGATTACCTGAGCAATTCCGCAGCCTTGAGCCGATCTTAAGAGAGCGGTTTCGCAAGGCATTGCAACGGGGGAAAGTCGAATGCACCCTGAGATATCAGGCCGATGATGGTGCTGTGGGTAATGTCACACTCAATGAAGGCCTGGCAAAGCAACTTATCGATGCAGCAGATTGGGTGCAGTCTCATGGTCAATCCAGCGGGATTAACCCTTTTGATGTGCTCAAGTGGCCTGGCGTGATTTCCTCAGAAGAGGCAGATATGGATACTATCCAGGGGCAAATCATGACAGCCTTTGATCAGTGCCTGAAGGACTTTCTGGACGCCAGAGCTGCAGAAGGCAATAACCTCAAAGACATGATTGAACAACGTATTGATGCCATTGAGACTGAGACGGCGAAGGTGCGTGAACAAATGCCTGAGGTCATGGCCTGGCAGAAAGAACGCATCAGCAATCGTTTTGCAGAAGCAAAGGTGGAACTTGATCCCGGCAGATTAGAGCAGGAAATGATCATGCTGGCACAACGCATGGATGTGGCAGAAGAACTGGACCGTCTGGACTCCCACGTCAGCGAAACCCGCAAAATCCTCAAAAAAGGGGGAGCCATAGGGCGTCGACTTGATTTTATGATGCAGGAGTTTAACCGCGAATCGAACACGCTTGCGTCTAAATCTATCAATGCCGACATCACGCAGTCGGCCGTCGAGCTGAAAGTGTTGATTGAGCAGATGCGTGAACAGATCCAGAATATTGAGTAACTACGCCTCAACGTTTTGCTCGAACCAGGCCACCTGAGAAGGTGGCCCTAGTTCGGGATGCTCATCACCGACACCCAGAAATCTGACCTTATACCCGTTGCGCGTCGCAACCCCTCTGGACCATTGGCGAAACCGAGCGCGATCCCATTCAAATTTATGGTCAGGATCGCGATATTCGCCTGGCTGCAGACCATAAAGACAGTTGTACTCTCGGTTTGGGGTGGTCAGAATCAGCTGAGCAGGGCGCAATAATGCGAACACCTGATGTTCCACCACTGAAAGTTGCCCCGGTACGACATGCTCGATGGTTTCCAGCATGACTGCCATCTGAAACGCATTGAGGCCTGGAGGTGGTTCTGTATACGAACCACAAATCAGGCTAAGCCGGTCTTTTTGTGACACGGTGTTTTTTTCCCGGACGGGTTTGTCGTTCAGGAAATCCTGTAATTTATTTCTGGCCTGGCGGAGCGATTCGCCACATTGCTCGAGACCGACTACTGAGACAAATTGCGGATCCTGCATCAGCTTCCATAAAAACGACCCTGACCCACATCCCAAATCCAGTACGTTGGTGGCCCCTGACGCTTTGACCAGAGCAAAGACTTTATTCAGTCTTATCTCGTGAAGAGCACTGGTCTGTGTATCCTGATGCATGAACATAAATAGATCTCTTTGACGCGCTCAACGTAGATTTTGAGCCAATATCAAGTGTAAATATTTACACAACGAAATTCTGGGTAGTGAGGCTTAAAGCTCGGCTCATCATCGCAGACCAGATTCTAAGACAGACACATCACCGACAATTAATGACAAATCCCATTGCCGTTTTCCGCGTCCTATCATGCCGCTAATTAGGTTGAATGACTATTGAAAAGTTCTGCGGTGCCTTAACAGCAACCGCCCGCACAATATTACAAAGGAGGCGCGAGGAAAGTCCCTGAAAGTCCGCTTGATAGAGTGACAGAGGGGAAAGAATCGATACCCGGATATTGAGGTGCATAAATTTACACATCGCTTATATAACAATGCATTGAGAGTCGTTCGAAAGCTTAATCAGGTACGATTTAAAGGTTTAATAAAACCGCATCTGAGCCCTTATCAAGCTTTTAGTCAACAACAAACGCTGATACAAAGAGTGTAAAAATTTGCACGAAGTCTGCTATGATCAACAGCGGTGTGAACGGGATATGTTTTTTCGTGCGGTTCACACTTTCTCTTACCCGTGACGAACTGGAAAACCAAAACGTGAAAATTATTGCACACGAAGATGACTACGAACTGATCTCAGCGCTACTTAACAGCTATTACCAGGACGAGCTGACACTGGGACAAATGCTGAAAATACTGCGCAAAGATTTGCTCGAAATGACCCAGGCGGATTATGCCAAGCTGGTCGGTATCAGTCGTCGATCTCTGTCAGATTTAGAGCAGGACAGAAGCCACTCTACCGCTCATATTCTTAATGCCGTGTTTACACCCTTTGGATTAAAAACAGGCCTTGTTCCAGCGAATCAAGTCATGGAAGTATACGCAACACTGAATAAATAGTAAACACTAACTTATATATGTAAGTACTCACTTCAAAATAGCTTTCTCGTTCAAAGATAAAAACTGAGTCAGTATCGATTCAGTTTTGGTTCACATCCTGTCGACCACACTCAACCCTATACCGACATGGAGATGAACAATGAAAACACTCACATTATTGGCATTGTTGTGTATGAGCTCTGTCAGCTTTGCACAAAACTGGCGTGCTGAATCGACTGAACGCCCAGCCCAACAGGCACAAGAGAACAAAGCGGACGCGATACAGAGTCCGGCGCGCGCCACAAATAAAACCCTTGTGTCGCGCACGCAGTACCATGGCAGTGAAAATATCTGGATTTATGATGCCTGGCTGGTGCTGGAACATGACCAGGACAGGGATGGCTATTATTCGGACTTCACTCTGACCTTTGATGCCGACACCGCCTATTCGGGCGCTGCGGTCTATGCGGTTCTATATCTGGGTACGGAAGATGAATTCATGGAATACCATGACTCTTCGGTGTTCACCATTTACGGGGAGTCCAGCGACGACACTTTTGAAGTGAATACACAATTGGTAGAAGGCTTTGCCAGCGACGATTACGAAATCCTGATTGAATTGTATGATGCTGATGATCATTCGTTGGTTGCAGTTTATGACGGCTATGCCGACAGCGACCTGCTCTATGTGCCTCTGGAGAGCTCAGACTACGAATATCAGCCAACCACCGTCGTGGTGAATGCAGAGGGCGGGACGTTCGGTATAGTCGCCCTGATAGCGCTTTTAGTTGCTCTAGTGTGGCGGAAGAGCCGGCGCTGAAACCCGGCCATAACGCCACCATGGCTGTTATTCGCCGGCTTTGGTTGCATGCCAGTTTATTGCCCGCCAATCGCCGTTCTGACGCACGAAGGTGCCACTGTTCAAATAGTATTGAGTGGTGTCACCAGTGCGGGAAACGAGTCTGAAATCCAGTTGTGCAACATCACCAAACAATCTGATGTGAACCTGATCGGCGCTGTACCAGGTTGTTACCTCAGATTCCTTTATCATGCCTGCGTCCTCGACACCCTGCATCAACGATGTTTTTCCGAAGCGATCACCCGCAGAACTGGTATACACCAAATCGGCATGCCAGAAATCATCATGCACTGATGGGTCATTGACGCTGGCCCCATATAAAAAACTGTCGAGTTTAGCGGCCAACTCTTGTTCAGATGCCTGGCTAAAGGAAGCAAACATAAACAACAGGACAAAGAAACAGCAGGAAGTATAGCGGGTCATGATACAGATCCATTTATTGAAACAGAAACCTAGCTTAGCGCTGGCAGGGTAAAATAAGAAGTGTCGATAACGATTTCGTCAGTACCTTAGCCTGTGCAACAGTTCGGACAGATCAGGCTGCCATCGAAAGTCCGCCATCGGAACCCTGTTGTTCAGCACTACAACCCCTTCTTGCTGCAACAAGCCTTGCTGACATAGGGCCATCTCACTGCCGGCAGGAAAGGCCAACTGACCATTGGATTTAATGACCCTGAACCAGGGCAGGTTAAGGTGCGTTGGCGTCTTACCCAGGGCCTTACCCACCAGACGTGCGCGGCCGGGTAAGCCAGCCAGGTCGGCCACTTGTCCATAACTGGCAACACAACCGGATGGAATCAGCTGCACAGTCTCCCATATCCTTTTATACTTGGTGTCGCTGTTAATGACCTGTCTCCAGAATGACCAGCAAAAGACTATATTGCCAAATTTGTCGCTATCCGCAATCTGTGTGCCTGTGCGCGGCCGTCCGACCCTTATCACATGAAACCAGAATTATTATTCTGCGACATCCTAGTGAAAGCAAACAGGCGAAAAACACCGTACCTTTGCTGCAACTGACGCTGCAGCATATCGACGTTTACGATGGTGAGACATCCCAAGACTTCAGGCATCTGCAATACCAATGTGAACAATCAGACTTACCCTGGGCTGTGATTTATCCTAACGCAGCGAGTCAATCAACTGGAGAAGATTAACAGCGAACCTCTGCTGAGTCTGTTGCGTGTGCGACAGCAATATCTGAGGCCAAAACAATAGACCGCCTGTTGGCGGCAAGTAGCGGTCGAGACTTAAGGGGTAAACGGGCAATAAAAAACCCGCCGATGGCGGGTCCTTTTTTAAGCGTATAGCGCTCGCTTACTTGCGACGCAAACTCTTAATCAATCTCAGCTGTGCAATGGCTTCTGCCAGTTCTGCGGCAGCCTCAGCATAATTAAGATCGCTGCTTGGATTGGCAATATGCTCTTCAGCACGCTTTTTGGCTTCCAGCGCGGCCTGTTCATCCAGATCATCTGCACGAACGGCCACATCGGCCATTACCGTAACCGTACCGGGTTGCACTTCAAGCACGCCACCGGCGATATAGATTAACTCTTCGTGACCATGCTGTTTTACCAGCCTGACCATGCCTGGCTTCAGGGTAGTCAATAACGGAGCATGTCCGGGATAGATTCCCAGTTCACCCTCGCTACCAGTAACCTGGATGGTTTCGACCCGACCAGAGAACAGGTTCTCTTCGGCACTCACCACGTCGAGATGTACAGTCATAGCTGCCATTTCACCTCCTAACGGTTAGTTTCTTTCCGCTGCCTGGGCAGCGGAAAACCCTTACATGCCCTTGGCTTTCTCGGCCGCTTCTTCGATTGAGCCAACCATGTAGAACGCCTGCTCTGGCAGGTCATCGTACTCACCATCTAAAATGCCTTTAAAGCCACTGATGGTGTCTTTCAGTGATACATATTTACCTGGCGCACCGGTAAAGACTTCAGCAACGAAGAAAGGCTGAGACAGGAAGCGCTGAATCTTACGAGCACGTGATACCACGCGCTTATCTTCTTCAGACAACTCATCCATACCCAGAATCGCGATGATGTCTTTCAACTCTTTATAGCGCTGCAACACAGACTGTACGCCACGAGCCACATCATAGTGTTCCTGACCGATAACCAGTGGATCCAACTGACGTGAAGTAGAGTCCAGTGGGTCAACAGCAGGGTAGATACCCAGTGAAGCGATATCACGAGACAATACAACCGTTGCGTCCAAGTGAGCGAAGGTGGTTGCTGGTGAGGGGTCAGTCAAGTCATCCGCCGGTACGTATACCGCCTGGATTGAGGTGATTGAACCTGTCTTAGTAGAGGTAATACGCTCCTGCAGAACACCCATTTCTTCAGCCAGTGTAGGCTGATAACCCACCGCTGAAGGCATACGACCCAACAATGCAGATACCTCAGTACCGGCCAGGGTATAACGGTAGATGTTATCGACGAAGAACAGTACATCGCGACCTTCATCACGGAATTTCTCCGCCATGGTCAGACCGGTCAAAGCAACACGCAGACGGTTACCCGGTGGCTCGTTCATCTGACCGTAAACCAGAGACACTTTATCCAGTACGTTTGAGTCGTTCATCTCATGGTAGAAGTCATTACCCTCACGAGTACGCTCACCTACACCGGCGAATACTGAGTAGCCGCTGTGCTCGATGGCGATGTTACGGATAAGCTCCATCATGTTTACGGTTTTACCTACACCGGCACCTCCGAACAGACCAACTTTACCACCTTTCGCGAAGGGGCAAATCAGATCGATTACTTTGATACCTGTTTCCAACAATTCTACCGCTGTAGACTGTTCTTCGTAGCTTGGTGCCTGGCGGTGAATAGACCATTTTTCTTCTTCACCGATAGGGCCCGCTTCATCAATAGGATTACCCAGAACGTCCATGATACGACCCAGGGTGGCTTTACCCACGGGTACTTCAATTGGACGACCGGCGTCTTCTACTTCGAGACCACGACGCAAACCGTCGGTGGTACCCATAGCGATGGTACGTACGACGCCACCACCTAATTGCTGCTGAACTTCCAGTGTCAGCCCCTCCAGTTCACCGGAGGTCACTTTCAGTGCGTTATAGACTTTAGGTACCGAATCCTGTGGAAATTCGATATCCACAACGGCACCTATAATCTGGACGACCTTACCTTTACTCATAATTTGTCCTCTTAATTTTAAACCTTTGCCTACACAGCTGCGGCGCCGCTGACAATCTCACTGATTTCTTGTGTGATTGCCGCTTGTCTGGCTTTGTTATAAACCAGTTGCAGTTCATCGATCAGGTTTCCGGCGTTATCTGTTGCTGCCTTCATCGCCACCATTCGGGCGGCTTGCTCTGAGGCCAGATTTTCTACCACACCCTGATACACCTGAGATTCAATGTAACGAACCAGAAGGGTATCCAAAATTGGCTTTGGATCTGGTTCATACAGGTAGTCCCAGCTGTGCTTATAATCTTCTTCTTCAGACTTAGGCAAAGGAAGTAACTGATCAATTCTGGGTTCCTGAGTCATGGTATTCACAAAGTTGTTAAATACCAGATACAGGCGGTCGATCTCACCCTCATCAAACGCGTTCAGCATGACCTTTACCGGGCCAATTACGTCGCTGACGCTGGGGCTGTCACCCAGTCCCGACTCAGCTGCCATTACCTTTCCACCAAAACGGTCAAAGAAACCACAAGCTTTGGAGCCCAAAGCAGCGAAATGAACTTTGACATCTTTGCCCTGCCATTCGCGCGCTTCTTTCACTACCGCTTTGAATTCGTTGGTGTTTAGTCCACCGCACAAGCCTCTGTCTGTGGAGATAACGATGTAGCCTACAGCCTTAACATCTCTCTCTTCCAGATAAGGATGACGGTATTCCAGGTTGGCATTGGCTAAGCGGCCGATCACGCTACGCATGTTCTGCGCATAGGGGCGGCTTGAAGCCATACGTTGCTGCGCCTTTTTCATTTTTGACGCGGCAACCATCTCCATTGCGCTGGTGATCTTCTGAGTATTTTTAATACTCCCGATCTTGCCTTTTATCTCTTTACCACCGGACATGACACTCTCCCGATTACTCAACGACAGATGCGCCTAGGCGCATCTTGTGATTACCAAGTTTGCGTTTCCTTGAACTTCTTCAATGCTTCGTTCAGAGACGCTTCGATTTCGTCGTTGTAGTTACCCGTGTCATTGATGGTTTTCATCAAATCGGCATATTCACTTTCCATGAAAGACTGTAAAGCAGATTCAAAGTCGAGGACTTTGTTCAGCTCGATGTCTTTAAGGTAACCTTTTTCAACGGCAAAGAGTGAAACAGCCATTTTCGCCACAGACATAGGCGAGTATTGTTTCTGTTTCATCAGCTCTGTGACGCGCTCACCATGCTCCAGCTGGGCACGGGTTGCATCATCAAGGTCAGAAGCAAACTGCGAGAAGGCCGCCAGTTCACGGTACTGAGCCAGGGCCAGACGGATACCGCCACCCAATTTCTTGATGATTTTAGTCTGTGCTGCACCACCTACACGAGATACCGATATACCCGCGTTAACGGCAGGACGAATACCGGCGTTGAACAGGTTGGTTTCAAGGAAGATCTGACCATCTGTGATTGAAATCACGTTGGTCGGTACGAACGCAGACACGTCACCGGCCTGAGTTTCGATAATTGGCAAACCAGTCAGTGAACCGGTTTTACCTTTTACTTCACCGTTGGTGTACTTTTCAACGTAGTCCGCATTAACCCGGGCAGCACGCTCCAGCAAACGGGAGTGGAGGTAGAAGACATCACCAGGGTAGGCTTCACGACCAGGTGGACGACGCAGCAGCAATGAAATCTGACGATAAGCAACAGCCTGTTTAGACAGGTCATCGTAAATAATCAGTGCATCTTCACCGCGGTCACGGAAGTATTCACCCATGGTACAACCAGAGAAAGGCGCCAGGTACTGCAATGCAGCAGATTCTGAAGCCGAAGCCGCAACAATGATAGTGTGGTCAAGGGCACCGTGCTCTTCCAGCTTGCGCACAACGTTTGCGATAGTAGAGGCTTTCTGACCCACCGCAACGTAAACACACTTAATGCCGGAATCTTTCTGATTGATGATGGTGTCGACAGCGAGTGCGGTCTTACCGGTCTGACGGTCACCGATGATCAACTCACGCTGACCACGACCAACCGGAATCATCGCATCGATAGATTTATAACCGGTTTGCACGGGCTGATCGACTGACTGACGTTCGATAACACCAGGAGCGATCTTTTCTACCGGCTCAAAACGGTCGGCATCAATAGAACCTTTACCGTCGATGGGTGCACCCAGGGTGTTTACCACACGGCCCAGTAGCTTTTCACCAACAGGGACTTCAAGGATACGGCCAGTAGATTTAACCTTTACCCCTTCCTGCAGATCCGCGTAAGGGCCCATAACAACGGCACCTACTGAATCTCTTTCCAGGTTCAGGGCGATAGCATAACGGTTGCCGGGCAGGGCGATCATCTCACCTTGCATGACATCAGCCAAACCGTTTATGCGAATGATACCGTCGGTAACACCGACAATAGTACCTTCGTTTCTTTCTTCGTTTACAACATCAAACTGCTCAATTCTTTTTTTGATCAGTTCTGCAATTTCTGTGGAATTCAGTTGCATGCTCTTTTCCCCATTATGCTTGCAACGCGTCGGCTAGACGGGTCAATTTGCTGCGGATGGAACCATCAATCACATTGTCACCGGCCTGGATTACCATGCCTGCCACCAATTCTGGGTCCACCTTACAATTCAGCTGTACTTTTCGTGCAAGACGTTTTTCAAGAGACGCGCTGAGATCAGCGATTTGTTTGTCGCTCAATTCTGTTGCCGAAGTCACTTCGATCGTAACTTCTTTTTCATAGTCAGACTTGAGCTGATTAAACATGGCCAATACATCAGGGAGCGTATTCAAGCGTCCGTTTTCAGCCATGACCTTTATCAGGTTCTGACCGTGCGGGTCGAGTTGTTCGCCACATACATCAATAAACAGCTGTGACAGCCTGTTGGCTGCCATGGCACTTTTCAATACCTGCTGCATCGAGTCGTTTTGTGCGACAGAAGCGACAAAACCCAGCATGTCTTGCCACTGGGCAATCGCCTTGTTGTCCACCGCATATTCAAACGCTGCTTTGGCATAGGGGCGAGCAATATTTGCCAGTTCAGACATAGGCCCAATACCCCTTAAAGTTCAGCGACCAGTTTTTCAACTATGTCACTTTGTGCCGCCGCATCAATCTGGCGCGCTAAAATTCTCTCTGCACCCGCAATGGCCAAGGTCGCAACCTGCTGACGCAGTTCTTCCTTAACACGATTACGCTCTGCTTCGACTTCGGCCTGACCGGCAGCAACGATTTTCTCGCGCTCCTGGTGAGCTCGCTGTGTTTCGCTATCCACGATTTCAGCAGCCCGTTTCTTGGCTTGTTCGATAATCTCAGCAGCCTGATGCTTCGCTTCTTTCAATTGCTCTTTCGCTTTTTCCTGAGCGATCTGCAGATCTTTATCTGCACGCTCAGAGGCAGCCAGACCGTCAGCGATTTTTTTCTGACGCTCTTCAATGGCCGACATCAATGGCGGCCATACAAACTTCATGCAGAACAGCACGAAGACGGCAAAAGCGATTAGTTCTCCAATTAGAGTGGCGTTAAGATTCACAACCCCTCCTCCTTATTAACAGTTGTTCGTAAAGTGACTAAAGTCGTTTTCTTACATTGCGAACAACATGTACATGGCGATACCCACACCGATCATGGCTACGGCGTCGATCAGGCCAGCAAGGATGAACATTTTAACCTGCAGGGAAGGCGCCAGCTCGGGTTGACGGGCACAGGCTTCGAGGAATTTACCCCCCATGTTACCAAAGCCCAGTGCAGTACCGATGGCACCGAAACCGATCAACAAAGCTACAGCGATAAGTTTAATTGCAACTGCGATTTCCATTGTTTTCTCCAATTATCAAAAGTTAAAGTTAAAGTAACGAGTTAAAAAATCAGTGATTGTCCGAACTGGCCATGCTTAAGTAAACAATGGTCAGCATCATAAATACAAAGGCCTGCAACACAATGACCAGGATATGGAACACCGCCCAGACAAAGTGAAGGGGCAACTGCATAAGTCCAATTGCGCCAATCAGGATAAATATCATTTCACCGGCATACAGGTTACCGAACAAACGCAGTGCCAGTGAAAACGGCTTGGCGACCAATGCGATCAGTTCGAGCAGCAGGTTGAAAGGAATCAATACAATCTGCAACGGCAGATTACTGGTGCTAAAGGGATGCAAGGTCAGTTCTTTTACGAACCCCGTTACCCCTTTAATACGAATGGAATAACCGATCATCAGGATAAACACACCCAGCGCTAAGGCGGCGGTCATATTGATATCGGTGGTCGGTACAATCTTCATATAGACGTCATGAGGATCCATACCGAAAGCCTGGGCACCCACCTGCTGTGCAATGAAAGGCAGAATATCTACCGGTACCAAATCCATCAGGTTCATCAGAAACACCCAGACGAAAATGGTCAGCGCCAGCGGTGCAATCAGCTTGCTTCGGCCGTGATAGGTGTCTTTGACGTTGTCAGCAACAAACTCAACGATCATTTCCACAAAGCACTGGAACTTGCCAGGCACGCCAGTAGTGGATTTTTTTGCCGTTGAGCGAAACAGCCATAAAAACAAAATACCCAGTCCAACGGACCAGGCGATGGTGTCGATGTGCCATGTCCAGAACCCTGCCTCACTACACGCTTTGTTAAAGCTGACACCGGCTTCGGTGGTACAGACTTTCGCGTTTGTCAGGTGGTGCTGAATATGACTGGATAAGGTCAGTTCTTCACCTGCAGCCATGTTTCATCCTAATTGTTTAATGTTTAAAGAAAAAAGGTGCTGTCCATTGTGTTAGCAGAGTAATTACAAACCCCGCAATAAAAAAGCCCGGCGCTAATGAAGACTGAGACAACACCAGGGCACACAACACAACAGTTAAAATTATTTTTAAGGTATGACCCCCTAACATCAGGGCCTTTACCCGTTCCGCATGCTCTGACGCAATGTAACGAAAAGCCAGATACGCGAACACAAAATTTGGTATTACCGCAACCAGCCCACCTTTAAGGGCTGATTTTGCTGCCAGTGGATCATAAAGCATCCAAACCACCGCACTGATGATGGCAGCAACCCCGGCCTGAAACAGTATTGCCAGATACGCTGATTTTCTTTCACTGGCCACGCTATTTTTTGTCAATTTGAAACCTTTCAGGCCCTCAAACAGGGGTCAAAAACCTGCCGAAGTATACTGATCTGCCTGGCTTTTGCAACCATATTCGGCCAGCTCAGACAAGGCTGCTGAACAGGCATTTTGCCCCTTTTAGCGGGCCTCTGACTTAAATTTACTGATAATACCATCCAATTCATCAAGACTGCTGTAGTTGATGGTCAGCTTGCCTTTGCCTTTCGCGTTGCAACTGATAGATACATTAGCCCCCAACTGCTCAGCAAGATCATTTTCCAGGCGCTTAATATCGGGATCTGTTTTTGGCTCTGTTTTAGGCGGTGATGGCTCCAGCAGTTTACGCACCAGCTTTTCCGCATCTCTGACCGTCATGCCTTTGGCCACCACAGTTCTGGCAGCCTCGGTCTGATTATCCCCTTCCAGCGCCAACAACGCACGGGCATGCCCCATTTCAATATCACCGTATTCGAGCAATAACTTGACGTCGTCTGCCAGATTGTTCAGCCGCAACAGGTTGGTGACACTGGCGCGGGATTTTCCTACCGCTTCGGCCACTTCCTGATGCGTCAAGTCGAATTCAGTGAGCAATCTCTGAAGCGCCTGGGCTTCTTCCATCGCATTGAGGTCTTCGCGCTGAATATTTTCTATTAGCGCAATGGCCACGGCGGCTTCATCAGGTACATTTTTGACGATACAGGGAACCTGATCCAGGTGCGCCATCTGCGACGCACGCCAGCGACGCTCACCGGCTATTATTTCGAATTTGTGTTCACCGGTCTTGCGTACAACAATGGGCTGGATAACGCCCTGGGAACGGATGGATGACGCCAGATCTTCAAGGGCTTCCGGAGACATGTCCTTGCGTGGTTGATATTTACCCGGATGCAAATACTCAATCGGCAGCTTCTGCAACTCTCCGGCCTGAGCGGAGGCCTGCTCTTCAGAGCTTTGAGTGTGTTTTTGCTGACTGCTGGTTGCCAGCAGGGCATCCAGACCTCTTCCTAAGCCGCGTTTCTTGGTGGACATGGGTTCCTCAACTACAAATTAGATCAACGGGAGACAGGACATCACTCATTGTCACCGGATTCAACGGTTGCCTCCTGACGTCGGTTCTTCACTTCCTGGTCACGACGCCTGAGAATTTCACCCGCCAGCGCCAGATAGGCCTTCGCACCGGTGGATGAACGTTCGTAATACATCGCTGGCGTACCAAAACTCGGCGCCTCAGCCAGACGCACATTACGCGGGATCACCGTACGATAAACCTGGTCTTTAAAGTGGCGCTTCAATTGTTCGGATACATCGTTAGCCAATCGGTTGCGCGGGTCGTACATGGTACGCAGTACACCCTCTATCTTGAGTTCAGGGTTAACCACCGAAGCCAATTTACTGATGGTGTCCATTAATGCGGTGAGGCCTTCCAGTGCATAATATTCACACTGCATTGGCACCAGTACCGAATCGGCAGCTGCCATGGCATTAACGGTTAATTGATTCAGGGAAGGCGGGCAGTCGATAAAAATAAAGTCGTAATAATTGCGCACCGACTGCAGCGCATTGCGCAACCTGACTTCGCGAGCAAATTGCTCCATCAGTTTAATTTCTGCCGCCGTGACGTCACCGTTGGCGGCAATCAGATGATACTTACCGCTGGTTTCAGTGATAATCACTTCATCGGCGGGTTTTTCTTCAATCAACAGTTCATAACAGGTTGCATCGACATTGTATTTGTCAACGCCGCTGCCCATGGTGGCATTCCCCTGAGGATCCAGATCGATAAGCAGAACCTTACGTTTGGTCGCCGCCATGGACGCCGCAACATTTACTGCAGTGGTCGTTTTCCCTACACCACCTTTTTGATTCGCTATGGCAATGACCTTTCCCAAAACCCCGTCACCTGTATTAGTTTTTCATCATTTTAATCAGATGGCGCTCGGCCTCCAGACCCGGCACCTCGAGTCTGAGCGTCTCGCTGATCACAAAGCCCTGTGGCACGTGCTCGATTTCTTCAGCCGGCAACTGACCCTTGAGCGCCAAAAAAGTCCCTTGTGAATCTACCAGATGCTGACACCAGTGCAACATATCTTTTATGCTGGCGAAGGCTCTGCTTAAAACGCCATCAAAGGGGACATCGGGTTGGTATTTTTCCACTCTGGACTGCACCGCAGTCACATTGGTGAGCCCCAGTTCAAATACCGCCTGCTTGATAAAGCGAATACGCTTACCGAGACTGTCGAGCAATACAAATTCCTGCTCAGGCATGATGATGGCCAGCGGCAAACCAGGTAAACCCGGGCCGGTTCCCACATCGATAAAACGCTTGCCCCTGATGTGAGGGGCCACCACTACAGAATCGAGAATATGGCGAATCAGCATTTCCTGAGGATCTCTTACCGATGTCAGGTTATAGGCCTTGTTCCATTTGTGAATAAGCGCCACCAGCGCAACCAGTTGTTGCCGTTGCATTTCACTGATGCTCAGTTCGGTTTGCGCTAGCAACTCACTCAGTTGTTGTTGTAATGCAAGAGTCGTGGTCATCAGGCGCTTTTCTTACCGTCTTTTCGCTGGCCGTTTTTGTGCAATAAGCCCTGTTTTTTGAGGTGCACCAGCAACAAAGAAATTGCCGCTGGTGTTACCCCGGAAATTCGGGATGCTTTACCAATGCTCTCGGGTCTGGCGTCATTGAGTTTTGCAATCACCTCATTGGATAAACCGGATATCTGACTGTAATCAAAATCCATGGGTAACAAGGTATTTTCATTACGCAATGCCCGCTCTATTTCCTCTTTCTGACGTTCGATATAACCGGCATATTTAATCTGAATTTCAACCTGTTCAGCGGCTTGCGGATCTTGCAAACCCGGTCCCAGTTCATCAATCTGCATCAACCTGGCATACGTCATTTCAGGCCTGCGGATCAATTCCTCCAGGGAATGCTCGCGACTGACCGGATTCTTCAACATCTGATTGAGCGCGCCCGTGGCTGCATGGGAAGGATGCACCCAACTGCCAGCCAGACGCTGACGCTCTTGCTCTATGGCTTCAAGCTTCAGATTAAACTGCTGCCAGCGGTA
Source organism: Lacimicrobium sp. SS2-24 (assembly GCF_002201535.1). Lineage (GTDB taxonomy): Bacteria > Pseudomonadota > Gammaproteobacteria > Enterobacterales > Alteromonadaceae > Lacimicrobium. The sequence goes on along the minus strand of NZ_NIWW01000002.1, from coordinate 43,737 downwards.
GTCATCGACCAGGCCCAGCTCGCGACCTTTTTCGGTTAATCGCAGATCGGCATTATCCTCACGCAACAGCAAACGGTATTCGGCGCGGCTGGTAAACATACGATAGGGTTCTTGCGTACCCATGGTTGCAAGATCATCAATCAATACACCGATATAAGCCTGGTCCCGACGGGGTGTCCAGCTTTCCTTGTCCTGCACCTGTAACGCCGCGTTCATGCCCGCGATCAACCCCTGTGCACCGGCTTCTTCATAGCCTGTAGTGCCATTGATTTGGCCAGCAAAAAACAGCCCCTGCACATACTTGGTTTCCAGTGATTGTTTCAGATCTCTGGGATCGAAGAAGTCATATTCGATGGCATAACCAGGACGGATAATATGGGCATTCTCAAAACCACGAATAGAACGAACGAGTTCATACTGCACATCAAAAGGCAAACTGGTTGAAATACCGTTAGGGTACATTTCTACGCTCGTCAGGCCTTCAGGTTCTACAAAGATCTGATGTGATGTTTTGTCGGCAAAACGAACTATTTTATCTTCGATAGAGGGACAGTAACGGGGTCCAATTCCCTCGATGACACCGGCATACATAGGCGATTTATGTAAATTGTTACGAATCACCTCATGGGTTTTTTCATTGGTATGGGTGATATAACACGGAATCTGCCGGGGATGATCCTCAACCTTGCCCAGGTAAGAGAATACCGGCAGAGGGGAGTCTCCTGGCTGTTCCTGCATCTTGCTGTAATCGAGACTGCGGGCATCGAGCCTTGCTGGCGTACCGGTTTTTAAACGTGAAATTCTGAACGGCATGGCACGGAGTTTTTGTGCTAATGCATTGGCAGGAGGATCACCGGCCCGGCCGCCCTGATAATTATTCAGACCAATATGAATAACACCACCTAGAAATGTACCCACGGTCATGACCACGGTTTTAGCATGGAATTTCAGACCCATCTGCGTGACTACCCCGGTCACACGATCCTGCTCGATAATCAGATCATCACAGGATTGCTGAAACAGTGTGAGGTTGGGTTGTTGCTCTAAAACACTGCGAACTGCATTTTTGTACAGACTGCGATCGGCCTGGGCACGGGTCGCTCTTACGGCTGGCCCTTTACTGGAATTAAGGGTTCTGAACTGGATCCCGGCACGATCCGCAGCCATCGCCATGACGCCACCTAATGCATCAATTTCTTTAACCAGATGGCCTTTACCAATCCCACCAATTGCAGGATTACAGGACATCTGACCCAGAGTATCGATGTTATGGGTAAGTAATAATGTTTTAACGCCCATCCTGGCACTGGCCAATGCGGCTTCAGTACCAGCATGACCACCACCAATGACGATGACATCAAATTTTTCGTTGTAAAACATCATTACCTCTTAAGTGGCCTGAATCGGGGCGCATATTCTATAGACTTTGTGGGCGAAACGAAACGATTAAAATTCGACCAGACTGAAAAAGGATCCAAGCTTATAGATCTAAGATCTTTATGGATCTATTAGCTTATTGTTATTACTTTTAAGCACGCCAGATCCTTTGGATAAGTGGTTATTATAATTATAAATCAATAAGTTACTATCAAACTAACCTTGTGTGTAAGATCTGATCTAATGAGTATAAGCTGGGATCAAACAGCTGTTTTATCCACAGGCGGATTTGTTTAAAAACTTATAAAGATAACAAACAGAGGTTTACCACAGCTTTAAATTGATTTTATCCACATATAGAAATTTTTTATAAGTTTTTTGTGGATAAACTATGAGTATGATCGGAAGGGAACGGGTGATCGGGTGCCAGATCCTCATGATCAGCGGTGGATAAGATCTGGTCCTGGTTCAAGGACAACGCCTGGTTGTGCAACGACGCTAATTCCTGCACAGAGCATAAAATTAACAGAGGAAACGTCCCGAAATGATGTTCCGGGACGAAACTAACCGGTTTTTAGCGTACCTGATTAGGTACGTAGCCACCGGTTTTGGGGCTGCTGGGAAGGTCATCCTGAACTGTTTTACGTCGGCTCGGGCCACTGAAACGAACCTTGTAGGTGTCGTACTCTTTTATCGACTCAAAGCAATACGGACCAACGGCCTGTTCGAGGCTGGCAAGGTCGTGATTGGTAATAAGAATACAGTTTTTATTCTGACTGTAGCGCTGTCGTAGCAGCGTGCCTAACCAACCCTGAGCGCTTTTTTTCAGCTGAGACTCATTCACACAGACTTCATCTAATATCAACAAATCCACTGTCATCAGTTCCTGTGTTATTTCGCGAAATCGCTGTCCTGCGTCATCTTTGGCATTGAAGTCATAAGAGAAGTAGCGCATTTCAAGCAAGCTGGAAAGCTGCCGGTAAAGCACGGATATTTCATATTTTTCAATCAGCTCATGGGCAATGGCACCTGCAATATGTGATTTCCCGCGGCCGTAATCACCGTAAAATAACATCATGTGTGATCCACTGCGTCGCCAGCTAGGGTCGCCGTGGGCGGCAATAAAAGACCTGGCAATACTGACGGCTTCTTTAACATCGGCGGTGTCTTCAATCAGGTTATTGAAGGTCCAGGCGGGATTCAGGTCTGAACGCCCGTGTATGTTTTCGATACGCTGCTTTTTGGCTTCGAGCTGCATCTGCAACACTTCTTTGTTGGCTTGTTCTTCATATTCTTTGCGCAGCGTTGAATAATCCTTAAGCGGGCCTTGTGGGGCGCTTTTCCCCATGGTTTTGGCCAGTTGGGCAATTTTATCTTTTAGGCTTTGCATGATATTTTTCCACCAGTTTTCGGGCATTATCGTCAGCTGTTATGCCTGCAATGGCGGGCACGACCTGATGTCCAACTCTGTGTTTGTTTGGTGCTGCCTGACGTCGGTTTTTAAGCTGTAATACAAATTTTTGCGTCCACTGAAACAGGGTCAGGTTTGTTTCAGGACGGGTTAACCAGTATGCGATAAACTCTCCGATATCTTCTTCACTGTAGCTTTTATCCAGCAACCCGACCAAAGACGCCAGTTCGTTAAAGAGTTCTTGGTGTGGCTTCCAGTCTGCACTCATGGTTTGCCATTGCAGGTGCAGTTGCTGATAACTTGGTGTCTCTTTTACCAGGTAGGGAAGCAGTAAACACTGTCCGTTAAGACTACGCTCACTGATCGACTCCTGTTCACATACGACCAAGCCGGCCTCGACCAGTTCTTGCAGTAACTGATTGATCTGCCTGCCCAAGGTAAAGGTTTTCTGCGTACTGTTGAGCAAGTTTAGTAGCGTGCGATACTGCAACGGACGGGTAACTCCGGTGCTGTGATCGGCCTCGGGTTTTAACCCCAGCAGGTAAAGTACTCTGGCCTCATTACTGATGGCTGAAGTAAGGGCCTCACGTTCTGCCGGACTCAAGGATTCACCTCAGCATTTTTAATGGCGCTGGCCAGATCTTCTTCCTTAAGCTTTTTGTCCAACCAGGCTGCTGCTTCTTCTTCCGGAATAGGATGGTGCAGTACATCGATAAACAGCGGTTCCTGGATACACTGTGCGCCCCGTTCTTGCATTAACCGGTGTAGGGTTTTCGCGGCCTCGCAAAAGGTGTCATAGCTACTGTCACCAAGGCCAATTATCAGATAACGGATATGCGCTAACTCGGCCTGCTGAAGTTGAGCTGAAAAAGACTGGATATTGTCTGGTAAGTCACCGGCACCATGGGTGGATGTACAGAGCAACCAGGTAGCCTGAGGATTGAGGTCTGCGAGGTCAGCATTCAGATGGATATGGTTGCTGATGTCATAGGAATCGAATTTTTCCGCAAGAGCATCGGCAACATATTCTGTTGCGCCGAGCATGGATCCAACGATGATTTCAACTGCGCTCACGTGTTTGCCTATATCTAAACGGGATACCATTATATCAGCGGATCGCAGGTCAGCGAGCCCGTGCTGAGATTAAATTTGATCTGCCTTTGTACAGGGAGTCTGATTCTCTACTGTCAGCATCAGTGTTTGGGCGCTATAGTAAAAATTCAATAGGTGATGTTTAACGAGGATTTCCACGGCTGATGACTCAATCTGATGAGCAGGACGATATACTCTTTTTTGAAGAAGACAGGCCTTCTGATGAGAAGCAGCAATCAGCGCCGCCCTGGACCATACTGATTGTTGATGATGACGATGAAGTTCATGTTATGACCCGACTGGTACTGCGGGATCTGGTGTTTGAAGACAGACCCGTTGAGCTGCTCAGTGCCAGCAGCGGTGAACAGGCCAAATCCCTGTTGCAACAGAAAAAGAACATCTGTCTTATCCTGCTCGATGTGGTGATGGAATCTGACGATGCCGGATTGCAGCTGGTGCACTATATTCGTCGCGAACTGAACAACAGTGCGGTGAGAATAATCCTCAGAACCGGGCAGGCGGGCCATGCTCCCGAGCAGCGTGTGATTCTTGATTATGATATCAATGACTACAAAGAAAAAACCGAACTGACGTCACAAAAACTGGTGACGGCAGTGATCGCCTCGTTACGCAGCTATGGTTTTATCCAACAGGTTGTTGAGCTGAATCAGCAATTAGAGCGCAAGGTCAGGCAGCGCACTCAGGAGTTGGAGCAGGCAAACCAGCGATTACAATCATCCTTGTCGGAGCTGGAAGAAGGAGAGCAGGCCGGTCGACGAATTCAGTTTAAGATGCTGCCAGATAACAACCTGGAGGTGTTGGGATTTAATTTCAACCACCTGTTACTGCCCTCTGATTATATGAGTGGTGATTTTGTCGATTATTTTGCCATTGATGACAGGTATGCAGGATTTTACATGGCTGATGTGTCAGGGCATGGCGTGTCTTCCGCTTTTGTAACAGTGTATCTGAAACGTTTTATTTCAGCGGCGCTTGAGCAATATACCCGTAAAGAAAGTACCATCATTATTGATCCGGCCGCCTTGCTGGATGAGCTTAATCAGACTCTGATTAAAGAGGATCTGGGTAAACATGTGGCGTTGCTGTATGGCGTACTGGACAGCGAAAAAGCGATGCTGCGTTATACTAATGCCGGGATTTTTCCGTGGCCTTTGTTGTGCCAGGATGGCAAACAGGAAGTGATGGAATGCAAAGGGACACCGGCAGGGTTATTTGATTTTACTCAGTACAACGAAAAACTCTGTATGTTGCAGCCGCATTTTTCTCTGTATGTATTTTCTGACGGTGTATTGGAGAGTATCCAGGCGCAATCATTAGACCAGCAATTGTCACAATTGCAGAAGATGCTTGATCCCATGCCGGTGGATCTGGCTGAACTGGCAAAGCGTGTTGGCGTCGATCAACAAAGCAAATTGCCTGATGATCTGACGTTATTGTCAATCAGCAGGTGAACGGCAATGCCAATCGAGGGTGGAGGGTGAGATGCAAGACAACCAGATACTTTATGCCAACCTGCAAGGAGTATGTTTTTTCAGGTTTGTGGGCGAGGTGAGACACAATCAGAGCAGTGGCCTCGAGGTGTTGATCAATAATCTGTTTAACGATGCAGAAAACGTCTGCGATGATGTGGTAGTGGATCTTAGCCAGGCCCGTTACCTTGATAGCACCAATTTAGGGTTACTGGCGATGATAGCAAGGAAAATGCTGGAGACACATCAACATAAGCCCACGCTCATTTCAACCAGCAAAGACATGACCACGTTGCTGCAGAGCATGTGTCTCGAGCAGGTATTTCACCTTATTGATCGTCCCCTTGATGCACCGGACGCTTTTGTTGAGGTAGCGGATCAGAGTACTGATGAAAAACAAAGGGCGAAAATGATTCTTGCGGCCCACGAAGAGTTACTAAAACTGGGTGACAGTAACCGACAGACATTTCAGCCGGTAGTGGACCTACTCAAGCAGGACCTGCAGGCAAGAGAAGAGCAAGATTAGGGGCTCATTTACCGATGCAGAAACTGGAGAAAATTCTGCCGAGGAGATCATCAGAGCTAAATTCACCGGTTATCTCGTTAAGGTGTTGCTGACACAGCCGCAACTCCTCGGCAACTAATTCACCGGCTTGGTTGTCGGTCAACTGAGTATAGGCCTGCTGCAAGTGAGTATCCGCCTGTTCCAGTGCATCCAGATGCCTTCGGCGAGCGATAAAACGCCCTTCTGATGCCGCATTAAAGCCCATGCTGTCTTTGAGGTGTGTGGCAAGTAATTCAATACCGGTTTTGTGACTGGCAGAGAGCCTGATCACAGTATGATCGGAGCACTTCTCGATGCCCGCAGCCTCACCGGAGAGGTCGATTTTATTGCGAATCACGGTCATTTTCATACCGGTCGGCAGGCGGTCGACAAATTCCGGCCAAATCTTATGGGGGTCGGTTTCCTGGCTTTGCTGACTATCGAGCATAAACAGCACCATGTCGGCACGGTCGATCTCCTCCCAGGCGCGCTGAATACCGATTTGCTCTACTTGATCAGAACTATCTCGTAAGCCCGCAGTGTCAATAATATGCAATGGCATACCGTCAATATGAATGTGTTCTTTGAGCACATCCCGGGTTGTCCCCGCAATATCGGTGACAATGGCAGCGTCTTTACCGGCCAGCGCATTGAGCAGACTGGACTTGCCGGCATTGGGTCTGCCCGCAATGACAACCTGCATGCCTTCGCGAAGAATACTGCCCTGACGGGCATGGTTACGTACCTGCTGAAGTCGCTCGATAATGGCGTTCAAATCACCCTGTACTTTGCCATCGCTGAGAAAGTCGACTTCCTCGTCCGGAAAATCGATGGCCGCTTCCACATATATGCGCAGATGAATCACCTGTTCTACCAACTGGTGGATTTGCGCGGAGAATTCTCCTTGCAAAGAGCGCAGGGCGGATCGGGCAGCCTGCTCAGAACTGGCATCAATCAGATCGGCAATGGCTTCGGCCTGAGCCAGATCCAGCTTGTCATTGAGAAAGGCGCGTTCGCTGAATTCTCCGGGGCGCGCCAGGCGGATATCGTTAATCTCAAGAATGGCACTGATGAGCATGTCCATGACCACCTGGCCACCATGCCCCTGTAGCTCTAGGACATCTTCACCGGTAAAGGAATGAGGACCACGAAAAAGCAGGGCGATACCCTGATCGATGACGCTGCCGTGGTTATCATAAAAAGGCAGGTATTCGGCTTTACGAACAGCGGGTAGGGTACCCAGTATTTTCTCGGCGACGGTGGTCGCGAGGTTGCCTGAGACCCTGACAATCCCCACGCCACCACGTCCAGGAGCGGTGGCTTGAGCGACAATGGTTTGCTGTTGTGCCATGGTATCGCTCAATCCCGGAAATTATTAAACTGGAAGGGCTGGCCGAGATTGGCTTCCTTGACCGCAGCGATAGCCTGCTGCAGGTCATCTCGTTTTTTGCCACTAACCCGAATTTGCTCACCTTGAATGGCAGACTGGACTTTTATTTTGGCGTCTTTGAGTAGCTTGATGATTTTTTTAGCCATGGGCTGGTCGATACCCTGACGAAAGATCAGGGCCTGTTTGTAAGTTTTACCGATATGTTCAATGTCTTTTTCTTCCAATGAGCCCGTGTCTACGCCACGTTTAGCACATTTACCGCGCAGAATGTCGAGCATTTGCTGCAATTGAAAGTCAGATTCGGCGACCATAGTCACCTGACCGTCGTTAAGTTCAAATGAGGCCTCAACACCGCGAAAATCGAAGCGGGTATCCAGTTCGCGATTGGCGTTATCAACGGCGTTTCTGACTTCAACTTTGTCGACTTCAGAGACGATATCGAATGAGGGCATGATCAATCCTTATTAGGCTAGGGTGACGGAATAGGGAAATTCTAACTAACACAAATAAAAAAGGCCCGTTTTTACGGGCCTTTTTACACTTTTATCGGAATTACTTGGTTTTCAGTCCACGCTTTTCCATTGAGGCGTAAATGAGTTTGGCCTGAATCAGGGTGATCACATTACTGATTAACCAGTAAAGCACCAACCCGGCAGGGAACCACAGGAAGAAGATACTCATCATGACGGGCATAAATTGCATAATCTTCTGCTGCATGGGGTCCTGAATCGTCATGGGTTGTAGCTTCTGAATCAGGTACATGCTCGCGCCGGTCAGAACTGGCAGTACAAAGTAGGGGTCTTTGACGGACAGATCAGTAATCCAGAGGAAGAATTCAGCATGACGTAATTCAACGCTTTCCAGCAATACCCAGTAAAGAGCCAGGAAAATGGGCATTTGCAGCAGCAGTGGGAAACAGCCACCCATAGGGTTCACTTTTTCCTTCTTATACATCTCCATCATCGCCTGTGACATTTTCTGACGGTCATCGCCATAGCGGTCTTTCAGGGCTTTCATTTTCGGCTGCAAGGCGCGCAGCTTGGCCATGGATTCATATTGCGCTTTGGTAAGCGGGTACATCAGACCTTTAACGATAATGGTAATGATGATGATCGCCAGTCCCCAGTTACCCACCAGACCATGAATAAACTTAAGCAGTGAAAACAGCGGTTGCGATAGCCACCACAGGAAACCGTAATCAACGGTCAAATCCAGACCGTTAGCCAGTTCAGCCAGTGATTCCTGATCTTTGGCACCGGTGTATAAGGTACTGGACAAGGTTATCGTATTCCCAGGCTGGACAGTGACCGGTGTGCCGGTAAAGCCAATACTGGCATAGCCACCCGGCAACAGACGGCTGTAAAGCGTGTTAGTCTGGTCCTGAGGCGGGATCCAGGCGGCAACAAAATAGTGTTGCAACATGCCTACCCAACCGCCTGGTGTGGCAGTACGCAGGTTTTTATCTGCGATGTCGTCAAAACTGTATTTCGTGTAGCGGTCTTCTTCGGTGGAATAGGCCCCACCACGATAAGTGGGCATAAACATGCTGCCCTCGTCGCCCATAGTGGTTTGTTTCAACTGCGCATACTGTTGCAGCTGGGCCACTTCAGAGCCGGTATTTTCGACGGTATATTCCACACGAAGATGGTGTTCACCCCGAGCGAAATGGAAGGTTTTGGTAACCTTCAAACCCTGTTCGGATTGCCAAACCAGGGGTACTGAAAGAGTGTCACCTTGCATTTCATAGGCCGTATTCTCTGCCTGATAAACCGGGCGACCCTCGGCTGAACCGTCGGGACCCTGTTTACCAATCAAGCCACTCTGTGCGATGTGATAGCGGCCTGGCTCAGGGCTGAGCAGAACAAAACTCTCATCACCGCCCTGTTCAATAGGAAACTGGGGTAACCGGGCTGATATGACATCGCCGCCACGGGTATCGATGCGGATATCAAGACTGTCGGTCTTTACCGAAATCCATTGTCCGGAACTGGCAGTGGCGGTGGCAGGGGCAGATGCGTCGTCAGCTCTTGGAACATCGGCACTTTGGGCTGATGGTGTTGACGATGAATCTTGTGGCGATACTTGGCTGGCAGGCTCAACAGGTTGAGGACCGTAGTCCAGTTGCCATTGTTGCCAGAGTAAGAAACTTACCAGGGCCAGACCGATGAGGAGAAAACTACGTTGGGATTCCATAACAGATTACTTATTCTCTTTGCTTCGGGACGGAACGGGATCAGACCCGCCCGGATGTAAAGGGTGGCATTTTAATATGCGTTTGATGCTTAACCAACAACCAATTATCACACCATGAACCTGAATTGCTTCGACCGCATAATGTGAACATGAGGGGGTGAACCGACATCTGGGCCCCAGTATAGGGGAAATCCACTTTTGATACTGTCGAATTATCCAAATACTTATGGATTGCAACGCTGACTGAGTTTTTTCCACAAGCGTTCCAGCAGACTGAAGAGTTGTTGATTGGATAATTGTGACAGACCTGATTTACCAACTACAACAATATCTGCCTGTGGTAAGTCGTGCTGATTAAGACGAAAGCTTTCTCTTATCACCCGTTTAAGGCGATTTCGGTCATGGGCTTTTTTGACACGTTTTTTGGATATGGTGATACCCAGTCTGGGATGGGTCTGTTGATTGGCTCTTGCAAGCAGGGTTAACTGAGGAGATACAGCCGGTACGGCTTGCTGAAAAACATTTTCGAAATGGGTGGGAGTAAGTAACCTTAGCTCCCTAGAAAACTGATTTTCACCCACTTCGATAAATGCAATTAGGCTGATAGACGTGCACGGCCTTTAGCACGACGACTGGCAAGAACCTTACGGCCATTTTTTGTCGCCATGCGGGCACGAAAACCGTGTGAACGTTTACGCTTTAAATTACTTGGTTGAAATGTTCTTTTCATAACCTAGTCCGCCGCTGTTTGTGACTTTAGTGTAGATCCCGAACACCCATAGGTGCTCAAAAAAGGACGCTGAATTCTAGAGATGCAGACAGCATCTGTCAATGCTTAGTTAGGCATTAGCGCGAATAAAAGCAAAGTTTTTTTACAAGGGCAAGGATAAATGTGGGTAAATATAAGATAGTGCACCGGGTTATCCACATATCAGTGCGATTATTCTGCTAAACGCTTCAATTTCAATAGGCTTTTTATCCACTTCTCGCGCTGGCGTCAGGAGGCTTTTTCCTCCCTCTTTTAAAATAAAACCTGATTTTAATCATATAGATAGCATCTTATTGCAAACAGAGCATAAATCTGAAAAAGATCAAGATTGAAGTTGTGGATAAAAGTGGGCAATATGCTCCTTCGCTGCCACTCAGGCGACATCAAATTTTATTTAAATACACACTATTAGCGCGGAACGGTGCCAGGCGTTCCGAAGAGGTTTTTTATTCATGGCTTTGTGGGAAAAGTGCCTGGAAAGGCTACAACAGGAGTTGCCAACTCAGCAGTTCAGTATGTGGATTCGCCCACTGCAGGCGCAGCACCAGAATTCAACATTAACCCTCTATGCGCCAAACCGTTTTGTACTGGATTGGGTAAAGGATAAGTACATAGGCAGAATCACGGAGCTTTTCGGCGAACTGTGTTTACCTGACGAGATACCCTCCTTACATTTCGATGTTGGGGTGGCCAGCGCGCCAATGTCTGCTAATGTTGCCGGAGAGGCAAACAGACCTTCAGCGACCACGCCTGCGGCACCTCCTTCTTATACCGCAAATAGTCATGCACCCAGTCAGACGCCCCAGCCCCTAAGAGTGGAGCACAAGAGCAACATCAACCGGACCTACACCTTTGATAATTTTGTTGAGGGTAAATCCAATCAGTTGGCCAGAGCTGCGGCGACACAAGTGGCTGATAATCCCGGTGGTGCCTATAACCCCTTATTTATTTATGGTGGTACCGGATTGGGTAAAACCCACCTGCTGCATGCCGTTGGCAACGGATTGCTGGCCAGAAACCGAGATGCAACTGTTGTGTACATGCATTCGGAACGCTTCGTTCAGGATATGGTGAAAGCGCTTCAGAATAATGCGATAGAAGAATTCAAACGTTACTATCGCTCTGTCGATGCCTTATTGATTGATGATATACAGTTTTTTGCCAGGAAAGACCGGTCTCAGGAAGAGTTTTTTCATACCTTTAATGCACTATTGGAAGGCAATCAACAAATCATCCTCACTTCAGATCGCTACCCCAAGGAAATTGATGGTGTTGAAGACCGCCTTAAATCGCGATTTGGTTGGGGGCTAACCATAGCCATAGAACCCCCAGAGCTAGAGACGCGGGTTGCCATTCTGATGCGCAAAGCGGTGGAGAATCGCATTCAGTTACCAGATGAAGTCGCATTTTTTATCGCCAAACGATTGCGCTCTAATGTGCGGGAGTTGGAAGGGGCCCTGAACAGGGTCATTGCGAATGCAAATTTTACCGGACGACCCATTACCATAGATTTTGTCAGGGAAGCATTACGCGATCTGTTAGCCTTGCAAGAGAAGCTGGTTACGATAGATAACATTCAGAAAACGGTGGCTGAATATTATAAGATAAAGGTCGCGGATGTACTGTCGAAACGTCGAAGTCGCAGTGTCGCAAGGCCAAGGCAGGTCGCAATGGCATTGGCAAAGGAATTAACCAACCATAGTTTACCTGAGATTGGTGATGCCTTTGGTGGCAGAGATCACACCACCGTTTTGCATGCCTGCAGAAAGATTGCTCAACTGCGCGAAGAGAGTCATGATATTAAGGAAGATTATCAAAATCTAATTCGGACCCTGTCGTCATAGAAATAATAACGAGTCGCTCATGAAATTTATAATTAGTAGGGAAAACTTCTTGTTGCCGTTGCAACTGGTAGCCGGAGCTGTAGAAAGACGTCACACGTTACCCATCTTATCTAACGTACTGATTAAGGTAAGTGAAGGCACACTATGGCTAACAGGTACGGATTTAGAGGTTGAACTGATTTCTAATGTGGTGTTGTCTGGTTCACAGGAAGAGGGTGAAGTCACCGTGCCAGCAAAAAAATTGCTGGATATTGTGAAAGGCTTTTCAGATAGCAGTGAAATACTCTTCAGCGTTGAGGGCAACAAAGCCATTGTGAAGGCAGGGCGAGGAAAGTATTCCCTTTCAACCTTACCGGCGTCTGAATACCCCAACCTTGAAGACTGGCAAGGTGAGGTAGAATTTGAAATATCTCAGGCTAATCTGAAACGCCTGATCGACAGCACCCATTTCTCTATGGCCCAGCAGGATGTTCGTTATTATCTTAATGGCATGTCCTTTGAGACCGAAGCCAATGTGATACGGACGGTTGCGACAGACGGTCACCGTCTGGCTTTGTGCCGTATAGGTTACGAGAATGGCACACTACCCGAGCGCCAGGTTATCGTTCCGCGTAAAGGGGTGATGGAAATTTCCCGCCTCATAGAGGACGAAGACAAACCACTGAAGGTGCAAATCGGATCCAATCATATCCGTATTTTTTCGACAGAATTTATTTTTACCAGCAAGCTGGTAGATGGTCGTTTCCCTGATTATCGTCGCGTATTACCAAAAGAAGGGGATAAGACAGTGTTGTCGTCGAAGGAGACCCTGAAACAGGCGTTCTCCAGGGTATCCATATTGTCTAATGAGAAGTTTCGTGGAGTACGACTGAATCTTGCCAGCGGCGAATTGAAGCTCACAGCGAACAACCCGGAACAGGAAGAAGCCGAGGAAGTGGTAGATGTTGAGTATCAGGGTGAAAACCTCGAAATTGGCTTTAACGTGGCGTACCTCATTGATGTACTCAACGCGTTGTCCTCAGAGAAGGTGAAGCTGACCATGTCAGATTCAAATAACAGCGCCCTTATCGAAGACGCTGCGGATGATTCCGCTCTGTATGTCATTATGCCCATGAGGCTGTAATTTTTACATTGTGTAGTTTTGTATGAGACTGGACGATGTCCAGATTACCCAATTCAGAAACCTTGCTGCTGTCCAGCTTCGGCCGACAGCAGCGCTTAATCTGATAGTGGGCGATAACGGGAGCGGTAAATCATCGCTGCTCGAAGCAATTCATTATCTCGGTTTTGGACGGTCGTTCCGCACCCTTAAGCATAATCATGTAATCAATAACGATGCGCACCATTTCACGTTATTCTGTCGGGCCACCGACAACGAGGGCCGTAAGATCCAGTTGGGATATCAGCGCGAGCGTAACAGTGAACCCGTAATTAAAATTAATGGCGAGTTGCTGAAGCGGGTGTCAGAACTTGCCCGTGTATTTCCAGTTCAACTTTTTATGCCCAATAGCAGCGACCTCATTACAGGCGCGCCAAGAATGCGCCGACGTTTTTTGGATTGGGGTGTGTTCCACGTGGAACATGGTTTTCTTGAAGCGTCCGTAGGCTATCAGAAGGTACTGAGACAGACTAATGCGCTGATAAGACAGAAGTCCTCCATAAAAGATGATATGTTCGACTATTGGCTGACCCAACTGGGCCAGGTAGGAATGGCGATTCATGAGTACCGAAGCAGGTTTTTTAGCTGCATTGAACCCTTCCTTTTAAGGAATCTGGCGCATTTTCTACCTGAGTTTTCCTTCAAAATCTCGTATCATAGTGGCTGGGAAAAAGGCAGGGATCTGACAGAGACCTTACTTGAACAACAAGAAAAAGACCGGCGATTTGGCCATATTTCAAGTGGCCCACATAAGGCGGACCTCAGGTTAAAAGCGAACGATGTTCCTGTACATGAGGTGCTATCCAGAGGTCAATTGAGAATGCTGGTCGCTGCTTTATTGCTAGCGCAGGCACAGTTACTACAACAGCAACAATCTCGCTCCTGTGTGTTTTTGCTCGATGACATTGGTGCTGAGTTAGACGCTGATCGCAGAAAGATATTTGTCGATGCTCTCTTACAGACATCGGCACAGGTGTTCATTACGGCGATTGAAAAAGAACAAATCAATTTCGTAGAGAATTATAAAGATAAGAAAGTGTTTCACGTGGAACATGGCCAGGTGAGAGAGGAGATAAATTAGAATGTCTGACAATACATATGACTCGTCCAGTATTAAGGTTCTGAAGGGACTGGATGCAGTGCGTAAACGTCCTGGTATGTACATCGGTGACACCGATGACGGTACCGGATTACACCATATGGTGTTTGAAATCGTTGATAACTCAATCGATGAAGCCCTGGGAGGGCATTGCTCAGATATTCGCGTCACCATACATACTGACGGCTCTGTGGGCGTCAGGGATGATGGTCGTGGTATCCCAACAGAAATGCACGAAGAAGAAGGCGTATCCGCTGCTGAAGTCATTATGACAGTGCTTCACGCTGGCGGTAAATTCGATGACAATTCTTACAAAGTTTCCGGTGGTCTGCACGGTGTGGGTGTCTCTGTTGTGAATGCTCTTTCAGAGAAGCTACTGCTGCGTATTCGCCGCAACGGAAAAATATTTGAACAGGAATATCACCATGGTGTCCCTCAAGCGCCGCTAAAGCAAATGGGCGATACGGATGAGAAAGGTACGGCAATCAGGTTCTGGCCAAGTCCGGCAACCTTTACCAATACTGAATTCCACTATGACATTCTGGCTAAACGTTTAAGAGAACTATCATTTTTGAATTCAGGGGTCTCTATTATCCTGCTGGATGAACGTGACGGCAAAACCGACCATTTTTGTTATGAGGGTGGCACCAAGGCTTTTGTCCAATACCTGAATCAAAACAAAACGCCGGTTCACCAAAAGGCATTTCATTTTATCACTGAGCGTGACGATGGCATCAGCGTTGAGGTGGCCATGCAGTGGAATGATAGCTTTCAGGAAAACATCTATTGCTTTACTAACAATATTCCTCAGCGGGATGGGGGCTCTCACCTGGCAGGTTTCCGTGGTGCCCTCACGCGTACACTGAACAGCTTTATGGAAAATGAGGGCCTGAATAAAAAAGCGAAAACCAATGCCAGTGGTGATGATGCTCGTGAAGGTCTGACCGCAGTCATTTCTGTTAAGGTCCCGGATCCAAAGTTTTCTTCTCAGACCAAAGACAAGCTGGTTTCCTCAGAAGTTCGTCCTGCTGTTGAAACCGCAATGAATGAAAAGTTGCAGGAGTTCCTTTTGGAAAATCCCGCAGATGCTAAGGTTATCGTCTCTAAAATCATTGATGCAGCAAGAGCCAGAGAAGCTGCGCGTAAAGCTCGGGAAATGACACGACGTAAAGGCGCCTTAGACCTTGCTGGTCTTCCGGGTAAGCTTGCTGACTGTCAGGAGAAGGACCCGGCTCTATCTGAACTCTATATTGTGGAGGGTGACTCTGCAGGTGGTTCGGCTAAACAGGGCAGAAACAGGAAGAATCAGGCAATACTCCCTCTTAAGGGTAAAATCCTTAACGTGGAGAAAGCCCGTTTTGACAAAATGCTCTCTTCACAGGAAGTGGCCACTCTGATTACCGCTTTGGGGTGTGGCATCGGACGGGATGAATATGACCCCGATAAACTCAGATACCATAGTATTATTATCATGACCGATGCGGATGTGGATGGGTCACACATACGTACACTGTTGCTGACGTTCTTCTATCGTCAAATGCCAGAGATCATCGAACGTGGACATGTTTATATTGCTCAGCCACCTTTGTATAAGATGAAAAAGGGTAAACAAGAGCAATACATTAAAGATGATCCAGCGTTGACGGCCTATCTGACATCTATGGCGTTGGATAACGCGGCCTTGCATGTCAATCCTGATGCTCCGGCCATCACGGGTGTTGCCCTGGAGTCTTTGGTGAAACTCTATCAAAGCACTGTGGCAATGATTGACCGTATCAGCCGTATTATGCCTAAGAACCTGCTTAATCGTCTGGTCTACACCGATGTACTGACCCTCGAGGATCTTAACGATACCACTAAGCTTGATAATCTTGGTCGGGTTCTGGTTGAACGTTTGGAAGAGTTTGAGAATGATGGTGCACTCTACAGCTATCATATTCGTGAAGATAAAGAGCGTGGTAACAATTACGTCGCCATTATTATCAGGCAACACGGTATAGATACAGAATACCGCCTCGACCATGACTTTATTGATTCAACCGAATACAAACGCATCCGAGAGCTGAACCTGGCTATCAATGGCCTTATCGAAGAGGGTGGGTATGTTGCCCGGGGCGAGAAGACTCAGCCCATTACTTACTTTGAAGAAGCGCTTGACTGGCTGCTGACAGAATCGAAGCGAGGCGTTTATATTCAGCGCTATAAGGGTCTTGGTGAGATGAATCCAAATCAGCTTTGGGAGACCACCATGGACCCGGAAGGTCGCAGAATGTTGCAGGTGACCATTGAGGATGCCATCGGTGCCGACCAGCTGTTCACTACGCTGATGGGTGACCAGGTAGAGCCAAGACGGGCATTCATCGAAGAGAATGCCTTACGGGTTGCCAACCTCGACGTTTAGTCAACAAGAAAAAAGAACAAAAAAACCGGGTAATGCCCGGTTTTTTATTTAAAATCAATAAGTTAAGTTAGTTAGCGACGCCGTCTGATTTTAACCCGAGGTGCATCTACATCGCTGAAGTCAATCAGGAACTGATAGACACCGGTTTCTTTTGGCGTGAACTTAAAGTTATTGTTAATGGTATAGCAATCTGCGCCTACTTCACGATTGAGTTTTATCACCTCATCCGTAGCTTTTTCTGCATAGCCACAATTTGCTCCCTTTGACCAATCTGCATCGGCGATTCTGAAGTCATAGGGTTGCCCATCGGCGATGAGTTCCGTTTCTGCGCTGTATAAGCGGTCACTGATCTTATAAAGCTTGAAAGACTCTTCTGCCTCCCACCAATTAAACACGCCCCGCAGATACAACTCTTCGGGGGGGGCCTCAGGCGTGATGACCTGAGGAAGTGAAGAACAGGCCGTAACGGATAATATCAACAGAAGCTGAACGGCGTTTCTGCATAGTGTTTTCATTTAAATGTCCTGAACAATTGCCAGTCCGTGGCCAAGCAACATCCTTTGACTAATTTAAAACAGAAATGTCGGCAACCTGCAAAAACAACCCGCGCAACTGTTGGAGTAGGGCTAGCCTGTTATTTCTGACGGCATCATCTTTATCCATCACCATGACTCGCTCAAAAAAGTCATCAACCGCCTGGTGTAACGCGGAGAGCTTTTCTAATGCCAGCTTATAATCAAGATTTTTCATGGCTTCGTTCACAGCCGTTTCTGTGTTACTTAACTGCGCAGCCAGAGCCAGCTCTGCTGGGTCGGATAAGAGCGTTGAATCGACCTGTATGTCGTGTGATGGCGCATTTTTCGTCAGTATATTCGCCACCCGCTTATTCGCGGCGGCCAGTGCGGCTGCTGAGGGAAGTGACTTGAAGTGCTGTACGGCTGCTATTCTGGCATCAAAATCCACCGGAGAGCTGGGCTGGCGACTTAGCACGGCCTGAATGACATCGGTCTCAATACCCTTTTCCTGGTACCAGGATCTGAAACGACCGAGAATAAACTCAAATACCTGCTGTTCGACGTCCCTATTGTTTAACAGGTCGCCGAATTCTTTAGTAGCGGCATGAATGAGCGCTTTGAGATCCAGTGACAGCCGTTGCTCTACACAAATGCGCAACAAACCAATGGCGGCGCGACGCAGTGCAAAGGGGTCTTTATCCCCTTTAGGTAATTGTCCTATGCCAAATATCCCGACCAGAGTGTCGAGTTTGTCAGCCAGCGCAACGGCACAGCCTACATCGGAATGGGGCAGAGTATCGCCAGCGTAGCGTGGATGATACTGAGTGCCGATGGCGGCTGCCACTTCTTCAGGCTCATTATCGTGCAGCGCATAATGCTGACCCATGGTCCCTTGTACCTCTGGAAACTCCATCACCATCTGCGACATCAGATCGGCTTTAGACAATAAGCCTGCGCGATAAGCGTGCTCCGTATTGGCATGTAGCAAGCCTGCGACAGATTTTGCCAGATTACCAATGCGTTGGGCTTTATCCTTTAGTGTGCCCAACTGCTTCTGGAACAGCACAGAATCAAGACTGTCCAGGCGAGAAGCCAGTGTGTGCTTCTTATCGGTATTAAAGAAGAATTCAGCATCTGCCAGTCTGGGCCGGATAACTTTTTGGTTTCCTTCAATAATTTGCCGAGGATCTTTGCTTTCAATATTGGTGACAAAAGCAAAAATTGGTAACAACTGCCCAGATTTGTCTATCAGCGGGAAATATTTCTGATCGCCTTTCATGGTGTAAATAAGGGCTTCTTTAGGAACCTGCAAAAAGTCTCTGTCAAACTCAGCGGTCAGAACAACCGGCCACTCAACAAGCGCGGTCACTTCGTCTAGCAACGCGTCATCCGTTGCTACTTCCGCGTCATGTTCAGTGCCAACCGCTGCCAGCCCTTCGCTGATTAATTTGCGACGACTAAAAAAGTCCGCTTCAACATGGGCTTTTCTGAGTGTATCCAGGTAATGTTCTGCATGCTCGAGTGCAACGGCTTCACTGTGATGAAAGCGGTGCCCCTGCAGCTTCTGTGAGCTTTGTATACCAAACAAGGTGCCGTCGATAAGTTGCGATCCGTAAAGCATACACAGTGTATGTACAGGGCGAATAAACGCGTGGGAGCTATTACCCCAACGCATCATCTTTGGTACTGGCAGGGCAGCAAGGGCCTTTTCGACGATTTGTGGTAAGACTTGCTCAAGGGTCTGACCTTTGACTTCTGCTTCGTATACCAGCCACTCACCCTTGTCGGTTGTCAGGCGGCCAGCATCCTCGAGATTGATACCCAGACCACGGGCCCATCCTTGCGCAGCCTTGGTGGGGTTACCATCGCTATCAAACGCGGCCGCCACAGCAGGACCGCGCTTTTCAACGGTTTTGTCTAATTGCTGATATTCCAATCGACTGACATACACGGCAAGGCGACGCGCAGAAGCGTAGAATTGTGCACCGTCGAAGTTAAGTTCGGCTTTTTTTAATCCATCACTGACCTGATCACTGAAGGCCTGTCCGAGTGATTTGAGCGCTTTTGGTGGCAGCTCCTCAGTTCCAATTTCTACCAGAAGATCTTCCTGACGCATTACACGGCCTCCTGTTTGCAAAGCGGGAACCCCAATTTCTCGCGGGCCTCATAGAAGCTATTAGCACAGGCTTTCGCCAGTGTTCTCACTCTGAGGATATAACGTTGTCTTTCAGTAACAGAAATCGCGTGACGGGCATCGAGCAAATTGAATGCATGTGACGCCTTCATTACCTGTTCATAGGCGGGCAGTGCCAGACCGGCATCAATAAGTCGCTGACTATCCTGTTCACACTGATCGAAAGTCCTGAACAGCGCCGGTACATCGGCATGCTCAAAATTATAAGCAGACTGTTCCACTTCGTTCTGGTGGAACACGTCTCCATAGGTGACCGTACCCATTGGCCCGTTTGTCCATACCAGATCATAAATACTGTCGACGCCCTGAATGTACATAGCCAGTCTTTCCAGACCATAGGTAATTTCACCGGTAACGGGTTTACATTCTAAGCCGCCAACCTGCTGGAAATAGGTAAACTGCGTCACTTCCATGCCATTGAGCCAGACTTCCCAGCCCAGACCCCAAGCGCCCAGGGTGGGAGATTCCCAATTGTCTTCAACAAAGCGAATATCGTGCACCAGAGGATCAAAGCCCATTTCTTTCAGAGAGCCGAGATACAGCTCCTGGATATCCTTAGGTGATGGCTTAAGCATGACCTGAAACTGGTAGTAGTGCTGCAGACGGTTAGGGTTTTCACCATATCGACCGTCTGTGGGGCGGCGACACGGCTGAACGTAAGCGCTACTCATTGGCTCGGGACCAATCGCCCGTAAAAACGTCATAGGATGGAAAGTACCGGCGCCCACTTCCATATCCAGGGGCTGTATGATGACGCATCCCTGACGCGCCCAGTAATCTTGCAGGGCAAGTATCAGGCCCTGAAAAGTCTTGATGTCGAATTTTTGCATAACATCCCGATTTGCTGGTGATTGCGGAAAAATGCTGCCAAGTATACCTTTTGCGGCGAATTGAATGTAGGCTAAATTGCACACAAATGGTGATGGATTGGTATGAGGAGGAGAAATGCCTGAATTACGCCGCTGTGATTGGGTTACCCCGGATCCGATTTACCTCGATTATCACGATAGGGTGTGGGGCAGACCCGTCACCGACAGTCAGGATCTCTTTGCAAAACTCTGCCTGGATGGTCAGCAGGCCGGACTGAGCTGGCTCACGATCCTGAAGAAACAGGCCAATTATGAACAGGCCTTCTGTGATTTCAATCCCTTTGAAATTGTCCGCTTCAATGACGACGATGTAGAAAAGCTCATGTGCAATACTGGCATTGTCCGCAACCGCTTAAAGATTCAATCCATCATCAGAAATGCCAGGGCGTATGTTGCAATGACAGAGCAGGGCACAGACTTCAGCACATTCCTCTGGCAGTTTACTGAGGGAAGAACCCTTCAGAATCACTGGCAGACTGGCGAAGATATTCCTGTTAACACGCCGGTCTCTGACGCCATGTCAAAGGCGCTAAAAAAACAGGGTTTTAACTTTGTTGGTAGCACTATCTGCTACGCCTTTATGCAGGCGGTGGGCATGGTCAATGACCATTTAGTTTGTTGTCATTGCTTTGATGAAGTGTCTGAACTTGGCAGATGACGCGCCATTAATTGCTCCACCTCTTTAAGGATCTGGCTTTCCAGCTCGGCTTCGTGGGCATCACGCTCGCGCTCCATTTCACGCCGCTGAGCTTTAGGCAGCGCCTTCCAGGCGTCATGAGTCGGCATATGTTTGATGCGGGAATACAACTCATGTAATGCGGGGTAGCTATCCGGGTAATGCTGCTGATCGTTTAGATGATCCAGAAGCACACAAAGACGGATGCTGGCTTCTGAAAGACTGCACTGCTGCTGTGCAGTGGCCATGGAAATGGTATAGATACTTTCATTGAGATAATGCCGGCGTGATGCATCGTTGCGTTTACGCGTTTTTGTCTGCATGTGCAGTAAATACAGCAAACGCCCGGCATAGAAAGCCAGCCCTATAACAATCAGGGCGACGATGATGATCAGGCTAAGGTGTATACCAGTCATTTATCGAGGTCTTTAATGTCGCTGTTAAGGAATTTGTCTAATAACGCGTCTTCATCATCGTTACGCGGTTTAGTGGTTTGAGGATCGCTCTCATCTTCCTCGCTGTGACTGTCAATGCCAAGTAACTCACATAGCTGACGATGTCTCGCCAACTTTTCATCAACATAAGCCTGTTCTTCCTGATTCAGAGGTAACCCTTGCTCAACTTTATCTAACAGTGATTCGAGTCGCGCATCCTGCTCAATGGCAGCCAGTTCTTTGGCCGGTGAAAAATACTTCTGTGGTTCAGCCTTAGGCGCTTCAGGCGCCTTCAGAGGAATCGGCTTCTTACTGCCGAATCTTGGGTCGGTACTGCCACCCTGGGCTTTTTGGCCACCATTTTGTGAAGCTTCACTGTGACGACTTCCGGCGGGATGACCTTTACGTTTTTTTGACTTTTTACTGGCAATGTTTGCCTGATGTTTCTTATCTGGAATACGTTTGTCTCTGGGAGCTTTTGCCATAATTATTTACTCTGACGACTTCGTGAGCCGTTTGTTGATGACCTTGTGTCGCCCTTATTGCGCAGACCAAGGTGCATAATGCATTCTTCCCATGCAGGGAGCTCAAGGATAACCAGGTTTTACTGGAGGCACCGCGGTTGACCTGGGGCAACAGCCTACACTTTGTCGCACACTGTTAACTGGACCCTTCTCTGGCCCATGGATTATAAGTGGCCTCGTTTATCTTTGCGGTTACCTATTCTACGTGAGCTTTTGCAGTAACACTACATCTGCACCCACGACTTCAAGGCGCATGTTAAAGTGCTGTGCCAGCCACGAGAAGGTATGATCACTGAAAAAACACACGTGGGTAGGGTCGTTCTTGTAGTGCCAGGCGGCAAAACGGTTCTTGTCGATAACCCTTTTAGTCATTATGGCCAACCAGCCCTGGTTGTTGAGCATGCTCATCCAGTCCTTCCAGATTGCACCAGGCTGATAAAAGTGTTCTATGGCTTCGGTACAACTGATAAAGTCATAGGGTTGTTGTAATACCTGTTTGTCTGGAAAGTAAAAGGGATCGTACACATGCACATTGTGTCCGGCTTCCCTGAGCATATTTGCCAGCACCGGGTTTGGCCCACAGCCGAAATCGAGGCCTGTACTTCCCGGCGGAAGCACCGCTTTCAGGGGGGTTGCCAGACGGCTGAGAAAGGTCACATAACCACAATCTTCAGAGGTATTCTGGTGCAGGTCATACTCAGCCTTTTCGGCTTGTGCTGATAGCCTTTGCGCAGGAGGGACATAGACCAGTAAGCATTGTTTGCATTGCCAATAGTCTCTGCGCTTATCCTGCCAATAATGCTGACTGGATTGGAATTGACAAAGGGGGCATTGCATTTTTGCTTACCACAAAAAGAAAAGGCGATAGTTTACCTATCGCCTCTCGTATAACCAAGTGCCAGATGACACTTCTCCCGTATTCCGCTTTTCCTTAAACGTGTCGCGACAACCTTATCTTAATGCTTCTCTTTTTCTTTTTGTTTGCGAAGCTTAATTATTATTGGCCTTCCTAGGCGCTTTATTAATGTCATCCCTGCGTTATTCAGAGTAGAGTCAAACACACGGCTTTCGTCTTATTCCCTTCCCGGGATACTGCTTCCCTGTTGTTTGAGGCGAAAGAATACAGCAACGATTTTATTTTACAACTCATTTACAAAAAAAAGTTGAACTTTTGTACCTATTTCTTGCCAGTCGTCGCTGTGCCTGACCTGCGCCAGAGTCAGGGTGTTGGGTTTTAATATAAGCCGACCAGATACTTAGATAAGATTTCAATCTCTTCATCGGTGAGGCGTTTTGCCACATCCCGCATCATGCCATTCATGTCGTTCTGACGCTTACCGGCGCGAAAATCTTCCAGTTGCTTCTTGATGTAGGTGGCGTGCTGGCCACTGATATCAGGGAAGTTAGCCAGGCTCATTCCGTCACCTCTTGGGCCGTGGCAGGCAGCACAGGCAGTCAGTCCACGCTCAACATCGCCGCCGATATACAGCTTATGGCCTTTTTCGATGACGTTCTCTGGTGCGCTACCTGGCTTAGGTTTTTGCTCGTTATAAAACGCGGCCAGATCGAGTATATCCTGGTCCGACAGCGGGGCCGCCATTCCTGACATGACCGGGTCGTAGCGACCTTCTTCACCACCGGTGCGAGAACCCAGGCGGAATTCCTGTAACTGTTTAATCAGATATTTCTGATGCTGTCCGGCCAGAGAAGGATACATGTCTACCGCACTATTGCCATCGGCACCGTGACAGGCTGCGCAACTGGTCGATTTCTCTTTACCTGCTTCTGCATTTCCTGTGGCAAACACAGGCAGTGTGAATAAAAGGCAAAGCATTGTGCATAATTTTTTCATAGTGATTCTCATTGAGCTATGTGTGGCTGGCTACTGGTCATGCAGTATTTTACACATTTAACGCCGAAGGAAAATAATTTCCATGGATTTATAGGGGTTTAGCCTGCACGCGATGGCGAGTTAAGGTGTTACAATGTACCTCAGAAGCAACAGCATAGCGGGTTCATGCCCGGTTGTAGTCAATTAACAAATAAGATGGAGTTACAGTGAGTTATTACAGTCAGGCCAGTTTTGTCATGAGTGCGCCGGATATTCGCCATCTTGGTGCCGATGAAGGCATTGAGGTGGCGTTTGCCGGGCGCTCGAATGCCGGTAAGTCCAGCGCACTGAATCGCATCACCCGCCAGAAAGGGTTGGCCCGAACCAGTAAAACACCGGGTCGAACCCAGTTGATCAATGTATTTGAACTGGATGAAAACAGGCGTCTCATTGACTTACCGGGCTATGGCTTTGCACAAGTGCCGCTGGAAATGAAAAAAAAGTGGCAAAAGTCCTTGGCAGAATATCTGCAAGCCCGAAAAAGTCTGAAGGGGCTCGTGGTATTGATGGATATCCGTCATCCCTTTAAAGAGCTGGATCAGGACTTGATTCGATGGGCAGTGAGCAGCGAACTGCCAGTGTTAGCGCTGCTGACCAAGGCTGACAAGCTAAAATCGGGAAAGCGTAAGGCACAATTATTGATGGCCAGAGAGGCAAGCCTCGCCTTTTGTGGTGATGTGACGGTGCATGCGTTCTCTTCCTTAAATGGAATCGGTGTGGCGGAAACCGAAAGCACATTAAATGACTGGTTTGGCATTACTCCGGCACAAAAAGAAAAGCCCTGACCGAGAAGGCCAGGGCCAAACACACACAGGGACACACATAAACCGTATAGTATGAGTGTGACGAATCCTTAAAGTTCATAAGAAAATAAATTTCTTTTATGAAAGTTTAAAACGATTCTGTGTGACATCACTTTTTCACGCGGGCATAAAAAAACCCCGGCAAATGCCGGGGTCAAAGCAAAGGTTTGAAAGATAGAACATCATACCTCTGTACCCTACGCAGAAAATACTAGAGTCAAACGACTAAAAGTGCAAGCATTTTCGTAATAAAGTTACATTATCGGTTGTGGGTATCAGTGCGCCTGATCCCAGTTATCACCAATTCCAGCTTCTACAAGTAGCGGTACATCTAGCGTAGAGGCTTTTTCCATCAACTCTACGATACGTTGACGATGGGCTTCAACATTCTGTTCTTTTATTTCAAATATCAGCTCATCATGTACCTGCATGATCATCTTCACATCCTGTGACGCGTCTTTTTTAATCCAGTCACTCACTGTTAGCATGGCTTTTTTAATGATATCGGCTGCCGTACCTTGCATTGGCGCATTGATGGCCGCTCGCTCAGCACCCTTACGTCGTGCGCCATTACTGGATTTGATTTCAGGCAGATACAGGCGACGTCCGAACACGGTTGATACATACCCCTGCGATTTAGCCTGCTCCCGCGTATCGTGCATATAGCGAAGGACGCCGGGATAGCGCTCAAAGTAGAGGTCCATGTATGCCTGTGCTTCGTGGCGAGGGATGCTCAGTTGCTGAGATAACCCGAAAGCGGACATGCCATAAATCAGGCCAAAATTGATCGCTTTGGCATTGCGTCTCTGTTCACTGGTGACGTCATCCAGCGGCACATTAAACACCTCCGCTGCGGTGGCTTTGTGGATATCCAGGCCCTTGGCAAAAGCGTTAAGCAAGCCTTTATCCCCTGAAAGGTGGGCCATGATACGCAGTTCAATCTGTGAGTAGTCAGCCGCAACGATTTTACAGCCTTTCGGCGCGACAAACGCCTTTCTGACTTTTCTTCCCTGCTCGGTGCGGATGGGAATGTTTTGCAGATTCGGATCGGTTGAAGACAACCTTCCGGTTGCAGCCACTGCCTGGTGATAGGAAGTATGCACACGACCGGTACGGTGATTGATCATTTTAGGTAACTTGTCCGTGTAGGTGTTTTTCAGCTTACTTAAACCGCGGTATTCCATTAACAGCTTCGGCAGGGGATAGTCCATTGCCAGGGTTTGCAGAACGTCTTCTGATGTTGAGGGGGCCCCTTTCGGTGTTTTCTTAACGACGGGCAACTGCATTTTCTCAAACAAAATCGTTTGCAACTGTTTGGTTGAGCCCAGATTAAACTCCTCGCCGGCCAGTTCGTGTACTTCTTTTTCCAGTTCCATGATGCGTGTGGCAAGGTGCTGACTTTGTTCCTTCAGCTGTTGGCTGTCGATCAGTACACCGGTGTATTCCATATCAGACAATACTGATATGAGCGGAACTTCAATGTCTTTGAGGATATGCTTAAGCCCGGTGTGTGGCTCTATCTTTGGCCAAAGCATCTGGTGCAGACGTAGTGTGACGTCGGCATCTTCAGCGGCATAATGCGCCGCGTGTTCAAGAGGGATCTGATTAAACGTGAGCTGTTTGGCCCCTTTACCGGCAATCTCCTCAAATTTGGTGGTCTGGATACCCAGATAGCGTTCGGCCAGACTATCCATGTCATGACGACCAGCAACACTGTTGTGCACATAAGATTCAAGCATGGTGTCAAAAGCAATACCCTTGAGGCTAATGTCATAGTTTGCCAGCACGTTTTTATCGTATTTAAGGTGCTGACCTACTTTGAGCAGGCTGGGATCTTCCAGTAATGGCTTAAGTTGTTGCAGCACCCAGTTCCGTTCAAGCTGTTCTGGCGCATCGGGGTAGTCATGAGCAACGGGCACATAGGCTGCTTCGTAAGGGGAAACGGCAAAACTCAATCCTACCAGCTCCGCTTCCATGTAATTGAGGCTGGTCGTTTCGGTGTCCAGCGCCACAAGAGGTGCCTGTTTTAGCTTTTCTATCCAGCTCTGTAAGTCGCTTTTGCTTAATACCGTCTGATAGTTCGTGTCCACACTATCCTGTGAACTTGATGCCGCTGTGTCGGTAACGGGTCCCTGACTTTCAACCTCTTCGAGCCAGCGCTTGAAGTTATAGCGACGGTAAAGCTCCGCCAGTTTTTTTGTGTCTGCGGTTGAGGGAACCAGTTCCTGCGGTGCCACGTGCAGGGTGACATCGGTTTTGATGGTGGCGAGTTCATAGGAGAGCCTTGCCTGTTCCTCATACTCTTGCATTTTCGCTGCCATTGTCTTTGCCCCTCGAAAGGAAAGGCTCTCAATCTTGTCCAGGTTTCCGAAGATCTCATCCAGTCCCCCAAGATTCTGGAGCATAGCCAAAGCACTCTTGTCGCCGACGCCGGGTACGCCGGGAATATTGTCTGATTTGTCGCCTTTGAGGGCGAGAAAATCAATAATCAGTTCCGGTGGGACGCCGAATTTCTCTTTTACACCCTCAGGGTCAAGAAGGGTATTGGTCATGGTATTAATCAGTGTGACATGGTCATCCACCAGTTGTGCCATGTCTTTGTCGCCGGTGCTGATTAACGTCGCAATACCGGCTTCACTGGCCTGGCGTGAGAGCGTGCCGATCACATCATCGGCTTCAACCCCTTCTTCAACGATGATAGGTAAGCCTAATGCCTCTATGATTTGATGCAGTGGTGCAATTTGCTCGCGCAGGTCATCTGGCATAGGAGGGCGGTTGGCTTTGTAGTCGGCATAAATCTCGTCGCGAAAGGTTTTCCCTTTTGCATCAAACACCACAGCAATGTGAGTGGGATTAATCTGCTTGATCATACTTCTCAGCATATTGATGACACCGTATATGGCGCCAGTATGCTCACCCTCATCATTGGTGAGATTGGGCATCGCGTGAAAAGCCCGGAAAAGGTAAGACGAACCATCAACTAAAATGAGGGGATTATCGGGAAGTTTTGCCATGTTAATTCGCTTTTCGCTGGAAATATCAATTAGGATGCCACAAGGGGACGTAATCAGCCACGTCACACAGGGATTATGCTTCTTGTGGATAACTTTGTTGATTAACCCTTCAGGCAGGCGCAATTACACCTCGTCAAACTTATCACGAAGTATTTGAAATGCTTGCATATAGCGGTTTTTGGTAACTAACGGATAACTGCGGGACCGTTTATAGTTTTTATTTTCCTTTGTGGATAACGTTTTGCGGCGATGTTTGACCTGCCTCAAAACGAAGCGATACTCTAACACAACCTCGTGATTTGAAAAGCGCCGATTAGTGAAAGCTTATAATTATTGGCTATGACGCTTTTTACCAAACGGCATAAGTAAGTAATCTTAGGAGCTGGAGCGCGATAATGAAAAATGTAGCAATTATTCTCAGTGGCTGTGGTGTATTTGATGGCGCCGAAATCTATGAATCGGTGTTGACGTTGTTGGCCCTTCACCGCAGAGGGGTAAATTACCAATGCTTTGCACCTGATATACCGCAGCATCACGTTATCAACCACCTTACGGGTGAAGAAATGAAAGGGGAGCAACGCAACGTATTGATTGAAGCGGCCAGAATTGCCCGCGGCGAGATCAAAAGCCTGGAGACCCTGAACGCAGACAATTTTGATGCACTGATACTGCCTGGCGGGTTTGGCGCAGCCAAAAACCTTTCTGACTTTGCTGTGAACGGGGCTCAATGTCAGCTCGAGCCTCAGGTGGAAAGCGTATGCAAAGCCTTTGCTGCTAAGCGCAAGCCCGCCGGATACCTTTGTATTGCACCAGCCATGCTGGCCAGAATCTATGGTCGTGGCGTTGAGCTCACCATAGGTAAGGATAAAGACACCGCCGCTGCGATAGAAGCCATGGGTGCCGTGCATCGCGCGTGTGATGTGAGCGATATCGTGGTGGACGCGAAGAACAAGGTTGTCAGTACACCGGCCTATATGTTGGCACAGAATATTGGTGAGGCAGAAAGTGGTATTAACAAGCTGGTGGACAGCGTTTTGGATATGGCCTGACGCTTTCCACAAGGACGGTTGCTTTTGTAACGCTTTGGTTATCTGAGGTAGAGATCTAAATCACGGTGATAGTTGGTTTTTTTCATTTAAGCCTTTTGATCTGAAGTCATACAGTCAATAATTAGGCAACTAACTTATCCGGGTGTCTCATGAATAAGCGTGTATACCTGGCTGGTAAGAATCATTCTTACTGGCTTCAGGAGCTGCAGGCTCAGGCTAAAAAGGCTGAGTTAACTCTCTGCTTTCGCTGTCCGGGGATGATGCCTGAATATGATCTGAACGATGTGGACGCCGTTGAAAAAATCCGCGAGGCCAGGTGTATAGGTGCTCTCAATGATGCGTTTATGAGCGATGCCGACCTGATCGTGGTCTGCGCGGATGGACCGGCGGACCAGGAGGCCAGGGTTGCCGCTGGGCAGGCCATTATTAGTGGCAAACCCGTGGTGTTGTTGCAGG
Organism: Lacimicrobium sp. SS2-24; assembly: GCF_002201535.1. Taxonomy (GTDB): domain Bacteria; phylum Pseudomonadota; class Gammaproteobacteria; order Enterobacterales; family Alteromonadaceae; genus Lacimicrobium. The sequence continues at coordinate 14,543 of NZ_NIWW01000002.1, read as the reverse complement.
GCCGCGGTTCGGTCGCAGAGCCGGAGGGTCTGGCAAAGGCGGTTACCGCGGTTGCCGCAGATGTGCATCAATTGCTGGCCATTCTGAGGTCCTGGAATAATCTAAAAGCGACAGATAAAAACTAAATGCAGTATCGCACAATCATCCGAATTCTCGGCCTTCTGGTTGCACTGTTCAGTGTCACCATGTTACCCCCGGCACTGGTCTCACTGATTTATGAGGATGGAGGGGGGCTCCCTTTTCTGCTGGCATTTTTTCTATGCCTGATTACCGGGATACTGGCGTGGTATCCCAATCGTCGTCATCGCTCCGAATTGCGAGCAAAAGAGGGTTTTCTCATTGTTGCACTGTTCTGGACGGTACTGGCCAGTTTTGCGTCTTTGCCGTTCATACTGCTGGAGCAGCCGGAGCTCTCGGTCACCGATTCGGTGTTTGAGGCCTTTTCAGGCCTTACCACTACCGGGGCTACCGTCATTGAGGGTATCGATTACTTACCCAAAGCGGTGCAGTTTTATCGCCAGCAACTGCAATGGCTGGGAGGCATGGGGATTATCGTGCTGGCGGTCGCTATCTTGCCGATTCTTGGCGTAGGCGGTATGCAGCTTTATCGGGCAGAAATTCCAGGGCCGGTAAAAGACTCGAAAATGACACCCAGAATAGCCGATACCGCCAAACACCTTTGGTACATCTATCTGGTGCTGACGCTGGCCTGTATGTTCGCCTACTGGCTAGCCGGAATGAGCTGGTTTGACGCGATTTGTCATGCCTTTTCGACGGTGGCAATAGGGGGGTTTTCCAATTATGACGCCAGTATCGGGCATTTTGACAGCTCACTGATCAATGCTATCTGTGTCGTGTTTCTATGGATATCTGCACTCAACTTCGCCCTGCACTTTCATGCAGTGAATAATCGCAGTATTAAGGCGTACCTTAGGGATCCTGAATTGCGCGCTTTCTTTGCGATTCAGGCGGTGTTGGTACTGGTTTGCTTTGTTACCCTGACAGCCCATCAGTGGTATGCAGATGTGGAAACGGCCTTTGATCAGGCATTGTTTCATGCGGTGTCTATCAGTACGACGGCCGGCTTTAGTGCGGACAGTTTCGCCGATTGGCCAGTGTTTTTGCCCATACTGCTAATATTTGCCAGTTTTATCGGAGGCTGTGCCAGCTCCACTGGTGGCGGTTTGAAGGTGGTCAGGGTGGTCTTGTTATTCCTACAGGGTAAACGCGAAGTAGACCGGCTCGTGCACCCCAAAGCAGTCTACTCGGTGAAATTGGGTAACCGCGCACTGCCTGATCGGGTGGTGGAAGCCGTATGGGGCTTTTTCTCCGCTTATGCTCTGATTTTTATAATTATCATGATAGCGATGGTCGCGACAGGCATGGATAACATCACCGCCTTCACGGCGACAGCTGCTTGCCTGAATAACCTTGGACCCGGGTTAGGGGCGGTTGCGGCCAATTTTGCGGATGTCACCGCAGCGGGTAAATGGTGGCTGGTGTTGGCAATGCTGTTTGGGCGTCTCGAGGTGTTCTCGCTATTGGTCTTGTTTTCGCCAACATTTTGGCGTAGTTGATGACTTTGGTAATGAATTCTGCTGGTTTTCTGTGCATCATCTGATACAGTCATCAGGAACTGCCTGGCGCTGTGTCAGGTAGGTTCAGGTCAAATCTCGTCTGAGGGTTACCCCCATGTTTGCTTATGTAGCCAGACATCCCATACTGGACACTGATAAAAATGTCTATGCGTATGAACTGTTGTTCAGGGATGGTCGCAAAAATTGTTTCCCGGATATTAAGCCTGATGAGGCCACATCCAAAATCATCACAGCCAGCCACTTAACCCTGGGTCTGGAAGATATTGCTTGTCATAAGACATCGTTTATCAACTTTCATAAAGAAACGCTGATTAATGGTTTTCCTACGATGCTGGATCCTGAGTCAGTGGTGGTGGAGATCGTTGATACCGTGCCCTCCGACAGTAGTCTGGTAGGGGCTTGTAAGCAGATAAAAGACATGGGCTATAAGCTGGCCCTGGATGATCACAACTTTGATCCCAGGTGGGATGCCTTTTTGCCCTATGTAGACATTATCAAAGTGGACACTTTGAGAAGTGACCTGGATACCATTGCTCGTAATCTGCCTAAGTTTCAGCAGGCCAAAGTGAAACTGGTTGCAGAAAAAGTTGAAACATATGAAGACTTCAACTGCTACCGGGACATGGGTTTTGACTATTTTCAGGGGTTTTTCTTTTCCAAGCCCGAGGTCATACGCCAGCGCAACTTGCCCACATCAAAACTTGCCCTGCTGGAGTTATTACAGGAGAGCTCGAACAGCGAATTCAGCTTTGAACGCGTTAACGCCATTTTTGAGCGTGATGTTGGCCTGTCCTACATGTTGCTGCGCTTTATCAACAACCCCACAATCAATAAACGCTATAAGATTTCTTCTTTGCGTCATGCGTTGAATTACCTGGGCGAATTAGAGCTGAAGAAATTTATCTCGATTCTGGCCCTTGCCAATATGGGTGAGGACAAACCCATTGAATTGTTGCACCTGTCTCTGGTGCGGGCGAAATTCTGTGAACTGGTGAGTGTGGCCAGAAAAGACAAAGATAATCCACCCAAGGGCTTTTTGGTGGGACTCTTTTCATTGCTTGATGCACTGCTGGATCAGGAAATGTCTTCACTGGTTGGTAAGCTACCCATTGATGATGAGATTCGTGCCGCCTTATGTGGCACCGAGGGTCGCCTGAAGAGCTACCTGGGACTGGCAAAGGCTTTTGAGAGTGCCAATTGGCTGGCATTGATAAAGCTCTCCGGACAGCTTGAGCTGAGTCAGAAGATGTTACATGGTCTGTTCAATGAGGCCATAGTATGGGGAAATGGGATAAGACAGACCATTTCGCCTCACTTTCCCAATACGAAGGTCAGAAATTAAGCGCTTGAAACAAAAAACTGTATCAGACCGTTGACTTTTTGCGGGCTAATCACTAAAGTACGCGCTCTTCTTGCCCAGGTGGTGGAATTGGTAGACACGCTAGCTTCAGGTGCTAGTGGGGGAAACCCCGTGGAGGTTCAAGTCCTCTCCTGGGCACCAATTCTTAAAAAAAGCCCTGACGATTTCGTCAGGGCTTTTTTTTGTCTGAATCCCGGCGGTTTTGACGCTGACGTCAACCGAAGAAGAAGGCACTGGGCTGGAACAACTTTTCCACATGATCGATGTACTTTTTATCGACCAGAAACAAAATCACGTGATCATCGGCTTCAATCACCGTATCACCATGGGCAATAATAACTTCGTCTTTGCGCACGACAGCACCAATGGTTGTGCCAGGTGGTAATTTGATGTCATTAATGGCTTTACCCACTACCTTAGACGTGTGCTCATCACCATGGGCGATAGCTTCAATTGCCTCAGCAGCACCTCGTCTAAGTGAGTAAACATTTACTATGTCTCCACGCCTTACATGAGTGAGTAGTGCTGAAATGGTGGCTTGTTGCGGTGAGACCGCAATGTCTACTTCACCACCTTGCACCAGATCCACGTAAGCACTGCGCTGAATTAGCACCATGGTTTTCTTCGCTCCCATGCGCTTGGCCAGCATAGCCGACATGATATTGGCCTCATCGTCATTGGTGACAGCAATAAACACATCGGTTTGATCGACCTGCTCTTCATTGAGCAGTTCCTGATCAGAGGCATCTCCGTGAAACACTGTTGCCTTTTTGAGGCTCGAGGAGAGGAATTTGGCTCGTTCCTGGTTAAACTCGATCAGTTTAACCTGATGCTTTTCTTCCAGTTGAGATGCCAGACCTGCACCAATCAGCCCTCCGCCGGCAATCATGATGCGCTTGTAACTCGACTCAAGTTTCTGCAATTCACTCATCACCGCGCGAATATGCTTGGTGGCAGCGATGAAGAACACCTCATCGTCCGCTTCGATGACGGTTGTCCCGAGTGGTCTTATGGGCCGCCCACGACGATAAATAGCCGCAACACGGGTTTCAACGTTGGGCATATGCTCTTTCAGTGCCGATAAGGCATGGCCTACAAGTAGCCCGCCATAATAGGCCTTTACCGCCACCAGGCTGACTTTTCCATCGGCAAACTCAACCACCTGCAAGGCACCAGGGTAATCGATAAGGCGCTTGATGGAGCGCGTTACTAATTGCTCCGGTGCAATCATATGATTTACTGGAATATCGGAGTGTTTGAACAGCTGCTCCTGGTATGCCAGGTATTGACCAGACCGAATGCGGGCGATTTTTGTGGGGGTTTTAAACAGGGTATGTGCAATCTGACATGCCATCATGTTGGACTCGTCACTGTTGGTGACCGCAATGAGCATGTCGGCGTCTTCTGCACCGGCCTTTTTTAAGACATCGGGGTGTGAGCCAAAACCGGAAATCACCTGAAGATCGAGGCGGTCTTGCAGACCTCTTAAGACATCATAATCTGAATCGATAACGGTGATTTCATTTTTCTCACCGACCAGATTTTCCGCCAGCGTGCCGCCTACCTGACCAGCTCCTACTATGATGATCTTCATATTATTTGATTCTTATCGTTATGCTTTTTTGCCGCCGCGTGGGGCTCGCACAGGGAAATAATAGTAATCCAGCTTTCTTTATTTATCAGCACTTTATCAGTCTGGCGTAATAGAAACCATCCATTTCCATATGACCGGGCAAGATCTGCCAGCCGGGATTCTCTGGTGTTTCCTCGCTACTGACAGGGGACAACTGTGCGTCGTCATGACGGCGCAAGAAGCGCTGGATCTGCTGTCGGTTTTCTTCTGCTAGTATCGAACAGGTTGCATATAGTAGCGTTCCGCCGGGCTTTAGCAGAGGCCACACGGCTTCCAGAATGTGTTCTTGAGTGGCTTGCAATTTTCCAATGTCACTGTCTTTTCGCAGCCACCGAATATCAGGGTGTCGGCGTATGACACCGGTAGCAGAACAGGGGGCGTCAAGCAGTATACGATCAAAGGGGTTACCATCCCACCAGCTATCTGGATGGGCTGCATCGCCTTGTTTAAGTGTTGCGCTGAGCTGTAACCGGGTCAGGTTTTCCGCCACCACTTGCAGGCGCTGAGGATCCACATCCAGGGCGATGCATTCGCTGAGCTTTGGTTGTCTTTCCAGAATATGACAGGTCTTTCCGCCGGGGGCGGCACAGGCATCCAGCACGCGATCGCCCGCCTGTGCATTCAACAAAGGTCCGGCTAGCTGGGCGGCACCATCCTGTGCAGAAAACCAGCCTTGTTGATAGCCAGGCAGGGTGGTGAGGTCATAGCCTTTTCGCAGGATGATGCCATATGGCACCTGCGCAACTTCGCCATCAAAGAGAATTCCGTGGTCGCTGAGAGCCTCACAAAAGGCCTCTTTGCTCACTTGTTGCGTGTTGACCCGCAACCAGACAGGGGGACGCTCGTTGATGGCGGTGACCACCTTGTGCAGATCAGTCGAATAATTCTCGCTCAGACGCTGATACAACCATTTCGGTAAGCCCGAACGAATTTGAGGGTCTTCTGTCAGCTGCTTCGCCAGTTCCTGACGAAGGAAGTTGCGCAGACACGCGTTGACCAGCCCCTTAAGTCCATTACATTTGAGCTTTTCACATGCACCTACCGTCTCTGCCACGGCCGCATGCGTCGATACACGGCTGTAAGCCAGCTGATAGAGCCCCAATAACAATAAGTGCTCAACCACTTTCTGTTTCGATTTCAGTGGCTTTTGCACTAGCTGGCGCAACCAAAGCTGCAATTGCGGCAGGTTACGAAGCACACCGTAGACCATTTCCTGAAGCCAGGCGCGGTCTCGTTCGCTGTGTCGGGCCTGCACCTGAGCAAAACTGTGGCGCAATGACTGACCTTGTTCGAGAACATGGAACAAAGCCAGGGCGCCATCGGCCCGAAGTCTTGCACCACTCATGACAACACTGTTCCGGGTGTGAAATCGTCTCGACGAGCATTCAGTACGTCTGCTGCAGACATGGCTTTTTTACCCGGTAATTGGATGTGCTCTAATCGCAGGCCCTGACGTGCCGTGGCGATTACAATGCCATGCTTGTCAGCGCTGATGATTTCCCCTGGCTGACCTTTTACGTCAGTTACACTGGCCTGCCAGACTTTTATGGCTGTACCCTGGTGCTCAAAATAACAAACCGGCCAGGGATTAAATGCTCTGACGTTACGCGCCAATTGTTCGGCATCCTGATGCCAGTTAAGTTGTGCTTCCTCTTTGCTGAGCTTTTGTGCGTAACTGGCCAGGTTGTCATCCTGGGGCTCAGGAACGATGGTGGCTAACTGTGCAAGGGTTTCCAACAGCACTTCGGGACCCAACTTTGCGAGTTTTTCATAAAGGCTGGCACTGGTATCTGTGGCGGCAATAGTGATGGCGCGCTTGGCGAGCATATCACCGGTATCCAGCCCTTTATCCATTTGCATAATGGTAATACCTGTCTGCGTATCGCCAGCCCATATGGCTCGTTGTATTGGCGCCGCGCCGCGCCATTTGGGTAACAGTGAACCATGTACATTTAAGCAGCCGTTGGTGGGTATATCGAGCACTGACTGGGGCAGAATCAGACCATAAGCGACCACCACCATGATATCGGCATTGAGTTCGGCTAACTGTTGCTGTGCCTCTTCATTTCGCAATGAAGAGGGTTGATAAACGGGGATGTCGTGTGTGCAGGCCAACGATTTTACGGCACTGGCCTGTAGTTTTTTGCCTCGACCAGCGGGTCGGTCTGGCTGAGTATAAACCGCGACCACCGAGTGTTCAGAATCAATTAGGGCCTGCAGGTGCCGGGCTGCAAAATCCGGAGTACCGGCAAAAACAATACGATAAGACTTTTTCAATGGCTGGCCTCAGGCTCGGGTTAACAGGCGGGCTTCTTTTTCCAGCTTCTTGCGAATACGCTGACGCTTCAGCGGTGACAGGTAGTCTACGAAGAGCACGCCCCGCAAGTGATCGAGTTCGTGCTGAATACAAATGGCCAGCAGACCTTCGGCATCTAAAGAAAAGGTCTCTCCATCAGCATTTAACGCTGAAACCGTGACTTTTTCTGCGCGTTCCACTTTTGCGTAGTTGTTTGGTACCGAGAGACATCCTTCCTCGCTAATGGTGCTACCTTCCTTCGCGGTAATCTCGGGATTAATGAAAACCAGGGGGTTACTCTGATCCTCCGAGACGTCCATCACCACAATGCGCAGATGTGTATTGACCTGGGTAGCAGCAAGGCCAATACCCTTTTCCTCACGCATGGTGTCAAACATGTCGTCGATCAGGGTGCGAATAGTATCGTTAACCTCAGCCACTGGCTTTGCAACAGTGCGTAAGCGCTCATCGGGAAAACGCAGAACTTCTAATTTGGCCATGATGTAATCAGCTACACTTAAATTCGTGAAAATGGCGGTTTTAAATATCAATTAACATACTAAAGCGGTTAAAAGACTATTTAATACCTGTGAATAGCCGCTATTCTAGCGCAATTGAGGTAAAAAAATAATAGGCTTCAGGATTGACCGTCTTTGCATCGACTCATAAGCAAGCTGTGCTAAGCCGTCTATTATTAAATGTGATTTCAGGCTGTCGCGGTGTGCAACAGTTGTGGGACCGGAATCGTAAAACACAAACTGCCGGGGGAAATATGCGGTTTACTCGAACGAAATGGCTAATGCTGCTGTTGATGCTGCCCATGTGGTGCATGGCACTGGTGATTAAGCCCGATGCACCACAAATCTATCAGGTCAAAAAAGGCGATACGTTGTGGGATATCTCTGCCATGTATCTTTCCCAGCCCTGGTTATGGCCTGAGCTGTGGCGAAATAATACCCATATCAGTAATCCCCATTTGATTTACCCGGGGGACGAATTACGCCTGGTGATAAACGAAAAAGGCGAGGCCCAGCTTGTGCTCTCCCGGTCCAGTGAAGATAAACCTCACAAGAAACTGAGTCCGCAGGGAAAAATGCTGGATAAAAGTGCTGAGCCCGTGCCGGTCATCCCCTGGTCTACCATTGCCCCTTTCATCAAGGATGCGGTCGTTATGGAAGAAGAGCAATTCAATGCTCTTCCTAAAGTATTGAAAGACTACGACGACACGGTCCGGTTTGCCTCTGAAGACCTGCTGGTGGGCGATCCCGGTCTGACAGAAGACGTCGTGCTGGTGCTGAGAAAACAAGGCGCGGTATTTGATCTTCAAGGTAATCAGATAGGTGTCCAGCTACGTAATCTGGCCAGCGGTACAGTGGTTCCCACGCAGAAACAGGATTTCAGCCTGGTCAAGCTTCACACCTCTCGTATGGAATCGCGCCCCGGTGACCGGATGGCGCCTGCTTCTATTATGCCTCAGCCAGAAGATATTGAACTACAGGCTGCCGACGGCCAGCAAGGGCACATCCTTGGCAATTTGCAGGAACATAACCTGATGGGGCGTCTTGATGTGGTGGTCATTGATCTGGGACAAGGGCAAGTATCACCGGGTACGGTGATGGGCATTTACAAACAAGGACCTAAGGTCCGCACCTCAAAGCCTGATTCCGAAGATGAAGGCTGGTTACCGGCAATCTTTGATGAAGAGGACGGCCCTCAACCCCCGGCAATAAAAACCGGGGAGCTGGTGGTGTTTAAAACTTTTTCTGCAGCCAGCTACGCGTTGATTATCAATAGCTCTGCTGTGGTGCGCCGGGGCGATATCATCGCTAAACCCTAGGCTGGTGGTTGCCCTGGGGTGCTAAACTAGGGAAGAGCAATGTCACAGGATGTGAAACGTAAACAGTGGATGATACTGGAGCAGATGCCGCGATTTGGCGCGGCAACATACCGGGCTCTGTTTGAGCAGACTCACGGCAACCTGCTGGCTGTATTTGAGTCCGATGATGATGAACTTAGACGGGGAGGCTTGACCACAGAGCAGATTCGCAGTCTGCGACATCCCAATGAGACCTGGCTGAACGACGCATTAGCGTGGTCTACCCAGCAGCCAGAACATGAGATTGTCTGCTTCGATAGTGATCACTTTCCGCAACCGCTAAGGCAGCTTTGTCGGCCGCCCTTAGTCCTTTATGTCTGGGGGGACCCACATTGCCTTGATGCGACCCAACTGGCGATTGTCGGCACGAGGAATCCCACTGTGCAAGGGCGCCAGTTTGCCTTCGAACTGGCGGGGCAGCTGAGTCAGGTCGGCTTTACCATTACCAGTGGTTTGGCCCTGGGTATTGACGGCTGGGCCCACAAAGGTGTTTTACAGCAGGGTGGGAAGACCATTGCTGTACTTGGCTCTGGGCTGCAGAAACTATATCCAAAAAGACATGTTCAACTGGCACACGAAATCGTTAAACAAGGCGGCTGTGTCATGACGGAATTTGCCCCCCAGCAAGCCGCAATGGCTGATCATTTTCCACGTCGAAACCGTATTATCAGTGGTATGAGTATGGGCACTATCGTGGTCGAGGGCGCCATTCGAAGTGGATCATTGATTACGGCCAGGTACGCCCTTGAGCAAGGTAAAGAGGTATTCGCGGTGCCGGGCAGTGTTTATAACCCCATGAGTAAGGGGTGTCATTATCTGATTAAGCAGGGAGCCAAGCTGGTGGAGACGGTGGAAGATATTATCGAGGAATATCAAAACCTTGATATAGGCCCCCTTCAAGTAAATGAAAATGATGCCGAAAAAAATAATGACAATGGCTTGGCAAGTGACAAATTGTTAGATAGTGTTGAGTATGAGACCACACCGATTGATGTGATCGCAAAGCGCAGCGGCCTGCCATTGAAGGCGGTGTTGACCGAATTATTAGAATATGAGTTGCGTGGCTTAGTAATCACCGTCCCTGGTGGTTACATAAAATTGAGGGGAAAATAGTATGTTTGACATCCTCATGTATCTGTTCGAAAACTTCATTCACAGTGAAACGGAAATTCGTGTCGACCAGGACGAGTTGACCGATGAGCTTGTGCGTGCCGGTTTTCACCATGATGAAATATACAAAGCACTTTCCTGGTTAGAGAAACTCGCAGCACTGCAGGAATCGGATACCCATCCGTACCTGGCAAATGCGTCGACGTCTGCCTTGACCCGTATTTATACTCAAGAAGAGCAAATGCGGCTTGATGTGGAGTGTCGCGGGTTTCTGATGTTTCTTGAGCAGATTAATGTTCTGGATGCCTGTACCCGTGAAATGGTTTTGGATCGGGTTATGGAAATCGACACATTAGAATTCTGTCTGGAAGACCTGAAGTGGGTCGTGTTGATGGTGCTGTTTAACGTACCAGGTAAAGAGAATGCCTACGCGCAAATGGAAGAGCTGCTGTTTGAGGAGCCGGAAGGCTTGTTACACTAAACGCAGAACCTTCTCTGAAGTAGGTAAAACGCTTGGATACTAAGCGCCGCCTTGTTGTGACATAATTCCCTTATGTCAAAGATCGATCACTCTCTTTTTAACGCCGATGAGCATGCCTTGCAGCATGCTTATGGCACTTGCCCTCAGTGCGAAGCCAAGCTGCAAATCCGGTCGGGGCGCAGTGGTCCTTTTCTGGGATGCAGTCGCTATCCTCAATGCGAGTTCAGCAAGCCACTGCACGAGTATGAGTACCATGAGCTGAAGATCATTGAGTCCTCAGCATGCCCACAGTGCGGTTCTCCTATGGCGGTTAAGAAAGGGCGTTATGGCCTGTTTATTGGTTGTACCCATTTCCCCGAGTGCCACCATATTGAAAAGCTCAATCCAAAAACAGCGACACAGGTTCCCTGTCCCGCCTGTGGTGAAGGGCAGCTACAGGAAAGGACTAACCGCTATGGAAAGCGCTTCTTCGCCTGTGGACGCTATCCGGCGTGTAAGTATCTGCTTAATCATCCACCCGTGTCTCACCCTTGTCCACAATGTGACTGGCCAGTGATGGTATCGAAGCACTCCGGGCAGGATGAATACTTGCAGTGCCCTCAACGTCAGTGCCAGCATAAAATTGTATCGCAATGATGGTCAGGTATATGATTTGCGTTTCGTATAAACAAGGCCTAAATAATGAGTGACTCCACCCCATCGTGGCATGATGAAATTCAGCAGGCTTTTGTGCAGGGACAACTACTTGCTTACCCGACAGAGGCGGTATTCGGACTCGGATGTGATCCCGATAATCAGCAGGCTGTGATGGATTTACTGGCATTAAAGCAGCGTCCTGTAGAGAAAGGCTTGATACTGGTGGCCAGGACCTATTCGCAGCTTTTACCTTATGTCAAAGACACTGCCATTCCCTCAGACCGGCGCACGGCTATCGTATCCAGCTGGCCTGGTCCGGTAACATGGTTGTTACCAAAGTCAGATACGGCACCTGACTGGATAACCGGCGGTTCGGATTTGCTGGCTGTACGGGTTTCAGCTCATCCTGTTGTGGCCCAATTGTGTGAGGTGCTGGGCAAGCCTGTTGTGTCAACCAGCGCAAATGTGAGCGGTCAGCCTCCGATAACGCGCGCCTCAGACATACGCGAAACGTTTGCAGATAAGGTGCTATTGGTACCTGGAAATTTAGGTGGAAGTCTCAAGCCTTCCGAAATTCGACATGGTCTGACAGGTAAGGTCCTCAGGCCCGGAAATTAATGAGTTATGTCTGAAATAAATCTGGATTCAGTAAAACAATTCTTACTTGGCCTGCAAAATAATATTTGTCAGACATTGGAACTGGTCGATGGCAGAGGTAACTTTGCCGAAGACAACTGGCAAAGAGAGGAAGGCGGTGGTGGCAAAACCCGTGTCATGACTGACGGTCGTGTGATTGAACAAGGCGGTGTTAATTTTTCCCATGTACAGGGTGACAAGCTACCTCCTTCTGCGACAGCGGCCAGACCCGAGTTGCAGGGGCGCAGCTTTCAGGCCATGGGCGTTTCATTAGTGATTCATCCGCACAACCCTTATGTGCCAACTACCCATGCCAATGTCAGATTCTTCGTTGCGGAAAAGCCAGGCGAAAAACCTGTATGGTGGTTTGGAGGGGGCTTTGATTTAACGCCTTTCTATCCTTTTCTGGAGGATGTTCAGCATTGGCACAGAGTCGCCAGAGATCTGTGTACCCCCTTCGGTGAAGAGGTTTACCCTGAATATAAAGCCTGGTGCGATGAGTACTTTTTTATCAAGCACCGCAACGAGACTCGTGGTGTGGGCGGGCTGTTTTTTGATGATCTTAATACAGGAGGTTTTGACCGCTGCTTTGCATTTATGCAGGCGGTCGGAAATGGTTTTCTGGATGCCTATGTTCCTATTGTCGAAGCCAGAAAATCCACGGCTTTTGGCGATAAAGAGCGAGACTTTCAGCTATATCGCCGGGGGCGCTACGTGGAATTCAATTTGGTTTATGATCGCGGCACCTTGTTTGGTTTGCAGACCGGGGGGCGTACAGAGTCTATTCTCATGTCGATGCCACCCTTAGCGAAATGGACCTACGCCTATGAGCCGATACCCGGTAGTCGTGAGCATCAATTGTACGAGCATTTTCTGAAACCCAGAGACTGGTTGTCAGAAGATCTGACTCAGTGATTCTTCATATGCCGGGCAAGAGGTAAGAGATTGTTCCATATGAGCTGTCTGAGTTGATGATCAGATACAGTCTCTTCCAGCGCCCGGTTCATACAATATAACCATTGGCTGATCATCAACTCGTCCACCTTCACATGCAAATGTCTGGCTCTGAGCCTGGGATGACCATATTGTTGTTCATATAGCGGCGGACCACCCAGCCAACCGCTCATAAACTGGAAAAATTTTTCTCGGGTGAGGGTGAGATCGGGTGAATGAATGGCCCTCAAATCCACGGCTTTCGGATCACCGTCCATGATGTCATAGAAGCGTTGACATAAAGCTCTGGTGGTTTGCTCACCGCCAATCATGTCATACAGACTGTCAGGTTTGGTTTTTGTGGACTTGTGGTTTAACCTGCTCAGCCAGTCAGTCAGTTTGGTTAGGGTCATGGATCAATACGCCGTCTTTGGTAATCCCATTGCACACAGCAAGTCACCGTTTATTCACGCCATGTTTGCAGCGCAAACGAAGCAATTGCTGAATTATGAGGCGATCCTAGCACCTTTAGATGGCTTTGAAGAAACCGCGCGTCAGTTTTTTGCGGCAGGTGGCAAAGGTGCTAATGTGACGGTGCCTTTTAAAGAGCAGGCATTCGACCTGGCAGATGAATTGTCAGAACAAGCCAGGCTGGCGGGCTCTGTGAATACATTGATGAGCAATAAAGGGAAGCTCTTCGGTGACAATACCGACGGCATTGGTCTGGTCAGGGACCTGCAATTTCATCATGTCGAGTTAAAAGGTAAACGGATTCTGCTGTTAGGTGCAGGAGGGGCGGCCCGAGGTGTGATTTTGCCTCTGTTGAGACAATCTCCGCATCGTTTACACATTGCCAATCGTACCGCAGAAAAAGCCAGTGCTCTGGCGCTACAGTTTAGCGAATATGGTGATATTACCGGCAGTGGTCTGGAAACAGTGCCTGATCAGGCCTTTGACGTCATCATCAATGCTTCCTCATCAGGTTTATCCGGCGAGCGGCCAAATATAGCGGCGACGACGCTACACTCACAGACTACCTGTTACGATATGCTGTATGGCAAAGCGCAGACGCCATTTAACCAATGGGCTGAATACCATGGTGCGGCAGTTTTGTTGGATGGTTTGGGCATGCTGGTGGAGCAGGCCGCGCAGAGTTTCAGCCTGTGGCGAAGCGTGCAGCCTGACACGTCAGCGGTGCGTCAGGCATTGCGACGGCATCTTTATGCACAGGACGGATCCAGGTAATCATTTTTCAGTTCGACGTAATTCAATGCAGATTGTTTGAGAAAGTCGAGTTCTCCCTGTTTAAGAGGTCTCGACTCGGTTACCGGACTACCAACATACAGATAGCCGGACTTCAGGCGCTTAGTGGGAGGTACCAAAGCACCGGCACCAATAAAAACATCGTCCTCTACGATCGCAGCGTCCATAATGATGGCACCCATGCCGACTAGAATCCGGTTACCCAAAGTACAGCCATGCAGCATACATTTATGCCCAACGGTCACATCATCACCAATGATTAGCGGGTAACCGGAAGGATTACTTTGAGAGCGTCGAGTAACATGTAATACCGTGCCATCCTGGATGTTAGTGCGTTGACCGATACGAATATGGTTCACATCCCCTCTTGCTGCTACCAGCGGCCAGACGCTGGAGTCGTCACCCAGAATAATGTCGCCTTTAAGCACAGCACTGCTGTCTATATAGCAGCGCTCTCCAAGAGAAGGTGATTTACCTTTATATGAATTCATAGCTTATCTCCATTATTCAGGGTCGGTATTTTGACGAATAGTATCAAAAATAGGCGTTTAATGCCTATTTGGTGGTCAACACCAAATAATTTGAAAAATTAACCAAAAAGTCATTGATCTTAAAGTTCGTATCTGTAGAATGCGCGCTCTCTTCAGGGGACATCGGCAACGACAAACCTGAACGGTAATAATAGCAAAATAATTTAATTAGGCTGCTTGACATTGCCAAA
>NZ_NIWW01000019.1 GCF_002201535.1 Lacimicrobium sp. SS2-24 | reverse complement strand
GAGTCTCTTAAGCAAAAGTACCCCATTAAATCTTCGAGGTACCCTAGGAGTAGTCTTTAGCAACCTGTTGATAGATTGCTTTTGAGATTCTGTTATCTGGATTGCTTCGTCTAAAGTCACGCAGGTAAATCAAAGCTTCATCCAGCTTCCTCATTGAGGGATTCAACTCTGTTAGCTTTGCTCTGTCCCTGCTTCTTGCTTTTTGCTCTGCCTTGCTATCACTGACTTTATTCGAGTAAGTTGTTTTGCCTTCAGTATCTATAGCTAACTCAAAGGGCAGCTTGTAGACTTTCCTTTTGACCCATGGAGCGAGTTTGCTAGCAAAATACTCAGCTGTTCCTTTGTCACCAAATAAGTAGAACAGATCATCGGTACCCAAATCATCATATCTACTCTTTCTTAGCGATGTTCTGAGCGCACCTTGGTAGCGGTAATAGTGATAGCATGCCTTTCGGATAGCAGATTGACTCATGCCCAAGCGTTCTTTGTAAAATTTCTCTGTTGATGGGATTGGCATTTGAGTATGCAGATCCATGAAGTGATGAAGCTTGGAGTAGTCATTAAAACCATGTGACTTGACATTAATTGCTTCACCTTCGTCGCCAATCTGCTTCACGTTAATGAACTTGTCCCAGTGCTCCCGCTCAAAGGTAAGTGCAATGTCTTCAAGCTCCTTGTCGGTTAACTTGTCCTTGCGTGTCGTTCTCCACTCTGCATTTTCTAGGACATATGCCACATGAACAGTACCCATTGTCACGTGTTCATTGGCTAAACCCCAGTCCAAGGGAACTTGTTTTATCCCTGCTGATTTGAATGCATGATATTGCAGCGTATCCTCATGGCAGGCAGCAAGTAACGTAATATCCGAGAATTTAGCGCAGAAAGCGGGTAAATCTAAATAGGCATTCCACTGCAATTTCGAGCCTGTCGCTTTTGGCTCAACAATCATCAGCGGATTTCTAGCATACATTACAAGATCCTGGTGCTCTTTGGGGAACTTATAGCCAAGTCCGTCAAATCCTTCGGGCTTCTCTTCTGCTAACCCAAGTCTGAACATAAGCCCCTGTGTTTCTGATTCTGTGTTACTGATAATTTCACTGCCTTCAGCGACAATTAGCCCTTCGTCTACATACAGAGGGAGCTTGATGTTATCTGGGATTTCATGGGCTGCTCTAATCAGGGACTTTGTTGTGCAGAGGATAACAAGCGGAAATTCTGATGCAGAAGAGATTCCCCTGACTATGTCTTCGACTACCGACTTATACTGCTTGCGCCAACTGGACTGCTTAGGTGCGACTAAAAGACCACAGGGTACATTAAGTTTTTCAAGGCCTTCTTTTGTTTGCTTTAGTAACCGCTTGGTCTCGGTGACATATATGACTGTCTCACCAGCAGCAACTCTAGCGGCAATCTTCTTGATAGCAGTCTGCGTTTTACCACTTCCACAAACACCATCTACATAAAAGATGTCCATATTGAGAAATTGTTCCAATTATCAGCCTATTACACTATCCTACCATGAGATTGAAAACTATCAGGAAGTTAGATGCAGAGCCTAATAAGCCTAAAGGTGACGATATTGGTCGTGACAATGTTCTTATCGGGATGTGCGACCACTTATACAACGGCATCAGGTAAAGAGCGGAATGCTCTAGCTGATTTGCTAATCATCGCAGCCGCCATGCCCAGCTCCGGCGATTCAACTAGGGATAGAGCAAGAAAGACAGGGTTCATAAATGGATACCTATCAGATGGAGATGAACACAATGGTGTCTGTGCATGTCCTTATGATACTGCGAAAGACGGCAGTAGGTGCGGTAACAGAAGCGCTTGGTCTCAACCGGGAGGTACATCTCCAGCATGTAATTATGATCGTATAACTACGGGGGACTTTGATGAGAGATGGGAGTTGGAGAGAAAAGAGCAGTATTAACAACTACCTGCGTGACTTTAGACGGAACAACCCTGACAAAAGAATAACCAAGTCTATCTACCAGCGGGTAGCCAAGGATTTCTCCTAGGGTACCTCGAAGATTTAATGGGGTACTTTTGCTTAAGAGGCTT
>NZ_NIWW01000018.1 GCF_002201535.1 Lacimicrobium sp. SS2-24 | reverse complement strand
AGAGGCGGACCGACAGTTACGCCTTTGTAACAGGCATTTTTTGTGTAGTGGAGTTTTGCGGTAAAGTAGCGAAGCTACCGCAAAACGGAACGTAGCAAAAAATGTCCTGTTGACAAACTTGTTAGGCTACTAAACACTTGATTTTTTAAGGCATAGACCGTTTTTGCCTGCTTGTTTAGATAATTCGTTTGGCGCTTTGCGACCCATCATTGATATTTCAGGATCTTTTACAAAATCGAAAGAACCACCTAAAGCAGGATTGTTCGGTGCTGAAACAGTTACAGGCCAACTTTGCAGATAAATGTAGGCATCATCTTTATCTATAAGCTTAATTTTCATATCAACAGCAGGTTTACCAGAAAACAAGCCAGATTTTCCTTCTTTAAAAAACATAAAGGTTAAAGAGCCATCCTCAGCAACCTTCGAAGGTTTACTTTCTACCGGAAAAACACCTCCGCCAGACATTTGGGAACTTAATCTAGCTGTATATGTATTTTCACCCTCAATGGCTGGTGATATGGTAATTAATGTATTGTCGCCAGGTTGAACTTCGCAACTGTCCCCTTTAGTAGCCTCATATGAGCCAGTGTAATCATACGGCTTTGAGCATGCCGTTAACGCCAGAACAGCAGAAACAGTAATTATCGATTTTAATTTCATTGGATACTCCTAATCCTTACATTGTGTACAATTCTTGAGAAGCCTAACGCCCGCATAACGGGAAAATCTATTATTAACTAGCGAGGAGATGTACCCTGAAATTGGTCCTGTAACCGCAGCGATGCCGATTAGGTAAACAATTTCGATTTCAACTGCCAGATATATAAGTTGGTACGAACAATAGTGTTGCAGCTAGGCCATAAAGGATACCTTGACTGGAATCTTTAAAGTTGTCAAAGCCAACAGCGACTTGAACGATGATGGCAAAACATAACCCACCAATTAACCCGAAAAATGCCCCGAACATAGGTAAGACTTGCCAGGCATGTCCATGATTTAACACGCCAAAGGCAAGGCCAACAGTTAGCCAGAGAATGATCCAAGTTACTATCGAAGAGATGAACCTAATCAACAACGGCACCTAACGCCACGTTAACGGGCGAGCGTAGTTTGCGAGTCCGTGCCAGCGTTGTTTGTTGGCGCAGGCGTTTAACGGTTCGTTATGTCTCATTGGTTTCCATCCTCCTTGCTACACTTACCTTCCCCTCTTGGACAAACAAATTTCAGACCAAGCAACTGACGACAACTACTGAATAATGAATACGAATATTTATAATCATTTATCGCAATTTTCAACTTTGATTTCAATGAGTTGAGAGTCTCATTCAAACTATTATCGTTTGACGAAATCTGCGCTTCCTGAAGATAGGCAATAGCATCACACAAAGAGTTAATACCAGGTCCTTTTAGTTCATTCAGTTGAGCATAACTGCCATCTAAATCCATCAACAAGGTACTCATTCTTTCCGTTTTTTCAAGATTGTCATCTGAATAAGTTAGCAGCTGGATCTCTAACGATGCGTCTTCTATATCAGACGCTGTGCTTGGAACAGAGAACATCAATAACATAAAAATCAGAATAGGCACGTCAGACTAACTCCCTGTGTGAGACATAACACCGCCACCAGCGGCAAAAAATTGATGGCGCTTTTGTTGCGCCTTTTGCAACCTTTTGCAAGAAAAGTGACAGCGAGTTTTTGTCCGGCTTGTGTGGCCTTGTTATGTACGTTAGTCACCGCCACCTCCAGAATCTCCTCCGGTCGAATCGTAATTTGAGCCTTCATATGTCTGGCTATGATGAGCACCGCCACTTTTACGCTTTTGATATTTTCTTTTCTTGGGCGGTCCTGATAGCTGTACAACTAAGAGAATTGTGCCCAAACCTGCTAGCAGCCACCCAATAAAACCTGATTGCTCCGATACAAGATTTACAACACCGAATAGTATAAATACTGTGCCGACAATAGCTTTCATATCTAACTAATTCCTTTTAGTACATAACAATGTTATTACCATGAATTCACGGTATGCCGCGGAGGACACAGTCCCGCTTATTCACAGTTTTTATTCATTTTTCCCATGTTAACAATAGCTTGGAGCCAGCTACCAGCGCTTTGTGCATAACCTTACGAGGGGGGAAACAGCCGAAGTCCGTTATTCGCTCATCGCAGACATCTAGCAGTATCGAATCTAGGCAACTGAATGGGCAGTGACGGCATCGCAATGTTGTTCTAAGGCAAGGGCACTGGATGCCCGACTAAAACATTCGGGCATGACGGTGAGGGCGACGCAACCTTGTAATTATGCCTTTTTTTCTTCGGCCTTTTTAACGCGTATTTTACTGTTGCCAACAGACTTGTCGTTTAAGTTTTTTATTGCCGCTTTTGCTTCACCCACTTTAGGCATCTCTACGAACCCAAAACCCTTAGATAAACCGCTAGCTCCATCGATGACCAGATTGCATGACTGAACGGCTCCAAACTCCTGAAAAATGCTTTTCAGCTCTTCTTCAGTCGTTGCCCGATCTAAGTTGCGTACTATCAATTTCATATAAATTCCGATTAGTAATTATTGCTCATTAATAACACTGGCATAGTTACATACTGGCTGACCTTTGCTCTGCAAATCCAGGCTCATGGATAAAATAAGCCACCAGACTTTTCAGCCAGCGCGGGCATTGTGCCCTGAGCATTCATTTAGGCGGCCAATATATCGCATAATGAACGTTAATATCAGAGGTATAAAAAAGCCCTTTAAAAATGAGGCTGTCATTGCGCATTTTCTGGATGCCCGACGAAAACTTTCGGGCATGACAGACGGTGGCGTCGTTCCCGCATACTGTTGGCGGGAACCCAGTGACCTTAGATGACGCAGTAAAAGGGCACTGGATCTCCGCCTTCGCGGAGATGACAATGAAATAAAGAAA
>NZ_NIWW01000017.1 GCF_002201535.1 Lacimicrobium sp. SS2-24 | reverse complement strand
CACCGCCAGGCTCCCAATAACGCAAGAGCCCCTAGCTGTAATCAGCTAGGGGCTTTTTGCATTAAGGACACTGCGTGTCCATTCATGGGAAACCCAACCCATCGAATTGTCTAAACAGTAAGTGTTTTGCCGGTGAATATCATCTGTCACACATCCTTGTGATAGCCTACAGCCTCGCTTTTGCTTACGGCATCCTGCCTTCAGGAAAAGTCCAGGTCGGCCATCCGTGGCCTTCCGTAAACCACTCAATCAGCTCCACGTCTTCGCTGATTGCAGGCGTGACTTACCCCTGCTCGTCGTTCGCTCAGCTGCGTTATGCCACTGGCATAACGGTCTTCGCTCACCCCCATGTGAATCTTTAATTGGCATCAACAGTTGAATGTTCAGGGTTAGAACGGCCAGAAGCTATCTGTCACTCGTCCATGTAGCAGTCTGCTGCTCACTTCTTTGTATAAGCCTGATGAGTGATTATTTCGGCTATGTTTTTCATATGATTGATTTTAAGCGGTGGGGTATGGAGAGAGGCATTTCTGACCATTGATGACATAAGTCGGGTGTGATGGTTTTTGGTCTACACTCATAGTCTACAGATGAGTAACGTTATTTGATTCGTTGGATGGACTCACCCTCAGTAACGTTTTAGATCAGGTTTTGAAGGATCATAAATCAATTAAGGGTGCCTAATGTCGATGAGTAACTGTTTTAAAATTATTTTTCTCGGTTCATTTTTGTTTTCTCTGTCACTCAGCGCCGAAGACTACGTTGTCGGTGTTGAAGACCTCAACTATCTGCCATTCGCAGAGGTGGAAAACGGTCAGTATAAAGGCTTTTTTAGGGATCTTCTGGATAAATTTGGTGAAGATAGTGCCCATAACTTTAGCTATAAACCTATGCCGATAAAGCGATTGATGGACCAAATGATTTCTAAAAAAATCGATCTCAAAATACCGGATAGCTCTTTCTGGGCAAGTGATGCAAAAGAAGGAAAGGGAGTGGTGTATAGCCAACCGATCACAATATATATCGATGGTATCATGGTGACCCCTGAGAAAAAGGGCGCAGGCTATGACACGATAAAATCTATCGCTACCGTTAGAGGTTTTACGCCATTTCCCTACATGAAAGCGATAGAAGCAGGCAGAATATCCGTCGCTGAGACATCCACGCTGGAATCGGTAAAAAAGATGGTTGTTATGGGCAGAACAGATGGGGGGTTTGTTAACGTTTCGGTTATGAATCGCCTCTTAAAAGATGTTTGGAATACACCGGGTGCCATGGTTTTTGATGAGGAGCTGCCTGATGCCCGCAGTCCTATTAGTGTTTCCACGGCTATGCACCCAGAATTGATCAAGGAGTTTGATACCTGGTTAGCAAACAATTCTTCATGGGTGCAACAATTGCGTGAAAAATATGAAGTCCTTACGCCAGAGTAAGGTTAACGTCGAATATTCTCTTTAATCTCTGACAAGGATTGTCAGAATTGTGTTGCTGATTAGCCCGGGGTTAACCTATGCCTTTTAGGTGCTGGTATTGGGATAGTGCCAACGGGGATCAACACCAACCTGGCCTGTCGCTTTATGAGAGGGGCAAAGATTCATCAGCCTGCTAAGTCATGGCGTTCAGGTTCTCAAAACGAGATATTGGTGTGCGATAAAGGCTCGACCTTGCCTCATTGCTTACTTAAACTAACACCAACATCCAACCATGCAGAGCATTTTGATTAATCTAGCTTCATATCATACCTTTGGCTTTCAAAGCAGCGCCCAATCTCTGGTCGAAATAGAGAGTCTGAAATCAGTTCCTGAACTTGACGACGGCCCTCAGTATGTTCTTGGTGATGGCAGCAATACTGTTTTTCTGGAGGACTTTGAAGGCACAATTCTGAAAGTGTCAATTAAGGGGGTCAGTGTAAGCGAGACAGACACCCATTACGTTGTGAGTGTTGGTGCCGGAGAGAACTGGCATCGACTAGTGGTTTGGCTGCTCGAACAAGGTATTTATGGGGCAGAAAATCTGGCATTGATACCAGGAACGGTGGGTGCTTCACCGATCCAGAATATCGGTGCATATGGGCGAGAGCTTGCTGATTTCTGTCACAGCGTTGAAGCGGTGCATCTGGATACTCGGGAGGTGCACCTTTATCAGGCACAGGACTGCCACTTTAGTTATCGTGACAGTATTTTCAAACATGCCGGGATGCACCGTTGGATGATAACGCGCGTGCAGCTGAGGTTTCCAAAACAATGGCAGGGTGTAACCGACTATGGTGAATTGAAATCTCTTGGGAGCAACCCAAGTGCTCGGGAGATATTTGATACCGTGGTGAAGATCAGAAAGCAAAAGCTCCCGGATCCTCAGGTGGTTGGAAACGCGGGTAGCTTTTTCAAGAACCCGTATTTGTCGGTCAGTGAATATGCTGTTCTAAAAACCCGGTGGCCGACAATACCGGCCTTTGTTGTCAATGATACGCAAGTAAAAGTGCCAGCTGCATGGTTCATTGATACCTTGGGGTTTAAGGGCAAAACCGTTGGCGGCATTATTTGTCATCAACAGCAGCCTCTGGTGTTGGCCAATTTTCACGCCGGAGAACCTCAGGACTTGCTGCAATTAGCGAGAGAAATCAAACAGCGTGTCAGTGAGGAGTTTGGTGTTAACCTCGAGAACGAAGTCAGATTGATCGGCGCCCGGGGAGCCGTTGAACTATGAGTCGAACGCCCCAAGCCACACGCAACAGCATCCTGTTAAAGTTGATCCAGGGCGGCTTTTACTCCGGTGAGAGACTGGGAAATGAGCTGGGTATATCCAGAGCTGCGGTGAGCAAACATATCCATTCTCTTATGCAGTTGGGACTGGATATTTTCAGCGTAACGGGAAAGGGCTACAAACTGGCGACAAAATTGCAATTAATGGATGCTCAACTCATACGCAGTTACTGTCAGCATTATGATGCTCCTCTCGACCTTTTGAATGTTGTTGACTCCACGAATTCTTATCTGAAGCAAACAGCCGACTTACACAAGCCTGGTGGGTGTTGTCTGGCAGAAGCACAAACTGCTGGGCGCGGCAGACAAGGGAAGCACTGGGTTTCACCTTTTGGTGCGAGTTTATACTTATCGATGTACTGGGGCTTCTTGGGCGGCTATCAGGCGATTGGTGGACTGAGTTTGGCAGTCGGTGTTGCGGTCGTCAGAGCCTTGAGACATTTGGGCTATGATACTGTTCAACTTAAATGGCCAAACGATGTTTACCTCAATGGCAAGAAACTGGCGGGGATCCTGGTGGAAGTTGAGGGGCAACTTGATGATACCAGCCACTGTTTTATTGGCGTAGGACTCAATATTCAGCTACCCGCCAATCAGACTAAGCAAATCGATCAGCCGTGGACCGATCTCCATACAGAATCCGGACAACCGGTGGATCGCAACAGACTGGCAGCCTGTTTACTGGATGAACTTTTTAATGCGCTAGGGCAATTTTCTGAGCACGGTCTGGCGGTCTTTATGCAGGAATGGCATCGCAGTAATCTGTATGAAAATAAAAAGGTACGGTTGCTCTGTGGTCCAAAAGAATTTACCGGCACGTGCCTTGGCATCAATGAACAGGGGGCGTTGGTGGTAGAGACGGAAAATGGTAAGCAGCTTTTTTATGGTGGTGAAATCAGTGTCAGACCTCATGCATGATTTTCTGTGCCTGGATGTTGGTAATAGCCTCACCAAGTACGCAAGGATGCAATCCCCTACTCATATCATTGAGTGGGGCGATCTGAAAAGTAACGCACAGCTGGTGCAGTTGTTGTCGAAGGTACAGGATGTCTACATCGCATCGGTAGGGCATAAAGAAAAACTCTCTGCACTGCTGCAAGTTCTTGATGGGCAGAAACGTCAGTATGAACTCCTAAGCACCTCTTACTCTTATCCCGGTTTGACTTGTGCTTACTCACATCCTCAGCGATTCGGACTGGACCGGTGGTTGGCCATGATTGGCGCCCGTTCACTGTCCATCAGGCCCCTTGCCGTAATGGATTTTGGTACCGCCATTACCTGTGATTTCGTTGCCCCAACAGGACAGCATCTGGGGGGATGGATTTGCCCGGGAATTCAACTAATGCGCCAGAGTCTGAGTAGACAGACGGCCGGGGTGACTGTCAATCAAGCGGAATGGTATACCGGTGAAGTTGGCCAGAATACAGAAGATTGTGTTGATTCGGGTTGTCTCCAGCTCGCATCAGGGTTAATTGACCGGGCACGCCATTACCTTGCGGCCAGGTTTGATGACCACGAGATTTTTATTTGTGGTGGCGATGGCAAATTAATTTCTGCACAAGTGAGTGGGGCGTTTCGCTTTAAACCCGAACTTATTTTCATCGGGATGGCGGAATGTGTGAGTAAAAAGGCCTAGTTCTTCACCTAATTGCTGTGAAAACAATCAGTGTTGGGTGCAAATTGAGCAAACGCGCCAAAACCTGATATTTTTTCCTATTTTCCTATTGCGCATGTCAAAACGATACTCTAGAATTCGCACCCACTTGATGCAGTGCCGGCTTAGCTCAGTTGGTAGAGCAACTGACTTGTAATCAGTAGGTCGCCAGTTCGACTCCGGCAGCCGGCACCATCAATCTGGAGGGGTTCCCGAGTGGCCAAAGGGATCAGACTGTAAATCTGACGGCTCAGCCTTCGCTGGTTCGAATCCAGCCCCCTCCACCATATTCTTAGTGTGAGTCTATAGGCTAGCACTTAGGGCGGCAGAAAGACGCGTTCAGTCTTGACGTCCATCAAGGTTCTTGGGATGAGGTGGCCTCAAGAGATAAGGAACGCGGGCATCGTATAATGGCTATTACCTCAGCCTTCCAAGCTGATGATGCGGGTTCGATTCCCGCTGCCCGCTCCAATTACAGTGCTGATATAGCTCAGTTGGTAGAGCGCACCCTTGGTAAGGGTGAGGTCGGCAGTTCGAATCTGCCTATCAGCACCACTTCTCTCCCCAGCTCATTCTGCATAACAGTAGTTTAAATCCAATCCACGCTGGGGGA
>NZ_NIWW01000016.1 GCF_002201535.1 Lacimicrobium sp. SS2-24 | reverse complement strand
GGATAGCGTAAAATGCGCGTCCCGCTTGAGAGAGGCCTTAAAGGCACTTTAAAGCGACTGTTCTTTAACAATTAGCAACAAGACAATCTGTGTGGGCACTCATTAAAAGAGTGTCAGCCAAAAAGTTATATTCATGATTTATTTAATTGAAGAGTTTGATCATGGCTCAGATTGAACGCTGGCGGCAGGCCTAACACATGCAAGTCGAGCGGTAACATTTCTAGCTTGCTAGAAGATGACGAGCGGCGGACGGGTGAGTAATACTTGGGGATCTGCCTGATGGAGGGGGACAACCACTGGAAACGGTGGCTAATACCGCATAATGTCTTCGGACCAAAGTATGGGACCTTCGGGCCATACACCATCAGAGGAACCCAAGCGAGATTAGCTAGTAGGTGAGGTAAGAGCTCACCTAGGCGACGATCTCTAGCTGTTCTGAGAGGAAGATCAGCCACACTGGGACTGAGACACGGCCCAGACTCCTACGGGAGGCAGCAGTGGGGAATATTGGACAATGGGGGCAACCCTGATCCAGCCATGCCGCGTGTGTGAAGAAGGCCTTCGGGTTGTAAAGCACTTTCAGACGTGAGGAAGGGTTGTGTGTTAATAGCGCACAACATTGACGTTAGCGTCAGAAGAAGCACCGGCTAACTCCGTGCCAGCAGCCGCGGTAATACGGAGGGTGCGAGCGTTAATCGGAATTACTGGGCGTAAAGCGCACGCAGGCGGTTTGTTAAGCTAGATGTGAAAGCCCCGGGCTCAACCTGGGAGGGTCATTTAGAACTGGCAGACTAGAGTCTTGGAGAGGGGGGTGGAATTCCAGGTGTAGCGGTGAAATGCGTAGAGATCTGGAGGAACATCAGTGGCGAAGGCGGCCCCCTGGCCAAAGACTGACGCTCATGTGCGAAAGTGTGGGTAGCGAACAGGATTAGATACCCTGGTAGTCCACACCGTAAACGCTGTCTACTAGCTGTGTGCGAATTTAATTTGTGCGTAGCGAAGCAAACGCGCTAAGTAGACCGCCTGGGGAGTACGGCCGCAAGGTTAAAACTCAAATGAATTGACGGGGGCCCGCACAAGCGGTGGAGCATGTGGTTTAATTCGATGCAACGCGAAGAACCTTACCTACTCTTGACATCCAGGAAATTTTTCAGAGATGAATTAGTGCCTTCGGGAATCCTGAGACAGGTGCTGCATGGCTGTCGTCAGCTCGTGTCGTGAGATGTTGGGTTAAGTCCCGCAACGAGCGCAACCCTTGTCCTTAGTTGCCAGCATTAAGTTGGGCACTCTAAGGAGACTGCCGGTGACAAACCGGAGGAAGGTGGGGACGACGTCAAGTCATCATGGCCCTTACGAGTAGGGCTACACACGTGCTACAATGGTTGGTACAGAGGGAAGCGAGACCGCGAGGTGGAGCGGATCCCTTAAAGCCAATCGTAGTCCGGATTGGAGTCTGCAACTCGACTCCATGAAGTCGGAATCGCTAGTAATCGCAGGTCAGCATACTGCGGTGAATACGTTCCCGGGCCTTGTACACACCGCCCGTCACACCATGGGAGTGGGATGCAAAAGAAGTAGTTAGCTTAACCTTCGGGAGGGCGATTACCACTTTGTGTTTCATGACTGGGGTGAAGTCGTAACAAGGTAACCCTAGGGGAACCTGGGGTTGGATCACCTCCTTACGTAAAGCTGCGCTTTTTTAGTGTAGTGTCCACACAGATTGTTTTGTTGGTAAGAAGAACGAGCGAGATTATGGGTCTGTAGCTCAGCTGGTTAGAGCGCACCCCTGATAAGGGTGAGGTCGGTAGTTCAAGTCTACTCAGACCCACCACTGTTTAGTGAAGCGAGAAGTGTAGGAGAGAGGCGTTACCTCACTCATCACCCTCACACCTCACTGATATATCGGGGCTATAGCTCAGCTGGGAGAGCGCCTGCCTTGCACGCAGGAGGTCAGCGGTTCGATCCCGCTTAGCTCCACCATACTCGCGGTGGAAAGGAAAGACAGAGATAACCTTAATGAATAAGCACTTATTAGAGTGTGTATTGATTAAGGTTTTTTAAGCCTTAAATATGTTCTTTAACAATTTGGACAAGCTGATAAAAAAATCATCCAGCTAAATTAAGCAATTGATTTAGCTAGTAATGTAGCGTCATTGGTATTCTTGATTAGAGAATGTTGATGAGTTGTTTGGCTGTATGACACGGATTACGACGTAATTTGGGGTTGTATGGTTAAGTAACAAAGCGTATACGGTGGATGCCTAGGCAGTTAGAGGCGATGAAGGACGTGTAAGTCTGCGAAAAGCTGTGGTGAGCTGACAAAAAGCATTTGAGCCACAGATATCCGAATGGGGAAACCCACCTCTTAGAGGTATCGTTATGTGAATACATAGCATAACGAGGCGAACCGGGAGAACTGAAACATCTAAGTACCCCGAGGAAAAGAAATCAACCGAGATTCCCCTAGTAGCGGCGAGCGAACGGGGATTAGCCCTTAAGTTATCAGTGTTTTAGTGGAAGGCTCTGGAAAGTGCCGCCATAGTGGGTGATAGCCCCGTACACGACAAAACGCTGGTAGTGAAATCGAGTAGGTCGGGACACGTGTTATCTTGACTGAATATGGGGGGACCATCCTCCAAGGCTAAATACTCCTAACTGACCGATAGTGAACCAGTACCGTGAGGGAAAGGCGAAAAGAACCCCTGTGAGGGGAGTGAAATAGAACCTGAAACCGTATACGTACAAGCAGTCGGAGCCCTTCGGGGTGACGGCGTACCTTTTGTATAATGGGTCAGCGACTTATATTTAGTAGCGAGGTTAACCGATTAGGGGAGCCGTAGCGAAAGCGAGTGTTAACTGCGCGTTTAGTTGCTAGGTATAGACCCGAAACCCGGTGATCTAGCCATGGGCAGGTTGAAGGTTGAGTAACATCAACTGGAGGACCGAACTCACTAATGTTGAAAAATTAGGAGATGACTTGTGGCTGGGGGTGAAAGGCCAATCAAACCGGGAGATAGCTGGTTCTCCCCGAAAGCTATTTAGGTAGCGCCTCGGACGAACACCTACGGGGGTAGAGCACTGTTTGGGCTAGGGGGTCATCCCGACTTACCAACCCCATGCAAACTCCGAATACCGTAGAGTGCTATCCGGGAGACACACGGCGGGTGCTAACGTCCGTCGTGAAGAGGGAAACAACCCAGACCGCCAGCTAAGGTCCCAAAATATTGCTAAGTGGGAAACGATGTGGAAAGGCCCAGACAGCTAGGAGGTTGGCTTAGAAGCAGCCACCCTTTAAAGAAAGCGTAATAGCTCACTAGTCGAGTCGGTCTGCGCGGAAGATGTAACGGGGCTAAGCAATATACCGAAGCTGCGGCAGCATACTTAGTATGCTGGGTAGGGGAGCGTTGTGTAAGTGGCTGAAGGTGACTCGAGAGGGTTGCTGGACATATCACAAGTGCGAATGCTGACATGAGTAACGATAAAGGGGGTGAAAAACCCCCTCGCCGGAAGACCAAGGTTTCCTGTCCCATGCTAATCAGGGCAGGGTAAGTCGGCCCCTAAGGCGAGGCCGAAAGGCGTAGTCGATGGGAAACGGGTTAATATTCCCGTACCGGTGTTATCAGTGATGGGGGGACGGAGAAGGCTATGCAAGCTTGGCGTTGGTTGTCCAAGTGAAAGTGCGTAGGCTGAGGACTTAGGTAAATCCGGGTTCTTAAGGCCGAGACACGAGACGAATCACCAAGGTGATGAAGTTGCAGATGCCCTGCTTCCAGGAAAAGCCTCTAAACTTATGATAACACTGACCGTACCCCAAACCGACACAGGTGGTCAGGTAGAGAATACCAAGGCGCTTGAGAGAACTCGGGTGAAGGAACTCGGCAAAATAGTACCGTAACTTCGGGAGAAGGTACGCCCCCGGTGGTGAACGCTTTACGCGGTAAGCTATTGGGGGTCGCAGTGACCAGGTGGCTGGGACTGTTTATTAAAAACACAGCACTGTGCTAAATCGAAAGATGACGTATACGGTGTGACACCTGCCCGGTGCCGGAAGGTTAATTGATGGGGTTAGCTTAGGCGAAGCTCTTGATCGAAGCCCCGGTAAACGGCGGCCGTAACTATAACGGTCCTAAGGTAGCGAAATTCCTTGTCGGGTAAGTTCCGACCTGCACGAATGGTGTAACCATGGCCACGCTGTCTCCACCCGAGACTCAGTGAAATTGAAATTGCCGTGAAGATGCGGTGTACCCGCGGCTAGACGGAAAGACCCCGTGAACCTTTACTACAGCTTGGCACTGAACATTGACCCTACATGTGTAGGATAGGTGGGAGGCTTTGAAGCATTGTCGCCAGATGATGTGGAGCCGACCTTGAAATACCACCCTTGTATGTTTGATGTTCTAACGTTGGTCCCTTATCGGGATTGCGGACAGTGTCTGGTGGGTAGTTTGACTGGGGCGGTCTCCTCCCAAAGCGTAACGGAGGAGCACGAAGGTTGGCTAATCCTGGTCGGACATCAGGAGGTTAGTGTAATGGCATAAGCCAGCTTAACTGCGAGACAGACACGTCGAGCAGGTACGAAAGTAGGTCATAGTGATCCGGTGGTTCTGAATGGAAGGGCCATCGCTCAACGGATAAAAGGTACTCCGGGGATAACAGGCTGATACCGCCCAAGAGTTCATATCGACGGCGGTGTTTGGCACCTCGATGTCGGCTCATCACATCCTGGGGCTGAAGTCGGTCCCAAGGGTATGGCTGTTCGCCATTTAAAGTGGTACGCGAGCTGGGTTTAGAACGTCGTGAGACAGTTCGGTCCCTATCTGCCGTGGGCGCTGGATGATTGAGGGGAGCTGCTCCTAGTACGAGAGGACCGGAGTGGACGAACCGCTGGTGTTCGGGTTGTCATGCCAATGGCACTGCCCGGTAGCTACGTTCGGAATCGATAACCGCTGAAAGCATCTAAGCGGGAAGCGAGCCCCAAGATGAGTCATCCCTGACAGTTTACTGTCCTAAAGGGTTGTTCGAGACTAGAACGTTGATAGGCAGGGTGTGGAAGCGTTGTAAGGCGTTAAGCTAACCTGTACTAATTGCCCGTGAGGCTTAACCATACAACGCCCAAGTTACGATGTAACAGAACGATGTATGTGTAGCCACAACTTATCGAACCGATAGACGCTACAACGATTTTTTTATCAGTCAGTCCAATTTGTTAAAACCAGTTTTGCCTGGCGGCAATAGCGTTACGGAACCACCTGATCCATTCCGAACTCAGAAGTGAAACGTAACAGCGGCGATGGTAGTGTGGGGTTTCCCCATGTGAGAGTAGCACACCGCCAGGCTCCC
>NZ_NIWW01000015.1 GCF_002201535.1 Lacimicrobium sp. SS2-24 | reverse complement strand
CGTGCGAATGAGGACGAGGGCGCGCGGTGAATGACGCGTCCAGGGCGTGGCACGGTATAACCCTTATTCCTGCTTCCGGGCAGGCTGTGGGCGCTCGCGCCGATACAGATGTAACACCTGTTCATCTGGCTTCTGACGATAATCACCTATAAATACAAATCCCAGACGTTTCAGCAGATTTATGGAACCCTGATTGTCCGGCTGGCAAAAGGCCATCAGCTCAGGGCGACCCTCCTCATCGGCCTGGTTAACCACTGCCTGAGCGGCTTCAGTAGCCAGTCCTGCGCCTCTTCCGGCGGGTAAAAAAGCAAAGCCAAGATCCGGATGGGGCAGATTATCCCGCTGCATTAATCCACACAGGCCTACGGCCTGGTCGCTGTCTTTGAGACCTACCCGCAACATACAAAAGCCATGCTTTTTATACAGGGTCAGCGGCCCCTGATGAATAAAGTCTCGGGCCGCGTCGAGGCTGGTAATGCCTCGGTCACCAATAAACCTCAGCCAGTCCGGATCATTGACCAGCTCTAGGATAAAGGGCGCATCCTGGTCATCCAACAAGCGCAAATTCAAACGGGGAGTAATCAGTGGCAACATATCTCTGGCTCAAAAAAGACCGGCACAGGGCCGGTCAATGGGTCTCAGAGAAACATAGTAAGTGAATTTGTCTGTTTGCACAGTCCGATGAGATATTATTTGTCCGTGTAGCGACGAACGACTTTGCTGCTAAGGGCCGGATTATCCAGCTTTAACTTTACCGGGCGCTCCAGAACAATTTCGCCGTCAATCTGTACGTTAGCGGCAATGGTCAGGGTCGGTTCACGGTCAGAGTCCCAGCTAACCCAGCTATTATCACGACTGCGCCTGATGGCGACATCGCCCTGAATATGGGTGTTACCCAGTAGCTCCACATCGCCGTTGTAGGTTTCAACGTCACCACCGATGCGGGCATCAACCAGACGCAGATCGCCGTTAACGTTTTCCACATCACCACCGACCTCGGCGCCCCTTTGCAGCAGAATCTCACCATTTACGGTTTCCAGGCTGCCTTCCACTTGCAGGTTCTGACCGGCTTCAATGCTGCCATTGACGGTTTCAGCACTGCGGATGGAGACATGATCGGCCAACTCAATGCTGCCATTGACGGTTTCCAGATCGCGGGCGCTGCTGTGGCTTTCCATCTCAATGCTGCCGTTGACCACACTCAGGTTCTTCGCACTCTGTCCGGATTGAATATCAATATCACCAAACACGCCATCAATGTTGCCACCTTGTTGATCGGCCCCCACATGCACGATGCAGCCGGTCAGTAAAACGGACATCAGGGCCGTGGCGGAGACGATGGAGAAGACACTGTGTTTCATGGTAGTTCCTTAGTTAGCGTTTTTTCACAACATTTAACGGTATTCAGCAAATCCTTTGCCAACTATTTAAACCCATGAAAACTAAGGGTTAATTAGTTTTTCACCCAATGCTGATAGTGCAGATATGGCTAACAGTTAGCGAAAAGCACCACTAAGTTCTGAGAATGGTTCACGTCAGAGCGGGCATAAAAAAGCCGGTGTCAGGCACCGGCTTTGCATTAACACAGCCCGACTTAGTCGTAGCCCAGGCCCCCGTTGATGATTTCCGGTTCCGTCTGCGGACCGGGGCGGGTACCAGAGAGTCGATACCCATTGGCGAGATTGCCATCATGGCAGTCCAGTTCGCCTTTGATACAGTTGTCCAGCAGTGCCTGCATGGCCTCAGGATGCCAGCCGTTAAACCAGTCGCCGTGCAAAGACATGCCGCCGGGGCTGTTTTCGCTCACTTCATACATATCGGCGGCAAGCTTCCAGCCTTTGCTGGAGCGGCTTTGTGGATCATAGACTTCAGGCTTTACGCCAAAGGCGTAATGGTAACTGGGACGCACAATCGGCACCGGGTGCGAGGCCGGGCACTGTGTCCCATTGGGGCCCCCTTCGTTAACCGGATAGGCCATATGGCTCTTATGGTCGTCACTGTCCAGGTCCACGCCATTCCAGCAACTGGGGAAAAAGATGTCCATGCGCAGGCGGTCCGGCGCGATACACTCGGGAATACTGGCACTGAACTGAGGATTCTCAGCGTCATCAGACTCCCAGGACTGGCAGTGCCAGCGCACAATAGACGTATCCTGTGCCATGCCGGGCTGACCCATATGATCGCCTGCTATCATGCGCAGACCCGCCGGAACAGGTTGAATGGCATCTAGGTCGTCGATGCCCGCAGAATAATAAAAGACCTCATGGGCTTCGTCGTCGTTACCTACTACCGCGGGTACCACCTGCCAGGCTGGCTCGCCATTGTCATCATAAATCCGCTCGCCGCTGTTCTCATCATACTTGGGCGCCAGCAACGCCGGTACCCAATAGGAGGAAAGATTCAGGGTGTTGCCCTGACAACTGGACTCGCCCTCGGTATACAAAGACGCCATAGTGGTAGTGTGATCCACCAGGGTATTGCCATAAAAACGGTGCAGGTGAGCGGCGTTCTCCTGGCCTGGAAACACAATCGGGTCGTTGTAGCTGGAATGGGAAAAATCACAATTAATACGATAAATTCCTCGCCAGCTTCCTTCCGCCACGCTGCTGGGCTCAACAGTGGTCGGGATCAGTTCAGAATGTGCCTCTGAAGTGGTGAAAATACTGTTCACTGACCACTGATATGCGGCCGGCTCGCTGCGGTTACCACTGCTATCCACGGCCCAGACCTGGAACTGGTGGCTGCCTGCTTCAATGAGTAACAGGGTAACAGGGCTCTCGCAGGTACCAATGGCTTGATCATCTAACTGGCACTCATAGGTATAGGCTGCGTCGGTGTTAAAGCTGAATGTGGCGAAACTCTGCTGGGTGGTGGCCGACGGTGTTGCGCTGAATTCAGGGCTGGTTGGCGCCGTACTGGCGGTTTGTGTTGTGGCCGTGGCCACGGTTGTGGTGGTTTCCGTTTCGGATTCGCTGCCACCGCCACAGGCGCTCAGTACGCTCAGGCTGATGACACTGATGAAAAGGGTTTTGTGTAATTCCATGATGAATTCCTGTGCTGTTTAAAAGGGAGAACGGCGAATTATTTTTTACAATGCCAGTGTTTGGCATGCTGCCAGCATGTGCGGGTTTTAGCGGGTTTAGCGTGCACCACTACCAGGGCGGTATTGCTATGTTCTTTGTCCAGCATCACGGCGGTTTTGACCGCGGTTTTTCCCGGAGCGGGTCTAACCACACAGGCGCTCAGGCTGGTGATGCAAACAAGTAAAAGAAGCATTGTCAGGGCTTTCATAGGGGTCTCCTTCGTCAAAGACGTTGTCTTGCTCAGATGTGCAGTCTCCTGGAGCTGGCGATGTTCTGAGCATGGCGTTGTGATGGTGATAAGTATGCCTGCTGGGATGTAAAGAAACGTCAAGGCCGGGTAAAGGTGCTGTAAAAGTGCACAGGAGACCCGCAAATACCATAAGGCACTGGATTCCCGCCTGCGCGGGAATGACGGGGCAGAGCGTGTGAATGAGGAAGAGGGCGCGCGCGGGAACGACGCCACCGTCTGTCATGCCCGAATGTGGTTATCGGGCATCCAGCGTCTTTCACCTGTGTTGTTTAAGGACACTGGATTCCCGCCTGCGCGTGAATGACGAGAGGGGGCGGGAATGACGGGGCAGAGCGTGCGAATGAGGAAGAGGGCGCGCGCGGGAACGACGCCACCGTCTGTCATGCCCGAATATGGTTATCGGGCGTCCAGCGCCTTTTACCTGTGTTGTTTAAGGACACTGGATTCCCGCCTGCGCGGGAATGACGAGAGGGGGCGGGAACGACGCCATCGTCTGTCATGCCCGAATGTGGTTATCGGGCGTCCAGCGTCTTTCACCTGTGTTGTTTAAGGACACTGGATTCCCGCCTGCGCGGGAATGACGGGGTAGAGCGTGCGAATGAGGAAGAGGGGGCGGGAACGACGCCATCGTCTGTCATGCCCGAATGTGGTTATCGGGCGTCCAGCGTCTTTCACCTGTGTTGTTTAAGGACACTGGATTCCCGCCTGCGCGGGAATGACGAGTTAGAGCGTGCGAATGAGGACGAGGGCGCAGAAATGACAGCATGATGGCAGCAGTAGGATCAGAACAGCAGATCCATCACCTCGGCCAGGTCGGTTTTGCCGGCGCGAATTTCGGCTTCACTGAGATCGGCAATTTCATGGGGGAATACCAGCCACTCATCGCTGGTGCGCACGTAATAGTCAGGTTTAATGTCCACTTTAGAGTTTTGCGGCTTATACCAGGGGCAGGCAATGCGAATGTCGTGGGGCGTATTCAGCCGCGACAATTTGCGGATTTGTTTGATCAATGCATCCACGCTGCGACCGGAGTCAAACACATCATCCACGATCAGCAGCTTATCGTCAGCATTGGCGTTTTCAATCAGGTAGTGCAGGCCATGCACTTTGATTTCCTTGGATTGTTTGTTCACCCCGTAGTAAGACGACGTGCGCACTGAAATATGATCAGTGGTAACCTTTTTAAAATCGAAAAACTCCTGCACAGAAATGCCTACAGGGGCACCACCGCGCCAGATCCCCACAATGTAGTCGGGACGAAAACCGTCGTTGTAGACGTCTGAAGCCAGACGAAAGGAATCCCTGAGCAGTTCGGCTGAACTGATAAAACGCTTATCGGACATGGATTTGATATCTCAGTAATGGCATAAAGACATAGTATATCAACAGCACTGTGTGTTTGGAAAACCAACCCCGGGAGAAAACCATGCTCTTAACCCAGTCCAGCTGGATGGAAGTGGAGGACTATCTGCAACGTTCCACCAGTATTCTTGTGCCCATTGGTTCGATTGAACAACATGGCCCCAATGGCTTGTTGGGAACCGATGCCATCTGTCCACAGGTGATTGCCGAGCACGCCCAGGGTCTTACGGACATGCTGGTGGGACCGACCTTTTCGGTAGGCTGTGCGCAGCATCATCTGGGGTTTGCCGGGACCATCACCTTGCGTCCCTCCACCATGATTGCCAGCATGCTGGACTGGACCGCCTCATTGCAGCGCCATGGTTTTGAGCGTATCTACTGGCTCAACGGACACGGTGGCAATGTGGCGACCATTAACGCCGCCTTTGCCGAAAGTTATGCCGCCCGCAGTTTTGCCACCACGCCATCGCGCCTGGAGTTATTGCACAAACTGCAGAACTGGTGGCAATTCGAGCAGGTGATGTCACTGTGCAAACAACTCTATCCGGTAGGCGATGGTCAGCATGCTACGGCTTCAGAGGTGGCGGTTACCTATGCCGCCTACCCACAGGCGCAGAAAAACGTGTCGATGCAGCCGAAAATTGCGCCGACCGGCAGCATCACCCATGCCGAGGATTATCGTCGTCAGTTTCCTGATGGGCGCATTGGCTCTGATCCCTCACAAGCTAAAGTGGAAGACGGTGAGCAGATTATCCAACGGGCGGCAGAGGCTGTGGCGGCGGATTTTGAGCGCTTCGCCAGAAGCTGAACTATAGTGCTTCTAAATACACTGGGTCTGAATTTGTTGTGGGATACATCCATGCACGAGAATAGCGATAAACACTTTTACTTTGCCTACGGCTCGAATATGTCCTGGCAGCGCTTTGGCGCGCGACTATCGCCCATTCAGCGTGTGGGCGTTGCGCAGCTGTATGGCTTTGCGCTGAGGTTTCACAAAGTAGGGAGTGATGGCTCGGCAAAGTGCAATGCCTGGTGTACCGGGGAAGAAAACGACACCCTGTGGGGAGTGCTGTATCAGCTGCAAGCCGGGCAGCTGGAAATACTCGATGACATTGAGGGTAACGGCCAGGGCTATAACCGTCGCACCGTGGCGGTGTATCAGTCACACGAACGCATTGAAACGCAGATTTATGTGGCTACCCACATCGACGAAAGCCTGCAACCGTTTGACTGGTATGTACAACATGTTTTATCGGGCGCACGGCAGAATAATCTGCCCGCCGAGCACCAGAACCTGATCGTACAAACCCCCAGTATTGAAGATCCTGATCG
Source organism: Lacimicrobium sp. SS2-24 (assembly GCF_002201535.1). Lineage (GTDB taxonomy): Bacteria > Pseudomonadota > Gammaproteobacteria > Enterobacterales > Alteromonadaceae > Lacimicrobium. The sequence goes on along the minus strand of NZ_NIWW01000015.1, from coordinate 9,291 downwards.
GGCGCGCTTTCAGCGAGAGATCGCGATTTACGACAACCTCTGAGGAAACAGGCTGGTATCACAGCCAGCCATTGCGCCTGAATAGCCAAACCAGGGCCGCTGCCATCACGCCCATCACCCCCAGCAATACAAAGTACGCGTGCTCAAAGGCCAGCTCCGGCATGTGCTGAAAGTTCATGCCGTAGATACCGGCCAGGAAGGTCAGCGGCACGAAAATGGCGGTGATCACCGTGAGGATACGCATGGTGTTATTCAGCTGATGGGAAGACAGTGAAATATAGCCTTCCACCAGGTCGCCGCTGATGTCGTAGTACATCTGCGCCAGACTGTGCAGGCGCTCGAAACGCTCATACAAATCATTGATGGCATGCAAAATCTCGGGGTTATCCCTGGACAGAAGGCGGTAATCATAGCTGTTCAGCTCATGAGTAATAGAAAGGTGATAGTTAAAAATACGACGCAGTTTTACCAGTTGCGATTTGTATACGGTCAGGGTCTTCATCTGCGTGTCGGTGGGGCGTGTGAGTAACTCGTCCTCAAGATCACTGAGCTGATTTTCGAATGCCAGCAAACTCTCAAGGTAAAAGCCGGAAGAGGTATGCATGGTTTTCAGCGCCCATTCGGCCACCGTTTTCTGGTGCAGAAAGGGTAACTGTTGCTCCCACATCTGATCGATGCTCTTGGCACTGCCGGCATGTAGCGTGACCAGCATGCGTTCAAACAGGAAAAACACAATCTGGCGGGGTTCGTAACTCAAATGTTCATCCAGATGGGCCATACCGCGATAAATGATCAGGGTGTGATGCTCAAATTCCTCCACCTTGGGCGGGTGGCGTTCGCGCAGGGCATCGTTGATGGCCAGAGGGTGGCATTGCAGGTGTTCCAGAAACTGGCGCTGTTGCTCCGCCGACTCGCCTTGCAGGTCAACCCAGATGCGGCTGTGGCGATCTTTACGCCACTGCTCAATCAGCTCAGCGCCGCCTTCTTCGTGCTTATTACCCTGTCTGAACAAACGTGCTCTGATCATCTTTTATCCTTCGTAACGACGTTTTCGCCAGCTTATCCATAAACACCATTGTTCGCCAACCTGTTTCCTTTGCATCTCCGTTTCTCTTTATCATGCCGAGGTCACCGTCTGTCATGCCCGAAAATTGTCGTCGGGCATCCAGCGCCTTTTGTCTGAGTTGTTTAAGGTCACTGGGTTCCGCCAACAGCACGCGGGAACGACGATTGAGTTTGGTTTCTGCTGTCGCTTTCTCTTTTTCATCTCCGCGAAGGCGGAGATCCAGCGCCTTTTTGCCTGTGTTGTTTAAGGGCACTGGGTTCCCGCCTTCGCGGGAACGACGATTGAGTTTGGTTTCTGCTGTCGCTTTCTCTTTGTCATCTCCGCGAAGGCGGAGATCCAGCGCCTTTTGTCTGAGTTGTTTAAGGTCACTGGGTTCCCGCCAACAGCACGCGGGAACGACGATTGAGTTTGGTTTCCGTTGTCGCTTTCTCTCTGTCATCTCCGCGAAGGCGGAGATCCAGCGCCCTTTTCTCTGTGTTGTTTAAGGGCTCTGGGTTCCCGCCAACAGCATGGGGAGCCAGGGTTGAATTCAGCGGGGTTGTTTGCGACGGATATACAGGTTGCGGGTCACATGGGCCACCACGTCACCGTCCTCATTTTTAACGTCGACACTCAGCGGTTTGATGAATTTGTCACCCGATTCGGTGTGCGCCTGTATCTCAGCAAGGAGTGTGTCAGTTACCTCGAACTCGGCGGTAACACGGCCGCGACCCGGGCGCCGATACTCGATGCTGCCCGACTGATCCCAGACGATATACTCCTTCCCAAGGTTATGTATCAGCATCAGCATATAGAATGGATCGGTCATACTCGACAAACTGCCGCCAAAGTGCACGCCCACATAATTGCGGTTGTACCAGCGCAGTGGCATCTCCACGCGAAGATAGCGGTAGTCAGGGGTGATCTTACTGATGCGGATAGCGGTACCCCAGTAGGGCGGATAGCAATTGATTAGCCATTTAAACCAGACTGCTTTCATGAATGGCTCCACGTTATGCGACGAAGCAGGTGAAACAAGGATAATCAGTGTCTCAGCTCTGGTCTGACCTGTCCAGAGGCAAGGTGTCTGTCCCGCCCGCAATGACTTGACCAATGGCGAAAAGCGAACAAATATTAATCACTCATAGTTTTTCGGTTATGCATCATGTCTGTTTTCTACCGCTCTTGCTCGGCAATGCTGGCCTTTGTGCCGGCGTTACTGCTGGTACTGGCTCTGATATTTAGCCAAAAAACCGGTCTTCATTATGTTGGCGCCCTGTTACCCGTGCTTTGTCTGTACGGTCTGTTGCCACTGCTGGATTATCTCATCGGTACCGATACCCGCAATCCGGACCCGATTGAAGAGCAGCAATTCAGGCAAAGTGCTCTGTTACGCGTGTTGCCCATGTTGGCATTGCCGCTGCAGGTGATGCTGTTGTTTGGCACGTTGTTGTGGTTGCAAGCACAGCAACAAACGAGTCTCAGTTTGTGGTTCTGCTGGGCCCTGGCTCTTGGCGTGGTGAGTGGTATCAATGCCATTAACACCGCCCATGAGCTGATCCACCGGCCGAGCTCAGTTGAGCGTGGCTGCGGCGGCATACTGCTTAGTCTGGTGTGTTACGGGGGCTTTAAAGTTGAGCACATTCGCGGTCATCATGTGAATGTGGCGACCCCGCTGGACCGTTCCAGTGCACCGCGTAACCAGAGTGTGTATCACTTTGTGGCAGGAGCACTGAGGCACAATGTACATCAGGCCTGGTCACTGGAAAAACAGCGTCTTGCCCGTCATCATCTGCCTGCCTGGCACTGGCGCAATGAGGTACTGGGTTGGTATGCCCTGAGTCTGAGCATCGCCCTGATATGTTATCTGTTGGGCGGCTGGCCTGCGGTGATGGTGTTTTTACTGCAAAGCCTGGTGGCGGTGGTTGAGCTGGAAGTGATTAATTACATCGAGCACTATGGCCTGCAGCGGCAACAACAGGAAAACGGGCGCTATGTGCGCCCCACTGAAATGCATTCCTGGAACAGCAGCTACCGGCTCAGCAATTTATTGCTTTTCCAGTTACAGCGCCATGCCGATCACCATGCCAATCCAAACCGGGCCTATCCGATACTACGCCACATTGAGCACAGTCCCCAACTGCCCGCTGGTTATGCCAGCATGATGTTACTGGCACTGTTCCCACCACTTTGGCGCAAGGTGATTCATCCGCGCTTGCCTCCTCAACAGAGGTAGCACAGCTACCGGAGATCAGCGCTCAGCTTGTCTGGCATCGGGGCTGTCATCAACCGTTTGTGCGGTGCCCGGGGCACTGCGGGTAAAATACTGTACCGTGGTGCAGGACACCACATCACCCAGCACATTGACCGAAGTCCGGCACATATCCAGAATTCTGTCCACGCCCAGAATCAGGGCGATACCCGCCGCCGGGATCCCTACACCTTCGAGCACCATACTCAGAATAATAATCCCGGCGCCCGGTGTGGCCGGTGAACCGATAGATGCCGCCACGGCCATGGTGACGATAAACAGATAACTGGCCAGGCTCAGATCCACGCCAAACACCTGAGCCAGAAATACCGTGGCCACGCCCTGATATAAAGCGGTTCCGGTCATGTTAATGGTGGCACCGAGTGGGATCAGAAAACGGGCAATCTCTGGATTGATGCGCAGTTTGTTTTCGGTGACATCCAGACTGATGGGCATGACTGCTGCCGAGCTGCTGGTGGAAAACGCCAGCAACAATAATTCGCGGATATGTCCGATAAACTGCCGAAGGGGCCCTGGCCAGGTCAATTTGGCAACCAGCAGGTACATCAGCGCCAGTAGTACGATGCCAAGTAACACCGTAAGTACGTACACCAGCATACCACCGAGCACCTCAATGCCCAGATTCGCCACCAGTTTGGTGATCAGGCCAAACACGGCAAAGGGCGCCAGCACCATAGCCCAGGAAACAATGCGTAAACTCACTTCCTGCAAGGCACCGAGCAAATCAAAAAGCGGTTTGGATTGTTGCGCCGGTATCGACAACAAGGCGGCGCCCAACACGGCGGCGAACAGGATCACCTGCAACATCTCGCCCGAAGCCATGGAGGCCAGCGGGTTTTTAGGGATCAATGCCGACACCTTGTTAGGCAGTTCGGCCATTTCCGGAAAGCCTTTGGCGGCAAAACTGGTGAGCGGTGCGGCGTGCGTATCGGCAAGAATGCCGGCATCAATATAAGAGCCCGGCTGGATATTCAGCGCCAGAATAATTCCTATTGCCGCGGCGATAGCGGTGGAGCCGACAATAAACAGCAGCGCGATAATACCGTTTTTCTTTAACGCATCAGGATTATTGTTGGCAGCGAGCCCCCGCACCACGGAGGCGAGCACCAGGGGCACTACAATCATCTGAATAATGGCCAGAAACAATTGCCCCGGCAGGGCCAGCCAGGCGGTGATGTTTTTCACAGCCCCCACAGACACCCAGCCCAGATCTGGCCCCAGTAAAATTCCGCACAGCACACCGAGGAAAAGGGCGATCAGCACCTTAAGCCACAGCCGTCCCTGAATCAGCTTGTCGAATTGCGCGGTTAACTTCACCACGGGCTGCAAAAATAGCGGCAGACTGAGCATGCATACCTCCTGTTGAATGATCCTTTTACTCAGTCTACATCATGGCACCTGCCAACTCAGAAGACATCAGACTTTTATTGATCTGGCCCAAGTTTGTTTTGTTACCTGCGTTTTTCTTTGTCATGCCCCAGTGTTGTTATCGGGCATCCAGTGCCTTTTTTCTGTGTTGTTAAAGGGCTCTGGGTTCCCGCCAACGGCATGCGGGAACGATGAGGACGCATGCGGGAACGACGGTAAAGGGGTGGAGTGACGCGCAAGTGCAAGAGAAGAACATGGAGGCACAGGAATATCAGGGAAGCGGAATAATTGTTAGCATGTTGGCAAGGGTGCGCAATGTGCGCCTTACTCACTTTTTAGCGGAGAGCTATGTCACACAACACCATCGAACTGAACCGACAGCGCCAGCCACTGGATCATTTGTCGTCTGTATGGCTATTCGGTTATGGCTCATTGATTTACAAAGCCGATTTTCCCTACCTGCAACGTAAGCCGGCCTGCATTTATGGCTGGCAGCGCCGGTTCTGGCAGGGCTCCCATGATCATCGTGGCACTCCTGAGGCGCCCGGGCGGGTGCTGACATTGGTTGAAGCGCCGGGTGAGCGCTGCGCGGGCATGGCCTATGAAGTAACCCCGGATACCTTTGAGCATCTGGATCACCGGGAAAAAAACGGTTACTTGCGGGTTTTTACCCCCCTGGCGTGGCTGCATGAAACCGGACAGACACAAGGGCTGGTGTATCTTGCCAGTGCTGACAATGAGGCCTATTTGGGCCCGGCCAGTGACACCGAGATTGCCCGCCATATTGCTGCCAGTAAAGGGCCAAGCGGAGAAAACAGTGAATACTTACTTAAGCTGGCTGACGCACTGCGTGAACTTGGCGAGCACGACGAGCATGTTTTTGCCGTTGAGCGGGAGTTGCTGGGGTTGATGAACCCTGAGTTCTAAGTGCTGGCATCACAGTGACGTACCAGGCAAAAAAATGGCCGCAACCGCGGCCATTTTTTGTGTGTTGACTAAAGGTCAGCTCAGAATGAACCCACCAGTGTCAGCATGGCATTAAAGGGTGCGCCAACGGTGGCCTGATGGGTAGAGTGTGCATTAGGGAAATACAACTCATCGGTCAGGTTCTCAATGTTTAGCTGCACGCGCATGTCGTCACTGACGTCGTAGTAGGCTGAGGCATCAACACGGGTATAACTTGGCAGCGTGGCGCTGTTGCCGTTGTCGATAAAGCTCTCGTCCTGATAGGTGGCACCCAGCCCAACACCGAATACATCGGAAACCTGATAGGTGGTCCATACTGAGAAGGTATTCTCAGGCAGTTCGCGCGGCGTTTTGCCAGTGGGGCCGTTGCGATCAACAATTTCGCCGTCGAGGTTGCTGTAGTTAGCGTTCAGCGTCCAGGCACGGGTGAGTTGCCCTTTAAACTGAATCTCAAAACCTGAAATATCGGAGTCAATCACATCCAGCGTAGAGGGATCGTTGTCGGCCACCTGAGGTGAGCTTTGCTCATTCTCAAAAATCGCTGCAGTCAGGCTTAAGCCTTTGGCGAAGTCCCACTTGATACCGATTTCCTGGTTGCTGTAAGTGTCTGGATCGAGTTTGTCATCATTACCGTTGATATCGGTGTACTGCTCACCACTGCGAGGCATAAAGGACTCGCTGTAGCTGGCATACACAGAAATGTTTTCCTGTGGCTTATAGATAATACCGGCACGGGGCGACACTTCTTCATCGGTGCGGGTACGGGTTTCCAGTACCGCGGGGTCGGCGTTGAAAACTTCAATGTCGAAGCGATCGAAGCGAGCGCCCAGCACCAGATCCAGGTGTTCTGATAACTCAATTTCATCCTGAACATAGAACGAGAACACGTCCAGATTCACGTGGGTGTCATCGTTAAGATCACTGAATGTGGCTGTAACTGCATTGCCGCTGGCATTCACACCGCTCAGACCACGGAAATTCAGGGGGCGGTTGGCAATAAAGGTTTCTCTGTCGTCACCGGTAGAATCAAATACCGGGTTGTAGCGATCCTGATTGGAGTCGGTGTTGATGAACTCGGTACCTACAATCACAGTGTGGCCAATGGCCCCGGTTTGAAACTCACTGATGAGGTTGCCAGAGAGGATCAGGTTGTCGCGCACGGTGGTGTCGATGTAGCCATCCAGCTCAACAATGTTGGTGTCTTGATCATAACTGCTGGCATAAAAGTTGGAGTACACCTTGTCGTAGTCACCGTAAAAGGCGCTGAAGTTACCCTTAATAAAGTCGGTAAACTGATGTTCAACCGCCGCTCTGAACACATGGGCTTCGAGCTCATGGTAGTTATGCTCGGGATCACCAAACACGATGTCTTCCAGCGCTTCAACAGGCTCACCGTTGGTGCCGGTAGGAATACCACGGTCGATAAAGCGCTCATGATTCACGTATTCATACGACAGGTTCACTGTGGTGTCATCGCTCAGCTGGAAGCGGGCGGTGGGGTTAAAGCCATAGCGGTCGCCGTCGTAAAAGTCGCGGTGATTTTCCAGGTACTCGTACATGGCATTAATGCGCACTGCAGAGCTGCTGCTGGTGGAGAAGTTGGTGTCGATTTCGGCATTGACGCCACCAAAGGAATTCAGTGAGGTTTTATAACCGGTGAACTGATCACCAATTTTCGCTTTTTTCGATACCCGGTTTAAGATCCCGCCGGTGCCGCCACGGCCAAACAATAAGGCATTGGGGCCGCGTAAGATTTCCACCTGTTCAATGTTGTACAGGGCGCGGTAGTACTGAACGTCGTCGCGGTTTCCGTCTAAGTAAAAATCGGCCGTGGAGCGAATGCCGCGAAACACCACGGAGTCACGGTGGCCTTCACCCTGAGAGGTGTTTACACCGGGGGTGTAATCAATAATTTGTCCCACGCTGGTAATACCGCGCTCGGTGATTTCATCGGCGGTCATGATCGACAGACTCTGTGGTACGTCAATGATGGGTGTGGGGGTTTTTACTGCGTTGGATTCGTTGATCGACAGGTACTGGCCATTAACCGTGATTCTTTCTACCTGGTCGGTGCTCTGCGCCACCGCTGAATGGCTGAGGACAAGGGCAGCAGCAATGCTCGTTAGTTGGAATCTCACTTTCGGAATCTCCACAAATTTTAAGTGTGTGTTAGCAAATTGACTGTGTGTCAGGCGTAAAAAAGGCCAGAAAATTGTCTGACCCGGGCCTGTTTTTATGGTTGTGTTTATTCAGTGGGTCGAATGTTAATACGAATAGTTCCTAATTGCACGTTTATTCCTAATAATATTTGTAGTTATTTGCTACCTCAGAAGGGGTATAGGGCAATGGGGTAAAGGTGGGTAGGGATAAGGGAGTAAAGACGTAAAAAGAAATAAAGAGGCGTGGGCCCACAGCGCTTAATCAGACTTTACTGCCGATCTTGCCCTTCTTCGTATAAGGAAATGGCATCAAAGTACGGGTTGGGCGTGAGCGCACGAATGTGCAGGATAGTGAGCAACGCAATGCGCTGCTCAGGATCCACCAGGCACAAAAACTCCCCCTCGCCTTTGAGGGTTTGGGTGGTATGCGCGCTACCGGAAACCTTTGAGCCATTGTTCAGGTGCAACTCAAGGCGATAGCCATATAAACAGGCTACCTCAATATAGTCATGTACCGCGCAGGCAATAATGGGTTTGGTCAAAGGGCGGCTCCATCGGGCTGGTGGCTTTTTTATAGCCACTTTGGGGCTGACAGTAAAGCGGCTTCTGAGAAAGGCTGTAGACAAATGCCACCGACACAGGCACCAACATAGGCCCCAATTTAGACATAGTGCCGCCACCCATGACAGCAAGGGTAAAATTCAATAAGCTGGACAGCATCAAAAAAAGAATCAACGATGCCTGATACCGTGCTGGTAACCCATGAAACCTAAACAAAGCAGCGAATCTGAAAAAATAGATCTGGAGCACGAAGCCGCGAAGCTCTTTATGCGCTGGTACGAGCGCAACACCGGGGAGATCATCCGGCATATCTGGCACAACCGACCGCGTAAGCCCGATGTCTCCTGCTATTTAAATGGTGAACGGCTGGATCTGGAAATTGCCCATCTGTATGGCTCTGAAAAAGAAGCGATGCAAATTCTTGGAAGGGAACTGGACCACAAAACCCGCCATGAGTTACAGGAGTTGGACAAGTACACTGACGCCCACGACCGCCTGCTTAATTCCCTCAACCGTATCCTGTACAACAAGTCGCAAAAGCGCTACAAAACCGAGCGCGTATGGCTGGTGATTCGTAACGCCCACCCGGCCTGGAGCGCAGAACAAATTCAGTCCACCCACCACCATATTGATGTACCGCACCACCATCCTTTTGAACAAATCTGGATAGTGGGGGACATGCAGGGTAAAAGCGGCATCGTGCAACTGTACCCCTGAGCCGCCGGGGGCGTGCCCGAATGGTGTAGTCGGGCATCCAGCGCCTTTGCGGTCATGCCCGAATGTTGTAGTCGGACGCCCGGCACCTTTGCCGTCATGCCCGAATGTTGTTGCCGGGCATCCAGCACCTTTTCCGTCATGCCCGAATGTTGTAGTCGGGCATCCAGCGCCTTTTCTGTCATGCCCGAGTGTTGTTATCGGGC
>NZ_NIWW01000014.1 GCF_002201535.1 Lacimicrobium sp. SS2-24 | reverse complement strand
TCGTCACACGCCATTCTTCAAAGGCTATCGTCCTCAGTTCTACTTCCGTACAACAGACGTTACTGGTGCGGTAGAGCTGCCAGAAGGCGTAGAGATGGTAATGCCAGGCGACAACCTGAAATTCAAGGTTGAGCTGATTGCCCCGATTGCGATGGACGAAGGCTTGCGCTTCGCTATCCGTGAAGGTGGAAGAACTGTTGGCGCTGGTGTTGTTTCCAAGATTATTGAATAATCCGGAAGCTATCCATAGCTAATAAGAAAGGCCGCATAAAGATGCGGCCTTTTTGTTTTTATGGCGCCAACAGTTCTTCCACCGAAACGGTGTTCCGTGACAAAATCGCCGGGAGCGATTTTGAACGCCTGAAAGGCGGCCCGAAGGGCGGAGGGCAGGAAGCCCGGAGTAACGTGGCCGTACAGTAGGTGCTGGTGCGGGCAGATAACTGCTCCATGCGTTATCTGCATTTCCACCGTCCATGGTGGTCATATCTAAGATCATCGACTAATTCGTCAGGAACGAATTAGAACAGCCGGAGGCTGGCTCGAAGAGCGAAGGGCAAGGATAGCCCGTAGTACTAATATCGATATTTAGGTAACATCCTAGAAAAGGTCACTTCGGTGGCCTTTTTTATTGCCTGAGATTCATGGTGTGGCCCGAAGCGCCCCCTTACCGCTAAGAAAAAAGTCCCCATTGCTGCCTTTTCTTTGTCTTTCTGCCTGCCGGTTTTTACACTGATATTGCGCTAACACTGCGGCGTAGGTGGGCTATAAGGCTCATGGATAACACTCTATTGTTTGCTGCTGGCTTCATTTCCAGCACACGCCAGTGCGCCGAGTTAAAGACAATCACGCCACCCCTCTCCAGGCCGACGTGCTGTTTGTTGGTCAACCCTTGTATAACCGCAATCAAAAGGTATAATACCGCACCCTTCTTATGCACCAATCCCATTTTTTAGTTCTCAAATTGGGTTTGTGTATATATAGGAGGCAAATAGGGGTGTAGTTCCAATTGGTAGAACAGCGGTCTCCAAAACCGACGGTTGGGGGTTCGAATCCCTCCACCCCTGCCAAAATAATATAGGCCTGATGTATCAGGTCTTGGGTGCAGGAAGCACACAGGCAGCGATTTTGCCGCTGACACCGGTTAAGGTGTTACAGCAGTGACAGGCGTCGATTCCTGATCGGTTAATGATCGGGAAGTCATCAGGACCACACCAGGCATTGAGTGTGGTATTAAGTCCGTAGTTATAGGTAAGTTCATGAGCGTCAATACAGAAAGTACATCCAATGCAATGGATTCAGTCAAATGGGTGTTGGTTATCGGCCTGCTGGCTGCGGCCGTTGCCGGCAATTACATTTATGAGGACCTATCGGTTCTGATTCGAGCCATTTCCGTTGTCGTCTTAGTCGCTGTGGCAGGTTTCATTGCGGCCACCACCGACAAAGGCTCGCGCTTCCTCAATTTCGCTAAAGAATCACGCATGGAAGTCCGTAAAGTGGTCTGGCCGACTCGCCAGGAAGCAACCCAGACGACGCTTATTGTGCTGGCAGCCACGGCTATTGTTGCACTGTTATTGTGGGGTCTGGACGGCATATTGGTGCGTTTGGTGTCACTGATCACAGGCTTAGGAGTATAAGATGGCTGATAAAAGGTGGTACGTGGTACAGGCTTTCTCCGGATATGAAGGAAGAGTAAAGCAGTCTTTGCAAGAGCATATCAAAATCCACGGTATGGAAGACTATTTCGGAGAGATTTTGGTTCCTACCGAAGAAGTCGTTGAGATGCGCGCCGGTCAAAAACGCAAAAGTGAGCGTAAATTTTTCCCAGGCTATGTGCTCGTAGAAATGGAAATGAACGAAGACTCCTGGCACTTAGTAAAAAGTGTGCCCAGAGTGCTGGGCTTTATCGGCGGTAATGCCGACCGTCCTGCGCCGATTAGCAAAAAAGAAGCGGACGCCATCCTCAACCGCCTGCAAGAGTCTGTCGACAAGCCTAAGCCTAAAACCTTGTTTGAACCCGGTGAAGTGGTTCGGGTTACGGACGGACCATTTGCTGACTTTAATGGTGTGGTAGAAGAAGTCGATTATGAGAAGAGTCGCTTGAAGGTTTCAGTGTTAATCTTCGGACGCTCCACTCCGGTAGACCTGGACTTCGGTCAGGTAGAAAAAGGCTAAGGACGACATTTAAGGCTCATTGCGCCCCTCAGTTAATACTGACTTGGCGTGTGGAAGTCGAAAAATGCCTTAAAGTCAACTATCGGGGTTGAACACTGGTGTAGATTAAAATATAATCCGCACCCTTTTTAAACACGGGGAGCCGTTTGAGTAAGCACTCTCTAATGCTTACGAGGCGTTAAACCCACTTTAGAGGTTATTAAAAAGATGGCTAAGAAAGTAAAAGGCTTGATTAAACTTCAGGTCGCTGCGGGTGCTGCTAACCCCAGCCCACCAGTAGGTCCTGCATTGGGTCAACATGGTGTTAATATCATGGAATTCTGTAAGGCATTCAACGCCAAGACAGAAAGTCTGGATAAAGGCGCACCAGTACCTGTTGTTATTACCGTATACGAAGATAGATCCTTCACCTTTGAGACCAAGACTCCACCAGCGTCATACTTGCTGAAAAAAGCAGCCGGTTTGAAGAGTGGCTCTTCACGTCCGAACACTGAAAAAGTGGGTAAAGTGACGCGTGCACAGTTGGAAGAAATCGCCAACATTAAAGAACCTGATCTGACTGCCGCCGATATGGATGCTGCAGTGAACACGATCGCGGGTTCTGCGCGTAGTATGGGCTTGGTAGTAGAGGACTGATCAGATGGCTAAATTAACCAAACGTATGCGCGCTATCCAGGAAAAAGTGGATGCGACTAAAGAATATGAAATCAACGAAGCCGTGACTTTGTTGAAAGAACTGGCGACGAGCAAGTTCGTAGAAAGTTTTGATGTGGCGATTAATCTGGGTGTTGACCCACGTAAATCTGATCAGAACGTTCGTGGTGCAACGGTATTGCCACACGGTACTGGTAAAGATGTCCGCGTTGCGGTTTTCACTCAGGGTGCAAACGCTGATGCGGCTAAAGAAGCCGGTGCTGATATCGTAGGTATGGATGACCTGGCCGCTCAGGTGAAAAAAGGCGAAATGCCATTTGACGTGGTCATTGCTTCTCCTGATGCAATGCGTGTCGTAGGTACTTTGGGTCAAATCCTTGGCCCACGTGGTCTGATGCCTAACCCGAAAACCGGTACTGTGACACCTGACGTTGTGACTGCAGTTAAGAACGCTAAAGCGGGTCAGGTTCGTTATCGTAATGATAAGAACGGTATCATCCATGCCAGCATCGGCAAAGTGAGCTTTGAGCCACAACAAATCAAAGAGAACCTTGAGTCCTTGATCGAAGCTTTGAAAAAAGCCAAGCCTTCAACATCAAAAGGTTCTTATGTGAAGAAAGTCAGCCTGAGCACCACGATGGGTGCTGGCGTGACAGTAGACCAGGCCAGTTTGGCGGGTTAATTCTTCATAAGTTGTCGTCGCGTTAGCGGCGATCTCTCTTAGGAATATGGGTTGGAGCTTGTTTAGCAAGCTCCCGTCCAAGACCGCAGGCGCATTCTGTGCAGATGAAGTAAGAGAGCATCTGCATTGATAAACGGAATGCTTAATCTAACAGCCTGCGCAGACGGTGATCTGACTCAGACTCTCTGGGAATAGCGAACACCGTGGAGCGGTAAGGCATTGGGCCTTATCAATCTATAAACTCTGAGAAGGTGACTTCTCAGTAACTAAGAGGTGAACTCAGTGGCACTAGGTTTAGCAGCAAAAAAAGAGATCGTCGCTGAAGTCAGCGATGTAGCCTCTCGCGCTCTATCCGTCGCCGTCGCTGAATACCGCGGAATGGAAGTGGCCGATTTGACGCAATTGCGTGTTAAGGCTCGTGAGCAAGGCGTATATCTGAAGGTTATTCGGAATACCCTGGCAAAGCGTGCTTTGGCAGACAGCAAGTTTGCTGATATTGATGACGCTCTGACCGGACCTTTGATTTATGGCTTCTCTCTGGAGGCACCTGGTGGTGCAGCACGTCTTTTTAAAGATTACTCCAAAGACAGCAAAAAATTAAAGGTAACGGCACTTTCCATCGGCAGTGGTCTGTTGGGTCCGGAAAAACTGGACGCAGTGGCAGCGCTACCGACCCGCGACGAGGCTCTGGCAAGACTACTTGCTACCTTCAAAGCACCGGTTGGCAAATTCGTTCAGACTATCAACGAAGTGCCTTCCAAGTTTGTGCGTGTATTGGCGGCAGTCAAAGACACCAAGTAATTTGGTGTGTTTGGTTATTTGAATTTTTAACATTAAACCCAGGAGTTTAGAGAAATGGCTCTAACTAAAGACGATATTTTGAATGCAATCGCTGAAATGCCAGTGATGGAATTGGTAGAACTGATCGAAGCCGCTGAAGAAAAATTCGGTGTTTCTGCTCAGGCTGCTGTTGCTGTTGCTGCTGGTCCAGCTGCAGGCGGTGATGCTGCTGCAGAAGAGAAGACTGAATTTGACGTAGTACTGACTGAAGTTGGCGGAAACAAGGTTTCTGTAATCAAAGCAGTACGCGCAGCTACAGGTCTTGGCCTGAAAGAAGCGAAGGATGCAGTTGAAGCTGCTCCTAAAGCGATCAAAGAAGGCGTAAGCAAAGAAGACGCTGAAGCACTGAAGAAAGAGCTTGAAGAAGCTGGTGCTAAAGTTGAGATCAAATAATCTGTCTTTTGACAGATTATTTGCCTGATATCAGGCAAAGGCTGGTGATCATTTGATCACCAGCCTTTTTGCGCTGTAGGATAGTGTACTTACACCGTTTGTTACCTATCCGTAAAAAGGCGCACAGGAACCACTATTATTCAAAGACTTAGTCGTCAGCAATCAGGGCTGACTGAGGCGCATAGTAGAACGGTCCTTAAAACGGTGCTGGAAGTTTGTCTATTGCTCATCATGGTATGAGTGCAGTAAAGGCAAGTTGGGTCAAAAATCAGCAGGCTGAGGAACCCATGGTTTACTCTTATAGCGAAAAGAAACGTATTCGTAAGAATTTTGGCAAACGCCCACAGGTATTGGAAATACCGTATCTTCTTTCAATCCAGCTAGACTCTTTTAAGAAATTCATCGAAATTGATGCAGCTGGCCAATATGGCCTCGAAGCAGCCTTCAGTTCGGTGTTTCCTATCAAGAGCTATTCAGGTAACTCTGAATTACAGTATGTGAGCTATCGGCTGGGTGAACCCGTGTTTGACGTCAAGGAATGTCAGATCCGGGGGGTCACCTATTCGGCTCCACTGCGGGTGAAATTGCGTCTGGTGCTGTTTGATAAAGAAGCTGCGCCGGGCACAGTAAAAGATATTAAAGAGCAAGAAGTGTACATGGGTGAAATTCCACTCATGACCGAGAATGGTACTTTTGTTATTAATGGTACCGAACGAGTTATCGTTTCTCAGTTGCATCGCTCTCCAGGCGTGTTTTTTGACCACGACAAAGGCAAAACCCACTCTTCCGGTAAAGTCTTATATAACGCCAGGGTAATTCCTTACCGTGGCTCCTGGTTAGATTTCGAGTTCGATCCTAAGGACAACTTGTTTGTTCGTATTGACCGCCGCCGTAAATTGCCCGCGTCAATTATTCTTCGTGCTTTGGAAATGAGTACGGAAGAAATACTGGATCTGTTCTTTGAGAAAAACCAGGTTCGTATCACCGATGAAAAAGTGATGATGGATATCGTTCCGGATCGTCTGCGTGGTGAAACCGCTCAGTTCGATATCCTGGACAAAGAGGGCAATGTGCTGGTTGAAGCCGGTCGTCGTATCTCTGCCCGTCACACACGCCAGCTTGAGAAAGCAGGCATTAAAGAACTGGAAGTTCCACCAGAGTATTTGGTTGGTAAAGTCGTGGCGCGCACCTATGTAGATGAATCTACCGGTGAAGTGGTTGCTAATGCTAACGACGAATTTACACTGGAAACCCTGCTGGATCTGAAAAAAGCCGGTTATGACAGCTTTGAAACGTTGTATATCAACGAGTTAGATCACGGCGCTTATATGTCAGAGACATTGCGCATTGACTCCACCACCAACAGGCTCGAAGCGCTGGTAGAGATTTACCGCATGATGCGTCCTGGCGAACCGCCAACAAAAGATGCCGCAGAAACGCTGTTCGAAAACCTGTTCTTCTCTGATGACCGATATGATCTGTCCTCTGTGGGCCGTATGAAGTTCAATCGCCGCCTCGGTCGCGATGAGCTCACCGGTGAAGGTACGTTGTCCAAGGAAGATATTGTCGCGGTAATGAAGCAATTGATTGCTATCCGTGATGGTAAAGATGATGTGGACGATATCGATCACCTGGGTAACCGCCGTATCCGCTCTGTTGGTGAAATGGCAGAGAACCAGTTCCGTGTTGGTCTGGTGCGTGTAGAGCGAGCAGTAAAAGAGCGCTTAAGTCTGGGTGACCTGGACAACGTCATGCCACAGGATTTGATTAACGCTAAGCCAATCTCGGCTGCCGTTAAAGAGTTCTTCGGTTCGAGCCAGCTGTCTCAGTTTATGGATCAGAACAACCCACTTTCGGAAGTGACCCACAAACGCAGAATCTCTGCTTTGGGCCCGGGTGGTCTGACCCGTGAGCGTGCAGGGTTCGAAGTGCGTGACGTTCACGTCACTCACTATGGCCGCGTATGTCCTATCGAGACGCCGGAAGGACCAAACATCGGTCTGATCAACTCTTTGGCAACTTATGCCAGAACCAATGACTTTGGTTTCCTGGAGACACCGTACCGTCGTATTGTCGATGGTATCGTCACTGACGAAATCGATTATCTGTCTGCGATTGAAGAAGGCCAGTATGCCATCGCTCAGGCGAATGCAGTGCTGGATGATGAAGGCCACCTTGCAGATGACCTGGTGTCTTGCCGTCATCGTGGTGAGTTTACGCTCAAACCACGGGAAGAAGTGGAATACATGGATGTGTCGCCACAACAGATCGTGTCTGTTGCTGCCAGCATCATCCCCTTCCTGGAGCACGACGATGCTAACCGAGCGCTGATGGGCTCGAACATGCAACGTCAGGCAGTACCTACCCTGCGTGCTGAGAAGCCGCTGGTCGGAACCGGTATGGAAAAAACTATCGCTGTGGACTCCGGCGTAACCGTCGTCGCCAAGCGTGGTGGTGTTGTGGATTACGTAGATGCCAGCCGTATCGTGATCAAGGTCAACGAAGAGGAGACCTTTGCAGGCGAAGCCGGTATCGATATCTACAACCTGACCAAATACACCCGTTCAAATCAGAACACCTGTATCAATCAGAAGCCTACATGTAATGTTGGCGAACCGATTGTTGCCGGTGACGTTCTCGCCGATGGTCCTTCCACCGATATGGGTGAGTTGGCTCTGGGTCAGAATATGCGTGTCGCCTTTATGCCCTGGAATGGATTCAACTTTGAGGATTCTATTCTTATCTCTGAGCGTGTGGCTGAAGAAGACCGTCTGACGACAATACATATTCAGGAACTGAACTGTATTGCCCGTGACACTAAGCTGGGGCCAGAAGAAATCACCTGTGATATCCCCAACGTCGGTGAATCGGCACTGGGTAAACTGGATGAATCGGGCGTGGTTTATATCGGCGCCGAAGTGAAAGGCGGCGATATTCTGGTGGGTAAGGTGACACCTAAAGGTGAAACCCAGCTGACACCAGAAGAGAAGTTGCTGCGTGCGATCTTCGGTGAAAAAGCATCGGATGTAAAAGACACGTCTTTACGTGTTCCGAACAGTGTTCACGGTACGGTTATCGACGTTCAGGTATTTACCCGCGACGGCGTTGAGAAAGACAAGCGTGCCCTGGAAATTGAAGACATGCAGCTTCGCCAGGTTAAGAAAGATTTGTCAGATGAGTTTAACATTCTCGCTGACGGCATCTTCTCTCGTGCCCGCAACCTGTTGTTAAACAACGGCATCAAAGAAGAAAAGCTGGATAGCTTGCCACGTGAAAAATGGTTTGATATCAGCCTGAAAGACGAGGATGCGCAAAACGATCTTGAACAGATCGCTGAGCAGCACGGTGAGATCAAAGACGACTTCGATAAGAAGTTTGAAATGAAGCGTCGTAAGATCACTCAGGGCGACGATTTGGCACCTGGCGTGCTGAAGATTGTTAAAGTCTATCTGGCGGTTAAACGTCATATTCAGCCTGGTGACAAGATGGCTGGTCGTCATGGTAACAAGGGTGTTATTTCCACCATCGTGCCAGTTGAAGACATGCCTTACGATGAACATGGGCAACCCGTTGATATCGTACTCAACCCTCTGGGTGTACCTTCACGGATGAACATCGGTCAGGTGCTGGAAATGCATCTGGGTATGGCTGCTCACGGTATCGGTGCCAAGATTGACCGCATGCTGAAAGAACAGCAGGACAAAGCTAAGCTACGGGGCTTTATCAAAGAGGTTTATGACCTTGGCGAAGCTCACCACAAAGCGGACATCGACAGTTTCACCGATGACGAAGTGGAGCGTCTGGCCGGAAATCTGCGCAAAGGCTTGCCGATTGCCACGCCGGTATTTGATGGTGCCACCGAGGCAGAAATCAAACAGATGTTGGCGTTGGCTGATATCCCAGAAGATGGTCAGATCGTGTTACATGATGGCCGTACCGGTCGCCCGTTCGAGCGTAAAGTGACAGTGGGTTACATGTACATGCTGAAACTTAACCACTTAGTCGATGACAAGATGCATGCCCGTTCAACCGGTTCTTACAGCCTGGTTACGCAGCAACCTCTGGGTGGTAAAGCCCAGTTCGGTGGTCAGCGCTTCGGAGAGATGGAAGTGTGGGCACTGGAAGCTTACGGTGCTGCCTATACCTTGCAGGAAATGCTGACAGTCAAGTCGGACGATGTGAATGGTCGTACCAAGATGTATAAGAACATTGTGGACGGCGATTATCGTATGGAACCTGGCATGCCGGAATCTTTCAACGTATTGCTGAAAGAGATCCGCTCGTTGGGTATCAACATCGAACTGGAAGAAAACTAGGCCACTGACGATTATCAGGGCATGTTGGGAGCCTGCGGGCTCCCATAGGTTAATGACTCCGCAGGGAGAAAATCGTGAAAGACTTATTAAAGTTTTTGAAGCAGCAAAATAAGACCGAAGAATTCGATAACATTCGAATTGGTCTGGCTTCTCCGGACATGATCCGTTCGTGGTCTTACGGTGAGGTTAAGAAACCCGAAACCATCAACTACCGCACGTTCAAACCAGAGCGCGAAGGGCTCTTTTGTGCGCGTATTTTTGGTCCGGTTAAGGATTATGAGTGTTTGTGTGGTAAGTACAAGCGACTCAAGCATCGTGGCGTGATCTGTGAGAAGTGTGGCGTTGAAGTCACTCTGACTAAAGTCCGTCGTGAGCGCATGGGCCATATCGAGCTGGCCAGCCCAGTGGCCCATATCTGGTTCCTCAAATCACTGCCCTCACGCATTGGTTTGATGCTGGATATGACGTTACGTGATATCGAGCGCGTGCTGTATTTCGAATCTTATGTGGTGACTGAGCCCGGCATGACCACGCTGGAACGCTCTCAGTTACTCACTGAAGAAGAGTACCTGGACGCACTGGAAGAACATGGTGACGAATTCGAAGCCAAAATGGGTGCGGAAGCTGTCTTTGATTTGCTCAAAGTGCTGGATGTGGATGCTGACGTGGTCGCCATGCGTGAAGAGCTGCCATCTATTAATTCAGAGACAAAGCGCAAAAAGATTTCCAAGCGTCTTAAGTTGTTGGAGTCATTCCAGCAATCCGGGAATCGTCCCGAGTGGATGATTCTGACCGTATTACCGGTATTGCCACCAGATTTGCGTCCGTTGGTACCACTGGATGGTGGTCGTTTTGCCACCTCAGATCTGAATGACCTGTATCGTCGCGTGATTAACCGGAATAATCGTCTGAAGCGTCTGCTTGACCTTGCAGCACCGGATATTATTGTGCGTAACGAAAAACGTATGTTGCAGGAAGCGGTTGATGCGCTGCTAGATAACGGTCGTCGTGGCCGTGCCATCACCGGTTCAAACAAACGGCCGCTGAAGTCTCTTGCGGATATGATCAAAGGTAAACAAGGCCGTTTCCGTCAGAACCTGCTCGGTAAACGTGTCGATTACTCTGGTCGTTCCGTTATTACTGTTGGTCCAACACTGCGTTTGCATCAGTGTGGTCTGCCTAAGAAAATGGCACTGGAACTGTTCAAGCCGTTTATCTATGGCAAACTTGAAGGTCGTGGCCTGGCCACGACGATCAAAGCCGCCAAGAAAATGGTTGAGCGTGAAGCCCCGGAAGTGTGGGATGTGCTGGATGAAGTTATCCGTGAACATCCGGTGCTTTTGAACCGTGCGCCAACACTGCACAGATTGGGTATTCAGGCTTTCGAACCGGTACTGATTGAAGGTAAAGCGATTCAGTTGCACCCTCTGGTGTGTGCGGCCTATAACGCTGACTTCGACGGTGACCAAATGGCCGTGCATTTGCCATTGACATTGGAAGCTCAGCTCGAATCTCGTGCGCTGATGATGTCAACTAACAACATCCTGTCGCCTGCAAACGGTGAGCCAATCATCGTGCCATCTCAGGACGTGGTTTTGGGTCTGTATTACATGACCCGTGACCGTGTTAATGGCAAAGGCGAAGGCATGGTGTTTAAAAATCCCCATGAAGCCGAAAAAGCCTATCGCACGGATATCGCAGAACTGCATGCCCGTGTCAAAGTGCGTATCCGCGAAGTGGAAGTGGATGAGCAGGGTAACAAGACTGAAAAGTATTCGCTGATCGACACGACTGTAGGTCGCGCTATTTTGTCTCTGGTATTGCCAGAAGGCCTGCCTTTTGAGCTGATCAATCAGCCTATGGGTAAGAAGCAGATCTCCAGACTGCTCAATGTTTGTTATCGTACACTGGGTCTTAAAGACACCGTTATTGCCGGTGACCAAATCATGTACACCGGTTTTCACTACGCCATGATAGCGGGTGTGTCTATCTGTCTGAATGACATGGTTATCCCTGAAGAGAAAGTCGAGATCATCGGTGAAGCCGGTGCTGAAGTGGCTGAAATTCAGGATCAGTTCCAGTCCGGTTTGGTCACAGCGGGTGAGCGCTACAACAAGGTTATTGATATTTGGTCGGCAGCTAACGAACGTGTTGCTAAAGCCATGATGAGTAACTTGTCGAAGGAAGAAGTGGTGAACCGCGACGGTGAAACCGAAGAGCAAAACTCCTTCAACTCCGTTTACATGATGGCCGACTCCGGTGCCCGGGGTAGCCCGGCGCAGATTCGTCAGTTGGCTGGTATGCGTGGTCTGATGGCTAAGCCAGATGGCTCCATCATTGAAACACCCATCACCGCTAACTTCCGTGAAGGTCTGAACGTATTGCAGTACTTCATCTCTACTCACGGTGCCCGTAAGGGTCTCGCGGATACGGCACTGAAGACCGCAAACTCAGGTTATCTGACACGTCGTCTCGTGGATGTCGCCCAGGATTTGGTTATCACCAATGATGATTGCGGCACCTTCGAAGGCGTTAAGATGACACCACTGATTGAAGGTGGTGACGTGGTAGAGCCATTGCGTGAACGTGTACTTGGCCGAACTGTGGCTGAAGACGTTTACATGCCAGGATCTGAAGAGGTACTGGTAGAACGTAATGTGATTCTTGACGAAGCCTTGGTAGACCTGCTTGAGGCGCACTCTGTAGATCAGGTAATGGTGCGTTCGGTTATCACCTGTGAAAACGATTTCGGTGTGTGTGCCAAATGTTACGGCAGGGACCTGGCTCGTGGTCATCAGGTGGGCATTGGTGAATCTGTGGGGGTTATCGCCGCACAATCCATCGGTGAACCCGGTACTCAGCTGACCATGCGTACGTTCCACATCGGTGGTGCGGCTTCCAGAGCGTCTGCTGAAAATAGCGTGCAGGTTAAAACCGATGGTCGTCTGAAGCTGCATAACGCGAAGTTTGTACGCAACACAGAAGATAAAGTTGTGATCACTTCACGTTCTACTGAAATCACCATCATTGATGATCAGGGACGTGAAAAAGAGCGTTACAAAGTACCTTATGGTGCAACATTGGCAGTGGATGACAGTGCCAAAGTAAGTGCCGGAGAAGTGGTCGCAAACTGGGACCCTCACTCGCACCCAATTATTGTAGAACGCGACGCCAAAATCAGCTTTGCTGATGTTGATGACAGCAATACCGAGATGCAGCAGGATGAACTGACTGGCCTGACGCGTATTGTTGTTAAGGATTTAACCAAGGCGAATGCGAAAGAGCCTAAGTTAATTCTTGAGTCCGAAGAACATGGCCTGCAGGAAATTCGACTGCCTAGCTTTACGACGATCGAAGCGTCTGACGGTAAAGTGGCGAATACGGGTGATGTATTGGCGCGTATTCCTCAGGAAAGCTCTAAGACCCGGGATATTACCGGTGGTCTGCCAAGGGTTGCGGACTTGTTTGAAGCCCGTAAGCCGAAAGAGCCGGCCATTCTTGCAGAAGTGTCAGGAACGATCAGCTTTGGTAAAGAAACCAAAGGTAAGCGTCGCCTGATCATCACCCCGGAACAAGGCGATGCCTATGAGGAAATGATTCCTAAGTGGCGTCAACTGAATGTCTTCGAGGGTGAGAAGGTGGAAAAAGGTGAAGTGATCTCTGACGGTCCTGAATCACCACATGACATCCTTCGCCTGCGTGGTATCAGCGCGGTGTCGAATTACATTGTGAACGAAGTTCAGGATGTATATCGCCTCCAGGGTGTAAAGATTAACGATAAGCACATCGAAGTGGTCATTCGCCAGATGCTGCGCAAGTGCCTGATTACCCATCCGGGTGACAGTCAGTTCCTTGAAGGGGAACAGCTTGAGTTGTCTGAAGTGAAGATCGAAAACCGTAGGCTGGAAAAACAAGGCAAGATCCCGGCGCAGTATGAAATACAGCTGCTGGGTATTACCAAAGCCTCACTGTCTACCGAATCGTTCATCTCTGCGGCGTCCTTCCAGGAAACGACCAGAGTATTGACCGAAGCGGCAGTACAAGGCAAAGAAGACGATCTGCGCGGTCTCAAAGAGAACGTGATTGTGGGCCGTTTGATTCCTGCCGGTACCGGTTTTGCTTATCACCAGCAACGTCAGCGTCGCAAGCTGGCTGCAGAAGTGGTAGAGGATCCGTCCGTGTCTGCCGCTGAAGCAGAGCAGGCATTGTCTGATGCGCTCAATGCCGAAACTGGCAGTGGCGGTGATGCTGAAAGTTAGTGAAGCAAAGGCATCGGACTGTTTGGCCGATGCTACGCTGTAAAGCTGCAAGAAGGCCAGCAAATCAGCCTTCGGCTTGACAGCTCAATCTTTGCTCTATAGAATTCCGCGACCCTGTTTCAGGGTTGCGGTTTTTATCATTTTTTAGCATCTAAATTGAGCGAGTTGGTTGCTCAAATTTAGGCAAAAAAATGAGTGTTATACGATTAAATCAGTAGTTTTTTTATCAGGAGCTAGTTAATGGCAACAGTTAACCAGTTAGTGCGCAAGCCGCGCCAGAAGGTCGTTGAAAAAAGCAACGTCCCTGCGCTTCAGGCTTGTCCACAACGACGTGGTGTATGTACTCGTGTATATACTACCACTCCAAAGAAGCCGAACTCTGCACTGCGTAAAGTGTGTCGTGTTCGCCTGACCAATGGTTTCGAGGTCAGCTCATACATCGGTGGTGAAGGTCACAACCTGCAAGAGCACAGTGTTGTGCTGATTCGCGGTGGTCGTGTTAAAGACCTGCCAGGTGTTCGTTATCATACCGTTCGTGGAACCTTAGACTGTGCAGGCGTAAGCGCCCGTAAACAGGGTCGTTCCAAGTACGGCGCGAAAAGGCCCAAGTCTTAACGGTTCTCCGTTTAGTAAGGCCAAACTGACATAAATATAGAGTTTTGGGTTACCCCTGAATTCAACGGAGAATAGAAGATGCCTAGAAGAAGAGTCGTAGGTCAAAGAAAGATCCTACCCGATCCTAAGTTCGGATCACTATTACTAGCTAAGTTCATGAATGTCGTCATGCTGGACGGCAAAAAATCAACTGCTGAAAAAATCGTATATGGTGCGCTGGATATCGTTGCTGGAAAAACCAGCAAAGATCATCTGGACGTATTTGAAGACGCTCTGGATAACATCCGTCCGTCTGTGGAAGTTAAGTCCCGCCGTGTTGGGGGTTCAACCTATCAGGTACCTGTAGAGGTTCGCCCTGTTCGTCGTAATGCTCTTGGCATGCGTTGGTTGGTTGAAGCTGCTCGTAAGCGTGGCGAAAAGTCTATGGCTCAGCGCCTGGCTGCCGAGATGCTGGATGCATCTGAAAACAAAGGTTCTGCGGTTAAGAAGCGTGAAGACGTTCACCGCATGGCAGAAGCAAACAAAGCCTTCGCTCACTACCGCTGGTAATCTTGGATCAGAGAGGCAATTATGGCTCGTAAAACCCCTATTGAGCGCTATCGTAATATCGGTATCTGTGCTCACGTGGACGCGGGTAAAACCACGACCACTGAGAGGGTGCTGTTCTATACGGGTTTGTCACACAAAATCGGTGAAGTCCATGATGGCGCTGCCACCATGGACTGGATGGAACAGGAGCAGGAGAGAGGGATTACCATCACCTCTGCTGCCACAACCTGTTTCTGGGCTGGTATGACCCAGCAGTTTGATCAGCACCGCATCAATATTATTGATACGCCGGGACACGTTGACTTCACGATTGAAGTTGAGCGGTCTTTGCGTGTTCTTGATGGTGCGGTGGTGGTTTTCTGCGGTTCATCCGGTGTAGAACCACAGTCTGAAACCGTGTGGCGACAAGCCGACAAATACCACGTTCCACGAATGGTTTTTGTGAATAAAATGGACAGAGCCGGCGCCGATTTCGAGCGGGTCGTTAAACAGATTCGTACCCGACTCGGTGCCACTTGCATTCCGATTCAACTGAATATAGGCGCCGAAGAGCACTTCAAAGGTGTCATTGACCTTATCAAGATGAAAGCCATTAACTGGAATGAAGCTGATATGGGCATGACGTTTACCTATGAAGATATCCCTGCAGAGCTGGCCGACAAAGCCGCTCGTTATCGCAGCGATATGGTCGAAGCGGCTGCAGAAGCCTCAGAAGAGCTTATGGAGAAGTATCTTGAAGGCGGAGAGTTGACAGAAGACGAGATCAAGCAAGGGTTACGCTTGCGTACTCTGAGAAATGAGATTGTCCTGGCAACCTGTGGCTCAGCCTTTAAGAATAAAGGCGTTCAGGCTGTATTGGATGCGGTGGTGGAATATCTGCCAGCACCAGGCGATGTGCCTGCCATCAAGGGACACCTTGATGATGCGGCAGAGACCCTGGACGAGCGTCATGCGGATGACAATGAACCGTTCTCTGCACTGGCCTTTAAGATCGCAACCGATCCTTTCGTTGGCACCCTGACGTTTTTCCGCTGTTATTCTGGCGTAGTACAGACAGGTGACACCGTGTATAACTCGGTGAAATCTAAGCGCGAGCGTTTTGGTCGTATCGTGCAAATGCACGCGAACAGCCGTGAAGAGCTTAAGTCTGTGTGTGCTGGTGATATCGCGGCGGCCGTTGGTCTGAAGGATGTCACGACAGGGGATACCCTGTGTGATCCAAATCATGTGATCATTTTGGAGCGTATGGAATTCCCTGACCCTGTTATTTCAGTGGCGGTGGAGCCTCGTTCTAAGGCCGACCAGGAGAAGATGGGGATTGCGCTTGGTAAATTGGCCGCTGAAGATCCTTCTTTTCGGGTTAAGACCGATGAAGAATCAGGCCAGACCATTATCTCCGGTATGGGTGAACTTCATCTGGATATTATCGTTGACCGGATGCGTCGCGAATTTAAGGTGGAATGTAATGTGGGTAAACCCCAGGTTGCATACCGCGAAACCATCCGCAAAACGGTTGAAGTTGAAGGCAAATTCGTGCGTCAGTCTGGTGGACGAGGCCAATATGGTCATGTTTGGCTGAAGATTGAGCCGCAGGAAGAAAGTGCTGGATACGCATTTGTTAATAATATCGTCGGTGGTGTGATTCCTAAGGAATACATTCCAGCCGTTGATAAAGGGATCCAGGAGCAGATGCAAAACGGTGTTATCGCCGGCTATCCTGTTCTTGATGTGAAAGTGACGTTATTTGACGGATCTTTCCACGATGTTGACTCTTCTGAAATGGCGTTTAAGATCGCAGGCTCGATGGGTTTCAAGAAAGGGGCCGCAGAAGCGAAGCCTGTATTACTTGAACCGACCATGAAAGTAGAAGTCACCACTCCCGAGGAGTGGATGGGTGATGTTGTGGGAGACCTCAACCGTCGCCGGGGTATGATAGAAGGTATGGAAGACGGCGTTGCCGGTATCAAGATAGTGCGTGCGAAAGTACCATTATCAGAGATGTTTGGTTATGCCACCGACCTGCGAAGTGCAACCCAGGGGCGAGCATCATACTCAATGGAATTCTTTAATTACGCGGAAGCACCTAGCAATGTGGCTAACGCGATTATTGAAGCTAGAAAATCTTAATGAAGGTCTGGTCCGGTAATCTGTCTTTGACAGGGGGCCGGACTTTTAACTTAGGAACTTAGT
>NZ_NIWW01000013.1 GCF_002201535.1 Lacimicrobium sp. SS2-24 | reverse complement strand
CCTGAGTAATCCCAGTGTAATCAAGCGATACCGAGGGATTGCATCATCGAAAGCATGCGTACTAATTTAAATCATTAAATCCTTAGACTAGTCCTCATCCTTTTCCTTAATGTTAAGACTACCCATTTCTCTTCGAAAGTAAGCTTTATGTTCCCAACCACCATACCATCCATTTTTTGGTAAATTTGGCAGGATTCCATCTTCTAGGGCTACGGGATAAACACCGAAATCATCCAAGAGTGAAATAAAAAGCTTTGCACCTTCCCCTTGGGTAAGAAAAATCCCATTCTCGTCATAACCAACCAAAGGCTTCCATACCTCCCTTCTCTCATAATCGTCTGATCTCCAATTAGTTTTATTCATTAACAGATCTAATGCTGCCTGATGGACCCTTGGCTGAAAGCTGATAACGTCTTTCTCCATCAGGAAATCTTCTTTTACATCAGCGTGAGTAACTCCATGTCTCAGCTGAACCCAGTCAGCGATCTCTTTCCTTGAATAACCATATGAAGTGCTCTCGAAGAATTTGAAAAGCGGATCTATTAGCTTTGTGGAACTAACTCCAAATGCTCTCTCGAACAACCTAAAACACTCATGGAACTTTCCACAAAGGTGACTATGGCAGTATGCTTCTGACATCAAAGCGACACCATCCATTCTATCAGAGAGATTATCCAAATTTTCCAGTAGCTTCATTTCGAGATTTTCACCTCGACAATGAGTCACGGTGCTCTCTACAAGTACTCCAGACTTTGAGTCCAACCAATCCCTTTCATCTTCATTCTCGTAAACTAATGCTGCAGGGGGAGTCACTGAGCTGATACTTCTCGGAGTTTGATTTGCTAGACCCAATAAGTTGGCTGCATGCTCAATTAGCGTTTCCATTTCTTCCCTGTCACGACGGGGTACAACAACCTCATTGTTTCTCGTCACTTTTGGTTTGTGTCGCAGCCTCGTCGAACAAACAACCATCTGGTTAACATGATTATCTTTCCGTTTTGTGTATTGGGCAGCTATATTGTAAATGCTGTTATTGACTGTTGAATCAAAACTCCAGGACTCCCATTTTTCATCCAAAGAATCAAACTTTAAAACTGCAAACCTCGCCAGCAACACTCTTTACCTCCTTGTAAAATAAGGATTAATTCAATCATTCACACTAAAGCCAAATGAGTCGAAGTCTACAGACTGAACTATTTGATCTAGGTCTTCAACAACAAACGATGAACCATACACCCCTGACGTTATTTCGCTGTCTGAATGTCCCAGCAAGGCCTTAACCAACGGATTTCCTTGTAGTTTGAGCTTGTTGTACAGATAGTCAACAAAGGTATGCCTGAACGAATGAAATGACTTCCTGCCACTATCATCCAATACCCTATTCTTGATATTACTGAACCATCTAGATGGCGTGTGCGAGTAACGTTCATTCAATAGCTTCAGGTCAGGAAAAACCATACTGTTTGGCGCAGGCGCTGCACTGTTCACATAATCGATGAAACCCAAGGACAAAAGCTTTTCATGTATGGGAATGACGCGCTTGCTCGACACAGATTTAAGTATCTGATTCGTACCTTCATCATTGATTGAAATACACCAGCAACCATCTACCTTGAGTATATCTTTGCGCTGCAACTGACACAGTTCATTGAGCCTTGCGCCAGTGTATAACCCAAGAACAGGTAACCACTTGTGCCAACTCTTGTTCGGGTTTCTGATCGCTATATCGGAGAATATGTGCTTGAGGTCCGCAGGAGTGAATGGTTGACGTAAGTCCCTCGCCTTTCGGGTATCTTTTAGCAACATACCGTCGAACACATTGGTAGATGAATAACCGTTTTTCACTGCCCACTTGAACAGTTCGGAATAACAACCAAGCATCGTATTAATGGTCTTAATCGACATCAGGTGTGACGCTGGTATATCCATCTTCAGGACACGGTTAATTGGTTTACCTCTGTACTCAGCTTTTTTGTTAAGGTTGGCAGGTAGCTTTTGTAAATCGCTTTTGACTCGCTGGGCATCTACAGCCCCGATACTTCTGATGCATTTATCATTGAGCAGAGTAATCAGGTTCTGATAAATGACCTTGTAACCAAGGTAGGTTTTCTCTGCCCATGCTTTAGTTCGCAGCTTTTCTTCTATGTACTTCTCGACAACAACGGAAATGAGTTCACCCGTATCTTGGGAAAGGTCTAACCCCAAGTATTGTTGTACCTTTGCCATTCTCTGCTTCTGGAAGATTGGTTGGAATCGGTGAAGCGCTGCATGAACAATTTTAACTGCTTCGCATTTCCGAAGTGGATATACCAAGGACAGAGTTGTATTGATGTGTTCAACAACTCGGAGGGCTTCCAGTTTGTCTTTGGTGAGCAGAGATACTCTGATTGAATGGCCTTGAACAGTTCTTCTGTACGTATAAACGCCATATTGATTAGTGACTAGATTATGCATAGTGGTCAACCTATCTGGTCAACGTACGCATGCTTTCGATGATGCAATCCCTCGGTATCGCTTGATTACACTGGGATTACTCAGGAAATGGTGCCCGGGGCCGGACTTGAACCGGCACGATCTTACGATCGAGGGATTTTAAAACCCCATCTCTTTTAAAAATGCCTTATATTTATTGACGTTTAGCCCTACCCTATTATTCTATGAACAATACTATGAATAAATCGGGAGTGGGAGCATGACAGATCGGCGCTCTGATTGGCATGACCTTGGAAGCGGTTTCGCGGTATACAAACAACCCAGTTCTAAAAATTGGTATTTGTATGCTCGAATAAATGGACAACAAGTAAGACGCAGTTTAAAGACTTCGGATCTCGAAAGGGCTAAAGAAGATGCAATCTTCTACATGGGGGCTAACAAACGCGGGATTGAAGATGTCAGTGCGATGCTTTCCCCGCCGAAGAGGTCTGTAAGTATTGCATGTAACAATGCTCTCGAAGAAATAGAAGACAAACCTATCAGCGCAAGATCAAAAAATGATTATTGTAAGGTAGTCGAAGAAGTTCGTTCTCTTTTCGGTAAGAAGTCCTTCAAGCACTTTTCAGAGAAAGATATCCATACAATCTTAAGCAGACATAAAAGCAAGACGAGAATAGCTACTGCAAAAGCTGCACTAAATATATTGATAGAATCCGCTGTAAAAAATTCTCTTATTGAACGAAGAGACGCACAAAAATTGCCTTCTGTGCAACCTAAAGGACAAAAACGTCGGCAAGTTCTAACAAAAGATGAATTGGCATTGATTGATGAATCTTGGCAAGAATTTATCGATAGCTCTAGAAATTTTAAAACCAGAGAAAAGCGAATTGTTTTCAAGGGCTACTTCAATTTTATGTTGGAAACTGGTACTAGGCCCGGAGATGAAATGGATGGTATTCGCTGGGGTGATATTAAGAGGGAAATCGATAGCGATGGTATTACGATGTTTGCCACAGCGGTCATTAACGGCGGTAAAACTAAGCACTATAATCACGTTATGATGCGAGAGATAGTCCTAACAAGAAGTGCACAAACAGCACTATCTGAGATCGCACGGCTTCATGGAAACTACTATGGTTCAAGTGACTTAGAGCTAGGAGAGTTTGGACTATTGGATGATATTGGACTCGCAAAAGCTATATCTATGAAAGCAGGTAATCAGG
This sequence comes from Lacimicrobium sp. SS2-24, assembly GCF_002201535.1. Taxonomy (GTDB): domain Bacteria; phylum Pseudomonadota; class Gammaproteobacteria; order Enterobacterales; family Alteromonadaceae; genus Lacimicrobium. The sequence goes on along the minus strand of NZ_NIWW01000013.1, from coordinate 28,630 downwards.
AAGCATGGAAGAAGCACGATCATGAAAGGAAGAGACAGCCACGTTACACAACTCGCAGTCGGAAACTTGCTTACAAACATATCTTCAGAACTCCCTATGCCCCTGACAAGAAGATAGATCCCAGCGTACTATTCAACCAGCTATTGGATTTTTGCGATATAGAAAAGGGAGACAGAGACACATATTCTCTGCGACACGGATACATCACTAACAAAATAAGAGATGGACTAGCTCTATCACACATTGCAAACCAGTGTGGAACAAGCGTACCCATTATCGAAAGTCATTATAATAAGTTTTTAGTATCAAAAAATGCGAAGGATTTCTTAAAATCCGAAAAGTGAGTAAGCCTACTCCATTGTAAAATAGTTATAGCCACCATAACCGACTGCGCTTCTTTCAGAAGCAGATTGCTACGCAATCTATCGTCTCTCACAAGTGAGAGATGAATATGGCTAAAACTATAATCAATGGGTGAATTATGACTTATCAGTTTATTAGAATTGAGGCATACAGCCTTAATAAAACAAAAGAAAGACCTGACGCTGTTGGTGTTATTAGAGAAGCGAGGAGAGAGGAGACTCATTCAAAGCATATTTCGGGTTGCTTTAAAACCCGGCGTATTTTAGGTAAAGACTTAAATATCGTTGAAGACGAAATACGTCAATTTGAGTACAAAAAGATAAATGGCAAAGCTGTTCGTAAAGATGCTAGAGTGCTGATTGGAGGTATTGCATCATACCCTATCGCGTTCACAGACAGCGAATATGACAGAGCTCAAATGCTTAGGTGGGTGATAGCTACAACAAAGTTTCTTAAGGATAAATTCGGAAATAATTTAAAATCAGTTGTACTTCACGAGGATGAGACCTACCCTCACCTTCATTTTTATTGCTATGACACTGAGAAAACAAGTGTTGCTGATATCCATCCCGGGAATATAGCTGAAAAAAACTGTCGCTCTAAAAGTAAGAAAGGAAAACTAGAGGCGTACAAACAAGGACTTTCTTCATTTCAAGACGATTTTTATAAAACTGTTTCATTAAAGTTTGATATGGAACGTAAAAAGGATGGTGTATCTGTAAGATTGAATAAAGAAGCAAAAAAAGCATTCGATCAACTATGTTCCCAACTTAAAGCGGCGACTGAAAAGCTGAGTCAGGCTATTTCTCAATGCAAAAATCAGAAGAAAACTATCAAAAAGCAAGAAGAGCTAATAGCGCAATTAAAGCATGAATCATACAGAAAAAATCTTGAGATTGATCGATTGACAGTAGCCGTAGACAATATGTATTCAAAAGCATACAAAGCCGCAAAAGATGATATTTCTCGAAAAATAAAGCTTAAAAAAATCAAAGATGCGCCACTCGCAGAAACCGATACTTCCTTTGAAGTAGCATTTTAGTCGGTATCGTATCAGTAACGATGACTTATAATGACTGGACATGAGCGGTTACATCGACGAAAAACATATGTTTGTAATTTAGGCCATTGAGTGCTGTATACATATACAGCCAACAGTTGACAAACGGCTTAGTGCGTGACACATTAAGGATTTATAATAGGGCTAAGCGTAATATAGAATGGAAACCATAACCCAATGAATAAATTGAAAAAAAGTGTGACCGTAAGGTTTTATTCTATTGAAGCAAATGACTCTTTTTTTTCGGATCTAGTTTCCAATTACAAGGCCATGCAAAACATAGGGAACTTGACTCGGATCATCAATATCCGAAACAGAAAACACCTGATTAAAGCTTCGTATGAAACTCTGGATTCTAAATTTAGTGTCTACCCAGTAACTGTTATCCGAGAAAGGAACACTTGGCAGACGAAAGCTACTATTGATGGCAAGATAAGTCCGATTGAAGTAAATCAGGGCATTATCGGTGACCCCTATTTCTTTTCAATTGTCCCGGAAATTAAATTGGTTGTTGGATTTACAACTGGACCGAGTGTAAGCATTAAAAGCGTTGGAACATCTCTTTTAGAACAATTTAGTAACGATAGAATTACCAAAATTGCTCTGGAACTTATTCCAAAAGAAAAAGAGTTTTCTAGGCTAACAGAAATTAGTGACTATAGTAGTCTCCATTTTAAAATAAGCTCGTCTTCTCTGACTGATGTATCTGATAATGCACCACAGTTAATTCGTGATCTTAGCAGTGCGCCTTATCTTGAAGGTAATATGCAACTTTCCTTAGATCTAGCCATTGATGAAAAACAAGATATTGGTTTATCTAAAGAAAATGTAATTGAAATTGTAAATTATCTATCTAACCATGACGACTGCACTGTCCTCAAAGTAAAGGGAAAAAATGAAGACGGCACTAGTGTTAACCTAGATTTTAGTAACGCTTTTTTCAATTACAAAACAGATATAATGACCCGGCATAAATACGTGGGTGAAACAACAGCTCATAATATATTAAAAGAAGCGTTTCATAGCTACGTTGATAAAAATTTGTAGATGTTTTATATCTAGATAAAAGAGTTAAAAAATGCACGATTCGAACATAAATCCTCTATTTTGTAGTGGCTCGTATCTAATCGGACACTTCTGGTTGAGTGTTTTGACTTGCCCTGACAGTCGGCATTAGACAATCAGCGGCCCATCACCATTAGTACGTCTGACTTCCGATTAGTGCCAATTGCGGACCTTCAAGATGACAATCCGATATATCGCCAAAGGCATTGGTCGATGCCTTCGTTAACGCTTACCTCAGTAATAGCGGCATAAACCAACCAAAGCCAGCAAGAAACATAGCTGACAATACCACGGTAGATATATATTTTATTTTGGCTTTTCTAAATTGATGTTTATCCAGCCCTTCGAATACTTCATTTGCTACTTGGTATTTGTCTCCATAACCGCACAGAAAATAAATGACCAAAGCACATGCAACCATCATTAAAACACCCCATAGCTCGAATTCACCCTGAAGAGGAAGCAACCATTCGAGCAGATCAAATTGCATCATAAAACCGAAAATCAGCGAACTAACTACCATAGACAGCATAACCCCTAGCAGACCACAGGACAGCCAGTGACTATCCATTCGACCTTTAGTTTGCCTATGCAAGACTATCCAGTAATAAGCGCGTAGATAGAAGAGCATAAACTAGTTGTCCAATAGTTGTTTTGTCATAATTTGTACGTCATCGTCAAAATAGTACACCTAGATATACTTCTGAGGCTCACTTAAGAAATTGTTATGAGTCCGTCTTGTTGTTGGTAGCGTAATAAAAGGGGTCAGATCCAAATTAACAATCTATCAGTATTCCTGTTGTTTTGGCTAGACTAACAAACTTCACCATCAATGTCCGCATCTCGCTCGGAGCTGCCGCTGATATGTTGACACATCAATGTCGGCAATACGTACTCAAGAGACTGTCAGATTTGGTTTAGCTCTTGCACCGAAAGTGTCAGGTTAAGTTGTGACTAATCCATCTATTTTGACATAGATTTAACCTCTTTCATCGTTACCGGGTGTATCCCATCCAGCAATCCTTGATCTATATACTTTAGCAGTTGATTTAAACCCTCTACATTGACTCCATCTTGAAGAACATCATTTATTTCAGCTGCCGATTCTCGTGATAATCCAATATTGATGAGACTTACCATCCTCTCATCGCATGCACCAATCTCTAGATAAGTATGAAGCTTAGTAGTTGTCTTCTCCAACTTTTTGATTGCAATTACATTTGTTAACAATACATAGTAGCACCGCAGTGCATTAGCCATTCTAAAACGTATATCATTATTGATTACTTTAATTACATCTCGCACAGCTTTATTGGGATTGACTCCATTATCCTCTGCATCCTCTTTTGCTTTTTTTGGATTGTTCAACATCCAATCTATTTGCTCAGATATTATGCTTTTTAAACTATCTCCTCTAATCCACTTAGCTGCAATGACACTGGTATAGGACGGAAGATACTCACCTGTTGGAGTGTAAACGCCGAACTCTTCGAGCTTTTCACAAACTTTCATTAAAGATTCATAGATTTCATTAGATTTAGGATGTGGCAAGATCCATTCGTCCACGCTATCTAATTCAGTCAAGAAACTGAATAGCTTATTCTGCTGTATATAGCCAATTGTAGGGCTCGCCTCCAATGTAAATGGTGCAACTCTCAAACCATTTTGTGCCCTAGTCACCGCATTAGATAATGACAATAACTGATTTTCATCCAACGTGAGCTCGGGAGCTTTAAGCGTTTTATTCAATCTCCCTTCTGAAATCTCCTTAATCAGCTTATTAGCTATTGTGTAAAATTTGTATTGACCTTCGGAGTCATGAGGGTAATTTCCTTCTAATGCCTCCAGTACTGAAGGAAGTTCTTCATTTAAAGATTTGAAGTAGGTTGCTATTTTCTCTTCTTGCTCCTCTTTTTCATCAAAGTAATCTTTTACTTGCCACTTATCTGGCTCAACAATAAATATATTACCAGCAAAATGTTCTAGCATTCGGCCTGCTCTACCAGTGATGTTATTCAATTTTACATCTTCTAGCCTCTCTGGTGCACCCATTCCTTTTGATTGCATAGGCTTAAAAAGAAACAAGTTTCTAGCTGGTAGATTTACTCCTTCCGCAAGTGTACTGGTGCTTGCGATAAAATTGATGAAGCCATCCTTAACTAAATTTTCAATCATTACCCTTATAGAACTTGGTAAGGGCCCATAATGAAATGCTACCCCCTTTCTCAAATTGTTAGCTAAAGAAAATTCGTCATGGACAAATTTTTCGACATAATCTGCCGCTTCTTCAAGTTCAGCTGAAGGTTCATAGTCAACAACCTTATCCGCAATCTTCTGTGCCATATTTTCACAGTTATCGGTCTGATTCCTGTAAATAATATTGCTACTGCCCTTACCTAACTTATAGACGATGTCCGATAAGTGGGTTCCATTAAATCCCTTAGGTACTTTTACACGCTCTTTTGTGTTTAGCCGCTCAATGACCAAGTCTCTATTTTTCGGAGTTACTTCCATCATTATTTTTGCAACAGGAGATACGGATGTTATCTCTTTTGAGAAATTAACATCTTCAAATAGAGTAGCAAACGCATCCTTATAACTTTCAGATGGCATACTTACGATTACTTGCGGGAGACTATTCTCTAACAATTTTTCTATTGTTAAATGGAGCAGGACGCCCCTGCTCTCGTCCGCTATATTGTGAGCCTCATCAATGAAGAGAAAGTTAAATGCCAAGTCACCGCTTTGTAATGCATCAAACAACCGTTCTTGAGTCATGACAAAGAACGTCTTTTCGGCATAACCACTATCTTTTGGTACCGTGCAAATTTCTAAATTTTCGTCAAAATTTTGCTCCTTCGCGATTTCATATAACTTGTTGGCAATCTCGCTAATTAAAGCTCTAGTCGGAACTATTATCGCTGCAAAGGCGCCATCTGAGCTCTTCATTTTCATCATCAAGTAACTCAATATAATGTGAGTTTTTCCTGCTGATGTGGGTGCAACAGTTATTACATCTTGGTCTGACACAAGGTTGTTCCAAAGTACCCTTTGAAAATCAGTTAAGGGGAAGTTTAACTCCTCGACTGAATTCAGTTCCTGCCTAAACTCATCCTCTGCTTCAGACATAAAACTATATCTAAAATTAAGTTCCGGGTTTCTTGACTTTAGTAAACTTACATTTGGAAAATCGCCTGTCCTAGAAAATATTTTATTCGCAATAGCTAGCACCTCTGGATATTTCTCACCAGACACTTCGATTAGCATTGCCAGAATCGAAGCCCCCTCTTTGCGAAATTTTGGAGAATCCACTTGATACAGATACTGTGCTATCAAAATCAGCTTTCTAACATTATCAACGGAAAGCTCATACTCCACTCCAACCATCTTTTTCACATAGGAGCTAAATAACTGTTCACTTAAAATGCTGTATTTTTCGCTAGCTAACATCCTGTTAGATAACTTCTCGAAAAAGGTAGTCATTCTTGAATATCCATATAGGCTATAAATTCACTGACAAGCTCTTCAATATTTTTGAACGGTAGTATCATCAAAACTGATTTGCTAACGTCCACCTTTTCCTTATCAAGTTTACTAAAGAAGTCGCCAACATACTTTGAAGCTAATTCAATGTAATTTTTTTCAAATTGATCATTACTTTCGAATAATTCAGGACTTGCAAAGCCAATAAAGCAGGATGAATGTAAAATATCATCAATGTTTTCGTTGTTAAGTGGGTCGAGTATGTCGAGTAAAATATCTTCAAGGTTCTCATCCAAATCATAAAAGTCCCTATGACTTTCAATTAAATCAAACTCTTTTTGATATTTATCTGTGGCTGACTTTATTGATTTCGCAGCTTTGCTAGCTGCCGAGTTAAAATCTTTATGAAGTTTTGACTCACCAAGATATAATTTAAATTGCCCGTCATAAAACTGGCCATGAACACCATCTGCCCCGAATACAGGCATTTTGTTCGCTGTTTTTGTAGATATTTTGGTCAACAGCTTTGGCGCTTCCAGATAGACATCGAGCAAAGTAAACAGTATTAGCTCGCCAAGTTCACCTTGAGCTGTATGCTTGCTGAGTTGCCTAACTGCCTTATCGAAAAGTCTTTCGGCAGCACCTTCCTTATGTATACGCAATTGCCTCTCAATATCAGAGCATTTGAGGACAAAATTAGCCAGAATTCCTTCTTTTACTATAGAGAAAAACTTGTTCAGAGGATTCGGGTGGCCGTCAAGGGGCATGTATACTAATAATGTCTGTACATCTCTTCCATCATGCAACTTAAACGTTTCTTCAACATTACTGAGTACCGCACTCAACTCTTCTTTTATTTTGAGCTGTGGCCGAAGGCGCTTTTCCATTTATAGACTCATATATCCTTAATATGACCCTATGATAACAAAAACTCTCGTGTTAACAATTGTATATGAAAGCTAACTTGTACCTCAAATCAAGGCAACGAGAGAACGCCAGCGTACACAACTTGTTGGTAACAGCTACTATTAGCTATACGACCTCTATATCCTTTACTTCAAGACGGTCTAATCCATCGAAACCATATTGAACCTTACAGTCTATTGGGTAATCGATTTTGAGAGTTTTCAGCTTGTTATATGCAAGATCAGTTATATTTCTACTCTTTGACATTAAACCAATCCCATCACTATTCTCACCAACCCCTTTAGCGTCTACAGCAACCAAAACCTGCTTGAAGTCATACTGTTTTCCTGATTTAGATGATGTTCCCGAATTATGTACGAGACCTAAAATAGTTTCTTTTTGCATTTTCTATACCTCATCGTAAGTAAATATCATGTATAGAATATCATCGCCTCAATGGCCTATCTTCTTGATTTAAAGTTTTATTCCCATAGATTTTGCTGTTCTGTTTTGTAGTCAGCTATCTCTATTAATACTCTGAAGAAAGTCAAGTTGTGAATTTTTTTACAGGGCGTAGATTGATCTCATGACTAAAATATCGCCTTTTAAATTGAGCCTTTTTGTTAAAGGCGGAAGAAAAGTACACATTGAAAAAGTGACTACTGATTTGTGGCTATTTCTTAATGAACAAATCAGAAGCTTGGAATCGGGAGCAGTTTCATTTAGTCAGTTCAAGTCCAATGTCCTAGTAAGAGCAAGCTTTCTTGAGCCAATTTTCTCTAAGCAAAACCCAGTAGATCGGTTAAAGAGTGACAAAACTTTAAGACGTGCGGTGTCAAAACTATCGAAAAATGTAGAATTATCAAGAATGGTTAAGCATTGGAAAAAAACAGATAGAAAATCATCATTGGAAGTGCGTAGATTAACCAAAGCAATAAACGAAAGTGCAGACAACTTTCTTAAAAACCAAAACTTCAAATCAAAGGATGGGAGAATCTTCAAACTCGGGGGATTAGCTGAGAGACAAAAAATTAAAATGGGGGAGCGCATTGCAATAACCAAAGCTATGGAGCATGACGCTAAACAAAAAGGGATGGATTGTTTGTTCTTTACCGTTACATGCCCTCCCGAAATGCATCCCTCTCCCAAGTATGGGAAGAATAGTTATAACGGTACTCATCTACAGGAATCAACTAAATTTCTTAATAAGAAAATATCATCTAGCTTTAAAGAGCTAAGCAAAAAGGGTATAAGTCGTGAAAATAGTGATGTCTTTGGGTTTAGAGTTATCGAGCCCCATGATGATGCTTGTCCACACATACATTGCTTACTTTTTATAAAAAAAGCTCATATAAGAACTCTAGTTGAGGAAGTTTTAAAAGCTTTTGATTACAAAAATCAATTTACCTACAAAAGAAGGCTACGCAACGACTATAAAAATAAAGTAGACATGCTAATGATGTCTTTATTGCTCTCAAAAATAAATGAGTGCAAGACACCCAGCATACATTTCAAACTCATTAAAACAGTCAATGATGCTCTGACACCAGCTTCACCTTCTTCCTATCTCTTTAAATACATGTTTGAAGACTACGATGCCTTCCTAGAAGACGATTTGTATGGTGATTCTTTCGGTGTGGCGTCTTGGCGAAAATTCGTTGGTGCAAGATCATATGCCGTCGTAGGTTGGAAAGGGTTCGTGACAGCTTGGAGAGACTTTAGAAAAATTTCTGAGAAGACATTGCTAACGGTTGATAAAAAGACATCTAAGCCTGCTTTGTTAGCCAAAGGTCTAGAGCTTTACGAAAAAAAACATTGTGGTGTTTTAGTTGCAAAGTTAAAACAAAGCCATAGCCCCCCTCACCTACGCATGCTTGAATTTAAAAAACTTCTAGACTCTTACTCGATCGAGTGGGTATCAGATGAGCATTTGAATAAATTCAACGAAAAAACAAAGAAAAAGATCGGGGTAGCTGTAAACAATGAGATTCTACTCTTCGGCCTATACGAAAAATCTACTGCTCGAAATGCAGTTTTGAGTTCACTACAAACGATTAAAGATGCTTTTCGCCGCTTCACTCTCATGGTTACTCCGACACTTAAAACAAATTATCCAAGAATTAGTCGGACTCATATCACCATTGCTTACTTTCTAAGTTCAGTTGAACAATATGAGATATTTCGGTTAATAAGCCTGACTCGAAATCGAGATCCGCCTTAGCAGGTCAACAACGGGAAGTGGAATCATCAATAAACAGAACTATGAACAACTATGAACATAATTTTTGCGTATATTTTAGAGGTTTTTTATATGACTTTTATCGTAAGTCATTGATTTAAATGGTGCCCGGGGCCGGACTTGAACCGGCACGCTGTTACCAGCGAGGGATTTTAAATCCCTTGTGTCTACCAATTTCACCACCCGGGCATCGGGGGGATTTTTGCCTTTTCAGTGAACTGTAGCATGAACTGCCTGTGGCAGTTTCCTTGTGGTCGTTTCCGGCATCCTGCCTCTCACGACACTTGTGCATCCTGCACATCGTCTACCAATTTCACCACCCGGGCATCGGGGGGATTTTTGAGAATCTAAAGTTCAATGTCTACCAATTTATTCGTCACGTCCTGTGACTCACCTGCTACGCAGGCCAGCTTCGCTGTTCAAATTTGTTCCTGACAAATTTGTCACCACCCGGGCATCGGGTGACACTTACGTGTTTAACGAAGGTGTAAATATGGAGGCGGAACCCGGAGTCGAACCGAGATCCACGGATTTGCAATCCGCTGCATAGCCATTCTGCCATTCCGCCAATATGAGAATTTGGAGCGGGAAACGAGATTCGAACTCGCGACCCCAACCTTGGCAAGGTTGTGCTCTACCAGCTGAGCTATTCCCGCTTAATTCTTTGTTACTTTCTACTCAACACATTGTGCTGAGCTCACGCCCCGACGAGTACTTATGCTGACCCGCTAAACGTGACGCTGAATTCTACCTTCAACACCCTTGCTGTCAACCACAAAAGTCGCTTTTTCATGCCGAGTGCTGTTTTTTTGACTTAAGTGCGTTGTTTTCACACAACTGACCAGATGCTGCGCGATTAACCCGCAACCAGATGCTTCCAGGCCGCACGCAAATAATCGATCATCGACCACACAGACAATACTGTGGCAAAGGCCAGTAAAATCTTGCCCAGGGTCACCCAGTAAATCGGTACCCCCATAAACACCTCAAGGCCGGACACGAGTCCAATTAAGGCCAGCATCTGTGCCATGGTCTTGGCTTTGCCCATCAGTGAAACCCGCACCTCGGCACTCTTGCCTGATTCGGCCATCCACTCTCGCAGCGCCGAGACAAAGATCTCCCTGGACATCAGCAAAATGGCGCAAATGGTAATCCATACCGTGTCATAGTGATGGATGATCATCAGCAAGGCTGCACCCACAATCAGTTTGTCTGCCACCGGGTCAAAAAACGCGCCAAAGGCCGTGCTCTGCCCTAACCTGCGGGCCAGGTAGCCATCAAACCAGTCAGTGATCGCCGCCAGCCAGAAAATAAATGCAGCGGTCTCATGCGCCCATTTCCAGTCGAGAAAAAAGACGACGACAAACACCGGAATGAGCAACACCCGCAGGCTGGTGAGAATATTGGGAATAGTCCACATATTGAATATCTGTCTCTGACTCTTTTTGTTCTTTTCAGGGGCCAATCTTAACCTAATCCGACCAGCTTGACCTGACTAATTATGATCAATTTAATGATGAAGGTACTGATAAATATCCTCTGCCAGCTCTTCACTTATACCCGGCACCCTTGCCAATTCCGAGGCACTGGCTTTGAGCACCTCCTGCATCCCACCCAGGTATTTTAGCAGGCTCTGTCGGCGCTTTGCGCCTACCCCGGGAATACTCTCCAGGCGAGACTGGGTTTTGGCTTTCTGGCGTCGGTTACGATGGCCTGCTATGGCAAAGCGGTGTGCTTCATCACGAATATGCTGAATCAGGTGCAATGCCGATGAATCGGCATTCAGGGGAATGGTGGCGTGGCTACCCGCCAGAATCAGGGTTTCCAGTCCGGGTTTGCGACTGGTGCCTTTAGCCACCCCGATGAGCATGGGCATTTTTTCGTGCGGCCAATCTTCAAACTGATGTTCGGCCTGGGCCAGTTGCCCCTTACCACCGTCTATAAAGAGGATATCCGGTATTTTTGCCGGGTCTTTCACACTGCGATACCGGCGTTTCAGGGCCTGAGCCATGGCGGCATAATCATCACCAGGCGTGATACCTTCAATGTTGTAGCGCCGGTAATCGGTCTTAAAAGGCCCTTCACGATTAAACACCACACAGGAAGCCACTGTCTGCTGGCCTGAAGTATGACTGATATCAAAGCACTCCATTCGCTGAATGGGATTGTCCAGCTCCAGCACACTCTCCAGTTCAAGAAAGCGGGCAAACACCGACTTCTGATTACTTTGCTGCGTTTGAAGCGCATTCAGGGCATTGGTATTGGCCAAATCAAGGTAACGACGTTTTTCGTCCCGCGCGCCCTGAAAAAATTTCACCGTGTGGCCCGCCTGTTTGCTGAGTACCTCGGCAATCGCATCGGGCTCGCTCAGTGTCAGCGGCAATACAATCTGACGGGGAATGGATTTATTTCCGGACAGATAAAACTGCAACATAAACGACTGAAACACTTCCTGTGGTTCTGCCTCACCGGGCACCTTGGGAAAAAAGCTCTTGCTACCCAGCAATTTATTATCACGGATAAAAAATCCCTGCACACTGGCAATACCGTTTTTGTAGGCAAAGCCGAACACATCCATCTCTGGTTGGTCGCCGCTTACCCATTGCTGCTCCTGTACTTTGCGCAGCGCACTGATCTGATCGCGATAGCGCGCGGCAGCCTCAAAGCGCAGGTCAGCACTGGCCTGTTCCATTTTCTGCACCAGTGTTTCAATCACTTCCGCGTTACGCCCTTTGAGAAAAAGCCGCGCCAGTTGTACCTGTTGCTGGTATTCATCTTCACTCACCAAACCACTGACACAAGGGCCGGCACAGCGCTTTAACTGGTATTGCAGACACGGACGGGTACGGGCCTTGTAGTAACTGTCTTCACATTGACGAATAGGAAACAGTTTTTGCATGCTGCGCAGGCTCTCACGCACTGCCGAGGCACTGGGATAGGGCCCGAAGTACTCCCCCTTTTTTTTGCGCGGCCCACGGTGCACCGTCAGCCTGGGATGGGTATGCTCGGTCAGCAGGATAAAGGGATAGGACTTGTCATCTCTGAGCAACACGTTGTAACGGGGCTTGTATTTCTTGATGTAGTTATTTTCAAGAATAAAGGCCTCGGTTTCCGTGTGCGTCACCGTCACATCCATACTGGCAATCTGGCGCACCAATGACTGGGTTTTAACACTATCGACGTTGGCCCTGAAATAACTGGCCACCCGCTTTTTCAGGTTGCGCGCTTTACCCACATAAATCACCTCGTTTTTGACGTTGTACATGCGGTACACGCCCGGCTGTGGGGTCAGGTTACGGACAAAAGCCTGGTGGTCAAAACTGGCGCTTTGGGTCATGGCGTCAACATCTGGGTAGCAAGAAAAGGAAGATAATGGTGTTTTAAGACTGTTCGTGACTGATTAACTTGTGACGCAAGGCCAGATGCGTTAATTCCACATCCCCGGTGACGCCCAGTTTTTCGAACATGCGATAACGATAGGTATTCACCGTTTTAGGCGTAATACTCAGTTTGGTTGCAATATCCGGGACTTTTACCCCTTTGGTGAGCATGATCATGATCTGCAACTCACGGTCCGAAAGGTGCTGGAAGGGGTCGGAGTCATTTGAATCTAGCCGGCCCAATGCAATCTGCTGAGCGATCTCCGGTGCGATGTATTTTTGCCCCGAGCATACCTGAAAGATCGCCCGGTTCATTTCCTCTGACTCGGCATCTTTGGTGATAAAGCCCCAGGCCCCGGATTGCATCACTTTTGTGGGGATCGGGTTTTCTTTATACATAGACAACACAATCACTTTAATATCGGGGCTGTAACGCAGAATCTTTTTAGTGGCCTCCAGCCCGCCCATGCCTGGCATGTTCATGTCCATCAGCACCACATCAGGCTCATGGTTGCGGCAAAACTTTACGGCATCTTCACCGCTACTGGCTTCACCTATCACGTTAAAGGAAGATTCTGCTTTGAGGATCAATCGGATACCGGTTCGTACCAGATCATGGTCATCAACTAATAGTATCTTTATCAAGGGTTAGCTCCGAGCTGTTTTTATGTTGAGCTTTATAGTGTTCCCTGACCACAAATTCTCTGCTGTTGTGTATCAAACAGGCTCCGCCTGCACAACACGTTGTTATTATCGGTAAAAGCTGCTGCTGAGGCGATTCCAGCCTTTAATAACGTCCTCTTTTCCCTGGCCCGTAGTAACGGCCTCGCAAAAAGCCACCTGACAGGAAATGCGCCAGCGATCACGGCAGCCAGAGACTAAAATCGGGCCGAGGGGTGCCCCCCCACAGCGGCAATTAAATACGATGAGTCTGACTTTCTTTACCATCCGCTAGCTTACCTTAATCAGTATACTCAAGTCAGCATAAACGCACACCTGAGCTGACCTCTATTGTATTCATGACGTCACCATGAACAAGACTAATATCATAAATATCCGGCTGCCGTCAGGTATATCCGCACGCCACACGGTATTCTTTTGCGGCACAATCACCGCCCGCCCGGTGATGCTGGCCTGAGTCGCAGACACAGGGAAATATTCTTGCTGGCTCTGGTTGCCGCTGCGGCAAATCAGTAGAATGGGGGCAAATTCCCGTTCCAAAGCCGTTTATCTCATGAAAAAGCACATCTATGTGGCCTACACCGGCGGTACTATTGGCATGCGCCCTTCCAGTAAAGGCTATGTCTGCGTACCGGGATTTTTGTCTCAGACCCTGGCCAAAATGCCGGAGTTTCACCGTCCGGAAATGCCCCAGTTTACCATCCACGAATACGATGAGCTGATGGACTCTTCGGATATGTCGCCCACAGACTGGCAGCACATCGCCGATGATATCAAGGCCAATTATCAGGACTACGACGGCTTTATTATTCTTCATGGTACCGACACCATGGCGTATACCGCTTCGGCCCTGTCCTTTATGCTCGAAAACCTGAGCAAACCGGTCATTGTGACCGGTTCACAAATCCCCCTGGCAGAACTTCGCAGCGATGGTCAGATAAACCTGCTCAATTCCTTGTTTCTGGCAGCGAATTATCCCATTCATGAAGTCTGTCTGTTCTTCAACAATCAGCTGTTACGGGGCAATCGCAGCCGTAAGATCCACGCTGACGGTTTCAATGCTTTTGGCTCACCCAATTTCGGCCCGTTGCTGGAGGCCGGCATCAATATCGAAGTGGTAGAAGGTCAGGTGCAACCCATCGAGGCGCGCGAATTAGAGGTCAGCCCGGTGAAGGCACAACCTATTGGTGTGGTGACCTTATACCCAGGAATTAGCGCCGAAGTGATTAGAAATACAATACAACAGCCTGTAAATGCACTGATCCTGCTTAGTTATGGTGTGGGTAACGCGCCGCAAAATCCGGCGCTACTGGCACAGCTGGAAGCGGCCAGGGAACAGAATATTATTGTTCTCAATTGCACGCAGTGTCTGCGTGGCAAGGTTAATATGGCAGGCTATGCCACGGGCAATGCTCTGGCCGAGGTGGGTGTGGTGTCCGGTGGTGATATGACCCTTGAGGCAGCGCTGGCTAAACTGCACTATCTGCTCAGCCAGAACCTGAGCACTGATGAGGTCAGACAGAAACTCACTACCAATCTGCGTGGCGAGCTTAGTGTATAACCGTCTGCCAGATTCGGCTTTGGCGCTGATGTCATAGAATCATGGTGAAGCATGTGCGATACACCGACCGGAGTAAAAAAGTACCGCATTATGGTTCACCGAGGCTAAGCGGCGCATATTGCGCGCCACTTAATCGTTGTAGTTCATCCGGTGCCATGGCGATTTCCAGCCCTCGCTTGCCCGCACTCACGTAAAACTGTTCAAGATTACAGGCACTGTCATCAATAAAGGTGGGCAGGCGCTTTTTCTGCCCCAGAGGACTCACCGCACCTAACTGATACCCCGTACTGCTTACCACTTTTTTCGTCTCGGCCAGAGCCGCCTTCTTGCCCCCGGCAACACGCGCCACCTGTTTCAGGCTGAGTCTGGCCAAAGCCGGCAGCATCGCCACCACCAAAGTGCTGCCATCAACCTCCACCACCAGAGTTTTAAAAATATGTGCCGCATTCACCTGCATCTTATCGGCGGCTTCCTGCGCATACTGTGTCACTGTGGCATCATGCTCATACTGATGCAGACGAAACGCAACGCCATGGCGTTCAAGTAAGCTGATGGCCGGTGTCATGCTGGTTTTACCACATCAGATCGTCAGGGATCTCATACTCGGCATACCAGTCATCCACCTGCTCGTCCTGACTTTGCTCAACCTTATCCGCCCTGAATAACACCAACTCGGCATCGCGCTCGGCAATTTTATCCGCCACAGGCATCGGCACGACCTCGTATGTCTGAGCAAATTTGACGATGGCCAGTTTGCCCTGGCTGATGTGTTTATGGGTAGCGGTGTCCACGTAGATATGCTTGACCTTGGTTCCGTCGGTAAAGTTACAGGCAATATCACCATTGCCTTTCGGCTGGCGATTCACTTCAATCAGCTGCTTGATTTGAGCGGCAATGGCTTTTTTCTCGGCTTCCAGCCTGGCCTGTTCATTGAGTTCGCGATCCCTGGCTTTCTTGGCTTCCATTGCTTTTTCGGCCGCCAGCCTGGCTTCGTCGGTCTGTTCCAGCTTATGCTTTTTCTGGAGTTTGGCTTGCTTGCGCTTTTCCGTTTTAATTTTCTGAGCTTTTTGCTTATCTGCCAGCCCGGCTTTGAGCAATTGTTCCTGCAGAGAGGGTGCCATATTGAAACTTTCCTGTACGCTAATCAGGCGGGTATACTACCCCAATTCAGCGCCGCGGAAAAACCTGCGTACGGCATATCGGACGCAGCAATGACCACTCAAACAGGAAAGTCGCAATGCAACACCTTCGCCAATCACAGTGGCTGACACTGCACCAACAATATGAACACTATGAAATGCTCGCCCTGGTGATCAAGCTCGTCGCCGTCGTGCTGACTCTGGTTGCGGTAATGTTTGCTGCCGCATACTGGCCTGTGTTACTGATTCTCGCCGTACTCTGGTTACAAGAAGGTATATGGAAAACCTTTCAGGCCAGACTTGAGGCCAGCCTTCTGGCACTTGAAACACAGGTCACTGACGATGACCTCCTGCCCCTTTACACCAACTGGCAACAAAACCGCCCAGGCCTTTTCCCATTGGTGGCACAATATCTGCGCGCAGCGCTTCGTCCTACCGTCGCCTATCCCTATCTCGTTTTGATGTTTATTGCTCTGCTACCGGGGTGATTTAATCCCTTTGCTGCGCGACGAGGAACACAACACCACCATGCCCGCGCATACGGGCGTGCTGAGTGCTTTAAAAAAACATGCCCATCGGTGTGCTCTCTGAGTAAATTGATCAGTCAACGGTTGACTGGGTCAGCGTTAAGCATAACGTCATCTTTTCGTGGGGCACCGTTCCGTCTGCTGTCAGATGGGTCTGATTTCCTCAAACCGCATAACCAGCGTAACACAGCAATGCGGCGGATGATCTGATAACCCAAATAACAGCCGCAGCAGGTCAACAACAGGATCAGAAGGGCCTCCACACCCGATGAAAGCTTTAACGCTTCTAAATTGGCTGCAGCCACAATGATCAGGGTCTGATGCAGCATATACCAGGGAAGGATCGCCTTGTCCGTATAGCGTAAAATCCGGCTGGGGCGATTCAGAAAGTATCCGGCCAGCCCCACCACAGCAAGGATCCAGGCCCAATGATTGACAGCACTAATAAAGCCATACAGGAGTCTTACTGCAACAATCTGTTCAAAATGAGCCTCAAGCGAAGGAAAGGCATTATGCCTGTTCAGGATTAGAAACAGATATCCCGCAAACGCGAGCAATAACAGCGGGTAACGCCATACAATCACTTGCTGCCACCATTGCCCCTGACGCGCAAACAGATAGCCACCAACAAACACCGGAAGATACTTGGCGTGATTATACCAGTCATTTACCAGGTCATGACTGCTCGGAAAGCGACTCTTGAGCAAGTACCAGGCAGTGAACGAAATACAAATAACCGCCAGTAACGCCCAGCGCCCATTCAGTCTTGCCAGCCATGTGCTGGCTGCCAGACGATTTAACATCGGCTTTAAGCCTATGACCAGCATGCTGTAACACCATAAGTAAGGCAAAAACCACAGATGGTTCCACGTCAGAAGACCTATGACGCTGTGATGCTCAGGCAACAACGCTGTCCAGGGATTGATGTATTGCAGCCAGAAGCTCCAAAAACCGGGCTGGATAAGGCCCTGGTCCAGAGCCTCATAGTATGGTTGGGGAGCCACAATCACAAACATACCAAACAGCAATGGCACAAACAGCCGGCTGGTACGCAGCATTGCCAACTTTCTGGCTGGATATTTATTCGCCACCAATGCCAGTGCAATGCCACTAATGAAGAACAATAATGACATCCGCCATGGGCTGGTTAGTATCATCAGATCCTGTAACCAGACAAAATTAGCGTGATAGTCACTTTTGATGTGCCACCCCCAATCCGCAACATAGTACATCCCCAGGTGGTAAAGGATGAGTAGGCCAAAAGCTAAAGTCCGGAGCCAGTCAATATCATAATGACGGTTATTTAAGATTTGAGTCATAACATGTCCTCAGGTTAAAGTCTGACGCCAACCTTGTGCGGATGCCCTGCCTTAACCAAGGGGAAAAGGTTAAAGTGATTGAGCCTGGGGATAACAGGTGGAATATTGGGATAAATACTGGAGGCAATGCCCGTGAATTGGTTCGAACATTTTGATCGGCATCCGCGCCGCTATGTCGCGTTGCTGTTGATGGCCTACCTGTTTCTGAATAACAGTATCAACGCTACCTCAGTGTGGATGGAACACAGCCGCAATGGTGTACCCAAAATAGAATTGTGGGAGCCATTTGTTTGGGAATACTCCAGCGCCATATCCGCATTAATACTGGCTCCACTGTTATTTGCCTGGTTTGCGAGGTTGCCACTGCGCCTGGACGGTTTAAAACACCAGTTACTGCTGCATTTCCTCGGCACATTGGTGTTTGCGTTGTTGCATGTATCTGTGATGGTTGCACTGCGTGAAATTGTATATGCAATGGCAGGAAGCAGTTATGAATTCGGACCACTTGTCAGAGAGTTTTTTTATGAGTACCGCAAAGATGCGTGGGGGTATTTTTCCTGGCTGGTGTTGTACCAGCTATATCAATTCGTCTATAGCCGCCTTAAAGGAGAAGCGAGACCTGTAGATGAACAAGAAGACAGCCAAAGCGCAGTGCCTGAACATTTTCTGGTGCGCAAGCTGGATCGTGAATTTTTGGTGCGCACAAATGATATCGAGTACCTGGAGTCCTCAGGAAACTATGTAAACCTTCACAGTCATGGGCGCATCTATCCTCTGCGAGCCACTTTGGGTGAACTGAGTAACAGATTACAGAGCAAAGGGTTTAGCCGCATCCATCGAAGTTACGCAGTCAACCACAACGCAATCGATAGCATCAGCTATCAAAACAGCGGTGATGGAGAAATTCAGCTTAAATCTGGTGTTAAGCTCAACCTGTCGCGTCGTTATAAAGACGCATTTAAGCTGGCCTTATCATAAACTGATCATCGCCCCATAAATCCTCTTACTTAAAGTGCCCGGTCACAATTAATAGCCATGTTCGGCGTTAAATTTTCTGCAACCAGGCTCTTTAAACGGGAAATATTCATTGCGTAACTCATTTCCCTCAGCACTAAAGTAGTAGGTCATATTTTCACCAACCCACCTAAGGTAGTACCTGATGAAGTGCTCTCCCGTCATCAGGGAAATTTCAGTTTCAGGAGCTGCAAAGGGAGTACTGGCTTCATCCGATAAAAATAAACAACGTATGGAGCTCATAATGATAAAAATATTCAGGCAATCTGTGGTATTGCCATTCCTCACTCTTGTGTGTCTGGCTATAACCTGTGCCAGCCAGGCTGGAAACTGGCAAAACAATGTCACGATTGGTGGCTTTAACAACGTCCATATTTATACACCCGACACCACCTCCCCAATAGGCGAAGGAAAAGGCCTGTTGATTGTGCTGCATGGCTGTACGCAGAGCATTGATGCCTACCTTTCGGCCAATTTAGAAGATGCTGCCGAGGAATTTGGACTGGTCATTGCGGTACCCGATGCCATGAATAAGGCGGGTTTCGGTTGCTGGTCTTACTGGCAGGGCACCAAATCGCGCAGTGCCGGCGACTATAAAAACCTGATTTCCCTGGCGACGACCCTTTCCGCTGACACGGTGCGCGGAATTGATGCTAATCAGGTCTATATTGCCGGGCTGTCTTCCGGAGCGACCTTTGCCAACACCACTGCTTGTCTGGCACCAGACGTGTTTGCCGGTATGGGGATCAGCGCCGGACCGAGCATCGGTACCAGTTCAAATGGCGCGCTGGGGCCCTGTGAAACCGCCGATGTGCAGGCAAGGTGCAGCCAGTATGGTTCAGGCTATACCCCGTTTTTTAACTCACAAATCGCGTCATTGGCCTTTGGTCGCGACGATACTACCGTCAATCAGTGCTACAACCAGCAAAATGCCGATGGTATGGCGGCGGTATATGGCGTCAGCCCCTTAGCCGATAGTAATCAGATTAGCGAAGGCTCCGGGCGCACGGCTGATGAAAAGCTCTGGCAGGATAGCCGTGTGTCGATGCTTTGGTTTGATAACGTAGATCATGCCTGGTCTGGCGGCGCAGGGGCCAGTGGCAGTTACATCAACGGTAATGGTATCAATTATGCCCGTTATCTGGGGCAGTATTTTCTCGACAACAATCAAAGAGTAAACCGCAATACTGCACCCACAATTTCAGATATTCAGATCAGTGTCAGTGGCCAGGTCATCAGTATCTCGGGTCAG
Source organism: Lacimicrobium sp. SS2-24 (assembly GCF_002201535.1). Lineage (GTDB taxonomy): Bacteria > Pseudomonadota > Gammaproteobacteria > Enterobacterales > Alteromonadaceae > Lacimicrobium. Next base: position 8,641 of record NZ_NIWW01000013.1, on the reverse strand, counting down.
GCCAATGATGCTGAAACCTTTGTTGAGCAGATTGACGTATCCTTTACCGATACATCGGGTATCCAGCTAACATCCAGCACCGTGATTGAAAGCAACAATGCGTTTAGCCTGCATAGCCCTGCCCTGGATGATGACCTTTATGTTGTCCGTATCACCGCCACTGACAGTGAGGGACTTACCGGCGATGCCTATCAAACCACTGCCAGAGTCGGGCCAGCACCACCACCGCAAGCACCGGTGCTAAGCAATCTCGCTGTCACAACAGAGGCACAATGTGCAACCGTCAGTGGTGATGTGGTGGACGTTAATCAGGATCTGGCCAGTGTGGTAGTCAGTTTTGATGTCGGCGATATCACGGCAACGGTCTCTGCAACAAGGTTCAGTGCCACTGCCTGCAACTTACCCGGGGGCACCAATACCGCTATTATTACCGCAACCGATGATGCTGGCCTGATGATTTCAGACAGCCTCAGCTTTTCCATTGACGCAGGTCAGACGGCCACGCTCGATCAACATATCAGTGCCGCAAGACTGGACTACACGAACTACGCCAATTGTTATCTCGAATATGGTACTGAGCGCTTTAAGCTGAATGAAACCCAGATAGCCAGCAATCAATGTCAGTGGCAGGACGACGACAATTCATGTGCAGGCCCTGCGCAAAGTTGCAGTTTCGCAGGCGGTGGTGACGGAGACGATGGCAGTGATCCGGACACGCCTCCAGCATCTGACTGTGCGCAGTTTACGACCTCCAATTACTATCACAAAGTGGCTGGACGTGCCTACAGCACAGGGAATTATTTGAGTCCGGACTATTTCGCTAATGGCAGCGATGACCCGATGCCAGGTTCTACCTGGGGTAACACAACCCTATCATCACTGGACGATGTAAACTGGTCTGTAGGGGCTTGTCCTCAATAACCTGGCGCAGGTCAGTTAAGTTAACGAACGTTTCCCGCGGTTATATCAACACAGGGATACGTCGACGGGCTTAACTGACCCGATGTGATGGCACACCCTCGCTGGTGTGCCCGCTTAAGGTAGGTTTTTACACTGTTAACTGGCAACGCAGCAGGAAAGACAAACCCACACGTGAATAGTGCCCCAATTTCAGGGTAAAGCCTCCAATCTGGGCAGATGGAGGCGTTAAGGAAAGGTTGCCGCGCTGTCTCTGTGTCTAAACCAGGGGCAATATGTGAAAGGACCTTATTTTTTAATAAACAGGTACAGGCCCACAATAAAGCTGGCGGCGCCGCCAATCAGCATCATCATGGTCTCGTCACTGTAAGAGCCAGTCACCGCCTCGGTAACTTTTCCCGCAGTGGAATCGGCCTCATTGAAACCCCACACAGCCAGACCAATGCCAACCACCATTAATATCAGGCTAAGAATTTTAGTATTTGTATTTGCAGCCATTTTTTTCTCTTTGTTGTAAGTTGAGAAAAATCAGCATAGCCATTTATAACGACGCTGTACAGTGCTTATAAAGAGCAGACTTTGCCGCCAAATCGCTGTTGGAGTTTGCCCTGCACAGGCATCGCCGCCAACAGGCTATGAGAGACTCAGAAAGCCTCCGTGTGCCTGGCCAAATTCCGATATCACTGGCGCAACAAGGGTTACTGACGACTCAACCATCTCATGCCCTGCACTACTGTGGTAGGCAGTGCCAAACTGGCATCCGCATCATCAACAATGAGCAGTTTCAGGGAAACGTCAGGATGACGCCAGGCGGCAACCTGAGTGCGCAAATCGATCGCGTCACTGACCACATCGGGCGCCTCCGGCTGATAAAGTGGGGTTTCCTGCTGTCCCACACCAATGAAAACCCGCGCCTTTGTGAGACGCTGACTATTAATGGCCTCCACCACAAGACGGGCACTTTTGCCTTCATCATAGGTAAATGCAGGGCTGGCGATAAGGAGATCATGAAAGAGTGGAGGCTGTGTTGCCACCAGCTGAAACCCCAGCAAGGCACCGCCGCCATGACCAATAAAGGTGCGCTGTTTGCTGCTGGCCCGGTAACGTTGTTCAATGAGTGGTATCAGCTGACGTCGCAAAAAACGATCATAGTCAGCCAGTTTTTCATGGTAGACGGTACGATCAATGGCTGTTCGCGGTTCGCCTAAGCCCATATCCTGACTGGACGTCGCAAAGGCAACGATAATTGCTGGCCGGATGGTATTTTGCTGCATGGCACGGCGACTCGCCCCCACCACCAGTGCAAAATCAGTGCTATCGCCGAGTAAATAGATAACCGGATAGCGGGTTTTAAACGCGCTGGGCTGGTAGTAATCGGGCGGCAACTGAACGGCAATCTGATAATTGACGCCGGTACCGGCATCCGGCACGACTCTCATTTCGGAGCCGGGCAGACTGACAGAGGCCTGCACCACTGCAGGCAAGAGTATCCAAAGCGCCAACCACTTCATTTTTTACCCCTGTGTTCACGTTCAGCCAACCCCGCCGGGCGATAAGCCATAGCCACATTACAGCGGGCATAAGCTTTACCATAGCGTTGCATAATGTCCTCGCTGTGCACAAATCCATTTTTCTCATAAAGGTGGATCGCGGCCGCACAGCGGGTATTGGTCAGTAAATACAGGCTCTGTTGTTTGCACGAATTCACGTAAGCGAGAACCACATGCAGCAGTTGCTCTGCGACCTTCATGCCCCGGGCATGCTCATACACCCCCATCTTGGTAAGCTCAAAGACCCCCTGCCCCTTATTCAGCAGTGCGCAGGTCCCAACCACGCCTAATCTGGCATGGCGAGCGAACCAGATCATACCGCCAGGGGCTATGATGTGACGGTGCGGATCATTGAGCATGGCAATGTCTGTTGCTTCCATCACAAACATCTGCTCAATCCACTGGCGATTGATGTCCAGAAAATCACCTGCCAGCTCCTCGCTGTAGGGTAAAATTTCCAACTCACTGACTGACATCAGGTTCACCACCTCTGCACCGGAGTGAGTTATGCTTTTTCCGCCTTGCGTGCATACAAGGCCTGCTTATCGGACTCTGAAATAAATGCCGCGGTCACACCGTTTCGTTGCACCTGCTCCAGTTGTGCGTCACTCAGACCAATAATCTCTTTTGCCACCCGATATTCGTTTTCCAGGTCGATATTGGAGACTGCCGGATCATCGGTATTCAGGGTGACACACAGTCCCCGTTCTAAAAACAGTGGCATCGGCGAGTCCGCAATCGCCTTTAACGTGGCAGTCTGATAATTGGAGGTGGGACAGGATTCCACGGCTATCTGGTGTTTGGCCATATACTCCATCAGCTTATCGTCTCGGGTTGCCGCCACGCCATGTCCGATGCGACTGGCACCGAGCTGCTCAATCGCATTCCAGATACTTTGCGGGCCATCAGCCTCCCCGGCATGCACGGTAATGTTCCAGCCAGCGTCACGGGCCAGCTTAAAGTGCTCAAGAAATTGTTGTGCCGGAAAACCCAGTTCATCACCGGCCAAATCCAAAGCCGTGATCTGCTCTTTACATGCCAGCAAGGCATCCAGCTCTTTGCGACAGGTATCGGCACCAAAAGTGCGGCTTAAAATACCAATCAGATTGGCCTGAATACCAAATTTCTCGCTGCCGGCACGCACGCCATCGATAACGGCCTCCACGACCTCAACCATATCCAGGTCAAATGCTTTGGCCATGTAGTAAGGAGAGAATCTGAGCTCCACGTAATCCAGGGAAGACTCATGGGCATCTTCCATATTCTCCATCGCCACCCGATAACAGGCGTCAACATCGGCCAGTACCGACACACCGTAATCCAGCTTTTGCAGAAAATCGAGCAGATCGCTGGTCTGGCCCTGAACCTGTGTCAGCGGCAACAACGCTTCATAACTGTCGGCGGGCAACACAATGCCGTGCTGCTGGGCAAGCTCCCAGATGGTGCGGGGACGAATATTGCCATCCAGGTGGCGGTGCAAATCGGTTAGAGGCAGATGGGGATTGATCATCGTTACTTCCCTTATAACAGCGGTAAAAGGTCAGTATATCAACACCTTTACTCTGGTGCAGAACTTTGCGGTGGTTCCAGTTGCAGCTTTTCCGCCAGCAATACAGCCTGGGTACGACTGTACACATCCAGCTTGCGGAAAATCGCGGTTACATGGGCTTTCACGGTTGCTTCGGTTATGCCCAGTTCATAGCCGATTTGTTTGTTTAATAAACCGCTATGAATAAAGCATAAGACTTTGTATTGCTGAGGTGTAAGCTCTGCCACCCTGGCAGCCAGTTGACGGTTCTGGTCGTCAATGTACTGAATTTTCCCTTTCAGCGCTTCGGGAACCCAATTGTCACCTTCGAGTATGGTATTAATGGCCGCGGCAATCTGCTCTGAGGAGGCGGATTTGGGGATAAACCCCAATGCGCCAAAACTCATGACCTTGGCCACCACCTGTGGGTTGTCACTTCCCGAGATCACCGCTACCGGCACCGCTGGAAAATCCTGACGAACCCGAATCAAACCGTAAAGATCGCCTGAACCGGGCATGTGTAAGTCCAACAGCACCAGATCCAGATCGTCGTGCTCCTGCATACAACTGAGCGTGCTTTCCAGTGAATCAGACTGCACCAGTTGCAACGGTGAAAAGCGCTGCTGCAGGGCACCTGCCAGCGCTTCTCTGAATAAAGGATGATCATCGGCGATAAGAAATTTTGCCATGCTCAATGCTAATCAATGAAAGCGTCGCACCAGTGTCTAACATTTTGATGTCAGACACCAGTGACGGCGGTCGCAAAGATCTATTTATTCAGCCGGTTTTCGATCAACGCATCCACTACCGCAGGATCCGCTAATGTCGAGGTATCCCCGAGACTGTCAAACTCATTGGCGGCAATTTTGCGCAGTATCCGGCGCATGATTTTGCCCGAGCGAGTCTTGGGTAAGCCATTGGTCCATTGAATGAAATCGGGGCTGGCAATGGGGCTAAGGTCATCGCGCACAAACTGACGCACTTCCTTGGTCAATTCATCACTGATCTGGACACCATCGGTGGGCAACAGGTACACATAAATCCCCTGCCCCTTGATATCGTGGGGATACCCCACCACAGCCGCTTCGGCCACCGCAGGGTGCTCGACCAGTGAACTCTCAATTTCTGCCGTGCCAAGCCGGTGTCCGGAAACGTTCAGTACATCGTCCACCCGGCCGGTTATCCAGTAATATCCATCCTCATCACGACGGGCGCCATCTCCGGTGAAATACAGATTGGCGTAGGTGCTGAAATAGGTTTGTTCGAAGCGGTCATGATCGCCCCACACCGTTCTTGCCTGGCCCGGCCAGGAATCCGTGATCACCAGATTTCCGGATACAGCGCCTTGCAAAAACTTGCCATCGCTGTCTACCAGCGCCGGTTTCACACCAAAAAACGGCAAGGTCGCTGAGCCAGGCTTAAGGTCAGTAGCACCGGGCAGTGGTGTAATCATGATGCCACCGGTTTCGGTCTGCCACCAGGTGTCCACAATGGGGCACTGGTTATTACCGATTTTATCGTGATACCAGTCCCAGGCCTCAGGATTAATGGGCTCGCCCACACTGCCTAGCAATCGCAAAGAATCCCTGGAGGTACCCTGCGCCGGCAAATCGCCTTTTGCCATCAGCGCGCGGATGGCTGTAGGCGCCGTATAGAGAATATTCACCTTGTGCTTGTCTACCACCTGGGCCATACGACGCACATCGGGATAGGTGGGTACGCCTTCAAACATCAGCGAAATCGCCCCATTGGCAAACGGTCCATAAACGATATAGCTGTGACCGGTGATCCAGCCCACATCCGCAGCGCACCAGTAAACATCGCCGGGTTGATAATCAAACACGTATTGGTGGGTTATGGCCGCATAGGTAAGATATCCACCTGTTGTGTGAACCACCCCTTTGGGTTTACCCGTCGAACCGGAGGTATACAGAACAAACAACGGATCTTCGGCATTCATCGGTTGCGGTTCGCACACAGGCTCACAATCGGCACACACCTCGTGCCACCAATGATCACGACCCGCTGTCATGTGCGTGTCATCGTCAAGCAACTTAAAGACGATTACCGATTCGATGCAGGCTGTGTTGTCGCGCTCCAAGGCTTTATCCACATTGGCTTTCAACGCGACTTTATTGCCTCCGCGGCGACCAAAGTTAGCGGTCAGTACCATTTTGGCCTGACAATCTTCCACACGGTCAGCAATGGCATTAGGAGAGAAACCACCAAAGATAACTGAATGCACCGCACCGATACGGGCACACGCAAGCATGGCAAAGGCTGCCTCCGGTATCATCGGCATATAAATAATAACTCGGTCCCCTTTACCCACGCCCCGCGCTTTCATGGCATTAGCCAGTCTGCACACCTCATCGTGCATTTGCTGATAGCTGATGGTCTTATCCATGGAAGGGTCATCCCCTTCCCAGATAATGGCAGTGGCATTGGGATTTTTCTTTACGTGACGATCGATACAGTTATAGCTGGCATTGAGCTGACCATCGGCAAACCACTGGATATCCACATTGCCTTTTTCGAAGCTGGTGTGTTTCACCTGGCTATAGGGTTTAATCCAATCCAGACGCTTACCTTGCTCCGCCCAAAACCCCTCGGGATCATCCACAGACCACTGATACAAGCGCTGATACTCCGCTTTGTCTGCGTGGGTCTGATGTGCCGGATAAGACGAAACGGGATGTACTTTATGCAACATAATCTGATCTCCAATCTGTTGGGTATCCATGGTAAGCAGCAACGGAAGTTAACATATTAGACCTTAGTCTTAGCTGTGTTTTTAACATGATTTTAAAACCGCGTCAGGCTCCGCGTTATCACGGTCAATCTGGCCAGATGGCCAGCGTCAAGACCTTGGTCGAATAGACTAAGGTCGGATTGAGCAAAATCCAAGGGTGCAGGATTGTTAATGAAAAGTAAAAACGAGGATAACCTATGAAACCCTGTACCCTATTCCGTACTACCCTGTTGATGAGTGCACTGGCCGGCACCAACGTTGATGCCGCTGGCCTGCAAAATACCGATTTCACCTTCAGTGGCTATATCAAACTGGATGCCATTGCCAGCCAGTACTCCAGTGGCAGTCTGCCTTCCGGCAATATTGGCCGGGACTTTTACATTCCCGGACTGACACCGGTCAGTGGCGAGGACGAAGGCACCACTTTTGATATGCATGCCCGGCAAACCCGGTTTAAATTTTCCAGCAATACTTCCCTGGCTAACGGGCAGTCACTCAAAGCGACACTGGAACTCGACTTTATGGCCACCCCAAATGGCGACGAGCGGGTCTCAAACTCCTACAGCCCGAGAATGCGTATTGCCACCATTGAATACAATGGCTGGTTGTTCGGACAAACCTGGAGTACCTTTCAGGATGTTTCTGTACTGCCTGAAACCCTGGATTTCATCGGCGCAACCGATGGTACCACCTTTGTACGCCAGGCCATGGTGCGATACTCCCACAAAGGCTTCTCCGTGGCCCTTGAAAACCCGGAAACCACCGTTACCCCCTTTGGCGGTGGCGCGCGCATTGTGACCGATGACAACGCCGTACCGGATCTGGTTCTGCGCTACACGCACAAACAGGACTGGGGTCATATTTCAGCGGCAACATTAATTCGCCAGCTGGCTTACGATGATGGCAATACTATCGATAGTACAGAAACCGCCGCGGCACTGAGTGTTTCAGCTAAATTTATCTTTGGCAAAGACGACCTGCGCATGATGTTTAATACCGGCTCGGGCATGGGACGCTACTTAGGCATCAACGCCGCAAACGGGGCGGTACTGGATAGCACGGGAGAGTTACAAAGCATTGACTCCAGCGGTGGTTTTATTGCTTATCGGCATGTGTGGACCCCACAATGGCGTTCTACCCTCAGTTACGCCTGGTTTGATGCCGACAATGACACCACACTGACCGGTGTAAGTGTCACACAAGCCACCCGCAGTGCCAGAGTTAATGCTATCTACTCTCCCAGCAAAGAATTAAGCTTTGGACTGGAATACTCCCACGCACAACGGGATATGGAAAACGGTCTCGACGGCGACATGGACAGGCTGCAATTCTCTGCCAAATATACCTTCTGACCCCGCTTTGTGGCTGACAGCCGCCCCTGTCAGCCAGCTTCCACCTGCTGTCATGCCAATACGGCGAACTGCTTAAGCGCTAAACCTGCAAGAAAAGGGCTGTTTTTCGTCTGTGCTCTGCTCACCTGCTTTGAACTCTGAGGGACGTTCAACTTAGCTTTCTGGCTAAACCATGTAGTGATAAATATCGAGTAACCCATTCAAGGAACTGCTGCTCTTTTGTACAGGTATAAGTTAAATTCACTCAATTTCCGCAAGAAATTCTCGGTTTCACACATCAGAAAGTCTCGCTTTGCCTCATAACGTTAGCGATAACTTATTGAAACTACGGGATATTAGCTATAGCGGTACGTGCATACCGGGACCATTATAAATCCCAATTCTCGCTTTCCCCGCGGCTGCTTATGCACAAAGCGCTGGTAGCTGGCTCCAAGCTATTGTTAACATGGGGAAAATGAATAGAAACTGCGAATAAACGGCACTGCGCCATCTGCGGCATACCGTGAATTCATGGTAATAACATTGTTATAAGGCACGGAAT
>NZ_NIWW01000012.1 GCF_002201535.1 Lacimicrobium sp. SS2-24 | reverse complement strand
CTGCCCGAACCCGGTCATTCACCTTATTTTAAAAACTACATTAATCTATCGACAGTAAGGAGCGAAAAAAGCAAAGTCTGTAAATGCATTTACATCACACTTAATTGTATTTACACGTCATCACTTACTCGGCCTAAAAAATAAGTAGTTATGCAGTTATGAGGTTGGCTACCAAACACGTTTACCCTTAAAGCCAAGTAGGTTCAACAGAGTCGCTGTTACATACTCAACATCATCGTAATGAGGTTTGTACTCAGTAATCAGAGTATTGTCATTTGACGTTGAAACTGTTATTGGATTATGACCATTTGATCTGACAACGACTCCAAAGTTGCTAGTCTGAAGAGGAGCTTCAATATGATAAAGAACCGTATATAACTCACCATCATCAATATCGAAATTATAATTTTCGAATGTAATTATTTCCTCTACATCATTATTAATTATTTCTGCAGCTACACTTCTGTAGAAATTAGTAATAGAGTCGAAGAAGGGTGTTTGAACAGCATCTTTGAAGTCGGAGGAGTTTTTATAATTAAAAGGAGCACTCTTAGCATTATTAATCTTTTCTATCCAAGACTGTTCAATTCTATCAAGGTTGTTGAATCGTCTTTGCATCTCTTTTATTGACCAACGGCTGGATGAAACGAAAGAAAAATCCGTAGTTTTTTTGAATTCTGAATAGACTCTTCGAATCTCTTTTTCTGTACTCTTAATTTTACCAAAAAGCGAGTTATCTTTGTCTTTATTAGCTCTGCCATATAACTTAGAATCCAGCCGAAACCAGTCATCTGAAAATTGTTCAGGTAAAGAACTGATCTTGTCAAAGACTTTCATTTCCTTTAAATCTCGTATTTTACCATAACCAAACACGAAACATTTTCCATGTTCTTTAATCCGATCAATAATTATGTTACTACCTTTGCTTCCACAATCATTTGATTTTTTCTGGGCGCTTCAGTTCGAAACTTGCTCAGCAGCCTAATCTTACTATCTTTTTTTATCAGATATTTAGAATTATTAGTTTCCGATTTTATTAAGTCGTTATAAGCATTAATAAAATTGTTATCTAAAGATATATAATCTTTTGAAAGTAAATCAAATTCTTTTTCTAGATCGTTTTGATTTTTAATGTATGGAGCAACATCTTTATCAAATTTTTCTTTAACACCTCTCATGTGAACTATGTAATTATGATCAGTTAAATACTCATTGGAGTTTTCGATAGCATGAGCACGTTGCGCCGATGAAGATGCCCAGTCTTCTTTTAAATTGTTGTAGGCCTCCTTAGCCTTTTTAAGGCTTTCATTAATAATGCTAATGTCACCATACTCAGATTCAAAAGACGCATGAAATCCATTTTCAATGAACCGTGCTAATTGTTCATTGTCCTTGGGAAATTTTGACTTCTTTATTGCATTTACGTGTTTAGCTAGATCGTTCTTATAAGAAATTGCTTTGCCATGTGTGAGCACTTCTCCATGGGCCTCTTCCATAATCTGGCCTGCGGGAATTTTAATATGAATAGCGTAAGAGTTGGTTGATGTTATTAGTGTAATTAAGAGTGTAATAAGGCGGTAGGTTTTCATTTTTCCGTATCCTGACAGTGTTTTCCTGTTTGTTCTAAGCTCTACTGCTAAAAAAGCGCCAGAATTATAACTAGTACTTGAATAGGATTAAGTCAAGGAAACAATATTAATGATCTCTTTCTGCTATTTGGTGACATGACATGCAATTAAATGTGGCTCATATATGCAATTTAGTGGGACTAAGGTATGAAGTTCTACAACCTTTGAATAGATCATAGTCATCGTACCTGCATGTAAAGGTCTGCTTGTGGCACAAAGCAGACGGTCACACTAAATCAAAATCGACAAATATAACTCACCGGATCAAGGGTGCAGTGCTTCTTAAGGTCGCCCTGTAGCTCAAACAGCTTGGGCGACTTCTTAAACTCAAAAAGCCGATAAAGGTAGAATTGGTCAGACCTGGCTTCGGCAAAGTTAATCTCGTTCCTTGATGCAAAGAAGGGCATTTCTTTGGCAAAGGCGGTGGTTTTGACTTCGATAAAGCGTTCTTTGCCGTTCTCTTCAAAAGACAAAATATCATAGCCCAGGCCATCGCCTTGGGTATCGGAGATATGCTCAATCTTGTTGGCTAGGGTTTTCTTACCCGCTTGGCGTAGCCGGAAAGCTTCATATTCCAAGATAAGTTGTTCACCTGCGAGACCCAACGCCGCATTTCTGGCTTCTCTTGCCACATAGTCTCGCTTTATCCCTGAGGTGGGTATGGCAGTATAAGCTTCTGGACTTTCGTTTACTTGCGACGCTCGCGGAGCTGGTGGCTGAACCCGAAACTTAGAAAAATCAGGAATCTCAGGCATTACTGCAGGCTGATTGACGGCGGCTAAACTGATTTGGTCAAACTCAGGGTGTTCATTGACCCACCCTTCAATAAATTGAGCCAATGCCTGCTGATAGTTATTGCGTGGTTTGTAACCAGGGATCCAAACATAGCCAAGGTTGGCCAATACCGCGCTAATATTCTGATGCTTCAGCTCAATGGCGGCTTCGCTACGATTCTTGAGTTTTGTGAGCAGACGCCTGCGATGTTCGGTTTTGTTGTAATTCTGCCCGGAGAGCTCCAGGGTCAACATGCGCATATAATCGGCCACGGTGTTGATAATTTCCTCTGCGCTCCAGCTCTCTGGCTTTGCCATTACCCACTCCCTCGTTAAAGCCTGCTTTTGATACCTGCACGTCTGTGAGCATACGCTAAAGCTATTCTCTTTTAAATACAGTGAGATATGATTGCTTTTAGCGACTGTGTTCTGCATTTTGGCAGCGTGTGTGGACTTTGCGTTCGATTCACCATGTCGCGCTGATTATTGAATGGTTTTTAGGGACGGGAAGAATATGGAAATCACACCTGAGGTTTGGTCGACGGTTACCAGTATCGCTATTTTATGTGTGGGTATGAGCGCTGTAATACTTCCGCTGTTTGTGATGCTCAAGCGACGGGATAAGTTGGTTAAACTGCCAATAGATAGAAAGCAGTTATTGCGCTTACCTGGCTATGGCCTACAAGAAGAGATTAGCGACAAGCAATTCGATTTAGTTGGGCATATGCTAATGGGGATTTTTCTTGTTATTAGCCCGTTTGCGTACTTCACTATTAATGCTTTTGTCTCATCTGGTTATTTTCCTTATACCCATTCGTTTCTCATTGCTGTTGCTTTGGCGATTGTTGCGTGGCGTACTATAAAAACCTTTAATCACCTTACCAAACTTAGGCTCGGTCATACCGCGGAGTTGGCCACTGCCGGAGAGTTATTGCAACTGCAGGCCAAGGGCTATCAGGTTTTCCACGATATTCAGGCCGATAAATTTAATATTGATCATCTGGCTATTGGCCCTAATGGCGTGTTCGCTATCGAAACCAAAGGCAGGCATAAGCGTCATGCCGATGCTTCGGCCAACGCCAAAGCAAAGGGCGTAAAGGGCCATGAAGTGGTTTATAAATCCGGCAAACTGGAATTTCCGTCCTGGGTTGAAGTGGAGCCCATTGAGCAGGCCAAGCGGCAGGCAAAATGGGTGAGTCAGTGGTTAAGCACGGCGGCAGGAATAGAGGTTAAAGCGGTGCCGGTTTTGGTTTTCCCAGGCTGGTATGTCAGCCGCGGATCTCGTGTTCCTTTCCCTATTCTGAATCATAAACAGTTAGCCATCACTCTACCCAAATCGGGTAATACGAGTTACAGCCAGGAGCAGATTAATGCCATTGCCTATCAGGTGGCGCAGCGCGCGGTTCAGGGTGAGCGGGATAAGTGAGAGCTGGGTGAGTGAATTTGACCGTGCAGGTTAAGGCGCTGGATTCCCGCCTGCGCGGGAATGACGGGAGGGGGCGGGAATGACAGCACCCTTCGTCATGCCCGAATGTTGTAATCGGACATCCAGTGACTTTGTGCTCTTTGTTTTAAGGGCACTGGATTCCCGCCTTCGCGGGAATGACGGGTAGAGAGTGGGAATGACGGGATTATGGCCGTCATGCCCGAGTGTCGTTATCGGGCATCCAGTGACTTTGTACTCTTGGTTTTAAGGGCGCTGGATTCCCGCCTTCACGGGAATGACGGGTAGAGAGCAGGAATGTCAGAGGAAGCGGGAATGAGATTGGGCGAGCGGGAATGACGGGGCAAGGGTCGGGATGCACCGATAGCATTCTCAATGCATTTATTCTAATAAACAGAACTTTAAAGCGTATTTATTGTTATTTTCTTTCTTTTAAATAAATCTATTATGGTTATCAACCAGTGAGCTGGCGAATTAATCAACACTTTAGGAGAAAGAACATGTTTATATCATTTGTATCAGGCAACAAAACCTTATCTGATTTGGCGACCTTGTTTGCGCGTGTGGGCTTGTCTGCCATTTTTATTCTGGCGGGTATGAATAAAATCCAGCAGTACGAGGGCAGCGCGCAGTACCTGGCCTCTGCCGGGTTGCCAGAAGGGCTGCTGCCGTTGGTGATTCTGTTTGAACTCGGCGGTGGGCTGTTGCTGCTTGCCGGTGGGCTGACGCAACTGATTGCACTGGCCTTTGCCGGTTTTAGTGTGGTCACCGCGCTGATGTACCACTTCCAGTTAGATGATCAGATGCAGTTCATTATGTTCTTTAAGAACATTGCCATGGCCGGTGGTTTCCTGGCGTTAGCCGCCAGTGGTGCGGGGCGTTTTAGCCTTGATCAGAAATTATTGAGTAAAACTGCAAAGAGCTGATAGTGCTGATGTGCTTGTTGCTTTACCGTTGTGTGAACAAGGGCCCGAATTATCGGGCCCTTGTTTGTGGGTCGCAATAACGCCTCTGCTATGACCCGGTCAGAATGTGTAACTGGCCTGGGCAGAGAAGCTCCGGCCCGATTGGGTATATTGTTCCACCGGTGTGCCCGCTGGCTGTCCGGCAATACGCTGGTAGGGCACATACTCTTTATCCAGCACATTCGCTAAGCCAGGTGTTGTGAAGCGGGCATGACAAGTTGGAGCGTGAGAATGAGGGAGAGGAACGCGGGAATGACAGGATTATGGTCGTCATGCCCGAGTGTTGTTGTCGGGCATCCAGTGACTTAGCGCTCTTCGTTTCAAGGACACTGGATTCCCGCCTGCGCGGGAATGACGCGAGGGGGAGCGGGAATAACAACATCGTCCGTCATGCCCGAATGTGGTTATCGGGCATCCAGTGACTTAGCGCTCTTCGTTTCAAGGGCACTGGATTCCCGCCTTCGCGGGAATGACGCGAGAGGGTGCGGGAATGACGATAGAGGGTGCGGGAATGACCGTCATGCCCGAATGTAGTTATCGGGCATCCAGTGACTTTGTGCTCTTCGTTTCAGCTTAGCGGTTGGCGGCTGTCTGAGTACCTTCGGCATTCAGTGTGACGACCACGCGGCGGTCAAAGGCATTGCCATCCAGCGAGGGATTGGGGTCCAGGGGTTTACTTGCGCCCAGAGCCTGGCTCTGAATGCGGTTTTCTGAGATCCCCTTCGCCAGCAGTTGCTGCTTCACCGAATCAATACGCTGTGAAGACAGACGTTTGTTGTAGCTGGCATCGCCACGACGATCGGCATGACCGGTCAGCTCTACCCTCAGCGCCTTGTTATTGTTTAACAACTTGGCCAGTTCATCTAACTGCTGCTGATAAATGGATTCAAGGCTGGCAGAACCGGTACGAAACTGCACGTTCATGCTCAGGTTTGGCAGTCTGTCCAGTAACGCAGCGTTGTTCATCGACGCCATCTGCATGTGGTTTTCTTCCTGAGCACTGCGCAACTGAGTGAGCAGTGTCTGGTTAGCCGCCAGCAACTGGTTGATTTCGGCTTCGTGCTGGTTCAGTGCCGCATTGAGCTGTTTCATTTCTTTATCGGCACCCACTGAGTTGCCGATAAACAATCCGGTGACGCCCCCGACAATGGCACCCACGGGGCCCGCCGTGACTGCGCCTAATACCAAACCGGAACCAAAGCCAATGTTCTGAGCCTGTTTAATGTCTTTTTCAGCGGCCACGGCCACAGGTGCAGAGAGGGCAGTAACGATAGCGGTGGTTATCATCAGTTTTTTCATGGTGTTCTCCTTCGGGTCAATGTTGTGATGTATGCGCGTTGGCAATGAGCTAATTAAACACCAGGGTATTGGCACAAAAAGGGAACAAAAGGGGCAATCTGGCGATCAATTATGGCAACAATATGGCTTTTGCGTCCGCAGCAGGGCAGACGCTAGTATCAAAGGCCAATTAAGGTATAGTCCGCAATTATCAGTAACACAGAGTGACATCAGGCAAAGCTATGGGCCGCAGAATTGCAATAGTGGAAGATGAAGATGCGATCAGAGAAAACTACGCTGCGGTGCTGCGCCGTCAGGGGTATGACGTACTGACCTTTGCCAACCGCAAACAGGCGATGCATAACTTTGATCAGCGCCTGCCCGATCTGGCCATTATCGATATTGGTCTGGAAGACGAGATGGACGGTGGTTTTTTGCTTTGTCAGTCTTTGCGTAAACTGTCTTCATCCTTGCCGATTATTTTCCTGACCGCCCGCGACAGCGACCTGGACACGGTATCGGGGCTGCGTATGGGCGCCGATGACTACCTTACCAAAGACATCAGTATGCCGCATATGACGGCGAGGATATCGGCGCTGTTTCGGCGTATGGAGGCATTAACCGAGCCCCAGGATAGCGAGCAACGGGTGACCTGTGGCAGCCTTGAGCTGGATCTCAGACGCATGCAGGCACACTGGAAAGGCCAGGCGGTGGATCTGACTGTTACCGAGTTCTGGATGGTACACGCCCTGGCCCGCTTTGCCGGTCATGTGAAAAGTCGCCAACACCTGATGCAGGATGCCAAGGTGGTGGTGGACGACAGTACCATTACCTCCCACATCAAACGTATTCGTAAGAAATTCATGCAGCTGGATAAGGCATTTGACTGCATCGACACAGTGTATGGCATGGGCTATCGCTGGACCGCAGACGGAGAATAAGGGCGGGTGGCACGTAAACGTTTTGCTTTCGGACTGCGCGCCAAACTGGTGCTGGTGTCATTATTTCTGTTTGCCATTCCCTGGCTGGGTTATGAATATGTGTGGGAAATGGAGAAGTACCTGCGCGCGGGGCAGGAGCGCACCTTGCTGGGGACAGTGCGCGCCGTTGCCACGGCATTGCATGAACGCCCTCGGCTGTTTGACGCCCAGGCCAGCTACCTGAGTGTGGAAAAAGGCCGTGACCTTTACGCCTATCCCATCGTCGACCCGATTCGTCTGGACGGCAATCTCAATGACTGGCGTCAGCAACATCATGCTCTGACCTACGATGACGACTACCTGATTGAGCAGACGTCTGCTTATGTGCCCGCGACTCTGTCATTCACCCATATGGTGGGCAAGTACCGGGACTATTTATATGCCTATTTTGATGTGCAGGATGAGCAGATTGTTTACCGGCCGACAAACAGTTTACGGGTTGACCGTAACGACCACCTGCAAATTGCCTTTACCACGCCTGCGGGGGATTTTCGTCGCTATCTGATTGCCACCACGCAACCTGGCTGGCTGACCCCCTATGAGCTGGATACCGGCGAGTCAGTTACCGGCGCCCGGCCACTTCGCCCCGAACCACGCATACAGGGAAGCTGGGCCGAAAATGCAACAGGTTATACCATTGAGCTGCGTATACCGCTGGAATTACTCGGCAGCAAGCTGAGCTTTGCCATTACCGATGTGGACGATGACAGCGGGCAGGCAGTGGCGACCATCGGTACCTCAGATGTGGGCGATGCCGACACCCTGGGTACGGTGCTGGTACCCTCGCCTGAGATTGAACAGATTATTCGCGGCCTGGGCCACACCGATTCCCGCATCTGGGTGGTGGATCGCCATCAGCGCGTACTGGCCCGTTCTGGTGATATCCGTAACTCTGATGGGATTTGGGCCCGTAGCGTCAGTCGTGAGAGGGAACAGGGCTGGTTTGCCCGCTTCGAGCAAAAATGGCTGCATCCGCTGTATTACAAATTTCTGACCCGCCCGCCCAAGGACTTTATTGATCAGTTGTACGATGTGGCCGAATTGCAGGGTAGTCATATCGAGCAGGCTCTGAGCGGCAAGCCAGGCTCTGACTGGCGTCTGACGGCGGACAATAAGGCCGTAGTGCTGGCCGCCGCGTATCCCATTTTTATCGACAATACGGTGATGGGCGCGGTGATCGCCGAGGAGACCACCAATGGTATCCGCAGTTTACGTAATCTGGCGCTGGAAAAACTGTTCACGCTGATGCTGGCGATTATGCTGCTGGGCACTTTGGGGCTGTTTCTGCTGGCGTCGCGCATCTCGACGCGAATTCGTCGTTTGCGCGATCAGAGTGAGCAGGCCATTGATGAGCAGGGGCGACTGCGCAGCAATATTATCCCCTCCAGCGCCGGAGATGAAATTGGCGATTTGTCCCGCAGCTTTGCCAATATGGTGCAGCGTTTAGGGCAATACCACCATTATCTGGAGAATATGTCGTCGCGCTTATCCCACGAATTACGCACGCCGGTGGCGGTGGTGCGCTCTTCGCTGGAAACCCTGAGCATGGAAGATGAAGGCGCGGCAAACTCTGTTTATATGCAGCGGGCACAGGAAGGGCTGAATCGTTTATCGGCCATACTGACCAACATGAGTGAAGCCACCAGGCTGGAGCAGAGTCTGCAAAACGCCGAGCGCCAGAGCTTTGATTTGGCAGAAGTGGTTGAGGGATGTATGCAGGGCTACCAGCTTGCCTATGCCAACACGGGGTTTGAGCTACATACCGATAACCAGCCCTTAGCAATTCAGGGAGCGCCGGAGCTGATAGCCCAGTTGCTGGATAAGCTGGTGGCCAATGCGGTGGAATTTGCACAACAGCATACACCGGTGGTGGTGCAACTGGCGAAACAGGGGCGCCAGGCGCAGCTGGACATCAGTAATCAGGGGTCGTTACTACCCCAAGAAATGGCAGGACGGCTCTTTGATTCGATGGTGTCGGTGCGCCCCGGTGGCAAGGGCAGTGGCCAGCCTCATCTTGGACTGGGACTGTATATTGCCCGCCTGATTGTGCAGTTCCACCATGGACAGATTCAGCTTACCAATCTGGAGGATGGCAGCGGAGTGCGTGTCAGGGTCACCCTGCCTCTGCAATAAGGCACTCAGCGGCCGCGCTCCCTGTTCTGCGCTTATGCTGCAGGGATAGTTCTTCTCCATTTCACCCGATGCCGGGCGAACCGGTTATTTTTTAATTGTCGCCGGGGCAGCGGTGGCTTAATGTAAGCGTTTTGCTGATCCTGTCATGGAGTTGTTATATGGATATCTTGTTTGATTATGTGCTCAGAATTGAAACCTTCCTGCTGTTGTTTGTGCTGGTCCTGCTCAAATCGTCAATTATTTTTGTACCGCAAAACCGCGCCTATCTGATTGAACGTTTTGGGAAGTACCAGTCCACCCGTGAGGCCGGCCTCAACTTTATTATGCCGTTTATTGATCGCATCGCTGCTGACCGCTCTTTGAAAGAGCAGGCTGTGGATGTGCCGGAGCAAAGTGCCATCACCAAAGACAATATCTCGCTCAAAGTCGATGGTGTGTTGTATTTTCGGGTGCTCGACCCCTATAAGGCCACCTATGGGGTGGATAACTATGTTTTTGCCGTTACGCAACTGGCACAAACCACCATGCGTTCGGAACTGGGTAAGATGGAACTGGACAAAACCTTTGAAGAGCGGGATTTGCTGAATACCAATATTGTTGCGTCTATCAATGATGCATCAGGCCCCTGGGGCATTCAGGTGATGCGCTATGAAATCAAAGACATTGTGCCACCCATGTCGGTGATGGAAGCGATGGAAGCGCAAATGAAAGCGGAGCGGGTCAAGCGCGCACAAATTCTCGAATCAGAAGGGGATCGTCAGGCTGCCATCAACCGTGCTGAGGGTGAAAAGGCCTCGGTGGTACTGGCGGCAGAGGCGGATAAATCAGAACAGGTGCTACGCGCAGAAGGTGAGGCCAAGGCCATTCTGGCCGTTGCCGACGCCCAGGCAGAAGCCTTGCGTGTGGTGGGGGATGCAGCCAATACGGAGCAGGGCCAAAAAGCGATTCAGCTGGATCTGGCCACCAAGGCCATCGAAGCGAAGCAGGCCATTGCCAGGGAGTCTTCGGTAGTATTGCTGCCTGATGGCAGTACCGATGCGGCCTCTGTGGTGGCACAGGCGATGACCATTATTAATCAGATGAAGACCAAGGGGGCGTGATGACGTTATTTACCGATCACCTGGCCGAAACCCTGATTGTGATTGGCCTGATCCTGTTGGCGGTGGAGATATTAGTGCTGGGCTTTTCCACCTTCGTGCTGTTTTTTGTGGGACTGGCGGCGCTGATCACCGGCGGCCTGATGTATATCTCTTTGGTACCGGCGACGCTGTTTGGTGCTATCGGCAGCCTTGCGGTGCTTACCGCCATGCTGGCCGCTGTGTTATGGCGGCCCATGAAAAAAATTCAGGCCAAAACCGAACCCAAAGAGGTGACCAGCGATTTAATTGGTTATCGCTTTTATCTGCCCCAGGCGCTGAACCCGGGTGACAGCCTGACCTATCGCTATTCCGGGGTAAACTGGACGGTGCGCACCCGTGAGCCGCTGATGGCGAAACAGGAAGTGGAAGTGACCAAGGTCAGTGTCGGGGAGCTTGAAGTCAGGGCCGCTATCGGCGAATAAGAAGCCTGCCTTTTTGCATTATGCCCGGGAATGACAGCACCTTCCGTCATGCCCGAATGTTGTTATAAGGCATCCAGTGACTTTTGTGCTCTTCGTTTTAAGGGCGCTGGATTCCCGCCTTCGCGGGAATGACAGGGCGAGAGGGCGAATGACAGCACTATGGCTGTCATGCCCGAGTGTTGTTATCGGGCATCCAGTGTCTTTTGTGCTCTTCGGTTTAAGGGCGCTGGATTCCCGCCTTCGCGGGAATGACAGGGAGAGAGCGGGAATGGCAGCATCGTTCGTCATGCCCGAATGTTGTTATCGGGCATCCAGTGACTTTGTACTCTTTGTTTTAAGGGCGCTGGATTCCCGCCTTCGCGGGAATGACAGAGTGCAGCGTGGGAATGACAGCACCTTCCGTCATGCCCGAGTGTTGTTATCGGGCATCCAGTGTCTTTGTGCTCTTTGTTTTAAGGGCGCTGGATTCCCGCCTTCGCGGGAATGACAGGGCGAGAGCGGGAATGGCAGAGGAACGCGGTAATGACCCAAAAGGCGTCCGCGCATGACAAAAAGGGCGTGAAGGTGAGGGCTACTCGTCCTTCTCCTGGGCTTCCTGCTCCTGGGCTTCTGCTGCATCCACGTCAATGCCCATCTCAGCCATCATCTTGCGGGCTTCAGCGGGGATCTTATTGGGGTTGTCTTTGCGCAAGTCATCGTCATTCGGCAGGGGTTGGCCGGTAAACGCATGGACAAAGGCCTCACAGAGTAATTCTGAGTTGGTGGCGTGACGCAGGTTATTGATCTGCCGGCGGGTGCGCTCATCGGTCAGCACTTTGAGCACCCGGGTAGGAATGGAAACGGTAATTTTCTTTACTAGCTGGCTCTTTTTGCCATGTTCCGCATAAGGGTCAATATACTCACCATTCCATTTAGCCATGCTTTTAGCCTTTTTATTTTAAATTAGAGGTTAAAATTCTAACCCGTGTGGAAATGGATATCCAAACATCTTGATGTCTGAATGAAATACAAGTAGATTTAGCCATCTAAACGGCTAAATAATTTAATCATCCTAACCGGGATCAGGAGTCACCATGGTTTCCTATGCACAGGGCATTGATGCGCTGAATAATTCGTTAAGTGAATTGCGCAATATTGACGTGTCTTTCGAGTTTTTTCCGCCCAAGACCGAACAGATGGAAAAGACGCTGTGGCACTCTGTTGAGCGTTTGGCGCCCCTCAAACCGGCATATATGTCAGTAACCTATGGTGCCAACAGCGGTGAACGTGACCGCACTCATGAAGTGGTCAAGCGCATTCAGGCTGAAACCGGTGTGGCTGCCGCTCCCCATTTAACCTGTGTGGACGCCAGCCGTGAAGAGCTGGTGCAGATTGCCAAAGATTATTGGGCCGCGGATATCAAAAAAATTGTGGCCCTGCGCGGTGACCTGCCACCTGGAGTGGAGAAAACGGAGCTCTATGCAGCAGATCTGGTTGGCCTGCTCAAAGACGTAGCAGATTTTGATATTGCCGTGGCCGCCTATCCGGAAATTCACCCGGAGGCGCCTAACGGTCAGTTTGATTTACTTAACCTTAAGCGCAAAGCGGAAGCCGGGGCAAGCTCTGCCATTACCCAGTTTTTCTTCGATGCGGAGGTGTTTCTGCGCTTTCGTGACCGGGCGGCCGCGGCGGGTATCGACCTGGAAATCATTCCCGGCATTCTGCCGGTGACGAATTACAAAACCCTGGTTAAATTTGCCGGCATGACCAATGTGCATGTGCCTCAGTGGTTGCATAAAATGTATGAGGGGCTGGATGACGCAGACCAGACCACCCGTAATTTGCTCGGTGCCAGCATTGCCATGGATATGACCCGCATCCTCGCCAAAGAAGGAGTACGCAACTTCCATTTTTATACCCTGAATCGGTGCGAATTGAGTTATGCCATTTGTCACATGTTGGGGTTACGGGCAAATTCCGAGTAAACTGATCCTCAGTTAATACAATCCGTCGGAATCTTGTATGTCAGAGTCGTCCCGCAAAGAGAAGGTAGTCAGTGTTGCCCATGAGGTGAAAGATTTTTTTCTGGCTATGGTCAGTCGCTGTAAGGACGACCGTATTTCGGTGACAGCGGGTCACCTGACCTACGTGTCGCTGCTTTCTCTGGTGCCCTTTATTATGGTGTTTTTCACCATATTGTCGGCCTTTCCGGCGTTTGCCTCGTTTCGTGGCGAGCTGGAGTCCATTATCTTCAGCAACTTTGTGCCCCACGCTGGCGGCGTCGTCCAGAAATACGTAGCGGAATTTGTCGGTAATGCCTCCCAGATGGGGGCGGTGAGTATCCTGTTTCTGGTGGTGGTGGCGCTGTTACTGATTTCCAATGTCGATAAAACCCTCAACAACATTTTTGGCACCCCCAGTGGCAGGCGACCCATTGTCACTTTCGCTATTTACTGGATGGTATTGACCTTGGGGCCCCTGCTGATCGGTTCAGGGCTAGCCATCAGTTCCTACCTGACCGGACTGGCCGCTTTTGCGGAAGAGTATACGCCGGGGCTCACGACCGCCTTGCTCAAGTTATTGCCGTTTGTCACCTCCATAGGTGCCTTTTTCATTCTCTACATGGTGGTACCGAACAAAGCGGTTCGCGCTCGTCATGCACTGGCCGGGGCCTTTCTCGCCACCTGCCTGTTCGAGTTGTCGAAAAAGGGGTTTGCCCTGTATGTCAGCAGTTTCCCCTCTTATCAGATCATTTACGGGGCCATGGCCACCATTCCGCTATTGTTTGTGTGGGTGTATTTGTCCTGGATTGTGGTGTTGCTGGGCGCTGAGTTTACGGTGCAGGTAGAAGATTCGGCAGCGCAGAAAAAGTCCGAAGCTGACACTGCCGAAAAAGAAGATGATCAGAATCAGACGTCCGTCTAACCCTGTTTGATACTGGCGATAAAGTCGTTGGACTGGGCGATGGCGCTGTTCATTTCTTTGATCAGTTGATCAATTTCACGTTTGATATTGCCGTATTCGCCCTGCAGCGCACCAATAGCATTGGCATTGAGGTTGTGCTTAAGGTACAGCACATTATCCTGCAAGGCCGCCAGTACCGGTGCCATCTTACTCTCGGCCCGTCGCATTGAGCTTACCAGTGTGTCATAACGACGCTGAGTGTCTTTGAGTTTGCGACTGCTGTCACGGCGCAATGACTCGTTAGAGTATTGCTCCAGCTCGTCCTGCCACTCTTCAAACAACGCTTCGGCCACCGATTCGACTTTGTCGATGCGATCACTGAGCCGCTGGGCGGAGCTTTCGCTGGCTTCGTACTGGTCTTTGAGGTTGTCATAAACATCCTGCAGTTCGCCGCCATCGAAATTGATGAGCTGACTGAACTGCTCCAGTGCGGAACTGAATTGTTGTTGCGCTTCTTCCTGTGCATCGCGGGTATCTTCGACCCTATCCACCAGAATATCGCGTTTCTCAAAACCCACCTTTTCCATGGCCGAGTAGTAGGCTGACTGGCAACCGGATAACAGGGGCAGGCCACATGCCAGCCCCATTATCAGCAGGGCGCGTTTCATAATCCCGGCGACCTGAACTTGGCAGCGTCGATGATGGCCCAAAGGTGCAGTAACGCCCCGGGGATCCACATAAAGATCAGAATGACGGTGGCAGAGAGGGCGTAGCACACCGATACAAAAACAAAAAATAACAAGGCGGCGAGAATGCGCCCCTGAACCAGTTGTCCCAGACCGGGAATGAAAATGTTACAAATTGCGGCGATTACGTTTCCGCCAGAGCCTTGTCCTGCCATGATATTTCCTTCATTAGGTTGTCATTATCAAAGAATAACTTAATCCAATTGTTTAACAGTTACAATATTTGCTGCTTTTGTCAGTGTTACAGCAGATTACAACGTCGTGGGGAGACTATGATTGCACTATTACAACGGGTCAGTGAAGCAGAGGTCAGTGTTGCAGGAGAGGTCACCGGAAAGATAGCACGTGGCACCCTGGTGCTATTGGGGGTGGAGAAAGGCGACGATGAAGCAAAAGCCGCACGGCTGTGTGAGCGGGTACTGAATTATCGCATGTTCAATGATGGAGATGGCAAGATGAACCTCAATTTACGTCAGGTTGAGGGAGAATTACTGGTGGTGTCGCAGTTTACCCTGGTAGCCGATACGCAAAAAGGAAACCGGCCCGGCTTCTCTCGAGGGGGCGATCCACAGATGAGCAAGGCCTTGTACGAACATTTCATTGCCTGTGCCCGCCATGCAGGTGTCAGCTGTCAGTCAGGCCGATTTGGCGCGGATATGCAGGTGAGTCTGGTTAACGATGGGCCCGTGACTTTTCAGTTAAGTATTTAGCCTCTACAGCAGAATCAGTTGGTTCAGGTCGATGTGATGGGCCGATGCGAACTCAGACAGCGGCGCAAACTCATGCAAATCCGGCAGCGTCCAGTATGCGGCAAACACCACTTTATTCTGATAGCCGGGAATACCGACAATGGTGCAGGTCTGGCCCGTTAGCTCGCGCAGCACATCCGCCAGCCAGTCCAGTTGCCCATGCAGAGACGGGAGCATATTGAGCACCAAGAGTCCCGAGGCGGATAGCGCCCGCAGACAATGTTGGTAAAAATCAGCCTGTCTGAGAAAGCCAGGATGGTCCTGCTCACCAAACAAATCCAGTATCAGCAGATCCTGATTGCTGATATGGTGTATGGCTTCGCTGGCGTCGGCCTGCCGGATAATGGGCTGACAGTCAGATGGATTGAAAAACGTGTCAAAGCAGTGAATGATGGGCGAGCTGAACTCAACGCTGAGTGTCGTGGCCGAAGGGGTGTATTGTTGCAAGAAACGCTGAAAGGCACCCCCACCCAGGCCCATTTCGGTAATGTATTGAGGGTTTGGGCGCAGATACAACGACAGCGCCAGACCATGCAAATGGGGTAATACCAGGCGCTGTGGCCTTGCCAGGTCCAATACGGATTGCACGGTGTCGCCCAGACATAGCCAACGATATTGCGCGTTTTGCATGACCCGCAGCTTCTGTTGCTGATGCCAGTAAAGGAGCTTCGGGTGAGTGAGTTCACGGGACAGGTTAAACAGCGGCGGACCTTTAAGCCGGTAATATTGGTATCCAATATAAAAGCAAAGGGCCGGGCGGTAAACAGGTGAGAGTCATGTACAAAGTCGAAACACCACAGAGTGACGAAGAGTTCGAAAAATATTTCGCTTTTCGCTGGTTTATGTTGCGAAAACCATGGAATTATCCGCTGGGTTCAGAAAAGGACGAATACGAGCAGGTGGGTATTCACAGAATGATCCTCAACGCCGACGGTGAGGTGATTGCCATTGGCCGCCTGCACTTTAATACCCCTGAGGAAGCGCAGTTACGGCATATTGCGGTGCACCCTGACCATCATGGCAAAGGCCTGGGTAAATTGATTGTCGCGGCGCTGGAAAGCGTAGCCCGTACCGAAGGCATTGAGCGTATTGTGACCAACAGTCGTGAGTTGTCTACGCCCTTCTTTAAGAGCTGCGGTTTTGAAGTGGTGGGTGAGGCGACCACCGAGCTAGGTCACCTCAAGCGTGAACAGATGGTGAAGAAGCTCACTGAGCTCAATACCGTACTCCTGCATCCGCGCTGGTGCAAAGAGCTGCAGCAAACCTGGTATGAGACGATTCCTATCAGTGAGCAAATGGGGATAAAAATTTATCGCTTCACGGGGCGTACCCTCGAAGTGCGCGCCTCTTTGAACAAAAACATCAATCTGCATGGCACCATGTTCGCCGGGAGTATTTTTTCACTGGCTACCCTCACCGGGTGGGGAATGTTATTTCTGATGCTTAAAGAGAAGAATCTCAGCGGTGAGATTGTACTCGGTGATGCGGATATCCATTACCACAAACCTATTACCAGCCAACCCCGCGCCGTGTGCAATATTGAGAGTGTCAGCGGTAAGTTTGAATCCATCGAAAAACAGCGCAAGAAACCTTTCACTTTGCGGGTGGATATTCATGATGGTCAGAATCCGGTAGCCGAGTTTAAAGGGGTTTACTGGATTCTGCCGCCGACAGAGACGGGCCAGGACGCCGAGGCGAAAGAGTAGGGGCTGGGCTGTCACACACAAAAAAAGGAGCCTCAGG
This sequence comes from Lacimicrobium sp. SS2-24, assembly GCF_002201535.1. Classification (GTDB taxonomy): domain Bacteria; phylum Pseudomonadota; class Gammaproteobacteria; order Enterobacterales; family Alteromonadaceae; genus Lacimicrobium. Next base: position 72,418 of record NZ_NIWW01000012.1, on the reverse strand, counting down.
CTCCTTTTTTGTTTTTTACGATTTCGCTAAAGCGCGAGCGAGGTCATTACACCATTGCAGATTGGAGCTTTTTGATGGCGTTCTTTTCAATCTGACGCACACGCTCGGCAGAGACTTCATATTTGTCTGCCAGGTCCTGCAACGTGGTTTTGTCATCAGATAACCAGCGGCACTGAATAATGTGCTGGCTGCGCTCGTCCAGGGTTTTAATGGCAGAATGCAGACGCTGGCTGGCACTGTCGTCCCAATCGGCGTTCATGACTTCTGACTCCACGTCAGCGCTTTTGTCTTCCAGATACTGAACCGGGGCAAAGTTGCCGGTTTCATCGTCATCAGCAGACAAATCAAAGGTCTGATCCTGGCTGCTCATGCGGGCTTCCATCTGCAGCACTTCTTTGGTGCTGACACCCAGGTCATCGGCCACTTTCTGCACTTCTTCGTGGGTAAACCAACCCAGACGCTTTTTCGCTTTGCGCAGGTTGAAGAACAGCTTGCGTTGCGCCTTGGTGGTCGCAACTTTAACGATACGCCAGTTTTTCAGCACGAATTCGTGAATTTCGGCTTTAATCCAATGCACCGCAAAAGAAACCAGGCGCACGCCCACGGTGGGGTCAAAGCGTTTGACGGCTTTCATCAGGCCGATATTACCTTCCTGAATCAGGTCAGCCTGAGGTAAACCATAACCAGAATAAGACTTGGCAATATGTACCACAAACCGCAGGTGCGACATGATCAGCTTACGCGCTGCCTCAAGATCCCCTTCGTGATGCAATTTTTCAGCAAGTTGACGTTCTTCTTCTGCACTCAGCATATTGATGCTGGTGACGGCCTGCATATAGGTATCCAGACTGCCTGACTGAGGAACGCTCAACGCCATTGCATGCATGTTTGTGCTCATATCTGACCTCTTTCAAATTTAGTACAGCCCAGTGTATCACTGGCCTGAGCGGATCACCAGATCCCTTTCTTACCCGCTCGCTAAGACACTGAAATCAGGTAAAAGTTCCTGCGTTTTATCACTTAACCAGACGGATATTGGGCTGTGGCTCGGCGTTTTCAACACTTTTTACCATTTTTATGTTCCGACTGCGCCGTTCGCCATTCTGGAAGCGGTCGTAACGAAAGTTTTCTACGTCCATCATCTGTGCAAAGTTCAAAAATGCATCCAGATCCTTTCGCCCCAGATTTTCATCAGCACTGCTTAGCTGACTGTCCACATACACTTCGTTACCATTAAACGTCATGTGTGCGATGGCATCATAAGGCTGCCCAAACTCTTCAACGCGAATGGCACGCACCATCTTGACTTCGAACATCCAGTCACCAACTTTGATATAGCGCTTTGTTGTTTTGCTCATCTTTTCCCCAACAGGTACGGGTGAAGGGCTGCTGCCCGTATTCGAATACTCAGAGATATCGACGCAACGTAAGTAAACTACAGAGGATCCGGTTTCTTCAATGAAACCGCAATACACTTACTTGTTGGGAAACGGCCTCCGGCCGGGGGAACGTGTCGAGTATCCTGTGCGGATAACAGAGTGCAGGGGGATGTCCTGATACCCGCCCATATAGAAACAGTAAGTATCGCGTTTTCCTACTGTAAGGGTGTGTATTCCCTGCGACTCTGCCGCTTTTCCGCGCCATCATTCTACCTGGCTGGTGTGTTGCTGCAAGCCCCCTGGCGGAATGTTTTATCATGATTTCAGTCACGCGCGACTGCGGGGGTTCACTGCCCCGTATCCGTTACTTTTGCTCGGCTGCTTTTTCTTCAGCTTTTTCCGTTTTTTCAGAAGACTTTGCTTCTTCAGCTCTCTTAGCATGTAAGGCTTTGGCCACTTCTTCGGCTTTTTGCTGTGCAGCCTGTTTGGTTTCCTGCTGCTTTTCCGTTTGCGTTTCAGTGGCCATTGCACCAAAGCTGGTTACGGCTGCGATTAACATCATCCACTTTTTCATAGGTCTTTTCCTTCATACTGGTTTAAGTCCCGGAGCCGATTCAAGAGGTTAGAGGCATCGGCGCCGTATTATCAGCCTGTTGAACAGGTTAAACCGGATAATGCGGATACCGTGCCAACGTGGCAAAGGCCCGTTTTGTCGGGAATTATCAGTTTAAGCCTGAGGAATAATGAGAATATATGTCGTTAAAAAGAGACAGTGATCGTGACGCTGCGCACTCATACCGAATACTCTGGCCGACCTGGAAATTAAAAATATAATAAAAACAAAAAGATATATGTTTTTTGGATGGCGTTTTTTAACTGTCTCAAAAAGCAGACAGTGGCATAAATCGTGGAAAATTCATGTGATTTGCTTTAGTTGAACCGCCGTTTTAGGGCATTATCAGCAGGTTTATCCTGCCCGGTGTCAGGGGCAAAACGCAAATAACGTAAAGGTGGAGCATTGGCGTTTTCAATCAGAAGATTAACATTGCTGGGGTTCACACTGGTGGGGCTGCCTCTGGTTATCGCTTTGGGACTGGCTTTGGTGCGTATTGAGCAGCTGTCGGTTCAGGGCACCGGAGCCATAAAGCAGGTGTCCAGGCTGGTATACGTGAGCCGTCAGGTCAGTCAGCTGTTGAACAATATGGAACGCGGTGCCAGTCAGTTTCTGGTGTTAGAGGATCCGGCCTTGTGGGACAGCTATTTACGCTTGCGGCAGGAGTTTCGTCAACTGGCCTCGGAAATGGTGCGCACTGACCGCCCGCTGATTGAGCCGGCTGTGGACAGACTGTTAACACGGGAACAGGCGGTGCATGAACAGCTTGGCGCTGATGAGCAAGAGTTGTCCATTGCCCAGCTGCAACAGGAATACAGTGAGCTCAATAGTATGAGCTCGGAACTTTTCAGCCTTAACCGGCGCGTGATTGATGACGAGATAGCGGCCATCGAGAGCAAGGCCGATCAGTTGCGGGAAACGCTGTTACAATCGGCGTTAGTGATCCCGGCCTCGTTGCTGATTGCGATGTTGTTTGTGCGCTTGATTAGCGGCCCTATCAATCAGCTCAAGCCCCAGATCCGTCGACTCGAAAAAGGGGATTTTGACCGCCCTGTATCGGTCAAAGGAGCCAGTGATATCGTTGAAGTGGCGGAGATCCTGGAAGCCATGCGCGAGCAACTGCTGGCCCTTGAAAAGCAGAAAACCGGCTTTATCCGGCATATCTCCCATGAACTCAAGACCCCTTTAGCGGCTATCCGGGAAGGCGCAGAACTGTTGTATGACGGTACCACAGGGAAACTTAACCCTGAACAGACCGAGGTCAGTGCGATTATCCGCAGCAGTGTCAGTCGTTTGCAGCAGCTTATCGAGGATCTGCTTAATTTCAATCGTGTGTTGGATCCGAGCAATGCGCTGAAACATCAGGCGGTGCTGAGTGACGCATTGGAGCAGGCGTTATCAGAACGACAATTACAGATTCAGAGTAAACACCTCAAGGTGATTGCCCCCAAAAGTGATTATTCACTTAGGGTAAACCCCGAGCAACTGCGGGTCATTCTGGATAATTTGATTTCCAATGCGGTGAAGTTTTCGCCCGCTCAGGGCCAGATTTATATCACCAGCGGTTTTACCGACACGTTCTGGTGGCTTCGAATCAGTGATGAGGGACCGGGCGTACCCGAGGATGACAGAGAGCAGGTCTTCGAGCCTTTTTATCAGAGTGCCTGGCAACCTGAGAGCAAGGTCAAGGGAAGTGGTCTGGGACTGACTATAACCCGTGAACTGATTGAAAAATACAAGGGCAGTATCCGTCTGCAGGAGAGCACACAGGGCTGCTGTTTTGAAATCCGTTTTCCGGCAACATTGGTGGAGCAACAATAATATGCTGAGATTCCCAGCTGGTAGATGCACAGTGGCGGCCTTGCTGCTGCTTATGACAACGGGCTGTCAGCTCTTATCCAAAGGCAGCACGGCGCCGGTGGAGGAGGTCAGCAACGCGTCGCGTGGTGCCTCTGTTGACACCCAGGCCTCGTTGCCGCCAGAGGATTTTGGTCAGTACTACCTGTGGTTAAAAGACCAATCGGTGCAGATGCTGGAGCAGGAAGTCGAACGTCGCCGAAAAGGTCAGCGTCAAGGCGATGCTGACGATATGCTGCGTCTGGTTTTACTCTACAGTTTGCCCAATTCTCCGGTGAAAAATCCCCATCAGGCCAGAACGGAATTGAGAAGGTTGTTTAATCAACCTCAGGTGGAAGTACCCGGAAGCTTCTATGCGCTGTTTGACCAACTGACAGAAAACATCAAATATCAGCGCCAGTTGCTTGAGGTATCAGAGAGCCTCGACCAGGTCATGTCGGAAAAGCAATCGTTGGAACGACAATTGCAGCAGCTCAAGCTGATTGAGCAAAATATTCTAAAACGAGACACGGATAATAATGGTAACTGAAGTTAACAAAAAACGGGTATTAGTGGTCGACGATGACCCCAGTTTGCTGAAACTGATTGGCATGCGCCTGACGGGCGCAGGCTATGAGATTTTAAGCGCCGATAACGGTAAGCAGGCGCTGGGCATTCTGGAAAGCTTTAAGCCCCATCTGCTGATCAGCGACTTGCGCATGAAGGGAATGGATGGCATGGCATTGTTTACCGCCACCCGTGAGCGCAACCCTGGCCTGCCTGTAATTATCCTGACCGCCCATGGCACCATTCCCGATGCCATAGAGGCCACAAAAAAGGGCGTATTTTCTTACCTGACCAAGCCTTTCGACAGCCAGCAATTGCTGGCAACGGTGGAGGATGCTATTCGTCTGCATCCTGTGGTGGAAGAAGATATGCAGCAGCCCGATGCGGGAAACTGGCGCAGTGCCATTATCAGCCGCAGCAGTAAAATGGAGGAATTGTTGCAGCAGGCCAGGCAGGTTGCAGACAGTGACGTCAGTCTGTTTATCCACAGCCAAAGCGGCACGGGTAAGGAGCTGTTGGCCCACGCCATTCATCAGGTAAGCGAACGTCGTGATGCGCCTTTTGTGCCGGTAAACTGTGCCGCCATTCCGGAAACCCTGTTTGAGTCGGAGCTGTTTGGGCACGTCAAGGGCGCCTTTACGGGGGCCAATCGCGAACATGTCGGGTTGTTCCAATCGGCCAACGGGGGCACCCTGTTTCTTGATGAGATTGGCGATATGCCGCTGAATTTCCAGGTTAAATTGTTGCGGGCCCTGCAAGAGCGTGAAGTCCGGCCGGTGGGCGCAACCCGATCTGTGCCGGTGGATGTGCGTATTATCAGCGCTACCCACCGGGATCTGGAGCAGGCCATCAGCGACGGACAGTTTCGCGAAGATCTGTATTACCGGCTTAACGTGGTGGAGCTGCGTCTTCCTCCCCTTTCCGAACGTCGCGACGACATTCCCTTGCTGGTTAACCACTTTCTGGGGCAAGTGCTGTCGCGTAGCAAAAAGAAACTGACCGGGTTTTCCGATGAAGCCATGGAGGTGCTGATTGCCGCGCCTTGGCCTGGCAATGTGCGCCAGTTACAGAATGTGGTGGAGCAGACGGTGGCCTTGTGTAATGGCCCCCTGATTCCCACAGAGCTGGTGCAAAAGGCACTCAGAGATAAACCCAGCTCATTACCCACCTTTTCCCGCGCCCGGGATGAGTTTGAGCGTCGCTATCTGGCCGATTTACTCAAGGCGACTCAGGGAAATGTCACTCAGGCCGCCCGCATTGCAGGGCGGAATCGGACCGAGTTTTACAAGTTACTGGATAAACATCACCTGACCCCTGACGCGTTCAGGGAGTAGAGGGTTGGGCTCTTTTCGGTGTCGGGGCTGAGCCACCTATAGGGCTATTTCGGCTCTATGGTGCGGATATGCTTGTGCACTGACAGTAACGACCCAGCCAGTCCTAAGAAGACCGATAGCCCTAACATGCCGAGTAACGACTCACCCTGCAATCCGGTCAGCTCAAATTCGGTCTGGTACAGCTGTGTGACGCGGGCAATACTGTCACTCATCCACCATAGCAGTAACCAAGTGGTAAACCAGGCCAGCAACCCGCCGAGCAGCCCATACCAGAATCCGGTATACATAAAGGGCCGCTGGATAAAGGCATCGGTGGCGCCAACCAGCTTCAGCACCAGAATTTCGTCGCGCTTGTTGAGGATGTTCAATCGAATGGTATTGCCGATGATCAGCACCACCGCAATAAAGAGGAGCAACGCCACCACACTGACCAGTTCCTTGGCGATACCCACCAGACCATGCAGGCGTTCCAGCCACTGAATATCCAGTTGTCCGAGTTCCACTTCCCGCTCTTTTTGCAGCTTGTCTAAAAGACGTTGGGCCGCAGTGGGGGAGGTGTGTTTACTGGTCGGGGTAACCAGCACGACATCGGGTAGGGGATTGTCTTCCAGATAGTTGAGGGCCTCACCGAAGCCCGACAGGGTTTTAAATTCCTGCAACGCCTCACCTTTGTCGATGTGCACCAGACTCTCGATTTCGGGCCACAGACTAAGGCGGGTGGTCAGTTGTCTGATATCTCCGGGTTGCGTATTCTGGTGCAGAAACAGCGTAATTTCAGAGGCCTGCTCCCAACCGGCACTGACTTTTTCGGTATTCTTCAACAGCACATACAGAGTACTGGGAAGGGTAATGCTCAGGCCCAGTACCGCAACTGTCATCATGGATGCAGCGGGATTGCGCCATAATTCACCGAGACTGGAGAGCGCCTGACGCAAGTGACTGATAAAGAACATCAAGGTACGTTGCAGCGCAGAGATACGGGTGCGTCTGGCGCCCTCATCGCGACCTTTAAACAGCAGGCTCATCGTGCCAGTCCTCCGTCAATCCATCGGTGATCATCTGGCCTTTTTTCAGGGTCAGTGTGCGATATCGCATTCTGGCGATTAAGCCCAGATCATGGGTGGCGATCAGCACGGCCACGCCAGCCTGATTAAAGTCCTCGAAGAGACGGATAATTTCCATCGACAGTTTCGGATCCAGGTTACCGGTGGGCTCATCGGCCAGCAACAATGGCGGTTTTGTGATCACGGCGCGGGCAATGCCGACCCGCTGTTGCTCTCCCCCGGACAGCGTAATGGGCAGACTGCGCGCCTTATCGCTGAGTCCGACCCGCTCCAGTACCGCACCCACCCGTTTGCTGATCTCGCGATGGGAGTATCCTTCAATCACCAACGGCAGGGCAACGTTGTCGAAAACACTGCGGTCCATCAACAACTGATGACTCTGAAAGATCATGCCGATATCCCGACGAATATAGGGGATCTGCCGCCGCTGGATTTGATTCAGGTCATGACCATTGATGAGCACCTTACCCACAGTGGGGCGTTCCATGATGCTAATCAGCTTTAACAAGGTGCTCTTACCGGCGCCGGAGTGGCCCGTTAAAAAAGCCATTTCCCCCGGGGCAATATGAAAACTCACCTGGCGCAGCGCCTGCTGACCGCCCGGATAGGTTTTGCTGACACCCTCGAAACGTATCATCAGGCTTGGGCGTCCTGTGGTGCGGAGCGGCCGTCTTGCTGTTCACTGAAAAGCGCATCCACAAACTCGTTGCCGTTAAAGGGGCGAAGATCGTCAATGCCTTCACCCACACCGATATAACGGATGGGAATGCCAAACTGATCGGCCAGCGCAAAGATCACTCCGCCTTTGGCGGTGCCATCGAGTTTGGTCAGTGTCAGGCCAGTGACATTGACAGCCTGATTGAACAAGCGGGTCTGGCTGATGGCATTTTGACCGGTACCGGCATCCAGTGTCAGCATGACTTCATGGGGCGCGGCGGCATCGAGTTTCTTCATCACCCGAACAATTTTCTTCAGCTCTTCCATCAGGTTATCTTTGTTTTGCAGACGCCCGGCCGTATCGGCAATCAGAATATCGGTTTTTCTGGCCTTGGCCGATTGCAGCGCATCGAAGATCACTGAAGCACTGTCTGCGCCCGTATGCTGAGCGATAACCGGAATGTTATTGCGCTCACCCCAGGTTTGCAGCTGTTCCACCGCGGCGGCGCGGAAGGTATCACCCGCCGCCAGCATGACACTCTTGCCCGCCTGCTGAAACTGCTTGGCCAGCTTGCCAATGGTGGTGGTTTTACCCACACCGTTGACGCCCACCATCAGAATCACATAAGGGCCGGATTCGGCCTGAGCTTGCAGGGGTTCGCTTGCGCCTGAGAGGATCTCTGTCAGCTGCTGCTTGAGCAGATTGAGCAGCGCTTCACCGTCTTTAAGTGCCTTACGATCGGCACTTTCGGTCAGGTTATCAATAATTTTTGTGGTGGTGGAAATGCCCACATCGGCCACCAACAATTGGGTCTCCAGTTCTTCAAACAACTCATCATCGATTTTTTTGCCACTAAACAGACTGACAATGCCGGACCCCAGATTCGAGCGGGTTCGGGTCAGACTCTGCTTGAGACGGCTGAAGAAACCGGCTTTACTGTTTTGCTCTGGCTCTGGCTCTGGCTCTGGCTCTGGCTCTGGCTCTGGCTCTGGCTCTGGCTCTGGCTCTGGCTCTTGGGCCGATTCAGGCGGTGTCGGCTCACCCGCAGCGGGTGGCGTTGCCGGTTCGTCAGTCTTTTGGGGTGTCAGCTCATCTTCCGCTACAACAGCGTCTGCATCCGGCTCACTGCGCTGTTCCTCAGTCGCAGGGACTGACGCCTGAGTGGGCTCAGGTTGCGGTTGACCTTCCTCAGTGGATGACGGTTGTGGTTGCTCATCCTGTTTCGGGCTTTCTTCTTGTTTGGTGGATTTATCTTTATTGAACCAGCCAAAAAACTTAGACATGGGCGGTGAGAATCCTTTGAAAATCGTTGGGTTATCGGCAGGGGCCGATTAGACTATGGCAATCATAGCATTTCTTGAATTAACAAATGAAGCGAGCTTTACAGCGCCGCCCCAAAGCTCAGGGGCAAATCCGCATTATTGCCGGACAGTGGCGGGGACGGAAGCTTCCCGTTCTCAGCCGCGAAGGGTTGCGTCCGACAACGGACAGAACCAAAGAAACACTGTTTAACTGGTTGATGCCTTACATCAGTGGCCGGCAGTGTCTGGATGCCTTCGCCGGTACAGGCGGGCTGGGTCTTGAGGCATTGTCCCGGTATGCCGATAGTGCAGACTTTGTGGAGCAGGATAACGGTGCGGTAACGATGCTCAAAGACAACCTCAGGCGACTCGCTGTACAACCGACAAAGGCCGCAGTGCATCAGGGGAATATTCTGCATGTTCTACCAGCACTCAAGGGGCCCTATTCATTGGTTTTTCTGGATCCGCCGTTTAATCAGGGCTTACTGCAACCTACGATAGACAGCCTGGTCGATACGCAAAAATTAACCAGCGATGCGCTGATCTATCTTGAAATGGAGAAAGGGGCGGCATTGCGGGTGCCTGCAAACTGGCGTCTGCTGAAACAAAAGCAAAGTACGCAGGTGGATTATCGCCTGTATGAGCAGCACAAGGAGGCGGGTGATGGAGAAGCCTAATGGCGTCGGACCGATGCGCATTATCCGGGCGGCAAAGTGTTCCTGGCAGGGCATTCGTTTCGCCTTTGTGAATGAATCGGCTTTTCGCCAGGAACTGCTGCTGTGCGTGGTGCTGATACCTCTGGCCTGCTGGCTGACCAGTCATCCTCTGGAACGTCTGGCGCTGATTTTACCGCTGATACTCTTGCTGGTGGTGGAATGCCTGAACAGTGCCATTGAGGCGGCGATTGATCGCATTGGTCCCGAACGCCATCCCTTATCCGGCCACGCCAAGGATCTGGGCTCGGCGGCAGTGTTTTTCTGTATGCTGATGAATCTGCTCAGCTGGCTGGTAATAGGGAGCGCTAAGCTGGCCTGAGCACCTTAATATCACCTCACCGCCATTCAATTAGCCAATTTCCAGACCAATATTGGTGATCCCTTCTTCCACCGCCATGCGTTTTAGCGCTTGCATGCTGTCCTTATTGCGTTGGATTTGTTCCAACTTATCCAGCAGTTCCTGTTGGAAAGCGATTTCCCATTGCATCAGTGGATGGGCTTTTATCTCGTCATTGCCAAGCGCGGCGTCGCTGCTGGCTTCAATAAAAGCTTCCACTGAACCTTGTGACAATTTACTGATCACCACTGCACCCTGAGGGTCTTCGTCCATCATGAGTAACAATAGTGAGGTCAGTGAAATGCCCACATCGATGGCCGGATAGACGCCAAAATTATCAAAATCTGCGGCATCGGGTACCGCCTGCTCGGTTTTCTCCAGTTGCACCGCCAGGTTCAGTTTTGCTTTGGGATTGGCCAGCCAGTCCCAGATGCCATCAAGGGTGTTGCGATACTGCTGGGGATCGGCAAAGCCGGTGACCTCACAGAACAACTGATAATTAGGCAGACTGCGCTCCAGTAACGTGGCACCAAAGGCGATGGCTTGCCAGCCGCTGAGTTGCCGGGCTCTGGCAAAGGTGGTCAGCTTCATAAACTATGCTCCAGATAACTGGCGATGCCGTCTAAAAACATCTGTATGGCGATCATCACCAGAATCATGCCCATGAGTCGCTCAACGGCGATCAATCCACGCTCGCCTAAGAGGCGATGAAAAAGGCCTGAAAACATCAGAATCACGGCGGTGGCTAACCATGCTGAGCCTGCCGCAAAGGTCCAGTCCATCATCCTGTCGGGGTCCTGGTTCGCGATCAGAATCAATGCCGCCAGTAATGACGGGCCTGCCACTAGAGGAATGGCTAAGGGCACCAGAAAAGGCTCGACGTTGGACGGTGAGGTGGCTGGTGCCCCTGGCTGTGGGAAAATCATGCGAATGGCAATGAGGAAAAGTATGATGCCGCCTGCGATGCTGACGGTCTCCTGACGTACATTCAGGAAATCCAGTACCGCCTGGCCGCTGTAGAGAAATAACAGCATGATCGCGAGGGAAAAAAGCAGTTCTCTGACCAAAATAATGCGCTGGCGGCGCGGTTCAATGCCCTTTAAAACCGACATGAATATGGGCAGATTGCCCAGAGGATCCATAATGAAAAACAACATGATAGCGGCTGACCAGGTATCCATTTTTCCCCGTTATCGGATTAATTATTCAAGTAGACTTATATTATCTGTCAAAACAGGCTAAATTTCAGTAAGTTAATTCTTTTAATGCCAGATGGCGGTGGAGCATGCCGGCCAGTTCAGAGCCACGCTCTCTGGTGGGTTTGTTGAATGCAATGAGGAAATTCAGATGAGTTTAATGTCAGTGACCGAGGTGGCCGAATACCTTGGTGTTCAGGAAATTCGCGTTGAGCGACTGGAACGTGAGAGTTTATTGCTGAGCAGGGAAAAGGATGCCGAGGGCAAACCGCTTTTTGATAAAGCCGACGTAGAAAAGTATAAAGAATTTGCCGAGCGACTCGGAGGTATTTAAGACCCGGGGGCGGGCGCGATACACCCGCCTCCCGGTTGAGCGGATTACTTATCCAGCAGGGTTTGGGCTATAGTCCTGATTCCCTGCGCTGTCGCGCCAGCAGGCATGGTTGCGGTTGCCGAGCCATTAAAAGCGGCGGCCAGATCCATGTGTATCCATCCTTTACCCTGTGGCGGTGCAAAGCGCGACAAAAAGCCCGCTGCATTAGAGGCACCACCGGCACCACCGCCCTTCATCGGACGACTGTTTGCCGTATCAGCATAGGCTGACGGGCACATTTCCTGATGCCAGGGCTCAAGAGGAAGCGCCCAGGCCGGCTCATTTTCTTGCTCTGCGACGCGCAATACTCTGTCTCTCAAGGCGCTGTCCAGACTGAATAGTGCGTTGTATTCGTTGCCCAGTGCCATGACTGCGGCACCGGTTAGCGTTGCCGCGTCCAGTATCATAGGCGCGCCGGTTTCAGTGGCAGCCATCAACCCATCAGCCAGGACCAGTCTGCCTTCGGCATCGGTATTGACCACCTCGACACTGACCCCATTTTTATAGGTGATGATATCGCCAAGCTTGTAGGCATGACCGCTGATAAGATTCTCAGCACAGCATAAAAACAGTTTGACCCGCTTATTCAGGCCTTGCAGAATCGCCAGTCCCAGGCCACCGGCAACCGTCGCGGCTCCCCCCATGTCACACTTCATGGTCAGCATGCCTTCACTGCTTTTAATACTGTAGCCACCGCTGTCAAAGGTAATGCCTTTACCCACCAACGCCGCGGCAACAGGCTCGGCATCGTTAGTGCCGGGATTGTAATCCAGCTCCAGTAATACCGGTGGCCGTTCACTGCCACGCCCGACGTGATAAATCCCGGCCCATCCGGCTTCAAGCAGTTCTTCCCCGGTGAGGGTTTTCGCGGTCACCTTATCGCCGGCCAGGTTTTGCAACCAGTCAGTCACTTCACTGGCAAGTTTTTGCGGTGAGATGTCTTCAGGGGTGCGGTTGATCAGATTCCGGGTAAAGAGCATGGCCTGATACTGGTCCGCTAACCGGCTTTTATGTTCATCCTCGCACCAGTGAATGGCCTGCTGTTTTTTTACTGTGGTAAACGCCTGCGCAAATGCCCATTGCTGCTCGGGGTGCCATTTGCCGTGCAATTGCAGCGGCTCACCGGCAATCCCTTCAAGAATACGTGCCGCTTTTTTTATGTGTCGTAGATGAAGGGCTTTGTCGTCGGGTAGGTGAATGCTGACCTGTTGTGGTCCAAAACTCAGAGGCGCCGTGCTGCCCCAGTGTTTGTCCGCCTGCTCTGTACTGAGGCTGACTTGCAGAAATGACATGTGTTTCTCCGGAAATCGAATAAGTTGTGCACAATCAAATTAGTACATTGAGTACGCTTGCTATATGATGCGCCCCGTTATGAATACCAACATAATCTCATTGCAGTTCATATCAATATATCTGAATTCTGGATGAGTGTTTAGCCAAGGCCATGAAATTTACACCATCGTTAGTACCCGGCACCCTGATAAAACGATATAAGCGTTTCCTTGCTGATGTCAGACTGGACACCTCTGAGGTGGTAACGGCGCATTGTGCCAATACGGGCGCGATGACTGGCTGTGCCGAACCCGGCTTCAGAGTATGGTTGTCTTATCATGATGATCCTAAGCGCAAGCTGGCTTACAGCTGGCAGTTGGCGCAGGATGCAAAGCAGCATTGGATTGGGATTAATACTCATAACGCCAATAAACTGGTTGCTGAAGCCGTGCGTCAGGATAGGGTTCCTGAATTGGGCGGCTATCGGACACTGCGCCAGGAAGTCCGATATGGTGAAGAAAAAAGCCGTATCGATTTGCTGCTCAGTGATGGCCCCGGGCCAGATTGTTTTGTAGAGGTCAAGTCGGTGACCTTGTTGCAGGATGGCTGTGGATACTTTCCGGACGCGGTTACGGAGCGCGGTCGCAAGCACCTGCGAGAGTTAATGAAGCTGCCAGCGCAGGGATTCAGAGCCGTGCTATTCTTTTGTGTTCAGCACAGTGGTATCCACCATGTCAGAGCCGCTGAGCATATTGACGCTGAGTACAGCCGTCTGCTGGAAGAAGCGATAGAAAGAGGACTGGAAGTCCTCTGTTATGATTGCCAGTTTAGTGCTGAAAAAATTGAGTTAAATCAAGCACTCGATTTGGTTGCTGATAAAAAAGGTTGATTTTTCCTTATCAGTAGCCATATTTGGCAGTCTTTAGTTTTTGTACCGTTCCGGAAGCGCCGGAACCGAATTGCCTGACAAATGGCTTTCTGATATAGATAGCGGTTTGTGCGGACGAGCCTGTAATGCTGTTTAGGAGATGTGGCTGATGCCAACAGAAATTTCACAAAAGTCACTAGGTTTACTGGCCCTTGCCGGTTTGTCTCCCTACCAGGAGAAAGACGGCGAAGAATATATGAACGATGCCCAGCTTGAGCACTTCCGTAAGTTGCTCAAAGCGTGGCGTGATCAATTGCGGGCAGAGGTAGACCGAACGGTACACCACATGCAGGACGAGGCCGCAAACTTTCCTGACCCGGTAGACCGTGCTGCACAGGAAGAAGAGTTCAGCCTGGAGTTGCGTACCCGCGACCGTGAACGCAAGCTGATTAAGAAGATTGAAAAAACCCTCAAACGCATCGATGACGATGATTTCGGTTTCTGTGACTCATGTGGCATAGAGATTGGAGTGCGTCGCCTGGAAGCCAGACCGACAGCCGATATGTGTATTGACTGTAAGACCATGGCGGAAATCAAAGAAAAACAGATGCAGGGGTAATCTCCCCCTCGCCGATCACCCAGTGCTGAGCGCCTAGCCCGGCACCGGGTGATACGATCCTGCTGTTACCAATTACCATGCCATACATCGGCCGTTTCGCTCCTTCTCCTTCGGGTCCTTTGCACTTTGGGTCATTAGTCGCTGCACTGGGTAGCTTTTTGCGGGCCAGAAGTCAGCAAGGTCAGTGGCTGGTGCGTGTGGAAGATATTGATCCCCCCCGTGAACAACCCGGCGCCAGTCAAAGTATCCTTAAAACCCTTGAGGCTCATGGTCTGCAATGGGATGGTACGGTGGACTATCAGAGTCAGTTTTCCGCTTACTATGACGCGCTGTTAGAAGATCTGGCTGCGCGCGAGCTGAGCTACTATTGCCGTTGCACCCGGGCTCAGATAAAAGCGCAGGGCGGCCGTTATAGCGGTACCTGTCGCACAAAAAACTATGGTTCTCAGGGCAGTTCGCTGCGTTTTTATAATCGTTCCCCCCATTACCAGTTCGTTGATCAGCATTTAGGGCTGATTACCGTGGACGCAGACACGGCGGCAGAGGATGTGATTATTCGTCGCAAAGACGGCTACTATGCCTATCAGTTAGCAGTGGTAGCCGATGACATCCGCCAGGGGATCACGGAGGTGGTCAGGGGCGCCGACCTGCTGGATACCACACCTAGTCAGATCGCCTTGTATCATGCGCTGGCTGTGTCACCACCGGATTGGTTGCATTTGCCGGTTGCAACCGTGCGCCCGGGCCTGAAGTTGAGTAAACAAAATCATGCCCCCGCCATTGACGACAGAAATGCACTGTATAATCTGCACCAGGCATTAGGGTTTCTGGGTCTGCCTGTAGCGCAGGCGAGGGACTTCAGCTCTATTGAAACCTTGTTGAAGTGGGCGGTGGCAAACTGGTCACTGTCGACGCTGCCCGCCCGTCAGGAGATTCTCTGGGTGGGCTCAGGGGCACAACGTGGCGACGAAAGTTGAGCGCGGCTATCCATAACACTGGCCGTTAAAGGCTTTTTCGGTATATCATTAGCGCCATTTTTTAGGCGGGGGTACGAGACTCCGGCCCGATTTTCAGTTGAGGAGACAAGGCTATCATTACCCGGGTAATCAACAGGGTCAGACAGGCTTTTGCCGGTGAATCACAGGGCAAACTCAAACCCCGAGTTATTCCCAGGGCCGAGCATGGTGTGTCCCGTAAAGACATCAGTGACAACGCGCTTAAGGTGTTGTATCGACTGCACAATGCGGGTTATCAGGCCTACCTGGTGGGGGGCTGTGTTCGGGATCTTTTGTTGGGGCTACACCCCAAGGACTTCGATGTGGCCACCGATGCTGAGCCCGAGCAAATCAAGGCACTGTTTCGCAATTGTCGACTGATTGGCCGCCGCTTCCGGCTGGCCCACATTGTGTTTGGCCGTGACATTATCGAAGTGGCGACATTTCGGGGCCATCATGATAGCGAAGCCTCAGACAACAGCGATAAACTCAGTCGCCGTTCCGATGAAGGTCTGCTGTTACGGGACAATGTGTTTGGCAGCATAGAAGAAGATGCTGAGCGCCGTGACTTTACCGCCAATGCCATGTACTACAACATTGCCGATTTTAGTATCACAGATTTTGCCAATGGTATGCAGTCGCTGAAAGAGCGTAAGCTGCACTTGATTGGTGACCCAGAGACGCGCTATCGCGAAGACCCGGTGCGTATGCTGCGTGCCGTTCGTTTTGCCGCCAAGCTGGATATGCAGATTTCCGCAGAAGCGGGCGATGTGATCCCGCAATTGGCGCCACTGCTGGCGAACATTCCTGCGGCCCGGCTCTTTGAAGAAGTGCTCAAGCTGTTTTTGGCCGGTCGCGCTGAGCAGACCTACGACTTACTCCAGGAGTATGGATTATTTGGTCAGTTGTTTCCTTTGCTGCAGCCCATGCTCAAAGTCAAAGACGGTAAAGAGAGCCTGTTTATACGCCAGGTACTGATCAATACTGACCACCGCATTAATAATGACATGCGGGTGACGCCGGCCTTTATTTATGCGGCCATGCTCTGGTATCCCCTTGAGCAGCGTTTCGATGAGCTGATGACAGAGAGCGGTCTCACCCCCCATGATGCATTCAATATGGGGATCAATGATGTGCTGCAGGCGCAGCAGAAACGCATCATGATCCCTAAACGTTTCAGTATGCCTATTCGCGACATATGGGTATTGCAACAACGTTTGCCAAAACGGTTTGGCCGCCGTGCCTATCAGATGCTTGACCATCCCAAATTTCGGGCTGGCTATGATTTCCTGTTGCTCAGAGCCAGTGTTGAGGGCGGTCAGCTCGAAGAGCTGGGTAAATGGTGGACAGACTTCCAGGATGCCAGCAGCGAGGAGCGTACCAAGCTGTTGGCGCAAATCAAAGGCTCTCCAAAAGGCAAGGGGCGCCGTCGTCCTCGCAAACGGAAACCTCAGCAGTGACCATCGCCTTTATTGGGCTGGGCAGTAATCTGGAGCAGCCTCAACGGCAATTAAGTGATGCCATTAGCGCCATGCATCAGCATGGCGATGTGACTGTATGTCAGTGTTCTTCCTTCTATCGAAGCGTGCCCATGGGGCCTGCCGATCAGCCCGATTACGTTAATGCCGTGGTGAAAATTGATACCTCTTTGCCGGCGCTCGCCTTATTGGATTTTACTCAGTCGATTGAAAATCAGCAGGGCAGGGTGCGAGACCAGGCCCAGCGATGGGGAGCGCGCACCTTAGATCTGGACATAGTGTTGTTCGGTGACCAGCAAATCCACACACCACGACTCACGGTTCCCCATTACGGTCTTGCTGAACGCGAGTTTGTGCTCTATCCCTTATCTGAACTGGATGCCAATTTGGTTTTGCCGGATGGCCGTGCACTGAAATCTTTACTTTCCCGATGCGACAAAAAGGGCCTGAGCATCGTACTCAGTGCTGCTGACGTATGGAAATCCGTTGCAGGATCCGTATAGTAGCCGTTTTTGAGGGGATGGGATGCAGCCTTTGCCGCTTATCAGGTGAAGACGGTTAACGCTCTACCTTGGGGTATATGATGAAAAAAGTCACAATTTCCACCTTGATTAAGATGAAGCAGCAAGGTGAGCGAATTAGTATGCTGACGGCCTATGATGCGAGCTTTGCCAAGCTGTTTGATGAACAGGGTGTCGACACGATTTTGATCGGCGACTCGCTGGGCATGGTGTTGATGGGTGAAGACGATACCTTGCCCGTGACCATTGAGCAGATGGTTTACCACACACGGTCGGTCAGAAAGGGCACGCAGCGGGCCTTTGTAATTGCCGATATGCCCTTTATGTCTTACGCCACGACGGAGCAGACCTTTACCAATGCCACCAAACTGATGGCAGCGGGTGCCAGCATGGTGAAGATGGAAGGCGGTAGCTGGTTGCTGGATTCGGTGAGGGGGTTAGCAGAGCGGGGGATTCCGGTATGCGGGCACCTCGGTCTGACACCACAATCGGTGCACAAACTGGGCGGTTTTAAAGTACAGGGGCGTGAAGAACAGCAGGCTGACGATCTGCTCAAGCAGGCGCTTGCCCTTGAAGAAGCCGGGGCTCAGTTACTCGTGCTTGAGTGTGTACCCACTTCATTGGCGAACCGTGTGACGCAGGCGTTGAGTATTCCTGTGATTGGTATCGGCGCAGGCCCGGGGACCGATGGTCAGGTATTGGTCATGCACGATATGTTTGGGATCAGCGCCAATTATATGCCTAAATTCTCAAAGAACTACCTGGCTATTTGTGGTGATATTCGCAAAGCCGTTGCCCTTTTCATTGAAGAAGTTAAGCAGGGTAAATTTCCTACCGATGAAGAAAGTTTCAGCTGATTAAGGGACGTTGTATGGAAATCGTAAGTGATATCATTTCATTGCGCCAGGCCAGACGCCGCTGGCAGATTGAAGCAAAAAGTATCGGTTTTGTGCCCACTATGGGTAATCTCCATCATGGTCATCTGCGGCTTGTAAAAGAAGCGAGAGAGGAATGCGACATCGTGGTCGTTTCTATTTTTGTCAATCCGCTGCAGTTTGGCCCGGATGAAGATCTTGCCGCTTATCCCCGTACTATGGAGCACGATCTCGCAGCGCTTGAGGCCATGGGTGTGGACATCGTCTTTACGCCCAGCGTGGAAGCCATTTATCCCAGGGGACTGGAACAGCAAACCTTTGTGGAGGTACCTGGGATCTCCTACATGATCTGTGGTGCCAGCCGTCCCGGACATTTTCGTGGCGTGGCAACTATTGTCTGTAAGCTGTTTAATATGGTGCAGCCCAATCATGCTTATTTTGGCGAGAAGGATTACCAGCAGTTGCAGGTAATAAAGGCCATGGTGACAGATTTGTCCATGAACCTTCAGGTACATGGTGTCTCCACGGTGCGAGAAGCAGACGGGCTGGCCATGAGTTCCAGAAACAATTACCTGACCACACAAGAGCGAGAGTTGGCGCCAACGCTATATAAAGTATTGAGCAACATGGCGGATGCTATTCACCTGGGGCGACGGGATTACTCAAGATTGATTCAGGAGCACAAGCAACAATTGCTGGCTTCGGGTTTTAAGATTGATTATCTGGAAGTGCGTTCGGCTGACAGTCTGTTGCAGCCTGGCCATGAAGATCTGCGCCTGGTTGTACTGGTGGCAGCGTTTCTGGGTAAAGCCCGTCTGATTGACAATATTCAGGTTCAGCTGGAAGAATAATTCAGTAAGGATTACTCAGAACCGCAAGAGGCGTCCTCATCTCAATAGGTGTCGCCGGACACGGATTTGAACTGATAATACTGCGGGTGTTCGGCAGCGAACTGTTGAATGACCTGCTCAAATCTGCCTGTCTTAAACGCCTTTTCAACCCTTTCCCTCAACTGCTGTATTTTGTCAGCATGGGGGGAGTATTTAGATAAGCCAAAATAGATAATACGATCGAGCTCATGCACATAAGGCTGCGCCGTTATTTCGTTTTTGAGCTGTGGATCACTGGTAAAAATGGTCGAGAGGGTTTCCATACTACTGATGACCACATCGACTCGCCTCGCCAGTAACAACTTGTAGGCAAGGTGTACATCATTCAATTGAATCTTGGTAAGGCTGTCGTCTTCATCAAACTGCTTAAAATAATGCACGCCTTCACTGACACCAATAAGACGGTTTTTCAGATCCGCATAGCTCTCAATGGGCGGGGCGTCAGAACGGGTGGCAAAAATGTATGCCGTGTCTGTTCGCATGGGTAACAGGTGTAGAAAGTGTCGACGTTCCTCACGGTCCAAGATACCGGCAATCACATCTGCTGAGCCTTGTTCCAAGCGTTTCATACAGTGGCTGAAATTCGGCTCAGTGACAAATCTCAGCGACATATTTGTCTCATCTGCCAATTGATGCAAGGCCGCCACATGCTCGCCCTTCGGTGGTGTTCCGAGAATCTGGTAGGGAGGAAATTCATCGAGACAGGCGGTCATGGCCTCCTCTGCGTAGGTGGCGAAGCTCGCAAAATAAGCGATGAAGGGCAGCATCAGCAAATTGAAACGCAAAAGGAAGCTCCTGATTATTTCAGTTTCTAGATTATCACAAGAATATGCGAAATAGCGAAGTAGCTGAATCTGTGCTCACACCAGACTCGTATTGAATCCGTGGTACACGTTACCGACTCACCCACCTCTGTAAGGTGTTGTTCATGGCAATGTCGATGAGTCATAGCGCGTTGTCGTAAAGATCGAAAAGCTGGCTCTGAGCGCACCGTCGACATCAACACCTTGTGCCTTATATTTCCCGCGGACTAGAAGCTTTGGACTGAGTGCCACACGGGGTGTTGTCGGGCCCACTCAGTCTGCTCATCCAATATGGCTTGAAGATCCGCGTCTGTGGTCAGGGGATTGGCCAGTACAACTCTGAAGACGGTAATCGCATCCTTATATCGACCGGTGCTCAGGCGTGTTCGTGATACAAAGGAATGGCCGGCCTCCCGCTGCTGTTTCTGGACTGACTGATTTAGCTCATCCAGTTGGTTATTCGTCTTTGTATCAATTGGCGCCTTGGTGTTTTGCAGGTGCGTCGGACACAGACGATAGGTCAGCAAGCACAACACCGGCTCTGTCACTAGCTCGAAATCCGGATGCACGTCAATCATGCGTGCAAAGCGTCGTGCCTTTTCCAGGCTTTGATCGATCAATAGTTCATAACCCTGCCGACCGAGAATGTGCAAAGACGCGTATAACATCATCGCCATCCCGTTGCGCGAACCTTCAACACTGGTGGCGCCCAGATCTTTTGACCCCTCGCGCAGAATATACTGTGCATTGTGACGTACTGCATTCGCGGCATCCGGGTCTTTATACAGCACCATGCCAGCCCCCATAGGCACATACATTTG
Organism: Lacimicrobium sp. SS2-24; assembly: GCF_002201535.1. Taxonomy (GTDB): domain Bacteria; phylum Pseudomonadota; class Gammaproteobacteria; order Enterobacterales; family Alteromonadaceae; genus Lacimicrobium. The sequence continues at coordinate 51,902 of NZ_NIWW01000012.1, read as the reverse complement.
TTTATGTGCATCCAGAGTGACTGAATCGGCTCTTTGAATACCGCTCAGTAGTGCCGCGTGTCGTCTGGAGAATAAGGTGGCGCCGCCCCAGGCGGCATCAACATGAAAATGACAATCCAGCGCTTCAGCCACGTCGGCGAGTTCATCGAGGGGATCAATGTGTCCCGTTTCTGTGGTACCGGCGACACCAACGATGGTCATGACCTTGCCACCCTTATCGATAATCTGTCGCCCGGTGCGCATCACTGCTTCCGGATCGAGCGTTTGCTTGGGACAATCAAGCTTGTACAGAGAAGATTTACCCAGGCCGAGCAAGTCCATGGCCTTAGCCAGGGAGTAATGGCCACGAGCAGAACAGATGACCGCCAGCTGGTTAAAACCAAAATGTTGTACCGCCCGAAACAGTCCTTCCTCCGCAACCCCTCTGAATCCTTTTGAAGCCGGTAAAGCCCGGTTTCTGGCCACCCACAGAGCAGACAGGTTGGCCAGCGTTCCGCCGCTGCAGAAGGTGCCCAGGCTACTGGAGGCACTGTGTAAGTGGTGTTGGTAAAAGTCATCGCTTTGTGCATAGATGAGGTGGTGCATCATCCCTACGACCTGGCGCTCCAGCGGCGTAAAGGCTTTAGAGGTTTCGATTTTTACCAGATTTTGATTGAGTCCAACCATCAGCTTGGCCAGCGACAAGTGGAAATAAGGCAAAGCAGAGGTCATATGTCCGATAAAACGAGGAGAATAGGTGTTTACGGACTTTGAGACCAGCTTGTCCAGCAGCTGCTGAGCATGGTGCGAGACGAATTGAGGGCTTTCAGGCACATTAGCCTGCTGGAAGTCCTGTTCAATCTCTTCCAGCGGCGTCTCCTGAGTAACGATATGACCGGAGAGAAACTCGGCGAGGTTGTCGGATAACTGCTGTTCAATTTGTGCCAAACGGGAGTCTTGGCCTTCTGGTTTGGTAAAGACCCGATAAAGGTGTTCAAGGCTGGCTTTGGCGTGACTCACAGAATTCCCCAATATCAATTCGTGGCCGGACTTTAGCTTACTTTCCGTTTGTCGTCACCCTGGGTCACCCGTGCAATGTCAGGCGCGATTAACACATAGTTTGCCGAAGAAGTGGGCTCAGTGCATAAACCTGAACTGGGCTTTTTAGTTCACCTGGCGCAGTCAGTCAGTTGCGGAAACCTGTTTGGTGGTTACTATCCTGCGACTGGCTGCTATAGTGTCAGAGCGACTCTCAGAGAAAGTAATCATGCAAATCAAACCGGTAATGGGTTCTTTTGACATTGAGCGGATTGTGCCCTACTTCCAGCCTATTATGGATCTGGACCATCACGCCGTGAACAGCTACGAATGCCTGGCTCGCCTGGTAACGCAAAATGAACAGACATTTTTGCCCAGTGAGTTCTTATGTCTTGTGGAGCGAGAGCAATGTTTTGGCGCGTTAACTCAGCGTATTTTTCATGCCAGCTCGGAGTATTTTCGCAATAACAGCATGGGATGGAGTATTAATATCAGTCAGCAGGATATTATTGAGCCCCACCTCAGCAAGTTCTTATCTGAGTTTATCCAGGATTACCCCAATCCCCAGCGCATTACGCTGGAATTGATGGCCTCCACTGCGATGCAGTATCGTGAAGAATTCCAGTCCTTTCTGGATGTCTGTAAGGCACTGGGTATACGCCTGTTCGTGGATCACTTTGGGGCGCTCAATCACCATATTCTCAGTCTGTTGGATTTACCTATTGATGGAATCAAGGTGGATGGCCATCTGATCAAACAGATGACGCAGAGTCAGGAAGTGTTGGATTTTGTTGGCCACCTCAATCAGCTCTCTCAACAGCGCCGCATCATTGTCATTGCAGAGCATATTGAGGATAAAGACTGTTTAACCGCGGTGCAGGAGCTGGGAATACGCTTCGGACAAGGATTCTATTTCAGCAAGCCTCAGGCTTTTTTAAACTAGGATTCAGCACAATTAAGTTCCTATCACATTGGTATACTATTTTTGATGTGCAGAGTTTTTAGCTGAAACACCGGTAAAGAAGCTATTGAAAACTGTGGAAATAGTCGTTTCAGTTAAGGCTTCTTGGTCTTGATCCCGGCATACATCATCGTGCTCAAAAACGTCCTTTTTAGGTAATTATCTTGAATTATCGCCCACTTTTATTGTTTAATACCGGGATACGTGGGGGTATTAGTTCATCGACTTTACCGTAAACTCGATTTTAACTAGTAGCGTATGTGTCACATTTAGCGAGTTTTATTAAATAATCTCCTTCCAACAGTTCAATTCTGCATAGTCAAAATTAAGTGGTTTAGATATGGACTTCTTTGTACACAATCTATCATTGTGGAGTCTGGGTGATGCTGGTTATAAAAACAATGATGTGAATGATCCCATCTATCCTAACTTGGATTGGGTGCCTGCTATGCAGCGCCGACGACTCAGTGCCTTGACAAAAATGGCTTTGTTTACTGCCGCTGAAGCTATGCAAAATTGTGAGTCTGAGGTTGAGACAGTCTTCGCCACTCGCCATGGAGACTTGCATAAAACGTTAACACTCTTAAATTGCCTGACAGAAGAAGAGGCCCTCTCCCCTACGACTTTTAGCCTCTCGGTGCACAATGCTGTTTCTGGTCTGTTTTCGATCTTTACCGGGAATAAGGCTGCCTCAAATACCGTGTCTGCGGGTGCCCACAGTTTCCTGATGGGGTTGGTGGAGGCTGTTGTCCGAGCGCGGCTTACCAGAAAAAGAGTTCTGCTTGTCTATATGGATCAAGCATTACCGGAAATCTATAAACCCTTTGACGATGAGTCCCTCCGTGACCACAGCCTTGCAATGCTGATTTCTGCTGAGAGACACGCTAATCAGTATTGCCATCTGCATCTTCAGCCTGCAAACGGCGACGGGCGGAGAACCATGGGCTCTCCTGAATCCCTTGCGTTTGCGCGATGGTGGCAGGGTGATGTTCCCCAATTACAATACACTGGGCCCCGTTACGATTGGCAGGTGCGGCGTTATGCGTAAGGTGATTTCTCGGGCATGGCGGATTCCTGCAACCGGCTTTTGTTTTGCTACTTTTGGCATCGGCGGCTTGCTGTTATCTGTTATCATATTTGGGGCTCAGCGTCTGATTTATCGCGATGAGCGTTTGCGTAAGGCCAAGGCCCGCCGCACAGTGCACTATGCCTTTAAATTCTTTATCGGGTTGATGCGCTGTGTTGGCATTGCTCGCTTTCATGTTTATCCCAAGTCCGAACTGACAGACTTGCAGGGCCATTTAGTGTTAGCTAATCATCCTTCATTGATTGATATTGTGGTACTGATTTCCGCGATTCCCAATGCAGACTGTGTGGTAAAAGCGAGCTTACTACGAAATCCTTTTATGCGCGGTGTGATCAAGGGAACGGGGTATATCAGTAATTCGGATCCGGAATCACTGTTAGATGATTGTGAAACCTCGCTAAAACAGGGCAATAACCTGATTATCTTCCCTGAAGGGACACGCACCACACCCAGCGAAGCAATGCGTTTTCGCCGTGGAGCAGCCAATATTGCTATACGCTGCAATGCACCGGTTTTGCCATTGCTAATTCGCGTAAGACCGACGACGTTGACCAAGTCTGAAATGTGGTACCAGGTGCCAGAGAGACGCTTCCAGTTCGAGGTTTTTGCAACTCGTAAAAACCTGGAGTGCAAAGTGGCCGGACAGAGTCTGGCAAAGCAAAGCCGTATTTATACCCGAACGCTACAAGCGTTCTTTGAGCAGGAGTTACAAGCTCTATGAGCGAATTAAAGCAAGAGTTAAAAGAGCTCATCATTGAGACTCTGGATCTGGAAGACATTGAGCCTGATGAAATAGAAGATGATGCTCCTCTTTTTGTCGAGGGGCTTGGTCTCGACAGTATTGACGCGTTGGAGTTAGGGCTGGCAATAAAGAAGACCTACAACGTGAAGATCGACGCTAATTCTCAAGATACCAAGGCACATTTTGCCTCGGTCAGCAGCCTGGCGGCCTTCATTAACAATTATCGGTAGTAAACAGATTATGAAATCAAGACAAGATATATTCGCGACACTCAGTCAGATTCTGATCGAGGATTTTGAGGTGGAACAGGATGACCTGACGTTAGAATCTCATCTTTATGAGGATCTCGACCTGGATAGTATCGATGCCGTGGATCTCGTTGTGAAGCTGCGTGAACTGACTGGTAAGAAGATCGAGCCAGAGGCCTTTAAACAGGTTCGCACAGTAGAAGACGTGGTGCGTGAGCTGGAAGCTCTGGTCGCGGCGTGATGTATTAAATGCGAGCTTTGGGGTTCAGTGTAATTGGGCTGGTGCTGTTGCTCTATCCCTTGGTTGTGTATTTTGGGTTACAGCGACTCTCAGTACAAACCCTGGCCTTGGCCTTAGCGGGCATTTTTGTGCTGCGTTTCTTGCTGATGGGACACGTCAGCGCGCGTCTGCCCTGGCTTAAAGGCGCAACGTTTGCGGGGCTGGCGATAGCCCTTTATGCTGCACTGTCCGATAGTCCTCAGGGGTTGGCTCTGTACCCTGTGGCTATTAATATCGCCATGTTATGGGTATTTGCCTGCTCTTTGGTGAGAGGGCCAAGTGTCATTGAGTCTCTGGCGCGCTTGCGCCAGAGAAACTTGAGTCAGGCTGGGATCCACTATACACGTCGGGTGACCCAGATCTGGTGTGGCTTTTTTGTGATTAATGGCAGCATTGCGGCCTGGACGGCTTTAATTGGAACTCGCGAACAATGGCTATGGTATAACGGCCTGATCGCCTATTTGTTGATGGGAGCCTTGTTTTCTATCGAGTGGTTGGTGCGCCGAAGGTTACAGGCACAAGAGTGCAACAATGTCTGAGCATCGGATGGTTTTTGCACAGCCGCAATGGTCTTTACTGCAATTTTCCGAAGCAGTGACGGCTTACCGCGGACAAATCCAAAGGTATCAGCAGCAAACAGATAACTTTAAGTCGCTAAAGGTCCTGCTTTACGACGAGGATATTGCGGTTTTCAGTGTTAAGCTATTCGCCTTGTCAGCACAGCACTGTCATATATATCTGGCGGCCAATGACCAACCGGATACGCTGTCAGAACTCAAGGCCCAGTGCGATGCTTATGCTCTGCCAAATGAGGATTGCTTTTCTGGATGCGTCCCTCTGAAGGCGTCGCAGATAGTCAGACCACAAACGTTAATGGACTGTTGGCCCGAACAGGGCACAGTAAGTTTTTTTACATCAGGGTCAACCTCTAAAGCCAGGGCGGTGACCAAGCAATGGTTCCAACTCAATCGTGAACTTGAGCGATTGGAGGAGCTGTTTCCTTGTGACAGAGCCAGTGTCAGTCTGGCGACAGTGGGGCACCAGCATATCTATGGGCTGCTTTTTGCCTTGCTGCTGCCACTGAAGCAAGGTTTGTGCATTTATCCGAGGTTTGCCTATCCAGAGCACCTGTTACCTGTTCTGAAACAGCAGTCAGGTGTGCTGGTATCCAGCCCTGCCCATTTAAAGCGACTTGCTGTGGATAATACATTGGTTGAAGTTCGCCAAGGGCTTTGTAAGGTGTTTTCTTCCGGTGGCCCCCTGGCAGACAGCGTGGCTCTGAGGTTGGCGAGTCAATTGAAACAGCCGGTGACGCAGATTTATGGCAGCACAGAATCTGGCGGCATTGCCTGGAGGCAATTGGTTGATGAACCTTGTCCTTGGCAACCCTTTCCAGAAATTAGAGTTGAAAACCACTCTGATGGCTTAGTGCTGTATTCTCCATGGGCTGATGACAGACCGTTATTGTTGACGGACTGGGGAGAGGTACTAGCCGACGGTAGGTTTCAGTTATTGGGACGCACAGATAGGACCATAAAATTAGAAGAAAAACGCCTGGATCTGAACGTAATGGAATCCCGACTTAATCAGCATTGCTGGGTTGAGGAATGTCGGCTGTTGCCGCTGAATAGCCAATCCCGCACCGTACTGGGTGCCGTGGTATTGCTGACGTCCGAGGGTAAGGTGGCCCTGAGAAAAATGGGCAACTGGCAGGTCAAACAGCAGCTGAGGAACTATTTACATGGTTACTTTGAACTTATCTGTTTGCCTAAGAAGTGGCGTTATCCTTCACAATTGCCAGTAAATACTCAGGGTAAAACCCCACTCGCTGAACTGGAGGCGTTGTTTGACTGATTTGGTAAAAACCGAGCCCGAGATTATGGCGGTAACGGCTATCGAACATGGCGTCAGATTAATACTGAAAGTGCCCGAGGACCTTGATTACTTTCAGGGGCATTTCCCTGGAGCACCAATATTGGCAGGTGTTGTGCAGCTCGATTGGGCGATGCGCCTGGCCAGTGAGTACTTGCTCAAGGCGCCGTTTCATCATATTCAGCTGCAGGTGCTGAAGTTTCAGGTGGTGATCACACCCGGGATGACGCTCACTCTGGATTTTCAGCATGGTCAGGGTAATAAGTTCAGTTTTATTTATCGTTCCAATAAGGGCGTACACGCTTCCGGCAGGGTAGTGTATGAGCGCTGAAAAATACTGCTTTATAATCCCCAATTACAACCATGTGCAGGCTTTGCCATCGTTGCTGGAGCGGCTCAGTCACTATGAGTTGCCCGTGATCATGGTGAATGATGGCAGTCAGCCTGAGCTGGCCAGACAAATGCAGACGGTAACCGATGAATATGAACGCGTGACTCTGCTGCACCATTCGCAGAATCAGGGTAAGGGCGGAGCCGTACAAACCGGACTGCGTTATGCACTGGAGCAAGGGTTTAGCCACGGATTACAGGTGGATGCCGACGGTCAGCACTGTCTGGACGATATCGATACAATGCTGGCCTTATCAAAGCAATCACCTGAAACATTGATTAGCGGGCGTCCGGTTTATGATGCCTCTATCCCAAAACACCGTTTCATCAGCCGTTATATCACCCATTTTTGGGTTTGTGTGGAAACACTGTCTCATAGGCTGGAAGACACTATGTGCGGCTTTCGTGTGTATCCATTGGCCCCGGTGACTGAACTTATGAACAATGTCAGATTAGGTCGCGGTATGGACTTCGATATTGAAATCTTGGTTCGACTCGACTGGCGGGGAGTGCCTATGCAGTTCGTGCCCACGGCCGTGATCTACCCGCAAGGGGGAAGTTCTCACTTTCGCCTGGTAAAGGACAACGTGCTGATTTCCTGGATGCACACCCGTTTATTTTTTGGCATGTTATGGCGCTCGCCTAAGCTGATCTGGCGTCACATCAGCGAGGTGTTGTTGTGAGCCGCCATTGGTCAGCACTGTCCGAGCGTGGTTCCTTGATGGGCATGCTGAGCCTGCTTTGGATTTATCGGTTACTTGGCCGTCGTGTGTTGTGGCTGTTTTTGGCGCCGGTGGTGTTTTACTTTTTTACCACCAGTGCCGAGCGGCGTCGCAGTAGCCAGCAATTCTTACGACGCGTCTCTGATTATAACCACAAGCAAAAGGCCCCAAGCCGTTGGTGCAGTCTGAAGCATTATTGCGTCTTTGCCGACTCCGCTTTCGATAAAATTGATGCCTGGCTGGGGCGTATTCGTCAGTCGCAAATTTGTTATCAGAACAAAGACGATTTCGATCGATTGCAGCGCACAGGCAAAGGGGCCGTGTTTATCGGCTCCCATCTGGGAAATCTGGAAGTATGTCGGGCGCTTAGTCAAGGCAAATACGCCACTCGTATCAACGTACTTGTGTTTACTGCTAACGCCGTAAAATTCAACCAGTTGCTGCATAAGATCAACCCCAACGTCAGCATGGATATGATTCAGGTCAGCGAGGCCAGCCCGGCCTTGCTGATGATGCTGAAAGAGCGGGTGGAGCAAGGTGAATTTGTGGTGATCGTTGGTGATCGCACCAGTATTTCGGTGGCAGGGCGAGTCTGTTATGCCGATTTTATGGGCCAGCCAGCGCCCTTTTCGCAAGGACCTTTTATCCTGGCCTCATTGCTCGAGTGCCCTGTTTATCTGCTGTTTTGTCTTAAACAGCAGCAGTATTATCGGGTTATTTTTGAGCCTTTTGCCCCTGAAGGGCTGATGCTACCCAGAAAACAGCGTCAGGCCAGGTTAGAACAGTTCATCCAAAGCTATGCTCAGCGTCTTGCCTATTGGGCGGCGCAGTATCCATTGCAGTGGTTTAATTTTTACGATTTCTGGCAGCAGGATGAGTCCGTATCAAGACAGTTTCAGGAGTAAACAGTGACCAATAGTGCCATTATATTTGGCGAAGGCCGACTGAGTATTGAAGATATCGTTCGGCTCGCCGAGCCCCATCAGCAGGCCGAGCTTTCTAGTGACAATGGGTTTCACAGACGAATTGATAGCGCTGTGGCTTTCCTCGATCAATTGCTCAAAGAAGACGGTGTTATCTATGGTGTTACTACCGGCTATGGTGACTCTGTCACTGTTGGGGTGCCGGAGGAACTGGTTTATGAACTGCCGCTGCATCTTACTCGCTTTCATGGCTGTGGCCTGGGCGAGCATTTTGACCACAAGCAGGGGCGGGCTATCTTAGCCGCTCGACTCGCGTCTTTGACTCAGGGCTATTCTGGCGTCAGTTGGGAATTATTGAACCTGCTGACTGCTATGCTCAATCACAATATAGTACCTCTAATACCTCAGGAGGGCTCGGTAGGCGCCAGTGGCGACCTGACGCCTCTTTCTTATGTGGCAGGTGCCTTAGTGGGGGAACGGGATGTGCTTTTTAATGGCAAACAGTGCCGCTCCGATGAGGCCTTTAAGGCTTGCGGCTTAACCCCAATCAAACTGCGGCCAAAGGAGGGCCTGGCGGTGATGAACGGCACTGCGGTTATGACGGCTATCGCTTGTCTGGCCTATGACCGGGCGGCTTATGCCGCTCGTTTGAGTACCCGCATCACTGCACTGAGTAGTCTGGCGCTTAAGGGGAATAGTCATCATTTCGATGATATCTTGTTCTCGGTGAAACCCCATCCAGGGCAACAGCAGATCGCCGCCTGGATTCGTAATGACCTTAATCACCACGCTCATCCGCGTAATTCTCATCGTCTTCAGGATCGTTACTCCATTCGGTGTGCGCCCCATGTTATTGGCGTTTTGCAGGACAGTCTGCCCTGGCTGCGCCAGATGATCGAAAATGAGCTCAATTCGGCCAATGACAACCCCATTATCGATGGTGAAGGGGAGCATGTACTCCACGGTGGGCATTTCTATGGAGGCCATATCGCCATGGCCATGGACAGTCTGAAACCCGCCGTTGCAAATCTGGCCGATTTAGCGGACCGTCAACTCGCCTCCCTGGTAGATTCGCGCTATAACAATGGCTTGCCGGCGAACCTTTCCGCCAGCGATGAGCCACGGCGCTTTATCAATCACGGATTTAAAGCGGTACAAATCGGCGCCTCTGCCTATACGGCCGAGGCGTTAAAACACACCATGCCCGCCAGTGTTTTTTCGCGTTCCACCGAATGCCATAACCAGGATAAGGTGAGCATGGGAACCATTGCTGCTCGGGACAGTTTGCGAGTGTTGCAGCTTACGGAGCAGGTACTGGCTAGTACCCTGTTAGCGGCCATTCAGGGGCTTCGGATTCGCATGGTTAGTGGCGAACTTGATCATGACAGCCTGCCTGAGAGTGTGCGAGACATGTACGATGACATCGCCGGGTACTTTGACAATCTGACTGAAGACCGCCCGCTGGAAGCTGTGTTACGTTATACCGTGGATGCCATTCAACAACAAAGGTGGTCTTTGTATGAGTAAGGCACTGCTGACAGCCGAGACCGAGATAGAAATTCCCTTTCATGACTGTGACCCTATGCAGGTGGTCTGGCATGGTAACTATGCCCGCTATTTTGAGGTGGCACGTTGTGCATTGCTGCGGCGTTTTGATTACGACTATATGCAGATGCATGACTCCGGCTATCTCTGGCCCATTGTGGATCTCAGAGTTAAATATATTGCTTCGGCCCGTTTTGCCCAGCGCATCCGGGTGCAGGCAAGCCTCGTGGAGTACCTTAATCGTCTTAGGATCGACTATTTAATCACCGATGTCGAGACCGGACAGAAAATCACTAAGGGCTATTCAATTCAGGTGGCGGTGGAAATGCAAACCAAAGAAATGCAGTTCGACAGCCCGAATGCTCTTATCGATAGGGTAGAGGCATGTTTGTAAGGTTTTTATTCCTTCTCTTAGGTTCGCTGATCATGGTCAGCGGGGTCTATGCCGAGTCGTCGGCGATGAGTTCAGCATTGGGCTGGAAGTGGCCAGCGTTGCAACAGGGGCGCTTTGTACAGTCAAAGTCTTTTGCCAATCTCCCCAAACCCTTTACCACTCGCGGCTATTTTCTCCGCCAGCCCGGGGAATTTATCTGGCAGACGCAACAGCCAGTCTCGCAGCGCATGGAAATCCGTGACCAGCGGCTCTTTGTGGAACAAGGAGATGGCGAGTTGGTGGAACAACCGCTTGGCGCTTCTCAGGTTGGCTTGTTAGAAGCCATGATCACCGCAGACTTCCTCCAATTGGAAGCGTACTTTCAGTTGGAGATCATGCCTGGGGAAAAATGTGTGGAGCTGACGCCTATCGACAAGGAACTGAGCGACGTTGTGCAACAAGCAACGCTTTGCGGCGAGCATCATCTTGAACGTATCGTACTGGAGCACCAAGAACAGATGCGCACTACCATTGACCTTGAGTGGACAGCGCTAGAAGCCGGGGAATCATAATGTGGAGGCGTACATTATGGGTCTTGCTGCCGGCTTTGATGTTAGCGGCATTGGTCGGCTGGTGGCTCGCTGCCAAGCAAGGACTGAACTCGAATATTCTGGCAACCCTTCCTCAAAGTCAGCAGTCTATCTTGTTACGAAATGCCGATGAGCATTTTTCAGCACAATTTGCCGAACGGGTATTGGTATCTGTCACCGGCCTGCAAGCCACTGCCGCCCATGACGCTTTAAAGCGACGTTTTTCCGAACTGGGCTGGCTCAATAGTGATGCCCAAGGGGTCGACATCCAGATGTTGCTGCGTTTCTACAGTCGCTATCGCAGTGTGGTACTTAACGAGGAACTGGAAAATGCGCTGGGCGATGCTAATGCGGTCAGTCGCGCGGTGTTTGGCAAGTTATCTCAGCCGTCCAATCCCTTTGTCAGTGGCAGTTTCGAACAAGACCCCAGCCTTAATACCGCTGGTTTTGTGGAACAGCGGGTGCAAGCATGGTCGCCTTTTAAGACGGACGGCCAGCGTCTCTACCAGACCGACGACCAAGACCAGCGTCATTATTTTTTGGTGCTGTCTGTGTCGCATGAGCAGCAACAAATGGGCGGAGCAAAGGCTTTCTACGATAGTTTGCAGCAGCACCTGCAAGCGTTACAGAAAACCTATCCTGAGGTCCAATATCATTATTCCGGCATCGCCCTGCATACGGCAGAGAACGCCCTGCAAGCTGAATACGAAATGAACCTATTTGGCGGTCTCAGTCTGCTGGGAGTGATACTGGTGTTATGGTGGGCGTTTGGCTCATTGCGACCGCTGATGGTCACCGCCATCGTTATCCTTTATAGCGGCCTGGCAGGTATTGTTGCAACGCTCTTGGTGTTTCAGCAAGCTCATGTATTGAGTTTAGTTTTCGGCATTACGCTAATTGGCATTGCCATTGACTATAGCGTACACCGGTTGACCCACAGCAATGCTAAACCTAATGAGGTCAATGCGGTGGCGCGGTCGATCACCCTGGGCTTTGTGACCACGGCGCTGGGGTACAGTCTGTTTGCTTTCAGCCCCATCGGGGTGTTGTCGCAGGTGGCCGTGTTTGTGGTGGCGGGCCTGGCGGCCGCCTGGCTGTTGGCCTTAATAGTTGTGCCCTGGTGGCTGATGGATCGACCTGTGACTGTCTCGCCGACTTGGTTATCCGGTGCCCGTTGGTGGTGTCGGCACCTGGTCGCGTGGCAGCCGAAGATGTTGATGGTAACGCTGTTGTTGACCGGGTTATCTGCTGTCTGGCTCGGCTTCAGTCCTCTGAATTTTAATGATCACATACGGCTGCTTAATGGCAGTTCTCAACAGTTACTGGAAAACGAAGCCCTGCATCATCGGCTCTTGGGCGGCGATAAAACGCAGCGTTTTATGGTGCAAGGACAGACACTGGAGATGCTGCTTGAGACCGAAGAGCAGGTTGCTGACTGGGTTGCAGCGCAGGAGGATAACGCAGAAATACAGCGGATTAGCAACTGGTTGCCCTCTCTTGTCCGGCAGCGCCAACAGCAACAAAAGATCAACCGGGCTCAACAAGATGGTGACTTTGCTCAGGTGGAAGAACTGCTGGGAGTTAGGCTGGACTGGCCTGAACAAAATTGGTTGTCATCCGAGGCGGTTCAATCCAGCCCTTTAAAAGACGTGCTAGAGACTAAGGTGTACCAGAGCCCGGATGGGGTAGTTTCCTGGATCAGTATTTCCAACTTGCGCAGTGATCAGCAACAGATGTTACTGACTCAGTTCCCCGACTCCCTGGTGTTATATGACAAGGCTGCGCAATTGACCCAGCTTATGGAGCACTTTCGTCAGCAGTTATTGCTGACGTTAGCCGGGGTTTTACTGGCCGCCACGGCGGTGCTTGCCTTTAGTCTCGGGCTGAAGCCTGCGCTTAAAGGTGCACTGGTGATGGGGTTATCTATCATTATGGCTTGGGAGGGAACGGCGATGCTAGTTGGCAGCCTGAGTCTGTTTAACGTGCTTTCAGCCATGTTGATCATTGCCCTGGCGGTGGATTATCTGGTGTTTTATGTCCGGCAAGGGGCCAGCGAGAAAAACCTGGTGGCAATTACCTTGTCATTAGTCTCTTCACTGCTGGTATTTGGTGTGCTGGCGTTTTCTAATACACCGGCCATCAGTGCCTTTGGCTTGACCGCGGCATTGGGATTGGTGTTTTTATATGCTTTATCACCCATGGTAATGAAGGGAAGGGATGAAACATAGTTCGTACGATGTAATTGTAATTGGGGCTGGGCCTGCCGGTACGGTGGCGGCAAGTTTACTGATTAAAAGGGGTTGGCGGGTGTTAATTCTGGAAAAGGAGGAGTTCCCCCGTTTTAGTATCGGAGAGAGCTTACTACCTCAGTGCATGAGTTTTCTTAAAGAGGCTGGCTTGCTTGAGGCTCTGGAATCCCAGGCTGACGGTTTAAGTTTTCAGTTTAAAAACGGGGCGGCCTTTCATAAACAGGGCCAGGACAGTCAGTTCGATTTCACCCAGAAATTCAGTGACGGGCCGGGCACCACTTTTCAGGTGAAACGTGCTGATTTTGATCATTTGTTGGCGGAGGCTTCACAGCAGAAAGGGGTAGAGATCCAGTATCAAACCAGAGTCACGGCTCTGGACGTAGAAGCAACCCGTCCCAAGGTATGGACGTTAGATTCGAAAGGCATCCAATCTGAGTTGGAGTGTGGCTTTGTGCTTGATGCCAGTGGCTTCGGGCGTGTATTGCCTCGATTGTTAGCCTTGGATGCGCCGTCGTCTTTTCCGGTTCGACAGTCGCTGTTTACCCATGTAACCGATCGCATCGAAGACTCGGGATTTGATAGGAACAAGATCCTTATTACAGTACATCCGCAGCGCCAGGATGTCTGGTACTGGCTGATTCCCTTTGCCGATGGTACCGCCAGCGTAGGGGTGGTAGGGGAAGCGATTGCCGACGCGCATCAAGACCCTGAGCCGCAACTTCTGGGGTGGCTGAATCAGGCTCCTAACCTGCGCAAGCTGCTAGCCCGCGCGACGGTCTCGGCTCCCGTTAGAAATATCAGCGGTTATACGGCAGCGGTGACGCGCCTTTACGGCTCCAATTACGCCTTACTCGGTAACGCCGGGGAGTTTCTCGATCCAGTGTTTTCCTCTGGCGTGACTATCGCTATGCAGTCTGCCAGCCTGGTGGCCCCTCAGGTGGATGCTTATTTGCGTGGTCAGGAAGTGGACTTTGACTCTGGCTTTGCCAAGCCATTAGTAAAGGGCATCGACTGTTTTCGGGCCTTTGTGCGAGCCTGGTATGATGGACGTTTTCAGGATGTTATTTTCTATCAGCAGCAGGACGACAGGGTTCGGCGCATGATCAGCGCTATTCTGGCCGGCTACGCCTGGGATGAAAGCAATCCTTATGTGGCTCAGAGTGAACGCCGACTAGATACCTTGGTACGTCTATGCCAATCCGATTGATCCTTTGTGTTTTTATCGGTCTTAGTTTATTCGCCTGCACGGCAACGGGACCGCGCGAGTCGGAGGTCAGCGTCGCTGAGGGAGTCACGCTGAAGCTGACAGCACCCCCCGTATCCTTTGATGGTCAAAACTGGTTCTGGCGAATGACCATACGGCCGCCTGGGCAGAAGCAGCAGGTGATATTGGCCCAGATGGTGATCAACGAAGGTACGCTCAATGTGGTGATGATGACACCAGCGGGATTGCCGCTGCTGAGTATCGAAAAGCAGGGACAGCAGCCCCTCAGTGCCAATTATTTTGTGCCTCAGACTCAGGTCCATGCAGCGTCGATTCTTGCCGATATTCAGCTGGCACACTGGCCGCTAGCTCGGGTCAATGCAGCGTTGAGTGGTGGCAGACTCGTTATTGAACGAGGACTGCGGCAGTTGATTGATGGTCAAGGAAGGATTGTGATGCAAATACAGCAACAGGAAACAGAGCTGCACATTGAGCATAAACAGCGTGGGTATCGAATTCGATTGGCAGAGATTGAGTAGTTATGGTGTTTTTAAATCAATTGGGTATTACTTGCTCCCTGGGAATGTCGAAAAAGGAAGTTATTAAGCACTTACTTAATCCCGGGGAACGCCAGAGTTACTTAACACTTAACCGGGAACTCGGGTTAGAGGACCAGGAGTATTATGTGGGTCAGGCCAGGGGAGATTTACCAAATTTGGCCGATTATCCGCTGGCGTATCATAGCCGTAACAACCAGTTGGCGCTGTCGGCCTACAGGCAGATTGAAGCGGAGGTGCAGCAGCTTCGTCAATCGCTCCCCGATGAGCGAATTGGTGTGATCATCGGCACCAGTACTTCGGGAATCAGTGACGGTGAGATCGCACTGCGGAAACGACAACAACAGGGGCAATGGCCGCAGGATTACCACTACAGCAAGCAGGAGATGGGTGCGGTAAGTGAGTTTGTCGCTCATCTTAGTCAAGCTAAAGGACCTTGTTACAGCCTTTCAACCGCTTGTAGCTCCAGTGGAAAGGCGTTGTTGAGTGCTCGTAATTTGATCGAAAGTGGCTTTGTGGATGCCGTGATCTGTGGTGGAGTGGATTCGCTCAGTCGTTTACCCGTCAATGGTTTTGCCGCCCTTGAAGCCATGGCAGAGACATTCACCCAACCGTTTAAGGCAGGACGCGACGGCATCAATATCGGCGAAGCGGCAGCGCTGTTTGTGATGACACGTGAAGCGCAGGGAATAGCCTTGCTCGGAGGAGGAGAGTCCACCGATGCCCATCATATTTCGGCGCCTCAACCCGAAGGTGAAGGAGCCTTGTCAGCCATGCGTGCGGCGTTGTCCGATGCCCAAATCAGCGCTGAGCAACTCGATTATATTAATGCCCATGGCACTGGTACGCCGTTGAATGATGCCATGGAAAGTCAGGCAATCTATAAGTTGGTTGCAGATCAGGTCCCAGTGAGTTCGACCAAAGAACTGACCGGCCACACTCTGGGTGCTGCGGGTGCACTGGAAGCGGGACTATGCTGGTTGCTGTTGAGTCCGTATAATACGGCGGCTAAATTACCGGTTAGTGTGGCATCAGGTGAAGCAGATCCCAGTTTAGCCCCCATTCGCTATTGCGATGGCGCTGAGTCAGATGTGCGATTGTGTTTATCTAACTCCTTTGCCTTTGGTGGCAATAATGTCAGCTTGATCTTAGGTACTGTCAGTCATAACGACAGAGTAACGCGTTACAAGGAAGCTCAATGATATTTAATCATTACAGCATAGAGCAGGTTCTGGCTCATCGCGCACCGATGATTCTGCTGGATAAGCTAGTCAACTATGACACCGAATCAGCGTGCTGTCAGGTAACCATCAAATCCGTGTCACCCTTTTATCAGCCCCAATCCCGGCAGGTCCCAGCCTATGTGGGAATCGAGTATATGGCCCAGGCAATTGCCGCCTTTGCAGGTGCCAATGATCTGGATAGTGAGCGAGATATTAAAGTGGGATTCTTGCTGGGAACGCGAAAATATCAGACTGAAGTGCAAGGCTTTACCCGTGACCAGCAGTTAGACATTCACGTCACGCGTCTGTATCAGGAGGAATCTGGCTTGAGTGTTTTCGAGTGCTACATTATGGAACAAGAGCGAGTCCTGGCGAGTGCCAAGGTTAATGTCTTCCAACCTGCCAATCCCGAGCAATTTATTACGGAGCAAGCATGAGCAAACGAGTATTAGTCACCGGTTCCAGCCGGGGTATTGGTAAGGTCATTGCTCTGCGACTCGCGAAGCTAGGCTATGATGTGACGGTACACTGTCGTCAGGGACGTGATAACGCAGAAAAAGTGGCTATTGAGATTGCTGAAATGGGGCGTCAAAGCTCGGTTTTGCAATTTGATGTTTGTGATCGTCAGCAGGCCCGTGAACAAATCGAAGCTGATATTGCACAGAACGGTCCTTATTATGGGGTGGTGTGTAATGCAGGCGTTACCCGGGACATGGCTTTTCCGGCAATGGAAGGCGAAGATTGGGATGTGGTGATCCGCACCGGTCTGGAGGGCTTTTACAATGTTGTGCATCCCACAGTAATGCCGATGATTCAGGCCCGTAAAGGCGGCCGTATTATAACCTTATCGTCTGTATCTGGCATCGCAGGTAACCGGGGGCAGGTTAATTATTCAGCAGCCAAAGCAGGGATCATAGGTGCCACCAAGGCATTGGCCTTAGAAGTGGCAAAACGCAAGATCACGGTCAATTGTGTTGCGCCAGGACTGATCGAAACGGATATGACCGCCGAGCTGCCGTTGGAGGATATGCTCAAGATGGTACCCCTGAAACGTTTGGGACAACCTGAAGAAGTCGCGGGTGCTGTAGCATTCTTAATATCTGAAGATGCGGCTTATATTACCCGTCAAGTCATCTCTGTTAACGGTGGGATTGTGTAATGAAACGAGTGGTGGTGACTGGAATGTCGGCGATTACCGCATTAGGAGACCAGTGGACTGACTTCTCTCATGCATTGAAACAGCGACGTAATGCGGTAAAAACCATGCCTCAATGGGATTACGTTGAGGGGCTGAATGCCAAGTTGGCAGCGCCGGTAACTCATTTCGCAAAGCCTGCTCATTACAAACGTAAACAGGTGCGCTCCATGGGCAGAGTCTCTTTGATGGCTACACGCGCTTCTGAAATAGCTCTGCGACAAAGTGGCTTGCTCGAACATGAGACATTAACCAATGGCGATACAGGGATTGCTTATGGCTCATCTACAGGCTCAACGGGACCTATTAAGGCGTTTGGCCAGATGATGAATACCGGTCAGATGAGCGGAGTGACTGCAACCAGCTATATTCAGATGATGGCTCATACCGCCCCCGTTAATGTCGGCGTATTTTTTTCTATTAAAGGCAGAGTAATCACCACCAGTTCAGCCTGTACTTCTGGCTCTCAAGGATTGGGCTATGCCTATGAAGCAATTAAGTTTGGTCGTCAAAAAGCCATGGTGGCAGGTGGTGCAGAAGAATTGTGTGTCACTGAGGCGGCGGTGTTTGACACCCTTTACGCCACCAGTGTGAAAAATGACTCACCGGAACTGACTCCCCGGCCTTTCGATGTTGATCGCGATGGATTGGTCATCGGAGAGGGTGCCTGTACCTTTGTGCTGGAAGAACTGGAACACGCTAAGGCAAGAGGTGCGCCTATTCTGGCAGAGGTGGTTGGGTTTGGCTGTAACTCAGACGGCGTGCATGTCACGCAGCCGACATCGGAGATGATGCAAAAGGCCATTGCTATGTCAATTGAGGACGCTGGCATTACTCCTTATGACATCGGTTATGTCAATGCCCATGGTACTGCAACAGCTAAAGGCGATGTGGCCGAATCTCATGCTACCTTTAAGGTGCTGGGCAGAAAGCCGATCAGCTCATTAAAAAGCTACCTCGGCCATACATTGGGGGCCTGCGGTGCTATTGAAGCCTGGGCCGCCGTGAATATGATGCACGATGGTTGGTTTGCACCAACGATTAATCTCGACAACATCGACCCTGATTGCGCCGCATTGGATTACATCACGGGGGATGGGCGAGAGCTAAATACTGACTATGTAATGAGCAACAACTTCGCTTTCGGAGGTATCAACACCTCATTAATATTTAAGCGATGGAAAGATGCTTAGACTCTTTGTCGTACTGCTTGGTATTTCCAACTCGCTGACATGGGCTGACGAATTAAAACTCGGTATCGGTGCCTTTGGTATGAGTTTGCCTAGTTATCCGGGCAGTGACGAGCGCCATAATTACTTCGTTCCCCTTCCCTTTGTTTATTATCAGTCGGATCAATTGAGCATTGATCGGGAAGGGATAAACCGACATTTGTGGGAAAAAGGTCGCTGGCAATTTGATATCTCAGCTAACGCAGGATTGCCGGTGGAAAGTGAGAAGAACTCAGCTCGCCAGGGTATGGCTGATCTCGACTGGCGGTTTGAGCTAGGCCCTGCGCTTAAATACTATTTTCGTGGGCAACCGTCTGTCGACGAGCGGACTTTCGCTGAACTATATGTGCGTAAAGCAATCACCACGGATTTTTCCCACATAGACGACGCCGGTTGGTTTGCCGGGTTCAGCTTTACCCACCAGCAACCCCTGTTCGAATCGACAAACGAGAAATGGTTATGGACTATAGAGCTTGACGTTCGAATGGCATCGGATAAAGCGCATCAATATTATTACGGAGTGACTGAGCAAGAAGCCCTGCCTGAACGATCGGCTTTTGAAGCGTCAGGAGGCTATTGGGGCAGTCAACTGTCATCGGGGGTGGTTTACAAGCAGGGCAACTGGTGGATGGCTGGGTTCGCTCGCTATCAGGGGCTGACAGGCTCTCAGTCTGAATCGAGCCCCTTACTGAAACAATCACATCAATGGCTGATTGGGTTGGGTGTGGTCTGGATTTTTTATGATAAGGAGATATAGATGAATCGATGTAAACGACTTGCTGTAGCAGCGATGGTAATGGGAATAAGTTTTTCAGCGACGGCTCGTGATACGGTTCACCAGTACCCGGTTCAGGAACTTCTGAGTTCCACCAAAGCTAAGGAGGCCTTGCATGATGTGCCACTTTTTTTTGGTTCACAGAAACATCCCGAGGTACTGAAAACCTATGGCGAAGTGATGAGCAATCGTAAAACCAATGCCTTCTTGAAATCCGATCGGGAGGCGTGTGAATGGGTAATGCTGGGGGCATTAAAGTCATTACAGGAACGCGCAAAAAAAGAAGGTATGGATGCAGTGGTAGGAATTGAGTCTTACTATAAGAAGCGCGAGTTTGTCAGTGAAACTGAGTATGAGTGTGGAGCCGGTGCACTCATGGCCGGGGTTACCCTAAAAGGAACTCTGGTGAAGTTTTCTGAATAGAGAACTGCATGTTGGGGCGAGTTGATGAAAGATAAACAGGCCCCGGATTGTTTGCCGCTGCTTTTCAGTGAACCGAAAACGGGGACTGGATCCAGGCCTTCGGTATTCTTAGCTTTTACCCTGCAGCCAGCGCCCGAGGACTTTTTTAACAATGGCCTGACCCCACGGGAACAAGAGGATGTTGTGCGTCGGACCCAAAAAGGGCAGCGTCAGTTTTTGCAGAGTCGCTGGTTACTTAAACAGCTTGTTGGTTCTCAACTCGCCATAAGTGCTCAGCGATACTCCAGCTTATTTGAGCAGGACACTGGGAGGGTCGCATTAACCGGAGAGTTACAACTGCATAAATGGTGCGTGAGCCTGAGTCACAGTCATAACGCTTCGGCGGCAATCGTGTCGTCGGTGCCGTACACGCCTCTGGGTGTAGATGTTGAGTGGTTTAAGCCCTCTCGTCCTTGGGTGGAGATGGCTGATGTCTGCCTGGGGCCGGCAGAGTCAGAGCAATTAGCGCAGTTGCAGAAAGCGGAAGGTTTTTATCGCTATTGGACCCAGAAAGAAGCGTTAGCAAAGGCAACGGGAAAGGCTTTGTCAGAACTATTCCAGGTGGATAGCTCGGCGGTCGCCCGTGATCATGGACTCAGCCTGTATTCCTGTTATTGCGCGCAATACGCTGTTAGCTGCGTAATACCCCATGGTCACCATCTATATGCTTACCATGTTTAGTCGATTGAAGCGGTTAACTCCCAGGTTAGCTGACCGCTGTCACGATATTTTTTTTCAAAAGGCGTGATGGCCGCTTTAGCGTCATCACATTCATGCAACTCCGATGCGTATCCGGCAATTTGCAGCGCTTTGGAAAACTCTTCTAAATAAAGCTTCCAATTACTGCGTACGGTCATTTGTCCGCCTAGCTTGAGCAGATCGGCAAAAGCTGCGCTGCCATGCCAGCGTCTTTTGATGTGTGCGGATTTAGGCCAGGGGTTTGGATAGAGCAGATAGTGCTTGTGAAGACGCCAGCCATTTTGGTGTGCCAGTCGCCAGAAGTCGTTCAGATCCGCCCTCAGCACCAGATAATTCTGTGTTGTCGTAGCATAACCACGTTGATGTTTTTCTGTTCGTAGTGCGGATTTGTCGACCCCGATTATGCGTGCCTCGGGGTTGGCTCTGGCAATTTCTGCGGTGCTTTGTCCCACGCCGCAGCATGAGTCCAGAATCAATGGGCCCTGCCAGTTATCGAGCCACTGCTGAGCCTGTTCAAAGGCTGCTACCGTGTGCTCATTGAACGGCTTTTTTGATTCGCTGCGAAGGTGACGCTCTACCAGTTCAGTGAGCTTTTCATGGGGACCACTCTGGTTTGAGGTCACGGCCCTGGAATTGCCCGATGCCATTAACTACGAATTCCTACGCCACGGTTTATGAGGTTCCACGCCAGGGTGAAAAGTAACACATTAAAGCCGATTAATACGGCAACAGAGGTGCTGATGCCCACATCGGAGACACCTAAGAAACCGTAACGAAAGCCATTAACCATATACACGATAGGGTTGGCTTTACTCACCCATTGCCAGAATTCGGGGAGCAGGGTCAGGGAGTAAAAGACCCCGCCCAGATACGTCAGCGGGGTCAGCACGAAGGTGGGAATGACACTGATATCATCGAAGGTTTTAGCGAATATGGCGTTCACTAATCCTGCTGCGGCAAACAAGGTGGCAGTGAGCACCAGGGTCAGCAATAACATAATGGGGTTGTGGATTTGCAGCTCAACAAAAAACAGTGAGACCAGCGTGACCAGACCGCCAACCAGCAGCGCTCTGGTGACGCCACCACCAACATAACCAAGGATAATAATCCAGTTAGATACCGGCGCCACCAGTAACTCCTCGACGTTGCGCTGAAACTTTGCACTAAAAAATGAAGAGGACACATTGGAGTAGGAACTGGTGATCACTGCCATCATAATCAGACCGGGAACGATAAACTCCATGTAACTGAGGCCACCCATCTGACCGATACGACTGCCGATCAAATTACCAAAAATCACGAAATACAGGCTCATGGTTATAGCCGGGGGCACCAGTGTCTGCACCCAGATGCGTAAAAAACGGGTACACTCTTTAATCCAGATAGTGCGCAGGGCGGTAAACTGAAGGCTGTTCATTATGCATTCTCCTGCTTGGGGGCACTGGTCTGATCCCGCCCGTTTTCTACCAAACGGACAAACAGTTCTTCCAGCCGATTAGATTTGTTGCGCATGCTCAGCACCTGTACACCCTGATCAGAGAGCTGACTGAAGACGGCATTCAGGCCACTGGCTTTAGGCACATCTACTTCCAGGCTATGATCATCGACCTGTCTGAAATCAAAGTCCTTAAGGGTAGGCTTGATGCTATTGCCGGACAGATCCAAGACAAAGGTTTCCACATTGAGTTTTGACAGCAGACCCTTCATGCTGGTGTTTTCGATGATCTGACCTTTGTCGATAATGGCGATGTTGCGACACAGCATCTCGGCTTCTTCGAGGTAGTGGGTGGTAAGAATAATCGTGATGCCTTGTTGGTTAATCTTTTTAAGAAAGCGCCACATTGAACGGCGAATCTCGATATCCACACCCGCTGTAGGTTCGTCGAGAATAAGCATTTTGGGCTCGTGCATCAGCGCTCGGGCGATCATCAGACGGCGCTTCATTCCGCCCGACAGCTCCCTCGCCCGGGCGTTGCGCTTATCCCACAAATCCAGTTGTTTCAGGTACTTTTCTGCGCGCTGCTTGGCTAATGTCCGCGGTACGCCGTAATAGCCGGCCTGATTAACCACGATTTGCATAAGCGTTTCAAACTGATTGAAATTAAATTCCTGTGGTACCAGGCCGATGTGAGACTTGGCGTTGACTAAGTCGGTATCCAGGTCGTCACCAAAGATTTTTACTGAGCCGGAGGTTTTATTGATCAGGCTACTGATGATACCTATGGTGGTGGACTTACCGGCGCCATTAGGGCCCAGCAGTGCAAAAAAGTCGCCCTCCTGCACGCTCAGATCGACGCCTTTTAAGGCTTCTGTTCCACCGCGATAAACCTTACGTAAGGCATTGATTTGTAATGCTAGCATAGGGTGCCTCAGACACTGGATAGTATGGTTTTAGTTGCAGATCCCGCATCTGACAGCGGTCCTGGTGTTAACAGATGTTGTCAGCCTTTATTGGGCCGTTATTGACGATTTTCAAGCGATCACTGGCGAATCTCCTTGGCAGTGATAGTCTGACCAAAAACAGCCACAATAATGGAGAAGCTTCCAATGAGCCATATGTCCCCCCTACCAGCCCAGAGCCACCCCGAACTGGCAGACGATTTTGCCATATTTGAACGTATTCTTGGGTTTATTCCCAACAGCCTGCTGACCATGCAGCGCAAGCCAGAGATTGTCAAAGCCTTTGGCGCGTTGACCAAAGCCGTGATGGCAGAGGATGGCAAGGTGGACGCCGGCTTTAAGCGCATTCTTGCCCATTTTGCCAGCCGCGCAGCCGGATGCCGCTATTGTGAGGCGCATTCTCTGATAGCGGCAGGTTTGCATGATGTCAGCGATGAGAAAATTGCGGCCGTGTGGGAGTATCAGTCCAGTCCTCTGTATTCTGAAGCCGAGCGAGTGGCGCTGGATTTTGCTCTCGCTGCGGGCACGGTGCCCAATGGTGTGGATAATGCGTTGATGGAGAAGATGAGACTGTATTGGAACGAAGAGCAAATAGTAGAGATTCTGGCCGCCATCTCCTTGTATGGTTTTTTGAATCGCTGGAATGACTCCATGGCGACGGACCTAGAGCCGGCACCGCAGGCATTGGCGGAAAAAGTATTGAGCAAAGGAGGATGGCAAGCTGGTAAACACGGCAACGGGTAATCAGGATGGCCTGCTTTGAGTATCCGGTGCCGACAATGTCCTCGCCAGGGGATGTTGCCATTCTATAGGTTCTTTGCATAAGCTTAACTTAAACCTCTGTGAGGGCTGCGATGCGCTCGGTGATTAAAGTATTGGTGTTGGCCACAGTTTTTTTAAGTACTCAGATCCAGGCTAAAACCCTGGTGCTGGCGGCCGATCTGTGGTGTCCCTATAACTGTCAACCGGACAGTGACACCCCCGGTTTTATGGTGGAAATAGCCCGCAAGGTGTTTTCTCGCCATGATATGCAGGTGCAGTATCGTTTGGTGCCCTGGAGCCGTGCTGTGCAGAGTGCGCGTGATGGTGACGTGGATGCGGTTATCGGTGCCACCTTAAATGATGCGCCCGATTTTGTGTTTCCGCGCCTGGAGCAGGGGAAAATGCGCACCGCGTTGTGGGCCGCACCCGACCTGAGTTGGCGTTACCAGGGACTACCTTCTTTGTCAGAGGTGGTGCTGGGTGTGAGCGCAGGATACAGTTACGGACGGGCCATTGATGGCTACATCGCCGACCCTCTCAATCAGAACTTTATTCATGTGTTATTTGGAACGGCGCCGCTTGCTCAGGGCCTGAGAATGCTGGGTGCAGGACGTATCGATGTGATGGTGGAAGATGAGTCCGTTTTTCGCTTCTATGTCCGGCAACGACAAGAGTCTGCTGACTTTATCAATGTTGGATTTATTGAAAATCCCAACGCCGATACCGATGTGTATATTGCATTTTCACCGGCGAAATCCGACTCCCTGGAACTGGCTGAAATGTTAAGCGAGGGAATGGCTAGCTTACGGGCTTCAGGAGAATTGCATAAGATTCTCGAACGCTATGGACTCAGTGACTGGCGAGATTAGGACAGGTCCGTCTTTTGAGGTACAATTCCGCTTTTATTTTTGACTAAGAAGGGCGGGGGTCCTTCGAACCTGAGGAGCAAAAATGTCAAAAGTGGCAATTGTAATGGGATCTCAGTCTGACTGGCCAACAATGCAGCAGGCTGCATTAATGCTGAAGCAGTTGGGGGTTGAGTATCACGCCCAGGTGGTGTCGGCGCACCGCACACCGGATTTGCTGACAGAGTTTGCGGTAAATGCTGCCGATGAAGGTGTTGAAGTGATCATCGCCGGGGCCGGAGGCGCAGCGCATTTGCCGGGCATGATCGCCGCCCACACACACTTGCCTGTTTTTGGCGTACCGGTGAAGTCGCGCACCCTCAATGGTCTGGATTCGTTGCTATCCATCGTGCAGATGCCTAAAGGCGTGGCAGTGGGTACGCTGGCTATTGGCGATGCGGGCGCGGCCAATGCCGGTTTGCTGGCCGCTCAGATTGTTGCGCTGCACGATGAAAAGGTGAAACAGGCAGTGAAGGATTTCAGAACCACGCAAACGGATAAGGTGCTTGCCAGTCAGACCCTGGAGTTGCCCGAATGAGAGTACTGATATTTGGCTCGGGTCAGCTGGCAAGAATGATGTATCTGGCCGGTTGCCCATTAGGAATTGAGGTGTCAGCCGTTGACGTCAACTCCCAGAAGGTGGTGAATCCTGTGGATAAGCACCCCAGCCCGGTGAGCCTGGATCAGGCCATCGAAGATGCCGATGCCATTTCCGTAGAGTTTGAACATGTGCCGGAAGCGCTGTTAGAAAAAGCGCAGCGCAGCGGCAAACTGATGCCAGGTATGGAGGCTATTCTGACCGGTGCCGATAGGGTCAGAGAGAAGCGATTACTGGAAAGCTTAGGCATTGCAAATTGCGCGCATCGCATCGTCGATGATGTTGAGCAATTGGATAGCGTGGTGGATGAGCTGGGCAGTAAGCTGATCCTAAAAGCCAGTCGCGATGGCTATGACGGCTACGGCCAATGGAGGTTGCAGCACAGTGACGAATTACCCGGTTTAAAGCAACAGCTTGCAGAGCTGGATCTACAGAAAGTGCCTTTGGTGGTAGAAACGATGCTCGACTTTGATCGCGAAGTGTCACTGGTTGGCGTGCGCAGTCAAAACGGCGACGTCCGTTTTTATGATCTTGCGGAAAACCTGCATCATCAGGGGCAGCTTCATGTATCGTTGGCACCGGCTCCCCAGGTCAGCGATACACTTTGGACTCAGGCGAAAGAGACCTTTACTGCACTGGCCGATGCCCTCGACTATACCGGTGTGCTGGCAGTAGAGT
Organism: Lacimicrobium sp. SS2-24; assembly: GCF_002201535.1. Lineage (GTDB taxonomy): Bacteria > Pseudomonadota > Gammaproteobacteria > Enterobacterales > Alteromonadaceae > Lacimicrobium. The sequence continues at coordinate 26,216 of NZ_NIWW01000012.1, read as the reverse complement.
TTTTTCAGGTAGGAGAGCAGTTGCTGGTCAACGAAATTGCACCCCGGGTTCACAATTCGGGGCACTGGACCATGCAGGGTGCCGATACCTGTCAATTTGAGAATCATCTTCGTGCAATCTGTGATCTGCCTTTGGGGGATACCAGTAGCCACGGTGTCAGCGCCATGATTAATATCATCGGATTTGCCTCTTTCAGTCACGACATGCTAGCCATCAGGGGATGTCATATGCACTGGTATGGCAAAGAGGTGCGTGAAAAGCGAAAAATGGGGCATTTTAACCTGGTGGGGAAGGGATACTCAGAACTGGCCGCTTCGATGCGAGCCCTGGCCGACTATCTGCCTCAGCGTCATTTTCCTCATCTGGTGACAAAGGCTCAGACGTTGTCTTAACAGACATTGATTAAAGACTGAAATACAACAAATAGAAGAGGGAAGATGGAGCAGCAAGCAAACAACATCGTCGATATTGACCTGGAGAACTTTCAATCCGTGATTCTGGAAGGTTCTCAGCACAAGCTGGTGATGGTGGACTTCTGGGCTGACTGGTGTGAGCCTTGTAAAAACCTTATGCCGGTATTGGAGAAGCTCGCCGCAGAACGGGCAAATGACGTCATTCTGGCAAAAGTAAACTGTGATGAGCAGCAGCAGATTGCCATGCAGTTTGGGGTACGCAGTCTGCCAACGGTGATCCTGGTGAAAGAGGGACAACCCGTTGATGGCTTCGCCGGTGTGCAGTCTGAAACAGAAATTCGGGCATTGTTAGAAAAGCATTTACCCAGTCCTGCAGATGCATTGCTGGAGCAATCCCGTCATGCTCTTTCTCAATCCGAGGTGGATCAGGCCTTCACGCTGGCGACGCAGGCATTGGAGCTGGAACCACAGCGCAGTGATATAAAATTTGTCTTAATTGAGTGCTACATTCAACTCAAACGGATTAACGAAGCCAGAGCCTTGCTTGAGAGTATTGGCCTGGTGGACCAGGATGCTACCTATCAGAGTCTTAAAGGGCGCATTGAACTGGCTGAAGAAGCCGCTGAGACGCCTGAGATTAAAGCGTTGCAGAAAGCCTTGTCGGAAAATCCCGATGATCTGGATGTTAAGGTGAAGCTGGCCGTACAGCTGCAGCAGGCAGGAAGAGCGGAAGAAGCTTTGCAGCTGTTACTGGAAGTATTGCGTCAGGACTTAAACTTTGGAGAAGCCCGTAAGCTCATGCTGGACAGCCTCAATGCCTTGCCGGAAGGAGACGCGCTGGCCAGTCAGTACCGAAGAAAACTTTACAGTTTGCTCTACTGACAGGTGGAGCCGTTTTTGCTGTAGCAATGATAGCCTGGTGAACGCAAAGGTAGTAAGGAAGAGGCAGATGAGGTTGAAAGCGAAAATTAACCTGTACAACATGCCAGGCCGCATAATCTGTACCTTTTTCTTATTACTAACGTTTTCTCAGTCAGTGGCCGCTCAGGGCAATCTGACAGACTTCTTCCAGGAAAGCTGGACCACCCGTGATGGCCTGCCTCACAACACTATCAACAGTATCCAACAAACCGAAGATGGCTACCTCTGGTTCGCCACGTGGGAAGGTGTGGTGCGTTTTAATGGTCGGCACATGGAGGTGTTTGTGCGTGGAGAGCGCACAGGGCTGCCTGACACGGGGACCTTTACTTTGGCTAAAAACTGCCAGGGTAACTTACTGGTCGCCAGTGCCAGAGGCGGTCTCAGTCAGGTTCGTGCAGACAAGTGGCTGGCCGAGGCGCCTTTGCCCTCTATGATTCGCTCATTGCATTGTGATGCGTCAGACAATCTCTGGATGGGCACAGACAATGCCGGTGTGATAAGACAGAGCGCTGAGGGTGAGCGTAAGACATTTGCTACCACAGAAGGGCTAACTAACGAGCGTGTGTATAGCCTGATGAGTGATGTCCAGGGGGCAATATGGGTTGGAACAGCCGGCGGTTTATTTCGTATTGTTGGCGATAACGCTGAGGCGATTCGCGCAGGTGGCAACTACGAGGGACTGCCCCGTGGCCCTGTCTTTGCCCTGAAACGGGATGTGAATGGCAGAGTGCTGATAGGCACAGAGAGTGGTGTTTATCGGCTTGAGAACAAGCGCTTTATTCCACTACACCCCGACTTGTCTGAGGTTGCTGCACTGGAGATGCTGGTAGAAGACGATGGTACCATTTGGATTGGCACGGTCGAAAACGGGCTGTACCGTTTCAGAGACAGGAAACTTGAGCATTTGTCTGCCGAGCAGGGCCTGCTCAATAACCGTATTACCGCATTATTTATAGACCGCGAAGGCAGTCTCTGGCTGGGCACCAACGGTGGACTATTTCGGCTCCGGGATGCTCCATTCTCCGCCCTGACCGAAGAAAAGGGGCTCAGTGACAACTTTGTCCGGACGCTTCTGCAGGCCCGGGATGGCAGCATTTATATTGGTACCAGTCGTGGGTTAAACCGCTATCACAATGGCAACTTACAGATCCTCAAGGGCGATATTGTCAGTAACAGTGTGCTGAGCCTGGCACAGGCGCCGGACGATGCGATTTGGGTCGGCGCGTACACTCAAGGACTTGCCCGCGTTGAGAATGGAAAAGTGGATAAGGTGTTCACGCGTAAGGAGGGGCTCTCCTCAAACGAAGTAAGGGCAATTTTACCCATAACAGACACGCAACTGTGGGTTGGAACCGTTAACGGACTGAATGTGATTGACGACTCCGTTGTGACCACTTTTGCATTACAGCATGAGCTGCCCAGCCAATTTATTTCTGCATTACTGCATGCACCGGATGGACGAATCTGGATTGCGACAGCAAAAGGACTCGCTTACGTAAAAAATGGCTCCCTGAATGTGTTGGATCTGCGCTCGCTCGATGAGGCTGAATTTATCTTTGGTCTGTATCAGCAGCCAGACAATCAGGCGCTTTGGGCGGCCAGTGACAGGGGGCTACTGCGTTATGACTATGCCAGTGAATCAGTCAGTCTGATCGGCATGCAAGCCGGGCTGCCTTTTGACAAGTATTTTCAGATAGTGGAAGACCTGCAAGGTTTTCTCTGGGTCAGCAGTAATCGCGGCATTATAAGGGTAAACAAAGAGCAGGCAACTGAAGTGGCGCTGGGCAAACGGCAAACTCTGGACTACAGCCTTTTTGGCGAGTCCGATGGTATGGTGAGCTCGCAGGCAAATGGTGGGTCGACACCTGCAGCCATGCGCACTGCCGATGGCAGTATCTGGTTCGCAACGGCGAAAGGAGTCGCCAGGGTACAGCCACAAAGGCTGTCGGAATTTTCTGCCATCGTGCCTCCTGCCGTGATTGAAAGTGTGGTGGCAGATGGTAAGTCTTATCAGCCAGCCAGCATGCCTGTGTTACCCGCCGGGACGAACAGAATTGAAATTCGTTATGCGGGACTCGGTTTTATCATGCCCACCAAGATTCAGTACCGAACCCTGTTAGAAGGCTTCGATGAGGATTGGGTTTACCGTAACACCCATACCAGCAGTGAATTTACCAATTTGCCGCCTGGTGAATACGAATTTAAGGTGATGGCAGCCTACCCGGAAGGCGCATGGAGCAAACAAAGGACGGTACAATTTGTTATCGAACCTTTTTTCTGGCAAAGAACGGAATTCTGGGGACTCATCATTGTGCTGGCGGTGGCCTTGCTGTCAGCATTGATAAAGTGGCGTCTGGTGAGTTTGCAGCGTGCGGCCCACACCCTCAAATTGAAGGTGGATGAGCAAACAGCAGAATTGCGTGAGAAAGCTGAGTCGTTGCAGCAGGCCGATGAGGAAAAATCGAGGCTGTTGGAAAAAATTCGTCAACAATCGGAAGACTATGAACGCCAGGCACGCCAGGATTCATTAACGGGCTTAGGCAACCGACGGGCTTTTGATGAAGACCTGCATCGGGAGTGGTCTCGTATGAAACGCCATCAGAGCCCGTTGTGTCTGATTTTATTGGATTTGGATTACTTCAAAAAAGTGAACGACAAGTTTTCACATGCGGTGGGTGACAAAATTCTGGTGAAGGTTGCGCAATGTATTCGCGACAACAGCCGCGAGGAGGACAGGTTGGCACGGTGGGGCGGAGAAGAATTTGCTCTGCTGTTGCCCAATACGGACATGCAGGATGCCCGGGCGCTGGCGGAGCGTTTGCGACATGCGATCAGCGTGCTGGATTGCAGCGCACTGATCGGCAATATCAGTCTCACAGGAAGTATTGGCCTGGCCCAGGCACATGAGAGTGAAGAAACAGAAGCTTTGCTGCATCGAGCGGACAATGCACTCTACCAGGCCAAAGATGAGGGGCGTAACAGGGTCTGTGAGGCCCCTTCTTTAGCATAAAGGCGAGCTAATGTTGCGACGCCTTTAAGCGATCGGCGAATTTCTTGCGAAACTTAGCCAGTTTTGGCGCCACCACCATATTACAGTAAGTGTTTTGCGGATTATTAGCAAAATAGTCCTGATGGTAGTCTTCTGCCTGATAGTAGTTATTCACTTCTGTTACTTCAGTAACAATTTTTTCCGGCCATATTTGCTGCTGCTCAAGTGATTCAATTAAAGCCAGGGCTTGCTGCTTCTGGTTGTCATTGTGGTAGAAAATCACACTGCGGTATTGAGGACCCACATCGTTACCCTGGCGGTTGAGTTGTGTTGGGTCATGCAGGGCGAAAAAGATCTCTAACAATTCTTCATAACTGATCTCGTCGGCATCAAAGTTAACCCGCACTACTTCGGCATGTCCGGTATCGCCCTGGCATGTTTGCTCGTAAGACGGATTTTCCACGTGACCGCCGGCGTAGCCGCAGTAGGCAGATTCAATGCCAGTTAACGCATTCAATGCCGATTCAAGGCACCAGAAGCAGCCCCCTCCCAATGTTGCCTGCTGTAGGTTCTTCGCCATGTTTGTCTCCAAAAAGATGCCTTAGGGTAGAGTCTTAGATATTGGACTGAACACGCTGGGAATCAAGTCATCCGAACAGAACTTTTGTGCGTATCAACACACGTTGTCTTTCATTAAGGATGTAAGGTGAGTAAAAACATACTGGTAATAGGAGCCGGTGGCGGAATAGGTCATGAAGTTATCAGGCAGCTTGTTGCAGAGGATCCGTCATCGTGTATTTTTGCCGTCAGTCGCCAGCAGACCTTGAGTGTTCCATCCGGGGTTGAACGGTTGCAGCTGGCTGAACATACGGATGCCGGTATTGCGGAGCTTTGTGCAGCACTGTCTGAAAAGGTCAGCCATTTCCATCGTATTATTTGTTGTACGGGGGTTTTGCACGAGGGAGATCTGCAACCGGAGAAAAAGTTAGAACAACTGGACGCCGCCAGTCTGCAGCGGTATTTCGCCGTCAACACCATTATTCCTTCACTGTGGCTTAAACACCTGCCGGGTTTGCTGGATAAAAAAGAGGCTTCGGTGATTACCTTCCTCAGTGCCCGTGTTGGCAGCATCAGTGACAACAAATTGGGAGGATGGTACGGATACAGGGCGTCAAAAGCTGCCCTGAATATGCTGATAAAAACCGCACAGGTGGAGTATCGGCGAAGACGTCCACAGGCGATTCTGATGAGCTACCATCCCGGTACGGTAGACACGGCGCTGTCACAACCTTTTCAGGCGAATGTGCCACAGCACAAGTTGTTTAGTCGCCAGCAGGCGGCTGGCTATTTGCTTAAACAGTTAGAGGGACTGTCGCCTGATAAGGCGCCGTACTACCTGGACTGGCAGGGAAATACCATTGAATGGTAAAGGCTTTGTTTAAATAAATCCTCTGCGCCTGAAAGACATTTTGTTACCCTGCTGTTAATATCCGCTTTGAAAATAACCGGATAAAACACTATCCACTGGCGGTTTATAATAATAAAAAGGATCAAGAATGAGTTCAGCTCCTCGTGAAGAGTTTGGTTCAAGGTTGGGGTTCATCCTTGCAGCTGCAGGCTCAGCCGTTGGCATTGGTAATATGGTGGGGTTTCCCGTTGCAGCTGCAAAAAATGGCGGCGGCGCTTTCCTGTTAATCTACACCTTGTTTGTTTTCTTTATCTGTCTGCCGGTCATGCTGGCGGAAATGTCCATCGGCCGGCATGCCAAAAAAGATCCTCTCGGTGCGTATCGGGATATCTCCGGTGCAGAATCGAAATGGAAGCTCGCTGGCTGGCTGGCCATACTGACTCCCTTTATGATTGCCGTCTTCTATACGGTTATCACCGTATGGCTCATCGGCTATCTATTTCAGGTTGTTATTGGCAATCTTGACGTGCTCGCGGACCCAGCCACCTTCGGTCAGTTTATTAATACGGGTGATATCTTTGCCTACATGTTGGCAGTTGCCGCAATTGTTTTTCTAATCCTGCAAGGGGGCGTGCGACAAGGTATTGAGAAAGCCGCCAAATTCTTAATGCCGGCATTGTTTTTCATGTTAGTGGCCTTAGTTATCTTTGTGCTGACCCTGGACAATGCAATAGAAGGGGTAAAGTACTACCTGATCCCGGACTTCAGCAAAATTAATGCCTCGGTGGTGAGTGCGGCCCTTTCTCAGGCGTTTTTCTCATTGTCCTTGGGGATGGGAATATTGATCACTTATGGCTCCTATCTGTCGCGCAAAAACTCGGTGCCTGGGTCAGCCAGACTGGTAGCATTGACCGACACCCTGGTGGCCTTTGTGGCCGGGTTGCTGCTGTTGCCCGCGGTGTTTTCCTTTAACCCCGATACCAATATGGCGGATTTGAGCGATTCTTCAGTGGGCATGATTTTTACCTTCTTGCCAAAAATCTTCCTGGCCCTGCAAAGCAGCATAGGATATGGCGGCGCCAGCTTTGTCGCTGCGGTGTTCTTCTTGCTGGTATTCTTCGCTGCGATTACCTCACTGGTGTCTATTATAGAGGTGCCCACCGCGGCGCTGATGGATGAAAAAGGGTTAACACGTCGCAAAGCACTGATGGTGTTGGGTGTTGGCATCGGACTGCTAACACTGGCTGCGACCACGTCCTTTGGCATGCTGAGCTTTTTTACTGAGCTAACGCATTATGCGGGTATGAATAAGTCTTTCTTCGACCTGCTGGTGGATGTGTTCTATGACACTATTCTGCCTCTGAATGGCCTGCTGGTGTGCTTGTTCGTTATCTACCGATGGAAAAAAGTGAATTTTAATAATGCATTGCGCGAGGGCGACGAAGGCTACAAGGGAAGCTTCTATGAAAAATACGTCGATTTTTCCCTGGGTACCTTTATCCCTGTCATCCTGCTGGTGATCTTCGTCAACACCGTGGCCATTAAGTTCTTTGATGCCGGTCTGTTTAACTGACCGGCATTGAAAACGGACTCGGATAGGTCAGCTCCAGCCCCAGCGCCTGGAGTGTGGCGCTGGCATCGATGATTTTTCCATCGCTATCCGTGTCAGGCAAAAACTGCGGAGCCGGTAGTCCGGCTTTTTCGGCAGCCCAGATATAGAAATCGGCTCTTGATGGATGCTCGGTGGCGGCCAGATGACATACCTTGCCCCAATACTCTTTCCTGATGATGCGTAGCACCGCATTGATCACATCCTGCTGATGAATCAGATTAACCGGATTTGCGCCACCGCTAAGCTGGTCTCTGCCAGCAAGATGTTTGACAGGGTGGCGCTGGGGACCGATCAGTCCTGCCAGACGCAAAACGGTGCCCCCCTGTTTCAGTATCTCTTGCTCAATCCTGATGTGGGCCTTAGCCGAAGGAGTGATGGGGTTGACCGGGCTCTGTTCTGTCACTCTGCCTCGGCGATCACCATACACAGAGGTGGTGCTGATAAATAAAAGGTTTTCACAGCCATTCTCAATGCCGAAATCTATGAGTCCAAGTATTTCGCGGGTAAAGAATTCAGAATGCTCACGATAACGTCCGGGCGGCAGGTTGAGGATAAGTGTTGTTTTATGCCAGATGTTTGCGGGGATTTGCTTTCCCAGTTCAAACTGATGGGCGTTTATGCCCAGGTTTCGAAGAGCATTTTGTTTTTGTTCGCTACGACAGGTACCCGCGACGTCAAAGCCCTGCGCGAGAAGGCTTACGGCTAGAGGTTGTCCCAGCCAGCCGCAGCCTAAGATACTGATATTAGTCATGATATGATGCAGTAAAATGAAGGTCAGTCATGTCACCACTATACCAGAGCCGGGAATCCGAGTGAGGTCAGTCCCGCTTTACTACATCAATTTGTGCTGTGCATCCACGCGGACCACATCCAACCCCGACAGTGAAGGGATCTCCCGACTGATCTGTTGTTCCAGATCGTCTAAGCGGGTCAGATCATAGCAGAGTCCATTCGCACGCTGCTCAATCACTTCGGCCTTGGCGGTGATGCGCTGTTCGATTTGTTCGCCGAAGTTTTCCATGCGCTTCTCAAAGCCGCTCATGTCTCCGCCGCTTTTAAGCATTTGTTTGCCCATGGCGATCATGACGCTGCCCATCGAGCGTGCCACCATCTCCTTCACCTTTGCTTCGACTTCCTCTTCAAACTGGGGACCCAGTAGTTTGTCATCTTTGAGGTTTTTGGAGCTGAAGCGGATGCTACCGTCATCGGCATAGAGTTGCGTGGAGACTCTGTTTCTCAGAGCATCCATCTCATCACTGAATTCCAGCACCAGGTTGTCGTCGTAGCCCAGCAGTTCACCAAAGGCATGGTTGATGCCTTCACTGGCCAGTGCAATAGCATCCATGGCGATGTCGGCGACCTGGGGGGCCAGTTCAGATACCTGTTGATGGTATTGATTGAGCAATTGTTGCTGCGAACTACTTAACGACATGCTGTCGCCATCATACGTGGCGCTGCTTCCGTCCAATACTAAAGGTCGTTGGTCCAGGGTTGAGACGGTTAAAATGCCCCGCTCAAGGCTGAGATCGCCTTTCAGATTGACGTTACAGTCTGACGCCAGAGCAGAGGTTCCGACCAGCAGCAATGAGGCAATGAGTACTTTCATGAGGTTTCCTTAATGATAACGAGCAGTTCTATTATGCCTGATCACAGTAGCAACCCGTGTGCCAGAAACCTAACTATATGAATAATATAATTTTATTAAATAGCATGCCGATTGAAAAGCGCGCGTCTTGGTCAAAATCGCAACTTTGTAGGCGTTTTACTCATTCCCTGCCATAAACATAAAAATTTGATCTGGTACACTGATCGGCAAAGCTTTTTGCGGCATAATACGCCCATCATCACACATTTGAGGCATTATTATGGGAAATTGGGTAGAAGCAATTTTATTTGGGTTCGCGCTACTGGCTTTTGTCTTGGGATTAAGCAGCATACTGATGGCAGTAATACACAAGCCCGTCGAAGCTGGCGATGCCATGAAATCAAAAGTTGAATACGGTTTTTTTGGTGTCACTGGCCTGGTACTGGGACTACTTTTTATCTACGCCTTGTCGTGAATGACCACAAAAAAGGCGCCGCGGGCGCCTTTTTTATTTAACGGGCATGGTGGTAGGTATCGATGCCCAGCAATTTGTAAAGCCAGCACACCCCCGTGGAGACGGTTGTCCACAGCATCAGGCCTACGACGACGAGTGCGATACTGACTGCAGTTGGGAAAATACCCTCTACCGCTAACGCCAGCAACACACATGACAGCACTGACCGCAGTGCAGTATCCCACACGCCTACATTGTCTTTATCTTGCATCATCTTCTCCTTGTCATTTGACTTGAGTATCTACCCTTTTAAACAACAAATTTTTGATGAGGATCAAACTACAACAGGCTCCCTGATTGAAAAGGGATATAAGTTGTTCCAGATCAAAGTTGCGTCCACTATATGACTCTTAATAGAGTAATAGCCTGTTAACTCAATACTTTCCACTTCAAGCATCGTAACGGGACGAATATGAATTTTGACCAGATTGTCGACCGCAAACCAACCTTCTCTTTCAAATGGCAGAAATACCAGGGCAAGGACATTTTGCCCATGTGGGTGGCCGATACGGAATTCAGGTGTGCACAACCCATATTGGATGCGCTGACGGCCCGGGTCGAGCATGGGGTGTTAGGTTATACCTTACCGGCGCAATATGAACCGGCGAAGCAGGCCGTAGCCAGTTGGTTGCAAAAGCGCTATGACTGGCGCGTCGAACTTGACTGGATTGTATGGATGCCGGGCGTTGTGCCTGGCTTCAATGTTGCGTGCAAAGCCTGTTGTGAACCCGGCGATAAGGTCATGATTCAGGTACCTAATTATCCCCCTCTGCTGGCAGCGCCTCAGCTTAATCAATTACATCGGGTGGATATTCCAACACTGGAGCAAGACGGACGCTGGATGCTGGATTTTGATGAACTGGAGAAACAGGCCGCAGATCCTAAAACCAAACTGTTTGTCCTGTGTAATCCGATGAACCCGGTTGGCACGGTACTCAGTGAGGCAGAACTGGCACGAATCGCTGATATTTGTCGACGTCATGATGTCACCCTGTGTAGTGATGAAATCCACTGCGACCTCATTCTTGATGAGCAGGCTTGCCACCTTCCAGCCGGAAAAATCGAAGCCCTCAAGGACAACAGCATTACATTGATGGCGGCGAGCAAAACCTTCAATATTGCCGGACTTGGCGCCGCTTTTGCGATTATTCCGGACAATACATTGCGACGCCGTTTCAATCAGGCGGCAATGGGCATTGTCCCCTGGGTCAATGTGTTAGGGCTGTATGCTACAGAGGCCGCCTTTACGCTATGCGATGAGTGGTATCAGCGTCAGCTGGAGTACTTGCGTGAAAACAGGGATTATCTGGTTGAGCAAATCAATCAGATTGATGGCCTTAGGGTCAACGCGCCCCAGGCAACCTTTTTGGCGTGGGTGGATGCCAGTGGTTTAGGAGTGGATAATCCACAAGCCTGGTTTGAAGAAAAGGGAGTAGGGCCGTCACCGGGGACGGATTTCGGCAACAAGCAGTTTGTACGACTCAATTTCGGTTGTCCTCGTGACTATCTGCACCAGGCCATAGCACGATTGACCCGATAGAACCTTGTCGGGAGCGTGGTGATTCCCTTTATAAATTGCGATATTTGCCGATACTAAAAGTGGTGTGAAATGGCAGACGTTAGAAATTGGGAATGAGAATATGATCAAAAAACTGTGTTGTGCAGGTTTATTGTCAGTAATGATTGGCCCGGTAGCGGGGCAACAAACAGATCTTAAAGCCGTACAAATCTATTCTCAGGATGAATTGATTGCCATGATCAATGAAAACACCCACCTCGACAGAGTCGTCATGGATGACTGTCAGTTAGTGCAGGACATCGAAGCCCGGGCGGCAACGCTGAAACTGCCTGCCTATCAATTTCTGTGGGGAGACATGCTGGCCTGGGGAGTGTGTCTTAAAGCCGACCCGGAACGGGGAATACACTATATGCATGAGGCCGCCGAGCAAGGCCTGCCCGCCGCAATGGAACAATTAGGCCGCTACTACGCCGTGGGCCGGTTGGTGCAGAAAGATATCGACAGGGCTATCGTTTTCTTAAGAGAAGCCGGTAGTCTGGGCAATCTAAAAGCACAGTTACGATTGGCTGAATTGTTTATCGAGGGCCATGGCAGCCCTTATGACTACGAAGATGCGTATCACTGGCTGTATAACGCCATCACCGCAGATAAAGGGCAACATGAACAGATTGCCCGTTGTCTGCAAGAACTGGAAAAACTTATGCACCCTAAAGCAGTACGCAAAGCTCGACGCCCGCTAAACAGCTAACCGGCTGCCAGTTAAATTCTACAATCATTCGGGCGTCGAATTCGTTATACTGGGCATTAAATGTCCACAACAACGGAAGCAAGCATTGCCAACGCAACACGACGACCCTTATTACCAGCGCGAAAAAGAAAAATACGACAACCCCGTTGCCAGCCGGGAATACCTGCTGCAGATCCTCACCGATGAAAATAAACCCCTGTCTATGCTCGAGATTTGTGAGCTGGTAGAAGCCAGGGATGAAGAGAGTCGTATTGGCATTCAGCGTCGCTTAAGGGCCATGGAGCGCGAAGGTCAGATACTGTTTAACCGTAATAAGAAATATGGTCTGGCAGATAAAATGGACCTGATCCGGGGACGAGTCATTGGTCATCGGGATGGTTTTGGCTTTCTAAAGCGTGAAGATGGTAAGCCCGATCTCTTTATTCACAATGCTCAGATGCGAACCCTGCTGCATGGTGATGTGGTACTCGCTCGCGAGAGTAATCAGAATGTTAAGGGTAAAACAGAAGCGCGTATCGTCAGGGTGGTAGAGCCCCGGGTTGAACCTGTGGTAGGTCGCTATTTTGTTGAGCATGGATTTGGTGTCGTGGTGCCCGACGACAGCCGTATTTGTCAGGATATTGTGATACCGCCAGAGCAAACTGAGGGGGCGCGCCAGGGCCATGTAGTTGTGGTGGAAATCGTACAGCGTCCGAATAAACGCGTTAACGCCACCGGCAAAATTATCGAAGTGCTGGGAGAGCATATGGCTCCGGGCATGGAAATTGAAATGGCGATGCGCACCTACGACATTCCCCATGACTGGCCGAAGGCGGTGACGCAGCAGATTAAAAGTCTGACGGAACAGGTGCCGGAAGAGGCCAAGCAGGGTCGTATCGACCTGCGCCAACTCCCCCTGGTCACGATTGACGGTGAAGATGCCCGGGATTTTGATGACGCAGTGTATTGTCAGCCACGGGATGACGGTGGCTGGACACTGTGGGTAGCAATTGCCGATGTCAGTTATTACGTCAGACCCGGCACCGCATTGGATAAAGAAGCGATTGAACGCGGCAATTCAGTGTACTTCCCTGAACAGGTTGTGCCCATGTTGCCCGAGGTGCTGTCCAATGGCTTGTGCTCACTTAATCCTGAGGTGGACCGACTGTGTATGGTCTGTGAGATGCACATTGATAAAACCGGTCACCTCAAGAGTTACCAGTTTTATGAAGCCGTAATGAATTCACATGCGCGACTGACCTACAACAAGGTCTGGGACATTTTGCAGGGTGACAAAGAGCTATATCAGCGCTATGAACCATTAGTGCCGAATCTTCGTGACCTGCATGACCTGTTCCGGGTGCTTAAAAAAGCACGGGCACAACGTGGTGCCATTGAGTTTGAAACGCAGGAAAATAAATTCATTTTTAATGCCCAGCGTAAGATTGATCATGTGGTGGCCGTTGAGCGCAATGATGCGCACAAGATGATCGAAGAGTGCATGATCCTTGCTAATGTGAGTGCGGCCATGATGCTGCAGAAGTATGAGGCAGAGGCGCTTTATCGGGTTCATGACAAGCCCGATCCTGATCGTTTGATGACGTTTTTAGGTTATCTGGCAGAAGTGGGGATTCCTCATGGTATTGGTAATGACCCGGTACCTGCGGATTTTTCTAATGTGGTGAATAAAGTTGCCAAGCGTCCGGATCAGGAACTGATTCAGACCATGCTGCTGCGTTCCATGAAGCAAGCTATCTATGATCGTGAGAATATTGGTCATTTTGGTCTGGCGCTGGAAGCCTATGCACACTTTACCTCCCCCATACGTCGTTATCCGGATTTGGTGGTGCATCGTGCGTTAAAAGGCATATTGGATAAGCAGGCTAAACGTAAGAGTAATTCCGGTGGGAAAGCCTATTCCACCGAAGAAGTGGTGCAACTGGGTGAGCAATGTTCGATGACCGAGCGTCGGGCTGACGATGCCACCAGAGATGTGGCCGACTGGCTCAAATGTGAGTTTATGCAGGATCATGTCGGAGAAAGCTTTGATGGGGTGATTGCCTCGGTGACCAGTTTTGGCTTTTTCGTACGCCTGAGTGAGTTTCACATTGATGGCCTGGTACACATCACTGCACTTGAAAATGACTACTATCATTTCGATGCCGTTAAACAACACCTCATTGGCGAAAACTTTGGCACGGTCTATCGCCTCGGCGATCTGGTGAGGGTGAAAGTCGCCGGTGTGAATCTTGATGACCGTAAAATTGATTTTGTTCTTGATCAGCCGCAGGGCAAAGGGAAAGGCGGGCGTAAAGTCGCCGTGAAAAAAGCCAAAGGAAAACGCACTACTACAGAAAAACCGGCCTCAGGCAAAACGGCGAAGCCTAAAGGTCGGCCCGGTAAACGAAAAACGACAAAAGGCAGGAAGTAGGCAATGGCGCAAACCCAATGGTTGTATGGTCTGCATGCATTGGAAGCTTTGGTAGAACGTGAGCCAGAGCGGTTGATTGAACTGTTCGTTCTCAAGGGGCGTGACGACCAACGTCTTACTGATATTGTCAATCAGGCCCGTCGCTTTGGTGTGTCCGTGCAATTCTGTCAGCGCCGTACCCTTGACGATAAAGTCGAGGGGGCTCAGCACCAGGGCGTTGTTGCTAAAGCCAAGCCGGCGCGGGTTCTCGACGAAAGTGATTTGGACGCCATTATCAATGCAACAGCACAACCCTTTTTGTTGATTCTCGATGGCGTCACGGACCCTCATAACCTCGGGGCCTGCATCCGCAGTGCGGATGCGGCAGGCGTGCATGCGGTTATCGTACCTAAAGATAAGTCCGCAGGCTTAACACCTACCGTCAGCAAAGTGGCATGTGGTGCCGCTGAAGTCATGCCCTTTATTCAGGTGACTAACCTGGCACGAACCCTCAAAGAGTTGCAGCAGGCGGGTGTCTGGGTGGTGGGCACTGCAGGTGAAGCGGAACAAAGCCTCTATGAAGCAAAATTGACGGGGCCTATGGCATTGGTCATGGGTGCAGAAGGAAAGGGCATGCGTCGCCTGACCCGTGAACATTGTGATGAGCTTATCAAGCTTCCGATGGCAGGCTCCGTGTCTAGTCTGAACGTCTCTGTGGCAACTGGCATCTGCTTGTATGAAGTGGTCAGGCAGCGCCTGTCAACAACTGCCTGAGTCTCTTTCTCGGTTAGATCCCCACCGTAAAGTAATGTAAAGCAGTGTAAATTAAGTGTAAGGACGAGAACCGGGCGCCCGCCCGGTGGTCTTTTTTGCTCTTGTAAGCAAAAGGACCGATTATGAACCTGCGAGTTATATCTGTATTTCTACTTCCCGTTACACTGCTGTTACTGACGGCCTGTGGTAGCTCCGATGACGGTGATAGCACTTACCCTCAAGCCTACGTGCAATTTTACAATGGCTCTGCCAATAGCGCTTCAACAGGCCTTTATCTGGACGATGTCGAGCTGGGTGATGCCGCATATGGCGATGCAACCAGCCTGTTTACAGTCGATGAGCAGGAAACCCTTCTCAGCCTTAAATATGAAGATACCAATGATGCTCTGATTGAGCTCATGAGTCTGGATGTGTCGCTCAGTGATGGTTACAAATCCCTGTATCTGATGCTGGGTGATTATGCCGATCCGGATTTGATTGAGCATCAGTTCAAGCGCTCGGAGCTGGAAGATCATTTTACTCTTCAGGTCACCTCAGCCATAAGCGAGCGGTATTTCGATCTCTATATCGGTGAAGCGGGCGCTTCAATCACCCAGGCCTACTTTATCGGTGCATTGAACTACGGTGAATTGCTGGACACGGAATACTGGGATGCAGATTCTGACGGTGCGCACTGGGATCTGGATGACTATGTGGTGTATCTGACTGAGCCCGGCACCACAGAGGTGGTGTTTGAGAGCGATACCATGAGTTTTGATTACGAAACTGAGTATGTCATGGTGATAAGGCACTCCTCAGGGGCATCTGAGGAAACATTGATTGCCGATTTGATTATCAATTCCAGTAGTGTCCCTGAATACAAAGACATCCGCTCCGGCGCACACTACCGTTTCTATAATAGCCTGAATGATGAGCAGACGCTGAACCTGACACTGAGTGGCAGTGACATGTCGCAAAGTCTTGAGGTGCCGGGCGGTGTGTTAAGCCCATTTACGTCGATTAAGTACGGCGATTACCAACTGTCTGCCAGTACCGCTGATGGAACTGTCATGATGAGTCATCGCTTACTGACCCTGAATCAGGGAGAATCTAAAACGGTGGTGTTATACACCGATGAAGACAACAACCTTGACTCACTGGCCTTTGAAGAGAGTGACTCACCCCAGGTGTACGAACACGATCTCAATGTTGTGAATCTGGTGCAGGATTTTAGCAATATTGACGTTTACTTTGTCAGACAGGATGAAACGGTAGAGACAGCGAAATACAGCATGCTCAATCTCAGTTACGCTGAATCGGACGGCATCACCCTGCCCAGTGATTACTATGACGTTATTGCACTATATGATGACAACAGCGGTAACCAGACCCTGATAGCACAAACCTCAACGCTGGCGATAGATGAAGCGGTAAGTTATCTTTTCTCCATCCAGCCGGATGTCGAAGTGGGTAGCGGATACCGTATTGTGGTGCTTAACTAAAAAAACGCATAGCAAGCCGCTATCGTGCTTTCTTATTACTGCGACAGGCTTAGGCAATCTGTCGCAGTTGTCAGCTTTTCTACCGGACGATTTCCTTTTTCCCGCACGAAGCGTTATCCTTGTGCGCCTGAAATAGGAAGCGTCACGCTTTCCTTGTCCTCTACCCTTCCGGGTCCTTTTTTGCCCATAAACAGGGCTGTCGTCGAGGCCTCCGACGTTAAAAAACAATCCCGTTGTTTTTTTCAACATTTCGGGTATCACAATGCGTTCAATTCTGTTATAGTTTCGCGCCCTTTTTGTGGGGGTATGACTATTAAAGCAGCTAATTGGCCTGTAAATGGCCTTAACAACAGCGGAGCACTAGCATGATCCAAATGCAAACTAACCTGGATGTGGCCGATAATTCCGGCGCTCGCAGGGTTCAGTGTATTAAGGTTCTTGGTGGCTCGCATCGCCGTTATGCACATATCGGTGACATCATCAAAGTTACCGTCAAGGAAGCAATTCCTCGCGGTAAAGTTAAAAAAGGTGACGTACTGAATGCAGTGGTGGTGCGTACTAGAAAAGGCGTTCGTCGTCCTGACGGTTCTCTGATCCGTTTTGATAACAACGCAGCCGTGTTGCTTAACACCAATAAGCAACCCATTGGTACGCGTATCTTTGGCCCGGTAACCCGTGAGCTTCGTGGAGATCAATTCATGAAGATCATCTCACTGGCCCCAGAGGTATTATAAGGAGTCACGATAATGGCAAGAAAAATTCGTCGTGATGATGAAGTTGTCGTTCTAGCCGGTAAAGACAAAGGGAAAACAGGCAAAGTCCTGCAAGTACTGACTGAGTCTGACCGTCTGGTTGTAGAAGGTGTGAATTTGATGAAGAAACACCAGAAGCCTAACCCTCAGTTAGGTGTCGCTGGTGGAATCGTTGAGAAAGAAGCATCAATTCATGTATCGAATGTCGCGATCGTTAACCCTAAAACGGGTAAAGCGGATCGTGTCGGTTTCCGTTTTGAAGATGAGAAGAAAGTACGTTTCTTCAAGTCTGACGGCGAACTGGTTTAATTATTGGAGATTACGATGGCGAAACTGCATGATTTCTATAGAGAAACAGTAGTGGCGGAACTTGCGAAGCAGTTCGGTTACAAAAGCGTCATGCAAGTCCCTCGGATTGAGAAAATCACCCTGAACATGGGTCTGGGTGAAGCGGTAGCAGACAAGAAGGTGTTGGAAAACGCCACTTCTGACATGCAAGCAATTGCTGGTCAGAAGCCAGTTGTCACTGTTGCACGCAAATCTGTAGCGGGTTTTAAAATCCGTGAAGGATATCCGATTGGCTGTAAAGTAACCCTACGTGGCGAGCGTATGTGGGAATTTCTTGAGCGTTTGATTTCAATCGCTATCCCGCGTATCCGTGATTTCCGTGGCCTGAATGCTAAGTCATTCGACGGTCATGGTAACTATAGCATGGGTGTTCGCGAGCAAATCATCTTCCCTGAAATCGACTTTGATAAAGTGGATAAGGTACGTGGTATGGATATTACCATCACTACGACTGCCGGGACTGATGAAGAAGGTCGCGCTCTGCTGGCTGCTTTCAACTTCCCATTCAAGAAATAAGGTGTAGGGTTATGGCAAAACAATCAATGAAAGCACGCGAAGTAAAGCGTGCCAAGCTGGTAGCCAAGTACGCCGAGAAGCGTGCTGAGCTTAAAGCCATTATCAGCAGTGTAAATTCTTCTGATGAAGAACGTTGGGACGCGGTTCTCAAGCTGCAACAACTGCCTCGTGACTCTTCCCGTGCACGTCAGCATAACCGCTGTCGTATCACTGGTCGTCCACATGGTTTCCTGCGTAAGTTCGGCCTTAGCCGGATTAAATTACGTGAAGCGGCCATGCGTGGTGAAGTCCCTGGTCTGAAAAAAGCCAGTTGGTAAGGAGTAGCTTAAGATGAGTATGCAAGATCCTATCGCGGATATGTTTACCCGCATTCGTAACGGTCAGCTGGCGAATAAAGTTTCCGTTGCTATGCCCTCTTCAAAGCTGCGCGTTGCTATTGCAAAAGTGCTGAAAGAAGAAGGTTATATCACTGACTACCAGGCCTCTGGTGATGTTAAGCCGGTCCTAGAAGTGACGCTTAAGTACTTCGAAGGCAAAAAGGTTATCGAAACTATCGAGCGAGTCAGTCGCCCTGGTCTGCGCATCTATAAGAAAAAAGATGAGCTGCCAAAAGTAATGGGTGGTCTGGGTGTCGCAATCGTTTCCACATCCAAGGGCGTGATGACCGACCGTGCGGCGCGTAAAGCGGGCATGGGTGGTGAAGTCATCGGCTATGTAGCGTAACGGAGGAGTAATCGATGTCACGTGTAGCAAAAGCCCCGGTTGATATCCTGTCTGGTGTTGAAGTCAACATCAATGGCCAGGAAGTCAGCCTGAAAGGTAAAAACGGAACGTTAAATTTTGTGTTTAATGACGGTGTAGAAGTCGTAAAAGAAGAGAGTCAATTGAAAACTCTTCCTCGCGATGGCGTAGCCGATGGCTGGGCGCAGGCTGGTACTGCTCGCTCCGTACTGAACAGCATGATGATTGGCGTTACTTCGGGTTTCGAGAAGAAACTGGAGCTCAACGGTGTTGGTTACCGTGCGCAAGCACAAGGTAACAAACTGAATTTGACCCTGGGTTTCTCTCACCCTGTTTCCTACGAAATGCCTCAGGGCATCAGCGTAGAAACTCCTAGTCAGACTGAAGTTGTCGTCAAAGGCGCCGACAAGCAGCTGGTGGGTCAGGTCGCAGCTAACATTCGTGGATATCGTCCACCAGAGCCTTACAAAGGTAAAGGTGTTCGTTATGCCGATGAAGTTGTACGTCGTAAAGAAGCTAAGAAAAAGTAGGTGGGTGATACGATGGATAAGAAAACATCTCGTTTGCGTCGCGCTACCCGCGCCCGCAAAAAGATCAGTGAACTGGCAGCGCATCGCCTGGTGATTCACCGCACACCTCGTCATATCTATGCACAACTGATTGCCCCTAACGGCTCAGAAGTGCTGGCGACGGCATCTACTGTTGAAGCGGATCTGCGTAAAGACCTGAAATCCACAGGTAATGCAGAAGCTGCAACCACAGTAGGCAAAGTGATCGCTGAGCGCGCGATTGAAAAAGGCATTAAAGAAGTGGCTTTTGATCGCAGCGGTTTCAAGTATCACGGTCGAGTGAAGGCATTGGCTGATGCTGCTCGCGAAGCAGGTCTTCAGTTCTAGGAGTTAATTATGGCTAAAGTAGAAGTTCAAAACGGTGAACTGTTAGAAAAGCTGATTGCCGTAAACCGTGTGTCTAAAGTGGTTAAAGGTGGTCGCATCTTTAGCTTCACTGCATTGACTGTAGTGGGCGACGGTAATGGTCGTGTCGGTTTTGGTTACGGTAAAGCGCGTGAAGTACCCGCTGCTATTCAAAAAGCAATGGAAAAAGCACGTCGTAACCTGGTTACCGTGGATCTGAACGGGACAACCCTTCAGCATCCGATCAAGGGGCGTCATTCCGGCTCCAAGGTATACATGCAGCCAGCATCAGAAGGTACTGGTATTATTGCCGGTGGTGCAATGCGTGCGGTCCTTGAAGTGGCTGGTGTACAAGACGTACTTTCAAAATGCTACGGATCTACCAATCCTATTAACGTAGTGCGTGCAACAATCAATGCCCTGGTTGAGATGAAGTCTCCAGAGCAGGTTGCCGCTAAGCGTGGATTGGCCGTAGAACAGATTTTGGGGTAATGGACAATGGCTAAGACTATCAAAATTAAGCAAACCAAGAGTGCGATTGGCCGACTGCCCAAGCACAAAGCTACGCTGACTGGTTTGGGTTTAGGTCGCATTGGTCGTGTCCGTGAGTTGGAAGACACTCCTGCTGTTCGCGGCATGATCAATAAAGTCAACTATATGGTTGAGATAGTGGAGGAGTAATCCATGCATTTGAATACACTTGCTCCTGCACCTGGAGCGAAACAATCTTCCAAGCGGGTAGGCCGAGGTATCGGTTCCGGTCTGGGTAAGACTGGTGGCCGTGGTCACAAAGGCCAGACTTCACGTTCAGGCGGAAAAATCCGTCCGGGCTTTGAAGGTGGTCAGATGCCTATCCAGCGCCGTTTGCCTAAGTTTGGTTTCACGTCACGTAAATCTATGGTCTCTGACCAGGTGACACTGACTGAAATCGCTAAGGTTGAAGGCGATGTGGTATCACTGGAAACCCTGAAAGCAGCGAATCTGGTTAAGAAAGATGTGCTGTTCGTCAAGGTAATGAAAAGTGGTGACCTCAATCGCGCGGTGACTGTAAATGGCTTGAAGGTAACTAAAGGCGCTCGTGAAGCTATTGAAGCTGCTGGCGGTAAAGTAGAGGAATAAGCTAAATGGCTAAACCAGGACTGGATTCAGGTGCCAAAGGCGGGCTGAGTGAACTGAAATCAAGGCTGTTATTTGTCCTTGGTGCGATTATCGTATTCAGGCTCGGTTCATTCGTGCCTATTCCTGGTATTGATGCAGCCGTACTCGCTCAGCTTTTTGAGCAGCAAAAAGGCACCATCGTGGAAATGTTTAATATGTTTTCCGGTGGTGCACTTGAGCGCGCATCAATATTGGCGCTTGGTATCATGCCTTATATTTCGGCATCCATTATCATGCAGTTGATGACAGTTGTGCATCCGCAGATGGCTGAACTGAAAAAGGAAGGTGAGGCAGGGCGCAAGAAAATCAGCCAATATACGCGGTATTTGACCCTTATATTGTCAATTTTCCAGGCTATTGCCATCGCTACTGGTTTGCCTAATCTGATGCAGGGATTGGTGCTCAATCCTGGTTTTGGATTTTACTTTACAGCTGTAGTCAGTTTGGTCACAGGAACCATGTTCCTGATGTGGCTGGGTGAGCAGGTTACTGAACGTGGCATAGGTAATGGTATTTCTATCATTATCTTTGCGGGTATCGTAGCTGGATTGCCTACCGCCATCGGTCAGACAGTAGAACAAGCCAGACAGGGCGACCTGAATATGCTGTTTCTGCTGTTGATTGGTGTCATCATCGTTGCTGTTACTTACTTCGTGGTATTTGTCGAGCGTGGTCAACGTCGTATCGTCGTTAACTATGCCAAGCGTCAGCAGGGCCGTAAGGTGTTTGCCGCGCAAAGCACGCATTTACCGCTGAAAGTGAACATGGCAGGGGTTATTCCACCAATCTTTGCGTCCAGCATCATCTTGTTCCCGGGTACCATTGCCAGTTGGTTTGGTTCCAATGAGAGCATGTCATGGTTGCAGGATGTATCGTTGATGTTGTCCCCAGGACAGCCTCTGTACGTATTGCTTTATGCTGCGGCGATCATTTTCTTCTGTTTCTTCTACACTGCGTTGGTGTTTAACCCACGTGAGACAGCAGACAACCTGAAGAAATCCGGGGCTTTTGTACCTGGTATTCGCCCTGGTGAGCAAACGTCCAGATATATTGATAAGGTCATGACCCGACTGACGCTGGCAGGTGCCTTATATATTACCTTTGTATGTTTAGTGCCCGAGTTTATGATGATTGCCTGGAACGTTCAGTTCTACTTTGGCGGGACATCATTGCTGATTATCGTGGTGGTAATCATGGACTTTATGGCACAGGTGCAGACCCATTTGATGTCTAATCAGTATGAGTCTGTTCTGAAAAAAGCTAATCTTAAAGGCTTCGGCCGTTAAGATTGGTCAATCACGGAGTAACGAAATGAAAGTTCGTGCATCTGTTAAGAAGATTTGCCGTAACTGCAAAATCGTCAAACGCAA
This sequence comes from Lacimicrobium sp. SS2-24, assembly GCF_002201535.1. Lineage (GTDB taxonomy): Bacteria > Pseudomonadota > Gammaproteobacteria > Enterobacterales > Alteromonadaceae > Lacimicrobium. The sequence continues at coordinate 4,064 of NZ_NIWW01000012.1, read as the reverse complement.
CGGTGTTGTGCGAGTGATTTGTGTAGAGCCGAAGCATAAGCAAAGGCAAGGTTAATCGATAAACAAGCTCATTTGAGCTAAATTTGCAATTTTGTCATCGGATAAGTATCCTAGCGGGCTTTTTAGGCTGATGACATATTAACTAGAGGAGTGCTGTTAGTGGCCCGTATCGCTGGCATTAACATCCCTGAACACAAGCACACTGTAATCGCTTTAACTAGCATTTACGGTGTTGGCGCCACACGTGCGAAAAGCATCTGTGCAGCCGCAGGTGTTGCAGAGAGTACTAAGATTAAAGATCTTGATGAAGCGCAAGTTGAAAAACTTCGTGAAGAAGTCGCCAGATTCACTGTTGAAGGTGATCTGCGTCGCGAAGTTTCAATGAGCATTAAACGTCTGATGGACCTAGGTTGTTTTCGTGGCATACGCCATCGTCGCAGCTTGCCTATACGAGGTCAGCGCACTAAAACTAATGCGCGTACCCGTAAAGGTCCTCGTAAGCCGATTAAGAAGTAAGCGGGGGGATTTATGGCAAAAGCACCAGTACGTACACGTAAGCGCGTAAAACACCAGGTAGCAGATGGTATGGCTCATATCCATGCCTCTTTTAACAACACGATAGTGACCATCACGGATCGCCAGGGAAATGCCTTAGCATGGGCAACCTCCGGTGGATCTGGTTTCCGTGGTTCGCGTAAGTCCACGCCTTTTGCTGCTCAGGTAGCTGCAGAACGCGCCGGAATCGCGGCACAGGAATACGGTCTGAAAAACCTTGAAGTGTTTGTAAAAGGTCCAGGTCCAGGCCGTGAGTCTGCGATCCGTGCCCTGAACGCGACGGGTTACCGTATCACTAACATTACCGATGTGACGCCTATTCCTCACAACGGTTGTCGTCCACCTAAGAAACGTCGCGTTTAAGCACGTTTTCAGGACAGTTGGAGAAAGATCATGGCAAGATATTTGGGTCCAAAACTCAAACTTAGCCGCCGCGAAGGAACGGATTTGTTCCTTAAAAGTGGCGTTCGGGCAATTGACTCGAAATGTAAGATAGACACTGCACCAGGTCAGCATGGAGCCCGTCGTGGCCGCTTGTCTGACTACGGTGTGCAGCTGCGTGAAAAGCAAAAAGTACGTCGTATGTTCGGCGTGTTGGAAAAGCAATTCCGTAACTACTATAAAGAAGCGGCACGTCTGAAAGGCAATACAGGTGAAAACCTGCTTCAGCTTTTGGAGCAACGCCTTGACAATGTTGTTTACCGTATGGGGTTTGCCAGCACTCGCTCTGAAGCGCGTCAGTTGGTTAGCCACAAAGCCATTCTGGTAAATGGTCAGGTTGTTAACGTTCCTTCTTTTAACGTTTCTGCTGAAGACGTTGTGTCTGTTCGTGAGAAGGCCAAAAAGCAAGCACGTATCGTTGCTGCTCTGGAACTCGCCGACCAGCGTGAAAAGCCTACCTGGATAGAAGTGGACAGCAAGAAGATGGAAGGCACTTTCAAGCGCATTCCAGAGCGTGGTGACTTGTCTGCCGAAATTAACGAACAGCTGATCGTCGAACTTTACAGTAAGTAAAGAAGGTCAAAGAGAGGAAACAATGTCGGGTTCTGTAACTGAATTCCTTAAACCAAGGTTAGTCGAGATAGATAACGTATCCCAAACTCGCGCCAAGGTGACCCTTGAGCCGCTGGAGCGTGGCTTCGGTCACACATTGGGTAACGCGTTGCGTCGTATTCTGTTGTCATCCATGCCTGGATGTGCGGTAACAGAAGTGGAAATTGATGGCGTACTGCATGAGTACAGCACCAAGGAAGGTGTCCAGGAAGACGTTATCGAAATATTGTTGAACCTGAAGGGTTTGGCAGTGCGTCTCGAGGGCAAAGATGAAGCCAATCTTACCCTGGTTAAATCTGGTGCAGGCCCAGTTGTAGCGGGTGATATACAGCATGATGGTGATGTCGAGATTGTAAATCCTGATCACCTGATCTGTACCTTGACCGGTGATGCGTCTATTAACATGCGCATTAAAGTGGAAAAGGGACGTGGCTATGTTCCGGCTGCCGCTCGCCGCACCTCTGAAGAAGACGAGAGACCAATTGGTCGTTTGTTAGTCGATGCTTCTTTCAGTCCGGTTGAACGTATAGCGTATGCAGTAGAGTCTGCGCGTGTCGAACAGCGTACTGACTTAGATAAACTGATTATCGATATGGAAACCAACGGCACTATCGATCCTGAAGAAGCCATCCGCCGCTCTGCCACTATTCTGGCAGAACAACTGGATGCCTTCGTTGAATTAAGGGATATCAAAGAGCCAGTTGCCAAAGAAGAAAAGCCGGAGTTCGATCCGATTCTACTTCGTCCTGTTGATGATCTTGAGCTTACTGTACGTTCAGCGAACTGTCTTAAGGCAGAAGCTATCCAGTACATCGGTGATCTGGTGCAGCGCACAGAAGTCGAGCTACTTAAGACCCCTAATCTGGGTAAGAAGTCTCTGACTGAAATAAAAGATGTGCTTGCTTCTCGCGGTCTCTCATTGGGTATGCGCCTGGAAAACTGGCCCCCAGAGAGTATTGCTGAGAAAGACTAATCAGGTCGCAAGTTAAACTGATTTGTTAAGAAGGAAAGAACCATGCGCCATCGTAAGAGTGGTCGTCAGTTAAATCGCAACAGCAGCCATCGTCAAGCGATGTTTCGCAATATGGCAGGTTCTTTGGTGAAACATGAAATCATCAAAACCACGTTGCCTAAAGCGAAAGAACTGCGTCGCGTAATTGAGCCTCTGATCACACTGGCTAAGCAGGACAGCGTTGCGAATCGTCGCCTCGCGTTTGCCCGCACAGGTGATAAAGAGGTTGTAGGTAAACTGTTCAATGACTTAGGTCCACGTTACACCGAACGTCCAGGTGGTTACATTCGTATTTTGAAATGTGGCTTCCGTACCGGTGACAACGCGCCTATGGCCTATGTTGAATTGGTTGACCGCCCTGTTGTAGACGTTGAAGAAGACGTTGCAGAAGAAGCGGTAGCTGAGTAAGTTGACCAAGAAATTAAAAAACCGGGATTATCCCGGTTTTTTATTGTCTGTAGTAAGGTACTTCGATGAGGTGATCCTTATTGATCGTCCAACTTTGCCATCAGGCTTGCAAAGTCCTCATCCGTGATGCCGCCATTATGGGCATAGACTTTGAGGACGTCATCCTTAATACCCGCTCCCCTGGCCGCCGCCAGGATCCGCAACAAACTATTATCTTCAACACTCGACTCTTTGAACGCCGTAGTAATCACTGTTTCTGTGCTTTGCGGGTAAGAAACCAACAGGGCTTCTACAATATATTCTCCAACCAATGGCACGGCGCTAATAGCTGTAGTGATGATTTCGGCTAGGCGATTCGGTTGGGCTTCGGCGACGGAACGAACAATAGTGTCGGCAGAGTTAGGTTCAGTAACCACTGCGATTCGGACAATATCCTGTAGCTCTTCCGGTGTGGCATGGGTCGCTGTATTGACGACAAAATCGATATAGCTTGGTTCTGCGTTAATTGCTGCCTCTACAATCTTCGCACAATGTTGTGGGTAGGTTTCTATAGCAATGCTAACAACATCTTCTGTTAAGGCTGGTTGGGCTGATATTGCAGCATGCACTATTTCCCGGTATTGATCCGGGTACAGTGCCAGCGCTGTTGAAATAACAATTTCCACATCTTGGGGGTAGTGACTGACGATCGCTTTGATCGCTCTGCCCACAGACATGTTTTGCTCCACCTGCTTTTCAATAAAGTCGATGGTTTTATCATCTGCTGGCAAAGGCTGTGGTGCTTCGGCAAAGACCTGGCCTGTCAAAGACAAGCAAAGCAATGCTGTTGTACAAAGTACTCTCTTCATTCACCGAATTCCAAAAAAAGAAGCTACATCAGGACTAGTTAGGACTGAAATTGTAAACAAGAGTTCAAAATTAACAAAAAACAAACAAAAAAGCACAGAAAACAGGCGTTTGGTGTAAAAACAGGCAAACAAACAGGAAAAATCATAAATTTATTACCTGTGGGGTTGACGACAGCAGAGAAGTCTCT
>NZ_NIWW01000011.1 GCF_002201535.1 Lacimicrobium sp. SS2-24 | reverse complement strand
GCCCGAATGCTGTAATCGGGTATTCAGAGACTATATGCCCGCAGTAAAACCGTCGATAAAAGGCACTGGATTCCCGCCTCCGCGTGAATGACCTGCGCTCGTCCCCTCTGCGACCTTTGCGCCTCTGCGTGATCTACAGCATTTTTTTATTCTCTCGCAAAGGCGCTGGGTTCCCGCCAACGGCTGCGGGAACGACCGGCGTCATACCCGAATGCTGTAATCGGGCATCCAGTGACCTTTGCTTATGGAAAATTTACCGCAGAGCCGCAGAGGACACGAAGATGCAAAGAATTATTCCTTCCATTCTCTGCGCACTCCGCGATTTCGCGGTGAAAACCTATTACTCAGAATTCAAACTGATAACTGAAGACTGAGAATCGCCATCTTTTAGGATAAACATCCTACTAAAAGGCGATTTGGTCTGATCAGTGAACATTATGCGCGCAAATCACTTCACAATTTAGGCAATTCACCCTACAAAGCTTGACCTGCGCGTACTTTCAGGGTACTAATAGCGCCAATTGAGCATTAAGATGACTTCAGAATGAGAACTACCCAGCTTCTACTACTACTTAAAATGGCAACCAGATTGCACGGGTAGTTGTGGCTGACAGGCAGTATTTATACAAAACCCGTGCACAGCACGGGTTTTTCGTTTTAGGGGGTAAGGGTCTGCTTCTCAGCCCGAATATCGCCAGTCACAGGGGATAAACCTGTTTTAACCGAAAGAGAAACACCGAGTCGACCGAGGAATGCAGCCAATAGGCTGCCCAAGAACGCAGAGGAACAACCATGTCAGACAGAGTAAAAATATTTGATACCACATTACGTGATGGGGAGCAGGCGCTGCCTGCCAGCCTGAGTGTCAAAGAAAAACTACAGATAGCGCTGGCACTGGAACGACTTGGGGTGGATATCATCGAAGCAGGATTTCCGGTTTCTTCTCCGGGAGACTTTAAATCGGTCCAGACCATTGCCAGAGAAATCAAAAACTCGGTAGTTTGTGGTCTTTCCCGCGCTGTGGCGGCAGATATTGATGCCTGTGGCGAGTCCTTAAAGGTCGCCGAACGCTTTCGGATTCATACCTTCATTGCCACCTCTGAGATTCACGTGGGTGCAAAACTGCGCAAATCCCAGGAAGAAGTACTGGAAATGGCAGTAAAAGCCGTCCAGCACGCTCGGCGCTATACGGACGACGTGGAATTTTCCTGTGAAGATGCCGGACGCACCGATATTGATTATCTCTGCCGTATGGTGGAAGCGGCCATAAAAGCCGGTGCCAGCACAGTGAATATTCCTGACACCGTCGGTTATACCATTCCCACCGAGTTCGGTCAGATCATTCAGACCTTGTTTAACCGCGTTCCTAATATTGATAAGGCGGTGATTTCAGTGCACTGTCACAACGACCTGGGTCTGGCGGTAGCCAATTCTCTGGCCGCGGTGCAAAACGGCGCACGCCAGGTGGAATGCACCATCAACGGTATCGGTGAGCGGGCGGGTAACTGCTCACTGGAAGAAATTGCCATGGTGCTTAAAACCCGCGAAAACCTGCTGGGCCTCAACACCGGCATTAACAGTCAGGAAATATCGCGCACTTCCAAGCTGGTCAGCCAGATGTGTAATATGCCGGTGCAGGCCAACAAAGCCATTGTCGGTGCCAATGCTTTCAGTCACTCGTCGGGCATTCATCAGGATGGCGTACTCAAGTCCATGAACACCTATGAAATCATGACGCCGGAGAGTGTGGGTATCAGTAAAAACAATCTTAATCTCACCTCCCGCTCTGGCCGTCATGTGATCAAGCATCGCATGCATGAGCTGGGCTACAAAGATGAGGATTATGATCTGGATACCCTCTACAGTGCCTTTTTGCGCCTCGCTGATAAAAAAGGCCAGGTGTTTGATTATGATCTTGAGGCGCTGGTGTTCTTTGATCAGCAAAAACAACAACAGGCCGAATACGAATTGCTTTACCTGCATGCCAATGCCGGTAAAGGCATGATCCCCAGCGCCACCGTAAAAATGCGCATGGGCGAGCGTGAAGGCACCGCTTCGGCCATTGGTAATGGTCCGGTGGACGCCGCCTTTAATGCCATCATCGAGGTCACCGGTAACGAAGACATCGATATCGTCGATTTTAAACTCGACTCAAAAGGTGAAGGGGCCGACGCCTTAGCCCAGGTCAGTGTGGTTGCCGAATACAGAGGTCGGCGTTTTAACGGGATTGGACTGGCCACAGATATTGTCGAAGCCGGTGTCAAAGCCCTGATTTACGTGCTGAACAATACCTGTCTGGCGGATCAGATAGATGAGAAAAAACAACAGAAAATAGCAGGGGTATAAATGTCTGAATATTCCATCGCATTATTACCCGGGGACGGTATCGGCCCCGAGGTGATGGAGCAAGCAGTGAAAGTGTTACGGGCCGTTGAAGCGACCTTTGAACTGAAATTCTCACTTAAATCTTTCGATGTAGGCGGTGCAGCCATAGACAACCAGGGGAAGGCTCTGCCTGAAAATACGCTGGCCGGCTGCGAAGCCGCCGATGCGATTCTTTTTGGCTCTATCGGCGGGCCTAAGTGGGACAATCTGCCCTTAGAGGAGCGCCCGGAGCGCGCTGCGTTGCTTAAATTACGCAGCCATTTTGATCTGTTCAGCAACCTGCGCCCTGCGCGTATTTATCCGAATATGGAACACCTCTCTCCGCTACGCGCCGATATTGCTGCCAGTGGCTTTGATGTGATGGTAGTGCGTGAATTGACCAGCGGCATTTATTTCGGCCAACCCAAAGGCATGCAGGGTGAAGGTGAAGAAGAATTCGCCTTTGACACCATGCGCTATTCACGCCGGGAAATTCGTCGTATCGCCAAACTGGCGTTTGAGTCAGCACGGCTGCGTCGTAAAAAAGTGACCTCAGTGGATAAGGCTAATGTCCTGGTGTGCAGCCGCCTGTGGCGGGAAGTCACCGAAGAAGTCAGTCAGGATTACCCCGATGTGACGCTGGAACACATCTATATCGATAACGCCACCATGCAGTTGCTGCGCTATCCCAATGAGTTTGACGTGATGCTGTGCTCCAATTTATTTGGCGATATTATCAGCGATGAATGTGCCATGATCACCGGTTCAATGGGTCTGTTGCCCTCTGCCAGCATTAACGAGCAGGGCTTTGGCATGTACGAACCAGCCGGTGGCAGCGCGCCGGATATTGCCGGCAAAGGCATTGCCAATCCCGTGGCACAAATCTTATCTGCCGCCATGCTGCTGCGCTACAGCCTCAAACAAAGTGAGGCTGCCGATGCCATTGAGCAAGCGGTACAAACCACCCTTGAGCAGGGCATTCTCAGCGCCGAATTGTTACCGGAAAACCAGCGCCACCAGGCCAGGTCAACCGCAGACATCGGTGATGCTATTGTGAAAAATATCAGGGAGCTGAACTGATGGCTAAAACCTTATATGAAAAAATCTGGGACACTCATCTGGTCGCCCAGGTCGGTACCGATAATCTGATCTACATTGACCGCCATCTTATTCATGAAGTGACCTCGCCCCAGGCCTTCGCAGGCCTGGAGGAAAAAGGCCGCAAACTACGCCGTCCGGATCGCACCTTTGCCACCATGGATCACAGTATCTCTACCCGCTCCCTGGCACTGGATGCCTGTGGCCCCACCAACCAGCTGCAACTGATGACCTTAAAGCAAAACTGCGATAAGTATGGGGTAGAGCTATTCCCCGTGGGTCACCAGAAACAGGGCATCATCCATGTTATCGGCCCCGAACTGGGTCTGATTCTGCCAGGCATGACGGTGGTATGTGGCGATTCTCACACCGCCACCCATGGCGCTTTCGGCGCACTGGCTTTTGGTATTGGCACCTCTGAAGTGGAGCATGTTTTTGCCACCCAAACCCTCAAGCAGGGCAAGGCCAAAACCATGCTGGTTGAAGTTAACGGGAAACTGCCTCTTGGCGTTACAGCCAAGGATATTATTCTGGCCATCATTGGTGAAATTGGTCACGCCGGTGCCACCGGCCATGTGATTGAATATGCAGGCAGTGCCATCGAGGCACTGAGCATGGAAGAGCGCATGACCATTTGTAATATGAGTATTGAAGCTGGTGCTAAGGCCGGGCTGATTGCCCCCGATGAGACCACTTTTGCCTATTTAAAAGGCAAAGAACGGGCGCCGACAGGAGAACAGTGGGAACAGGCGCTGGCCGCATGGCAACAGTTAAAATCCGATAAAGATGCAACATTTGACTCGGTGGTGCGCCTGGATGCCGCCAACATTCAGCCGCAGGTGACCTGGGGAACAAACCCCGGACAGGTAATCGGTGTGCAGGAGGCTATTCCGCAACCTCAAAGCTTCAGCGACGCTGTCGCCCGCACCTCAGCCGAAAAGGCTCTGAATTATATGGGGCTGCAGGCGGGTCAGAAACTCTCGGATGTCCATATCAGTCATGTCTTTATTGGCTCATGCACCAACAGTCGTATCGAAGACTTACGCGCCGCTGCCAAAGTGGCGGCAAAAGGCAAGGTCGCCGACGGTGTTACGGCTATCGTAGTGCCCGGTTCCGCGCAGGTGAAAAAACAAGCCGAATCCGAACAGCTGGACAAAATCTTCACCGATGCCGGATTTGAATGGCGTTTACCCGGCTGCTCAATGTGCCTGGGTATGAATGACGACATCCTCAAGCCAGGGGATCGCTGTGCCTCTACCAGTAACCGAAATTTTGAAGGCCGACAGGGTCGCGGTGCCCGTACCCACCTGGTCAGCCCGGCTATGGCCGCTGCGGCTGCCATCAAAGGGCATTTTGTCGATGTAAGGGAGTTTGATGTATGAGTGGTATTACCTTGTTGCGGGGTACAGCCGCCCCGCTGGACAGAGCCAATGTAGACACAGACCAGATTATCCCCAAGCAATTTCTGACCTCAGTCAGTCGTAAGGGGTTTGGTAAGCACCTGTTTCATGACTGGCGCTATCTGGATCTGCATGAGCAGGAACTTAATCCTGAGTTTGAGTTAAATGATCCGGCCTATCAGGGCGCAACCATCCTGCTGGCACGCCAGAATTTCGGTTGTGGCAGTAGCCGCGAGCATGCCCCCTGGGCGCTCACTGACTACGGCTTCAAAGTGGTCATCGCCACCAGTTTTGCGGATATTTTTTACGGCAACTGCATGAACAATCAATTGCTGCCTATCGCGCTGAACACGGAGCAGATGGATACACTGTTTGCGGCCGTGGCAGATGATGCCAGGGTGGAAATTGAGGTGGATTTACCGGCGCAACAGGTGCGCTGCCAGGGTCAGCAATTTGACTTCAGTATTGCCGAACACCATAAACACAAACTGTTAAACGGTCTGGATGCCATTGGCGAAACACTGGAGCTGGCACAACAGATAGACCAGTACGAACAAACCCTTCCCGGCTGGCGTTAATCTGTTCTGAACAATAGATTTTCTGCCAATCCACCTTGATCAAACGCCTGTTTTGCCCAATAGTGCAAAACAGGTTTGTTGTGCGAAGGGCGCCCAATGCTGAAGAAGTTTTCTATCGATTCTCTGAAACCCGGGATGTTTGTCAATCAGGTCTCCAGGCAGACCGCTACACTGAAAATCAGAACCCGGGGCTTAATCAAATCTCAGCCACAGATTCAGATGCTTAAAGATAAAGGCATTCTTGAAGTCGAGGTAGACCTGTCCCGCAGCGTTCTTGAAGAGCCGCTGGAAATGGAAGGCGATGGGCCTTCATCTGAACCCGACACCGAAGAGACCGTTACCGGCAAAGATAAGAAACCACAACGCTCAGATGGGGAGAGACTCGGCGAAGCCAGTGCCCTGTATGATAAGGCGAAAAGTGTGCAGTCACGCTTCGTAAAAAAGGTTCGCTCGGGCCGACCCAGTTCCGTTAAAGAGCTTAATGAACTGAGCACAGGCATTATCGATTCGGTATTTGACGATCCTAATGCCATGTGTTGCCTGACTCTGATCAAAGAGAAAAACAAGTACCTGCTCGAACACTCACTCAACTGCGCCATATTGATGGCGGTATTTGCCCGTCACCTGGGTTTTGACAAAGAACTCATTGATAACCTAGCGCTTGCGGGTCTGATGATGGACCTGGGCATGAATACCATTCCCAATGATATCCTCAATAAAAAGGGTAAGCTGGAGGCTCAGGAAAAACAGCTAATTCATACTCATGTTGATGTTGCCACTGAGATTCTGGATGCCGCAGAGATAGACAATCCGGTGATCCGTGAAGTGGTGACTTACCACCATGAAAGGCTGGATGGCAGCGGTTATCCCAGCGGCCTCTCCGGGGATGAGTTGTCAGTCTATGCCCGCATTGCCGGCATTGTGGACAGCTATGATGCCATGACCTCAGATCGCCCATGGCGCAAGGCCTACTCCCCCACCCAGGCACTCAAGCAACTGTTAGGGTTTAGTCAGGGTAAGCTGGATCAATCCCTGGTGCATCAGTTTATCCGCTGCATTGGCGTGCATCCGGTTGGCTCTCTGGTCAAACTCAAAAGTGGTAAACTGGCCATCGTAACCCGCGCCAACAAAGAAGATCCCCTGAGCCCTGTGGTCATGACCTTCTATTCGGTACGGGCCGGACATTATAATGAAATCAAGCAACTAGACCTGAGTAAGGTGCAGGATGAAATTGAATCCAGTGTGCGACCAGAGGAATTTAAAATTAACCTGACCAAGTTTTTCAAAGAGGTCTTTCTCAAACAGGTGGTCTGAGCCATTGTCTTTTCTTACAAGCAGACTTCAGGGAGCGGCTCAGTGCCCTTCCCCACTGTCCCTCTTGTGTTCAATCAGGCTATCTAGTTTTTTGTGGATTGCCTGAATAGAGGTATCCATTTCGTTGAGGTGTTCCTGCATTTTATTAATACGACGGTTCTGCACGGCCAGCTGATCTTTTTCCTGCGGGGTAATAAAGTAAGAGGCAATATAACCTGAGATGACACCAAACAGACTAACACCACTGAGAATCAGCAAAATGCTGACCACCCGTCCGGCCGTAGAAACCGGATAATAATCGCCGTAGCCTACGGTGGAGATCGTGACCAGGCTCCACCAGATGGCATCCTCCGCGGTGCGAATGTTGGAACCCGGCAAGTCATATTCAATCAGATAAATCGACAAGCCCGAGGCGCCAATTAAAACCACCAGCACCACCATCATGGTGGCCAGGGTAGTTTGTATCCTGTCCTTCAGTGAGGTCAGCACCAGATGACGGGTATGCTTGAGTAAACGCAACACCCGAAGCACCTGTAAGAAGCGCGCCAGACGGAACACTTCTATAGCGGGAATACTGGCCACAAAGTCAATCCAGTGCTCTTTGATATACACCAGACGATTATCGCTGTTAGCCAGGTTATAGAAAAAGTGCAGTAAAAAGACCACACAGATCAACGTATCCATAATCAGCAAGTAGTGGCGCACATCTGCGCTTAATTGCATTAACATCAATACAGAGATATTCACCACCGCCACAATAGACAGCACCATCATGCCGATGTCAAAAGGACCTAATTTGAAACGATGTGTGCTCATCAGGACACTAACCCCAGCAATACCAGTGCAACACCTATAGTCAGCGCCATTTCAATACTGGCCACGCCAATGTTGTGCTGTAAGTCCACTTCGCGAACCAGATCGATCCCCTTCAACACCACTCGTTTTGCCACCCAGGCAAGCACAATGGTCAGCAAGGTAAATAGCATGGCCAGAAACAGCCAGTTAATCAGGTTGCTGACATAAGACTCCGGATAATAAATCAGTAGTTTACTCGCCGCGCTGACAGCGAAGGCCACCCCCAACAAGTGCCCCCCATGCTGAATGGCCAGCGCGATCTGCCCTCTTACCAGCACGTCCTGCATCGAGTCATCCTGATTATCCTGAGCAAAGCGTCGCTCCATCAGCCGGGTCGTCACCAGCATCACGGTCTGAGCCACTAAAAAGCCACTGAGAATGGCAATGCCGCTGTACCAGGTAAAACCATCTGTCCACAGCATCACGCTGCGTATAATCATTGCGGTGGCGATAGTGTTAGCACCATCCACCAGGCCGATACTGACATTGCCTTGCAGAATTTGCTCTCGCTTGTTAAAGCGGTTGAGAATCACTTTGTCATGGGCCCAGCGCCCCAGTTTAATCAGAATAATGCCGCCGATACCGTACACCAGCATCTGTAGTGATTGGGTCAGATAGTCATCGGATGACGCCTGCTCTGCGGCACTCCACACCACCACGCTCAGTGCCAGTAAACTGGATGCGACACTGACGCCAAAGGCAAAATTATCCTTTTCTGACAATTCCTTGGTACCGTCCACCTTGGTCCATAAGGTGTACACCCAGCGCATGATAATAAGCAGCAACAGGGCAATGACGATATCTGCGCTGAAATAGGCCAGCATTTCGTGGCTGTAGGAAAGAGTCAGTATATCCGCGTGCATAGATCGCCTGCATCAGTCATGTCTTACGCTAATTATTCGTTAGGTAACAAAGTAAATGCAAGGTAAGTTATTGGATTCACCCGGTTGCGCTGGCATATTGGGCATCTGATGACAGCAACCAAGCAGGACATCCTCATCATGCTCGGCAAGATAGCACAGGACTACTGGCAGCAACTGATTGACGCCCATCCCGGGAATGACAGCCTCCACCGTCATCAGCGGGCGCTGATGCCGGTTTTCGCTCTGAGTGACTTTATTGCGCGCAGCTGCATCCAGGACCCGTCGCTGCTCACTTTGTTGCTGGAAGAGGGATTGCTCGGTGCAGCCCATCCCGATTATGCCGATGAGCTACGCACACAACTTCGCGACGTGAGCGAAGAAGGTGCGCTACACGACCAGCTGCGACAATACCGACGCCTGCAAATGGTGCGTCTGGCCTGGCTTGATTTGACCAACCAGCAGGATATTGAAACCTCATTAGAGCAAGTATCACTCTTAGCGGATGCTCTGATCAGCGCAGCTTACGAGTGGTGCTATGAGCATCTTGCCAAGCGCTATGGCTACCCCAGGGCGGAGGGCCAGCAGCAAGCTATGCTGATCATTGGTATGGGCAAGCTAGGGGGCGGCGAACTGAATTTTTCCTCCGATATCGACTTAATATTCTGCTATCCCCAGCAGGGCGAAACTGAAGGCGGCAAAAAGACCCTCGAGAACCAGCAGTTTTTTACCAAAGTAGGACAAAAACTGATTTCGGCGCTCAATCAGATTACCGCTCAGGGGCAGGTATTTCGTGTCGATATGCGCCTGCGCCCCTTTGGTGACAGCGGACCGCTGGTAATGCATTTCGCGGCACTGGAGGATTATTATCAGGAACAAGGCAGGGAGTGGGAACGCTATGCCATGGTGAAGGGGCGGGTCATCAACCTGCAGGACTCCGCCACTGAAGAACTGAGCGCCATCCTGCGTCCTTTCGTATTTCGCCGCTACATCGATTTTTCTGCCATTGACGCACTGCGCAATATGAAAGCGCTGATCAGTAAAGAAGTGCGCCGCCGTCAGCTCACTGACAACATTAAACTCGGCGCTGGCGGTATTCGCGAAGTAGAGTTTATTGTGCAGACGTTTCAGCTTATTCGCGGCGGACGCGAACAGGATCTGCAACACCCCAGTCTGCTCACAATCCTCGATGTACTCAAACAGCGTGAATACCTGCAAGTGCAGGACGCAGAGCAGTTACGTGAAGCCTATCTGTTTTTACGCAAGACCGAACACAGCCTGCAACAGTTTTCAGACCAGCAGACCCAGCAACTACCTGAGGAGCAATCAGACCAGCTTCGCCTCAGTCAGGTGATGGGGTTCGACGACTACGCCGCCTTTGTCTCTGAGCTGAATCGCCATATGGCTTTCATCCATGAGCAGTTTATGCAGCTGATTGGTGATGAGCCCGAGACACAGGATGCAGAAGAAATCAGCGATCTGGTCGACCTCTGGACGCTCCCCCTCAATGACGAGGAGGCGCTACCGCTGCTGCAACAGTTTGTCTGTCAGCAAAAAAGTGAAGAATTATGGCAAAAGCTCAAAGTCTTTGCAGAAGAAATGCGCCAACGCAGCATGGGTAAACGAGGCCGGGAAACACTGGATAAACTGATGCCCTGCCTGTTACATCTGGTATTGGAAAACGAACAGGCACAGCAGTTATTGGAGCGCATGATGGTCGTCATAAAATCCATCTGCCGTCGTACCACCTACCTTGAACTACTGCTGGAAAACCGCGGGGCCATGGAACAACTGGTCAGACTGTGCAGCGCCAGTCCGTGGATTGCGCAACAAATATCCCATTTCCCCATTTTGCTCGATGAGTTGCTCAATGCCGCCCATTTGTATGAACTGACACCTTTGGATGGCTACGGCGACGAGTTAAGAATGAGTATGCTGCGCATTCCGGAGCAGGATCTGGAAGCCCAGATGGAAGCCTTGCGTCAGTTTAAACTCAGCCAGCAACTGAAAATCGCCGCGGCAGATGTAACCGGGGTGCTACCAGTAATGGAAGTCAGTGATCATCTAACCTTTCTGGCCGAGGCGGTTATCAAAGAAGTGGTGCTGGATGCCTGGCAGCAAATGGTCGCGCGTTACGGGCGTCCCGCCGGCGTGCAAGGGGATGAACTAGGGTTTGCAGTGGTCGCATACGGCAAACTGGGTGGCATTGAGCTGGGCTATGGCTCAGATTTGGATCTGGTTTTTTTGCATAACTGCAACTCTCAGCAACAGACCGATGGCGAGAAAGCCATCGAATCCGGTAATTTCTATATCAAACTGGCGCAACGCATTATGCACCTGTTTAACACCAAAACCGCTTCAGGAGATCTTTACGAGACCGATTTACGCTTGCGGCCCTCCGGTAATGCGGGCCTGCTGGTTTGCCATGTGAATGGCTTTGCCGAATACCAGCATCAGGAAGCCTGGACCTGGGAGCACCAGGCCTTAGTCAGAGGGCGGGTCGTGTTCGCAGACACCTCCCTGGCAGAAGAATTCAATCACATCCGCAAACAGGTCTTGTGCCAGCCCAGAGAGATACAGAAACTACGCGACGATGTGCGCCAAATGCGTGAAAAAATGCGCGAGCATCTGAGTAAAACTCGCCACGACGATACCGCCTTTGATTTAAAGCAGGGCCGGGGCGGCATTGCCGATATCGAATTTCTGGTGCAGTTCTGGGTGTTGGCCCATAGTGCCCGATATCCCCAACTGTGCGAATTTTCAGACAATGTGCGCATACTCAGAACACTGGAAATACACGAGATCATTGATCCGGATTGGGTCAACGTGCTCACTCAGGCCTATCTGATATACCGCAACGCCGGTCATCGCCATACCCTCGCCGGCGAGCCGGCCATTGACACCACGGGTGACTTAAACGCGTTGCAGCAACAGGTCAGTCATATCTGGCAGCAGGTCTTTGAATAAGCGTTAAAACAGCGCTGGGAATATCCGCCCCTTAGCAGCAGATTGTGTGTCTGATACGCGGCTTATCACTTAGAGCGGGCGGCATTCCCATACCCGCAAAATCAGAGTGTATGTCAGCCGCGCTGACCTGCACGCACCGGACTGCAATATTGACGCAGATAATCATTCACACGGGCGGTGATCACAAAGGTGCGCTGTCTGGGGCAGAAAAAGGCCTCCACCGTGCCGTTAAAATTGCTGTCCACCGCCGTGGCAATCTGCCCCAATGCTCCGGCAATGGTATCTTCAATCTGAAAGCTGCTTTTCACCACAAAGTCCTGATTCAGCTCCCACAGTAACTGCATGCCCTCCGCCTGTGCGTACGCGGTAATCACCTCCCGAAGGGTGCCGCCTGCCTTGAAAGTGCGGTAACGATGTTCGCCCACCCAGCGTCCAGTCACAGATCGCTGCAGACTCTCCATATTTTGCAGGCGCTGCTCAAGAGGTTCTTCATCAGTTTTCACTGGCATCACAAAATCACTGGTATTATCCAGCGACAATTGACTGGGACCGGAGCGATACTGCGCATAAAAGTCTGACAATCCGGTGGCAGGGTTCCGTTTGGGTTTCTGTCCCTCAGGCACCGGACTGGAACTGCGGATGGTCTCCAGATTAATCACCACCGTAGCGATGATAATCAGCACCAGGGCTAACCCAAGGTGTCGGAACCATACCGAATTTGTAGAGGACGTTTTCTTTTTCATTGTCTTTATACAGCTCTTTTCAGACAGTTAATACAGCGATTCGGGTGCATGCTCGGGCCGGGTTTTAAACCGTTTATGCATCCATAAATATTGTTCCGGCGCCTTCATCACCATCTCCTCAATGCGTTTATTAATGCGACTTACATCCAGTTTATCGTCTCCTGAGGGGAAATCTTCAAGTCCGGGCAAAATATGCACTTCATACCCCCTGGCGGTACGAAGGGGCAACAGAAAGACGGTTTCGCAGTTCGCTTCTTTGGCAAACAACAAGGTTCCGGTGGTGGTGGCCGTTTCCTTTACCGCAAAAAAAGGTACAAACTCGCAGCGCCTCGGACCATAGTCCTGATCCGGAAAATACAATCCCAATTCCTGCTTGTTCAGGGCCTTGAGCATATCGCCCACGGCTCGCTTATTAATCAGGTACTTGTTCGAGCGGGCCCGCCCATGATACTGCATATATTCCATCAGTGGATTATTGTGTGGCCGGTAAAAAGCGACACTGGGATGCTTCAATCCTATGACCCTGCAGTTAAACTCCAGGTTCATATTGTGAATCACCAACCCGAAAACACCTTTGCCTTTCTCAAGAATGCGTTCAACATGCTCATAGCCAAAGACGCGCCCTTTCCTTCTCACTCGCCAATCAGGCCACCACCAGCCCATACCGGTCTCAAACAACGCGATACCCGCAGATTCAAGGTTTGCCTTAACGAGTTTTTGCTGTTCCTGCGCCGACAGCTCTGGGAAGCTCAGCTCGATATTGCGCTGTGCCACTTTGCGCCTGGATTTGAGCACATGGTAGAGCAAACGCCCTACGGCTTTTCCAAGCCAAATTTGCAGCTGGTAAGGTAACCAGGAAATCACATACAGCAATGCAACACTGAGCCAGGTCAGCCAGTATCTGGGGTGAAAAAAGGACAGTTGAAATGTGGGAGCTTTTACGTGCACGAACGACCCTGTTGCTTTTTCTTGCCATTTTACCCTAATTTTTCGGATGCGGATATGCGACCAGTGAGATGTTGGCTGTCGGCGCACTGGCGGGCGGATAAGAGGTGGAAAAGGTGTGCCGATTTTATATTATTTGCTTGTTTTGCCCTGTACACTTAGCATGGATAAGGGCCAACAACTAATACGCTGACGCTATCCCGTTGAATTCATGTTGCACTGGTGATAGCGGGAATGTTTCCGCCGAGCATAGCGACCAGGCACAGCGTTAACGTAATGCATGATCACCCCACAACAGAGCACGGACCACAAGACCGGCTCCCGGCGGGTACTATCTAGGAAGCGAGTTTTATTCATGTACGAAAGCTTTTATGGACTTAATGCCAAACCTTTCCAGCTGACGCCGGACCCTAGTTTTTTCTTTGCCAGTAAATGGCATAAACGGGCGTTATCCTACCTGGAATATGGCCTGGCTCAGGCTGAAGGGTTTATTGTCATTACCGGCGGCATCGGGACCGGCAAGACCACCATTGCAAACAGTTTGCTGGAAGAAATCCAGGACGATATTTTCGCTGCACAGATCGTCACGCCAAAACTCTCTCCCGATGAGCTGGTCAAGATGGTCGCCAGTAAATTTGATATCGAGGTGGCAGGTAAAACCAAGGCAGATATTCTAAAAGATCTGGAAAACTTTCTCTTTCAGCTCAATCAACAGGGCAAACGGGCCTTGTTATTGGTGGATGAAGCGCAGAACTTGCCGCTGGAGACCATCGAAGAGCTGCGCATGTTGTCCAACTTTCAGTCCAAAGGTAAACCTTTGCTGCAAAGCTTTTTGCTGGGTCAGGAAGAGCTGCAGCCCATCCTGCGGGCGCCCAACATGGAACAGTTCAGGCAGCGTATCGTCGCGTCCTGTCACCTTTCGCCACTGACCGATGTGGATGTCAAAAACTATATCGAATTTCGCCTGTATCACGCCGGTTGGCGGGGTGCCGCGCTGTTTACCGATGGCGCTTATCAGAAGATCTTTGAATTTACCCAGGGTGTCCCGCGTAAAATCAATACCCTGACTGACAGAATACTGTTGTACGGATTTTTGGAAGAGCTCAAAGAATTAAATGAGGCCGCGGTGGAAGCAGTGGTGGATGAAGTGGCCGATGAAATGTTTATTCAGGACACACCCGCCATCAAAGAAACTACCCCCATCCGGGAGCCGGATCAGTCTGCCTCGACCTCAGCACAGGTCTCCAAGGATATTGAGTACTACAAAGGCATGCTCAAGGAGCTGACTGATGCACTGGATGACGCCATTAGTCAAAAAGTGAAGCTGACGCGCTATATCGATAAGCTGTTAAAGAAGAAGTACAAGACCTACGTGCGACTCAAGTCCGACGAATAACGTCTCTTGTGAACCTCACCAGCCGGGGCGTTAACCTGACGCTTACCTGGCCCCTTTCTTATGCCCGAATGCTGTTGTCGGGCATCCAGTGACCTTAAGCTCGCCGTCAGGCCTTAACAAAAGACCCTGGATTCCCGCCTGCGCGGGAATGACTGGGTGTCTGGATTCGAGAAAGCGCCCGCCTTGGTCATGCCCGAATGTGGTTGTCGGGCATCCAGTGACCTTAAGCTCGCAGTCATACCCAACAAAAGGCACTGGATTCCCGCCTTCGCGGGAATGATTGGGTGTCTGGATTCGAGAAAGCGCCGCCTTGGTCATGCCCGAATGGTGTTGTCGGGCATCGAGTAACCTTAAGCTCGCAGTCATACCCCACAAAATGCACTGGATTCCCGCCTTCGCGGGAATGGCTGGGTGTCTGGATTCGAGAAAGCACCCGCCTTGGTCATGCCCGAACGTGATTGTCGGGCATCCAGTGACCTTAAGCTGACAGTCAGACCAACGCTGGCGCCGTTACTCCCCTTGCGGACGCATATGGGGGAACAGGATCACGTCTTTAATGGTGGGGCTGTCAGTGAATAACATCACCAATCGATCGATACCGATGCCCTCGCCCGCGGTAGGCGGCAAACCATATTCCAGCGCACGGATATAGTCTTCATCAAAGTGCATGGCTTCTTCATCACCGGCGTCTTTTTCTTCCACTTGCTTACGGAAACGAGCCGCCTGATCTTCGGCATCATTAAGCTCAGAAAAACCATTGGCCAGTTCCCGGCCACCGACAAAAAACTCAAACCTGTCGGTAATAAACGGGTTATCGTCATTGCGCCTGGCCAGCGGCGACACTTCCCAGGGGTACTCGGTTATAAAGGTGGGCTGATCAAGCTGCTCTTCGGCCGTGGCTTCGAAGATCTCACAAAGGTATTTACCCGCGCCCCAGATGCCGTCCACTTCCGGCTCCTTAATATGCAGCTTTTTGGCCATGGCTTTGAGGCTGTCCAGGTGATTTTCCGGATCACGAATCGCGGCCTCATCGGCCTCTGGCCAGTATTTCAGGATCGCATCGCCCATGCTCAGACGGGCAAAAGGCCTGGCAAAATCATAATGCTTTTCTTCAAGTACATTGCCTTCGGTATCGCGTACCGTATTGACAATATCCGTTGTCCCCAGCACATCATTGGCCAAAGTGCGCAGCATATCTTCGGTAAGATCCATCAGGTCATGATAGTCCGCATAGGCCTGATAGAATTCAATCATGGTAAATTCCGGGTTGTGGCGGGTTGAGAGCCCTTCGTTGCGGAAATTACGGTTGATTTCAAACACACGCTCAAAACCGCCCACGACCAGACGCTTCAGATAGAGTTCAGGGGCAATACGCAGATACATGTCGATATCCAGCGCATTGTGGTGGGTGACAAAGGGTTTCGCCGAAGCACCGCCCGGAATCACCTGCAACATGGGCGTTTCCACTTCCATAAAGTCCCGTTCACTGAGGTAGCGACGTATGCCGTTTACAATCTGACTGCGCACCTTAAAGGTATCGCGGGTCTGCTGACTCATGATCAGATCCACATACCGCTGACGGTATTTGGTCTCCTGATCGGCCAGACCGTGGAACTTCTCCGGCAGGGGTCTCAGTGATTTGGTCAGTAAGCTGTACTCGGCCATATCCACATATAAATCCCCTTTACCGGATTTGTGCAATACGCCCTTAACACCAATGATGTCTCCGATATCCAGACTCCCGAAGCGGGCTTTAATGTCTTTCTGTGCGTCTTTGCTTGCGTAAGCCTGAATGCGCCCTTTCATATCCTGCAACAACAGGAAAGGACCACGTTTAGCCAGAATACGGCCGGCTACGCTGACCACTTTACCCAGCTCTTCGAGCTGAGGTTTGTCCATCTCACCAAACTCATCCTGCAAATCCTGGCTGTAATGCTCACGATGAAAATCGTTCGGATGGCCCTTGGCCTTGCAGTTTTCGCGGATCTCCGCCAGCTTTGCGCGGCGCTCTGCGATGAGTCGGTTTTCTTCTTGCTGGATATCTGTGGTCATGCTCACACTTCCTGATTTAGCCTGGGTCTGACTAGAGTCCGGATTTCAGACTCGCCTGAATAAATTTGTCCAGTCCGCCATCGAGTACGGCCTGGGTATTATGGGATTCAACGCCGGTACGCAGATCTTTGATACGCGAATCGTCCAGTACATAAGAACGAATCTGGCTGCCCCAGCCAATGTCCGACTTGGTGTCTTCCATGGCCTGCTTCTGCTCATTCTGTTTCTGCATTTCCATTTCATACAGTTTGGCCTTGAGCTGCTTCATGGCCTGATCTTTGTTTTTATGCTGGGAGCGATCATTCTGACACTGCACCACGATACCGCTGGGTTCGTGCGTAATGCGTACCGCCGAGTCAGTACGGTTAACGTGTTGTCCGCCAGCGCCACTGGCGCGGTATGTGTCGATTCGCAAATCTGCCGGGTTGATGTCAATTTCGATATTGTCATCAATCTCCGGGTACGCAAATGCTGACGCAAAAGACGTATGGCGACGGTTACCCGAATCAAAGGGTGACTTTCGTACCAGACGATGCACACCGGTCTCGGTGCGCAACCAGCCATAGGCATACTCTCCGCCAAAGCGAATGGTGGCACTTTTAATACCCGCCACATCACCGTCGGAGACTTCAATCAGCTCCGTCTTAAAGCCATGGTCTTCGCCCCAGCGCAAATACATGCGCAGCAGTATATTGGCCCAGTCCTGCGCCTCTGTCCCGCCGGAGCCAGCCTGAATATCCAGATAACAGTCGTTGGTATCCTGAGGACCACTGAACATCCGTTTGAACTCAAGATCTTCAAGTTTTTCTATCAGACCATTGAGTTCTTGCTGGGCTTCATCGAGTGTGTCCTGATCTTCGGCTTCTACAGCCAGTTCCATCAGGCCTTCCACATCTTCGCTACCCTGCTCCAGCTCCAGAATGGTGTCGACCACCCCTTCCAGTGCCACTTTCTCTTTACCCAGCGCCTGCGCCCGTTCCGGCTCGTTCCAGACATCGGGGTTTTCCAGTTCGCGGTTTACTTCTTCGAGTCTTTCCTGCTTCAGATCGAAGTCAAAGATACCCCCTGAGCGCCGCTGTGCGCTCCCGGACATCCGCAAGACCCGTTTTCAGTGGATTGATTTCTAACATAAATCGATTATTTTTTAATAAAACAAGGGAGGCGGATTCTAGCGGATTTGCACCGCTTTGGACAGAGGCAGTCCGCCGCAAAAGCTGATTTCAGTACAGAAAAACAAAGTCATCCGTCCTCAGTCATCAGTGCTCAGAAAAAAGCCCTGCGTCTTTACATCAGAGCCTCGGGCGACGGCTGATGGCGGCTAGCTGAGAACGGACGACGACGGGCACCCGGACAGTACCCGTATTGTGTTTTCTTTTCGTGCTTTAGTGTTTGTGGTGGTTGATGGCTCTTATTACCAGTCAGTCAAAGCACCCATGCTGAACTCCTGCCCTTTGTAGGCCAGAATGACATGCTGAGATTCAATGCCGACAATACGAAGATGCTCATTCAGCCATTGCCCTTCCTTAAGCTCCTGACCATTGACTCTCACCCAACGATCTTCAGGATTGGATGCATACATATGCGCCGAAAAAGACAGCGACGGCAGCTCCGCCAGCACCCAGGCAGGCAGCTGATCAACCCGGATCACTTCCTGTGGCGGCGGGGTCTGTGGCTGAGACGCCTTAACATCGGTGTTCTCCAGTGAGGACACCGCATCACGAAACTTATCCAGCAGCTCCGCAGAAATATCCGCTGCCGCCGGGCTCAGATCTTCTGCCCTCACCACCTCACCCTCGCCTGAGAGGTCAGCGCCATTTTCCGGCGTTGAATCGGACTCAGACTGGTGATCAGACCCGCGCACTGTGTCTTGCTCGACAGGAGTCTGCTGCCCCTGATTGACCGTCGCTGGGCTGAGCTGTTGGTCAGTGGTTCCCGGCGTTACAGCTTGCGGTTGCATCGCGGTCATGTGGCTGGGCGCGGATGCCTGACTAGGGGTAAATAATTCCAGCCAGACAGCATAGTGGGCCATATTCCAGCCCAGCCCCAGGCCACCCACAAAGACCAGCAAAGCCAGCGCCACCTTGCGCGAATAGTAACGCCAGCTATCAGGAAGAGACTGTACCGAGGGCAAAAACAGGCTACGGTGAAACTGATCAGAGAGCTGACTGTCCACCTGATTGCGGCTGCTGTCCTGCATCAACAGTGCTTTTGTGGGCGAGGCGCTGGATCCTGGCGGCGGATCGGTCTCCAGTTCAACGGTCTGAGCCGGGTCAATTTCCACTTCCAGCACGCCCATTTCTTTGAGCCCCTGAACCATGGCGGCGCTACTTACCAGACCGGATTTACGGATCCTCACGGGGCCATTTTGTGCAGTAACCTGCACAATCACCATGCCCGCTTTGAGTGCATCGATGGGCAGACGCTTATCCATACCAGGCTCCTGCCAGATACCCGAACAACGCCCCGATCATCAGCAATGCGGCGAGTATCAGTGTCCACTGTTTACCCTGACGTTGTCTGACCACATCCTCGCCAAGAATCTGACCTGCCGCCACCATAAAAAGGTAGCGATGCACACTCAATTGCTGCTTGGTAAAGGCCAGTGTCAGGGCCCTGTCACAGAGCAAGTTAATAACCCTTGGAATGCCACCAGTGATTTGATAAATAGCCCCTAGTGCGGAGCCCTTAAACAGGGATTTGTCACCGCCGGCCACCTGCAGACGATGCGCCACATACTCTTTGACTTCATCAGCATTTAACGGCAGCAAATGGTAGCGAGCCGTGATGCGCTGAGCCAGTTGGCGCAACTCATTGCGTTTAAGCAGCTGTTGCAGTTCGGGCTGGCCGATTAATACCACCTTAAGCAGTTTTTCTCTGTTTGTTTCAAGGTTAGTGAGTAATCGCAACTGTTCCAGCACTTCGGGCATAAGATGTTGTGCTTCATCAATAATTAAAATGGTATTGATACCTCGCCGATGGTTGTCAGCAAGGTGCTTTAAGATAAGGTCCGTATAGTGTTTCAGACTGGCCTGGTTACTCTGATAGTCGATACCCAGCTCATCACACAGGGTTTCCAGCAACTCCAGTGCCGACAGGGTGGGATTAAGAATCATCGCCACCTGCGTGTTGTCGGGTAATTGCTGCATGAGCTTGCGTGATACGGTGGTCTTGCCGGTGCCCACTTCGCCGGTGAGCATCACAAAGCCTCCGCTCTCTCTGAGTCCGAAGGTCAGATGGGCGAGTGCCTCTTTGTGGCGGGGACTGAGATATAAATAATCCGGGTTTGGCGCGATGGAAAACGGATTATCAGCCAGACCAAAGTAATTCAGATACATAAAACCTGTGACACCGGGTAAAAGTCGTCAGCTAAATTAACGATTTGCCCCGATCAAGTCAAAGCAAGGTTTCCGATAATTTGGCATACTGTGCGCCACGTTTACCTTAACAGAGCGACTATGCAAGTTTACCTGGTCGGCGGCGCAGTCAGAGATACCCTGCTTCATCATCCGGTGGTGGAGCGGGACTATGTGGTCGTGGGAGCAACCGTCAAAGATATGCTCGATCGTGGCTTTCGCCAGGTGGGTAAAGACTTTCCGGTATTCTTACATCCCAAAACCGGCGAGGAATACGCGTTGGCGCGAACGGAACGCAAAGCGGGACAAGGCTACACCGGTTTTGTCTGTGAGGCCGGAGCCGATGTGACCCTGGAAGAGGATTTGCAGCGCCGGGATCTCACCATCAACGCCATGGCTCAGGATGCAGACGGCACCATTATCGACCCCTACAAGGGACAGCAGGATCTCGAAGCCAGGCTGCTGCGCCATGTATCAGATGCCTTCGTAGAAGATCCCCTGCGGGTGCTCAGGGTAGCCCGCTTCGCTGCACGTTATCACCAATACGGTTTTGATATTGCCCCGCAAACGCTGTCTTTGATGCGCAGTATCAGTGAATCCGGTGAGCTGGCAGCACTGTCACCGGAACGGGTCTGGAAGGAAACCAGCCGAGCCCTGATGGAGCCACATCCACAGGTATTTTTTACGGTATTGCGCCGTGCCCATGCCATGCAAGACTGGTTTGCGGAACTCGAGGCGTTATGGGGCGTCCCCAATCCGGCCAGATGGCACCCTGAGATTGATACCGGCGTCCACACCATGATGGTGCTGGAACAATCGGCCCGGCTTAACGCCACTCTGCCGGTTCGCTATGCGGCCCTGGTCCATGATTTGGGTAAGGGATTAACTCCCCCACAACACTGGCCTTCCCATCGTGGTCATGAAAAGTCCGGCCTTAAGGCCATCAAGGCCTTCAGCGACAGACTCAAAGTCCCCAACGAATGCCGTGATTTGGCGCTGCTGGTGGGAGAGTTTCATACCCATGTGCACAAGGCACTGCAACTCAAGCCCGCCACGGTGCTCAAGGTACTGAATCGCTGTGATGCCTGGCGCAAACCGCAGCGCTTTGAGGAACTGCTGCTTGCCTGCACTGCCGATGCCAGGGGCCGAACCGGGTTTGAACAGACCCCCTACCCACAGGCCGCGTTTTTCCGCCGGGCGCTGTCCGCTGCTGCGGCCGTGGATGTGCAACAAATCATCGCCGACGGCCATCAGGGTAAAGCGATCCGCGATAAACTGGAGCAAGCCAGGATCGCCGCCATTGCTGCCCTTAACGACGCGGATTAAGGTGTTTTACTGATGGAATATCTGTGGTTAGGTTTTGCTGTGTGGCTGGGTTTCACGGCTCAGGCTGTCACCGGTTTTGGGAGTATGGTCATCGCCGTGTCACTGGGCAGTCTGATGTTCAGTATTCCGGCACTGCTACCCATACTGGTGCCGCTGAACATTTTTATGACTGGCGGCATGGCCTGGCAACTCAGAAGGCAGGTTGACTGGCCGTTACTGACCATCCTTATTCTGCCGCTGATGGTGGTGGGTATGGGCGCCGGAATCTGGCTGCTCGACAGTCTGCCACCCACGTACCTGAAAACCGGCTTTGCGCTATTGGTTTTGTGGTTCGCCAGTCGCGAATTGCACAAACTCTATCGTCGTCAACACATCAAGGCCCGCTCTAACTGGTGGCAGGGTATCTGGATGTTTTGTGCGGGTATCGCTCAGGGCCTGCATGGCTCAGGAGGTCCCTTGCTGGTCTACGGCATCAGCAGTCGGCAGTTGGACAAAACCACCTTCAGGGCGACATTGGTGAGTGTCTGGTTTGTACTCAACAGTGTGTATTCGGTGGTGATGCTGATTCAGGGAAGAGTACAACCCGTTGCGCTGACCATCCTTGGTTGCTTACCCATTCTGTATCTGGCAGTCAAAATGGGTGACTGGCTGCACCACCGCGTTGATGAACGTCAGTTTAAAGTCGGAATTTGTCTGTTGTTAATCTTCTCTGCGCTGGCGATGTTAGTGGGGGCATAGCCTCAGGTCGCCCGGATATCGCCAAGCGAAATCCGAGTGCAATGAACCGCCGGCTTACAACCCATGATTCGCTCTGCTTCTGGCTGGACTGCCCCTGAAAGTTGATGGCAGAAAACGGATGACTTTAAGGTTAGGGATTCGCTTGTTCATCCTTTATAATCGCGGCCAGAATTTGGAGAAAGGCGGGATAACGATGTTTGATGAATTGGATTTGGATGATGCGCTGGTCAGTGCCTGTAAGGAAATGGGGTTTACCCGCCCCACCAGTATTCAGCAACTGGTGATTCCGGCGGCAATGGATGCCAAAGACATTCTCGCCTGTGCCCCCACCGGAACCGGAAAGACCGCTGCCTTTTTACTGCCGGCCGCTCAGTTTTTGCTCGATTATCCGCGCCGTCATCCCGGTGGTGTCAGAGTACTGATCCTCGCGCCCACCCGTGAACTTGCTCTGCAAGTACATCAACAGGCGATCGCGCTGTGTCAGTTTACCTCCCTCAAATGCGGTGTGATCACCGGTGGCATTAACTATGGCACCGACAGAGAGACCCTTGAGGAAACACCGGATATTCTGGTGGCGACGCCGGGAAGGCTGTTTGAGCATATTGAAAAAGAATCTTTCGATTGCCGCGAAATCGAGATCCTTATTCTCGACGAAGCCGATCGCATGCTTGATATGGGCTTCAGTGCCATCGTCAATCAGATTGCCGCCGAAGCCAGATGGCGCAAACAAAGCTTTTTGTTTTCCGCCACGCTCGAGGGAACCGGCATCGCCCGTTTTGCCCATGACATTCTTAAGGATCCGGTAGAAGTCTCCGCCACCCCATCCCGGCGTGAGCATGCCAAAATTCTGCAATGGATGCACTTTGCCGACGACGCCGGACACAAATTCGCCTTATTAATCCACTTGCTGCGTCACGACATTCAACGTGCCATTGTATTTGTAAAAACCCGCGACCGTCTGATGGAGCTCAAAGCCAAACTCGATTCCGAACAGCTCGATTGCTGCTACCTCCAGGGTGATATGCCACAGGACAAGCGTAATCTGGCCATGGGACGTTTTCGCAGTGGCGATGTGAATATCCTGCTGGCCACCGATGTGGCGGCCCGTGGTATTGATGTAGCCGACATCAGCCACGTAATTAACTATGACATGCCACGTACCGCCGATGTGTATGTGCACCGTATCGGGCGTACCGGGCGCGCCGGTAAAAAAGGTACTGCCATCTCACTGGTGGAAGCCCATGACTATGCCATGGTGCCGAAGATTGAGCGCTACACCGATCAGGTCCTCAAGGCCAGAGTGATTGAGGGGCTGAGACCGAAAAATAAAAAGCCCGCTGTACCGGCAAAGAAAAAGAAAGTGAAATCCGGCAGCAAGGCCAAAAAAGCCGCCGCCAAAGGCAAAAAAGTACGTAAAAACAAAGGCAAATAAAGACGGGGCATCGCGGTATTACAGCAGGGAATGACCGTGCGTGTATCGCCTTATAACATCAACGCACAAAGCGCCCTCCTTGGTCATGCCCGAATGTGGTTGTCGGGCATCCAGTGACCTTAAGCTAACAGTCAGCTCCCCACAAATGACACTGGATTCCCGCCTTCGCGGGAATGACTGCGGGTATCGCGTTATAACATCGGCGCACAAAGAGCCCACCTTGGTCATGCCCGAATGTGGTTGTCGGGCATCCAGTGACCTGAAGCCGACAGTCAGGCCCCCACAAATGGCACTGGATCACCGCCTTCGCGGGAATGACTCTGTGTCTGAATTTTAAAAAGAGCCTACCCTGGTCATGCCCGAATGTGGTTGTCGGGCATCCAGTGACCTTAAGCTCACAGTCAGGCCCCCACAAATGGCACTGGATCCCCGCCTGCGCGGGAATGACTGTGTGTCTGAATTTTAAAAAGAGCCCGCCTTGGTCATGCCCGAACGTGGTTGTCGGGCATCCAGTGACCTGAAGCTGACAGTCGGTACCCACAAAAGGCACTGGATTCCCGCCTTCGCGGGAATGACTTTGTGTCTGAATTTGAAAAAGAGCCGACCCTGGTCATGCCCGAATGTGGTTGTCGGGCATCCAGTGACCTTACGCCGACAGTCATGTCTTCACAAAAGGCACTGGATCCCCGCCTTCGCCGGAATGACTGCGTGTCTGAACTTTAAAAAGAGCCTACCCTGGTCATGCCCGAACGTGGTTGTCGGGCATCCAGTGACCTGAAGCTGACAGTCAGGTACCCACAAAAGGCACTGGATCCCCGCCTTCGCGGGAATGACTCTGTGTCTGAATTTGAAAAAGAGCCGACCCTGGTCATGCCCGAATGTGGTTGTCGGGCATCCAGTGACCTTACGCCGACAGTCATGTCTTCACAAAAGGCACTGGATTCCCGCCTGCGCGGGAATGACTGTGTGGTTGGATTCAAACCTGAGTGGGAATGACTTGTCCCGTTTTTCTATGGGATCTGCACGGTTCTGCGTGTCTCTCGGTGATGTTACCCATCAGCCGCACGCGGCGTTTACAGTACCGCAGCCTGTTCAGCGCCTGCGACTGGCGGCACTTCAAGCAGCTGAAAAACACTGCCGGGCTCGCCTTTGACCATCACTCTGCACTCCCCCCAACTGGCCGGAATATGCCACGCCACGCCACTGACCGCCTTATAGGTTTTCAGCTGCCGTTCACAGCGCAAATCAAGGGTCTCCAGCTGCCCACTGATCTGTACCAGCTCAAACCCAGAGCGACTGAGGTGATGCTGCCAGTAGCGGCGCTCATTGACTCGCGCCTCGACCAGCAACGGTTGCTCACTTTTTACCGCCGTATGGATCTGGTCAACATAAGGGGCAAGCATTGCCACTACCTCATCACTGCCCGGAACCTGTTGTAGCTTTTCATAGCTATCCAGCGCTTCGGCAAACTGGCTTTGTGAGGTCTGCAATACAAACAGCTTTTGCAATACATAGCGCAATTGCTCATCCGGCAAGCGCCGGGTAGTAATACCGGTGACACGCTTAAGACTGCGGACCTGCTCCTGCACATTTCCCACGGCCTCCTGATACAGTGCTTCAATCATCCAATACCAGCCATCTTCCGTCAGGTTCCACTGCGGTCGCGCTCTGAGTGCATCAAGCTGCGCTTTTGCTTCATCCAGCTGCTGATCTTCAAGCCGCTGCTGGATGGCACGCACAGTGGCTGCGAAACGGCGGGTAACACCCTGAGCTTGACGATCCAGGGCAAAATCCAGTTGCACCTTATAACACTGTTGCACCGCTTCACCATCAACCAGAGCCGGCTCATATTGCCAGCGTCTGACGGCGCGTAAGGCCTCACGTTCAAATCCATCGACGCCCGACGAATCCAGTACCACCGCATCGGTAACCTGTCCCTGCTCATCCACTACAAAATCCACTCTGACCCAGCCTTCCTTGCCGGCCTTGGCTTCAGATATAGGGTATTTGGGCAGCACCCGTTCAATGGGCTGCCCATTTTGTGCCTCTGATAACAATAAATCGGTCTCTGATGCGAGACCCAAACCCGGTAGTAATAGCAGTAAAAATAATCGGCAGGCTTTCATGTTAGTTCCTTTAAGTCACTGAAAGGGATAGCGTTACGAAGAGTTTACCCGGCTAAAAAGTTTACGCAACGGCAGTTTGAAGGATTGGCGCTGTTATCGTCATCCGGTTTCAGTGACGTGGCTCGCGCCAAAACCGGAGGATGCACAATGACGCCGGGACGCAAACAACGTAAAATGCCGGCCAACATCAACCAGCAAGGCAAACAGATGCAGAAATGGGTCATGGCAACGGGAAACGCGGGTAAAGTCAAAGAACTGAGCAGCCTGCTGGCACCCCTTGAGGTAGATCTTCGCGTACAAAGTGAATTTTCGGTGCCCGAGGCGGCTGAAACCGGCACCACCTTTGTAGAGAATGCCATTATCAAAGCCCGCCATGCGGCAAAAATTACCGGTTTACCCGCCATTGCCGATGATTCCGGGCTGGCCGTTGAAGCGTTGGGCGGTGCACCGGGGATTTATTCCTCCCGTTATGCCGGGGAGCAGGCCAGCGATGCCGACAATGTAAATAAGTTAGTGCACGCCATGCAAGGGCAGCCTGACCGCAAAGCACGTTTTATCTGTGTGCTGGTGTGGATGCGTCATGCCAACGACCCTACCCCTATCATTGCCCAGGGACAGTGGCAGGGAGAGATAACAGAGCAGCCTGACGGTGATGGTGGCTTTGGTTATGACCCGGTCTTCTGGGTGGCTGAACAACAATGCACCGCGGCGGCCCTTGCGCCGCAGATTAAAAACCGCTTGAGTCATCGTGCACAGGCGCTGGCTCAGCTGATGCCACTGCTGGAAGCCGAACTTGGCTGACGCGATGCTGCACACTCCGCCACTAACCCTGTACATCCATATCCCCTGGTGCGTTCAGAAGTGCCCCTATTGTGATTTCAACTCCCACGGCCAGCAACAGGCTCTGCCGGAGTCCGAATACATCAGTCATCTGCTGGATGATTTAGCCGAGGATGCGAAGCGGGTCGGCACCCGGCCCGTTCACTCTATCTTTTTCGGTGGGGGCACTCCGAGTCTGTTTAGTGCCGCAGGCATCGAGCGGATTCTCAACGGTGTGCGCGAGCGCGTCAACCTGACACCGGATGCAGAAATCACTCTGGAAGCCAATCCGGGCACGGTGGAAAGTGAGAAATTCAGGGCCTTTCGCCAGGCGGGCATTAATCGTATTTCCATTGGTGTGCAAAGTTTTCAACAGGACAAGCTCACCGCACTGGGGCGCATACACGATACGGATCAAGCCCGTCATGCCGCGGGTTATGCCCATTCTGCAGGGCTCAACAGCTTTAACCTGGATCTGATGCATGGTCTGCCCGGGCAGTCTGTAGAAGATGCGCTGTCAGACTTACGCCAAGCGATTGCACAGCTGCCACCGCACCTGTCCTGGTATCAGTTGACCATTGAGCCCAATACCCTGTTTGCCTCAAAACCGCCGGTACTGCCCGATGATGATATCTTGTGGGATATTCAGCAGCAGGGTCACGGCTTACTGGAGGCCGCTGGTTATCAGCAGTATGAAATATCCGCCTACAGTCAGGCTGATCACCAATGCCAGCATAACCTCAATTACTGGCGCTTCGGTGACTACCTGGGAATCGGTTGCGGTGCCCATGGCAAAATCACCGACAGCCATACGGGTGATATTGTGCGCACGGTCAAAGTCAAACACCCCAAAGGCTATATGGATCTCAGCCGAGCCTATTTGTATGAGCAGCAAAAGGTTGCCCCACAAGACCGCCCGTTTGAGTTTTTTATGAACCGGCTGCGATTACTCGAACCCTGCCCGAAAAAGGATTACGAAGCGTTTACAGGGTTAGCGCTGCATCAGTTTGACGCTCAGGATAAACTCACCACCGCCATCGATGCCGGACTCCTTCACGAAACCGCACAGAGCTGGCAGCTTACTGCGCTGGGCAAACGCTACCTCAATAGTCTGCTGGAAAAACTGGTATAACTCCGATACTGCCCTCTCAGGGCATTATCGCGGCCATTCCCCGCTTATCACACCGATAACGCATTTCATCCCCTGGATTTGGATCCTGTCTATTAACAGGCGCACTATTGTCACACTAAGACCTGTTACCAAAAGGTAGAGAGATGAAACCTTCTTATTATCTGCTGATACTCTGCCTGGGGCTGCTCATTAGTTGCGGTGGTTCTGGGTCAGACAACACGCCAGCCCCGGTCCAGACACCGCCCCCTCTGGTCATCTCTGATGTGGATGATTATGAGCTGGCCGACACCCAGGCGCTGCTGAGTGATATCGAGGGGCTACTGCAGGGACTGCCAGTGGCGGAATTCTTTGAGCAATCTTATGCCATCCTGCAGGCGCGCAATCCTGAGCTGGCTCTCAGCGAGGGCGAGATGGCCGATGACGCCACCTTAACCAATATCTCCGACGCTTACCTGCTTCAGACCGCCGCGATACAAAACCTCATTCTGGAGAAGCTGGCACAATACGAAAGCACGACAGACCCCCAACAAAGCCTTTCTGTAGATATCTACCGCTATTATCTGCAACAACAACTGAGCTGGGCAGAGTTTCACCTGTATTCGTATCCGGCAACCTACGGCAATTTTGGCTGGCCGGGCAGTACGGCCTTTTTCTTCACTGAACTTCTGCCGGTTACCAGTGAGGAACAGGCACAACAGTATCTGACACTTGCCAGGCAGGTGGGCAGGCGTATGCGCCAGATAGGCGATCTACTTGAAACCCGGCAACAGGCTGGGATCATCGAGCCCAAAGTCACCCTGCAATTTTCGCTGAATCAGGTCAATGCCCTGGCCCAACAGACAGCGGTTAGCACCCCTTATTATCAAACGTTTTTAGACAAACTCAGTCAGATCTCTGGCCTCAGTAACGACCAGCGACAACAACTCTTAACGGAGGCCAGCGCCATCGTTGAGCAGATAATTCAGCCTGCGTATCAGCAACTGGCCACTCAGATGACCCAGCTGTTGACTCAGGCACCGGATGCCATTGGTTTTTCTCAATACCCCGAGGGTCAGGCCTTCTATGATTTTGTGCTGTCACACTACACTGACAGTCAGCGCAGTGCTGAGGACATTCATCAGCTTGGGTTGCAAGAACTGGCGCGTATTCATGCACAAATGAACGCGCTGTTTGACCAGCTGGGGTACCCCTCGGCTGAATCCATCGGGCAAAAACTCAATCGTGTTGCTACAGACGGCGGTACCGTCTCTGCAGCTCAGGTGGTACCTACCTTTGAAGCACTCATAGCGCAGGCTTACAACGAACTGCCCGGCTACTTTGAACACATCCCTCAACAGCAGCTGGTCGTGATTGGCGGCGCCACCGGCGGCTACTATGTCAGTGGCTCCGATGACGGAACCCGCCCCGGTGCATTTTACGCCAAAGCAGATCAGGCCCGCCCTTACTACACGATGCCAACGCTCGCCTATCATGAAGGGGTGCCGGGCCACCATTTACAAATTGCTCTGGCCAAAGAACTGAGCCTGCCGACATTTCGCCAGCAAACCCACTTCATCTCTTTCGTAGAGGGTTGGGGGCTGTATGCCGAACGCCTGGCCAAAGACGTCGGCTGGTATGAGCAGGATATTTACGCAGACATCGGTCGACTGGAGTTTGAGGCCATGCGCGCCGCCAGGCTGGTGCTGGATACAGGCATTCACGCCAAGGGCTGGACTTATGCGCAGGCCGAAGCGTTTTCCTTAGAAGCAGTTGGTAACCGTGGCAGCATCGCCCGATATTCGGTATATCCGGGCCAGGCAACGGCCTATATGACCGGCATGCTGGATTTACTCAATCTGCGGGAAGAAATTGCCGAAAGACAGGGCGAAGATTTTTCACTGGCCGAGTTTCATCGCCATTTGCTGGGTCAGGGGGCCGTGCCACTGTCACTGCTCAGGCCCTATATTCTGAATAACCTGGCACAACAAAATTGAAGCCGCGACTATAAGAAACGCTGTAATTGTTTCTGCGTGGTTTGCGTTTCGACCGTCAGTTCCTGGATCTCTGCTTCAACCTGTTGCATGTCGGTGCGGATCTCACCGCCGAGATCAGAAATTCGGGCCACCGATGCATGTGCCTGATCATAAGTATGTTTCAGAGCATGTACGGACTCACCGATTGACAGCAAACGCTGATTGTCAGCCTTAAGCTGCTGCACCATGGCATCGAAACGCTCACTGGTGGCAGAGATATCCTGCTGAGCCTTACCGGCCATTTCTGTCAGTCTTGCTGATTCTTGTTGTGTGTCCTGAACCAGGGTTTCCATTTGATTGATAAAACTGGAAATCTGGCCGGTAGCCTCATTGACCTTAACCGACAGGGTGCGCACCTCATCGGCCACCACGGCAAAGCCTCTTCCGGCTTCCCCTGCCCGGGCCGCCTCAATGGCAGCGTTCAATGCCAGCAGGTTGGTCTGGTCAGAAAAGTCCTGCACCATTTTCAGAATATCGCGAATACTGGAGGCGTTTTCCTTAAGCCCGCCGACGGTGTTATCGAATGCCCTGAGCAATTCGTCAATATTACCTATATCTTTGGACAAGGAGGACAACTGCTGAGTTGATGCGGTTGCGGCATGTAAGTTTTCATCGGTGGAATGGGCCACCTCATCGCTCTTGCTGACAATGGCCTGGATCTCTGCATTTACCTGCTGACTGGAGGCGAAAATTTCATCACTAATACTGTCCTGGTTCGCCGCATTAGCAGAGGTATTGTTCACTCTGGCCAGTACCGCCTGATTCTTTTCACTGGCTTCACGCGCATGCGCACTGATGTCTTTGAGTAACGCCGACAAATTGCTCACAAAGGTATTGTAACCTTCGGACAACTGGCGAAATTCATCATAGGTAAAGGCCGGCAAACGCCCCGTCAGATCCCCCTGACGATGATTCACCTCTTCAAGGTTGGCAACCATTGCCTTTACCGGGCGCACAATCAGATAGGTGAGATAAAACAACGTAAACAAAAACGCCAGCACACTGACAACAGTAAGCGTCGTCAGCGCCGCGGTGGAAGCGCCACCTGAAAACGCCAGCCAAAGGGTGACGACCTGAAACAGGAACAAAAAGGTCACATTACCGATTATTTTGCGCGTAAGGGTCGAAAAAAAGGTTTTTTCAACAAACAGATAAAGTTCCCTGAACATAGTCTCTCCAGCCGGTCTGACAGGGTGCATAGGCTGACCAGTTTACCTCAACACCACATAATTAAAACATGATGTAAATCATGCAACTATGAATAACGGCAGCGTTTCGGTTTCCTTAAGACTTACCGGTCACAATCAGATCATAGGCCTTAAGTTCGGGAACACGCTCACGCAGGCTTTCTTCTATGGCATCCAGGCGTTTGATTTCATTGCAGAACCACTCGGCTTTTTTGCGCAGGGTATCGGCCTGGGGCGCAATCCGCCGCTCAATTTCTGCGCCCATGGTTTCAAGGCGTGTAGACAAGTCCTCCATCTTACGTTCAAGACTGGTGTCGCCCTCAGAAGCAAGCCCACCGATGGCCGTAAGAATCCCGCCCACTGAGGTGCCCAGCGCCAGTTCAATTTCCTCTTCAAGCTCCGGATCCATCAGTTCATCCACATTTTCCAGGCTGCGCGGACCAATGTAATAACTGTTGCCCGCCCGGATAAACTTGGTTTTCACCTTAGTGCGGACTTTCCACAGCGCATCCTGCAAACGCTGGTAACTGTCATGCTCACTGCCCACCAGCCCCACATACACATGATCAATGGTACCGATGGCTAAATCCACACCTTCGCTGGCCAGCAGAATCACTTTAGGTACGGCATAACGCAAGCCCTGAGCGAGCTCCTGCAAATGCGAGGTGGCAACTGCATCGAGCTTGATCCAGTCACCCCGCACAATCAGTTGCTCGGTATCGTTAATCTGGTACAGGGTGCGCGTATCTTCGATCACGCGGATATGACGGTCATTGACGATCAACCCGTATTGCAGGTCAGCCTCGCACATAAAGGCAGCCTGGGCCGGTAGCGCCAGTGATAACATCAGTAACCAAAACAACTTTTTCAACATCATACCTTCTGCAAATACGTCTTTATCTGAAATACGCCAACGAGAACTTAACTTCTGTCATTGTGCATGGAATCGCTGTGTGAGTATTGTGCTACTGCGAGGGGACAAGGCAAAGGCCTGCCAGACCAGTACGGGAAAAAACAGGTTGCATTGCATCCCTCTCATTGGGCTCGCAGCCGCCCCGGTACCGCTGGCTAGGCCAGACGTTTTCGTTCAGCCACCTTTTCGTTAAGTTCACTTAAGGTAACCTGAGCCGATTCCAGGACTTTTTTACCCACAGCCACGTCCGTGACGTCGTAAATCATCATACAGATGTTGTCCACCTTGCCAGTGGTGCTGATCAATGGCGACAGGGTGATATTCTGGTACATAAAGTCTTCCGTACCGGTGATGGGCCGGTAATTCGGGAATTTTAGCAAGTAAGGGCGTTGTTCCCAGATAATAAAGGCCCGGTTCTTCAGCTCAAAAACCGGCCTGGCCTTATTGCGAAACCAGCTTTCATTGACCTCAGGAAACAGCGTGAACAAAGACTTTCCCCGCACCTGACTGGGCAATAACCCAGAGTGACTCTCCATAAAGCCGTTCCAGAGATTAATCTGGAATTCACGATTCAACACCACCAGCCCCACATCGACGGTTTGCAGCATGTCCATCATCCAGTGAAACTCTGTTAAATCATTCAGTGCTTCATCGGTCATGCTCAATCCTCCAGCAAATGAGAGAGTTTATTGTTCATGGTCTCCATGGACTCTTCGGTAACCAGCAGCACCAGGTCACAATGTACCTGATAGCCTTCAAGGCCATAACTGAGTTCAATGGCCAGCGTGCGACGCCAACGGGTTTTGTTGATATTTATCAGCTCGGTAATATTGCGGTGCTGGCCCAGCACTTCGGGATGGCCCTGGCTAAAGTGCATATCCAGCTGACTGGCCAGGCCGTTTAGGCAGGTGCCAATCAGTATATTGGCGGCATCCATCAAAAGCTCCAGCTGCATCTGATCATCCACTTCCTCTGAGATATTGAGGATCTTGGCCACATCGTTAAAACTTGAATCACTGAGAATAAACAAGGCCTCACCACAAATTCCCGGCCCCACAAACCCCTGGCAGATGCCGGACACGGTGTCTTTGTCTTCAATATCCTGCAACATCATATGCAACTCAGATGCTTCAATCAGGTTCACATTGGGAATAGGTAACTTAACGAATACATTGAGGATTCTGGCCAGGTGATCTCCGGCCTGCCCCATGGCGATATTGGTGATTTCCTGGTAGATATCCCGTATCTCAGGGTCCAGGTTGGCCAGCTCCGGCTTATCTTCTTCCCCATCGGACTCAAGAATACGATGCTGTTGCAACAGCGTTTCAAGGGCCGCTGGTTTCACGGGCTTTTCAATAAATTCCAGTGCGCCAAGACGTTTCACCCGCTGATGGGCCTCGGGCTGTATGTCACCGGATATAACGATCACTTTGGTGGGCAGCTTTTGCTCCTGAATGGCCTCCAGCACCTGATAACCATCCATCACCGGCATGTTCAGGTCCAGCAACAGCAACTGCCCTTTGCCTTCTCGTAACGCGGTGATGGCTTCCTGGCCGTGTTTGGCGAAATGAACCGCCACTTCCCACTCTTCGGGAAGGCATTTTGCGACCTGTTTGCGCGCAACCAGGGAATCATCACAGATCAAAACTGAATACATATTTTTTGCACGGCCCGTTATTAAAGTGATGTTACCTCTGCCTTATCGGCAGAATCAGGTTGTTGTTGAGTCCGCTTGGTATCACCTTTGCTTTGCGGCCACACCCTCTATTGTTAGCAAGAATTACCGCTTTTACCAATCTCAGGCAGACAAATCCCGTCATTTTCCGGCCCTTTACAGAGGGTTAAAGGCTGGAATCTCAGAATAAACCTCGCCATACTGTGAGCACCTTCTATTCACAAGTAACATTATGATAAGAAAACTCTTTTTGCTGATATGTCTGAGCGGCCTGAGCCCGCTGGCCGGCGCAACGGGCAGTTCACTAGTGGCGACCGGAGGCATTACCAGCTTCGAAGGCACCGCCGGAGGCGGTATCACGCCATGGGCCATGATTGCAGGTTATGGCTCTGAGGAAGAAATTCACGGTACCGCAGCACTGCAGCAACTGGATCTTGGCGAATATCAGTTACGTACCTTCGGTGCGGCCATCGGCATCTATGATCGGGTGGAGCTGTCAGTACAACGTCAGAACCTTAAAGTGGGTTCCGGCATCACCAGCAATGTCTTTAACTTGCTTACCCAAGGGGCGGTGTCAACGGCACCGGGAACCGACATTGAACAGGACATCATCGGGCTAAAAGTCAAACTCTTCGGCGATGCCATATTTGCACAGAACAGTCCCTGGCCGCAGGTATCGATGGGTGCCCAGTACAAGAAGAACCGCGACTTTGATACCTCACTGCCTTTGTCTGATGGCAGCGTTCCCTTACCTCAGACCGGCGTTCCTATGCTGCTCGGCGCCACACAGGACTCAGGCACGGATTTTTACCTGGCGGCCAGCAAACTCTGGTTAGGGGCGGCCTGGGGAAACAACCTGCTGGCGAACGTGACCGCGCGCATGACAAAAGCCAATACCTTTGGCCTGCTCGGATTTGAGTCGGCAACCGATGACAGCTATGCGCTGGAATGGGAAGGGTCACTGGCAATCCTGCCCTCGCCTTCCACTGCCGTGGGTATAGAATGGCGCACCCAGACCAATCGTCTGGGAGGCCTGGCGGAAGAAAAAACCGTAACCGATTTTTTCATCGCCTACTTCCCCAATAAACACTGGTCACTGACCGCTGCCTATGTGGATTTAGGCAATCTTCCCTTTGATGATAAGGCCAGCGGCCTTTATCTCTCTGCCACGGTGAATTTATGAAATCCTTTTTAATCGTTATCCTGACTTTTTTCGCCCTGTTGAGCGGCTGTGCCACCCAACCCAAACAGGACCTGTACAGCGAAATAGGCGGCTCAGCGACGCTGTCCAAAGTGTTTGGACTGGCCATAAACCGGATTTATAACGATCCTGTGCTCGGCCCACACTTTGAGGGTGTACCTAAGTCGCACCTGCGTGAAATGCTTACCGAACAAACCTGTGCACTGATTGGCGGCCCCTGTGAGTACACCGGAAAATCAATGCAGGAGGCTCATCAGGAGCGCGATGTGACGGCCGCAGAGTTCTATCGACTGGTGGAGCATGTGCAACAGGCCATGCGCCTGATTGGCCTGACTTACGAGCAGGAAAACCGCATTCTCGCCGCGCTGGCACCGCTGAAAAAAGACATCATCTATCAGGGAATCTAGTCTTTTAGTCTGAAGAAGGTCAGCAGTCGCACGCATGGCCGTTGGCATACTCGCCGCCCCTGTGCCAGGCGGAAAACGGATAAGAAAAAGGGGCCTCAACGGCCCCGTATTCAGGGAAACAATACACATATTTAAAATTGTCTATGTATTGTATGTTGGTTCACTACGCCAACGAGAACCATTATAGGCAAAGCGGATGACCAGAATATGTCACTGTGATGAGTGTCGGGAAGAATGTGATAAACGGTAAGCGAGGTGGGTTAAAAACTTTTTGGTGAACAGCACTGGGCGAGGGGCAAGCTGAAGGCTGGCACAGTGGAGACACGGTACCAGCTCATCGCAGGGGGCGTTAAAATCAGATGATGCTGCCCTGGTGCAAGGTAATGAAGTACTTGCTATCGGCTTTGCTGTAGTCAATCTTATATTCTTTGCCGTTCAGGGTCTGAATAAACAGCAGGATTTTCTCTTCACCGAAAAAATCGCCCAAGGTGACATCAATCAGCTCCATATCCATCATCTTGGCTTCACGCTTATTCTCAGGCAGTTTACCTTCGTATTCCTTGATACCTTTATAGGTTACCAGTACGGCCGGCATATCATCGCCATTGAGCACCAGCAGGTCAAACTTACGCAATTTGTGAATAATGGTATTTCTACCACTTAGCAGGAAAGGCTTCTCGGTCATAATCATCCCCGTAGCAACAGGCGCCTGTGCGGCTAATTGTTATTGTAAACAGAAAGATACCAGAGTTTTGTGGTTATACCAACAGATTCGCCCTGAATCTGGGGCCTGCGGGCGCAAGTCTGTGCTTTATATCCACTCAATGACCGAGCGTTGCAGGTTCTTCAGCACCATGGCGCAACTTTGTGATTCACCCGGCTTAAAGGTACAGCTGTTGTCCTGATTCAGTTCGATACCTTCAAGCAGACGGTCGATATGAAACACCAGCGTGGACGCCGAACCACCTGGTCGCTTCAGCTCAAACTCAAGTAAATCCGCTTTGTAGCAAGGCATTGCATCACTCTGGCTGTCGGCACAATCCACACCGCCAAGGTGAAAGGCCCAGGTATCTGAAACCGAACTCAGTTCAATGCGCGCAAACTTATGCCCTGAATGCACGGTCCAGAACATGCTCGACAGGTTCAACGGCGAAGGCTGTGTTAGTGGATTCTGGCTGGCATTATTAAGGGGCACTCCCAGCACAAAACTCAGCTGTTCAACGCCCTTAAGATCCACCTCTTTGCTGAAGCGAATCTGATGATTGCCGGGCATTTCCCCGCCTCGCCAACAGTCTTTTTGCTCAATGGAAATGAGCACTATGTCATCAGTCTGCCACTTGCTGTTTTCCAGCTTGAGGGACTGGCCATGCTGATCCTGAAAATCACTGAGGTAAAATTTGGAGTGCTCCAGATACCAGCCGCCGCCTCCCATTCCCAGAGCAGTACCACAGGGAACGGGATTGCCATCATACCTCAGTTCAACTTTCAGACGCGGTGGTGATGAGGCAAAGAAACTGCACCCGGACAACATCAGCAGCGCTGCCAGGGTCATCACCAGAGCTCTGGGAAGGCCACCAGTAGAGCCTGAGATAAACGCTTCAGAGGATGTACAAGGAGTGTTCATGATTAATTTAATTGAGCGCCAGAGCATATCGTAAAAGGGCTATGATGCGTGTTTGAACTACTCGCCGTCAAGTTGCAATAACTAATTGGAACAATTCAGAAAAGCGAATCAAAGGGAGCCCCGCAGATAAGGCTGGCAAGGGCGCCAGTAGATGACAGATACGGGTCAACTGTAGTAAGGTCGCCGGCTGATCATTAACGCCTGACGGCACTCTCGGTTTACAAGGAGCGTTTAGCATGAAAAAAGGTTTTATCATAGGTGGTACGGTAGTGGTGGCAGCGTTGCTGATTGCACCCAAATATATCGCCACTCAGGTCGAAAAAAGCCTGCATCAACAAATTGAACAAATAAACCAGCTGCCTGGGTATCAGGCCGAAATAACCGAATTGCAACAGCACTGGTTCTCCAGTCAGGCCATGCTGACCCTGGAAATGGATCTTCATGATATGGGTGCGGCAGAGGCCGACAGCACATTAACGATTCCTCCCATCACTATTGATGTGACGGTTGACCACGGCCCTCTTATACTCAGCCCAATGGGCACAGTGGGAATCGCTGGCTGGCACGCCAGCATTACCGGAGAAGCCTTAAAAACCCATCTCAGCTGGCCTCAGCAAACCCCGTTTTATCAGATAGAGGGGGTCACCAGCCTGACCGGTAACACCACCTTTGAGGACAAACTCAGCGCATTTAAAGGTTTGCCAGACAGCGCCCTGGCCAGTCTCGACTTCAGCGGCTATATCGGCAGTGGCGAACTCAGCTCGGATGCCTTCACCTACCACGGTGAAGCCGGCTCGCTCACCCTTGAGGATGAACACCTCAAACTGGACAGTCAACGCCTGAGCGTCACTATGGAAGCCGAAACGGACCTGGCCGGAATGCTGCGCGGTGACTTCTACGACAGTGATATTTTGCTGACACTGGGGCGGCTGCACGTTCAGCCGCCACAGTCTGACCAATCTATTGAGCTTAACGAACTGAAGGTTCGTGCACAGACCCACAACAATCCGCAGCAACAAACCGGTGCCATGACCCTGGACTATCGCCTTGATGAACTCAAGACCCCGGAGTTCGACGCCAGCGAATTGCAACTGGTACTGGAAGCCAGAGAAATCAGTCTTGATTTTTTGCGTGCCTATCAGGAGTTTGCCCGCAACCTGCCAGGGCAAAACGCCGATGAGATCAACCAACTTACACAGGCATTCCTGTTTGATAATTTACTGGCACTGCTTAAAACCGAGCCGGAAGTGAATATAACAACGCTAAAAGGCACCATTCCCGGTGGCAAAATGAGCGGGCAGCTGAACAGCAAACTGGTGGGTATTGAGCGCCTGCCCGATAACATCGCCGACAGAACCTTCTGGTTACAACATGCACTGGCCGATGCCGAGCTCAGTATCGACAAAGACGCGGCCGAATGGCTGGCAGCCCGGCAAATGCTGAGCCAGCTTAAGGCCAGAGTCCCGGCTGAGCAGTGGGATCAGGTGAAAATGCAAGAACTGGCGACACAGCAGGCCCCGGTAATGTTAGACAACTTCACCCAGCAAGGCATTTTGAAAGCAACTAATGAAGGTTATGAGACCCGCTTTAGCATTAAAGAAGGTGAAGCCCAGCTCAATGGTACGGTCATACCACTACCGCAATAACCGCTAGAGGGTAGCGGCCAGGCCGGTACCCTCGGCTCTCTTTTCGCCCGCAAAGACCACAGGTAAAACGCCTAAATATTCGCCTTTTGAGCGTGATGGCTGGGCCAAAGTGATGACATCATAAAAAAAACTGCTTATACTGCGCACCGCTTTGTCGCCATCAGGCAGCAAACCACACCTCGAAGAAATGGCCCTTTAGCTCAGTTGGTTAGAGCACCCGACTCATAATCGGTAGGTCCCCAGTTCAAGTCTGGGAGGGGCCACCATCTTATCAATAAAGATACGTATTAACTCGCTTTGCTATTATACTCCGTGCCTCGGATACTGTAGCCTGTTCTCACAGGAATGCTTTGGTGTAACAGCAAGTCCGGTTACGCCACCCGCTACCATAACTCCATTAATAGTCCGTTGGTTTATTGCCTTCTAAGGTCGCACCGTTGTAATGCTCAGATATTCACTTGTTCAGTGTCGAATTGTGTTTTCACTCATTCTGGTAGCATGTTTGTCTCATGTTGGTAACGCTATCGCTGCATCTTCTGAGTCTAAGACGATAGTTCTGGCTGCGCCGGAGCTTTTTAATCTTGTGGTTGAGGATGGCTCGGGGAGATATCAGCAGCTGATGAGGAAGGCGTTTAGTCAAGCCGAGCTGGCGTTTACAGAGATTCATATGCCCTTAGAGCGGGCCCTGCGGCATTTTGAGTCCGGGAAATCAGACTGTATCTATACCATGGCCGATGCAATAGCTAACAGAGCACATTTGAAGTCAGACCAACTGTTAAGCAGCTACCCCTTCAATAGCGCCAATCTGCATTTATTTACCCTGCAAACCAAACCAAAAATTTCAAACCTTCAGCAGGTGGCAGCGAATAACCATTTGATTGTGGGGTTAAACGGCTATCTGGGCTATTACAGCGATGAAATTATTCGCGAAGAGGTGTACGGACGCCTGGTGCTGGTAACGGATGAAGAACGGGCTTTGAATATGCTCCGCCAGAACCGTGTCGATGTGCTGATAGGCTTTATGCCTGACTACACCAGACATCTGAATGAACTGCATTATGATAAAAGCTTCTCGCTTGGCGAAACCCTGGATGGGCTTACTTGCCGTACGTCTGATCTCGGTATTGCCACCATTAACGCCCTCTCACTTGTCTTTAAAGACATGCATAAAGACGGTTTATTAGAGAAAATTCTGG
Source organism: Lacimicrobium sp. SS2-24 (assembly GCF_002201535.1). GTDB lineage: Bacteria > Pseudomonadota > Gammaproteobacteria > Enterobacterales > Alteromonadaceae > Lacimicrobium. Next base: position 59,348 of record NZ_NIWW01000011.1, on the reverse strand, counting down.
GTGATGAGTTTATTGATTTTACTTATACCCCCAAGCACCCTTACGACTGGCTCAGCCAGGACCTGAGCAGTCAGTAAGCATTGCTTTAACGCGATAGTGCTTTTCAGATACAGCTCAGGAAGACTTCCAGGTCAGCAGGTAAACACCTATCAGGGTGATAAAGAGTCCCAGGTAGTTCTGCACGGCGAGTTTCTCTTTGAATAGCAGTAAGCCTATGGGCACCAATAGCATCGTTAACAGGGCATAGGTGAAAATAGGACCGATGGAGACTGGCCACCCGGAACGGTACATCAGCAAGTAACCCACCTCCATGCCTACAATGCTCACTCCCAGAGCAACGCTGGTCCAGTTCAGCTTGCTGAATTCAGTACTAAGTGGAGCCGTTAAGGGAAAAAGTAGTAACAGCAGCAAGCACACGATAAAACCCGTGGTGTACGTGACCATGACGGATAACAAGGGGTGAACCTGCATCGGAATCGACTTTTGAACAATATGAAACGCGGCATTTGCCATCACCACCAGCACCAACGCCCCCCAGTAGGTTTTCATCTTGCACGCTCCATTTTTACTCTGACACCCAAGCCTGTTATGGCAGTGTATGTGCTTTGAGCGTGCCGGGCAATTGAGCCTCTGACTAACGAGTCGCTCCGGCATACCCGCATTTACGTGTTATGCGCGTCATTCTGAGCGACGATCTCTGTTTTACAACCCTGTCTGTGCGTTGATTCAGACTGCATTTCACACGCATTTCACAAACGCAAAATTAGTATTCTGAATACCATGCCAGCAAGGGCTGGCAGATACCCTACAGTCACTTATCAGTCACTGCGTTTCAACAAGGCGCGGCAACAGGATGCAAAAATGAGAAGATTCGCCGTTATCAGTTTCATACTTTGTCTATGGGTTTTCCCGGCACACGCAAAGGACATCATCAAAACGCCCGCTCAGTTTGAGATGGGAAACATATTGCACTTTGACTCAAGCATATTAAACGAGCCGCGCACCTTGCAGGTGTCTCTGCCTGACAGCTACTCACAATCCGACCAACATTACCCGGTGCTGTATCTGCTCGATGGCGAGCGACATTTTCAGCATGGTGTATTGGCAGCTAGTCTGTTGGCAAACCAGGGGCTGATACCCGAACTCATTGTCGTCGGTATCCCCAGCAGTGAAGCCGTGCGGGCCCGCGACCTGGCCACAGATAAGCAGCATTTCATTCGTTTTTTGCAAGAAGAAGTGTTTGCCATCGTAGACGCCCGATATCGTGCAAATGGCCAACGCACGGTATATGGTCACTCATTAGCCGCCCGTTTTTCCATGCAGCTGATGGCCGAGCATCCCACACTATTTAGTCGTGTTATCGCCGCCAGCCCGCCTCTGCAACGTATTGACCAATCATTATTAGAAGCCCTTCAACAGCGCTACCGGGAGGGGGCAGATTACTACAACCGCGTCTATTTCACGCTGGCACACCCGGATAGCGAAGGTGCGGAGGTAGCCAGCGCCTTTACCCATTTTACTCGTGGCCTGACAGCCCATCCCCCTGAGCAGCTTACCTGGGAGTACCAACGACATGACGATCAGACCCATATCTCTAATTACTACCCTTCGCTTTTTTATGGCCTGATGAAGGTATACCAGCAACAGCCCTGAATACAGGAGATTGTTTTTATATCGAGGTTGTCGTTCAGTTTATGGGTTTTAGTCTACAGTTGAATAAAACCCAAAACGAACGAAAACCTTATCGTTATGAACAACCTGCTAAGGAATGCATGGGGTGGACTACTGTTAGCGGCGCTGCTCGCAGTAGTATTCCTGCTCCCCGGATTTTCAATCAGCAGCACCAGGCCAGTTGAAACGGATTTTCTGCGTCAAACCTCAGCCGACAAAGCGCTGGTATTTTTCGGCTTTACTGGTTGTGGCGATGTGTGTCCCGCCAGCATGACAATACTCAGACAGGTGCTGAACCACTGGCAGGTTGCAGAGTCGCGTCCTGCCGTATTTTTCATCGACATTGATCAGCGCAGTTCTGCACAACGAGCACAGGCTTATGCCAGCCAGTTTCATCAGGATTTTATCGGTGTACACGCCAACGAACCGATACTGCGATCACTCAGCGCTGACTTTAACCTGAATATTCAGCAACGCGACGACCAGATTCTGCATCGCGGACGCACCTACCTGCTGCAAAAGAAACAGCAGCAGTGGTACCTGACCAAAACATACAATCCCACCACTTTTGACCATCAAACTCTGATTCAAGAGCTATTCGAATAAGGAATCACCATGCTTCGGAACCTGCTGATTTGTTACGACGATAATATGAATGACTACCTCAAAGGTTGCTTCGAGGAAGACTTCAAGCTCGCCGATAAGATTGTGCTGATCACCCTTTTTGCCTACTTCGTGATCGTTGCCGGGCTAACATCACTGCACAATGGCTACTACATTCTTGGCCTGGTCGGCGGCGGACTGGTCTTTGGGATTTGCTTCGCTGCCTATAAGACCATTCCCGGCACATTGATGTCGCGGCTGATTATGGCAGTAGGTCTTACGGCGATGATGGCGATCAGTATTCAGCAGGCAAATGGTTTGGGAGAAGGCCATTTTCTGTTCTTTCTTAATTTCGCCATTCTGATTCGCTATCGCGATATTCTGCCCCTGCTCATGCTGATTGCAGTAACCGTGGTCCATCACCTGACAATGACCTACTGTCAGTATGTCGGTGCCGAACTATGGGGACAGTCCATCATGATTTTTTCCTGGGGGGATCAAACCGAACTCGGATTGCTGGCACCTCTGATTTATCACGTAGTGATCGCGGTAATTGGCGCCATCATTGCCACGTATTACATTCTTGAAGGGAATATCCGCTTTCTGGAAGCGAGCCGTGTAATTGGCCTGGTGCAGGAAGGCGCCAAAGGTAATCTTGCAGAGCGTATTAAGACCGACTCACCTACTGCGGTGGTGACGGCGGTGAACGGTTTCTTTGATCGACTGGGTAAGGCATTACAGGAAACATCAACCACTGCAACAGCACTAACCGAGCAGGCGTCACAGAGTTCTTCACTCGCTCATGCCAGTTCAGAGCAGGCCAATCAGCAGCAACAGGCCATCAGCATGGTGTCATCAGCAGTACACGAGATGACCTCAGCGACACGCGATATTGCACAAAATGCGGAGACAACGGCCAAAGCACTGGATGACACCGTGCACATCAGTAAAGACGGTCAGCAATTAGCGAAAAAGTTTGAAGACACCTCCACCCGACTGGCTCGCCGGGTTGAAGAGGCTACAGAGGTATTAAGCAAGCTGGAAAAAAACAGCCAACAGATCAACAGCATTGTCTCTACTATTCAGGGCATTTCTGAACAAACCAACTTACTGGCCCTCAATGCAGCCATTGAAGCAGCACGGGCAGGTGAACAGGGGCGAGGCTTTGCCGTGGTGGCTGATGAAGTGCGGGTACTGTCCCAGCGCACCCATGACTCTACAGAAGAAATTTCAGATATGATTACTGCCCTGCAAAGTAATGCAAACTCGGCCGTGACTATGATGAGTAGTTGCGTCGATATGACAGAAGAGAGCGTCAACGACGCCGCCAACGCATCGAAAAGCTTTACGCAAATTGCAGAGGCTATTCAAGACATCAGTGATATGGCCGGCCAGATTGCCACTGCAGCCGAGCAGCAAACTACCGTGACCGAGGAAATCAATAAAAACACGGTGGATATTCAATCAGTGTCAGAGCGGTTCCTTGAAGATGCCAAGCAAAGTCTGGAGAAAGCCTCTGAGCTCAATACGCTATCGACGGACTTATCTGCTCAAATCCAACAGTTCCGACTGTCTTAATAGCAGCAGGCTCTCGATAGGCAGATACGTCAGTCCTTGGAAACTGAATTGAGCCGGCCCTAGTAGTGGCTGGCCAAAAACTGGCTGGCAACACCCAAGCTTGCTGTATAAGACAAATAATCGGTAATAACGGCCAAAGCCCTTGCTAAGTATTCGCAGATTTCATTTACTGGTATTCATACAAATGATTTTGCGGAGTACATCATGAACATTGGTGAAGCGGCTAAGAAAACCGGTCTCAGCGCTAAGATGATTCGCCACTACGAGTCTCAGGGGCTGTTTCGTCCCGCCGGGCGAACCGCCGCGGGATACCGGCACTACAACCAAGAGGATATTGAAATCCTTGAATTTATTGGCCGTGCCCGGGCGCTGGATTTTTCTCTGCCACAAATCGCTGAATTGCTTGAACTCAGAAGCAACCCCAAACGGGCTAGTCGTGATGTTAAACACACCGCCGAACAACATCTGTCTACGGTAAGATTCAAAATCCGCCAGCTCAAAGCCATGCAAAAAACCCTGGAAACCATGATTGCTCAGTGCCCCGGAGATGATACGCCAGATTGCACTATTCTTAGCGCGCTGGAGACACGTTAACTTTCGCTGGCATACCGCTTGACCTTGACATAATGTCAAGGTTCATACTGATGACATCGCAATCATAACGACGAGCCAAACCGCATGGACAAAGGCGCTACAAAGCAAAATAAGTTGCACTTAAAGCTAACCGGGCTTAGCTGTGCATCCTGTGTCAAACGGGCTGAGAAAGCCTTAAACGACACCCCGGGCGTCAGTGAAGCCAGTGTGAATCTGGCTACCGAGGGTGCAGAACTCCTGCTTTCCCAGCAGGCTAAACTGAGTGATGTCACTGAATCCCTCAAAAAAGCGGGTTACCCGGCTCGCACACAACAGATTACCCTGGCGCTATCGGGTATGAACTGCGCTTCCTGTGTGGCCAAAATTGAAAAGGCGTTGCAACAGCAACCCGGTGTGCTCAGGGCCCATGTCAACCTGGCCTCCGAAAAAGCCAGAGTCGACGTGCTGGAAGGCATGGTTAATACGCAGCAACTGATCTCAATCATTCGTGAGGCCGGATATGATGCCCGCACTGAGCAGAACAATGCAGATGAACAGAGCAATCACAAGGCGCAGGAACAGCAACGTCTGAAAAAGGCCTTCTGGCTGGCCGCCCTGTTAACCCTGCCGGTATTTGTTATGGAAATGGGGGGCCACCTGGTTGCGCCGTTCCATCATTGGTTAATGGATGCCATTGGGCAGCGCACCAGCTGGGCAGTACAGTTTGTGCTGACCACCTCAGTACTTGCCGGACCCGGCAGACAGTTCTTTCGGATTGGCTTTCCCGCCCTGTTCAAAGGGGCGCCAGATATGAATTCGCTGGTTGCACTGGGTACCAGTGCGGCCTGGCTGTATTCCACTGTCACCTTGTTTCTGCCCTCCATCCTGCCCGAGGGTACGCACAACGTTTACTTTGAATCCGCTGCGGTCATCGTCACATTGATCTTACTCGGGCGTTTTCTCGAAGCGCGGTCAAAGGGCCGTACCGGAGATGCCATCAGTCGCCTGGTCAATATGCAGGCAAAAACCGCCCGGGTAAAACGCGATGATCAAAGCGAAGATGTGCCGCTGGAGGAGATTGTTAAAGGCGATCTCATTATCGTCAGGCCAGGAGAACGCATCGCCGTGGATGGCACGGTAGTCTCCGGAGACACCTGGGTGGACGAGTCCATGCTCACCGGCGAGCCTATACCGGTTGAGAAACACCCGGGCGATAAGGTAGTGGGCGGTACGGTGAATCAGAAAGGCTCTCTGGTGATCGAAGCCGAGAATGTTGGCGAAGACAGTGTTCTGGCCAATATCATTCGTATGGTGGAACAGGCGCAGGCCACACGACTGCCCGTACAGGCTCTGGTGGACAAAGTGACGGCCGTGTTCGTACCTGTGGTTATGACGCTGGCGCTTATCACACTGCTCATCTGGTTCTGGTTCGGGCCTGAGCCCTCACTCACCTTTGCACTGGTGAATGCCGTGGCGGTACTCATCATTGCCTGCCCATGCGCCATGGGATTAGCCACACCGGTGTCTATTATGGTGGGCACCGGAAAGGCAGCAGAAAACGGTATCTTGTTTCGCAAGGGCGAAGCACTGCAAATCTTGCAGGACGCCAGAGTCATTGCCTTTGATAAAACCGGCACCCTGACCCGCGGCCAGCCAGAATTGACAGATTTCCATGTGAAGGACCAACAGGATGAAGACAGGCTGCTGGCCATGGCGGCGGCGATTGAGGATAATTCTGAACACCCCATCGCCCAGGCCATTGTGCGGGCAGCCAGACAACGTAGCCTGAACTTACCCCAGGTCAGTGATGTTCAGACCCATTCAGGATTAGGCATTGAAGCCCGAATTGATAATCAACACATTCAGCTCGGTGCCGATCGCTATCTAAAAGAAAGCGCCAACTTAAGCGAATATCAGGATAGCGCCGCAAAAATGGCCGATGAGGGCAAAACCCCACTATACATGGCGGTAGATGGCGAAATTGTCGCGCTCATTGCCGTGGCCGACACCTTGCGTGAAGGCGCAAAAGAAGCCATTGAGGCATTGCATCAGGCTGGTTTTGCTACGGCAATGATTACCGGGGATAACCGTCGCACCGGCGAGGCGATTGCCGCAAAGCTTGGTATTGATCAGTGCATGGCTGAAGTGATGCCTGAGGGAAAAGTGGAAAGTATTAAAAACCTTAAAGCAAAGTATGGACAGGTGACGTTCGTTGGCGATGGCATTAACGATGCGCCGGCACTGGCAGAAGCGGATACCGGCATTGCCATTGGTACCGGCACCGATATCGCCATTGAATCTGCCGATGTGGTGCTGATGCGGGCCGATATTGGTGGTGTGGTCAATGCGCTTAAGATCAGCGGCGCCACATTGACAAATATTCGCCAGAACCTGTTCTGGGCCTTTGCTTATAACGCGTTACTGATACCGGTTGCGGCCGGCATACTGTATCCTCATTTTGGGATCCTGCTCTCACCCATGCTGGCGGCGGGCGCAATGGCCCTTTCCAGTCTGTTTGTGCTCTCTAATGCACTCAGACTGCGCCATGTTCCGATGAACTGACATAAAAAAGGCCAGCATTGGCTGGCCTTTTCTAGCGTTTCTGGGGTTAAGAACCGGTTTTTTTGGTTTTGTCCCGATGAAGTGTGGTGATGGTCTCGGCCAGTATTTCATTCTCTTCAAAAATACCGATATTAAAATCACCGGTCACCGAGACGAACTCGCCTTTATCAATTTGCTGATACCCCTTGTCATCCATCGGGTTGTACAGCATCTGCGAGGTATCCACTTTGATCTTTCTGTTGCCAGTATCAATGGTAAATTCGCGGCCATTAACCTGGGTCACCGTACCACTCAGTCTCAGATCGTTGTCGATGTAGACCGTGGTAACAGCGGGTGCCATGAGGCTTTCCTCATCGGCATCATTGGCATAAAAGTAGGTGTTCAGATCTTTTACGTAAACGCTCCCCGCCTCGATAGAGGTGGTCTCGTATAGATCATCATCCACCCGGCCATTTACCTTAACCTGGTCGCCATCAAGAATCGGGTAGGCATCGCCGTACCAGTCCCAGTCATCCATTTCGACCGTGACATAGCCTTCACCGTAATCCAGTACAAAGCTGTCAGCATCGGACTCCACCACCGTGCCATTAAGGCTAATCCAGCTTCCGTCAGGGCGAACATAGGGGTTATCTGCCATTGCCGGTGCAACTACTGCTGACGCAAGGGCAATAGAGAGTAAAGATTTGGAAAATCTCATACTTCCTCCTTTAGTCAATGAGTTTGCACGCGGTTTGATGCGCAGGCGCATGACCTGCGAGAGAAAATATTAAGACGACTGCGTATCTCTTAACGTCTTAACTAAGACCTTTGGGCACAAATAACATTTTCAAGAGCATATCTACCAGACAGGCTGATGTTTTAACAGAAGCAGACATACAAAATGTTTCAGAAGGAGCAGACGCCGCCTCTGCAAGAAGAAAATCCATTCGGATCCAACCCATACAGGCGTTTGAGCTGGTTTATCTCTTCCACTTCCTGCACCAGATAATCATTGAGTGATGCCAGCAAGGGTTCATGGTGCAGAGTAGACATCTGATAAGCCACAGCAGATTCCGGTACTGCCTTGGCAGCGACAACCAGTTGAGAGGGATCAAAGCCAAGCTCCGACGCATAATGCGCCACCGCAGTTTGGTGCAAATCCAGACCATCGATGGCTCCCATATATAAGAGCCTGACCAGCACCCGGATGGAACGATCCCGTACCAGTGTCACATCGCCGCTTTCAATACGCTGTTGCCAATGGGTACTGGGGGTAAAGCCATACAAAATACCGAGGCGCTGAAACTGTTCAAACGGCAGATTCTCGTGGGATTTGAGCACCACGGTGGTAGGAAAAAATTCAAACAGTGCGTCACTGTAGTGTAAATCAAGTTCATCGCTGCCGTTCCACAGCGGATTGTCAGGCAGGCGAAAATCAATATGCTTCTCACGGTACCAGTGATTGAAACGGGTAATGGGCAAGGACACATAATCAAACTCAATGCCCTGCCGGCGCGCGAAACGCTCGAGTATCTGGCGCAGTAACCCGAAGTCCTCAGCACTGTGGCCGTGCTCACTGGAAAAAAGAGGGTAGTAGTCAAGGTCTTCAATGCCTATCCGGTAAACCCGCTGCTCATGGGCGTGGGCCGCGACGAAAAAAAACAGCGATGCCCCCATCCACAAGAACGCTAATATTGAACCGAATGTTTTCATTGTTTACCTCTGTTGCTATGGCGGCGCGCATCTTAGAGTGACAGAGCAGCCCACGCAACAGCACAAAAGGTCTGAGGTCTTACCAGAGAGGCTTGGTTATTTCGTTCCATAACCATTTTTTCAAAAAAACTTGTCAGAATAGTCATCGCGGTGAGGTTACAAAAGACGTGCCTGTGCCTAAGTAGTAAAAAAACAAAGGAATTAATTTATTAAGGGATAAATCATGGCCTAGCGACAACTGACCATAAGCGCGTTAATGTAACGCTAAAACAGATACGTTATTTTTTATAATTAAAATGCTAATCCTAATCCAATATAAAGATTGAGCGGTGCATCGAAGGCTCGTTACAACTAACTACCAGCGCAGCTTGCCGGTCAGCACGTCTTTGAGCATCACCCAGTCCCCCATCAGGCTATAGAATGGGTACTTAAAGGTAGCCGGCTTGTTTTTTTCAAAGAAAAAGTGACCCACCCAGGCAAAGCCATAGCCCAATACGGGCAATAACCATAACAGGGCATAGTTGGCGGTCAGTAGCGAAGTAGCCAGTGTCGCCAGTACCAGCAAGCTGCCCACCACATGCAAGCGCCGACAGGTGCGATTCTTATGTTCTTGCAGATAATAGGGGTAAAAGGCCCTGAAGCTCTCGAACCTCTTATGTTGTAATGCTTCGCTCATATCACTCTCCTGGTATCGGGTTGCCCGGGCGCAGCAGCCTTATTAATAAATACCTGTAGCAATCTGCGCTATTGTCATTGTTAGCACTACAACCTCGCCATGGCAATAGCGGTGGATTACCCGGCTCAGATGAGCATTGCTCACACCACAGTGCAGATGTGCCTTGCGGGATGAGCAGTGCCATCAGCCCGCCGCAAGGTACCAAAGGCGTGCGATCCATTTTTTGACATTTACGTTACCCCTTTGAGCCTGATATCTGGCGCAAGGATCACAGTTTTATTCATCACATGATTTATGACATGCTCGGTCAGGCTTATTTTTTAGGTAAGATTAACCCGCAACACAGGAGGCAATTTATGTCCAAAGTCATACTGATAACCGGTGCTTCCAGCGGCATCGGCAAAGCCACAGCCCTGCAGGCGGCCAAAGCCGGTCATAAGCTCATTGTTACCGCGCGTCGCCAGGCCCTGCTGGATGAACTGGTCGCAGAGTGCGGTGAGGACAACATGCTTGCCATAGCGGCTGATGTGACTGACTACACGGCCCTGAAGAAAGTGATTAATCAGGGCATAGAGAAGTTTGGGCGACTGGACGTGGCCTTTGCCAATGCCGGTACAGGCGCTTCAACACCCGGCACAGAAGCAGGGGATCCGACAGAATGGGATAAGATGATCCAACTGAACATTAATGCCCTGCTCTACACCGCCAAACTGACGCTGCCCCACCTGCGAAAAACCACAGGTCATTTTATTATGACCGGCTCAGCAGCCGGACGTATTACCCTCAAGGGCTCGGTATACGGCGCGACTAAATGGTTTGTACACGGATTTGCCAGTAATCTGGCCGAAGAAATGAAAGAGTGGCAGGGGCGCCTGACGACCATTGCTCCGGGCATGGTTAACACGCCGTTTTTTGACGAGCCCAAACCCGATAAGCTTGATCCACAGGATGTGGCCGACGCCGTACTCTATGCCATTAACGCCAACCCAAGAAACTGTGTTCGCGAAGTGTTTCTGATGCCGGCGTATTAAGCAACATTAAATATAACCACCGGGTTAGAGGGAAGGGCACTGGATTCCCGCCAAAAACACGCGGGAATGACAGACGGTCATGCCCGAATGTTGTTATCGGGCATCCAGCGACCTTTTTATTTTTTACAGATCTATCTGCTCTGTATCGATGCGGGTTTCCATCAGTTCACCGTACTCACTCACCACCGGCCGTAGTGCTTCAGCATTACCAATCACCACCATCTGCAGATGGTCTTGAGGGAAGTACTGCTCAATCAGCGCACCCGCCTTGTCGAGATTCAGCGCATTAACGTTGTCGCTGAATTCATTGATGAAGGCCTCATCGTACCCATAGATATACATGCCGCTGAGCAGGTCAGCCAGCTCACCAGAGGTTTCATACTTAGGCGGAAACTGGCCTTTTACATAAGCCTTTGCAGAATCCAGGGTGGCCTGATCAATACCTTTTTCCCACAGTCTGTCATAGGTCTTGAGCGTCAAATCAATCGCTTCCTTGGTGGTTTCAGTCTTGGTGAACGTGTAGATACTGAAGCTACCGCCTTTCTGGTAAGGCCTGAAGCTGCTTCTGGCACCATAGGTTAGGCCCGTATTCACCCGCAACTCATCATTCAGCCAGGACGTGAAACGTCCTCCCAATATGGTGTTGATCACCTGCAAGGCCACATAATCAGGATTGCTGCGGGCAATGCCTGGGCCTCCGATGATGTAAGTACTCTCGCGGGCATCAGGCTTATCCACTAACAGCACTCTGGCCTTCTGCGGATTGACCTCGGCGACTGGCAAAGCAAACCCTGCACCTTTTCCTTGCCACTGACCAAACAGCGCCTTGATTTTTTTCACCATCGACGCTGTATCAAAATCACCCACGATACTGATGGCAGCATTATCAGGCTGATACCATTTGCTATAAAAATCTTTTATGTCAGCCAGTTGCATAGCTTTCACCGACGCTATGCTGCCGTTTTGAACGCTGGCATAAGGATGCTGACCAAATAACAGCGCATTGAAATAGTCACCGACTACCGCCTTTGGACTCTCCTGTGCCTGTTGCAATGCGGCCAGGTGACGCTGTTGATATGCCTTAACTTCCTGCTCGTTAAAGGCAGGACGTAACAATGCATCGGCCAGCATCTTCAGCACTTTGTCCTGATCTTTACTGGCAAATGAGGCATACAACTGACTGGCTTCCATTCCTCCGCCAGCATTAATATTCGCACCGATAAAGTCCAGTTCACGCTCGAAAGCAGCACGATCCAGTTCGCCACTGCCAAGCAACAATGCATTGGCTGTCATCTCAGCCTGACCAGCCTTATTGTCCTGCACCGCACCGGCTTTAACAGTAATAATGGCATCTATCAGCGGCACTTCCTTTTGCTCCATCAGATAGAGTGTCAGGCCATTATCCAACACCATTTTTTTGTAGGCTGGCAGGGTAAATTCTGCTGCGGAAAGGCTGAATGCGCCAAGCGCCAGCAGTACCCACAGTCGATTAATTATCTTGTGCATAGGAATCTTCCTTATTGTCCAGAATGCCCACAGTGCTGTTGGCCTTGCGCAGGTAGGTTTTAGCGACGCGCTGAATATCTGCCGCAGTGACTTTTTCCAGGGCTTCGGGCAGTTCAAACAATTGCTGGTAATCACCGAAATAAACCTGATAGGTACCGATAGTGTTGGCTTTACCATTGATGGTTTGCATTTCACGATAGAAATTCACCAATTGGCTGTTCTTGACCTTTTGCAGCTCTTGTTCAGTGACACCCTGTTCAATCACCTTGTTAATTTGCTCCACCAGCCCCTGCTCCAGCGCCTCTGGCGAAGTACCTGGTGTGGCAATGGCATACAGATAAAATAAATTGGCGTCAAAAGACTGGGGAATATAGGTCATTACATTTGTGGCCAGCTTTTGTTCAAACACCAGCGACTGTTGCAGTCTGGAGCTGTTACCCTGGCCCAGAATATCGCCCAGCATCTGCAAAGCGTAATAGTCCTCATGGCCCGTCTCAGGCACATGGAAGGCCATGAGTAAATTCGGGCTGGTGACGGACGATTTGTGCACATATGTGCGCCGCTCACCCACTTGCTTTGGCTCCACCGTATGCACTTCACGGGGTGCGGGTTGTGCCGGAATCGGACCGAAATACTGCTCGGCCAGTTTCTTCACCTGATCGAATTCGACTGCGCCGGCGATCACCACCACGGCGTTGTTGGGGGCATAATAAGTCTTGTGATACTGACGAAGATCTTCAAGGGTCCAGTTGGCAATATCAGAATCATGACCAATCACCGGCCAGCTGTAGGGATGCGCCCGAAACGCAACGCCCTTAACCTCTTCATGAAGGGTGCGAAAATTGGAATTTTCCAGGCCGGTGCTGCGCTCTGAGGCCACCACACCACGCTCACTTTCGACCACCTCGGCATCAATATCCAGATTGGCAATGCGATCGGCTTCGAGATCAAAGATCAACTCCATCGCATCACTCGGGAACCAGTTGGTATACACGGTCAGGTTTTCCGTGGTGTAGGCGTTGTTAGCCCCACCTGCGGCTTCCATGGTGCGGTCGAACATTTTCGGACCATACTTTTCTGAGCCGTTAAACATCATATGTTCAAAGAAATGGGACAATCCGGTGATGCCAGGGTACTCATTGCGTGAGCCCACTTTCCAGAACAGGTACATATTGGCATTGGGAATAGAGTCATCCTCCAGCACCAGAATGTGCATGCCATTATCCAGGGTAAATTGCTGTATGTCCTTAGCCTGGGTTGCAAGCGCAAAAGGGCTTGCTAACGCCAGCGCCAGTAACAGCGCATTGATACTTTTCATTGTTTGTTTTTCTCCGTGTCAGCACAGCGCTGAGGTTACACCGCGGGTCAGTCTATCCGTGTTATATCGCTATTTCCAATAGGCATATAGAAATACTGCACAACAAAATGTAAACAGCTATTTCAGCCTCGGACTTGGCTTTGTCTGTATCAGGCGATATGCTCTGAGCCCTCTATACTCACAACCCACACTCCCTGAATATGCCAAATCCTGTAGACACCATTTACACCGTGAGTCGCCTTAATCGTCAGGCACGCATGGTGCTTGAAAGTGAAATCGGTCAGGTATGGGTCAGGGCTGAGATTTCCAATTTTGTTGCCGCCAGCTCCGGCCACTGGTACTTCAGTCTCAAGGATGACAGAGCACAGGTGCGCACCGCCATGTTCCGCAACGCCAACCGCAACGTATCGCTGCGTCCGAAAGAAGGTGACCGGGTGCTAGTCAGAGCCACCCTTAGCCTGTATGAGCCGCGCGGTGATTATCAGCTGATTGCAGAGCACATGGAGCCTGAGGGAGAGGGGCTGCTCAAACAGCAATTCGAACAGCTTAAACAGCGGTTGGCGGCTGAGGGATTGTTCGCCCAGCAACACAAACAGCCCCTGCCTCATCCCATACTCAAAGTGGGCATTATTACATCGGCCACCGGTGCAGCACTGCATGACATTCTCACCGTGTTAAAGCGGCGTAACCCGGCTATCGACGTGATCATTTATCCGTCTCAGGTACAGGGAGAGAGCGCCGCCTTGCAACTGATACAGGCATTGCATGTTGCCAATCAGCGTAACGAAGTGGACGTGCTGATTGTTGGTCGTGGCGGCGGTTCACTGGAAGACTTATGGTGTTTTAATGATGAGCGCCTGGCGCGGGCTATCTTTGCCTCCGGTATTCCCATCATCAGTGCGGTAGGCCATGAAGTGGATATCAGTATTGCTGATTTTGTGGCCGATCTGCGCGCTCCGACGCCCTCTGCAGCGGCGGAAATGGTGAGCGAGGACAGACTGGAACTTCAGAAGCGTCTGCTCAACACCCAAAGGCGCCTGCACCGCGCCATGGCCAGTCAATTACAGCAACTGCAAGGTCGCCAGCAACTGGCTGTCGAACAACTGCAGCGCACTCACCCCAAAGCCAGACTGGCCCAACAAAGCCAATACCTGGACAGATTGTACAGCGATCTCCATCATTTGATGTCAGGCCAGTTTAATCGGTCTCTTCAACAGATAAACCATTTGCAGGCGAGGCTGCAACAGCACTCACCGCAGCACAAACTGCAGCAGATGCGTCAACAGCTGGCCTATCAGTCTCAGGGCCTTCATCGCCAGATGCACAAATTGCTGCAGGACAAACAGCAAGGACTGGCCAACTCCAGCCATTTACTCAATACCGTCAGTCCGCTGGCCACCCTGAGCCGGGGCTACAGCATCAGTCTGAAACAGGGTGAAGTGGTCAAACGGGCAGCAGATCTGCAATCGGGGGATAAGCTCACTACCCGTTTTGTCGATGGTGAAATCAACAGCAAGGTCGAGTAATCAGTCAGAAAGGTTCAGAATGTCCAGCTCATCGGAAGCTGCACACTATGTTCTGGCTTATAGGGCTGTTGCTAGGCAAGGAAGGGCATCAACAGTCGATCCAGCCACCCACTATGTTCCATTTGTACCTGACTGCCCCAGTCATCCTCTCTGATCCCAGGCAATCACAGCTCTGCCAGTCAGTTTGCCAACGTGGTGTGGAGAAAGGCTGATTTCAAAATCAGTTCACAGTGAGATAAAAATAACAGGGGAGATCGCAGAAGCCGGGCAGCGAGTAAAGCCCTACTGCACAGACATCAAAGTGACAAACGCACGGTCAATACGTTGTCACCGCTTACATTAAGCTGGTACACATCACCATAATCAGACTCACTCATCGCCTCTGCCTCACCGCCTAACAGTTTGACCAGTTCAGGCGTGGTATTGCTGTGCCCGACAACAACAACATTTTTCTGCAGTTGCCTGAGCTCCATGGCCAGCACATCAAGCCGACGGGGATCGTATTGACGGATATCCACACCCAGCTGTTGTGACAGCGGCAATACCGTCTCACGTGTGCGGCGATAATCTGTACTGTAAATCCGTTGAATGCCGGCCTGGTGCAGCAAAGTGGCTAGACGCTCGGCCTGAGCCTGACCAGCCTCGCTAAGCGCCGGATCCGATGTTCCGTCAGCCTGTTTGTGAGCATGGCGCAATACATAAAGACTGTAGTCGGCCATCGCAAGGGGCGCTATCAACAACAGTGCCAGCAGGGTGAACACTCTTGTCATTATTATTTCTTCTTATGAAAGGCCATCAGACGCCTGCGCTTACGCTGCTGCGACAAGGTAAGCTGATTTTTTTTGCCCTCAAAGGGATTCGCCCCCTCTTTGAATTCAATACGAATGGGGGTACCCATGACTTTGAGGGACTTGCGGAAGTAATTCATCAGATACCGTTTGTAGGCATCCGGCAGATCTTCAACCTGATTACCATGAATCACGATCACCGGTGGGTTATACCCGCCTGCGTGAGCATATTTCATTTTCACCCGACGCCCGCGCACCAATGGCGGTTGGTGATCATCCTGCGCCATTTCCATAATACGTGTCAGAATTGACGTATTGATACGCCGGGTCGCCGACGCATAAGCTTCCTGCACAGATTCAAACAAATTCCCCACACCGGAACCATGCAGTGCCGAGATAAAATGCAAACGGGCGAAGTCAATAAAACCCAGGCGGCGATCCAGCTCGCGCTTAATCTCGTCTTTAATATCCGAGTCCAGACCGTCCCACTTATTGACCGCCAGCACCAGTGAACGTCCAGAATTGAGCACGAAACTGAGCAGACTGAGATCCTGATCGGTAATGCCTTCGCGGGCATCAACCACCAGTAAAACCACATTGGCTTCTTCAATGGCTTGCAACGTTTTGACGATGGAGAATTTCTCCACCATGTCTGAGACTTTCTTACGCTTCCTGACACCGGCAGTATCGATCAATACATATTCGCGCTCGTCCCGGCTCATGGGAATAAAGACACTGTCACGGGTTGTGCCAGGCTGGTCATACACCACCACCCGCTCTTCACCAAGAATACGGTTGGTGAGTGTGGACTTACCAACATTCGGTTTACCCACAATAGCAAGTTTGATGGGCAGATCCTGCAAGCGCTTAAGCTGCGCTTCGGCGTCTTCTTCTTCGTGATCAACCGGGGCTTCAACCGCCAGCATATCGGGAAAGGTCTCGGAAAGAGGATAGAGTAGTTTTTGTAATAACTGACTGATACCGCGACCATGTGCCGCCGCAATCTGATGCACGTCGCCCAGCGCCAGGGCATAGAACTCAGCACTTTCGCTGTCACCGTCAATACCGTCCACCTTGTTAGCCACAATATGGACGGGCTTGTTTTGCAGGCGCAGATGACGGGCAATGCCCTGATCTGCAGCGGTAATACCGGTGCGGGCATCCAGCAAAAACAGCACTAAGTCGGCTTCTTCCACCGCCAGCAAAGATTGCTGTGCCATCTCCGCATCAATGCCTTGCTCATCGCCACTGATACCTCCGGTATCAACAACGATAAACTGCATACCTTCATAATTGGCCTGACCATATTTACGATCCCGGGTCAGGCCAGGAAAATCCGCCACCAGTGCATCACGACTGCGGGTCAGACGATTAAAAAGTGTAGATTTACCTACATTGGGACGACCGACCAAAGCGACGACGGGTAACATAATAATTTTTCCTAATATTCAGCTGTTCAGGGCGTATCAATGGCTTTGAGCTGACCATCACGGGTCACTGCAAACAAACGCTGGCCCTGCACCACTGGCTCAACGTAGACCCCTTCATCGATATCATCATCGCCTACGGCCAGGCGCGCGACAATCTTGCCATCGCTCTGATTCAACCAATGCAAAAAGCCGTATTTATCGCCGACCACAATGTAGCTGGAAACCGGTGCCGCAGACGTCAGGACTCTGCCACGCAAGGTATTCTGGCTCCACAATTCCACGCCGTTACGGCGATCGAGGGCGTACACCACGCTGTTAGTGTCAACCACGTATAGGTTGTTACCATCCAGAGTGATGCGGCGATAGGAACGATACTCCCGTTTCCAGATCACCCTGCCACTGCGCAGTTCCAGCGCCGCCAGGGTACCGTCGAATGAAACGATATAAATGACGCCGCCGAGGACCAGTGGCTCCACATCAATATCCACAATCCGGTCCAGTTCGGTGGCACCGGAAGGGGAAGAAATGGTCTGCTCCCAGGCAACCTGACCGTTGTCCATGATGACGATAGCCATTTTACCCGATGCGGTACCAACCATGGCACCGCCACTACTGATAGTGGGGGTGGCGATACCACGCAGTGACAGTGGCGGCACTTCTGACTCGTAACGCCATTGCTCTTCACCGGATTCGGCATCGAGTCCCAGCATCAGCCCTGAGCCGGTATTCACCACAACCATGCCCTCTTCCACGGCAGGTTTGGCCAACACTTCACCTTTCACATCCTTATGCCAGATGACCTCACCGGTATTGATGTCCAGTGCAAAAACGTGACCGTGCTCAGTACCGAAATAGAGTTTCTCGTAACTGGCGGTGAGCCCACCACTGATTTTGGCGGCTTCACCGGATTGCCATAATCTGGCAATACCGGACAAAAAGCCTTCGTCTTTATAGGTGGCAAAATTCTTCTGCCAGACCACTTTGCCGGTATCCGGCTCAAAGGCCTTGACCTCGCCATGGCGACTGGCGGCAAATAACGTGTCATAGGCCAGCACGGGCTGCAGCCGCGAGAAATGCTCACCGACGCCGTCGCCCACTTCTTTTTCCCATACCAGCTGCGGCGTAAATTCCGCCTGAATGGGGGCAAGCTGCTGAATTTTCAGCTCTTCCTCATCAGTGAACCAGGTGGAGGCATCCATCCATTGCGGCATAATGGAGCAACCAGATAAGCCGAATAGCATCATCAGGCTGAGTGCCCGCAACGGATTTTTCAGTTTAGAATCACTCATAGGCTTGCCAATACCTGCAGGTTATCCAGTTTGAGCTTAAGCAGATTGTTACCTGCATTAAGCTGCAGCGCTTCACTGTATGCAGAACGAGCCTGTTCAGGCTTCTCCTGAGCCACATAGACATCGCCTTTCAACTCCAGCACCAAAGACCGGTAGCTTTCATTGGTCACCTTATCGAGCGTGGCCATCGCATCATCGTAAGCCTGTTGCTGAAGCTGCACTCTTGCCAGACGAATGCGGGCAACGCCTGCCAGCGCATCCACACCGGCTTTCTCAGCAGCCAATTGCAGCTGGGTAGCAGCGTCATCCAGATTACCGGCATCCACCGCCTGTTGGGCCAGTTGCAAGGCAGCCAGTGCCGCATAGTGATTATCAGGATTTTCGCTGACGAACTGCTTAGCCGTTTGGTAACCCTGTTCACCTTCTACCAGTTGGATTACAGCCTGTTCGTATTGTTCAGAGGCCTGCTCCTGGGCAGCGATGCGCTCTTCGTTGTAGTAGCGCCAGCCCCATAATCCGCCAAGACCAATCACGGCGCCAAGAATGATCGAGGTGCCGTTTTCCTTCCAGAATTTCTTGATGGCTTCAACCTGTTGTTCTTCTGTGCTGTATTCTTCCACCACATTCCCCTACTTATGGTTAAATATCTGTTTTAACATTGGCAATAACACTGCCTCTGCAACCTGTTCCTGAGGGCGATCTTCGCGCAGGTATTTCAGCGAAACCTGCTGTTGCTGTGCCTCTTCCTCACCCACTATGAGCGCAAGACTGGCACCGCTTTTATCAGCCCGTTTAAGTTGTTTTTTAAAGTTCCCGCCACCGCAATGGGTCTGCAACCTCAGTTGCGGCAAATGATCACGCAGGGTTTCTGCCAGTTTCATGGCATAGGGCTGAGCCTGTTCCCCCATGATACACAGGTACGCCTCAACCGCAGGCCGGGCCTCTCCTTTACCCAGCGCATCCAGCAACAGCACCAGTCGCTCCAGCCCCATGGCAAATCCTACCGCCGGGGTGGCCTTGCCGCCCAATTGCTCGACCAGTCCATCATAACGGCCACCGGCACAGATGGTTCCCTGTGCGCCCAGCGCATCGGTTACCCACTCAAACACCGTGCGGTTGTAATAGTCCAGCCCCCGCACCAGACGAGAGTTAACCCGGTATTCGATGCCCAGTTGTGTCAATCGTTCACATAGCATATGAAAATGTTGCGTGGACTCTTCATCCAGGTACTCGAGTAAATCCGGCGCATCGGCGAGCAGCAGCTGCACATCGGGGTTTTTACTGTCCAATACCCGCAATGGATTGCTATGCATGCGCTTCTTACTGTCTTCATCAAGACTTGATTCATTGCGCTCGAGGAATTCAACCAGCGCGTCTTTATAACGTGCCCTGGCTTCATTGGAACCCAGTGAGTTAATCTCCAGCGTCACCTGATCACTGATGCCCAGACGTTGCCACAGTCTGGCACTCATCAGGATGACTTCAACATCGATATCCGGGCCATCCAGACCAAAGGCTTCTACACCAAACTGATGAAACTGACGATAACGCCCCTTTTGCGGCCGCTCGTGGCGGAACATGGGCCCCATATACCACAGGCGTTGTTGCTGATTGTACAACAGGCCGTGCTCATTGCCCGCACGCACACAACTGGCCGTTCCTTCGGGCCGCAGGGTCAGGCTGTCGCCATTGCGATCCTCGAAGGTATACATTTCTTTTTCGACAATATCCGTCACTTCACCGATGGAGCGCTTAAAGAGATCGGTGCTTTCTACAATGGGAGTACGGATTTCCTGATAGCCATAAGCAGCCACCAGATCACGAATTTTGTTTTCGACCCACTGCCATGCCCCTGATTGCTCGGGCAAGCAATCGTTCATGCCGCGAATAGCCTGAATTTGTTTTGCCACCTGTGACCTATCTTCTTTTGCTTAATAAAACCAAACCGCTACAGACGCGATATTTTTTGCGACCGGCGATTATAGGGATTTTGTACCCAAAGTCATACCTAAATCAGGCGTTTTTCACATCGATACGCTGGTTCTGATCCAGCATGGCAGCCTTAGCCCGGATGCGTTTTTCCAGTTGGTCCACCAAATCGTCATTGTCCAGTCGCTCTTTCTGACGCTGTCCGTCAAGATAAAAACCACTTTTATTGCGCGCGCCGGTGAGTCCCAGATCAGATACCTCCGCTTCACCAGGGCCATTCACCACACAGCCAATGATTGACACATCCATTGGTGTCAACAGATCTTCCAGACGTTGTTCGAGCGCGTTGACCGTGCCGATAACATCAAACTCCTGCCTGGAGCAACTTGGACAGGCAATAAAATTGATGCCGCGGGAACGAATGCGCAGTGATTTGAGAATATCGAAGCCCACTTTGATTTCTTCCACCGGATCGGCGGCCAGCGAGATACGAATGGTATCACCAATGCCCTCAGCCAGAAGCATGCCCAGCCCTACCGCGCTTTTTACGGCCCCGGCGCGCAAGCCACCGGCTTCCGTAATGCCAAGATGCAGAGGCTGGTCAATTTGTGCCGCCAGCAACCGGTACGCGCCCACTGCCAGAAACACATCGGAGGCTTTAACACTGACCTTAAACTGGTCGAAGTTGAGCCTGTCGAGTATGTCCACATGTCGCATGGCCGATTCCAGCAGGGCTTGTGGCGTGGGTTCGCCATACTTTTCCTGCAGATCTTTTTCCAGTGAGCCGCCGTTCACGCCGATTCTGATCGGAATATTTTTGTCTCTGGCACAATCCACTACGGAGCGAATGCGCTCTTCGTTACCAATATTGCCAGGGTTGATACGCAGACAATCCACACCGTATTCGGCGACTTTGAGCGCAATGCGGTAATCAAAGTGAATATCCGCCACCAGCGGGATATTGACCTGCTGACGAATCTGTTTAAAACCCTCGGCGGCATCCATAGTGGGCACCGACACCCTGACAATTTCACCGCCCACAGCCTGAATTCGCTTTATCTGTGCAACGGTTGCCTCAACATCAGTGGTAGGGGTATTGGTCATGGATTGCACCGCGATCGGTGCACCATCCCCGATTGGCACACTGCCAACGTTAATCCGGGTTGATTTACGACGTTTTATCGGTGATTCACCAAACATGATCCTGGCTTCCTGAAAATCGTTGTTCTGAAGTATTACTGACTTAGCGGTAAATTAAATCGCGCGGTACGGCCACTGGCGAAACGGGACATGTCAACGGCTTCGCCGGCGTAAGTGATACTGACCACCTCGGGGGCGCCTAACGTCACTTCAAAAGGAGGTATGCCGGACACCGGCATGACGCGGCCCTGCACTTTTACACCATAGGCGATGGCTTCACCTGTGGCATCGACGATATTGACCCAGCAATCGTCGCTAAATTCAAAAACCAGTTCCACGGCATCGAGCATTTCATTGGCAGGCGGTTGCGGCTGGGCTGACGCCGTTTCCTCAGGTGTTGTTGTTTCCTCAGGTGCAGCCCCTTGCTCAGTGGCGACATCGCCCGCGTCGGCACTTTGCGTTGTGGTATCCTGACCCTGACTGGTCAGAGCGCCGTTCTCCTGCGCCCCGGAATTATCCGGTCCCGACTCTGGTGCTTGTTCAGAGCTTGTTTGCGCCAACTGCGGCGTCTGCTCCAGCGGCTCGTCTTGTTGTTCCTGAACCGAAAAATCAGATACCGACTGACTCTCCGGCTGTGTCGACTCGATAGGGGTGCTCACTTCAGGCAAAATATCGCTGTCGCTTTGCTGGAACCACCACACCACCACCAGCGCCAGAATCACGGCGAGGATCAGATAGGAGACCATCATCAGCCTGTCGTCATTGGCCTGCAACGACATCTTGCGGGAAAAGCTTTGTAGCTTAGCAGGCTCTGGTGTCACGGTATTGACCCGCTCATACGCTTCCAGCACGCTTTCTACCGGGAGTTCGAGCAACTTGGCGTAAGCCTTCAGGTAGCCGCGGATAAAGGTCACTGAAATGGCTTTATCGAAACGTTCTTCTTCCAGATCCTGCACGTTGGTAAGCCGCAGGTTCAGCCGGCTGGCAACGTCCTCCTGACTCAGGCCTTTTTCAACCCGGGCATTTTTAAGTAGGGTGCCGGGCCCTGCAAGTTGTTCTTCGGCTGACTGTTCGTCTGTCATAATACTGCTTAAACTCTGTGCTTATTTTATTGGTGATAGACCCAGCAACATTTTATGGTTGAGACACCCGCAATGTTTGCCCCATTTTGATGTCCTGCGCGTCTGCAAGGTTATTCCACTCAATCAGCTTATCCATGCGGATATTGTACTTTAGCGAGATACGGTACAGGTTCTCACCCGGCTGAACTTCGTGCCATTGTGCTTCGTCCTGGACTTCCTGATCCTGAGACTGCAATGCAGCCGTGTCGGTCTTTTCCGCCAGGCGGGCCGCCGTTTCACTGCGCACCTCAGGCTGAGGTGCTGATGTCACAGCGCCTTGTTGTGCCTGTGCCGTTAAGGGGTGCTGTGGATATAATTGCATGAGCATCTTAGCGTATCCGCGCGCTCCTTGCAGGTTCTGTAATCCCGATTCCGCCTGATACGCCATATATAAGCTACGGGGCGTCACCCGTCCCTGACGTTCATAGCGTGCCAGTGCATCTTTTGCTGCCTGCCACTGCTGAGCATCTAATAAGGTCTCCGCCAGCAGCATCAGGCTCTGACTGCGCCCCGGCTGATGATTCAGTGCCCGCTCCAGATACTCAATGGCATCTGCGGTCTGCCCCTGGCTACGGCTACACAAGGCCAGGTTTTCATAGGTCTCGGCAACCCGGTTATAACTTTGGCTATTGACCGCCTGCATAAAGTAGCCCTGGGCCTGGTCATAACGGCCGAGCTGGCATAAAAACGCCCCGTAGCTGTTGAGGATATCGGGATTGTTGCGGTCAAACTGCATAGCCTGGCGGTACGACTTTTCTGCCTGTTCAAATTCTTCTACACGCTGATAGTAATAGGCCAGGCTGAAGTGCACGTCAGCCATCTGCGGGGCAAACTCCAGCGCTTTATCCAGATTACGCTTGGCCTGACTGAAATTACCATTTTTGAGGTAGGTAAGCCCCAGCGAGATACGGGTTTTCGCCGCCTCTGCGGCATCGAAGTTGTTCATTCTGTCCTGTGGTGATTGGCTGGCACAGGCAGTGAGCAGCAGACAGATTGAAATCAGAACAAGCTTTTTCATAGGTTCCCGATTTAAAAACATTAATTTATCAGGCCATTCTTACTGATATTTGTTCACCCTTCATCTGTTTTTTCATCATTCGCCGGGTTCTGTCCACCACATCCCCCACCAATTGCCCACATGCAGCATCAATATCATCCCCACGAGTCTTGCGCACCACGACCGTGTAACCATACTCCATCAGCACTTTAGAAAAACGATCAATACGCGAATTGCTGGAACAGGTATAGGGCGATCCCGGATAGGGGTTAAAGGGAATCAGGTTGATCTTACTCGGTGTATCTTTGAGCAACCGTCCCAGCTCATGGGCCTGATCTGTGCTGTCATTGATACCATTAAGCATCACATACTCGATGGTAACCCGGCCCTGATTAGCATTGGATTTACCCAGATAACGACGGATCCCCGCCAGCAACTCAGCGATAGGATACTTTTTATTCACCGGGACAATTTCATTACGCAGTTCATCATTAGGCGCATGCAGTGACACCGCCAGCGCAACATCTATCTGATCACCAAGCATATCCAGTGCGGGTACCACGCCAGAGGTGCTCAGGGTCACCCGACGCTTAGACAGACCGAAACCAAAATCATCAAGCATGATGTCCATGGCCGGTACCACATTTTTAAGGTTCAGCAGGGGTTCGCCCATGCCCATCATGACCACATTAGTAATGGGACGGCGCGACGTATCATTAGACAAGCCAATGGTTTTGGCGACCCGCCAGACCTGACCAATAATTTCCGAAACAGACAGGTTACGGTTAAAGCCCTGCTGGGCCGTTGAACAAAATGTGCATTCCAGTGCACAACCAACCTGCGAGGAAACACACAGGGTTGCTCTGTCTGTTTCAGGGATCCACACAGCCTCGACTTCCTGACCACCAGACACCGTTAACGCGAACTTGATCGTGCCATCGGTCGCTCGCTGCAAATAGGCGATTTCCGGCGCCCTGATCTCCGCCTGCTCCGCAAGTTTGGCCCGCAACACCTTGTTGAGGTTGGTCATCTGCTCAAAATCTTCCACACCATACTGGTAGATCCATTTCATGATCTGATCGGCACGGAAAGGTTTTTCACCGATGCGGGTTAGAAAGTCCCGTAATCCCTGACGGTTAAGATCGAGCAAATTGGTTTTAGCGGCGGCCATAGTCATACCTAAATTACAACGGGTGCGTATTGTACATTTTTTATACGCAGTTACCAAACATACTGCCTGTCAGCACAGGGAGCGGTTTCAATTAAAAAGGGAGCCGCAGCTCCCTTCTTGGTTCACAGTAACTGCGACTTAGCGAGTGCGGGGGCAGACTTCTTCATCAGAGAAGAAGTAAGCGATTTCCCGCGCTGCGGATTCAGGGGCATCTGAGCCATGAACCGCATTCTCATCGATAGACACGGCATAATCTGCACGCAAGGTACCGGCAAGGGCTTCTGATGGGTTAGTGGCACCCATGATCTCACGGTTTTTCTTCACTGCGTTTTCGCCTTCAAGCACTTGTACCATCACAGGGCCAGAAGTCATGAATTCAACCAGAGCACCAAAGAAAGGACGCTCTTTATGCTCTGCATAAAAACCTTCTGCCTGCTCTTTACTCATGTGCAGCATTTTCGATGCAACAATGCGCAGTCCGGCTGTTTCAAAACGGTTGTAGATTGCACCGATCACGTTTTTCGCAACGGCATCTGGCTTGATGATAGAAAAGGTACGCTCAAGAGCCATGTAAGTCTCCGAAATAGATAGAGTTGAAAATTTGAGCGCGGATTATATGCAAAAAGCGCGCGCTTTGCTATCCATTGCCGACAACAAAATCATGCCGATGACGCGCACAGGCCGGTAGGGCCCGTTCATGAGTCCAATCGCGCCCAAAAACTCATTCCTGTTTCGCCTGAGACAGTGCCAGGCCCATCAGCCGTTTTGCAACTGGCACCCATTGCCATCCCCTAAGTGCCCAAGCTGGCACCATGGTTCACCGGCAAGTGCAGGCGGCGCGAAATAAGGGCGTCTGATCCTGTCAGATTTTTCATTTAAGCCGCTATAGTTATAGGTAAATTCTTAGTCGTAATAGTCTTAGTCGTAACAGTGATGAAAGCACTTTTATTGGCGGGCCCGCTTCTGTGCTTTGCCTCGATGGTGATGGCACAACCCCGATTACTGGTGGCGACCGACCTGTGGCCACCAAACTTTACGCTGCGCTCAGGCGATGGACTGTATCAACAGATATTGCAACAGGTGTATCCCGAACACCGTATTGCTTATGTTTATACCAGCTATGCCCGCTCCAAAAATATGGTGCTCAGTAAAAAGGCCGATCTGTGGCTTGCCTCCTACAAGCACGAAGTGCCTGACGCCCTCTATCCCAGTTTACCCTATGACGCAGACATCCTGACTCTGGTGCGAAAACACAGTACCCAGTGGCAATCCATGGCTGATCTGAATAACACGCAGGTTGGCTGGATTCAGGCTTATGAACTGGATCAGTATCTGCCCGAATCCGGGTTGCAAATCTATGAAGTACCGAGCATTGAAGACGGCATCAGAATGCTATTGGCCGGACGCATTACCTTTTATCTGGATGACAGCTGGAATGTGCGGGATTATCTTCATCAACATCCTGAGCTGACACATCAGCTGGCGAGCAACAACCTGGCTTTACTGCCTCTTTATCCGGGTTTTGCCAACACAGCGCAAGGAAAGCAGTTATCAGCACACTGGGACCAGGCCCTCAAAGAACTCTATCGAAGTGGTGCATTGCAGGCGATTTACGCGCGCTTTGAGAATGACTATGTGGCCGCATCCTGCCATGCCGACAGCGCACCACCAGCAGCATCGCAGTGGGCTCACTTACCTTGCCTGACACGCTACCCAGCACCTTCATACGACACCCAGGCATCCGCCTCACATCGCCCATAAATCCTGTATTTTTGCGGGCACCAATACTTGAGTAAAACGCTCAGGTAATATAGAATCGGCACAAGTTTAAAACCGTTGTCCGCGTTTGTCCTGGTTTTTTCCTGCCTTCACAGGTGAAGAATGAATCATTTACTGCCAGGCCTATCAGTAGAGCGTTAGGAACAACAGCATCAGGGTGAAACCAGACTATGAGTGAACAAATCGATCAGGCGTTATCTCGCAAATACGATGCCGGATTTGTCTCTGACATTGAGTCGGAAACCTTTCCCATTGGCCTGGATGAGGATGTTATCCGTCGCATCTCAGCAATGAAGGGTGAGCCGGAGTGGATGCTGGAGTGGCGTCTGCGTGCCTATCGCAGTTGGCTGACTATGGAAGAGCCTGAGTGGGCCCATGTGCACTATCCGAAGATCGATTACCAGGCAATTTCTTACTACTCTGCGCCCAAAAGCATGAAAGACAAACCCAAATCTCTGGATGAGGTTGATCCTGAGCTGTTGCGCACCTACGAAAAACTGGGCATCCCCCTGCATGAACAGGAAATGTTGGCAGGCGTCGCGGTGGATGCCGTGTTTGACTCGGTTTCAGTGGTGACGACGTTCAGAGAGAAACTGGAAGAGGCCGGGGTGATCTTTTGCCCCATCTCAGAAGCCGTACACAAATATCCGGAACTGGTGAAAAAGTACCTCGGCTCTGTGGTTCCGCGCTCTGATAATTACTTTGCGGCGCTGAACAGCGCGGTATTTACTGATGGCTCTTTTGTTTACATTCCCAAGGGCGTTCGCTGCCCCATGGAGCTGTCCACCTATTTTCGTATCAACGAGCAAAATACTGGGCAGTTTGAGCGCACCCTGATTGTTGCCGATGAAGGCAGTTATGTCAGCTACTTAGAAGGTTGTACTGCCCCGCAGCGGGACGAAAATCAGTTGCACGCCGCCGTGGTCGAACTGGTGGCCATGGATAATGCGCAGATTAAATACTCTACGGTGCAGAACTGGTATCCCGGTGATGAGGATGGCAAAGGGGGAATCTATAACTTTGTCACCAAGCGGGGCATATGCCATACCAATGCAAAAATTTCCTGGACCCAGGTGGAAACCGGCTCCGCCGTCACCTGGAAATACCCCAGCTGTGTGCTCAAAGGCGACAACAGTGTCGGAGAGTTTTATTCTGTGGCACTGACCCGGGGCCGCCAGCAGGCCGATACCGGCACCAAGATGATTCATCTGGGGAAAAACACCAAATCCACCATTATTTCCAAGGGTATCAGTGCCGGTAACAGCAATAATGCCTATCGCGGGCTGGTACAGATGGGCCCCAAGGCCGATGGTGCGCGGAACTTCACTGAATGTGACTCATTATTGATCGGCGATCGTTGCGGCGCCCATACCTTTCCTTATATAGAGAGCCGCAACCCGTCCGCCATCGTAGAACACGAGGCCACAACGTCCAAAGTCAGTGATGAACAATTGTTTTTATGCCAACAACGTGGTCTGGATGCAGAAAAAGCCGTATCCATGATCGTTAACGGTTTCTGTAAAGAAGTTTTCAAAGAATTGCCAATGGAGTTCGCCGTAGAAGCAGGCAAACTGCTCGAGATCAGTCTCGAAGGCTCAGTAGGATAAGCGGGGAAGTATCATGCTAAAAATCGAAAATCTGCACGCCAGTGTAGAGGAAAAGAACATACTCAAGGGCCTGAACCTCAACATTCAGCCCGGTGAAGTGCACGCTATCATGGGCCCCAACGGCGCGGGAAAAAGCACCCTGGGATACATTCTCTCTGGCCGTGAAGGCTATGAAGTGTCGGAAGGCAGCGTGGAGTTCAATGGCGAGGATTTACTCGATATGGACGTGGAAGAACGGGCCCGCAAAGGCTTGTTTCTGGCCTTCCAGTACCCGGTAGAAATTCCCGGTGTCAGTAACATGGAATTCATGAAAGAAGCCGTCAACGCGATGCGCGAGCAACGTGGTGAAACACCACTTAGTGCTGCAGAATTTCTGAAAAAAGCCAAAGAGGCCTGCAAGCAGGTTCAGTTGCCGCTTGATTTTCTCAAGCGTGGCGTTAACGAGGGCTTTTCCGGAGGTGAGAAAAAGCGTAACGAGCTGATGCAAATGATTCTGCTTGAGCCTACGTTGTGTATCCTTGATGAGTCCGATTCAGGTCTGGATATTGATGCCCTGCAGGTGGTGGCCAATGGCGTCAACAGTCAGCGCGACGGCAAGCGTAGCTTTATCGTCATCACCCACTATCAGCGTCTGCTTGACTATATCGAGCCGGATCACGTACATATTCTGGCCAAGGGTAAAGTGGTGAAAAGCGGTGACGCCTCATTAGCCAAAGCGGTGGAAAAAGAAGGTTATGCCTTTTTAGGACAGGATAACACCGAGGAGGCTGGCGCATGAGTCAATGGTTGGATCAGGTCATCGAGCGTGGCCAGGCCATTGATGACTGGCTCAGCCCCGTGCGGACTCAGGCGCTGGAATCCCTGCGTCAAAGCCAGTGGCCTAACCGGCGCACTGAAGCCTGGAAATACACCTCATTAACGCCCGTTGAAAAGCTGGAGCTGAGCCCGACCACTGCAGCCGATAACGCGGCGGTCAGTGATATTGACGGCCTCAATAGCCTGAATCTGGTCTTTGTGGACGGCAAGCTGGTCACTGATATTGATAACCTGCCCTTGCCAGCGGGATTGCACATACACAGCCTGCGGGCCATGCCCGCATCGCTACAGGAAACCGCCAGGGAACTGTTTGGTACCATCAAACCGCCTCGTCATCTGTTCGGGCTGGTGAATGATGCGCTGGCAGAAGACGGGCTCTTCATTGATATTGACGCCGGTGCACACATTGAGCGCCCTCTTCGTCTGGTCAATTTCAGCAGCGCTGGAAAAGAGTCTCATCATCGCGTGCTGGTCAGACTCGGTACCGGTTCCACAGCAACCGTTATCGAACATGGCCAGGGCCATGATAGCAGTATGAGTACCGGCTTTGCTGAATATGAGCTGGGTGAGAAAGCGCATCTGGAGCACTATCGACTGGCGATGCATACCCATCAGGCCATTCACATTGGCGGCTGCCATTTCAGTCTGCATCAGGAATCCAGGCTCAACAGTACCCTGATTGGCTTTGGCAGCCAGTTGTCGCGTCTGGATGTGGACATCATTCACAGCGGCGAACATGCCAAAGCCAAATTCAATGCAGTGTATTTGTTAGGCGAGTCCGAACATTTTGACCTGCATAGCACCATAGAACATGCTGTGCCTAATGGCACCACTGAAGAAAATGCCCGCGGCATCATTGGCGACAAGGCAAAAGCGGTATTCAATGGCCGTATCCACATCCACCGAGATGCACAGAAAACCCTGGCAGAGCTGAATAACCGCAATCTGTTACTGTCCCGACGCGGCCAAATCAATACCAAGCCAGAACTTGAGATCTATGCCGATGACGTTCAGTGTGCCCACGGCGCTACGGTTGCAGAGATCGAAGAGGAAGCCTTGTATTGCCTGCGCTCTCGCGGCATCTCGCGCTCACAGGCCCTGGTCATGCTGAACTTTGGCTTTATACAGGAACTGGTCAATCAGATGCCCAATCAGGCCCTGGCGCAGTGGCTACAACCCCAACTCAGAGACCGTTTCGTGGAGATGGAAGTAAAATGACCCACTCTTCAGGTGTGCTGGATGTGGATAGCATCCGTGCCCAGTTTCCCATTTTGCACCAGCAGATTGATGGTAAGCCTCTGGTTTATCTGGATAATGCTGCAACCACACAAAAGCCCCAGGCAGTCATTCAGGCACTGACGGACTTCTACACGCAGTGTAATGCCAATGTGCATCGCGGCGCCCATCACCTGTCAGACGAGGCCACCCGGCGCTACGAGCGGGCCAGAGATTGTGTTGCCGGTTTTATTCATGCCGGCAATCGCAAAGAAGTGGTCTGGACCAGCGGCACCACAGAAAGCATCAACATCGTTGCCAATGGCATGGCGCAGCGTTTGCAGTCTGGCGACGAAGTTCTGGTGACGCAGATGGAGCATCATGCCAACCTGGTCACCTGGCAACAGGCCTGCCTGCGCAGCGGAGCGACCCTCAAAGTGGCGCCGATACTGGATAATGGTGCGCTGGATACCGATGCCTTTACCGAGCTATTAAACGAAAAAACCAAATTCGTGGCGTTGCCCCATGTGTCAAATGCTCTGGGTACCATCAATCCGGTTAAGGCGCTGAGCGCGCAGGCCAAGAGCGTTGGCGCTCTGGTGCTGATTGATGGCGCACAGGGTGTGGCGCACGGCAATGTCAATGTCTGCGATATCGGCTGTGACTTCTACGCTTTTTCCGGGCATAAGCTGTTTGGCCCTACCGGCATCGGTGTGCTGTGGGGTAAAGAGGAAGTGTTGCAGAATTGGCCCGTATGGCAAACCGGCGGCGAGATGATCGCCAAAGTCACCTACGAGTGTTCTACCTGGGGAGAGTTACCCAATCGGCTGGAGGCCGGCACCCCTAATATTGCTGGGGCCATTGGTCTGGCCGCAGCCATCGACTGGTTTACCGGACTCGATTGTGACGCCATTCAGGCACATGAAAAGGCACTGATGGCCTCAGCACTGGAACAGGCTGACGCCTTTGACGGCTTGAAAGTCATTGGCAATGCACCCAATAAGATAGGGGTGTTAAGTTTTATATTACAGGGTACGCACCCGGCCGATGTGGGCTTTATTCTGGATCGCCAGGGTATTGCCATACGTACCGGTGATCATTGTGCCCAGCCGCTGATGAGACGGCTGGATGTACCGGGTACCGCCCGCGCATCCTTTTCGGTGTATAACACCCTGGCAGAGGTGGATGCGTTATTTGTTGCCCTGAAAAAAGCCCAGAGCATGTTGGGCTGAGGAGAATCCAATGAGTGTAGAAACCTTTGTACCAGAGCAAAAACAGGGCGATGTGATAACACTCACCCCTGCGGCCATTAAACACTTTGAAAATAAGCTGGCTGGTCATCCCGGCCAGCTGGTTCGCCTGTCGACAAAAGTCAGTGGCTGTACCGGTTACGCGTATGTGCTGGATGTTGTAGAGCAGGCTGAAGCCGATGACACCCTGATTAAAGCCAGCGAGAAGCTCACTCTGGCCATTAGCGCCAAGGCGCTTGATCTGGTGCGAGATACAGAAATTGATTACGTCAAAGAAGGCATCAATGGTGTGGTTAAGTTCAATAACCCGAATGTGGTTAACGAATGCGGCTGTGGCGAGAGCTTTAATGTCAGCTAAGCAGCTTATTCTGGCTAAACAGAGAGGGAACCATTAGTGCAACAAAAGATGGTGGTAACGGAACGGGAGTGCAAAGCCCGGCGTGTGCCCAGCGGCGAAGTAAAAATTATTCCGGAGGGTGAGTTTGTCACTATCACCCAGGACCTTGGCGGCAACTACACGGTAACCTGGCGGGGCAATATGCTACGCATCGACGGTACCGACGCCGACGCCATTGGCCGCGCTCCGATGAAACTCGACTTCGACACCCCCACTGACGAACGTATTCATGAAGACCAGGTCATGCAGGCCCTGGAAACCGTCTATGACCCTGAGATCCCGATTGATTTAGTCTCTCTGGGACTGATTTATAAAGTCCGCATCGACCAGGACCAACACACCGTTCACATCGACATGACGCTGACCGCCCCCGGCTGTGGCATGGGCCCGGTACTGGTAGGTGATGTGGAATATCGGGTGAGTATGGTGCCCAATGTCAAACAGGTTAGTGTTGAGCTGGTATTTGATCCGCCCTGGTCCCGTGACATGATGAGTGAGGAAGCCCAGCTGGAAGCTGGCGTGTTTTTCTAAAGAGAGAAGATCAATGACATTACCCAGTAGCGAAGAGATTGTTGAAGATATTGCCTTTTTTGATGACTGGGAACAGCGTTATCAGTACATCATCGATCTGGGTAAAAGCATTCCGCCAATGGATGCGCAGCTGAAAACCGATGATCGCTTAGTGCGTGGCTGTCAGAGCAGTGTGTGGCTGGTCAGCGATGAAAAAGACGGTAAGCTACAGTTTCAGGTGGACAGCGATGCCATCATCGTCAATGGACTACTGGCGCTGGTCATGGCCGCCTACAATGACAGAACACCCGCACAAATTCTTGATTTTGATATCGATGCGTATTTTAACCAGCTCGATCTTGAGCGTCATATCACCCCAACCCGGGGTAACGGCCTCAGGGCGATTGTTTCCAAAATCCAGGGCATTGCCCGGGAAAGCCGCTGACAGCTCTCGTCTCTGTCTTTGATAAGTCATCACACTGGTTGTCGATTTCTATCTGGCTGTATTGAATGCTAACGCTCAGTTAAATCAGATTGCACAACGCTTTCGATCGCATCCGTAATCCGACTGTAAGTGCCACAACGACAAATATTCCCGGTCATATGACTTTTAATGGTCTCTCTGTTTGGATGTGCATCGACCTTAAGTAAAGCAGCAGCCGACATGATTTGACCGGATTGGCAATAGCCACATTGCGGTACACGATGCTCCAGCCAGGCTTTTTGTAATGGGTGCTCACCCTGCTCACTGAGTCCTTCTATGGTGGTAATCGACTGGCCCAGTACACTGGAAACCGGGGTGATGCAAGCGCGTACCGCGCTGTCATTTACCAACAATGTGCAGGCCCCACACAGCCCTTGTCCGCAGCCGAACTTTGTCCCGGTCAATTGCAACTTCTCTCTCACCAACCAAAGCAATGGGGTCTGATCGTTATCGTCCACCTCAATCGGTTGGTTATTGACGGTAATTGTGGCCATAGATTCACTCCTGCTCAGACTAGTTTCACGGGTAAGGACCGGACGCGGATACCACTGGCATCGAATATAGCGTTGGTTAATGCGGGGCTCACAGAGGGTAAACCGCACTCGCCGACGCCGGCAGGTGTGTCACCATCAGTGAAAAGGTGGATATCGATCTCAGGCATTTCATGGTGACGCAGAACCGGATGGTCATGGAAATTAGATTCTCTGATAGCCCCGTTTTCGAAGTGGATCTCATTGTAAAGCGCCGAGCTGAGCCCAAATACGATACTGCCTTCAAGCTGCGCCCTGACACCATCCGGGTTAATGGCCACCCCCACATCAAATGCACAGGCCACTTTTTTAACCTTAATGTTTTGGCCGGCCACTTCTACCTCGACAATATGGGCTGCATAGGCATGAGTGTCGTAGCAATGGCAGGCAATACCCAGGCCAGTGCCCGGTTGACTGGCTTGCTTACGTGTTTTCCACTGCATCATATCAGCGACTTTGGTCAGGACTCGCTTTAACTTCTTGTGTTCAATTTCAATATCACTGTCCAGGAAATGTTCGACTTTGGTATCTGCCTGTAACAGCTTCAGTCGGTACTCCAAAGGATCCTGCCTGGCAAGGTATGCCAGCTCATCCATCAGCGATTCGATGGCAAAACAGTGATGATTGGCGAAGGTACCTCGCCAAGCTACCAGGTTGACTTGGGGTAAGTCGATTAACTGATGGCTCAGACGCAGATTCGGGACGTGGTAGGGAATGCTGCGCAGGCCCATCACCGCCGACCAGTCCAGTCCATTCTTGAAGTGTTGGTGATCTGTTTTAGCCAGAATGCTGGGGGACGCCGCCTTAATGTCCAGATTTGACGGGTAGCCCCGCTCATCCAGAGCCACCTGCACCCTATCCTTTCCATAAGGGCGCAGGAAGCCGTTTTTGATATCGTTTTCCCTGGTCCACTGCAGTTTGATCGGACGCTTGAGTTTTTGGGAGATGCGCACCGCATCCATGACGAAATCATTTTTCAGCTTACGACCAAAGCCACCGCCGATCAGTGTGGTGTGGACCACAACATTGTCAGCATCCAGGTTCAGAAACTGAGCAATCTCACTTTGCGCTTGACTGGCGGTTTGCGTAGGCGCCCAGACTTCAGCCCGGTTTTCGAATACTGAGGCAAGGGCAACTGGCGGCTCCATCGGGACATGGGCGACAAAAGGCAAGTAGTACTCGGCACTGAATGTGTGTGCGTCAGATGACTGTATTACCGACTCTTGCTGACGACAGACGATGCCAGGCTGTGCCAGCGCGTACTCCATCTGTTGTTGCAGCCAGACATCATCAACCGCCGTGTCAGTTGGCGACTCCCAAACAACATCGATCTTATCTTTAGCAACAAGCGCAGGCCATTGGTGCTGGCAGACAATGGCGAGCGCGTTCTCCAGTGCCACCAGTTCGACTTGTTTATATAGTCGCGGGTCGGCTTTCAGGCGAGAGATATCCCATCCTTTCAGCTTATAGCCCGGTAACGGGGGATGGACGATACTGGCACAAAGCATATTGTCGACCGAAAGGTCTGCCGCATATTGGGCTTGCCCTGTAACGATCTGGTTAGTGTCGAGCCGGCCCATATTTGTGCCGATATACTGATAATCCTTGCTTGGTCGCAAGGGGGCGTTGTCCACAGCGCTGAGCTGACGAGCCACAGAAACCAACTCACCAAAACTGAGTCGCTGCCCACCCAGCTGGTGCACCACCTCACCTGCTATGGCCAAGCATTGCTCCTTCGGGCATTGCCAGATCTGAGCGGCTGCAGATTCCAACAGAAACCGGGCATTGGCCATCAGTTGACGCAAGGGCACCCAGTGACCGGGTATGGACCAGCTTGCGCCGGTAAATATGTTGCTAAAAGGTGACCGGGTGTCTGCCATATGCACCCGGACCTGCTTTAAATCAGCACCCAGTTCATCCATGGCGATTTGCGTTAATGCCGTATGCACATGCTGGCCCATTTCCGCCTTTTTAACCCAGAAGTGCACTTCGTTATTGGGCAGAACTTTCAGGTAAATATTGGGTTCCAGTGACCCGGCCGCAGGGGCTGTCCCAAGCTGCTTACCGCGCACGGGGGGAAGATAAGCGCTTAGGCTGAGGCCCAGCGCCAGTTGAAAGCTGGCTGTGATAAATCGGCGGCGTGTAACCAAGATTCGGCTCCTGAAGAATTCACCTGTTCAGAAGCCAGTAAACTCGCAAGAAGCCCGTTAGACAACGCTCCAGTGACAAACAACCGATAGCCGTGACAGACGACAGGCTCAGATTTTAAACTGTGAAAGGGCGGCTTTAAAATTACGTCCCACAGGTAATAAGGAACCGTCAGACATGCGCACCACAAGCTGACCGGTTTTTTGAGTCATCAGTGTGTCAATCCACCGTGTATTCACCAGATATTGACGATGAATGCGGATAAAGCTGTGGCTCTGCAACTTTTCAGCCATGGAGCTTAACGTCGCCCGGTACAGATAACTTTTACCCTGGCTGAACAATTCCA
Source organism: Lacimicrobium sp. SS2-24 (assembly GCF_002201535.1). Taxonomy (GTDB): domain Bacteria; phylum Pseudomonadota; class Gammaproteobacteria; order Enterobacterales; family Alteromonadaceae; genus Lacimicrobium. Next base: position 23,665 of record NZ_NIWW01000011.1, on the reverse strand, counting down.
GGTAATTTCCCGATGATTGGACGTATATCACGTTGTTAATGTCGATTAGCTTCTGATCTGCCCCCGCCATCACCAGTAGTTGCGAGCCGGGTTGTATCACCTGCTCCGCCTTTTTTTCTTTAACCAGTGTCTTTGATCTGAGGTCCCGGACCACCGCCATGAGTATGATGACGCCACTGGCAATGAGCGCTTTAGGTAGATACTGATAGCTGAGGTAGAGTATGCTGGAGAGGCTTTCGGGCCACCATATCAATAGTTGTACTGAAAACCCCATCAGGCTGGTGGTCACCGCCAACCCCACCAACATCGCCAGCCTTTTGGTGACACTTACCACAGGTAAAACCTGCTCGCACAGACTGAGCAGCACAGGCAAAGCCAGTAGCCAGAAAAGCAGGATCTCAAATGCCCAGCGTAGGGAAAAAACTAAGTCTGGTTGTCCGTCACTGGAGACAAGGCCGTGGCTATAGCAATACAAAGTGGTGGCGGATAGCGCGATGCACCATATAACGAAAAGCTGAAGCAAGGTTTTCTGTGATGGCCAGACCTGCAGGTTATCAATCTTCTCCATGACCATGCCTGTCAATATAGCGCCGCCCTTGAAGCGATGCGCTGTCGAATACAATGGATAAATCCATTATACGCACTTGTGATGCCTGTGTAACACCCGCTCTGAAGCTGGCTAATCGGCCCATAGCCATATCAAAAGCGGGGAAACGACGGAGCTGTCCAACAGCCTTTACCAGCTAACCGTCATCTTGTGCAATGTCGTGAGCGTCTGATTAATATGCTCAATGGCAAAGTCAATGTCTTCTTGCGTGGTAAAACGCCCAATAGACAGACGGATCGAGCTGTGCGCCAGTTGATCAGACAAACCTAACGCTTTGAGTACATAGGAGGGTTCCATGCTGGCAGAGGCACAGGCCGAGCCACTGGATACCGCAATCTCCTGCAAGGCCATTAACAGGGCCTCACCATCCACGCCGGCAAAGCTGATATTCAGGTTGCCCGCAACCCGAGCCTGCTCATTACCGTTGAGGCCGATACCTTCAATGTCACGAATCCCCTGCCAGAGTCGCTGTCGTAACGCCAGAATACGCTGATTTTCTGACGCCATCAGCTCACCGGCCAGTGCAAAGGCTTCTCCCATGCCGACTATCTGATGGGTCGCCAGTGTGCCTGAGCGCATTCCACGTTCATGACCACCACCGTGGATCAGCGCCTGCAATTGTATGCGTGGCTGACGACGCACATATAACGCACCTATGCCCTTGGGACCGTAAGTCTTGTGTGCAGAGAAAGACATGAGATCAACAGGCAGTTGCTGCAAATCGATGCTGACTTTGCCCGTACTCTGTGCTGCATCCACATGCAACAGTACCTCATGCTCACGGCAAATCTGACCTACCGCAGCAATATCCTGTACCACACCGGTTTCATTATTGACCTGCATCACAGAGGCCAGGATGGTGTCGGGGCGAAGGGCCGAACGAAACTTGTGTAGGTCCAGCAATCCGTCGGGTTCAGGATCCAGATAGGTTACCTCAAAACCTTCTTCTTCCAGCGCGATACAGGTGTCCAGTACGGCTTTGTGTTCTGTACTCAGGGTCACAATGTGACGACCTTTGTGCAGATAAAAGCGGGCGGCACCTTTGATGGCAAGGTTATCTGATTCGGTGGCGCCGGAGGTGAACACAATTTCGCGGGGATCGGCATTGACCAGTTCAGCAATCTGACTGCGGGCAACCTCTACGGCCTCTTCTGCCTGCCAGCCATAGCGATGTGAACGGGACGCCGGATTACCAAACACGCCATCCAGCGTGAGGCACGCGGCCATCTTTTGCGCCACCGCCGGATCAACGGGAGTGGTGGCAGCATAATCCAAATAAACAGGCTTTTTCATACTCTGGCTACGACTTAAACTTGTAGGGTAATCTTCATTCCGGCATCGGCCTGGTGCTTATTGGTGTCCTGACGCAGCGCCACCTGTTTGATGTCCTGCTTGGCCATGAGTTCACCCAGGGTAATGCTGTTGAGGAAATCCGCAATACGATCGCTGAGATCGCTCCACAGGCTATGGGTAAGACAACGCTCGCCCCCCTGACAGTCAGACTTTCCACTGCAGCGGGTGGCGTCGACGGATTCATCCACGGCGCGAATCACTTCCCCGACCGAAATCTCTGTGGCATTGCGTCCCAGTTTATACCCGCCGCCGGGGCCTCTGACGCTGGAAACCAGCTGTTCACGGCGTAGCCGGGAGAACAATTGTTCGAGATACGAAAGAGAGATTTCCTGACGCTCGGAAATATCAGCCAGAGGCACAGGACCTCGCTGTGAGTGCAGCGCCACGTCGAGCATGGCTGTCACTGCATATCGACCTTTTGATGTTAGTTTCATGCCCTTAGCCTGTGCATTTTGATGCCAGAAAGCATGCCATACCCGACTAATTTAGTAAAGTATATATCCCACCAAAACACTCAAGTATTCAGTCCGGTGGAATCACACCCAGGGCTATATTTTCGGATCGAAGCCTTCCGGCTGCACATTCTTATGCTGCTCGGGTTCCAGTCCTTCAAAATCATCCAAATCGATACTCGGCAGCGAGTCGGCGCACACATCGCCACCCATCTTATTAATGGCTTTGCACATGTCTTCTACTTTAGTGTCAATCAGATGGACATGATCCAACATGCGGCCAATCGCATTGGCCACCGGATCCGGATTGTCTGGTGACACTGCATAGGCATCAAAGCCATATTTACGGGCGATGCGGTCTCTGTCATTGGCTTTTTGCTGATCCTGGACCTGAGCAACGATCCGTCCGGGGATCCCCACTACCGTGGCATCATCGGGTACATCTTTGACCACCACGGAGTTTGAGCCCACTTTGGCCCCCTCCCCGATGGTAATGGGGCCCAGCACCTTGGCGCCGGCGCCCACCACCACATTGTTCTTCAGCGTCGGGTGGCGCTTGCCCGCATTCCAGCTGGTCCCGCCCAGTGTCACCCCATGATACAGGGTGACATCGTCACCAATCTCGGCGGTTTCACCGATGACCACGCCCATACCATGGTCGATAAAGAAACGGCGTCCCAGTGTGGCCCCCGGATGGATTTCAATGCCGGTAAGCCAGCGTGCCAGATTAGACAATGCCCGGGCCAGCCACTTCCAGTTTGCGCGCCAGAGCTTGTGACTCAGCCGGTGCACCCAAATGGCGTGCAATCCCGGATAGGTAGTCAACACTTCAAAGGTGGTCCGTGCCGCCGGATCACGGTGAAAAACACTCTGGATATCTTCTTTTATGCGCTCAAACATAATGTCTCTGGGCTCTAGTCCTGACTGTCAATCCGCTTGTCCACTGACGCCAGAATCCCGCGCAGAATATTCAACTCCTGCGCCTCTGGCCTTGCCCGATTAAACAAGCGGCGTAATTTAGTCATCACCATACCCGGATGCTTGGCAACAATAAAATTCGTTTTATTTAGGGTTTGTTCCAAATGACTATAAAAACCTTCCAGCTCCCGGGTCAAAGGGTACTGTCCCTCTTCAGATGGTGCCATCTCGGACTGATTCTGGCGCGCCAAATCGGCCATACGCACTTCATAACACAAGGTCTGCACGGCCGCGGCAAGATTCAAAGAACTGTACTCCGGATTAGCCGGAATACAGACGTGAAAATGGCATTGCTGTAATTCTTCGTTACTCAGTCCGTTATTCTCGCGGCCAAAAACCAGGGCCACAGGATACTGCGCCGCCTCTTCCACCAGCTTCAGGCCACACTCTCTGGCATCCAGCATGGGCCATGACAGGGTGCGGGAACGGGCGCTGGTGCCCACTACCAGGCCACAGTCCGCCACCGCCTGTTCAAGATCAGGCACAATCTGACAGTTCGCCAGAATATCACCGGCGCCGGCAGCCAGCGCACTGGCCTGGCCGTCCGGTGCTTTAACCGGATCAACGAGGTACAGTTCAGACAGCCCCATGGTTTTCATAGCCCGGGCGGCTGAGCCAATGTTGCCGGTATGGGAGGTATTGACCAGTACTACACGAATATTATGCATGTGTTCATGACGGTTTATCTGAAAAATGTGGCCGCGATCATAGCACAGACTCAGCCGGGACTGGCACAGGGGCATTGCATTATTCGTAGTCTCTGCTAGACTGCGCGCCGGTTTCTTTGCTGGCTGTTTTTTCGCCAGCCCAAAAGAGATACCCGGACAGTTAAGCTGTCTGCTAACACATCAGCGGTTCAACTGCCGATATGTGAAGCGCTCTGGTATCTGTTTGTTCTTTTACAATTGATGGTGACTTGTTATGCATGCAATGCTCAATATTGCCGTGCGCGCCGCGCGCGTGGCTGGAAATATTATCGCTCAGGGTTTTGAACACCGTGACGATCTGATGACCGAATCCAAATCGGAAAATGATTACGTAACCCGTGTCGACAAAGAAGCGGAACAGGCCATCATCAATAAGATCCAGCAATCCTACCCCAACCACAGCTTTGTGGGTGAAGAAGGGGGCGTGATTGAAGGGGACGACGATTTTAAATGGATCATCGACCCGCTGGATGGCACCACCAACTTTGTTCGTGGCGTACCGCACTTCGCCGTTTCCATTGCACTGATGCACAAGGGTCGTCTTGACCAGGGCGTGGTCTTTGATCCCATCCGCAATGAACTGTTCACTGCCAGTCGCGGCGCCAGCGCTCAGCTCAATGGTTATCGTATTCGCTGTTCAAATGCCAAAGAGCTCAGAGGCAGCCTGCTAGCCACCGCCTTCCCGTTCAAAAACAAAGAAAAAGAATTGCAGGAGTCAATGCAGTTGTTCTCCAGAGTGTATCCCCAGTGTGGTGATATCCGTCGCAGTGGCTCTGCCTCACTGGACATGGCCTACGTGGCCGCCGGACGACTCGATGGTTACTGGGAAAAGGGCCTCAAGCCCTGGGATATGGCAGCGGGCGCGTTGCTGATTCAGGAAGCCGGTGGTCTGGTCACAGATTTTAAAGGCGGCCATGAGCCCATGAAAACCGGCAGCCTGGTTTGCGGTAGCACCAAACTGGTCCCTGCCCTGCTCAAGACATTTAAAGGCTAACGCTATCTAAAGGCTTAAATAAAAAAGACCGCCAGTTGGCGGTCTTTTTGTTTCTGCACTCTTTATGCTTTTACACCACAGGGGTATGCCTTTACACCAGTGGGTCCTGGTCGGCACCTTCTTTTTCCACCTCGGGTGGCATCAGATCTTCCTTGCTGATCCCCATCGCCAGTGAAATCGAGCTGGCAACATAAATAGAGGAATAGGTACCGATAATGACACCCATCAGCAGGGCTGTTGCGAAGCCATGAATCAACGCACCGCCTTTGAAAAACAACGCCAGCAACACCAGCACGGTGGTCAATGAGGTAATCACCGTACGGTTAAAGGTCTGCGTCAGTGACCAGTTAATGATCTCCTCAGGTGAACCTTTTCTGAGTTTACGGAAATTCTCACGGATACGGTCCATGACCACGATGGTGTCATTCAGTGAGTAACCAATCACCGCCAGCAGCGCCGCCAGTACGGTCAGATCGAACTCCAGCTGAAGAATTGAAAACAACCCCAGGGTAATGATGACATCGTGCGCCAATGCCGCCACCGAGCCGACGCCAAAACGCCATTCGAAACGCATGGCCACGTACATCAGAATACAGATCAGCGCCACCAGCATGGCCAGACCGCCCTGCTCGGTGAGTTCCTGTCCCACCTGTGGTCCGACGAACTCAATGCGGCGCATCTCTACCTGCTGACCGTCGCTGCGAAGCGCTGCCATAACCTGGTCGCCCATGGTGGCTGCTTTGACCCCCTCACGGGGTGCCAGTCGGATCAGCACGTCTAAACTGCTGCCAAAATTCTGCACCACGGCATCGCCAAACTCAGCTTGTTGCAGCTGACGGCGAACCTCGCTGAGATCCGCAGCGCCCTCATAGCCCACTTCAATGACCGTACCGCCGGTGAAATCCAGCCCCCAGTTCAGCTGATTGAACGCCAGGGAGACGATAGAGCCGATCACCAGGAAGGCGGACAAGAGCATTGCCGGCACACGCAGTGACATAAAGGGGATTTCTTGATCAAACTTAAACAGTCGCATACTACATTTCCCCTAGATTGAGAGTTTGTTCAGGCGCTTACCGCCCCAGACCGCATTCACGATGGCACGTGTGCCAACAATAGCGGTAAACATGGAGGTAAGAATACCGATGGCCAGGGTGATGGAGAAACCTTTCACCGGCCCGGTGCCAACAGCAAACAGGATAACCGCCGCAATCAGCGTCGTGATGTTGGCATCAGCAATGGTCGACAAGGCGCTGTCATAACCATGATGGATAGCCTGCTGTGGACTGCGACCATCGCGCAGTTCTTCACGAATACGCTCGAAAATCAGCACATTGGCATCCACCGCCATACCTACCGTCAGCACGATACCGGCCATACCGGGTAAGGTCAGTGTGGCACCGGGAATCATCGACATCACGCCGACAATCATCACCAGGTTCACCACCAGCGCAGCATTGGCGACCAGACCAAATTTCTTGTAGTAGGCCACCATAAACACCAGTATCAATACCAGACCCCAGACAATGGCCTGCATACCCAGATCGATGTTTTCCTGACCCAGGCTGGGCCCGACGGTGCGTTCTTCGACAATCTGAATAGGCGCTACCAGTGCACCGGCACGCAGCAACAACGACAGATTCTGTGCCTCAGCCGGTGAGTCGATACCGGTAATGCGGAAACTGTTACCCAGGCGGGCCTGAATTGTTGCCACATTGATGACTTCTTCGTGTTTATCGAAAATAATCTTGCCGTTAGCATCGGTCCTGCCACTTGGCTTGTATTCAATAAATACGGTGGCCATGGGCTTACCAATGTTGTCCTTGGTGCTGCGGGACATCTTACTGCCGCCTTCAGAGTCCAGGTCAATATTAACCTGCGGACGCCCATATTCATCGAAGCTGCTGTTTGCATCAATGATGTGGTCACCGGTGAGCATCACCTGTTTCTGCAGCAGTTGCGGCTGGCCGTTACGGTCCATCAACAGCTGTGAACCCGGCGGTACACGCCCGTCAACGGCATCACGCACATCATGATCCAGGTCCACCAGGCGGAACTGCAGTGTTGCGGTGGCGTTGAGGATTTCTTTGGCACGGGCAGTGTCCTGAATGCCGGGCAATTGCACCACAATACGATCGGCGCCCTGACGCTGAATCACTGGCTCGGCAACACCTAACTGGTTCACCCGGTTACGCATGATAGTAATGTTTTGCTTGAGGGCGTATTCCTGAATTTCGCGGGCACGTTGTTCTGACAACCCGGCTTGAAGGGTCTGTTCGCCCGCTTCTTCGATAACCAGATCCGGATTGTTGGTGCTCAGAAAGCGAATCGCCTCTTCCAGCGTTTCCTGATCACGGAACTGCACCTCGACCTTGTCTCCTACCTGCTCAACCCGGCGATAACGCAGGCGCTCTTCTCGCAGGCTATTGCGAAAATCATCCACCATCTGTTCCTGCGCACGGGTAATGGCGGCATTCATATCCACTTCCATCAGAAAGTGTACGCCGCCACGCAAATCGAGGCCGAGCTTCATCGGACTGGCACCGATGTTTTGCAACCAGTCTGGCGCAGCAGGTGCCAGGTTCAGTGCCACCACATAGTTACTGCCCAGCAAGGCCGCCAGCGAGTCCCGGGCATTGAGCTGCTCATCACCATCGGCTACCCGTATCAGTAACTGGTCATCTTCCATCTCAACGGATTTTACTGAGATCCCAGTCTCGTCAAGATGCTCACTGACTCTGTCCATCAGACTCAAATCCACCACCGCATTACGCCCGGCAGATATCTGCACAGCGTGATCCTCACCGTAGAGGTTCGGAGACGCATATAAAGCACACATGGCAATCACCAGGATGACCATGATGTACTTCCATAAGGGATACTTGTTTAACACTGACTTATCCTTTTGATCTAAACACCGAAATGCCTGAATGATTCCGGTACTGCTGCCCACTCTGCGGGCCGGGATGAATAAAGAAGGCGGCCACGCCGCCTTTTTTCATCCTCAGATATTTTTCATGGTGCCTTTAGGAAGCACGGCTGCGACCGATGACTTCTGCACCACCACATTGGTGCTGTCATTCAGTGCCAGTTCGATAAAATCTTTGTCATCGCTGACCTTTGCAATTTTACCGACCATGCCGCCCTGGGTCAGCACTTCATCGCCTTTGCTCAGTGACGCGATCAGGTTTTTGTGCTCTTTGGCACGCTTCGCCTGTGGACGATACAGCATAAAGTAGAAAATCAGGCCGAAAATACCCAGCATGATCAGCATTTCAAAGCCACCACCCTGATTGCCCGCAGGCGCTGCCTGGGCGTAGGCGTTAGAGATAAAAAAGCTCATATTATTCCCCTAGTTTGTTGTTTTCGTTGTTTTTGCGACGGCTTTTGCCGCACGCTCATTGTTCGGGCTGCCTGTCAGACAGCAAATCATGACACTATTCCTGCGTCTCGTTCAGCGGTGGTACCGGCATGTCTTTAGCAGCATAAAAGTCGGCCACAAACTGATCCAGCGTATTATCGGCAATGGCCGCTCTCAGCCCTTCCATTACCCGCTGGTAATAGCGCAGGTTATGGATCGTATTAAGGCGCGCACCGAGTATCTCATTGCACTTATCTAAGTGATGTAAATATGACCGTGAATAGTTTTTACAAGTGTAACAGTCACATTTTTCATCCAGTGGCGCAGTATCCGTCTTGTGGCGGGCGTTGCGAATCTTAATCACGCCCTCTGTCACAAACAAATGTCCGTTTCTGGCATTACGGGTGGGCATGACGCAGTCAAACATATCAATACCACGGCGCACCGCTTCGACAATGTCTTCGGGTTTACCCACGCCCATCAGATAACGGGGCTTGTTTTGTGGAATGCGGTGAGCGGTATGATCCAGCACCCGAATCATGTCTTCTTTTGGCTCACCAACCGACAGGCCGCCAATGGCGTACCCATCGAAACCGATTTTTTCCAGTCCTTCTAATGATAACTGGCGCAGTTCCTCATACATACCGCCCTGCACTATGCCAAACAGTGCTGAGGGGTTATCGCCATGGGCCGCTTTACTCCGCTCAGCCCAGCGTAATGACAGCTCCATGGACACCCGCGCTTCTTCATAGGTGGCCGGATAAGGCGTACATTCATCAAAAATCATGACAATGTCGGCCCCTAAATCGCGCTGCACCTGCATGGAAGTTTCCGGCGTCAGCATGATTTTTTCACCATTGATGGGTGAACGAAAGGTCACCCCTTCTTCACTGATTTTACGCAAGTCGCCCAGGCTGAAGACCTGAAAACCACCGGAGTCAGTAAGAATAGGTTTTTGCCAGTGCATAAAATCATGCAGATCACCGTGCATCTTCATGATTTCTGTGCCGGGACGAAGCATCAGGTGAAAGGTATTACCCAGGCAGATTTCTGCACCGGTGTCTTTCAGCTCTTCCGGCGTCATGCCTTTTACCGTGCCATAGGTACCAACCGGCATAAACGCGGGGGTTTCAACCGTACCCCGCTCAAACTCAAGACGACCACGACGGGCCTTGCCGTCAGTGGCGAGTAATTCAAATTTCATAATGTTCCTTATCAGCACATCGGAAAACAGTCCAAGGCTGAGTCGCCTGCAACCCAAATTCGGGGCAAAAAAGAGCAGCGATTATATACCCTCACAACGCCAAAGTGTATGTTTGACTGCCCCGAACTTATTTACTGCAACTTCAACCCACGCTGGCGCTTTATGGCACGCAAGGTTTGACACCGCCTGACTGACACAATGACTGTTGATGCCGGTCTGACTCAGGCCGGCACCTTTACTCATTGACGCTCAAGAAACATGGCATCGCCGTAGCTGAAAAAACGATACTGGTTGGCAACCGCCTGCTCGTAGGCGTGCATAATGTTGTCTTTTCCGGCAAAGGCACTTACCAGCATGATCAGTGTGGATTCCGGCAGGTGAAAGTTCGTTAACATGGCATCCACCACTTCAAACTGATACCCGGGGTAAATAAAGATGTTTGTGTCACTGAAAAAAGGTTGCAGCGCCTCACCCTTTTCCAGCGCGGCCTTGGCGGCCGACTCCAAAGAGCGCACCGATGTGGTGCCCACGGCCACCACCCGTTTACCGGCCGCCTTGGTCGCCAATACCGCCTCCACGACCTGCTCAGGCACTTCTGCGTATTCAGAATGCATCTGATGCTCTGTCACCTCTTCCACGCGCACCGGCTGAAAGGTACCGGCGCCGACATGCAGGGTCACAAACGCCGTGTTGATACCTTTGGCCTTTAACTTATCCAGTATCGGCTGGTCAAAATGCAGGCCGGCGGTGGGTGCAGCCACTGCGCCGGGTTTACTGCTATATACCGTCTGGTAACGTTCTTTGTCGGTTTTTTCATCCGGACGGTCAATATAAGGCGGAAGCGGCATATGGCCGTATTGTTCAAGCAATGTCAGTACTGGCTGTTCGTGCTCAAAACGCAGTTCAAATAAGGTATCGTGGCGCTGCACCATTTCCGCATTGAGCTCACCTTCGAGTCTCAGCATAGTGCCAGGTTTAGGGGCTTTACTGGCACGAACATGGGCAAGCACCCGGTGGTCATCCAGAATGCGCTCGACCAGCACTTCCACCTGACCGCCACTGTCCTTTTTGCCTAACAGCCGCGCCGGGATCACCCTGGTGTCGTTAAACACCAGCAAATCTCCGGGCTCCAGCAGGTCCACAATATGAGGAAACTGCAAATGCGCCAGCTCACCGGTGCGACCATTTAGGTGCAGTAAACGGCTGGCGGAACGTTGCTCGGCAGGGTACCGGGCAATCAACTCATCCGGCAGGTCAAAACGGAAGTCAGATACTTTCATCAGGTGCACCCTTTAATGCTGTCAGTCTTTGTGCTGTCAAAAAGGCCGCTATTCTATGCTTTGCACGGCACAACGGCAATCGGACAGCGCGCAACCGACAAGCGGCTGTCACAAAACTTTCATCTACTGTGCAGGCATTTCTTTTACAATGCCGGCGCCGTTTATTCGGCGACCCATCTTCCCGCTATTTGTCAGAGGTGTTTATGTTACCTGAGCGTTTTCAAAGACTTCGTCCCAAAATTCTGGGATTGCTAGGGGCCGGTATTATCGCCGTGGGGCTGATCGCCGCCATGGGTATCTGGATGCTGTCGTCGCAAATTGCCCGTTATGACCAGCTGGTGCAACAGGAAGTGGCCGCCACCACATTGTCCGACAACATTAATCTGAACTTTAAACGCCAGGTACAGGAATGGAAAAACGTGCTGCTGCGAGGCCATGACGCCGCACGCCTGCAAAAATACTGGAACAGCTTTATGGCGCTGCATGAAAAGATTCAGCAGGACAGCAACCGTTTTTTAAGCATACCGATCAACGACGGGCTCAAGGGCCAGATGTCAGCCTTTCAGGCCACCCACAAAGCCATGCTGGCAGAATATCAGAAAGGGTATCAGGCCTATATCGACAGCAATTATGATCATCGCGCCGGTGACCAGGCCGTTGCCGGAATTGACAGAGCGCCCACCAAGCAGCTGGAAGCGTTAAGTGAGCAGTTGCACGACATTATTGTGCAACAGAGTGAACAAACCCGTGCTCAGGCTAACCGTGCCATCAGCATGAGTATAGTGGCCATTGCCCTTGCCATTGTCATCAGCATTGCGCTGAGCGCCTTATTTATGAATGCCAAAGTGGTGCGTCCGCTGACTACTTTGATTGATCATCTGCGCAATGTGAGTAAGGGGCGGTTGCAGGAACAGGTGATTATTCAGAGCCAGGACGAAATCGGGCGTATGTCACGGGCCATCGAGAGTCTCAGGCAAAGTCTGCTCGACATCTGCAGCGACCTGGATACCACGCAAAAAGAGCTCGATACCGTCTGTATGAGCCTGACCGACAGCGCCAGCGCTATCAGTGATGGGGTGACCGAGCAAAACCGGGGCACCGATGCCATGCATCAGTCGGTGCAGCAAATGACACAATATGCCAGCGAAGTCACGCATCATGCCGATGATGCGGCGGGTGCTGCCAATGAGGCCCGCCATGCCGCCGGTAGCAGTATTGAAGTAATGAAGCAAAGCATCAGCACCATTAGTCAGACCTCGGAACAAATTCAGCAAACCGCTGGCGTCATCGGTGCACTGGATGACGACGCCCGCAAAATTGGCACCGTACTGGATGTGATTAAAGGCATTGCGGAACAAACCAACCTGTTAGCCCTGAATGCGGCCATTGAAGCAGCGCGGGCAGGTGAACAGGGCCGTGGTTTTGCCGTGGTTGCCGATGAAGTCAGGACCCTCGCTGCCCGTACCCAGCAATCCACCGAAGAAATTCAGCAGATGATTCAGAATGTTCAGCAAGGGGCCAGTAATGCTGTGCAGGCCATTGAACAAGGGCAACAACAAACCAGTGAAAGCGTCAGCAAGGTGCACGCCGCCGATGAGCACCTGCAAAAAATCAATGATGCCATTGCCCACATTGACGAGCTGAATCGGCGTATTTCGGGCACCGCGGGGCAACAAAATGGCGTCAGTGAACGCATTCTCAGCAACCTGAATGAATTGTCTGAAATTGCCAGAGTAAACGGTGAACATGCCGGGTCTTGTGAGCAGGACAACCGCACCTTACTCGAGGTAAAAGACCGTATGGCCAGTATTATCGCCCGGCTTATGCACAAATAACCAGTTGCCAGTTGTCAGTTACCAGTTGTCAGTCGTCAGTTGCTTTTTACTGAGAACTGCCAACTGAAAACTGACGACTTTTAATCAGGCAGTGTGACCCCCATTTCCTTGAAGATATCCAGGATCTCTTCTCGCTCAATGGGACGGGCATTGAGCACAAACATAATTTGTAACAATAGATCCGCCCCCAGAATTCCCTTATTCACTTTATTTCTCAGGTTGTCTGCGCTTTGATCAATACCGATGCGGGTAAGACGCTCACTCAAATCCTGATATTTGACGCCACGCCGGGACATCTGCGCTTTTATGAGCCGCTGAACCAGTTGACGCCAATTTGCATTGGGCCCTTGCATACCCCCTCCAAAACATCTATTTGTGACATATAATTTACATTAAGACTTTATATATTTCAAAAATAAATAAAATAATATTTGACGTCAAAGATTTTGTCTGGCTATGATATTTGCCTGTAAGAATTGCTGCGTCCGTTAAAGGAGTAAAACATGACCTGGGACCTTGCTCAGTTAGAAACCCTGTTCAGCGACAACAAAGATCTTGTCGTTACCCGCCAGCAGGACTGCTTGTTGGTTGCCAATGAAGACGGCATTGATGCCTGGCTGGCTATCAGCGGTGAACAGATTATCGTCGAGACCTTGCTGTTCTCTGTGGCAGAAGTGAAAGACAAGGCCGCGTTGAACGAAGAAATTCTCAAAACCCATATGCTTTTCCCGCTGACCACAGTGGGCATCTCTGTTGTGGCCGATGAAGAGTACTACACCGCCTTCGGGGCGTTGAGCTCTCAGTCCAAAGCAGAAAGCATCGTGATTGAAGTGGAAACCCTGTTCCAGAATGTGGCGTCTTTCCTGGATGCCTATCAGGATCATTTAAAGTAAACGAGGAGGCACTATGTCTGTTTGGAAAAAACTAATCACCGCGGTAAAAGGCGGTGTCACTGAGGCTGCCGAGTCCGTAGCCGACAGTCAGGCCATTCGTATCCTGGAGCAGGAAATCCGTGAAGCGAAAGAAGAGCTGCGCAAGTCGGATCACGCCCGTACGCAGATTCTGGCCAAGTGCAAACTGGCTCAGCAAAAAGTAGACAGTCTGGCCGGCTCTATCAGTGAGTATGAGAACCATGCCCGTCAGGCTGCCGACAAAGATCGTCAACTGGCACTGGATTGTGCGCAAAAGGTCTCTGAATTGCGTGCCGAGCAGGACGCTGAGCAGCAAATGCTGGATCAGTTCAAACAATCGGAAAAGAAGCTGGCCGCCAATATTACGCAGGCAAAAGCCAATCTGCGTCGATTGGAACAGCAAGTCGATATGGTCAAGGCGACCGAATCGGTGCAAAAGGCTCAGGTTGCGGTGTCATCGCGCCATCTTGGAGCCAATAGCAAAATGAAAACCGCCACGGAGTCGCTGGACAGAATTCAGAAGCGCCAGAATATGCGCAGTGCTGAACTCGAAGCCGCCGAAGAACTGGCCAGCACTGAGGATAACGACGATCTGAGCGCCAGACTCGCCGCCGCAGGTATAAAAGGAGGCCAGTCCTCCGCCGATGACGAACTTAGCCGGATTCTGGGTAAGTAACGGGGGCCGTTTTGGTACTGTTTAAACTGCGCAAACTGCTCAGTCGTTATCTGCAAGAAATGCGCTGGTACGTTATCGTATCGGCGTTTTTCGTTTATGCAGCGGTCAGCTGGTTGTTATTGGTATGGGCCAATGAGCCATCGCTTTATCAATGGCCCGACTACCTGTACTGGTTGGTGGTCACCAGTTCTACCGTGGGCTACGGGGATTTGTCTCCGGTCACCGACGCCGGTAAATATGTGGTCTCACTGGTTATCATACCGGTGGGACTGAGCTTATTCGCCCTGATCCTGGGGCGGGCCGCCGCCTGGGTCTCTCAGCAATGGTTTAAAGGAGCGAAGGGAATGAAAGATCTGCATCTGGATCACCATATTCTGGTGATTGGCTGGAATGGCCAGCGCACCATTCAACTACTCAATCTGCTGTTAAGGGAAAAGGAACATGCGCCTAATTCCCCTGATATTGCCCTGTGCGTGAAGGCCGACGTAGAGAATCCGATGCCGGACAAGGTGGAGTTTGTAAAGGTCGAGTCCTTTAATCAGGATGCCGACATGAACAGAGCCTGCATTGCCGATGCCAGCGTTATCATCATTGATAACGACTTTGATGACATGACCATGACCGCGGCGTTGTATGCCAGTAAACGCAACCCTGACAGCCATATTATTGCCTATTTCAAAGATGAAAGTCTGGTGAGCCTGCTGCGACAGCATTGCCCCAACGTGGAGTGCACACCCAGTGTGGCCGTTGAAATGCTGGCCAAATCGGCCTTTGACCCGGGCTCCAGTGCCCTGCATCACGATTTACTCAGTGTTCAGGAAGGCCAGGCACAATACTCCGTCGCCCTGCCCCAGCTCTCAAAGCCCCTGACCGTCGGACAACTGTTTACCGGCATGAAGAAACATTATGATGCGACGCTTATCGCTCTGGCTGACGGGCAGAAAAACATCACCCTCAACCCCTTGTCAGACAGACAAGTCAGTGACGGTGATAAGATTTACTACATTGCCGAGCGACGTATCGCTAATCCAAACTGGGAGGCGTTTTATGCTGAGTAAATGGTTTGGCAAGAAACAACCACCCGCAGGCCCCAAAGCCCCTGAGGTGATGGGGTTGTATCTGGGCGGCTCGTTTCAGTTAGATGAGCTGAAACTCAGACTGTTACAACCACAGCTTCTTATCGATGGCGCGGCCAGTACCCACCTGATTCAGGCCGTGGGCGAAGTGGAACTGGACAGCGGCGGCAAGCTGTTACGCTTTTACACCGATGACGACGCGTTTTTGCAGGTGGTGCTGGATGGCGGTGACACCGAACAACATATCACCGATGTCAAACTCTGGTACTTCTACGACACCAAAACCGTGGGTTCAGACAGTCAGTGGCAAACGCTTATCAACACTGATATTTCAAAGCCGCACTATGACCTGGCCGACCATCAGTTCACCCGGGTGTGGGATGCCATAGGCGAAGATTCCCCGCCCGTGGCCATGACCGAAAAAACTTATGAAGAAGACGGCGACATCAGTGAAACCGACCAGTTTGTGATGCTGTACGAGCGGCCACTGGAAAACAATGACGCCGAATTTGTAATGGTCAGCGGTGAAGAGAAAATTATCGACAACAATGCCGACCGTTGTCTGGTGATCAGCACCGGTTTCAACCTGCAACCGGCAGACATTAAAATTAATGGCTAACAGGGTTTAACGCTCTTAAGCGTTTGTCAGCAGCGCGATACAGGCCGCTCACACCCTGATACCGATTGCCGCTTTACCCTTGCTGACGATCGCGTATGCTGGGTAAAACAAACAGAACAACACTAACAACGAGGAATAGTTATGGACGCCGTGATGTTATCACTCTCCGGTTTAGGAAACTTTGCCCTGTATTTTATAGTTTCAATCATTCTGCTGTTTGTCTTTAAGGTGCTCTATGCACTGGTGACACCCCACGACGAATGGAAGCTGGTAAAAGAAGACAAGAGCATTGCCGCAGCCGCAGGTTTCGGTGGCTCTGTGGTCGGTTTCAGTATTGCCCTAGCCGGTGCTGCCAGTAACGCCGTGTCGTTAATTGACTTTGCGGTCTGGGGCGCAGTGGCATTGATAGCGCAATTGCTGGCATTTGCATTGCTGCGTTTCACCTTCATGCCAAAAATTGTTGAGCGTATTAACAACAATGAGATCTCTGCCGGTGTAATGCTGGCCGCCATGTCTATTGCCATCGGCCTGCTCAATGCCGCCTGTATGACCTACTGATAGGAGGAGAGTATGCAAGATAAACTGCCCGAACTTCAGCAGGACTCGTCACAACCTCAGGGTCAGAAACGTTCCAGCGGAATTAATCTGAATCGGATGCGCAAAGGGTTTGCCGTTAAACCGCTGGCCATTGGTGTGGCCACGGTGATGCTCAGCGCCTGTGGCAACCGTCAGGAAGCCAGTGTGTATACCTCGCCTGATGACTGCATTGATGACAACCCCGAGTTTGCCCAGCAGTGCCGCGCGGCCTATGAGCAAGCCTTGCAGGAAGCGGCACGCACGGCACCGAAATATAACAGCGCACAGGATTGTGAATACGACTTTGGCCAGCAGCAATGCCGCCAGGTTGAAACCAATAGCGGCTCGTTCTTTATGCCCTTTATGGCAGGCTACATGCTGAGCAACCTGATGTCTCCGCGGGGCTATTATTCACAGCCGCTGTTTACCTCCTATTCGCCCTACTCCTCTTACCGTAATCGCTGGATCACCTCAGATGGCTACGACTATGGCAGCTTGCGCAATCGTAATCTGCGTGTGGGAGAAGACGCGTTTAAGAAAAAGCCCGCCGTGACCCGTACCATCAAGCGCGGTGGTTTCGGCTCAACCGTACGGGCAAAATCCAGCTGGGGTAGCAGCTCCAGAAGCTGGGGCGGATAACAAGTTATCAGTTAGCAGTTTTAAGTGTTCAGGGAATGAACAATGAAATTTGAAGAACTGGAAGTATGGAAGCGCTCAGCCAGATTATCTGCTGAGCTGTACAAGTGGTTCAGAGAGACTCGGGACTATGGCTTTAAAGACCAGATTACCCGTTCAGCCCTATCCATACCGAGTAACATCGCGGAAGGGGCAGAAAGGGATTCTAAAAAAGACTTCCTGCGTTTCCTCGACTATGCAAAAGGCTCAAGTGCAGAGCTAAGAACACAAATTTACATTGGACTTGAGGTAGGTTACATCGAGAATCAAACTGCTAAAGCCTGGCTAAAGGAAACCCGGGAAATTTCCGCCATGATAGTTGGATTAATGCATGCGATACGAAAATCTCACCAAACCAGTCTGAAAACTGAGACCTGAAAACTTTGAACGACTCTTCATGTTAAGACTCCCAATTACGCCGCGGGCTAACTGGCAACAAAAGGCGGCTGAATTTGGCTTCCACTTTCATACCATGTACGGGGAACCCTACTGGGACGAAACCGCCTACTATCAGTTTTCCCTGCAACAAATAGAACAGGATCTTGAAGCCCCCACCGAAGCATTGCATCAGATGTGCCTGGAAGTGGTAGACAAAGTCGTACGGGACGAACAATGGCTGCGCGCCTTTTGTATTCCCGAAGCATTTTGGCAGCCCGTTGCTGATTCCTGGAAGCGCCGCGACCCAAGCCTGTATTCAAGATTAGATCTGGCCTATCAGGGCAAGGGGCCCGCCAAGCTATATGAGAACAACGCCGACACCCCCACCAGTTTGTATGAGTCGGGCTTCTGGCAATGGTTGTGGCTCGAAGAGCAGGTTAACCGGGGCATAATCAGTAAAGGGGCCGATCAGTTTAACTCTTTGCAGGAAAAGCTGGTGCAGCGCTTTGCCGACATTGCCGCGCACTATGCTATTGATCAGATGCACTTTGCCTGCTGTAAAGACACCGAAGAAGATCGCGGTACCGTACAATACCTTCAGGACTGCGCCCGTGAAGCCGGCCTGATGGATGATTTTGTGTTTATTGAGGACATTGGTCTGGGTGAGTCGGGGCACTTTACGGATCTGACCGACAGGGTGATTTCCAGTCTGTTTAAACTTTACCCCTGGGAATTTATGCAGCAGGAAGAGTTTGGCGAGCACCTTGAAACGGCCGAGGTGAACTGGCTGGAGCCTCTGTGGAAATCAGTACTCTCAAACAAGGCCCTGCTGCCGATGTTATGGAAGCTGTTCCCGCAACACCCGAATTTGTTACCGGCCTGGTTTGAACAGGACTTGCCTGCGGGCTATTCCAGCAAGCTGATTAAAAAGCCGATTTTTTCCCGCGAAGGGGCCAATATCAGCCTGGTGGAAGGGGAGCAAACATTGCTGCACAGCGACGGCCCCTATGGCGAAGAAGGCTTTATTTATCAGGCCTGGTATCCCCTGCCCCGGTTTGGCAATAATCACACCCTGATTGGCTCCTGGCTGGTTAATGACCAGGCGGCGGGGATTTCGGTGCGCGAAGACAGCGGGCCGATTACCCAGGATATGTCGCGCTATCTGCCGCACATCATACTCTAGGAAAACCCGCCGGCTTTGGGCAACCCGACGTGGTTCCGCCTATGCTTGTGGTGCAGCCATAATAGACACCTGTTTCCTGCGCCGGGCAGATGGCCCGGATAAAGTAAAACGCTGGGCTGAGCGAATGCACGTTTCATTGACGGGATACTTTTTATTCACGCGATATTGAGGGCAACATGCTGAAAAAGAATCTTAAACTTATTCTCGGTTTCACCGCGGTATTTGCCGTCATCGAAGTGATTAATTTATTTACGGGCCGCAGCCTCAACCAGCTGGGTTTGCTGCCCCGTGAGGTGCAGGCGCTGCCCGGCATTCTGACCGCGCCCTTTTTACACGGCAGCCTGGCCCATTTTATTTCCAATATGCTGGTACTGCCCCTGTTTGCTTTCCTGATGCTGGAATACGGTCACAAACGGGCCTTTTTTGTGCACCTGTGGATCATTGTCATGTCGGGACTGATGGTATGGCTGTTTGGACGCTATGCTCTGCACATTGGTGCCAGTGGGCTCATATACGGCCAGTTTGGCTTCTTGCTGTTGGCCGGGTTTTATCATCGCCATCTGATTAAGATTCTGATTTCTTTGGGTGTTGGCGCCATTTATGGCTCGATGATCTTTGGCGTATTTCCCAGCCGGCCTTTTATTTCATGGGAATACCACCTGTTCGGCTTTGTGGCCGGCGTGCTGGCAGCCCATTACTTCAACGGCAGAAAAACCCAGAAAGGTCATTAAACTGGTCAACGCCCCTCAGTTAAGGCTAAAATTCGCCCCCACAGATTTTATTCCCGAAAACCGCAGCGGCGTCTGCGGTTTCTATGAGTCAGTTAAAAAAGAGAGCATTTTATGGGCAGAGCATTTGAGGTTCGCAAGGTTGCGATGGCCAAAACCCAGGCAGCAAAGAGCAAGGTATACTCAAAATATGGTAAAGAGATTTATGTCACCGCTAAAAATGGCGGCCCTGACCCCGATACAAACCTCTCCTTACGCCGTTTGATTGAAAAAGCGAAAAAAGACCAGGTACCGGCCCACGTCGTCGAAAAGGCCATCGACAAAGCCAATGGCGCCGGGGGTGAAGACTATTCAACCGCCCGCTATGAAGGTTACGGCCCCGGTGGTTGTATGGTGATTGTGGATTGTCTGACCGACAACAACAATCGCACCATTACCGAAGTACGCAATTGCTTTACCAAAACCAATGCCAAAATTGGCGCGCCCGGCGCAGTGATGCACATGTTTGATCATCAGGCCATTTTTGCCTTTAAAGGCGACGACGACGAGCCCGTACTCGAAGCCCTGATGATGGCCGATGCCGATGTCACCGATATTGAAGTAGAAGACGGCATGGTCACGGTTTTTGCCCCACACACGGAATTCTACAAGGTCAAAACGGCGCTGAGCGAAGCCTTCGAAGATATCGAATTTGATACCGAAGAAATCACCTTTGTACCCCAGACCACCACCACCATCACCGGTGATGACATTCCCCTGTTTGAGAAGTTTATGGATATGCTGAACGACTGTGACGACGTGCAGGATATTTATCACAACGCTCAGGTCGCCGAGTAACTCGCCCCGATAAAGAATGCACTGAATGCCCTCCCTTTCGAGGGCATTTTTGTTTAGGGGGCCTGCATTTCTGCGCGAACAGCGACGGGCACGCTCTGCTATCACAGAAGGCTGTTTTTTATCTAGCATTAGACCAACTTCCTGATAACAGCACAAAAGAGGAACTTTTCCTCTTTTCCCCAGCAACAAATTGCGCGCAGCGCCACAGAGCAGACATGGCGGGTGGTACAGACGGACTAAACATGCTACAAAAACAAAAAAGAGGAAGTCTTCCGCGTTTAAACAAGGAACTCTTCCCGCTATTAAACTGTTAAGCATCATATGGAAAAAGCATGATTACCGAATTCGAAGCTAAAGTGAAAATCGAAGACGAGATAGCTTCTTACCCTCAACCAGAGGGAGATAGGTACATCGTTCTAGATGAATCTACTATTTCTAGAGAGTGGGGCTGGGTATTTTTCTATACCTCGGAAATGTGGCATAAAACCGGCGAGTTAAGTTATGCGGTTGCTGGTAATGCTCCATTTATCGTAGAGAAATCTACCGGTAATGTTATCGTCACTGGCACAGCTGAGCCAATTGAAAACTATATAAAACGGTACGAGGCTACTGGCAGCCCAAATGCTTAACAAACGCCTCAAACATCGCGCATTGCATGCGCTGGACTCGCAACAAGTTGCTCGCCGTTTAGGCGGGCGTTAGCTTTCTGGAGAAATTATGCGCATAGGAATAATTCTAATGATAATACTATTCTTTTTCTCAGGAGTTTCTGCTGAAGAAGGTGATAAGTATTTAGTGTTTATTGGGGGAAAAATATCTATTAAAGCTGTGGAACCCGAAAAAGATGAGGTTCCTTTTGATAGCCAATTCAGGGCAAGGTATAAAGTATTAGAGACATATCGAGGCTCCTATAGTGAATCGGAAATAGAATTCACAGTTTTCGATCATTATGGCAAGCCACCTTTTTCAAAATACGAATACGTTCTTCTCTATTTAGAAAAACATGAGGGGAAGTATTACCACTCGAAGTATCAATTCACGCCACTTTATAAAACAAAAGATGGTAGATGGGCAGGGGCTTACGCGACATATGATTACACGCATTCATACAATGAAAATACAACGATAAAGCCCGAAATAATTGAATTTGCGAATCCAGTTGTCATTGATATTGGAAATTACGACAAAGAGGATATAGAGCATTGGTTTCCTGAACCCTACTACAAAATAGAGGGTCAAAAAGCTATCGCTGTATATGGCAATTACATTGATGAGTTGTTTCGCTTAAAACAGAGTGGTGTTTTAAAAGCACGTGGAGATTTTCAATAAAAGCTAACAAGCGCCTCAAGCATCGCGCACTCTGTGCGCTGGACTCGCAACAAGTTGCTCGCCGCTTAGCCCAGCGTTATAATCCAGGGAAGCTATGAGACTAACTTTCGCCATTTTTTTATTCGTCTTTTCGTCAAACTCTCTGGCGTCGAACAAAATCTCGATTTTTGGTGAGGACATTCAGCTTCCAGAAAGTTGCAAAATGATCGTGCGAAGCAGCGACGACATTAGTTATTATTGTTGGTCGCAAGATTCACGCTATCAGTCAATAAACTTTCTCTCACCTAAAAAACAAAGCGATAAGTTGAAGGAACTGTCAAATTTACCTGTGGAGTCAGACATCTCCGTTATCTCAATTTCTTCGAAGATAATCGGAAAAAGAGAACATTATTTGGTCCAACTGATGATGGACTCTTCTGAAAGCTTCGACTATTCAATCTGTGAGACAGAACTTTGTATTTCCGTTCTATCTGGGGATATCCGTTTCATCAGTGAAGTGATTGGCCAGTTGAGTCCGCCGGTTCTTTTAAATGGGGAAGATTTTGGCTTATAACAAAGTTTTCAAATCGCCCAAACTACGGGCTGGGACGCAAACTCGCTGGCTTAGCGCTTCGCGCAGTATAGCCAACGGTTTGCGCCCCTTAAAACGGCGTTAGCTGCCAAGGAGGCACTATGAAAATATCAGCAATAATTCTCTTTTTATTAATATTTACTTTTGCAAAGGCAGAGACAAACTATTTTGAACCACAGGGTGAGTTCGCTGAAATAGATTTAAAAAAACAAAATGAAGTATTAAAAGAAGTTCTAGATGGTGATCAAACCACAATTGATCTTGTCATTAATCAACCAGAGAATTACATCCCTCCTGTTCTTTATGTTTTATCTAACTCACTTTTTCAAAAAGGTGACAAAGAGGAAGGCATGTTTTGGTTTTATGCGGGACAATTGCGAGCTAGAAGTGATGCAAACAAAGCTTTGGATAAAAGTGCTCGTCAAGCAGTCAGCGTACTAAATCAAAATTTTGGCCCTTTAATAAATCAGTACGCTTTTAAAGACATATCTGTTTTAGAAAGAGTTGTAGAGAAGGTTGTGCTTTGGGATTCAAACACTGAGAGAAAGTATGACCCTCGTTGGATTTCTTTGCATGGTATGGATGCATTCTCTAAAAGCACAGTAGCTTTTGAGCCCAAAGATAAATGGAAAGAAATTAACGAAAGATCCAGAAATGATTACTTTAAATCATTTAAAGACTATATTGAGCAAATGCAAAATGGCAGCTAACAAAGCACTTAAGTCGTTCCCTTCGGTCACTGAGACGAAAGCGCGCGGCGGCTTCGCCATTTTCGCCGCACGTTCACGCCCCTTAGCTAAGCGTTAGGTAGCTATCAAATGTCAGACCAACCTTTCCAACAATTAGGAAAGTTTATTTATAATTTTCAATTAGTCGAAACTCTCATAAAAGACTTAATTGAGTTAATAGCTAACTCAGATGATGAAATGATTCGAATATTGATGAATGAGTTAAGCTTTTCTCAAAAAGTAAAAACCGTTAATGTTATGTTTTCTAGACTTATCGATGTTAAAAATAACACCATAGAATCAGATAAGTCAGATTTTCATAAACTCATGTCCAAAATATTGAAATTGGCGGAACGCAGAAATGACTTGGTTCATTCTAGATATTATTCGTATTTATCTCAGGAGCATGAAATTGGTCTATTACGGAAGAATTCCAAATTAAGAGGAAAGTCGGGAGTAAGAGAAGAAACAGAAGAGGTTCTTTTCTCAGTAAACTTTAATGATGACTTTGAAAAGCTATCAGAGGTTATCAATCATCTGGAGCAGTTCAGACTAAAGATTATTGACTTGGTTTAATTCGCTACCTAACAAGCGCATTAATGAATGGATT
>NZ_NIWW01000010.1 GCF_002201535.1 Lacimicrobium sp. SS2-24 | reverse complement strand
GCGGTAATTGCTACTGATACGGAGCGCACTTCAGTTGGGCGTCGTTCCCAGGAGAATCCCTGCCGAGAACGTGAGTAGCAGGGGGCTTATAAGGCCGTATTTTCCTATTTATTGCAGGGCTGATTTGTCGCTCTCAGGCTCTAATGTATAGGGGAGAGGTTGTACTTTGAACAGGATCTCAGGCGCATCTTTGCTACGCAGCACTTCATCCGCTTGCGTGTCATTAGACAACACCGCAAGGAGCCAGGTTTCCTTCGCTAAAGTGACTACTGACAGTACTGTACCGCCGCGGCGCCAATGTTCTCCAACTTGCTTCTCAAGAAGGCTACCAGGAGCCATTGTGGCGTTGCTATCAGCTTTGAGGATAAACGTGGCGCGTTTATTTTTTCCTAAAAACTTGGTGCGAGCGACCACTTCCTGTCCCATATAGCAGCCTTTACTGAAGCTAATTCCATTCAGAGCCTGCATATTCAACATCTGTGGGACATATTCTCCACTGGTTTCAGCATTTAAGCTGGGTATTCCAGCGCGAATATCCATCAGCTTCCAAAGTGACGTTACTGTAAAGTTAGGGGCAATGTTTATCAGATTGTCAGCGGCTTCCTTGGTGAGTATCAACATATAGCGAACGTGTGGATAGTCGTATCTGATCACTAAACCGGCATCACTGTGCGCTGAATCAAGATGATTCTCTGGAACTCTACTAAAGTGGTTATCGATCCAGTTTTCTAAAAATTGGCCTCGACCACCTAGTAACCGATAGACTTTTGAACGAGAAATCTCGACTTGCGAGAATACAGCATACTTTTGTAGCTGCTCTAACGATTTTTCAATCGCACCCTCATGACCTATTAATAGGAAATCGCTATCTGTCTGGGCGACGGTATAGATGTCCCAGGTTTTGCCTTTAAATTCACAGTGACAGCCCAGAACGGCATGTTCATCCGTTAACAGGTTCATGTCCTGTGTCAGCTGACCTTGCAAATATTTATGTGTATCAGCACCTGATAATTGTAGTACCGCCCTGTCTGTCAATGGAACCAGGAATTCATCAGGTGCGTCTGCTGCAGTATTTGGTAGGTTGTTAGCTGTCATCTAAGTCTTTTATTTATTGGTGTTGAGGTAAAATATGGGGATAGCGAGACCTTTTGCAAGTATTAAACGAGAAGCCAGCTTGAATGAAGCAATTGCGCCATCAAATTGGTATAGTTGGATAACACTGTTGGTTTGGAGAAATGATGTTTACCACCAAACGGATCAATCGCATGAAATGGGCATGCCGAAGGGGGATGCTCGAGTTAGATGTGCTGTTACTGCCTTTTCTGGAACAAGCTTTCGATGAACTGAGTGACGAACAAAAAGAAACCTTTGAACGCTTGTTAACCTGTGATGATCCAGACCTTTTTGCATGGGTAATGGGACACAGAACGTGTGATGATCCGGAGCTGTCGGCAATGGTCAATATCATCGTTAATCGTGTCAAGGTATAGGGTAGAGCTTAAATTTTCGCAATACAGACAGCGTGCACTGGTAGCCCTGCATGCCCTACTCCTTTTGAGTATTTGGTTGTGGCAGCCTTCTGTGCATGGGCAGCAGGTCTGGTTACAGTTTTTTCTGAGTTTGCTCTGTGTTACTTCATTATGTTTTTGGCTGAGGTCACCACAGATTCAGCGCACCTTTATGGTGTCTGAACAAGGAGACTGGCAGTGGGCAGAAGAAGATAGTGGCCAGTGGCAACTCTCTTCTTTATCTCGGGTGACAGGCTGGCTGTTGATCGTGTGCCTGGTGGACAAGTTCACTGGTCACACAGTCAAAAAACTCATCATTTTCAGGGATCAGGTACCGGAGCGGGACTATCGTCGTTTGTGCCGTATTATCCTCCGCAGACAATCCACTTACTATAATGTACAGGAGTAAGGCTATGCTTATCAGGGAGTTTACACCGTCATCCTTGCCCGCCGTTCCACCTATGCTGCTGAAAGCCGCGATGAAATCGTCCTTCTCCGGTGAGTTACCCAGCTTACCCAATGTGACATTACGGTGCGAAGGGCTGGAGCCTGGCTCAGAAAAAATGGATGAATACCATAGGTTGTTGCATTGGCATGAAACGGAGCATGTTCATCCAGCCTGGTTGCATTGTCTGGCGTTACCCCTTCATCTTGCGTTGTTACTGGACAAAGGTTTCCCGTTTAAAGTGATGGGGTTAGTTCACATGGAAAACCATATCCGTCAGTATCGAGCTATTCGCCGTGACGAGAAACTGAACGTAAGTTGTTATTTTGACGGGCTTAGACGGCATCGCCTGGGGTGGCAGGTGACCTTGGTCACGCAGATAGAGGTTGATGATATTCTGGTCTGGCAGGGAAAGAGTATTAGTTTGGTAAAAACAGGAGACTTGCCTAAGCGAACACCCAGTTCGGCACCTGCAGAGCTGACGGGCGGTGAAGAATGGAACCTTGATGCCAGTCTTGGGCGCCAATACGCCAAAGTATCAGGGGATTACAATCCCATTCACCTCTACCCCTGGTCAGCTCGCTTCTTTGGTTTCAAAGCTCAGATTATTCATGGTATGTGGAGTAAAGGGCGGTGTATCTCTGCTATGAAAGATCAGCTTGGTGATAACTTTGAAATAAAAGTCAGTTTTCGAAAGCCTGTTTTTTTGCCCTGTAATGTACGGTTTAATTGTCATGCCGAGCGGGCATGTGGCTCATTCACATTGGCATCTGAGGATGGCACCAGCCTTCATTTAAGCGGTAAATATCAGCGGTTTGATTAAGAGTGAGCCTTTCAGGGTGGCGTTAGAATAGAAGGTGTTGAATTAGCCAACTGTTCAGGGTAATCGAGGTTGTAATGTAACCCTCGGCTTTCCTTTCTCATCATGGCACAGCGCACAATAAGTTCTGCGACTGTAACCAGGTTTCGTAATTCAAGGAGGTTATTACTGACCCGAAAGTGCGAGTAATACTCATCGATTTCTCGCTTGAGTAACTCAATCCGATGCCATGCCCGTTCCAGTCGTTTATTGGTGCGTACAATACCCACGTAGTCCCACATAAACAGCCGCAGTTCATGCCAATTGTGTTGAATAACCACTTCTTCGTCTGAGTCGTTAACCTGGCTTTCGTCCCAGGGCAGGATTTTTTCATTGGTTGCAGTCTGAGTCAGGTTAGCCTGAATATGTTCTGCCGCAGCCCGGGCAAAAACGACACATTCCAGTAGTGAGTTGCTAGCCATTCGGTTGGCACCATGAAGTCCGGTATAGGCCACTTCTCCCACGGCATAGAGGTTATTCAGATCGGTACGGGCGTTGAAATCGGTCACGATTCCGCCGCAACTATAATGGGCCGCAGGAACAACGGGAATAGGCTCTTTAGTAATATCGATGCCGAGGCTTTTGCACTTTTCATAAATGGTTGGGAAATGACTTTTTATAAATTCAGCCGGCTTATGCCGAACATCCAGGTACATGCAATCTGCCCCTAAGCGCTTCATCTCAAAATCGATGGCTCTTGCAACAATATCCCTGGGTGCCAATTCAGCTCGTTCATCAAACTCAGGCATGAAGCGGCTTCCATCCTCACGGATGAGATACGCGCCTTCACCTCTGAGAGCTTCAGTGATGAGAAAGTTACGTGCCTGAGGATGGTATAAACAGGTTGGATGGAACTGGTTGAATTCCATATTGGCCACCCGGCAGCCAACCCGCCAGGCCATAGCAATGCCATCACCACTGGAAACATCGGGGTTGGAGGTGTATTGATACACTTTACTCGCCCCGCCTGTCGCCAATGTTACAAAGCGACTGCGAATATGCTCTACACGTTCGGCCTGACGATTCCATACATAAGCCCCAAGCAAATGCTTAGGTTGTTGGCGACTGCGAATCAAATCGACAGCATTATAGCGCTCAAACAGACGAATATTGGGGTGGCGTTTTACGGCATCCACTAAGGTTGTCTGTACGGCTTTGCCTGTTGCATCTGCAGCATGCAGTATTCTTCTGTGACTGTGACCGCCTTCTCTTGTCAGGTGATAGCGAGCATCACCACTGGGATCGGTCTCCTGGTCAAAGGGGACGCCAAAGTGGATTAGCCACTCCAGTGCACTTTTGGCATTGGAAGCCGTGAATTCTACCGCCTCTTTATCGCAGAGTCCGGCACCGGCGTCCATTGTGTCCTGTACATGGGATGCGATGGAGTCATTTTCATCAAATACTGCGGCAATCCCCCCTTGCGCATACAGTGTTGATCCCTCACTCACCGCACTTTTACTGAGCACAATGATGTTGCAGTGCTCGGCGAGCTTCAATGCCAGACTCAATCCTGCGGCACCGCTGCCTATAATCAACAGGTCGCATTCGTGTTCAATAGTGTGGGGCATGGGGTAAACTTACTGGTTTTTAACTGTTCGCGGCATGATACTATTGAAAAGCATAAAAAGATTCACCATTTGTCCTTCAGTTAGGGTGCTTATCTTGATTCTGTCTGAGAAAAAACAGAGACAGCACAATTTAAAGTACAAACTATAAAAATAATTTCGAACTTTTTTTTTAACCCGCAGTCTACCTCTGTGCTTGCGTTGAGCCATAGCATCAGAAAGTAGTGGATAGGAGATGTGGCTCGGATGAGCGAGCAATATACAGATCAACAATTGGTTGAAAAGGTACAACAGGGTGATAAAAATGCCTTTAATTTGTTGGTAGTGAAGTATCAACATAAAGTGGCCCATCTTGTATCAAGGTATGTAAAGAATTCCGGTGACGTCGCCGATGTGGCGCAGGAAACCTTTATCAAAGCTTATCGAGCCCTGCCTAATTTCAGGGGTGACAGTGCGTTTTATACCTGGTTGTACCGTATCGCAGTTAACAGCGCCAAGAATTATTTGGTGGCCCAGGGGCGTAAGCCACCTGCAAACGATGTTGACGCAGATGAAGCAGATTTTTACGATGGCAGTGATGCACTCAAGGAGAACAATTCTCCTGAACGCTCACTGATGTCGCAGCAAATGGAGAAGCTGTTATTTGACACTGTGGATAAGTTACCCGAAGATTTGCGTATGGCGATAACCTTACGAGAATTAGAAGGGTTGAGTTATGAAGAGATTGCCACTGTTATGGATTGTCCGGTTGGTACAGTCAGGTCGCGGATCTTCAGAGCCAGAGAAGCTATCGACAAGGTCATACAGCCTCTTTTGCAGCGCTAGTCAGATTGATACAGCAAAACGGTGACGCGTTAACAGGAACCAGAGTTTATGACGGATAAAAAATTTGAAGATCTCTCAGCTTGGATGGACGGTGAGTCTAATTCAGGCATGATCGGAGAAACCTGTAGCGACAAGGAGTTGTCGGCTAAGTGGCAGAGATATCACCTGATTCGTGATGGACTTCGCAAGGAACTTCCGCAGCAGTTGGATTTTGATATCAGCGCGAGTGTTGCTAAGGCCATAGAAGCAGAACCTGCCATTCTGGCGCCGAGAAAAGGCATCAGGGATATACCTGTGATTGGCGCTGTGGTGCCATTCCTGCGTCGCGGAGGGCAAGCGGCCATTGCGGCTTCCGTTGCTGCTGCCATGATCATAGGTGTTCAGCAGTTGAACCAACCTCAACCTGAACAACCATTCAGCTCAGCGCCTGCATTGCAGTTACCTGGTATGCAGACAGGTGGCTTGTCACCTGTAAGCCTTGAACAAACCCGGGCATTGCCAAGAACCGATGCCATTGAGCAAAAACGCCGTATTAATGCGTATCTGAATGATCATCAACGTCAGATGCGATTGAAGTCAGAGAACCTACAACAGACAGAGAGCGACAAGGAAACTGAACAAAAATAAGATGACTCGTTTACCTGCGTTGCTGATATTGCTGGTTGTTTTCTCGTTGCCCGTTTTGGCACAGCAGGAAGAGAGGACTGATAATCTGGCCAAAGCCTGGCTGGAAAAAATGGTTTGGTCGTTGCGCAACCTCAACTACCAGGTTTCTTTTGTTTTACTCTATCCCAATGGTGATTTCGAACCCTATACTTGGCGCCATGCCTTGGTTGAGGGTGAGGAAATGGAGCACCTGAGTCTGCTAAACGGTCCCGGTCGGGAGATTGTTCGTCTGGGAGATAAAGTTAGCTATTTTGAACCCAATGTACCGCCGTATTCTCTAAAGTCAGACGTCATCAACGGGCCTATTCCGGCCGAACTGTTTCGCCAACCCGTTACCCTTGGACAAGGGTATGATTTTGTCATGGTAGGCACCAGCCGGATTTCTGGCCGGCTGGCTCAGCAACTGAGAATTGTGAGTAAAGATAAGAGCCGCTATAGCTACAATTTATGGCTGGACAAGCAAACAGCCTTGATTTTACGTCTCGATATGTTGGATATGCAGGGGGAACCACTGGAGCAAATTCAGGTGACATCCATGCAAGTCACCGCTGAACCTGATGAATATTTTTCACGTATCGAAACCGAGAAAATGCCGCCCGAAATTTCTCCAATAAACGGCCAGTCGGAAAAGCCAGATTGGCAGCTGGAATGGTTGCCAACGGGTATGACAGAGGTAAGACGCAGTGCCCATCGGTTGCCCTTAACGGGTCAATGGGTGGATTACATGATGCTCAGTGATGGCATGATCGATGTGTCGGTGTATTTGCAAAAGTTAAATGCGGTACCTGCAGAAAATGGCTGGCTTCAACAGGGGGCCAATACGCTTTTGTCTTTGCAGGTAGGGGATATGGAGATCACCGTTGTTGGTAAATTGCCACCTCAAACGGCCAGCTCTATCGCTAAATCTATTCGCTTTGGGGGCCCACGTTGATTGAAGAATTAGGCACGATCAAAGCAGTAGATAATGATCATATTTGGGTTGAGACTATGATCAAGACGACCTGTGGTGGTTGTGTTGCAAACCAGTCCTGTGGCACCGGTGCCGTTGCCCGCACTTTCTCACCAAAGACACAGACATTGATTTTTCGTTGTAACAAGCCTGCAGAAGTGGGCCAGCAGGTCAAATTGGGTATTCCCGAAGAGGCTCTGCTCGGGGCGTCTGCGCTGATCTATCTTGTTCCTTTGCTGGTGCTTGTTATCAGTGCACTGAGTGCTCAGTATGTTCTACCCCAGCTGGGATTGCATAACGAATTATGGATCGTAATGGTGAGCTTTGTGGCCACCTTGATGAGCTTTCTTAAAATTCGCCATATTCTGAAAAATGACGAAAAGCCTACCTACCAGCCCCGATTGCTTGCCATTCTGCCCGGCAAGCATGGAAGTGACGCCATCCCCGTTCATGCTGAACATAGCGGTACACACTAACTGTCGCTTGTAGTTTTGTGCAACAGATCGCAAAGCGCGCAAGAACAAGGTAAAATCGCCGCCTTAATTTAAATCAACGCATTCAGCATACGAAGTAGCAGGTACATGTCAGAAAACACTAAGCAGCTTAAGCATATTCGCAACTTCTCCATCATTGCTCATATTGACCACGGTAAGTCGACGCTATCCGACCGCCTCATTCATACCTGTGGGGGACTGACAGATCGGGAAATGGCCGAGCAAGTGCTGGATTCGATGGATCTTGAGCGAGAGCGCGGCATTACCATCAAGGCGCAAAGTGTCACGCTCAACTACACCGCAAAAGACGGTGAAACCTATCAGTTGAATTTTATTGATACTCCGGGCCATGTGGATTTCTCTTATGAGGTTTCCCGTTCCCTCGCTGCCTGTGAGGGAGCCTTGTTAGTTGTTGATGCCGGTCAGGGTGTCGAGGCGCAGACGCTGGCTAATTGCTATACAGCGATAGAGATGGATCTTGAAGTGGTTCCTATTCTGAACAAGATTGACTTGCCTCAGGCTGAGCCGGATCGGGTTGCTGCAGAAATTGAAGACATTGTCGGAATAGATGCGCTGCAGGCAGTACGCTGCTCTGCCAAGACTGGCGTGGGTATTGAAGATGTGCTGGAAGTTATTGTGCGTCAGATCCCGCCACCTGTAGGTGATCTTGAAGCGCCCTTGCAAGCCTTGATCGTCGACTCGTGGTTCGACAACTATCAGGGGGTCGTATCCCTGGTTCGCGTCATCAACGGTGAGCTGCGTTCAGGAGACAAGATCAAGATCATGTCAAATGGGCAGGTTCATCAGGTGGACAAGATTGGTATCTTCACACCGAAAGCGACGGATACGGGTGTCCTGAGAACCGGTGAGGTAGGCTTTGTTATCGCGGGTATCAAGGAGATTCAAGGGGCACCCGTGGGTGATACGCTGACGCTTGCCAAGCAACCTGCTGAGAAAGCCTTGCCCGGATTTAAGAAAGTTAAACCCCAGGTTTATGCGGGCATGTTCCCGATTAGTTCTGATGACTATGAAGATTTCAGAGACGCGTTGTCCAAGCTGGCGCTAAACGATGCATCGTTGTTTTTCGAACCAGAAAGTTCTTCTGCGCTGGGTTTTGGTTTTCGTATTGGATTTCTCGGTATGTTGCACATGGAAATTGTGCAAGAGCGCCTGGAGCGTGAATACGATCTCGACTTGATCACCACGGCACCGACGGTGGTGTATGAGGTTGTCACCACCAAAGGTGAGACGGTAAGCGTCGATAATCCGTCAAAGCTACCTGCGGTGAACGACATCGAGGAAATCCACGAACCCATCGTGGAGGCCAATATTTTGGTACCCAAAGACTATCTGGGCAATGTTATAACGCTGTGCGTCGAGAAACGAGGGGTTCAG
This sequence comes from Lacimicrobium sp. SS2-24, assembly GCF_002201535.1. Taxonomy (GTDB): domain Bacteria; phylum Pseudomonadota; class Gammaproteobacteria; order Enterobacterales; family Alteromonadaceae; genus Lacimicrobium. The sequence goes on along the minus strand of NZ_NIWW01000010.1, from coordinate 134,131 downwards.
ACCCATATGACCTACCACGGTAATCAGGTTGCCGTCACCTACGAACTGCCTATGGCAGAGGTGGTCATGGATTTCTTTGATCGTCTGAAGTCAACGAGTCGTGGTTTTGCTTCACTGGACTATAACTTCAAGAAGTTTCAGGTAGCCGATATGGTCAGAGTGGACATTCTGGTTAACGGCGAGCGGGTTGATGCCTTAGCTTTGATCACTCACAGGGATAATTCTCAGCGTCGCGGGCGAGAGATGGTGGATAAGTTGCGCGAGCTGATCCCGAGACAAATGTTCGATATCGCCATACAGGCTGCTATCGGCAACCATGTTATTGCCAGAAGCACAGTAAAACAGCTGCGAAAAAATGTTATCGCCAAGTGTTATGGCGGTGATGTAAGCCGTAAGAAAAAACTGTTGCAGAAGCAAAAAGAAGGTAAAAAACGCATGAAGCAGGTAGGTAATGTGGAATTGCCACAGGACGCTTTCCTGGCCGTGCTCAAGGTAGGAAAGTAAATGGCTAATTATTTCTCCATATTTCTGGTGATCCTCACGGTGGCTTCCGGTCTTATCTGGCTAGCTGATTCTCTCCTGTGGGCGCCCAAGCGCAAGGAGAAGCTGAGCCTCGCCCAGCAATCAGCAGGGGGGCAACTGGATGATGAAGCGCTGAATAAGGTGGCACCGGTTCCGTATCTGGTGGACACCGCACAGCAGATTTTTCCGGTCATTGCTTTTGTTCTGGTGTTGCGTTCATTCTTATATGAACCTTTTCAGATCCCCTCGGGCTCAATGATGCCAACCTTGCTGGTGGGAGATTTCATTCTGGTGGATAAGTTTTCCTACGGGCTTAAGGATCCTGTCGCCAGGAAAAAGTTTATTGAGATGGGAAGTCCGGAACGCGGTGATATCGCCGTTTTCAAGTATCCTGAAGATCCCAATGTGGACTTCATCAAGCGCGTTGTCGGATTGCCGGGTGACACTGTGGTGTATCGCAATAAGCAGGTTTATATTCGCCCTGCATGCGAAAACACTGACAATGATAGCTGTTCACAGCTGCAACCTGTTCCACTCAAGTTTGAAAAGCGCGGAGAGTTCTATCAGGACATGATCCCACTTGAGCGTTTCACTGAGCAATTGGGAGAGGTTCCTCATGGCGTGTTGAGAAATCCGGCCGTTCTGCCGCTGGAACAGCATTACTATGCTCAGCCTGGCACCTCAGATGATGAGTTTCTGGTGCCGGAAGGACATTATTTTGTTCTGGGCGACAACAGAGACAATAGCCGTGATAGTCGCTATTGGGGCTTTGTTCCTGATGAAAATTTGGTAGGGAAAGCCGTTGCCATCTGGATAAGTTTTGAGTTTGACCGTCCTCCGAGTAGCTGGGTGCCGGGCTGGATCCCCACAGGTATTCGCTTTGAACGTATCGGTGGTATCGACTAAATGCACCAGGACTATTACAGCCTAAGCCAAAAACTGGGCTATACCTTTAAGGATGAGGCGGCGCTGGAGCTTGCTCTGACCCACCGTAGTGCCAGTAAGCAGCACAATGAACGGCTTGAGTTTCTCGGTGATGCCGTGCTGGGTATGGTAATAGCCAATGAGTTGTATCAGCGTTTTCCCACTCAGCCCGAGGGTAAACTGACCCGTATGCGCTCCACATTGGTTAAAGGGGACACGCTGGCTGAGCTGGGGCGGGAGTTTGAACTCGGAGAACTACTCAAATTAGGTCCGGGCGAGCTGAAAAGTGGGGGATTCAGACGTGACAGTATTCTTGCGGATGCGGTAGAGGCCATTATCGGAGCCATCTTCCTAGAGGCCGGACTTGAAACGGTAAGCAAACTGATTCTTACCTGGTACGCAACACGGTTGCAGAAGCTCAATCCTAATGAACACCCTAAAGATCATAAAACCCGTTTGCAGGAATATCTGCAGGGGCGAAAATTACCTTTGCCTGATTATGAAGTGGTAGAAATAACAGGTAAATCTCACGAGCAAACCTTCGTGGTTGAGTGTCGGATCGCGGAATTGCAGCAGGTCGTTTCGGCAACCGGTAACAGCCGTCGTCGTGCCGAGCAACAAGCAGCCAGAAAAGTGATGGAGAAACTCAGCCATGACAGCTGAACAAGAGAGTTACTGCGGTATGGTGGCCATAGTCGGTCGCCCGAACGTCGGCAAATCAACCTTGCTGAATAAGTTGTTGGGACAAAAGGTCAGTATCACATCCCGTAAACCGCAAACCACGCGTCATCGCATTCTGGGTATTGACACCGAAGGTCCCTATCAAACGGTCTATGTAGATACACCAGGCTTACACCGCGAAGAAAAGCGCACCATTAATCGATTTATGAACCGGGCGGCCTCGAGCACCCTGAGTGATGTCGGGCTGGTGTTGTTTCTGGTAGAGGGAACGCGCTGGACCGATGATGATGAAATGGTGCTCAACAAAATTAAAGATAGCGGTCTTGAATGCTGGTTGTTAGTCAATAAAACCGACAAGATTCAGGATCGGGACACCTTGTTGCCTCAAATGCAGTGGCTGGCAGAAAAGCATAACTTCGCACAGGTCATTCCTCTGTCTGCCAAACAGGGCCAGAATGTCGACAGGATCAGGGAGATGGTGCATAAAAGTCTGCCACCCAGTGATCATTTTTTCCCTGATGACTATATTACTGATCGATCATCCCGTTTTATGGCCGCAGAGATCATTCGCGAGAAACTGATGCGTTTCACCGGGGATGAATTACCCTATTCGGTTACTGTGGAAATCGAGCAGTTTAAACTCAGTGATAAAGGTGTATACCAGATAAATGGTTTAATTCTGGTTGAGCGGGACACGCAGAAAGCCATGGTGATTGGTAAAGGTGGTCAGCGCCTCAAGACCATTGGTCAGGAAGCCCGACAGGACATGGAAAGACTGTTTGACAACAAGGTGTTTCTGGAGCTTTGGGTGAAAGTAAAATCAGGATGGGCCGATGATGAGAGGGCGTTGCGTAGCCTCGGGTACGGTGAGAATTAATAGGGGAATGCACTACCCACGTTAATCTGTCGTGCTTCTCGTTATCTGTCGGCGCTTACATAACAAAGAGGCAGTTAATGATAGATAATCTTGCACAGATACGGCGCGAATACACCCGGGGTGGCCTGCACAGAGAAGATCTCGATGCCAACCCGCTTGTACAGTTCGAAGCTTGGCTCAAAGAGGTGATCGACGCAGGGGTTCCCGATCCTACCGCGATGACTATTGCCACCGTAGATCAACAAGGACAGCCCTCTCAGCGTATTGTTTTACTCAAGGATGTGTCTGCAAAGGGCTTTGTGTTCTATACCAACCTGGAAAGCCGTAAAGCCAGGGAACTGGCCATCAATAACCGTATTTCACTGCATTTTCCCTGGCATTTGCTTGAGCGCCAGGTGAAAGTGTGTGGCACAGCGGAGCCTCTATCCAAGGCCGAAGTTGCCCGATACTTTCTCTCGCGACCACGTGAGAGTCAGCTGGCTGCCTGGGCATCGGCTCAAAGCCGTCCCATTTCGACCCGGCAAATGTTGATCAGTAAATTTAACGAAGTAAAACAGAAATTTGCCGACGGAGAAATTGGCTTACCGGCATTTTGGGGGGGCTTTAGAGTCATTCCTCACGAAATTGAGTTCTGGCAAGGCGGCGAGCATCGCTTACATGACAGGTTTTGTTATCGACTTGGCTCACAGGAACAGTGGCATATTGAACGTTTGATGCCATAGGCTTTGGACGACGTTACGGATGTTTGACAGCCATTGCCACCTGGATTTTACTGTTTTTGACGATGACCGGATTGATGTCATTCGGCGGGCAACAGATCTAGGCGTGGATAAAATACTGATCCCCGGTGTGCAGGCGTCGAGCTGGTATAAGCTGACACAGCTTTGCAACAGTCATCCGACGCTGGAGTATGCACTCGGATTACATCCCTGGTTTCTGGAGGATTTTGAAAACGTCCATCTTGACCAGTTGGAAGACGCATTGCGGCGATTCGAGGGGCAGGTCAGGGCTGTGGGTGAAATTGGCCTGGATTTCAGCGGTCAGGTGGTGATAAGCGACTATCAGCAAGAACGCATTTTTTGCGATCAGCTGGCGTTAGCCACGCAATATCAATTGCCGGTAATCGTTCACCATCGCAAGTCTCATCATAGAATTTTGCATTGCCTCAAAGCCTGTAACTTCCGCTGTGGTGGTGTCATACACGGGTTTTCCGGCAGCCTTGAACAAGCCGAGGCGTATCTGAAATGGGGGTTTAAACTGGGTATTGGTGGCACCATTACCTATCCTAGAGCACAAAAGACCCGAAACACGGTGGCCTCACTGCCACTTCAATCCATAGTGCTGGAAACCGATGCGCCGGATATGCCCATCAATGGACGTCAGGGACAACGCAACAGCCCTGAATATCTGCCAGAAATTCTCGCGGTTGTGGCTGAATTGCGCGGTGAATCGGTGAGTAAGGTTGAGGCAGATACAGACTACAACGCCCTTCAACTATTCGGGTTGTCTTAGCCTGGCATAGCGCAGTTTGTAAAACGCACGCGTCAACAGTATCCCGATGGCAAAAGCCAATAACATCAGAATTTGTGTCTGCTGACTGTAGTGCTGCACCAAGCTGTTCTGGTGTTGTAAGACTCGCTGACGGTCCAGTACCAGTCTCAGGTAGCCCTGTAATTCTTGTTGATGAAGAATTTCCTGCACGTAAACCAGGCTGTGGGCAGTTTGTTGTTGCGTAAAAAGATCGGTGATAGGGGTATCTGTGCCGGCTGTATTCAGCATTCTGCCTCTGGCGTCATGCAGGCTGACGGACTGTACGTGGGGATCCGTGGCCAGTTGATCCAGGAGTTGCTGAATGGATAAGGCTTCCTCGTTTTCTGATGTCATAGCCATAGCGGCCAACCCTGCGCCCTGTTGAATAAGGCTGCGGCCTAGTTGGTCGGTTTGTTCCGCTAAGTCTTGTGTGTCCTGGCCGGCACTAAAAAACCAGATATTGAGGGCGACCACCAGCGCGGCAAAGGCTAAACCTAGGTTTGCCAACCGTTTATAGATGGAGTAGGTGCTGGGATCCAGCGGCTCCGTGTGATCAAAGCTCATTGATATCTTCATTGCGCCACTATATCACAGGTGGTGCTACTGCCAATCCTGCAGCGTTTATCAGGGCTGTTGTATTGAGGATCAGAACGCGGCTATATGTGATTCCATTTACCTCTTGGGACTATGCAGAGGATTGGGTAGAATCGTGCTTCGTTTTTTGCTACCCGGATAATGATTTTGACCGAACTGCAACTCAAGTCCAGTCAGCTGCACTCAGGCTTATTTTTGCGACAGCTCTTTGCGATCCCCGATTTGCGGCTGTCCCATTTACAGCATCATCGTGTCTGTACCAATCTCAGTGCTGAGCAGCTCGGTGGAATGGCGTGCGCTTTGTCAGAGCAAAAGCCTGCAACGTTTTTGCAGGCCGGTCGTCCTGCCAGGTTGATTGTCAGGGCTCAGGCATTAACCCTGGACAAGCTTCTTAACCTGCAACAGGCTCTGGAGCAGACCATTCAGGTACAGGGTATGCGTGCACATAAAGCTTCACAACACTTACCTGATTATGCCGTGGTTATGGATATCACGATGGCCGACAAAGGTGTGGAAAAGTCCTTGTTGCAGGAGCTGGCGATGGCACATCAGGTGGAACTGAATTTGCTCACCCACACCGTTAGCCTTAAGAGGCCGGGTTTGCTGTTGATGGATATGGACAGCACCATGATCGCCATGGAATGTATCGATGAAATTGCCCGTCTTGCCGGTGTCGGTGAGCAAGTGGCAGAGGTCACTGAGCAGGCGATGCAGGGCAAGCTGGATTTTGCAGAAAGTTTGCGCAGCCGGGTTGGCTGTTTGGCGCAGGCAGATCAGCAGATACTCTCTCAGGTGCGCGATGCAATGCCAGTTATGCCCGGGCTGGAGAGACTGGTTACTGTGTTGAAGCAACATGGCTGGAAAGTCGCCCTGGTTTCCGGAGGCTTTACCTTTTTTGCCGATTACCTCAAGCAGCGGTTGGGATTAGATTTTGCCCGTGCCAACGAGTTAGAGATTATTGACGGTAAGTTGAGCGGACAGGTACAAGGCGACATTGTCGATGGCGCCGTTAAGGCCAGCACGCTTGAGCAACTGGCGCAGCGTTACGGCATTGAACAGCAGCAGACCATTGCCATGGGTGATGGTGCCAACGACTTGCAAATGATGGCCAGGGCCGGACTCGGGGTCGCATATAAGGCGAAACCCGTAGTGCTGCAGCAGGCTGATGCCGCCATTCGTTTTGGTGGCCTGGATGAGCTCCTTTACCTGTTGGAAAGCTGAGACGACAAAGCAGGATAATCCTTAGGATTAGCCCTTAGAGTGAACCTGACCGCGACGCACGCCATCAATCAGGCCGAGCAAGACAAAATAATGGCATCGCTGACTACGACACAGTGCATTTGGTGTCATGCTCATCGTCATCACTATCACTGCGCCGTGGTCAGTCGGTGGTGGCCGGCTGCTTCGTCTTCGCTGATGCGTTGCCAAGTCGCTTAGTCTGTTGACGGATTTTCGCAAACAGGCCGTAGCGATACACGACTTCTGTTGTCACGTCCAGAACGTCGCCCACGGCTGCAATGGACCAGAGTTGTTCTTCAAGGAGTTTGGCCCTATGCACGGCATAGGAGCTGACGTAACTGAGCTCAGTATTAAGCAGGGTGATATCAGGGCGTCCGGTGCGGGTCAGGAACAGACGCAGGGCGAAGAACTGACCACTATCCAGCGCCTCCTGAATAAACTGTCGCCTCTGTTTATCGTCTTTGAACTGTTGTGACACCCTCACTTGTATGGCTTCAGCAATCTCCTCGGCAGCCGGATTAAAGGCAATCAGTAATTCGTAACTGGCGGGCTTGTGATGTGTTCTGAGGTGCCTGATGGCCTGCTCAACGAAGCTTTTGCCCTCGACAAAAACACAAAACAATGGGAAAAGATTGAGCATGTCTTGCTCTGCACGATGTGAGAACAATGAGTACAGACGATGGCTGGGTGGCGGACACGTTACGCTTTGCGGTTTGAGCGCAATGCCCTCTTTACTGATGAACATGGCCAAATTGACCACATTGGCGGCATAAATGTTACGCAGCGCCTCGCCAACACCGGCCATATCCCGCGGCTCCCCTTTGTTGCGCAGCTTGCGTTTATTGCTGCGAATGAGATCATCAAAAAACTGCTTTGCATTTTTTTCCTGCTCGTCCAGCCTGAAGTGCAGCACCATGCCATCTTCGCTAATGCGAACCACCTGATAATACACTTTCGACAGTTCATAGCGGCTCATCTGCTTGGCTAACTTGGGGAAAAAAAGACGAACATCATCCCCTATCTTTAAATTGGTTGGTTCTTCCAGTTCCACCTTTAGTCCTGAGGGAGATAAATCCTCAGAAGCCCCGTCAACTTTGTCGTTGCCAATGTGCAGTGTGACCGTTGTGCGCAGCATAAAGCGGTTTTCTCTGCGCAGCTCCTGATATTGAAAACGATAGGGAGTGATTTCAGCAGGGTGGCGATTACGTGGATGGCAGAATATCTGCAGCTCCGACAATAGTTCCCGCTTGAGATTGCGACGCTGATAGGTGCGCATGTTCCACTCATTGCTGATATCGGTAATCAGTGCGATATGGCGCAAGTTTTTCAGCTTCGCCATCAGTCGCGCTGACGGAGGCATATTCATTCGACGAATGCGGTCATTGACGGAATCTGGCAAAGACAAGGGGGTATGACATTGCTCCGGATGCATATCAGTCAGCTGCAGCTTGTAAACGCGCCAACTGGCTTTACGGGAGCCATAGGCCAGATAACATTCCCTGAGCTTTGGATGGGCTTCCAGTTCTTCCAGTGTGGCACTGTAAAAATACACCCGGCCCTGCGCAGTATGGGTAAAGACGAATAAGTAAGTATGTCGCTCGGCTTCTGATTTTTGCAGCAAGTATTGCAGCCGTTTGCGGGTGAACAGGTACCCCAGGCGCAGAACGCCGCCTTCATCGTTCCAGAACTGTATGCTATCTCTGTTCGAGTCGTTACTGATCAGATATTTGGGGGTGAGAGAGTCATCTTCGTTATATTCTATAAACACCGGCACCGAGGTAATGTGAGGAATATAATATTGCTCGTAGCCTTTCACCATAATGGCATCAATGGTGTTTTCGAGATTGATCTTATAGCGTCTCTTATTGCTCTGTATCAGCCGCTGAAGCAGTTCATCAAAGGCATCCTGATCCTTGTCATAGAGACGTTTGAGGCTCACTCTTTGCTCTTCTCTGGAGCGATCCACATCTGTAATCAGGTAGCTGACACTGTCACGGTGTGACAAGCCGTACTCGGCAGATAGTCCTCTGAAATGGACTCTGAGTTTCTCCCCGGGTTTGAGCAGGTGGCGTTTGCTGATCTTGAGTTTGAGGCCACTGACGGAAATGTCGATGCTGCGGGCATGGACAGATTCATCAAGTTCGGTAAAGGCTTCGACTTCCACCACAAAATTCATCCGCTCTTCGCGACGTTGGTGCACACCGGTGAAACTAATAATAGGGGTTTGGTATTGTTGTTCGGCGGAGAGCAGGGTGTCGCCTTCCTGAGCTAGCTGGGTGCGCTTCGCCTGATGTTTTACACGGAAGTTGTTTTCAGTATTGGTAACAGATTCATAAACGCCAATGGTATAGCCCCCAAAGCTTCGTACCTGACGCTCAAACACTTCTGTGGCAACGTCATCAAGAAAGTGGGTGATTCCATCGTGCTCGTAAGGCTGGCATTTTCCATCCACCCGTCCGCGCAGATCTATCATACGGTTGGTGGGTTTAGCCTGGCGTTTTAATTCCATTTTCAGCAAGAAGCGTTTGGTTTTGGGAACGGTCGCTGCCACCTGAGACAAGATTTGATTGAACGTGGGCTCATTCACGACAGGCTTAAGCTGCTCTAAAATGTCCTGATACTGCTCAATTCCCTGACTCATGCCTTAACACCACCGAAGCTGAATAGTTTAACCTTCTATATTATCGGTCAGTTTGTCAATTTCTTGTATTGCAATGGCATAGCGATTCAGTATCTCGGCGCTGATGTCTGCCAAAAAGCAAACATAAGAGATATTCCACAAGGTTTCCTCCAGCGCTTTGGCTTTGTGACGGGCATACAAGCTGATGTACCTGAGTTCATTTTCAAAACGACTGATGTCCGGTCGTCCCGTTGGCTGTAACATGAGTCGTATGGCTTTAAACCGACCCTGGCGCTGGTTAATGCGGATAAACTGAGTGAGCAGATGCTGAGTACTGAAGTCATCCACAAAAACAGCATTGATGTTGCCATCACCGCCAACTGTCAGCAGCAACTCTGCACACAATGGTTCTGCCGTTAGGGCCTGCTGCTTGATCCATTGCTGCAGATACTGGCCATTTTTTCCTTTAAACAGCCAGTCTAACGATGTCGCAGTGTCGTTTTCAGCAAAGAGCGTACGCAGTGAGTAGTCCATAACTGGCAGGCTGAGCGCTTCAGGTACACAGCGGCCTTTCTCCCTGCTCATAAACAGTGCGGGTAGATGATTGTTGCGCACATAAATCACCTTAAGCGCATCTGCTATCTCCACGTTAGACTGTCGTTCCGGATCCTTTATCAATTTGCGTTTGTTGCGATCGATGAGTTCGGTGAAAAAACGACTGGCCTGACGATTGGCGTCACTGAAATCGTCGTCTAGCCGGAGTTTGAGCTCCAATGCCTCAGCATCATAAGCCACCACCTCATAGGTTATATCGCAGAGGCGATATTTGCTTGTTACCTCCTGCAGCTGTGTAAAGTTGAGACTGACATTAGTCAGTTCGGGCGAGGGTAGGGGGCCACTGAGGGACAGCTTCAAGCCATGGGATGAAATGTCTGCTGTCATCGCCTTAAGTGACAGGCCTTGGTGCGTTACCAATACCTCGCTTTGATGCTGGTAGCGTGGCTCCGCGCGCAGGCTGCGATATTGCAGTTCTACAGGAACAATTTGGGGACGGTTCGCCGTGCGGCACAGGAACAGGCGGTTTACCCTGGTCAAATCGGCCTTGCTCAGGGGATAGGCGCTGCAGTGGCTTGCGGCCTTGGGGTTGGTTATCTCCGTCATTACCAACATGTGGGTCAGATGGTTAATTCTGGACATCACTCTTGCTGAGGGCGGGCGATTATCTTTTCGGGTCTGTTCACCGAGGCTGTCTGGTAAAGAGGATGGATAGTAGCTCTGCTGTGGTTCAACCGCATTTACCCTCAGATGATAGACATGCCAGTCCTTTTGCCGCACTGCAAAACTCAGAAAAGCGGCTTTGAGATTACGGTCATCGTCTAACTCTGAACTGGTTGCAAAATACCAATGCCGCGTTTGATTTTTCAAATAGCTGAAGCTGTAGAGCAGCATGTCAGGGTTTTGTTGTGCTTCGGTAATTAGCCTGGCCAGGCGTGCGGGAGCGAGTAATTGACACAGACCATTGGATTGATTCTTCTGAAACTGCTCATACAGCGAACTGTTCTGCTCGTTGAGCAATGCATAGTGCGCACAGGAATGACCTTTGGATGAGCGCCCGAAAAAGATGGGCAGCGCTGTGAGTGTGCTCAGGTGGTACTGTTCAAAGCCCTTACTAAAAACGGCTTCGAGGGTATTGTCCAGGTTAACTTTATAGCGCCGTTTGTTGCCATGAATAAAGGTGCTGAGCAGCTTGTCAAAGCCGGTGCTCTGTTCGCTTTGGCAACGTTGTAAGCTGACATACTGCATGTCTTTGCGCTGTCGGGTCCTCACCACGTCATACTCGACGCCGTCGGGTTCAAGGACATATTCTTGCTCCAATCCCCGAAAAAAAATGGTCAAACGCTGGCCACTTTCGAGCGAAGTCTCGGAGGCGATTTTCAGTTGGAGTCCACTGGCAGAGATGTTAGTGCTGCTGGCTTTGATACTTTTTTGCTCATTGAGCCTGACTTCAAGCTCAATCGCAAAGTGCATTCTTTCCTCACAGCGTATTGGGTAGTTACGGTAGTGAAAAGTGGGGATCGTGAGGGAGGCATCTGTTTGCCCTGGGTCCGCTTTTGTCGATGCCTCTGCATGAGTTGAGGCGGTGTGTTGAGTCTGTTGTATCAGCGTGAATCTGTTTGGGGTTCGCTGCAACGCTTCATAGACCCCTTGTGTATAGGTGCTGTAAAGGGCTAACTGTTGTTTGAAGATTTCCTGGGCTAGCGCATCAAGATAATGGGTTCGTCCCTGGAACTCGTAAGGCTCGCATTGGCCATCCACCATGCCTCTGAGATCGATACGCCGCACACAAGGCTTGCATAACCGTTTCAGCTCCATTTTGAGCAAAAAACGCTGATTTGTGCTCAGATCTGAAGTCTTTTGTCTGAGAATCGTATCAAAATTATTTGAACGGACGCTCGGAATCAGCTCTTCGAGCAATTCCGGCGGTGCATATTGTTGTTTTTCTTGCACGCGCAGCTCTCGTTGACGTTGGTGTTTTATTTTTAACCCCACCATTATTCATGCCTGAGTATAGGTGTCCAGCTTTTGATGTGCTGATTGTCAGGATATACTTTGCGCCATTCATTTTATCCTGAGGAAACCATGGCTAAACGAAAAAGCGCCTACGTCTGCAATGAGTGTGGTTCAGAGTATCCACGCTGGCAGGGGCAGTGCAATGATTGCGGGGCCTGGAACAGTATTTCAGAAGTGTTGCTGGCATCGGCAAAAGACGGACAGGATCATCGTCGCCATGGATATGCCGGCCAGGTAGCCGCGCAAGTACAGACTCTGGAAAATATCGATCTTCAGGCACTGCCGCGATTCAGCTCTGGTTTTCAGGAGCTTGATCGGGTGCTGGGCGGAGGCGTGGTACCGGGTTCGGCGATTCTGATTGGTGGTTCCCCGGGGGCGGGCAAAAGTACGCTGCTGCTTCAGACCATGTGTAAACTGGCTGCATCACGGTCTGCGTTGTATGTTACCGGTGAGGAGTCTTTACAACAGGTAGCGCTGCGGGCCAATCGACTGGGGCTGCCAACGGATAAGCTCAAGTTACTGGCGGAAACCAGTATTGAAACCATTTGCGAACTGGCCCTTAAACACAAACCCGAGCTGATGGTTATTGATTCTATCCAGGTGATGCACTTGGCCGACATTCAGTCTGCTCCGGGCAGCGTCTCGCAGGTGCGCGAAGGCGCGGCGTATCTTACCCGTTTCGCCAAGCAGCATCACATCGCCATACTTATGGTTGGGCATGTGACCAAAGACGGTTCACTGGCCGGGCCAAAAGTGCTGGAGCATTGCATTGATTGTTCGATGATGCTTGAGGGGGACGGAGACAGTCGATTCCGGGTGCTAAGAGGACAAAAGAACCGTTTTGGGGCAGTCAATGAGCTGGGTGTGTTTGCCATGACTGACAAGGGGCTCAAAGAAGTCAGTAATCCTTCTGCCATCTTTCTGAGTCGTGAAGATGACCCCTCTCCTGGCAGTCTGGTGATGGTTGTCTGGGAGGGCACCCGGCCTTTGCTGGTAGAAATACAGGCGCTGGTGGATTATTCGCAAATGGCTAACCCCAGGCGGTTGGCCGTGGGACTGGAGCAAAACCGGCTGGCAATGCTCCTTGCCGTTCTGCATCGCCATGGCAACGTGCAGATGAATGATCAGGATGTGTTTGTTAATGTGGTAGGCGGCGTCAAGGTGGCTGAAACCAGCGCCGATCTTGCCTTGTTACTGGCAATGATTTCCAGCTTCAGAAATCAGACTCTGCCCAGAGAATTGATTGTCTTTGGCGAAGTGGGGCTGGCAGGTGAAATCCGGCCGGTACCAAACGGGGTGGAACGTCTGAGCGAAGCGGCAAAACACGGTTTTACACGGGCTATTGTGCCAAGTGCCAATTGTCCTAAACATCCCATACCCGGTATGACGGTGGTTGGGGTGAAACGCCTGTCGCAGGCACTGGAAGCGATTTAAAACGCTAATCTTGCACAAGAAGGCTGGCAATACCCCGGTGCTAGGACGTTTAGCTTCCCGGCACTCAGTTTGTCTCGGGGTTAGCGAGTTTTTCCAGTTCGCGTTTTAGTAAGGTATCGTCACCGACATTCAGCTCAACCAGGCGGCGCAGTCTGGATGCGCTATCAATATCCAGCATATTGATTTTGATCCCTATTTGATGGTCATCCTGATGCTTAATCTGACCTTCCATCATCAGACTGCTGCTGATGCCAGGCAGGGTAACGACCAACAATAAGGAATCTTCATGGCTGGCGGTGAAATGCTCAGGGGCTTCCAAAAGCACACCTTTCAAGGAAATATCCAGCAATCGGCACTCCCACTTGTGGCTGCCTTGTCGGGCCTCCACAGGAGCCGAGAATATGATTCGGGTAAATTGGCGACGATTTTCTGTATTCATATACTAAGCATAGCCTTATTGAGGTAAAAGTCCTACTTTTTCATATGGGCTAATTATATGATTTCCAGTCAAAAACTGGATGCAACGCTGAGCCAGGAGGAGACACTGATGACTGATAAAGAAGGTACAGGTGATGACCGCTGAGAAAAACTTAAAGACGCTAATGGCTAAGATGCAGCCCGCACTGGATCCACGTACTTTTGTATTTGCCCGTTTACCATTGAACGCTGTCTTACCTACGGGATTACAGCCACAAATGTGGTTTATGGAAAAGCAGGGGCCCACCCTGATTGTTGAGCAAGAAGAGGCAGAGCGCCATGCTTTCGAGTACGAATTCACCTGCCGGATGATCACCCTGCGCATTCATTCAGCCCTCGATGCGGTGGGGTTTCTCGCCGCCGTTACCCGCTGTCTGGCCGACTTAGAGATGGGGGTAAACCCGGTGTCCGGCTTTTATCATGATCATTTGTTTGTGCCGGCACAGCAGGCAGAGCTCGCCATGCAGGCACTGCGCCGGTTAAGTCAGTCTTACCAGCAGTAAGGTTACATGCTCACGCGGCGGTACTGGCGGTATTGCGGTGTCCAGAAATTCGCCTCAATTTTGCTTTTAAGCATGTCGTCAGACATTTCCAGCGCCAGACCCTGTTCCTGGGCCACTTTGCCCACTTCAAAAGCAATTTCCTTGCTGAGTTTGAACAGCTCCGTCAGTGGCGGAAGTAAGCCGCCTTTGCCCGTATTGGCCAGCGGTGAGGCTGCCGCGAGTGTAGCGCTGGCCGCCATCAGCATTTCTTCGGTAATCAACCTGGCTTTGGTGGCAACCACGCCAAGGCCGATACCGGGGAAAATATAGCTGTTATTGCACTGGGTAATGGGGAATGACGTGCCCTTATAGTTTACGGGCTCAAAGGGACTGCCGGTGGCGATGATAACCTCTCCTTCTGTCCACTCAATGACCTGTTCGGGCCTTGCTTCAACTTGTCTTGAGGGATTACTCAGCGGAAAGATAATCGGCAGTTTGCAGTGTTGTTTCATGGTTCGGACTACCTGCTCGGTAAACAGGCCTGCTTGTCCGGATACACCGATCAACACATCGGGCGTGGCGCAATGAATGACATCCAGCAGTGAGGCATACTCTCCACTGAAGCTCCAGTCACGGATATTGGCCTGTTGCTGACACAGTGCCTGCTGGAAATCCCGCAGACCTTCCATACCCTCGGTCAGCAAACCGTAGCGATCCACCATATACACCTGACTGCGGGCCTGTTTTTCGTCCAGTCCCTCTGCACACATTTGCTGCACCACCTGCTCAGCAATACCACAACCGGCTGAGCCAGCACCCACAAATACCACCCTTTGCTCCGACAGTTTGGCGCCTTTGCTTCGACAGGCCGCCATAAGCGTACCCACCGTTACCGCAGCAGTGCCCTGAATGTCGTCGTTAAAACAGCGTACCTGATGGCGGTAGCGATTGAGGATAGGCGTGGCATTTTGCTGGGCGAAATCCTCAAACTGAATCATCGCATCGGGCCAACGTCGCTGCACGGCGCGAATAAAGTCTTCGATAAAGGCGTCGTACTCTTGCTGGTCAATACGCTTGTGGCGGGCGCCCATATACATGGGGTCATTGAGCAATTTTTCATTATTGGTGCCAACATCCAGCATCACGGGCAGGGTGTAAGCCGGACTGATACCACCGCATGCGGTATACAGTGACAGCTTGCCGATGGGAATCCCCATGCCCCCAATACCCTGGTCACCCAGCCCCAGAATGCGCTCGCCATCGGTTACCACGATCACTTTTACTTTTTGTTTGGTCGCATTATGAAGAATGTCATCCATATGCTCGCGCTCTGCATAAGAAATAAACAGGCCTCGGGAACTGCGATAGATATCGGAAAACTGTTCACAAGCATCCCCAACGGTAGGGGTATAAATGATTGGCATCATCTCTTCAAGATGCTCCTGTACCAGCCGGTGGAACAGGGTCTCGTTGTTGTCCTGAATGGCACGCAAATAAATGTGCTTGTTAATTGGGGTATCAAAGCTTGAATATTGCATGTATGCCCGACTGACCTGCTCCTCAATACTTTCATAGCGCGGCGGCAGTAACCCATTGAGGTTAAATGCTTTACGCTCTTCTGCACTAAACGCACTGCCTTTGTTCAGCAGTGGCGTTTCCAGCAACGAAGGGCCAGCGTAGGGAATATACAGAGGACGTTTTTTGGTGGTCATTGCTTCAAGCCTTTGGGTTCTGAGAACGATGGCCGCGATCATCCCTGAATCGGTGGCGTATTTCCATAGTCAGGTCATCGGATCAGCACAAAAGAAGCATTTTTTAATGTTTGTGTTTAAACCTTAGTACCATTAATGGCGACTAACCCAATACTTGATAACAAAAAGCCATGACGGTTTGATTTAACAGGCTGTCATATGACCACAGGAATCAATGGCATTGCACGCAGATGGACAACTGATAGAGGCCAGTGACCAGTTTATCGATAAAGCCGAAAGGGCTCTCATTGATGCGGTTAAGGCCGGAGACAAAGGCGCATATCGAAAACTTTATGATAAACACCTTGGACGGGTTTATGCCTTATGCCTGCGCTTAAGTGGCGACAGAGCCATCGCCGAAGAAGCGACACAGGAAGTGTTTATTCAGCTGTGGCGAAAAATCGGAAATTACAGCGGTCAGAGTCGGTTTAGTACCTGGTTACATGGTGTGACATCGAATGTTTGTATCTCGTACATGCGCAAGCAGAAGAACTGGCTGCAACGGTTATTTAACCATGATCAGGATGAGATGAACGAGCAACAGGCTGAGCCTGAGTGTCATTGGGATTTGGATGATTACGTTCTGCGTTTGCCCGAGCGGGCACGGCAGGTGTTTGTATTACATGCCATTGAGGGCTACCGGCATGAGGAGATCGCCAGCATGTTGAATATGGCCGCGGGCTCGAGCAAAGCCCAACTGCATCGCGCTAAACAACTACTCAAGGAGTGGATGGAAAATGCCAGAGCATAATTTTGACAACACGCTTGAGCAGCAACTCAGGCAATTACCCAAAGAACGTCAACCGCAGCGAGATCTGTGGCCAGGTATTGAGCATGCACTCAACGCTGAAATCGCGCCTGCGAACGGGCGCAAGGTGTCGGCATTGGTCGCCTCGGTTCTGGCAGTGGGAATGCTTGGATGGATGTCACTGAGTTATATACCAGCGAGCAATCCGTCACAGCCTCTGGCAACGGTGCTCAGCGAGCAACATCAGCAGCAAAAAGCCTATTTGTTGGCCACCTATGCCGACCAGCCAGCGCTGACGGATAACTGGCAAGCTCAGCTGAAGGAACTCGATGACGCTGCATTAGTGATTAAGCAGGCATTAGAGCAAGACCCACAGAATATGGCGCTGCTGAAGATGCTAAAGCAGGTTCATCAGCAACAGATTGATTTAATTGAAAGGGTGCATACACCCAGATATCAGCAGATTTAACAGGGGAAAGATGATGAAAAAAATGACATTACTGGGTTTAGTGTTGTTGTTCAGCAATACGCTTTACGCCGCACAAACCATTGATAAAACGCTGTCAGCCAGTGACACCTCAAGGGTCAGCATCGAGCACCACTCCGGTGAGGCTGTAATCCGTACCTGGGATAAACCACAGGTGCACGTAAAAGGTAGTCTGGACAGCCGGGCTGAAGGCTATGTGTTTGAAAAGCGCGGTAACGAAATTCGTTTTGAGGTCAAAATGCCGAAAAGTTATGGCAGCAACTGGCCGGACTGGAACAAGGAGGAAGATGAACTGGAAATTTTCGTGCCCGCCTCCAGTTTTGTGGAATACGAGACCATTAACGCAGATCTTAACGCCAGCGGTATACACGGTGGTGTCGAATTCAGTGCGGTTAACGGAGAGGTTCGGGTCAGCGATATAAAAGGCAGTATACGCATCAGCACCGTTAACGGTGAGATTATCAGTCAGGGACTTGTCGGCAACATCAGTCTCAATACGGTGAACGGTTCCATTCGTGATAAGGGATCTGATGGCGATGAGGTGGTGTATGAATCAGTGAACGGTGACATTTATGCGCAGACTCAGGTAGCCCGGGTGAAACTGGAAACCGTCAACGCCGACAGTGAATTGGTGCTCGGACGTACCGAGCAGCTCAGAGCCAGCAATGTCAACGGGGATACCCGCGTGAGCCTGGAGCTAGCGCCGAACGGAGAGGTAAGAGCAAGCAGTGTTAGCGGTAGTCTGGCGTTTCGTTTTCAAAAAGAGGTCTCTGCACGATTTGATGTCAATGGCCACGCCGGAGGCGACTTACGTAATCGTCTCACTGACGATAAAGCGGACAAAGCCAAATATGGTCCGTCCCGCTGGCTCAAATTCACTACCGCCGAGGGGAGTGGGCGGGTCAATGTCTCCACGGTCAGTGGGACAGTAACCCTGAGCCACTACTAAAGACGAATAATGTTATCGCCAGCCACCTCTTTCAGGTGGCTCTTTTTTATCCCGAATTAACAATAGCCTGCATCATAGTGATGACTAATGTGCTTTAACCTCCTGACCGATTCACGCATAATATCCCCCTGTTGTTTTGAGGAATGCATACCGTGAAAGTGGTCTCTCATAAAGAGCGTGACAGTAAGGTCGAAAAGCTAAAGATTCCGCCACACTCCATGGAAGCGGAACAGTCTGTCATTGGCAGCATGCTGATTGCACCGGACTGCTGGGATAAAGTGGCGGAAATATTGCTCGAAAGAGATTTTTATAACCGTGCCCATCAGACCATCTTTAAAGCCATCCTTAAATTATTGTCAGACACTCAGCCTGTGGATCTGGTGACTGTTTCCGATTTGCTCGAACAACAGGATGAGCTGGAAACGGCCGGGGGCTTTGCCTATCTCGGCGAGCTAGCTAAAAACACCCCCAGTGCGGCCAATGTGGTGGCTTATGCCAAGATCATCAAGGAGCGCGCCATCCTGCGCGAACTGATTGGCGTGGCCCACGAAATTGCCGAGTCGGGTTACAATCCTGAAGGCCGTACCAGTGGCGATGTGCTGGATATGGCGGAAAGCCGGGTGTTTGAAATTGCCGAGCAGCGTTCAGGGAATAATGAAGGGCCGCAGGACATTGAAACGGTCATGACCCATACCGTGGATCGCCTCGAAGCCTTGCTCAAATCCGGAAAGGAAGTGACCGGCGTATCCACTGGTTTTAAAGATCTGGACAAAAAGACCAGCGGTTTACAGCCCTCCGACCTGATTATTGTTGCTGCCCGTCCGTCCATGGGAAAGACCACCTTTGCCATGAACCTGTGTGAAAATGCCATGTTGCTGGAAGACAAGCCGGTACTGGTGTTTAGTCTGGAAATGCCGGCAGAACAGCTGATGATGCGTATCCTAGCGTCGTTGAGCCGTGTCGATCAGACCAAAATTCGAACCGCCCAGCTGGATGATGAAGACTGGGCACGCATTTCCAACACCATGGCAATGCTCAAAGAAAAAGATAACCTGTTTATTGACGATGCGTCGGGGCTGACGCCTATGGAAGTACGCACCCGTGCACGGAAGCTGGCCCGTGAGCGCGGGGGGATTTCCATGATCATGGTGGATTATCTGCAGTTGATGCAGGTGCCAGGATTAAGTGAAAACCGCACACTGGAGATTGCAGAGATTTCGCGCTCATTGAAGTCCCTTGCAAAAGAGCTGAATGTGCCTGTGGTAGCCCTGTCTCAGCTTAACCGAAGTCTGGAGCAGCGGGCCGATAAAAGACCGGTGAACTCTGACTTGAGGGAATCAGGCTCAATCGAGCAGGACGCCGACCTGATCATGTTTATTTATCGTGATGAGGTTTATCATGAGAACAGTCAGGAAAAAGGCATTGCAGAGATTATTATTGGTAAGCAGCGTAACGGTCCCATCGGTACTGCACGATTAACATTCCAGGGGCATTTCTCCCGTTTTGACAATTATGCCGGCCCGGCCATTGCAGACGAATACTGAGCTGGAAGTTTTCATTCATCCGTTTTCAGCTGACAACTGGGCCCTGAATACTGACCACTTATTAAGTTTGCAGTAATACCAGTAAGGCGCCATTGCCGCCCCATTCTAATGTCGCCTGATGAAATGCCAGTACATCCGGATGTTGAATCAGCCAGTTCGGGACGTGGCGTTTTAGTACATGCCCACCCAGACCATGAACGATACAAACACAACTGCAATGCTGCCTGCGTGCTGTGTGTAGCAGTGCTGCGATTTCCAGTTTCGCTTCTTCCCGTTTCAGCCCATGTAAATCGAGGATCAAATCCGGCGGGTAATCTCCCCGGCGTAGCCGCTTTACTTCATGGTTATCCACGCCGGGTTTGACATACTTAACCGGAAGGTTGGGATCAAACCAGGCCTCAAATCCATCTGAGAACTGGAAACTGGCTGCTGCCTGACGGGCATCGCGGTCTGATCCCCGGTTTTGTTTAGCACGATTTGATCTAACCTCTAGGGTTTTTTTCTTGCTGGTAGGGGGCAGAGGCTGTATTTTGTCCTGCTTTATGGGCTTTACCTGACCTATTTCGCGGCGAAACAGATGGATGTCTTCGTCGGCCAGTGGCGGCTTTCTCGGCATGAGCAATACTTTTGGGTAAACTTCTCACCATGATAACAAAATCGCAGGTATTTGAATGCAAGGCGTAACTGAACAGGAATTGGCGGAGCAGGCAGTCAATGATCTGCACAGCATGCTGGATTTGATGCGTTGGTGTGCAACTCAGTTTAATCAGGCCGGATTGTATTTTGGCCACGGCACGGACAATCCCTGGGATGAAGCGGTGAGCCTGGTGTTGCAGAGTGTGCATCTGCCCCATGACAGCCCCCAGGATTTGTTTGCGGCAAGACTGACGCAGGCAGAGAAAAAGCATATTGTCATGCTGGCTCAGCGACGTGTAAATGAGCGCCTTCCTCTGGCTTATCTGACCCATCAGGCCTGGTTTGCCGGCTTGCCTTTCTATGTGGATGAACGCGTTTTGGTACCGCGCTCACCCTTTGCAGAGCTGATTCAGGGGCATTTCGCGCCGTACATGGATTTCGAACCCGACACCGTACTCGATATGTGTACCGGAAGTGGGTGTATTGCTATCGCTGCCGCAATGGCGTTCAGTGAGGCAGAAGTGGATGCCGTTGATATCAGTGCCGACGCCCTGGCGGTAGCGGAGATCAACATCCAGGAACATGATCTCAGCACCCGGGTCTTTCCCATTCAGTCGGATTTGTTTGAAAACCTCAGTGGTCAGTGTTACGACCTCATCATTGCTAATCCACCCTATGTGGATGCTGAGGACATGGCGGATCTGCCAGAGGAATTTCACCATGAGCCGGAGTTAGGGCTGGCCGCCGGTGATGATGGTCTGGACCTGGTGCACGATTTACTTAAAAAAGGCCCTGACTTTATGAGTGAGCGCGGTTGGATGTTTGTGGAAGTCGGTAATTCCATGGTGCACGTTGAGCAGCAATATCCTGATTTACCCCTGGTGTGGATAGACTTTGAGCAGGGTGGACATGGGATTTTTGCCATCAGTAACCGAGACTTAAAAGCCTGGCTCGGTAAACAATAAATTATTCAGTATAGATAGACGGGAATTATGGCCGGTAATCATTTTGGAAAGCTTTTTACGGTCACCACCTTTGGTGAAAGTCACGGTATAGCCATTGGCGGTGTGGTGGACGGCTGTCCGCCGGGGCTAGAGATCAGCGAAGCGGATCTGCAGGTGGATCTGGACCGGCGAAAACCCGGTACATCACGCTATACCACTGCTCGGCGCGAGGCGGATGAAGTCAGGATCCTTTCCGGGGTGTTTGAGGGTAAAACCACGGGTACGTCAATTGGTTTGATCATTGAAAACACCGACCAGCGCTCAAAAGACTATTCCAAGATTAAGGATACCTTTCGTCCTGGTCATGCTGACTATACCTATCAACAAAAGTATGGCCTGCGTGATTACCGCGGTGGTGGGCGTTCCAGTGCGCGTGAGACCGCCATCCGGGTCGCGGCGGGTGCCATTGCCAAAAAGTACCTGAGAGATCGCCTGGGTATTGAGATTTGTGGTTACCTTTCTCAGCTGGGGCCGATTAGTCTGGCGCCAGAAGATTTATCCATTACCAATGACAATGCGTTTTTCTGTGCCCAGGCCTCGAAACTGGATGAACTGGACGCGTATATGCGGGATTTAAAGAAGTCCGGTGATTCTATTGGCGCCAAAGTGTCAGTGGTCGCCACTGGTGTGCCGGTGGGACTGGGTGAGCCGGTATTTGACCGTTTAGATGCGGACATTGCCTACGCGATGATGGGCATTAACGCAGTTAAAGGAGTCGAAATCGGTGACGGCTTTGCGGTGGTAAATCAAAAAGGCAGTGAACACCGTGATGCCATGTCCCCACAAGGATTCAGATCCAATCGCAGCGGCGGCGTGCTCGGAGGCATTTCCAGTGGCCAGGATATTGTCGCGCACCTGGCTTTGAAACCGACATCCAGTATCAGCGTGCCGGGTGAGTCAGTGGACATTCACGGGTATTCAACGGAGGTGGTGACAAAAGGGCGCCACGATCCCTGTGTTGGTATCCGGGCGGTACCCATTGCTGAGGCCATGCTGGCGTTGGTGCTGATGGATCACTTCCTGCGTCACCGTGGGCAAAATGCGGATGTCAGCAGTATCACACCGGTACTACCGGCATCATGCTGACACTCAGCACTGGAAAGGTATCGCAACCTTAAAACGGCGTCGTTTCAGGCCTGATATTGTCTTAGCTGGTAAGCTCAGGGCCTGTGCAGACTTGAGCTGTTGTTGAGCCGCAGTGCGCGCGCGGTTACAATGCCGCCTTTGTTACTCCCATTATTCATCCGTGACAACTCAATGCAGCACTTTCGTGCAAACCGTTAAGAGGTAAGGCGGTACGTGGAAATGACACATCATTATCAGGATCTGATTCAATTGTTTGATGGTCAGTTTGCGGGTAGTTACAACACCAGGCTGATTAAGGGTACCGATGAGCCTGTTTATCTGCCAGCAGATGATCATTGTCCCTATCACCGGATCGTTTTTGCTCACGGTTTTTACGCCAGCGCTTTACATGAAATTGCCCATTGGTGTCTGGCCGGCAGCCGTCGTCGCCAGCTTCAGGATTATGGTTACTGGTATTGTCCTGATGGTCGTGATGCCAGCCAGCAGGCAGCCTTTGAACAGGTAGAGATCAAACCCCAGGCAATTGAATGGGCCTTTTGCCTCGCTGCTGCAAAGACGTTCAGGGTCAGTACCGATAATCTGGATGGGGCTGAGCCCGATCGGGAGGGGTTTACCCGTAATGTCCAGGCTCAGTTGAACAACTATCTGAAGCACGGATTTCCAGCCCGGGCGCAGCAATTTATCCGTGTCCTGCAGGAGTTTTATAAGACGCCATCGCTGACATTGGTTGGGGCCCATCAAGAGGTCTGCACTGATGTTTAAACTGGGACTGATCATTAACCCCTATGCTGGCATTGGCGGAGCGCTGGCGCTAAAAGGCAGTGATGGTGCTGAGATCCGGCAACAGGCGCTGGACATGGGTGCAAAACAGCTGGCACCGGAGCGCGCAGCGCAGGCCCTGGCGTTGCTGATTCCCTATCAGGCGGACATTACCGTTTATACCGCTGGGGGGGCGATGGGAGAAGATTTGGCCAGGCAGATGGGGTTTTCCACGCAAGTCTGTTTCCAGCCGCCCGCGCAGAGTGAACCCGAAGATACTGAGCAAACAGCCCGCGAACTGATCAAGCAGGAGGTGGACCTGCTGCTATTTGCCGGTGGCGATGGTACCGCTCGCAATATTTGTTCCGTCGTGGATGAGACGCTGCCTGTTTTGGGGATCCCCGCCGGCTGTAAAATTCACTCGGGCGTGTACTCGGTCACACCAAAGGCAGCGGGTCGCGTTGTGGAAAAACTGGTTAAAGGGGAACTGGTGAGTCTGCACGCTGCAGATGTGATGGATATTGATGAGAAAGGTTTCAGAGAAGGGGTGGTCAGAGCACAGCGATTCGGTGAAATGCAGGTGCCTGCAGAGCTGCAGTACGTGCAGTCAGTCAAAATGGGTGGGCGAGAGTCTGAAGAGCTGGTACTGGATGATATTGCCGCTCATGTGATTGAGCTAATGGACGATGAAATTTTTGTCATGGGCTCAGGCTCCACAGTGGCAGAAATCATGGCCTCAATGGGACTGAGCAATACGTTGCTGGGTGTTGATCTGGTGCAGCATCAGCAGTTGCTGGCAGAGGATGTGACAGC
Source organism: Lacimicrobium sp. SS2-24 (assembly GCF_002201535.1). Lineage (GTDB taxonomy): Bacteria > Pseudomonadota > Gammaproteobacteria > Enterobacterales > Alteromonadaceae > Lacimicrobium. The sequence continues at coordinate 110,403 of NZ_NIWW01000010.1, read as the reverse complement.
GAATCAGTGTCTGCAGGCCATCCGTGACAAGCCCGCAAAACTGGTGATTACCCTGATAGGTGGACAAGGCCATATCTTTGGACGCGGTAACCAGCAGCTTAGCCCTGAGGTCATCCGGGCGATTGGCCGCAATAATATTCTGCTGGTGGCGACAAAATCTAAACTTAATGCGCTGAATGGCAGACCCTTGCTGGTGGATACCGGCGATCCGCATTTAGATCAGGAACTCTGCGGTCTGATGCCGGTTATCACCGGTTATCATGATCAGGTCCTTTATCCGGTTCAGATCCCTCAATAAACATTCCAAGGCAGACTCGATGACTGAACAGCAATTTATCGATTACGTAGAATCCATTGAAGTACACTTCCATCAGACCGTTGCGCAAGGGGATGAGCAGGAGTTGTTTGTTTCAAGTTACCTCAATGGCCACTTTGACCTCATGGTGTCGCGGGCCCTGAATATGGGGATCTACAGTAAGGAAGCTCTGGATCAGGGGGTACGCGAAAGCCTGCAGCAGGCGTTTGATAACAATGAACTGGAACCGGATGATCAGCAGCAGGTCCTGGCACTATGGCAGTCTTTGTCTGTTAACTAAAGGCGGTAACCTGTCACAGGCCACCGCCAGGTGTCGGTCACACGGTAATCCGGTGTAAGGATTGCCCCAGCATTTCCGCCGTTACCAGAGTCACCCCTTTATTGGTGACCCTGAACCCTCTGGCCAGGTCCTCATCACGATTAATGCCAATTTGCGTATTCGGGGGCACATGCGTGCCGCGATCAATAATGGCCTTGCGAATATGACAGTGTCGTCCTATATCCACCTCTGGCAGGATCACCGAATCCTCCACCAGAGAATAAGAATGGATATTAACGTCAGAAAACAGCAGAGAACGATTCAAGCGGGCGCCGGAGATCACACAGCCCCCTGACACCATGGAGTCTGTCGCCATGCCTACCCGTTGTTCCTCATTAATCACAAACTTGGCAGGTGGTTGTTGAACCTGATAGGTCATGATGGGCCAGTTGTCGTCATACAGGTTTAATTCCGGTACAACGGAGATCAGTTCCATATTGGCTTCCCAGAAAGAGTCCAGCGTTCCCACATCGCGCCAGTATGCGCGCTTACCTGAAGCATCCCTGAAGGGGAAGGCGTGCACCTGGCATTTCTCGATGATAGAGGGAATGATGTTTTTGCCGAAATCGTGTTCCGAATCCGGGTTATTAGCATCTTTAATCAGTTGCTCAATGAGAAATTCGGTATTGAACACATAATTTCCCATGGAGGCCAGTGTCTGAGTCGGATCATTGGGTAATGGCGTGGGGTTGGCCGGCTTTTCATCGAAACGGCGAATGCGAAATTGCTCATCTACTGTCATAACTCCAAAAGCGCCAGCCGCTTCTTCGATGGGCACTTCCATGCAGGACACTGTCATGTCTGCGCCGGATTCCACATGTTTGGCCAGCATCTGACCATAGTCCATCTTATAGATGTGGTCGCCTGATAATACCAATATGTATTTGGGAGCCTGAGCCCGGATAATATCCAGATTCTGAAAAATCGCATCAGCCGTCCCTTCGTACCAGGCTTCCGAGGTACGTTGCGAGGCCGGCAATACATCCACAAATTCGCCCATATTGGTATTTAAATGGGACCAGCCACGCATCAGGTGTTTAATCAGAGAGTGGGCTTTGTACTGTGTGGCGACGCCAATTTTTTTAATCCCTGAGTTGATGCAGTTGGACAGGGGAAAATCGATGATGCGGAACTTTCCGCCAAAATGCACAGAGGGCTTGGCCCGCCATTCCGTCAATTCATGTAATCTCGAGCCCTTACCTCCGGCGAGGATCAGAGCATAGGTGTCACGGGTGAGACGGCTGATAAAACGTTGATTATTGTCTGGCATCTTGGCGTTCCTTTTGCAGCGGATATCAAATGGCATCACTACAACTATCAGCAAAAAGACCCATGGGCAAGTACAACAATCGTGAAACTAAGAATGCAGCTTTTCAGCCAACTTGGTGTATTTATTGCAGTATCTCAACAGGAATCATCCTACAGTCGGAACCTGTGATATGAAACAACTGAGTATTGTCATGTTATGCCTCACCTTGCTGGCATGCAGTTCATCGCCACCTGTGCCACCGGTGGATGAGCTGGGAAATATTGAGTGGCATACCTACGAACTGGCTGAAGAGCTGTTTGAGAATTTTGAGGCAAAGTATGCCGCCGGTCATAACTACAGTTATGCCGTTGCCACCTTTGTGCCCGTCGCTACGCTGAAGTACCAGCCTGAACAGCAACATCCATTGATGTTGCTCGGTCATCAGCTTGAACAGGGCATGATTTCTGAGGCCAGCCGCCGTGGTTATATTCCTCAAGACTTTAAGGTCACGAACGATATTATTATAGAGACCCAGGCCGATCGGGTGCTGTCCCGCAATGTGGACGATCTGGCGGCGACACAACGGGTCGATTTTTATATTAGTGGGACAATCGTAGAGCAGGCATCCGGGGCCATCGTTAATGCCCGGATTATTCAGGTGGACAACAAAGCCGTTGTGGCAGCGGCAACCAAGTTTTTTCCTGATAATCTGTTCTGGCGTGAACAGAAGGTCACCACCCGCAATGGCATGCTGTATCGCCAGGATGCTTTGGAGTAATGAAGATGAAAAGACTGTTAGTCCTTTGTGCGGGAACCGCACTGTTATCCGGTTGCGCCAGCTGGTTTCAAAGCGCAGAAACAACCTCTGATACTGAATCACTCAATACGGAGCCTGCCCATCAGGTGAACATCCGTGGCTATGAAGGACCGGAGGGCACAGAGCGTGTCGAAGCGGATCCTGCGGCAGCGATGTTTGTGCGGGAAAATCATCCGGGTGCCGACGCTTTTGGTGCGATCAGCGGTGGCTATGCCAATCGGGGCACCCTATATCAGAGTAAACCCCTGGTAAAACATGTCGGCGACTACGTGCAGAATATGACCCAGGACCTGATTTCCAATATGGAGTACCTGTCTGATAAAACGCCGGTGGGTATTACGCACTTCGCGCTGCTCGACTCCGATCTGCAGCAGACCAATCTGCTGGGGTATCAGCTGGCAGAGTCTTTTATCCATGAACTGCATAAATTCCGTATCCCGGTCATCGATTATAAATCCACAGAATATATTCGTGTGACTGAGCAGGGAGATTTTATTCTGTCACGGGATTACCTTGAACTGAAAGAAAAGGCGCCGCTTGAATATGTGCTGACCGGTACCATGGCGAAACACCAGGGCGGATATCTGGTCAATGCCCGCATTCTGGGAATGCAATCCAAAGCTGTGGTAGCCAGTGCGCAGTCACTGATTCCGTTTTATGTGGTTGAGGCGCTACTGCCCTCGGATCAGCAACTTACCGACGGCGTTAAACTCAGGCAGGGGGACTAAATGTATCGCATGTTGAGATATTTTCCGCTGCTCGCTTTGGTACAGGGGTGTTCGTTGACCCTGGATACACCCTGGCTGTCGGCACAGCAGGCTGAGACTGATACGATGCAAAAACCGCACGTCGAGCAGCCCAGGCCAGTGAATGGTATCTGGTATCAGCCGCCGCCCAGTGAGCAACACACGGCGGTGGAACCATCCATGTCGCTGATGGCCGCTAAGGATAATGGTTACCAAGCGGGATATATCCACAAAACCTTGAATGATTATGCCGAGCAACTGGCGATGGGGCTGGTACATAGTCTGGCGGAACCCAGTGCCCAGGGGCGGGTTGCAGTAGGCTCTTTCGTGGAACTGGATACCAGCCTGACCACAACCTCTGTGCTTGGTAATCAGCTGGCCGAAAAACTGGTTGCGCAGCTGCAGGAATTCGGACTGGCGGTGGTGGATATTAAGACCATGCCGGTCATTGAAGTGGGCCGGGATGGCGACCGTGTATTCAGTCGGGATGTCCGCAATCTGAGTCGCAAGCAACAGCTGGATTATGTTGTATCCGGAACACTGATCCGAAATTCAAGAGGGATCCAGATTAACAGCCGTATGGTGTCACTCAAAGACCAGCAGGTTGTAGCGAGCGCCTCAGGCTTTATTCCCCGTGTAGTAGCCGACTCTCTGGTGCCTATGATGGTGCAGCTTTAACGCCTTTTCCGTGTTACTGCCATGACGCTATTGTGGGCCGGGCTCAGACTCTTACAACAAGGCGTTTGAGTCATTAACCCGGTTGGCGCATCAGCTCCCGAATTAAGAAACGGTTAGGGCTAAGGGCTGCCAATGTTGTGCCATCCAGCGGCATCGGTTTGCCGCTTAACTGGCAAGCCAACACCTCAGCCAGAATAGGCGCGGTGCACAAACCTCTGGAGCCAAGCCCACAGAGTACGAATAAACCCGGAATATCCTCAGCCAGGGGGTAGTGACAATCCTTGTGGCCCTTGCGAAGCTGTGCGTATGCTAGGCGCTGCGCCTCAAAATCAGGTACGGCTCCGGCCAGAGGAAGGTGATCCGGCGTGCCCAGTCTGATGGCTGCCCGGCCCTGTTGCTGGCTTTTAAGCTGATGAATCCAGTCGCAGTCGGTTAGGGCCTTTTGTTGTACCTGCAAGTTTTGTTGTTCTTCCGATTGCCGATAGGCGGTACTGAGGTCATTTTTAACATAGGTAGAGCCGAGGGCATGCTGCCCAGCAAAGGCTGGCGTCAGATACCCTTTGTGACATAACACGGTACGAAGGGCTGTCAAAGGCGGTTGACTGGGGATCGCCTCCACTTGCCCCCTTACCGGGCGCAAAGGTAAGGGGCTAAGCACATCCCACGCCATACTTCTGGCGCCGCCGGCAAGAACCACACAGGCTTCGTGATCCGTGCTGCCATCCTGCCAGTGCAATTGCCATTCATTGCTCGAGCCCTGACTCAACTGACTTAGTACTTTTTCTGTCTGAACTTGCAGGTGTTCACCACAACTGGCAAGTAACGCCTCAATCAGGCCGTGAGGATGAATCCAGCCTCCCTGCGGTATAAACAACCCCGGATAGGGCAGGGGTAAACCTGCCAGTTCGCTTGTCTCGACAGCACTGACCGGATGAACCAGCGAGTCGGGCCAGTGCCCTTTTTCTGCCAGTTTCTCCAATCGTGCTTGCTCTTTTGCATGAAAGCCCAGTTGCAGAACACCACAAAACTGATGGGCAAAGTCATGCTGTTGAGCCAATTGCTGATACAATCTTGCCGCGTAACCGAACGCCTGCGCCATAAAGTGGCTTCGGGTATTGCCTTCGGCATGCAGTTGTGGGTAAAAGCCTCCCTGAGCATTACCCGAGGCGTCACCGGCAATATGCTGGGTATACAGGGTAACCTTATAACCATGGCGACACAGGGCATAGCAGAGGTTGGCGCCTGCCAGGCCGGCACCAATCACAGCAATACGTTTTTGTGGGCTTGCATAGCGGTAATACCAGGGTTTGATGATGTCCGTCTGAGGTTTTTCAGCCAGCTTACCCGCCAACATCTCACGTTTACTGCCAAAACCCGGGCATTTTTTCACTGTAAAGCCGGCCTGCTGAAGGCCCCGTCTGACCGCGCCGGCGGCTGTAAAAGTGGCGAAGGTGCACCCCACTCTCGCCAGGCGCACCATCTGCGCATAAAGGCTATCGGACCACATATCAGGATTTTTACTGGGCGCAAAACCATCTAAAAACCAGGCATCGACCATGCCCTGTGGTGGACAGGAAACGTCCGGAAGAACACCCTGAACATCACCGAAATACAAATCCAGGCGAATAACGCCATAGTCAGTGGTAAAGGTCAGACGATGGCATCCCGGCGTCAGGTCAGGGTATTGCTGAAGTAGCTGATGACTCAACCCAGTCAGCTCAGGCCAGTTATTCAGTGCCTGCTGCAAGTCTTTTTTCGACAGTGGGTATTTTTCTATGGATATGAAGTGAACGTGTCCGGGCCCACATTGCTCATTGTCATGAAGCGCGTTTAGCGCCTGCCAGCAGGCAAGAAAGTTTAATCCGGTACCGAAGCCGGTCTCCATGACCGTAAAAACGTCATCATTGTGTAACAGACGCCAGCGCCCTGGCAGGTCATTATGGGTTAAAAATACGTAGCGCGTTTCTTCAAGGCCATTGTCATTGGAAAAGTAAACATCGCCAAAGGCCTCAGCAATGGGGGTGCCCGTATCGTTATAACGGATTTGTGCGTTTTTAATACTCATTTAGGCTGACATTGGTCAGTGAATTGGCGTATGTTATCGCGGTAATGAGGGCGTCGAAAAGAGCAGACCACTTTAAACGTCAAAATCATTACCATAAGGGCAATTTTTTAAACGCTAAGGTGAAAGCATGAAAAGAGCGGTGATTACAGGACTGGGGATTGTTTCCAGTATTGGTAACGACAAAGATCAGGTTCTGCAGTCCCTGCGCCAGGGAAAAAGCGGTATTCGCTATTCCCAGCAGTTTGCCGATATGGGCTTGCGTAGCCAGGTGTGGGGCAATATTGAACTGGATGTGAAAGAACACATCGATCGCAAGGCACTGCGCTTTATGGGCGAGGCGGCAGCCTACGCATATATCGCGATGCAGCAGGCTATTGAGGATGCCGGAATTGGCGAAGACCTGGTGTCTAATACCCGCACCGGTCTGGTAGCGGGCTCTGGCGGTGCATCCTCAAAAAATCAGGTGGAAGCGGCAGATATTCTGCGTGAAAAAGGCGTTAAACGAGTCGGTCCTTACATGGTGCCGCGGACCATGAGCAGTACAGTCTCTGCCTGTCTTGCCACGCCCTTTAAAATAAAAGGGATCAATTATTCTATTTCCTCTGCCTGTGCCACCAGTGCCCACTGTATTGGTCATGCCCTTGAACAAATTCAGTTGGGTAAGCAGGATATGGTCTTTGCAGGCGGCGGCGAAGAGGTGGACTGGACGCTGGCCATGGAGTTTGACGCCATGGGGGCCCTGTCGACGCGTTACAACGATACGCCGGATAAAGCCTCACGCACCTATGACGCGGATCGGGATGGTTTTGTCATCTCTGGTGGTGGCGGTATGGTGATTGTTGAAGAGCTGGAGCATGCCCTGGCACGCGGTGCAAAAATTTATGCCGAAATCATCGGTTACGGTGCCACCTCTGATGGTTACGATATGGTAGCGCCATCGGGAGAGGGCGCCGTGCGCTGTATGCAGCAAGCCATGGACGGGGTTGAGGAGAGCATCGACTATCTCAATACCCATGGTACCTCGACGCCGGTTGGCGATGTCAAAGAGCTGGAAGCGATTCAGCAGGTATTTGGCGGTAAATCGCCGGCGATCAGTGCCACAAAAGCGATGACCGGTCACGCTCTTGGGGCGGCGGGTGTCCATGAAGCCATCTATAGCATGTTGATGATGGAAAATGGGTTTATCGCACCGTCGGTGAATGTCAGTAACCTTGATGACAAAGCCGAAGGACTGGATATTGTCACCCAGGCCCGCGATGCCAGCATCAATACTGTTATGTCGAATAGCTTCGGCTTCGGTGGCACTAATGCCACGCTGGTACTGCGCCGTTTCGAGAAGTAATAAACAGTTGGCCCACCATCGCCGCCAAGGCGGTGGTGGGTCCTCTGCTCAACAAGCCTGTATAGGTGCCCGTGGTCACATCCGTTTGCGTGCGGCGCCGACTAGCCCGGGTTACTAGCGCACTGTTCGATGCTTTAGATGGACAGCCGCGGGCTTTGCTGTTACAGTGCGCGCTCATTTTAGGCACCCATCGGTCGGTGCTCCTGTCTTGTGAATCTTTCCCGTAGACACCTGAATCTCCTGCCTCAGACCGTATCCATGTCACAGACATGAACAGGCAGGTCAAGGACAATATTTTTATGTTATTTAACGAACTCGGCCTTTCGGCTGAACTTTTGCGTGCCGTTTCCGAGCAAGGTTATACCCAGCCAACGCCCATCCAGGCGAAAGCCATTCCCGAAATTCTTAAGGGTGCCGATGTACTTGCCGGTGCACAAACGGGTACCGGTAAGACGGCGGGCTTCACCTTGCCACTTTTGCATCGTCTCAGCCAATCCGCTCCGGCTGGTGGTAAGCGTCCGGTCAGAGCGCTGGTGTTAACACCTACCCGTGAACTGGCGGCGCAGGTGAGTGAGAGTGTGCGCGCTTATGGTAAGAACCTGCCTTTGAAAAGTGCGGTAATCTTCGGTGGTGTGAGTATCAACCCGCAAATTTCCGCATTGCGCAGAGGCGTGGATATTCTGGTGGCGACCCCAGGGCGCTTGCTTGACCATGTGAATCAGAAAACACTGGATCTGTCTAAAGTCGAAATTCTGGTGCTCGATGAAGCCGACCGCATGCTCGACATGGGCTTTATCCATGATATTAAAAAGGTGCTGGCCTTGTTACCTAAAACACGCCAGAACCTGCTCTTTTCCGCGACCTTCTCCGATGAGATTAAGCGTCTTGCAGACGGTTTGCTTGATGATCCTGTGTTGATCGAAGTGGCCCGTCGCAATACGGCATCGGAAACCGTAGAGCAGGTCATCCATCCCGTTGATAAATCCAGCAAGCGCAAATTGCTGGCCTATCTTATTGGCTCTGAGAACTGGCAACAGGTATTGGTGTTCACGCGCACCAAACACGGTGCTAATCGTCTTGCTCAGCAGCTGGATAAAGATGGGTTAAGTTCCGCCGCCATACATGGCAACAAGAGTCAGGGTGCCCGTACGCGTGCACTGGCTGATTTTAAATCCGGTAAAGTGCGGGTACTGGTCGCCACCGATATTGCCGCCCGGGGATTGGATATCGACCAATTGCCCCATGTGGTAAACTACGAGCTGCCCAATGTTCCTGAGGACTATGTGCATCGCATTGGCCGTACTGGCAGAGCGGGTAACGAAGGCAAAGCCATTTCTCTGCTCAGCATTGATGAAAACAAATTGCTGCGGGATATCGAACGTCTGCTCAAACGTCAGTTGCCAAGAGAAGTGATTGCCGGTTTTGAACCCGATCCTAATGCCAAGCCTGAACCTCAGGTGACGCGTCCGCGGGGCAATAGTCAGGGACGCCATCGTGCCGGTGGCAGAAACCAGTCTGATCGTGGAAATGGCAGTGCGGCATACGCTGGCAACGGTCGCAATCGCAATGGGTCACGGCAGAGCCGCAGCGCAAACATCTGACTCTGATATACTAAAACACTAGAGTAACGTGCACGGACGCCGTCATATCCTCTGGAGTTAGTGTTTGTCGAGTATGAAGCGTAAAAACCTGTGGCAATCTATGACCCTTGGGTTGGTTGCTGGCTTGATGTCGGTTGGGGCATTGGCTAACACGTGGCAGATTGTCACCGAGCCATTCCCGCCGTATTTTGCCCCGCAACTGCCGCAACAGGGGTGGTTGTGGCAGGTGACGCATGCGGCGCTGTCAACCCAGGGAATTGACGCATCACTGGAATTCACCAGTTGGCCAAGAGCGATGCGCCTGACGGCCTCCGGGCAAAGAACGGCAGTGCTCGGTGCGTTTTACAGTCAGGCACGTGCTCGTGATTACCTCTACAGCCAGCCGATTGCTGCTGCAACCAGCGGCTTTTTCAGGCAAAAAGCAAACCGCAAGATTGTTTTTGATGGGGATCTCTCTTCCCTGGAGCGCTTTCGTATCAGTGTGGCGGAACTGGATATGGTCAGCGAGACCCTGCGTAAGTATCCCCGTTTACAGGTGAGTGAAACCAATCAGCTGGTCACCAGCCTGCAACTATTGCTCCGAGGTCGAGTGGATCTGGTTGCCGGGACACGTGAAGTGGGGTTCTACTGGCTGGAGCATGACGACAAGCTGAGTAAGTTGGCTGAAACCAGTCCCATAGAGTTTGTTGAGCCAGCTTTGTCCTCCCATGCCCTGCACCTTGCGTTTCCCCGTAAAGACACCTCCGCGACGCAGTGGAAAACCCTGTTTGAGCAAGGTGTCAGACAGTTACATGATAGCGGTCAGCTGCACACCATTCTCAGACAACATCGGTTCAATGACAGGCAAATAGCGCAATACGTGCAGACGCTCGGCTTCAAATAAGGCAGAATACGCCCCCTGATTTACCTTTACCTGTGTTCATGAAGATCTACTGCGAAGATAGCCTGTTGTATGCCAGAGCATTTTTTAGTGATTGGGGTGAAGTGTGTCTGTTCAGTGGCAGTACTGTTGAGGCGGATACCCTGCGTGATGCAGATATTCTGCTTACCCGTTCCACCACAAAAGTCAATGCAGCACTGCTAAGCAAATGTGACAAGTTGAAGTTTGTCGGAACGGGGACTGCGGGCTTTAACCATCTGGATACGGCCTATTTACAACAGCGTCAGATACCCTGGTCGGCAGCGCCCGGATGCAATGCGGTGGCGGTGGCGGAATACGTCATCAGCAGTTTATTCGCGCTGGCGTTAAAACATCACTGGGACCTGACCGAAAAATGTGTCGGCATTGTGGGTGCAGGACAAGTGGGGAGTGCGCTAAGCCAAAAGCTTAAAGCCCTGGGTATGGACTATCGTCTGTGTGATCCGCCGCTGGCGGAGGCCGGTGATCCCCGTTCTTTTGTGGATATGCCGGACATTATGGCCTGCGACATCATCAGCTTACATGTACCGCTGGTGGATAGTGGCCCTTATCCTACCCGCCATCTGTTTGATCAGATGCTGCTGTCCAGTCTGGAGCCTCACCAGGTCCTGATTAACGCCTGTCGTGGTGAAGTGGTGGATAACCAGGCACTGCTCGAACTGTGCCACAGCGGCACTCACCCTATGCTGGTCATGGACGTGTGGGAAAACGAACCGGCAATACGCACCGGATTGATACCCTATACACAACTGGCAACAGCGCATATTGCCGGCCATACCCTTGAGGGCAAAGCCCGTGGCACTGAGATTCTGTATCAGCGGCTGGCTGAGTACCTTAACTTGCCCAGGCGCCATCGGCTCGAGGATTTTTTACCAGCCCCGCAAACAGACCTGCTTTACCCAGACTCGGCATTGTCGCCCCAGGAGGCGCTCGGTCGGTTGGTGTTTTCGGTTTATGATATCCGCCGTGATGACAAGGATTTTCGTGTCAGCGTAACCGGGCCCGCTGAGTTTGAATATATCCGCAAGCACTATGCTATAAGAAGAGAATTTGCATCCGCGTCAGTTTGCACTGGAAATTCCGCGATGACAGAGGCAATCTTAGGCCTCGGATTTTCTGTTAACCCCACAATAGGAGAGTGACCCGCATGTCCCGTGCTTTTGATGTTGCCGTTTTAGGTGCTACCGGCCTGGTAGGCCAGCATATGATTGAAATTCTCGAACAAAGAGATTTTCCTATCAATAAACTCTATCCCCTGGCCAGTGCACGCTCTGCGGGTGGTACGGTAACCTTCAAGGGTAAAGATGTGCAGGTGCTGGACGCCGAGACATTCGACTGGTCACAGGTGCAGCTAGGGTTTTTCTCCGCAGGGGGAAGTGTTTCTGCTAAGTATGCACCCAAAGCAGCAGAAGCCGGGTGTGTGGTGATTGATAATACCTCTCAATACCGTTATGAGCCCGATATTCCTCTGGTGGTGCCTGAAGTGAACGCCCATGCACTGGCGGATTTTCGCAATCGCAATATTATTGCGAACCCGAATTGCTCCACCATTCAGATGCTGGTGGCCTTAAAGCCCATCCAGGATGCAGTAGGCATTGATCGCATTAACGTGGCCACCTACCAGTCTGTATCCGGAGCGGGTAAGTCCGCGATGGAAGAGTTAGCCCGTCAGACAGCCGACCTGCTGAGTTCAAAAGAGATTAAACCCAGTGCTTTCAGTCGTCAGATTGCCTTTAATGTAATCCCTCAGATTGATGTATTTCAGGACAATGACTACACCAAAGAAGAGATGAAAATGCATTGGGAAACCCAAAAAATAATGGGGGATGAAAGTATCCGGGTAAACGCAACCGCGGTAAGGGTACCGGTCTTCTACGGTCATGGCGAAGCCATTCATCTTGAGACCCGTCAGCCTATTGATGTTGAAGAGGTTAAAAACCTGCTCGAAAACGCCCCGGGTGTGGTGCTGATGCGTGAGCCTGGAGACTTCCCCACTCAGGTGAGCAATGCCAGCGGTAAGGACGAGGTATTTGTGGGACGGGTGCGACAGGATTTCTCTCATCCCAACGGCATCAATCTTTGGGTGGTATCGGATAATGTTCGTAAAGGGGCCGCCACCAACAGTATCCAGATTGCTGAAGTGCTTATTCGCGATTATATGTAAACCCGTTCAGCGAAAGGCCCGGCCATTGCCGGGCCTTTTTATACCTTCTGCAGTAAGCCGACAGTGGATATTGTTGCTATAAGTCTTCTTATTTAGCTCTCATCAATATCTATAACCTTGGTCATTGTGATCGTCCTGTGTGCGCTGCTCGTCGTCATTACGCCCGTTTAACATTGATGACTCAATACCTGTTTGGCCGTCAAATCAGGGACCTGTTTCACAACCCCATGGCACCTGAGGCTCAATGAAAGCGTAAACTGGCCGATATGCTGGTTAATGGGATTTTCCATCACCAATACCCATGGCTTTATGGATCAGCCAATCCATCTGGTTTATAGTTCCTGTTGGAACGCTATTTGCTGGGTCTTGTGGGATAGTCATGGGAATGTCAGAATCCACAGACTGATTGTAAGATGCTGGCAAACTTATAAAAATTTATAACTGACAAACCCCATTATGGGTTTGCTTTTCCATTTTTCGGGGCGACAAGGACAACTATGAGAATGCGACAATTGCTGATAGTGGGTTTGGCATGTTACTTGTCGTCTAGCATCCTGTTGGCCTCTGATTTTCAGCAAGTACAAATTAAAGGTCCAAAGAACTCGACCCGTCAGTATTCTGGTGTTGAATACGGTCCGATTGAGTCCAGTGACACCCTCTGGAGTATCGCCCGTCGGTATCGACAAAATAATGCCTTGAGTATCTATCAGGTCATGGAGGCCATTTATCAGCTTAACCCTGAGGCATTTGAGCAACAGAATCTGAATCTGATGGTGGATGGCTCAATGCTCAAGCTTCCCAGTGAAGCCTATATTTCCCGCATTGATCCCGAAGAAGCCAAGCGCCGGGCTGAACAAGATGAACAGCGCTGGATGCAATCCCGAGGTACGCCCAACTCAGCCACCAATATCAAACCCGTAAAACAGGTTGCCAGCACAGATGATCTCTCCGCTGCACGTCAGGCACTTGAAGAGCGACTGACTAACCTGGATCGGCAAAATCGTAACGAGTTTGAGCAACTAAGACGGCAAATTGCTGCCTCCATTGAATCGGTTCAGGCGTTGTTGGATGACAATGAACGGGTTTACGGTCGCCTTGATGCGGTTAATCAGGATATCGAAGAGTTACGCAACCGAATCGGTCAGGAAGGTGAAATCCAGCAACAGATGGGGCAACTGTTGGCATTGCAGAATGAGCTTCTGGCTAGATCAGAAGCTCAGCAGGCCAAAGAGCAGCAGCAAAAGTGGTATCAGCATCCGGCATTGAAAATCGCGGCGGGTATCGTGCCGTCTCTGTTGCTGCTGGGTGGGTTATTTATGTGGCTCAGACGCCGTCAGTCTGAACCGGCCGCGGCCCCTGTTGCTGATAAGAAGGCCGCTTCTGCGCCAGCCCCGGCGCCGGACAACGAAATGGATGATTTGTCAGACGCACTGACCGAAGAAATGTCCGATGACTTCGATGAACCTGAGCCAGATGAAGATGATGACGATGACCTCTTTGGTGAGGAATTGCTCGATGATGTGCTGACCGATGAGCTGGAGGAGTCTCTGGATGCAGCATTGGAAGATGAGCTGGAAAATTTCGATGATTTGTCTGATGAAATGCTGGTGCCGGAAGACGATGATGACGAGTCGCCGCAGGCGGATTCAGATGATCAGATGGGACTGGACCAGGACGATCTAGATGATCTTTTTGCCGAAGATGATGACGAAGAAGCCATTGATTTGTCAGAACTCGAGGAGCAAGGCGCAGCAGAATCGCCAGAGCAAGAAGCTACCGGCGGCGATGAAGATGCTGACAGCGAGTTTGATGAACTGGAAGATTTTGATGTTTCTGAGGGTGAAGACGGCGATAAGCCCGGGAAGGAATCTGCAGATACTGAGGATGCGGGTGATGAGAAACCGGAGATCAGTATCGATGAGTTACTGGATGAGCCTGTAGCCAAAGACACCGGCGCTGAGGAAGACGAAGCCGATGACTTTGTATCTAAACTCGAAAAGAGCGAACAGCTCAGTGATGAACTGGTCAGTGAGTTGGATGAAGAAATATCCAGTAAAAATAAAGAGCTGGATGACTTAACGGACGAGTTACTGGGCGAGCTTGAACAAGCCGATACCATGCAGGATGAGCTCTCAGATGAATTGCTCGAAGAACTCTCTGATGAGCAAGACGAAGAAGGCGCGGATGATAGCGACGTACAGGATGAACTGTCTGATGAGTTGCTCGAAGAGCTGACAGACGGTGAGAGCGGTGACAGTGCCGAGCAAGATGATCCTCAGGATGCCATTTCCGATGAGTTGCTTGATGAACTCAGTGCAGAAGAACAGCCCGAAGCAGACACTGAAACACAAGCCGGGGCCGAAGATGAGGACGCCACTGCAGCGCAGTCATCGCCAGAGGCAGAAGACTCAGTATCAGAAGAAGCGGACGATTCACAACAGGTTGATGAGCAGGTTGAGGCCAAGGACAGTGAAGAAAGCCTCGATGCAGACACCGACACGGCCAAGTCGGATACCCAGACCACAGACAAAGATCAGAACCTTAGCGGTGATGAAGACGAAGAGGTTTCTGAGCAGGAGCTGGATGCGATACTCGATGACGACTTTGAGCAGGAGGAAATGTCTGCTGAGGAGCCTGAAAACGAGGCAGAGGGAATAGAGCAAGACGCGGCTCCCACGCAAGCCGAAGATGACACTGACAGCGAAGAGCCTCAAACCGAATCTGAAGAGGATAAGAAAGCACGTCAGCAGGTGGATGAGGAGCTGGAAAAAGAGCTCAACGAGCTGCCAGATTTGGGTGACTGGTTAGAAAATCACGAACAGGAAAAGCAAGGTAAAGCCAAAGCCGAAGATGATGAGGTGCTGGATGAACTCGAATCATCAGACTTTGATGAAATGCTCGAGTCGATGGAACAGGAATCTGACGAAGAGACCGATCTGGATATTGAAACGCTGCTCAATGAACAGCTTGCCGAACCTGAAGAACCTGCACCGCTGGCAGAAAGTGAAGACGACTTTTTGGATATCGATGCCCTGCTCAATGAGAGCGTAGAGGCGGAAGAAGACGACTCACACGAAAAGACCCTGAATCTGGACTCTGCACTGGACACGGATGGCGATGAAGATGAAGCGATGGTGGATGTCGACAGTGACAATGGCATGGGTGCCAAACTTGATCTGGCCAGGGCCTATCTGGAAATGGATGACAATGAATCTGCCATCGAACTGTTGCAGCAGGTGGTGGAAAAAGGTGATGAAGAGCAGCAAGAAGAAGCCAAATCGATATTGGATAAACTGCTCTGAGTATTAGCTGGACGGTGTGGGATTCAATCAATCCGATATCACATGAATCAGGCTGTTCGCTCCGTACAGTATTGGCCCTGAAAAGACCCGCCGGAGAACGGCGCAATCTTGCGCCCCTTTCAGATCTTTTCTTTGCACTCCCGGCGTAGTGACAGGTTTCCGTCAGACGAAGTCGGGACTAATACAATGCATGTGGATGGGACTTGTCGTACTTTACTACTGAACAGGGTTACTCGCGTTAGCGCACCTACTGCTCAATGGTCTTAGTCAGGGCTTTACCGAGCACTTTGTGAGTCAGATAACTCAGCAGCTCAGTTTCTCGTTCACTGCGCTCCCCATCAACAACTGTCAGTGCCATTGCCACTTCCAGTGTTTTATCGGCATCCTGATTTAAATCATCACTGAGTGAGCGAATGAAGGCCTTACCGTCATCAATATCGGATACCTGGCGAGCCATATGTATCGCCTCATTAACAAAAGCGGATTTAGAAATCGTACTGCACCAGTCTAAACCCTCTATCATCTGTTCAAGATAGTCCTGCTCACTCAGGCTTACCTTTCCATCGACCTGATAGAGTAGTACAGAGAGTTTTATCAGAGCTTCATTAAAATACTGTTGTTCAGTTAACTTCATTTTGACGCCTTCAACGGTTGCCAGGTAACAGAGTTATGCAGTAGTGCTGGTTTATGACGCTGAGCGAGATCGCCCCCACAGACCCGATCAACGCTTTTTGCCGTTAATTGGACAGCGAGATGTTGATGAGGTTGCAGGTTTTGTCACAACTATAGGTTGCAGGAGCACTAAAACCGATTTTAAGTCTATGTTGCTTTATACTGCATTGAATATGAGCGGATCATTCAGATATTCCTGATTTGTTTATTGTCAGGCTCTGTGTAGGGTTTTTCCAAGTCATATAAAAAATCTCTGCGCGGCGGACCCACATCGCACACCTGCTTTGGTATACTCCCCGGCAAACTGAAACGGGAATAAAAACACGCATGCGTATTGCTCTTGGCATAGAATACGATGGCGCCGGTTATTATGGCTGGCAGCGTCAACAAGAGGTCAACAGTATCCAGCAGGAGCTGGAAGTGGCTCTGAGCCGCATTGCCGATCAGCCCATTGAATTGCAATGCGCAGGGCGCACCGATGCAGGCGTGCATGCGACGGGGCAGGTTGTACATTTTGACGTGCAGGCCGAGCGACCCATGCGTGCCTGGACCATGGGCATGAATGCTAATTTACCGGATAGCATCGCCGTGAAGTGGGCGCATCAGGTGGATGAGGATTTCCATGCCCGCTTTTCTGCCACAGCGCGACGCTATCGTTATATTATCTATAACCATCCCAACCGCCCCGGTATATTGCGCCAGGGTGTGACCCATTATCACCGGCCTCTGGATGTGGATAGGATGCAGCAGGCGGCACAATGTTTACTCGGTGAACATGACTTCAGTGCCTTCAGAGCGTCGATTTGTCAGTCAAAGAGTCCGTTTCGCCACGTGACTGCTTTGCGGCTGTGGCGTCAGGGTGATTATGTGGTGCTGGAAATTAAGGCGAATGCGTTTTTGCACCATATGGTGCGCAATATTACCGGCTCATTGTTGGAAATAGGCTGCAGCCGCCAACCGATAGAGTGGATGCAGCGTTTGCTGCTTGGCAAAGATCGGGCAAAAGCGGCCGCTACCGCTAAACCCAATGGTTTGTATCTGGTTGAAGTCACGTATCCGGATTCATTTAATTTGCCAAAAGCGGTGCCAGGACCGTTATTTTTAACGGACTGTTAAGACCAGTTTTTTTTCGGTTTACGTTGGATTTATGCTTTAATGGCGCCAAAATGGCGTGTTATTCATTACAGCGTTATGACGCTGACAATCAGTGCTAAATTTAATTGTTTAAAAGCATGTGAAGGATCTCCATGAGCTGGATTCAGAAAATTCTACCCCGAACCCAATCCTCTTCAGGCAAAGCTAATGTGCCAGAAGGCGTCTGGACCCAATGTAATCAGTGTGGCGCCACACTCTATCGTCAGGAGTTGGAGCGTCAGCTGGAAGTGTGCCCCAAGTGCGATAACCACATGCGCATCAGTGCCCGGGCCAGAATCAATAGCTTCCTGGATCAAGGAGAGCGCCAGGAGCTGGGCGAAGAACTGGAGCCGCAGGATATTCTCAAGTTCAGAGATTCCAAAAAATACAAAGACCGTATTACTGCGGCCCAAAAAAGCACCAATGAGAAAGATGCGCTGGTGGTAGTCAGAGGAAAGCTCAATGGCATGCCAGTGGTGGTTGCAGCGTTTGAATTTGCCTTTATGGGCGGCTCTATGGCGTCTGTGGTCGGTGCTCGTTTCGTTAAAGCGGTAGAGTGCTGTATTGAAAACAATATGCCGCTGGTGTGTTTTTCCACCAGTGGTGGGGCCCGTATGCAGGAAGCGCTGCTGTCTCTGATGCAGATGGCTAAAACCAGTGCAGCACTGGCCAGACTCAGTGAGAAAGGCCTGCCGTATATTTCTGTATTGACCGACCCAACTATGGGTGGCGTATCCGCCAGTCTGGCGATGCTGGGTGATGTGAATGTTGCAGAGCCTAAAGCCCTGATTGGTTTTGCGGGCCCTCGTGTAATTGAGCAGACGGTCCGTGAGACTTTACCCCCTGGTTTTCAGCGCAGTGAATTCCTGCTTGAAAAAGGGGCCATCGATATGATCGTGGATCGTCGTCAAATGCGTGACAAGCTCTACAGTGTGCTAAGCAAGTTGCACCATCAGCACCACTGATAATGACCCCACCATCTTCAGGTCAGCCGCAGGATCTCAGCGGCTGGCTGTCATACCTTGAATCTATCCATCCGGCTTCCATTGATATGGGGCTGGATCGCATCCGTCTGGTCTATGAACGCCTTGATCTGGATTTGCATCGCAGCCAGGTCATTACTGTCGCGGGAACAAATGGTAAAGGCACAACTTGTGCCATGATTGAGCAGGGATTGATGCAAGCGGGACAAACAACCGCCGTATACAGCTCTCCGCATTTGCTGGACTATCGGGAGCGGGTGAGAGTGAACCACCAGCTACTCTCTGCTCAGTCACACTGTGATGCATTTTCAAGGGTGGAGAAGGCCAGAGGCGATATCACGCTGACGTATTTTGAATTTGGTACGCTGGCTGCGTTGGTGCTGATGGCCGAAGCGAAGCCGGACTACCTTATCCTTGAGGTGGGCCTGGGGGGGCGTCTGGATGCGGTAAATATCATTGATGCCGATATCGCTGTGATTACCACTATTGGACTGGATCATCAGGAATACCTGGGCACTGACAGAGAGCAGATTGGCGTTGAAAAGGCGGGGATCCTGCGGCACAACAAAGTGGCCGTCATAGGAGAGCCGCACCCACCTGTTGCATTAATCGATGTCGTCAAACATATGACCACGCAGGCGTACTGGCAGGGGACGTCATTCAGATATCAGTTGCAAGCAGACGCCTTTGTCTGGCAATCCGATTCAGGACTTGAGATTACCAGTCGCGTGCCTCATATACCTGCTCCCAACGCGGCGACGGCCCTTAAAGTGCTGGAGTTGACCGAACATTTGTCAGCGTTGGATGTGGATCTGCTGTTCGAACAGGTCAGGGTGCCCGGACGCTGTCAGTTACTCAGTCGAAAGCCTGATGTGTTGGTAGATGTGGCACACAACACTCAGGCCGTATCCTATTTGTGTGAACAGCTCAGGCTCCGCCATTGGCGCAAACTGCATCTGGTTGTAGGTATGCTCAAAGATAAGGATATTGAGGGATGCCTGAACCTGTTGCGACCCTTTGAGCCAAACTGGTATCTGGCCGATTTAGAGGGCCCGCGCGCGGCGAGTGCCACAACACTTGCCAGTTACCTGCATGAAAACGACAATATCTCTACCTTCGATAATGTAAAATCTGCGTTGGCGGGGGCGAAAGCCGCAGCGGATGAAGACGATTTGATATTAGTATTCGGGTCTTTCGTGACCCTGGCAGCAGTCTTGGAGCCGGAACATGACGGATAGCGTTGACAAAACTACGCCACGAGGCGGTTCTGCATTTCAGAACCGTCTGGTGGGAACGGTCATTTTGGTGGCACTGGCAGTCATTTTTTTACCTGACATTCTGGATGGTGAGAAAGTGTCGCACCAGGATACCTTTGTGGCGTTACCGGAGCGCCCCAAAACCATTGAGATTGAGGCGCCCGGAGCCTTCCCCCGCAAGCAGGTGGAAGAGAGGGTGACGCGTCAGGTGGAAGTGGTGGATGAAGTGGCTGTAGATGACCCCGTGAAGGCGGGTGAACAAGACATTGCCGAGCCCAACAACAGGATCCAGGCCACTGCGACAGATGACAGCGGGGCAGAACAAACGCAGCCGCAGGTAGAAGATTACCCGGTAGAGGACAAGGTCGCGGCAGAGCAGGGGGCCTGGGTTATCCAGCTCGGTAGTTTTCGTCATCAGAAAAATGTTGCCGAGTTGATGAATAAGCTTAAAGATGGAGGGTACAGGACATTCAGCCGACAGGTGCAGACCAGCTCTGGTACCCTGACCAAAGTATTTGTCGGTCCTGATGTGCAAAAAACCGCACTGGAGCAGCGCCTGCCGGCACTGAATGAACTGACCGGACTGCAGGGTAAAGTGACGGCTTACTCCGTTGAATAGTCAGGCAATATTTAGGCTGCGGATAATTGAGATTTTCCTGTGGCCTTTTGTTAGAATGCGCCCGGCAATTTTCAATCGAAAAACGGCATGAATTGGATCGACTACTGCATTCTGGGCATTATCGCCCTGTCCACCCTGATTAGTCTTGTCAGGGGATTTGTGAAAGAGGCAATCTCGCTTGCCGTATGGTTTGCCGCCTTTTTTATCGCCAGTCAATTTTATCTGGACTTAGCCAGTCATCTTACAAATTTTTCTGATCCGATGATCCGCAGTGCCGTCGCCATCGCGATTCTTTTCGTGGTAACCCTGGTATTAGGCGGTCTGCTTAACTATGTGGTGAGTCAGATGGTGCAGTATACCGGACTATCCGGTACCGATAGGGCACTTGGGGCGGTATTTGGATTATTACGAGGTGCGCTTATCGTCAGCGCACTACTGTTTTTTATGGACGCCTTTACGGCATTTCCGGATTCACAGTGGTGGCAGCAATCCATGCTGATCCCGGAATTTAGGGTAGTTATTGAGTGGTTCTTCGAATATTTGCAGAACCATTCCAGTTTTTTAAACTCTGAAGAGCCAGCGTAGGCTCTTTAACTGATAGGTAATTGGCATGTGTGGTATCCTTGGTATCGTAGGTAAAGGCCCGGTAAATCAGGCTTTGTATGATGGTTTAACCGTTTTACAACATAGAGGACAGGACGCTGCCGGCATTGTCACCGTAGACAATGGCATGTTTCATCTGCGTAAGGCCAACGGTCTGGTGCGAGATGTGTTTCATAGCCGCCATATGCAGCGCTTAACCGGTAATTTTGGTATTGGCCATGCCCGCTATCCTACTGCAGGCACTTCAAGCTCTGCGGAGGCACAGCCCTTTTACGTGAATTCACCCTTTGGTATCGCATTCGCCCACAACGGTAATCTGACCAATGCCCATGAGCTCTCTGATGAGGTATTTCGTATTGCCCGACGTCATATCAATACCACGTCAGATTCAGAACTGTTACTGAATATATTTGCCCATGAACTGCAAAACTGCTCGGGCCTGACGTTGCAGCCCGAAGATGTCTTTGAGGCTGTGACAACCGTACATAAAAAAATCAAAGGTGCCTATGCCGTGGTCGCAGCGATCATCGGCAATGGCATGGTCGCATTTCGCGATCCCAATGGCATTCGCCCTTTGGCGCTGGGCAAGCGTCAGACTGAACTGGGCGATGAATATATGGTGGCCTCGGAAAGTGTGGCATTAGATGTGGTTGGGTTTAGCTTCGTGCGGGATGTGGCACCGGGAGAGGCAATTTATATTACTGAAGACGGACAACTGCATACGCGTCAGTGTGTCGATAATCCCTCTCATTCACCCTGCATCTTTGAGTTTGTTTATTTCTCGCGTCCTGACTCTTTTATTGATGGGATTTCTGTATATGCCTCGCGGGTGAATATGGGGCGCAAACTGGGACAAAAAATTGCCAGAGAATGGGCAGATTTGGATATTGACGTGGTCATTCCCATACCGGAAACGTCCAATGATATTGCGCTGCAGATCGCTCAGGAATTGAACCTTCCTTATCGTCAGGGCTTTGTGAAGAACCGCTACATCGGTCGAACCTTTATCATGCCGGGGCAGACTCAGCGCAGAAAGTCAGTGCGGCGCAAACTCAATGCAATCTCGTCGGAGTTTGCCGGTAAGAACGTGCTGTTGGTAGATGACTCGATTGTGCGAGGGACTACCTCCGAACAGATTATCACCATGGCCAGAGAGTCAGGTGCAAAGCGTGTTTATTTTGCCTCAGCAGCGCCGGAAATCCGCTTTCCCAATGTTTATGGTATCGACATGCCTTCAGCTAACGAGCTGATTGCCTATGGCCGTGAAATTGATGAAATCTGTGAGCTGATTAAAGCGGATGGATTGATTTTTCAGGATATCGAAGATTTGGTAGAGGCTGTGAAAGAGGAAAATCCACAGATCACACGCTTTGAGACATCTGTGTTTGATGGTAACTATATTACCGGCGATGTGGATCAGGCCTATCTGAACAGGCTGGATATGTTACGCAGTGATAATGCCAAGCAAATACCGCAAATGGAATTGTGCAACCTGGAAATGCACAACATGGGCTCAGACTAGATTGTCATTGGCCATTGTCGAAAATTAAAAAAGGCCAGTCTTTGACTGGCCTTTTTTATTCAGGTTTGTTCGGATGGTTTTTAAATTAATCAGCCTGCCATGTATTGCGGGCCCAGTCCCATACTCCAAAGGATCACTGAGGCGGCCATAATCACTACCAGCAGCACTAATCCACAGGTGACCACTGAACTGGCATAAATAAAGCCTTTCTCTTCAGGAATATGCATAATAATCGGTGTGCCGGAATACAGCAGGTAGACCGAATAAGTTAGCCCGGCAAGCCCCACGAGCATCACGAACCACAGCACCGGATAAAGGGCAGCAAAGCCCACCATAAATAACGGCGTGGCAGTATAAGCGGCTAATTCCAATGATTGGGTGAAGGTGGGTTTGGCATCAAAGGTGGTCGCCATCCACTGAATCAGATAAGCCAGTGCAGCCACCCCCGCGATAAGCGCAAAATACATGGCAATGCTCATCATCATGGCACTTTCATGGGTCAGCTTAATCAGATCGCCCACACCGATACTCCAGCCCAGATGAGCCGCAGAGTAATAACTGGTCAGACAGGGGATCAGGGCAATGATCAGAATATGTGTCAGGCTATGAGACAGGCTCTCATGGCGTTTTTCAATATCCTGCCACTCTTCTTTTGGGTGGGCGTAAAGGCCCCACAGGTGATTTAGTATCATACTTACCTCTCTAGCGCAGACAGCTGTTTTTTATAATCTTGTGCACCCGCACAAGGTTAATAAGATGATATAAGAATAACAAAAAATTAACACTATTTTTTGACCTGAATCATAACTTATACGCTTAGCCGTTCCATTTTTTAGTGAGGTTTGGATAGCAGCCTGAAAAACACTAGCAGCGTTATGACACAAGCGGTTAAACCCAGCCACCAGGGTAGGCCCCATGCCACCGGTAAGGTGCCACATACCAGGGCAATGGCGGCGACCAGCAACGCATAAGGTAGTTGTGTGCGCACGTGTTCAAGGTGGTCGCATTGACAGGCCATGGATGACAGCACAGTGGTATCAGAAATGGGTGAGCAATGATCTCCCCACACCGACCCTGCCAGCACAGCAGAGATGGCTGAATAAAATATCGGCATACGCTCACTTACGTTGGTATCCGGTGTGTCAGAGATCACGGCCCAGGTAAGCGGGATAACGATCGGCATCAGGATCGCCATGGTTCCCCATGAAGATCCCGTCCCCAGGGCGATGACAGCGGCAATAATGAAGACGATAGCTGGTATCCATGGTGCGCTGAGGGTATCGCTGAGTAAAGGGATAATATAGCCGACGGTATTCATCTCTTCGATCAGCACTGCCAATGACCAACTGAGAATTAAGATGATCAATGCCCCGGTTATTGAGGCGGCACCGCTTATCCAGGACGCTATGGCATCATCGAGACTCATCAATCTTCGTAACACCGACAGTAAAATGGCCAGCGCAGAGCCAAAGAATGCTGCAACCAGCAGAGCCCTGAAAGGATCGGCACTACCGAGGATATCAATCAGTGTGTTTCCCTCTCCGCTAATGTAGAGTCCGAGGATCATCGTAAGCACCATGCCGGCAATGGGGACCCATGCGTTATCGGCACTCGCTTGGGCTGGCCCTTCAGAAGTCACTGTGACTGATGTTGATGAGGCCTGCCGGGCGCGCCGTTCTGCCTTGAGCATCGGGCCGAAATCCCGACCACTGCTCGCGATGAGAAACACAAAAACCACAGCCAGAATCGGATAGAAGCTGTATCCCAGGCTATATAGAAAAAGCACGAAGGGAGATGGCAGCCCCTCAATTGCTGCAGTCGCTGAGTCAATAAGCCCAACCTGAAACCCCACCCACAGCGAAACCACTGCCAGAGAAGCAATCGGGGCTGCTGTTGAGTCGACAATATAAGCCAGTTTCTCCCTGGAAACCTTTAACTTATCCATCAATGGCCGCATGGTATTACCGGTGAGCAGGGTATTGGCGTAGTCGTCAAAAAATATCACCAGCCCCATTGTAGCGGCGCTCAATTGGGCGCGTTTTGGGGTATTTGCCCAGCGCGATATTCGGTAAACCAATCCGCTCATACCACCGTTTTGGTATATGACCGACATCATGCCGCCAATAAAAACAGTGACCAGTATCAGTAAGATATGATCGGTCTCAGACAAGGCCAGAACCAAATATTTAACTGGCACATCGACAAAACCTTGCACAATTGCCTGTCCACTTGCACCTCCCATAACCCAGGCTCCAAACCAAAGGCTCATTGCCAGTGCCAGGGTTACCTGTCTGAGTAAAAACGCGCAGGTCAGGGCGAGTAAAGGGGGGAGTAGTGCAATGATTGAAGGCTTAAGCGGGTTAAAAGGCGCGCTTAGCAGGACAAACAGGCAACACGACAGCACAACCAGTGTCGTAAGCAAGTAACGCCATCGATTCGGTAACATCATGTTTTACAGTGTTGTTTTAGCAACTTTAAATCTAGTCGAGTTTTCAGAATGCAGCGAAAGTATAGGGTACATACCTTAAGCAGCGTCTTACCCTTGATGCAGAAGATGGTGTTTGTTTGCCAGGCGCGTTCGGTGCAGCCGGAAGAGAGAAATAACACAAAAACTGCTGAAACTGTGGGAATTCCCGTTAAAATACACCGCTTTGCGGTTGGTTTGATGTCTTTATGAATACAGATACGCTGTTACAGCCCATCAACAGGTTTTTACATTGTGCCACGCCGGTGAGTTGGATAAAGCAGGCGACACAACCTGAGCACCTGGCAATACTGCTGATTGACCACGCAAACTGTGAGCTTAAGGCCGCACAAACTGCCATGTGGTTGATGCGCACTTACGCGGTGGATCACAATAGCAGTGACGCATTGCTCGCCTGGCTAAAACCTTACGAGGACTTTGTGTATCGGGGCGTGGGCTCTGGGGAATTTGCGCAAACCGGCTTGTCCAAGAAACTGATTGGCAAATCTGAATTCAGTCTTGGAGATGAACTCATCGACAAAATGGTGTTGCTGATAAAAGAAGAGCTGCATCACTTCCAGCAAGTTGTTGAGATTATGAAGGCACGGGAGATTGACTATGTGAACCTGAGCGCATCGCGTTATGCCAAAGGTCTGATGCACAAAGTACGCAGTCATGAACCCGCCAAGCTGGTGGATAAGCTGATTTGTGGTGCGTATATAGAGGCTCGCTCCTGTGAGCGCTTTGCAGCCCTGGTACCTCATGTGGACGAAGAGCTTGGGGATTTCTATTTGTCCTTATTACGATCCGAAGCCAGGCATTTTCAGGATTACCTGACACTGGCACAGAAGGTTGCGGATGCGGATATTGCTGACCGCGTGCAGCTGTTTGGGAAAACAGAGGCGCAACTGATACTCAGCACGGACGCTCAGCTACGCTTTCACAGCGGCGCGCCGGTCAGCTCGGTTGAATCGGCTGAGACGGTTAATACGCTACTCTGAGTGTACCAGTCGCCGAGTACGATGCGCCGGGCAGGTTGACCATTGAGTTCAAACCGGTGGATGGCGGGGCGGTGAGTGTGGCCGTGGATCAGTGTCTTTACGCCGGCTTGCTCCATCACTCTGAGAACCTCTAACGGTGTCACATCCATAATCTTTTCGGTCAGATTTTTCTGATGCAGCGCACTGGTTTTACGCGCATTGCGTGCCACCCGGCGGCGGTACCACAGCGGCAGGCTCAGCATCAGCCTAGGCCACCACCATCCGCGGGATTTTTTGCGAAAAGCCATGTATCGATGATCCCGGGTGCACAGACTGTCACCATGCATAATCAGTACTTTCTCACCATAAAGATCGATGATCTGCTGTTCCGGTAACAGTTCAACACCCGTTTCTCTGGCGAAACGCGGACCAATCAGGAAATCCCTGTTGCCGTGAATAAAGTAAACTGCCACACCCTGTTCAGTGAGGGAACGGAAGGTCTGCTTAATATGTTGATTAAAGGGGGAGTTGTCATCATCCCCAATCCAGGCTTCAAACAAGTCCCCCAGCACATATAAAGCTGTGGCATGGGGGGCCTGATGGGTCATAAACCCATCAAATGCCGCAGTGATATCGGGCCTGTCTTCACTCAGATGGAGATCGGCGATAAACAGGGTGTGACCCATATGGAGATTATTCGCTTATCTCAACGGATTGAATAATGACCTCCTCAAGGGGGACATCCTGGTGCATGCCGGCACTGCCGGTATCGACTTTGCGAATTTTATCCACCACGTCCATGCCATTGCTGACCTCTGCAAACACACAGTATCCCCAGCCGTCCATGCTTTCACTGCGAAAATTAAGGAAGTTGTTGTCAGCCACGTTAATAAAAAACTGACAGGTCGCAGAATGGGGATCATTGGTGCGGGCCATCGCCACGGTGCCTTTGGCATTGGCCACGCCATTGTTGGCTTCATTCTGAATCGGGGCTTTGGTTTCTTTCTGGCGCATTCCCGGCTCCATGCCACCGCCTTGAATCATGAAACCGTCGATCACACGATGAAAAATCGTGTTGTCATAGAACCCTTCGCGGGCGTACGTAAGGAAGTTTTCAACAGTGGCCGGAGCCTTGTCGGCCAGCATGGTCAGCTCAATGGGACCATAATTGGTGTTCAGTGTTACCGTCATGGTTGTGTCCTGATTAAAAAAATACGGCGACAGTGTATCCCAAAGGGCGTGTTCAGGAAACTTGCAATGGAAACTAGAGGTGCAGGCACCCGGGCCTTAGGGTAAAATTCGCGGCCTAATCTGTTATTCATTACCATTTAGAAGGTTGACCTATGCTACACATATTTAACACCCGGACGCGCCAGAAAGAGCGTTTCACACCTCTGCACGAAGGTAAAGTGGGGTTATATGTGTGTGGTATTACAGTTTATGACCTATGTCATATGGGCCATGCCCGCACTTACCTTAGCTTCGACATGATGGTGAGATACCTGCGTCACCGGGGCTATGAGGTCAACTATGTGCGAAATATTACCGATGTTGACGATAAGATTATCAAACGCGCACAGGAGAATCAGGAGGGATTTACCGACCTGATTGAACGTACCATTTCCATGATGCACGAAGACTTCAACGCTATCGGTTTATTGCCTGCCGATATCGAACCCCGGGTGACGACGCACATGGAGGAGATCATCCAGGTCATACAGCGGTTGGTGGACAAGGGCCATGCTTATCAGGCGGACAGTGGTGACGTATTGTTTGATGTCAGCACCTTTGCGGACTACGGCAAGCTCAGTGGGCAGGATCTGGAGCAGTTGCAGGCAGGCTCGCGGGTGGAAGTGAATACCGATAAAACTGATCCGCTGGATTTCGTGCTGTGGAAGTCGGCTAAACCGCAGGAGCCCAGCTGGGAGTCTCCCTGGGGGAACGGCAGACCAGGGTGGCACATAGAATGTTCTGCGATGAACCACAAGCACCTGGGCGAGCATTTCGACATCCATGGCGGGGGATCGGATCTCATCTTTCCCCATCATGAAAATGAAGTGGCGCAGTCCTGCTGTGCCTTTGATACCCCTTATGTCAATTACTGGGTGCACACCGGAATGGTGCAGGTAAATGAAGAAAAAATGTCCAAGTCGTTGGGGAATTTTTTCACCTTGCGGGATGTGCTGAAACAATACGATGCTGAAACACTGCGTTATTTTCTGCTCAGTGCCCATTATCGCAGCCAGCTCAATTATTCGCAGAACAATATTCTGCAGGCTCGTGCAGCGCTGGAACGCCTGTACACCGCGCTGCGGGACATCCCGCCAGCCGCAGACGTTGACCTGAGTTATGGCGGTTATCAGGCGCGTTTTGACGAGGCCATGGATGATGATTTTAATACCCCTGAAGCTTATTCGGTGCTGTTTGAACTGGCCAGAGACATCAACAAGGCCGATGCCGCTGAGGCCCCTCGACTGGCGGCAATACTGATTCATCTTGGCGGCGTGCTGGGGCTGTTACAGCAATCACCACAGCAGTTTTTACAAGGCAGTGACGAGCATAAGAGTGAGGATGTCGCCGAAATTGAGCGGTTGATTCAGGTGCGTGCGGATGCCCGCAAAAGTAAGGACTGGGGAGCAGCCGATGCGGCCCGTGATGCCCTTAGTGCAATGGGCGTTGAATTGGAAGATGGCCCCGGGGGAACCAGCTGGAGACGGAAATAAAGGAGCCGATGGGGCGGAGACGTCACAGTCTACATGACTGTGACGCCAATTAATGGGACTGTGACGCGGGAATCAGTTGCTGGGGCTGAGTCGCAAGATCTGCCCGTCGGGATGGTCCGTTAACAGGTACACCGCTCCATCAGGCCCTTGTCGTACATCGCGAACACGCTGGCCAATATCAATGCGCTCTTCATGACTCACTTTGTTCTGCTTATCCAGAGTCAGTCTTACCAGCTGGCGGAATTTCAATGACCCGACCAGCAGATTACCCTTCCAGTCTGCAAAGGCATTGGCGGTATAAAAGGCCATGCCGCTTGGTGCAATCGATGGAACCCAATAATGCAACGGTTGTTCCATGCCGGCTTTTTCGGTGTCACCGATTTCACCGCCACCATACTCCTCGCCATAGGTGATTTCCGGCCAGCCATAATTCTTGCCGGCGCGCGTGATATTGATTTCATCGCCACCCTGAGGCCCGTGTTCATGGGTCCAG
This sequence comes from Lacimicrobium sp. SS2-24, assembly GCF_002201535.1. Lineage (GTDB taxonomy): Bacteria > Pseudomonadota > Gammaproteobacteria > Enterobacterales > Alteromonadaceae > Lacimicrobium. The sequence goes on along the minus strand of NZ_NIWW01000010.1, from coordinate 81,436 downwards.
AGCTCACCGGTATAAGGGTTTAGCGCAGCACCCTGGACATTACGATGTCCATAAGACCAGATATCTGACAGCGCGGCATCGTTGTTAACATAGGGGTTGTCTGCCGGTACCTGTCCGTTGGGCAGGACCCTCACCACTTTGCCGTAGTGGCTGGTCAGTTGCTGCGCTCCGTCACGCTGTGAGCCCCGATCGCCCAAAGTAATAAATAACGCACCGGTGCGGTCAAACACCAGACGGCTGCCAAAGTGATGGCCGGTGTCAATTTTCGGGTTAGCACTGAAAATGACTTGTAATGCCGTTAGCCCATCTTCTTCAAGAATGGCGCTGGCCACAGCGGTGCTGGTTTTGTCACCGTCTTTTGCCGGCTCAGAGAAACTGAAGTAAATACGTTGGTTTTCACTGAACATGGGGTCGATGGTCACATCCAGCAGACCGCCCTGGTTTTTGGCGAGGATGTCAGGAAGTCCGGTGAGCGGTGCGGATTTATTGCCTTGCTCGTCCACAACCCGCAACGTACCTGTGCGTTCGGTGACCAGCATGCGTCCATCTGGCAAAAAGGTCATGCCCCAGGGATGCTGTAGCCCTGAGGTGACCACATCAACCTTAATGCGGGTCTGTTCAGTATCAAGTTGAGCAGGTGTGTTGGCGCAGGCGGCCGTGCTTAACCCCAGGGTCAGGCTGGCCAGTAACAACGCAAATTTGCGGGTCATCGTCTTTCCTTCTCACAGTGTTGGTGTAGCTGTTTATGCTAGCGGAAAATATCCGGACTTTCCTGCACTTGAGCGAATTATAAAGCCAGTTGAGCCGATAAGTGGCAACTAGAGATCGAAACTGATCTTCAGCAGGGACAACACGACGACGGAGTACAGGATAGAGACAGGTACACCGATACGCACAAAGTGTGAGAGCTTGTAGTTTGCGGCGCTGAACACCAGCAAATTGGTCTGGTATCCCCATGGGGAGATAAAGCTGGCACTGGCAGCAAACGCGACGGCCAGTGCAAAAGGTAGCACCGGAGCGCTGAGCATTTCAACGATGCCCCAGGCAAAAGGAAACATCAGTGCCGCAGCCGCATTATTGGTGACCAGCTCTGTCAGTAACAGCGTCAGCAGATAGATGACAACCAGGGCCACAAAGGGACTGGTGTTTTCCAGCAATGGAAAGACCAGGGTGTTAAGACTGGCAATAAGACCCGATTGCTCCAGTGCGGTGGCAAGGCCCAGGGCGCCAACAATCACCATGATCAGATTCACCGGAAGATGGCGTTTGAGCTCAGCACCATTACTGATGCCGCTGAAGACCAATATCGCCAGAAGAAAAACCAGCCCGGTGGCCAGTGAAACAATGTTTGTGGCGCTCAGTAACACGGTCAGTAAAAAGCCGCCAAGGGTCAACCGCTCCTGAAACGTGGTGAGCTTTTTCGGCAGACTGTGCTCGGTGAGGATAAAGAAGTTTTTGGATAAGTTATTGCGTGTGTCGAAATCCGGTCCCGTGGCCAACAGCAGGTTGTCACCGGATTGCAATTTGATATCCCCCAGTTTTCCCGACAGGCTTTCGCCATCACGCCGGATGGCGACGACTGCGGCGTCAAACATGGCGCGAAAGCCCACTTCTTTGAGTGTTTTATCGATCAGTTTGGCGCGATTGGATATGACCACTTCAGTGAGGTTTTCCCGCAGCAATCCATTTGTCTCGGCAAACAGGGTCAGGCCCGGAATATGGTTAAGACTGTCTACGCGCTTGACGTTGCCACTAAAAATGAGTTTGTCACCGGCTTCGATAACGATTTCGGGGGTCACGGGTGAAAGCAGGTGCCCCTGGCGAATAATTTCTGCCAGATACAGCTCAGGCAGATTACGCAGATGATTTTCTTCAATACTTTTGCCGATGAGCGGAGAGTTTGCGTCTACTTTGGCTTCAATAAAATACTCTTTATAGTCAGCCTGCTTGATTTTTATCTCGGGGAGAAGCGGAGAGATAAGAAACAACAATAATCCACAGGACAAACCTGCCACCAATCCGTATAAGGTGAAGTCCAGGAAGGCAAAGCCCGGGTGTCCTTTTTCGACCAAAAAGCTGTCTACAATCAGGTTGGTCGAGGTGCCAATCAGGGTCACCGTTCCTCCCAGGATAGCGGAGTAGGAAAGGGGGATCAGTAGCCGTGAGGCCGGGTGAAACTGATTTTGCGTTACCGGGCTGATCAGGCTGGCGACAATCGCCGTGTTGTTTAACAGGGCTGAACTGGAGAATGTCAGACCGAATAAGCGCCAATAACTCTTGTTATAACTGGCGCTGATAAGCTTTCTGCCGAGCAATTTCAAAAGCGAGGTCTTGTCGATGGCATTGCTGATCAGCAATAACAAGACCAGAGTAATCAGTCCCTGATTAGTCAGCCCATGGGAGAGCTGTAACAAGGAAAGCTGGCCGCTGGCCAACAAAGCCAGCATTGCCAATGAGAAAATGGCCGACGGGCGCTTATCGGTAAAAATAAGCGCCGCGATGGTGACAATAAAAATCCCTGCAACCAGAAGCTGGTTAATGTCCATCTCATTTTACTCAGAGTTTGCTGATATCCAGCGCCTGCCAATGTGGGAAGTGTTTACGCACCAGTGCATTGAATTCCAGTTCAAACTCGGAATAGCTCTGCTTGGTGTCTTTATTGGCAGATTCATCGGCTTCGATAATCATACCGGCACCCACGGTACCATTGGTAAGGCGATCGATAATGATAAAGGCGCCGGTTTTGCGGTTACGCTGATAGGAGTCACAGGCCACGGCCTGAGTCAGCTTGATACTGCCGACCCCAATCTCGTTGAGATTAAGGTGCAACAGATCTTTCTTTTCCATGGTGTTGACGTCAATCTGGTAATCCAGACGCTGTACCGATCCTGATACCGACTTGGTGGCGAATTTGAACTCATATTGCTTATTCGGCATCAGCGGATCTTCTGCCATCCACACCAGATGGGTTTTGTAGGCTGTACTGTGCATCGGCAGATTGTCACTTTTGACGATCATGTCGCCACGGGAAACATCAATTTCGTCATTCAGTGTCAGTGTGACAGCTTGCGGCGCATAGGCTAAATCCTGTTCCCCTTCAAAGGTGACAATCTCTTTGATGGTAGAGGTTTTGCCAGAGGGCAGCGCGGTGATTTCATCGCCGGGTTTGATCTGACCCGAGACAATGGTGCCGGCAAAACCTCGGAAATTGAGGTTCGGACGGTTAACGTACTGCACCGGGAAGCGGAAATCCTGCTGCGTTTGATCTTTCGCGACTTCAATGTTTTCCAGCAACTGCATCAGCGTCTCTCCCTGGTACCAGGGCATGCTTTCGCTGCGGTTCACCACGTTGTCACCTTTGAGGGCCGACAATGGAACAAAGTGAATGTCCGGAATATTCAGCTGCTTGGCAAATTGCAGGTAGTCTTCGCGGATTTTATCAAAGGTACCCTGATCGTAGTCCATCAGGTCCATTTTGTTGATGGCCACGATGACATGTTTGATGCCCAGCAATGAGGCTAAAAATGAGTGTCGACGTGTCTGCACTTTCACACCGCCGCGTGCATCCACCATGACGATCGCCAGTTCGCAGGTGGAGGCACCTGTGACCATGTTACGGGTATACTGTTCGTGTCCCGGGGTATCGGCAATGATGAATTTGCGCTTATCTGTGGAGAAATAGCGGTATGCCACATCAATGGTAATACCCTGCTCACGTTCAGACTGCAGACCATCTACCAGCAGCGCCAGATCCACTTCTTCACCAGTGGTACCAACTTTTTTACTGTCTTTGCTGATGGCTGCCAGTTGGTCTTCGTAAATCATCTTGGAATCGTGCAGCAGGCGACCGATCAGTGTGCTTTTACCGTCATCGACGCTGCCGCAGGTCAAAAAGCGTAGTAAATCTTTACGCTCATGTTGTTCAAGGTAACTGAGAATGTCCTTTTCGAGGAGATCATTTTGGCTATTCATGTTAACAGCTCACTAGAAAATAAGGGTTTAACAACGATTCTTTCTGGTTATAGCGCAGAGGTGTATTCTGCTGTGTCAGAGGCTTGTCGGCGTCCAGTTCAACCACCCTGGCACCGGCAGCAATGACAATGGCATGGGCCGCTGCGGTGTCCCACTCGCTGGTGGGACCCAGCCGAGGGTAAAGGTGTGCCTTGCCTTCCGCGACCAGACACAGTTTTAAGGAACTGCCCATGGCAACCAACTCGGTTTCGCCCGGTAACTGCTCGAGCAATGACTGAATCTGTGGACTCTGATGTGAGCGGCTGCCCACAACTTTCCAGGTTTCACCATCTTGGTGCCGGGCTGGCTTGAGTGGCTCTGTCTTGTCGGACTGTATGCGCTGAGCCTGTTCACCGACCACGCCAACATAAGTAACATTAAGCGCCGGCGCATAGACCACGCCCAATACCGGTTCACCCTGTTCAATCAGGGCGATATTGACGGTAAATTCACCATTTTTCTTAATAAACTCTTTGGTGCCATCAAGGGGGTCGACCAGCCAGTATTGTGACCACTCACGGCGTTCATCCCAGGCGATATGGGCAGATTCCTCGGACAGTACAGGCAGATCGGAAATGGCATTCAGCCCGTCAACAATAATATGATGGGCGGCCAGATCTGCCTCAGTAAGCGGGCTCTTGTCATCTTTTTTGGCAACGTCAAAATCTCTGGCATAGATATTCATGATGGCATCGCCCGCCCGATGGGCGATGTCCGTGACCTGCTCAGCCAATTGCGCCTTGCTCATTACAGGTAACCCTTCTGTGTCAATGCGCTGATCAGCTTGTCTGCCGACTGCTCCGGCGTCTCACCGTCAAATGTCAGGTGTATCTCCGGCGCCTGAGGGGCCTCATACGCCGAATCAATGCCGGTAAAGTGCTTAATATCACCCTGGCGTGCTTTCTGGTATAACCCTTTGGGATCACGTTGCTCGCATACCTCCAGCGGTGTATCCACAAAAACTTCAACGAACTCGCCGTCCTCCAGCAGATTACGGCAAAACTTTCTGTCCGTTTTAAACGGAGAGATAAATGCGGTGATGACGATAAGCCCCGCATCGACAAACAGTTTCGCCACTTCACTGATACGGCGAATATTCTCAACCCGGTCTTTGTCATCAAAGCCCAGATCGCCGCATAGCCCGTGGCGCACATTATCACCATCAAGCAGGTAGGTGTGCTTACCTGCGGCGGTCAGCTTCTGCTCTAAAATATTGGCAATAGTGGATTTGCCAGAGCCACTGAGCCCGGTCAGCCAGATAACGGCGGGTTGCTGAGTTTTTTGGGCAGCGCGGTCGGCTTTGGTAGTCTTGTGATCATGCCAGACGATATTATTGCTCATCAGAAATATCCTTCCATTTTCTTTTTCTCCATAGAGCCGGAACTGTCGTGGTCGATGACCCGACCCTGGCGCTCTGAAGTTTTAGTCAACAACATTTCCTGAATGACATCAGGAAGGGTCGCGGCATGAGACTGCACCGCACCGGTCAAAGGATAACAGCCAAGTGTGCGGAATCGAACGGACTCCATTTTCGGCTCTTCACCTTCCTCCAGTGGCATGCGGTCATCGTCTACCATGATCAGCACGCCATCACGCTCAACAACCGGGCGCGGCTTGGCCAGGTAAAGCTCAGGAATCTCGATGTTCTCCAGATAGATATACTGCCAGATATCCAGTTCGGTCCAGTTGGATAATGGAAAGACCCGAATGCTTTCACCTTTATTCACCCGAGCATTATAAATGTTCCATAATTCAGGACGCTGATTTTTCGGATCCCAGCGGTGATTTTCATCACGAAAGGAATATACCCGTTCTTTGGCCCGCGATTTTTCCTCATCCCGGCGCGCACCGCCGAAAGCCGCATCAAACTGAAACTTATTCAGGGCTTTTTTAAGCGCCTGCGTTTTCATGATATCCGTGTGTTTTGCGCTGCCATGGCTGAAAGGACCCACACCCATGTCAATACCTTCCTGATTCTTGTAAACGATCAGGTCGAGCTGATGCTGTTTTGCCATACGATCGCGAAATTCAATCATTTCGCGAAACTTCCAGGTGGTATCAACGTGTAACAGTGGAAAGGGAATACGTCCGGGCGCAAAGGCCTTGCGGGCCAGATGCAGGAGTACGGAAGAATCTTTACCAACGGAATACAGCATTACGGGGTTGTCGAACTCCGCCGCCACTTCACGAAAAATATGAATACTCTCAGCTTCGAGCTGCTTCAGATGGGTTAAGGATGGAATATTGGCGTCCATGGTTTTGTTCAGACCTGTAAAGTTTTCAGAATGAGTATTATGCGATTGTGTTCTATACATAGAACATTACCACGATCGGGGCGATTCTGGCTATGCAAGATCGCTATATCAAATAGCAAACGATCTTAATATATGCAGCGCAAGGGAAGGGAAATCGGCGCACTAACAGGGTGATGTTGTTATCGGTTCAGGCTGAATTTTCTCTTAAGGTTGCCCAGCGTACGGCATCCAGATAATTTCGCGTGACTTTATCTATACTGAACCCCATCTTGTCACACTGACTCTTGGCCGCTTGCCAGTCGGCCTGCTCAAAGGCCTCCATAAGGGTCAGGTATTCAGCCAGGCGCCCCTGGCGACGGACCAAAGCATCTTTAATGACCTGTGAAATTGGCAGTTTGTCGAGCAATTCCACCAGTGGTGCATCCAGCATCCCTTCGAGCAGGGACAATAACCCGGTCAGAAATGCGGCGCTTTCTGTAGCCTGTTCTCCGGGCAACGTGGAGGTCAGCTCACAAAAGCGGGCCCTGACCAGGGACATTACCGTCAATGCGGGAGGTTTCTTGTCCACAAACTGAGCCGTAAAGAGTACTGACACAAAACGTCTGAGTTCTTGTAAGCCGAGTAACACGATGGCCTGTTTGATGTTTGAGATCTCGCTGCGCCGTTTAAAAATGGGTGACTGGGCATAACGCAACAGTTTGAAAGAGAGATTCACATCGCCTTCAAATACCTGACTAATTGCCGATGTATCCGGCTCTGGTTCGGCCAGCGAGGTCATCAACCTGGCGACAGTCATTTGCGAGGGCTCCAGCGTGCGGCTTTTCAGTACCTCGGGTTTGCTGAAAAAATAGCCCTGGAAGTATTCAAAGCCCATGTTCAATGCCTGATGGTACTCATCATGGGTTTCGACTTTTTCCGCCAAAAGCTTGATGTTGGGGAAGCCTCCAATAGCCTCTTTGATCAGACGAATTTCACTGGCCGGGGTAACCTGATAATCAATCTTAATGATGTCGGTATAGGGGTAAAAGTGCTTCCAAACACCTTTATGCTCATAGTCGTCCAATGCAATGGTATAACCACGCTGTTTCAATTCCTGACAGGCTTTGAGCAACTTCTTGGTGGGAGTGACGGTTTCCAGGATTTCGACGACCACGAACTCTTTTGGGAGGAGCATAGGGTAGCCATTTAGCAGCGATTCTTCGGTAAAGTTGATAAAAGCCAGTTTATCTTCGGTCAGCTTATCCATGCCAAGGTTAAACTGCAGGCCTTCTATCATTTTTGAGGTTGCCTGCTCATCACAGACGTCAGGAAAGACATTTTCCAGGCTGTCTCTGAATAACAGCTCATAGGCCACGACATCTTTTTCTCTGTTTAGTATGGGCTGACGAGCTGCAAAAAACGCCATTGTAGAGTGCTTCTCCTGTTCCTAAGCTATCTCTATGCTAGTAGATTGGTGCACAGGATACCAGAGGCGATTCACACAACTGTAACAATCTGCTATCTCAAGGCAATGGACAAAAAAATACCGGCAAGGTATGCCGGTATTTTATTCGAACTGACTGATTATTAAGACTCTTCGCGCAGTTTCACTTCCATTTCTTCATGTCGGCTTTGCAGCGCTTCGCTGGGCGGCGCCGTGAGGTTGCTGACAATGAAAATGGTTAATGTACATAGGATGAATCCAGGGACGATCTCATAGATCACGCTGCTCAGGCTTTCTCCACCAATGGTGACGGGTGCATAGATCCAGAACAGTACCGTAGCCGCGCCTACTAACATCCCGGCCAGCGCGCCGTTGCGATTCATGCGCTTCCAGAACAGACTGACAATGATCACGGGACCAAAGGCGGCGCCAAAACCTGCCCAGGCATTACTGACCAAATTCAGTACGCTGTTTTGCGGATTCCAGGCCAGCACGATAGCAACCAACGCCACCACCAGTACCGAGATTCGACCCACCAATACCAGTTCTTTATCACCGGCATCACGGCGCAGGAACGCCTTGTAGAAATCTTCGGTGAGCGAGCTTGACGTTACCAAAAGCTGTGACGAGATGGTACTCATAATGGCCGCCAGAATCGCGGCTAGCAGGAAGCCGCCAATTAGCGGATGAAACAGAAATTGCGAGAAAATGATGAAGATCGTTTCCGCATCATCCAGTTGCATTTTTGTTTCAGCCACATAGGCAACCCCCACAAAGCCAGTCGCCAGGGCACCAATAATGGATACGATCATCCAGCTCATACCAATACGACGTGCGGTGGTGATCGCTTTGACTGAACGGATTGCCATAAAGCGAACAATTATATGGGGTTGACCAAAGTAGCCTAGCCCCCAGGCCAGCAGTGAAATGACACCAAGCACGGAGAGCGCCTCTCCGGTAGCACCATTGACAAAGAGTTTGAGCATATCAGGGTTGATGTCGCCAACGGCGGTGCTCACCTGATCCACGCCGCCCAAATGATTGAAAGCCACAATAGGCACCATCACCAGCGACACAAACATGATACAGCCCTGCACAAAATCGGTCATACTCACCGCCAGAAAGCCGCCAAACAGGGTATAAGCCGCGACCACACCCGCGGTGACAAACAGGCCCGTGCTGTAATCCATGCCAAATGAACTGTCGAATAGCTTACCGCCTGCAACCAGGCTGGCCGAGGTGTATAAGGTAAAGAAAACTATAATGACCAGCGACGAGAAGATGCGCAGGTAGCGGCCTTTATCGTCAAAGCGATTAGCAAAGTAATCGGGAATGGTGATCGAGTCATTCGCCACTTCCGTGTAGACACGTAGCCTTGGTGCCACGATCAGGTAATTCAAAAAGGCGCCGATGACCAGACCCACGGCGATCCAGCTTTGAGATATCCCCGCCAGATACATCGCACCGGGCAATCCCATCAGCATCCAGCCACTCATATCAGAGGCGCCGGCGGATAACGCGGTGACACCAGGTCCCAGCTTTCTGCCGCCGAGCATATAACCGGAGACATCCGAGGTTGACGTGCGATAAGCATATAAGCCAATGCCCAGCATGGCGATAAAATATAATGCGAGCGAGACTAATGTACCAGTTTCTATATACGTACCAGTTTCCACAAAGCTCTCCTGTAATTGTTTTGACTGAACAGAAACAACGAAAAAGTAAAAATTAGAAAATTCAGTCAATTAGCGTACCATGCTATCAAGATGTTATCCCATTCTCCAGAGCACTTATGAAACTGCAAACACGCTGGTGTAAATACGCACAGCTGGACACCTTGACACTTGAGCGCATTCTGGCGCTGAGACAGCAGGTCTTTATCATTGAGCAGCAAAGTATTTATGCTGACATTGATGGCCTGGATCCCATCAGCTGGCATGTTTTGCTCGAGCATGAGCAGCAGTTATTTGGTTATGCGCGTCTGTTCCCTGACGATGAGGGGAAGTGTTACCGGTTGCAGCGCATTGTGCTGGCAAAAAATGCCAGAGGGATGGGACAGGGAAAGGCGTTAATGGAGTCGTTGATCGGCAAAGCACAGTCGCTGCAGGATTATCCAGACTTGCAGCTCAGTGCGCAGGTACACCTGCAGGACTTTTATCGTGGCTGGGGGTTTACCCCTAAAGGGCCAGAATACGACGATGGCGGTATTTTGCATGTTGATATGCACCGCCCGCTGGTATGGCAACCTTCCTAAAGCACAGGGTACGTAAGGCGTTTACTGGACAGGACGTATTTCGAAAGCTCCATATTGGCGTTGCAGTCACAGGTTGAACAAGGCACACAACTGGCAGTTGATTTAGCACAGGCATCACTGATGCCTGTTCACACCAGCATCAGTGATGCGCTGCCGGTGTCAGTCGGTATCAATTAGCGCCAGTAATTCCGTTGTTTTTTGCTGCAACAATGCCTTATCCCCCCGGGTCTCTACATTCAGGCGAATAACTGGTTCGGTGTTGGATTTTCTTAAATTGAACCGCCACTGGTCAAATTCAAGCCCGACACCATCTGTATTATCCCGGTGTTTGGCCTGGTCCTGATAGGTTTCCAGAATAGTGTTCAGGGTGGCATCTGCGTCCTTCACTGTGCGGTTAATTTCACCGGAAGAGGGGAAGGCAGCAATGCGTTCTGCCACTAACTCGGAAAGGGCCTGATTGCTGCTGGAGACAAGCTCCGCTACCAATAACCAGGGGATCATGCCCGAATCGCAATAGGCAAAGTCACGGAAATAGTGGTGGGCACTCATTTCACCACCATAAACCGCATCTTCTTTGCGCATACGTTCTTTGATAAAGGCATGACCGGTTTTACTCATCACCGGCCGTCCACCGGCATTGAGGATGATGTCCTGTGTATTCCAGTAGACTCTGGGGTCGAAAATAATTGCGGCCCCGGGATCCTTATTCAGGAACGCTTTGGCCAGTAATCCAACGATGTAATAGCCCTCGACGAAGTTACCTTTTTCATCAAACAGGAAGCAGCGATCAAAATCGCCATCCCAGGCAATGCCCATATTGGCCTGATGGTCGATGACCGCCTGACGGGTTTGATGACGACATTCAGGCAGAAGCGGATTAGGAATGCCGTTGGGAAAGGTGCCATCGCCCTGATGATTGACCTTAATAAACTCGATTTCAACACCGCGTTCAGCAAGGGCTTTTTCAATCGCATCGATAGCATGTCCGGCCGCACCGTTGCCTGCATTAACCACCAGTTTAAGGGGCTTTAACTGCTGTGGCTCGATATAGCTCAGCATGTGCTCGGTGTAAGCAGACAATACCGATTTTTGCTGGTAGGAGCCCGTTGCCAAAAGTTTATCCCGCTCGACCAGAGCATGACCCTGAGCGAATTCCCCTTTGATTTTATCATGGCTGTATGCGGCCAGACTTACCGCCACCTCTTGATCGTCATAACCCTCGGCCAGGGCTTTCACGTCATCAAGCCCGGTATCGCCACTTATCGGGCGGGAGCCTTCGCGGACCAATTTCATGCCGTTGTAATCAATCGGGTTATGGCTGGCCGTCACCTGAATACCACCACTTTGATTGAGATAACTGGTGGCGAAGTAGATTTCTTCGGTACCGGTCATGCCCAAATCAGTGACGCTGGCGCCACCGTCTATGAGTCCGGCACTGAGGGCCAGTTTTAGAGGCTCTGAGGTCAGCCGAATATCACCTCCCACAACGACCTCTTTGGCCTCAAGATGCTCGGCGAAGGCACGGCCAATCCGATAGGCAATCGTCTCATTCAACTGTTGACCCAGCTGACCGCGAATATCATAGGCTTTAAAACAACTGAGATGCATTGCAGCGTCCTTACTTATTGACCCGACCATAGCGGTCTGAGAAGCGCACGATATCGTCTTCACCCAGATACGCACCCGATTGCACTTCAATCAGCTCCAGCGGTATCTTGCCGGGGTTTTCAAGACTGTGGGTGGTGCCGATGGGAATATAGGTAGACTCATTTTCAGTGAGTAAAAAGGTCTTATCATCACAACTGACTTTGGCCGTGCCGGTCACGACAATCCAGTGTTCAGCGCGGTGGTGATGCATTTGTAATGACAGTTTTTCGCCGGGCTTAACCTTAATGCGCTTGACCTGAAAGCGTTCGGCCTGATCTAATGAGTCATAGCTGCCCCAGGGGCGGAATACTTCACGATGGAATTCATACTCGGGACGTTTTTGCGCCTTGAGCGTATCGACCACTTTTTTGATGTCCTGAACCTTGTCTTTGTGGGCTACCAGCATCGCGTCTTTGGTTTCGACCACGATCACATCGTCAAGGCCAATCACACAGACCAGCCGTTCTTCTGCATTAATATAACTGTTGTTAACCTGTTCAAGGAGTACGTCGCCCTGTATCACGTTGCCCTGAGTGTCTTTGGGCAGCACATCCCACAACGATGACCAGCTGCCCACATCACTCCAGCCAGCGTCCAGAGGCACCACTGCGGCCGCGTCAGTGTTTTCCATAACGGCGTAGTCAATTGAATCTGAGGGGCACTGTGAGAAGATTTCAGCGTTGACCCTGACAAAATCAAGGTCCTTTTGCTCAGATTCGATGGCTGTTTTGCAGCACTCATGTATCTGTGGCGCAAACTTTTTCAGTTCTTCCAGGTAGCGGCTGGCCTTAAACATAAACATGCCACTATTCCACAGGTATCCGCCCTGTTGAAGATACTGTTGGGCGGTCTCCAGATTCGGTTTTTCAACGAACTCCGACACCCCGAAAGCATTATCGTTTCCAGCCAGGGCTGTACCCTGACGGATGTAGCCGTATCCGGTATGGGCGCTGGTGGGGACAATGCCAAAGGTCACCAGTTTGTCTTGTAATGCCAGTGCCTGCGCGTTGGCAATGGCCTGGTGGAAGCTGTGCACATCTTCAATCAGATGATCTGCGGCCAGCACTAACAACACCGGGTCCTCGCCGTTTTGCACAGCATGAAAGGCAGCAAGGGCGATGGCAGGTGCGGTATTCTTGCCCATTGGCTCAAGCAAGATGCCGTCATGGGCAATATCAGATTGCAACAACTGCTCTGCAACAATAAACCTGTGTGCGTCATTACAGACAAAAACCGGTGCTTCACAGGCAAGTCCATCAAGACGATGTAGCGTTTGCTGCAACATGCTGTGGGAATCGGTTAGCGGCAGAAATTGTTTGGGAAAAGCGGCCCGGGATTTGGGCCAGAGGCGACTACCTACGCCTCCTGCCATGATAATTGGCTTCATAAGGATCATCCTGACTGACATACTGTTATCTGCCAAGCATACCATTTCAATTCGTGCTGAGGTATAGCTGAATAGGCTCTGATAACCATAGCGGTACGTCCTTGTACCTGATACGGCATGTTTTCCTTAATTGACGCTGACTTTACCTCGCAAGGCGTTCATGGACTTCTTGCCCACACCTTGTATTTTTACCAGATCATCAATGGAGTGAAAGTTGCCATGTTTTTCCCGGTGTTGAATAATCGCCTCAGCTTTTTTCTTGCCAATGCCGGGAAGCGACATCAGCTCTTTCAGTGAAGCGGTATTGAGATTAATGACAGCTTGTGTGGTTGCCACTTTGTCCTGAGTTACATCCTTATTCAATGCAAGGGTCTGTAAAGGGGCAAACAGACCAAGCATTACGACACCCCATATTAACCATTTCATGATTTTCTCCTTAACCTTGTTATCCATTTGGGTGTGAAGACTTCAACCGCATACAAACCACAATATGCAGTTAAAGCACCTTTAAGTGTAGAAGAAAATTACGCAGAAAAAAGGCCGGAACGCCGGCCTTTGAGAACGGGGTCACATGAACAGATGTTACAGTCTTTCCAGCACCGCCTGGGTGAAATCAGTGGTGCCGTGGCTACCACCCAAATCGCGGGTGGTGCGATCACCAGACTCAATGACGTCCTTTATCGCCAGACGAATTTTTTCCGCTTTGTCTGCCATGCCAAGGTGTTCCAGCATCTGGATGGCAGCCAGAATTACAGAGGTGGGATTGGCCAGGTTTTTGCCTGCAATATCCGGAGCCGAACCGTGTACCGCTTCAAAAATGGCACAGTTCTCACCAATGTTTGCACCCGGAGCCATGCCCAGGCCGCCAACCAGACCAGCACAGAGATCCGAGATGATATCGCCAAACAGATTGGTGGTAACAATCACATCAAACTGATGAGGGTTCATCACCAGTTGCATGCAGGTGTTGTCGACGATCATTTCGGTTGATTCTATTTGCGGATAGCGCTCGGCCACTTCTCGGGCAACCTTGAGGAAGAGGCCGGAAGTTGACTTGAGAATATTGGCTTTGTGCACCGCAGTGACCTTCTTGCGGCCCTCTTTAAGTGCCATCTCGTAAGCAAATGTGAGAATGCGCTCTGCACCTTCACGGGTGATTTTGCTCATGGCTTCTGCTTCACGACCGTCTTCGGAGACTTTCTGTCCGAGGCCGGAGTACATACCCTCGGTATTCTCCCTTACGGTGATGATGTCGATATCTTCGTATCGCGCTTTCGTTCCTTTAAAAGACAGTACCGGACGCACGTTGGCAAAGAGTTTAAATTGCTTACGCAGACTCACATTAATAGAAGTAAATCCCTCGCCCACAGGGGTCGTCAGTGGACCTTTGAGCGTTATGCGGTTCTTGGCAATCAAATCCAGAGTCTGCTGAGGCAACAGTTCACCATGATTCTCCAGCGCCATCAAACCCGCATCGGCGAAATCATAAGCAAAATCACAGCCTGCCTTATCAAGGATCTGCAAGGTAGCATTGACGATATCAGGACCGATGCCATCGCCACGGATAACCGTTATACGCTGTTGAGTCATGGAAAATTCCTCTGTCTGTCGTTTTTAATAGGGGAGACCCCGGGATTATGGTGGGGTAGTTAAGGCGGCGATTTATAGCATTAAATGGTGCGATCTTCCAGTAAAAACCCCAGTTCTGCAGAGAAGCGCAATCTTGTAATCTTAGTCTACAGGCCAGTAACACTGGCTGTTTTCAAGCACCGATTCGATGATGTTATGTTGGTCCGCGCTTTGCAGATTCAGTACCGTCAATGCCTGCTGCTGATATTGCCTGTCAGCATCTGATGCGAGTGAGTCGCCAAAATAGATCTGGCGGGTCATCATCAGCGCCAGCCCCAACAGGCTCGCCTGCAATTTCGTCAGTGTGTTCAGTCGCATGTCGTCGGGCAGCTGATGATGACATCGAATGGCGTCAACACTGCTAGTGGGCTGCTGCCAGGCTCGGGTCAATGTCAGGCTATGTTTTAGCGAAGAGGTGTCGGTCGCCAGAACAAATAAAGTCTCCAGCGAATAGTGAGGGGTGCCTCTGCGCGGCAGAGACGTCCGGCGCTTAAGGGGGAGACTGATAAACAAACCGGAGCAAAAAAAATAGCCCAGCGTGACAACGGTCTCTGTTGTCAGCTTAGATTGTCTCTCAGCCAATGCTTCAACCACGTGACCAAACAATATGCAGAACTGTAATATGTGTTGTTGTAAAGGAAAGTAAAATTGATTGAGTCGGGAGAGTAGTGCTTGTTGCACCAACACGCTGTTGGTGCGTTCAAATCCCTGAAACAACAACGCATGCTTGACTTCCTCCATCTGCAATTTCATTCGAGTACGGTGACTTGCGGTGGTTTTGAGTTGTCTGGCTAAAAACCCTTCGGCAGCAATGTGTTCACAAATTTTATCAATATCCGGATCCTGTCGCTGTAGCAAGTCCTGGATCGCCAATAATTTCGCAGGAGGTTTGCTCAAAGGCTGAGAGCTGCTCTGCAATGAAGGGGCACCGCTTTGCTGTTGAAAAGCCGCTTGCCAGTGCACATCCCACAGCGTATTGATAACTGACAGCTCTTTTACTTTAAGTGGCGCAAGTACTTTACAATTCGGTGACGCTGAAATCAGTGTGATGTCATCATCAAAGTGCTGACAGTGCGGATCGTAGTATCTGATTAACCAGGATGTATCCGTTCGGGACAGTATTATCGCAGTTTTGTCATCGGCGAATCGTATCAGACTACCGGGGGGAATCAGCCCTGCCTGAGAAATTATCGGAGTAAGCAGATCATAGCAGGCAGTGGGAAGCGCACGGGCCAGTTTTCGTAATGCACTGAGCCATTTTTCCTCACGACTGGCTGAACTCGAGGGGTTAGTTAGCAGGGCGACGGTCATCAGAAGCAGTTGAGGGTGGGTGAGGCGTGTAAAGCGCCGATAAAACCCCGCCTTTTTCTGAAGAGGTAATAAACGTGCGACCGGAATTAAGCTGCTGGACCAGATCCGGTGATCCAGACGTTTGAGCTGACTGAGGAATGTCTCGGTTATCGTCGGCCAGCTGTAAAGATCCAACGTCATGGCAGCGCACACCATTCCATAGCGGCTCTGGGTATGCCAACGGTGAAACTGGCACAGGTTGAGGGCAAGCAGCATGCGTCGAAAGCGGTGGTTTAGTG
Source organism: Lacimicrobium sp. SS2-24 (assembly GCF_002201535.1). Classification (GTDB taxonomy): domain Bacteria; phylum Pseudomonadota; class Gammaproteobacteria; order Enterobacterales; family Alteromonadaceae; genus Lacimicrobium. The sequence continues at coordinate 65,241 of NZ_NIWW01000010.1, read as the reverse complement.
TTCGCGAATAGCTCGGGAAGTAGAGCTGGGTCAGCGACTGCCATGCTGCTGGTTCGAGGTTATAGTCGTCAACCAGGCGCCGGGAAAGTGACAAGCAATGAGAGAGAATGTCATTCACATTGCCACTTTGTTGGAGCCGTTTTTCCAGTTCTGCCAGCCCTTCGAGCTGGTTTTGAACGCCTTTAGATAAAGGTTGACTCACTGCCAGTCGGTATACTGTTGATAGGTTCCGTCGCCCCAGGCGATAAGAACATCATTTTCGAAGAGTAATGGGGTGCACTCGTTCATGGTGGTAATGCCATCAGATTCCATGTGCTGTGTGCGATAGAACATAATCTGGACTCGTTGATCGCCAATTTGTTTGGCTTCACTGATGTCCGGGGCTCCCATCAACTCAATAATATTCTGCCGTTGGGTACCTAACTCAAGCTTACCTATCTGCACCTTATTGTATTGTTCACGATCCCGCCAATCCATGGAGTCGGGATCATCCGGGTAGAAAACTAATACTAAAGCGGCAAAAATCAGATAAATGCCAAAACCAATAGCGGCACGTTTTATAATTTTTTTATTCATGTGACGTCACGTTCTCTTGGGCTTACACAAGCAAGCCAATCTTTGCGTTACAAGCATACAACAGTATGCCTGTGATTGAGATATCAGCGGAAGAAATTCAGCCGTTTATTTGACCAGTTTATAGCATGGGTCATAGCGTTTACCGGGTAACTTCATACGGTTTTGTGCAACAAACGACTCTAACATGGCATCTAACATATCCATGAGCCTGGCGTCGCCATGCAGGTTGAATGGACCTTTCTGCCTGATTTGCTCTATCCCTTCCGCCTTGACATTACCGGCTACTATACCCGAAAAAGCGCGACGAAGTGACGCGGCCAGCTCCGCTTTCGGTTGTTCCAGGTGCAGGTTAAGCTGCGACATATTGTCATGACTGGGGATAAAGGGGGCCTGAAAATCCTGATCGATTTTCATCGACCAATTGAACTGATAGGAGTCTCCACGCTGACGGCGATATTCGGTCACGTCCGGCTGGTTTTCACGTACGACCCTGGCCACTTCTGAGGCATCATCAACGATAATGGTATACAGGTTCTGTGCTGTTCTGCCGAGCGTCTCACCGATAAACGCATCAATACTATTGAAATAGGCTTCACTCTCTTTGGGGCCGGTCAGTACAATGGGCAGAACCTGTTCACGGTTCTGTTCGTTGAGCATAATCCCGAGCAAATAGAGCAGCTCTTCTGCTGTGCCCACGCCGCCGGGAAAGATAACAATAGCATGGGCCGTGCGGACGAAGGCCTCCAGGCGCTTTTCAATATCCGGCATGATCACCAGTTCATTGACAATCGGGTTAGGGGGCTCGGCAGCAATGATACTGGGCTCTGATATACCCAGATAACGACCATTACGGTATCGTTGCTTGGCATGGCCTATTGTGGCTCCTTTCATCGGCCCTTTCATCGCGCCGGGGCCACATCCGGTGCAAATGTTCATGTCTCTGAGACCCAGTTGATATCCCACTTCTTTGGTGTATTTGTACTCGATTTCGCCGATCGAATGTCCACCCCAGCAGACCACCATATTAGGCTCTGCAGCAGCCTGGATAGCATTGGCATTACGCAACATGTCGAACACCATGTGAGTGATGTGGGTGGATTCAGACTGGTCTACAAACAGGTTGCCCTCATAGCGCGCACCCATATGCAGTAAATCCCTCAGCACGGCAAACAAGTGTTCGTGCACGCCTTTGATCAGTTTGTTGTCTACAAAGGCCAATTCGGGCGGGTTGATGAGCTCTATCTTTACGCCTCGCTCGCGGCGCAATAGATTGACTTCAAAGTCTTCATAAGGAGAAAAGATGTTTTCGTAATTGTCTTCCTGAGCACCACTGTTGAGAACGGCGAGGCAGCAGTTACGAAAAAGACGATAGAGTTCGCTGGAGGTGGATTTTTTAAGACGGTCAACTTCGAATTGCGACAACAGGCTCATGGAGCCAATAGGGTTTAACTGTACTGTTCGTTTCATTCTTTTCCTTGGTCAATAACACAGCGATTTCTGCCCTGATTTTTTGCTTCAAAGAGCGCCTTATCGGCACGCTCAAAGGCTCGCTGGACATCATCTCCCTGTCTGAAATGTGTGGCGCCAATTGAAACCGTAATCTTGACACTCTCATGTTTGAACTTGAAGGGGATTTTTGCGATTTGTAAACGCAGCTTCTCAAGGGGGGCTTCCAGTTCCTCTGCGCACGTTTGCGGCAGCAACAAGATAAACTCTTCTCCGCCCCAGCGCGCCAGAAAATCCGTCGATCGCAGGCACTTGCTCATCTGTTGCGCAATGACTTGCAGTGTTTTGTCTCCGGCGGCATGCCCATAACTGTCATTGATATTCTTGAAGTGATCGACATCCATCAGTGCGATGCTCAGATTCGTACCGTAGCGGCGCCAACGGCGAAACTCCAGGTCAACTCTGTCATTGTAAGCACTGCGGTTGGGAATTTGTGTCAGTTCGTCGTGATGACTGCGGTACTTCTGTTGTAGTAGTCGTTGCTTATACTCGGCGGTTTCCTGCTCGAGGTGGCTTAACTGGTCTTTCATATCTTTGAGCAGCTTCATCAGTACACGCTGTTCGTCCTGGTCGGTCTTTTCCCGCGACTCAATCGTGGCTGCCATCTTGCTCAGATATTCCGACGCTTGTTTGCGCAACAATTTGAGATTTTCGGCCTCTTCAATGGCCACTTCAATATCCATGACCTGTTGTTTTAACTGCGCGGTATTGTCCGTTTTTAGTTGAAAAGTGGACTCACTTTCTTCTATCGAATGACTGACCGACTGGCTGACTTTATCCAAGGTACTATGCAGACTGGAGACAAAGCGCTCGGCATGTTTACGTTCCTGGATGACCTCTCTGAGAATGGTCCGTATGATAATCAGACAGCACTCCAGCAGCTGCTCATGGTCTAGTCCTTTGGCCAATTGCTCGCGAACCTGTCGTAGTTCTTTATCTTTTCTGGCACTGGTGCTGAGCTGAGATATCAACTCTCTGAGCTCATCGGTGATTTCTTTGTGCAGTGCTAACGCGGCGTTTTGAAGACCCGCCGAACCAATAGCATCAGTATTACTATCGGAAACACGACAGTTTTCCAGAGCCTTTTGAAATAGTTCCAGTGCCTTTTCAAAGTGTGGGAGTGAGGCGAAAACACTGGATTGGCTTTGCCGTACCTGACGCAGAAAGCTTTGAGCGTCTTGCTTTAACGGCTCGGGTAAGTCGCGGTTGTCTTGTAAGGCCTGAATGGCGCTCTCGATGAGATAATGGGACTTCTGGTTTTGCAGTCGCACCTGGTCACAGTTTTCCATCAACAGGGCCGTCAGTTTGCCGATACTGACTTCTGCGAGGGTAAAGTTGACCTTGCCACCCAGGTGGCTTCGGAGTGTTTGTAGTTCCTTGTCCAGAGCAGGTATCGCCCCTTCGTAGAATTTACTCAACCTGAGAATAAATTGCGACAGGGTATCTATTTGGTGCTTAAAACTACGCAACACTTTTTGCTGGTTTTGGGTAGTTAAATCCAGTTTTGTCGGTGGTAACTGTGACCCATTTTCCATGCTTTGCTTCACTCGCAGACTCGAATGCTCTTTAGTCCATTATAATGGTTTATGAGATGGTTAAGAATATTTTTTATAACAAGATGTTAGGTAAAGATTTTGGTAAGCCTGAAATCAGCCTTATAGCGGCCACTTAACCTCAAAGACAGAAAACAAAAAAGGCGGTAAAGCCGCCTTTTTCTGTTCCTTTTCCGCACTTTGGTTAGTCGTCGCTCAGGGGACGTTTAACCAGATAGTAGGGCAGGCGTTCTGATGCAGGTTGTAACATGTGATGTCCATCGATTAATAAAACCGCCGCTATTTTATTCAATTGACAGAAAAATGAAAGTCATATTGTAAGTTTACTTTCCTGATTTCATTTTTACTGGCGGATTAATCGTTCAAACACTGGCGCGGTTTCGAAGTTGCTGCGAAAAGGACTGATGTCCAGCCCCCCGCGTCGGGTATATCGTGCGTACACTGTGAGCTTTTGTGGTTGGCACTGGCGCAAGATGTCACAATAAATTCTCTCGACGCACTGTTCATGAAACTCGTTGTGTTGCCTGAAAGTGATCAGGTAGCGCAACAAACTTTCTTTGATGATTTCTTTGCCTGTATAACGGATAGTGACACTGCCCCAATCAGGTTGGTGGGTAATCAGGCAGTTTGATTTGAGAAGGTGACTGATATGCTCGCGTTCTACCCATGCTTCTCCGCACATTAACACGTTCTCATCAGGCTGATATTGAGTGACTTCAATGTCCAGATCGTCGAGAAGCTCACCTTTACCGGGGCAAACCTGAAACGCGTCTGTTTCGCTGAGCGAGAACAGCCTGACCCTAACATCGGCGGCTGCACAGCGACTGAGATCTTGTTCAATGAGCTGCTGCAATGCGTCAGGTGTGTCGACTTTGTACTGATTGAAACTGTTCAGATACAGTTTAAATGACTTGGATTCGATCAGATTGGGGCTGTTTGCAGGTACGCAGGCCTGCAAGATAGCAACGCAGGGTTTACCCCTGGAATTCAGCCAGGAGAGCTCGTATCCGTTCCAGATATCAACGCCATTGAAGGGCTGTTCTTCGACAATGCCGAGTTCCTCTCGATTGAGGCTGCGGGGTACGGCTTGCAACAGCTTCGGACTGTAGGTGTCAACATACTGCGATGTTTTACCCAGACTGAGGTGAGCAAGAGGAGAGGAGGACGTGGTATCACCCATAAATTACCCTGAATGTTGAAAATGATATAGTAGCAAGACAGTCAATTATACCGTGTTAATGGATAACAGATGAATAAGAGTGTGGCACAAAGCCTTGATGAATTTGTACAACGCCTGATAAAGACTTATGCAGCACCGGGCAGTGTCTTACAGACCGAATGGGATGAAAACTGGCCATCACCCTGTGAACAGGGGCAACCTGATGAACGCGGTTTGATTCGCTGGCAACCGGTTAAACGCGAACATCCTGGCGATTTTTCTGTCACTGAACAGGCACTGGAAATGACGTTTCATGAAGATGTTAAAAGTTTTTATGGTCGCTATTGGAGTGAGGGGCTGGACGCCAGCACGCCAAGAGGCGCACTGCAACTCATACAGCCCTGGAATGAGGAGGACTTTGAGCGCTTGTTGCAGAATCTGGTGGGGCATGTGCTCATGAAAAGGCGACTCAAGCAGCCAGAGACGCTTTTTATTGCGGTCACAGATGATGATGATTTTATTATCAGTGTCGACAATGCCACCGGTAACGTGATGTTAGAGCAGGTAGGACTGGAGCCGACAGAAGTCCTGGCGCAGTCTCTCAGTGAATTTATTGACCAGATTGAGCCGGCAATGCCTTCACATTAACGGCGGTTGTTTTGTTGTTCTAATAACTGGCTCAACAAGGTTTCGAGTTTCTCTATGCGGGCTTCCAGTGAGGTTATACGTTGTTCGTGGGAAGGTGGTTTTGCCACGGGTTGTTCTTCTTCAGGCAGGCGAACTTTTGGATTTTTTTTCCACTTTTGCAATACCGACAAGATATCCGGCAGAGGGAGCGGCTGGCGAGCATGACTTTTAATCAATGCCACTGAAGGGGTTTTGCCGGATTCAGCCAATGACTGGCATAAAGAAAGAATGTACTGATGATGGGACATGATAAAACCTGTTTGCTGTTGGTACTAAAAACTGGTCAGAATCACTATTTTATCATGAACCCGGATCGAGCAAGATTTAATAAATTCTTTAAAAACAATCCGTTACTTCCTGGCCTTTTTTTTGCTAAGCATCAGTGAACCCATAAAGACGCGCTCATGGTTGAGCGTTGTGATGTTTTTCAATAAAGAGGTAACAATGAGAACAACAATACTTGCTGTACCCGTACTGGCGGTACTTACACTCAGCGGATGTGTCATTTCAGTGGGCGGCGATGGCTACCATGAAGGTGACTGGCAGAAAAAAGAAGCTCAGAATCGTCGTATGGTGGCAAAACTTGAGCAGGGACAAGGGTTTGAACAGGTCTCGGCCCAGTTTGGCTCTCCCGAATTCAGTGAATTTCACCAAAGTGACTCCGGCAAGTATCAGGTACTGTTTTACCGTACGCACAGAAACAAGGGTGACGGGGTCACCACCATGGATGAATGTACGCCGCTGGTGTTCAGAAACGGTGAATTAATTGGCTGGGGAAACAGCGCTTATGAGGCCATTAAGTAGGCTCAAGCGTCGATTCTAAAACGGTGTCACAGAGGCGCAATACTGAAAAGTGGTTGCCCCTGTGGCACGACACTGTTGACTTCATGGTGATAGGGCGACAGCGGCTTATCTGGCTGACGGACCCTTAGTTGACATAGGTCACCCTATGACGATATCCCGGCACAATGCGTAACTTCCAGCGATTCAGCTCTTCCTGGCTGAAGGCTGGCACCGGAGTGTGCTGAGATATCCAGGCATTGGTGTTCATAGGGGCGCCGTTTTGGTCAGGCAGGGCATCAAAGGTCTGGTGCCCGGCTATCAACAGCATATCATGGCCTTCTTGCTGGCTTGTACGAACCCGGTCTTGCAGCTCCTGTATACTATCAACACGCACAACACTGGCGTGCAACCCATCCCAGATAACCTGTTGTTCCTGTGCCCCGAGGTCGGTATTGAAAAAAGCCTTCGCGGTGGTACTTTTTCCCAAAAGAATTAACGCATTGGTCGCCTTTAAGTCCGTTGTTTTGAAGCCGCAAAACCACAAGGTTTATTAACAGGGTCTTTTCCTGACTATCTCAATCTGCAGTTGAGCTGGTCGATGACTTCTGCCCATTCGGCATCTTCCTGTAGGGCACCACGCAGTAAATTAGCCTGTGCTGGACTCCAGAAAGGGGCATCTTCTAATCGGGTGCGGCTGTCGAGCCCGCGGTGGGTGTCGATAAACTGATTGATCGAGGCTGTATCATCCTGCAGCCCCAACTGATTGAAGAGATCGTTAAGTGACGGATTTGCCATATTCATACTGCGTTTACCTTTTAACAAGTGTTTAACAAAAGTTCCGGGTTGGGGTATGGTAGATAGCATTAAATATAGTCAACGAAAGCGGATTTTTGCATGAATACAGCCCCTCTTAATCCTGATGAGGTCAAAGCGATTTATTTGAGTGAGGAAGATCTTGTTGTTGCCTCTTCGATTCTCTATCAGGCGTACCATGACGATCCTCTGTTTATGGAGATATTCAAGGCTGAGGAGGAAGAATACGAATCACGTCTTCGTAGCGCTATTCGTGAGGAGCTGCATACGTTTTGGCAGGCAAAACAGCCGATGGTGGGGCTTTTCGAAGGGCAGCGATTGCTCGCCGTGGCGTGTGTTTTGCGACCTGATGCGGGATTCGGACCAGGGCGTTTCTGGCATTGGCGGCTAAAAATGTTACTGACAGCGGGCTTGTTTGGTACCCGCCAGATGGTCGAAAAAGAGCAAAAAGTAAAAGATAATGTGCCGGCTAACCGCTATCACTTGCTCTCTTTTATTGGTGTTCACCCTGACCATCAGCACAGAGGGCTAGGGCATGTATTAATGGGAGCCGTCGACGCGGTGGTGAATGAGGATCCTCTGAGTGAAGGGGTCGCCGTGCTGGTTACCCTACCCAAATGCCTGAGCTTTTTCGAGCATGGAGAATACCATCACATCACTGAGTTACAGGTGGGACGCATTAAGGGGCAACTGATGTTTCATGATGCAACGGAAAAGGCGTAAGAATAACGCCTCTCCCGTTGTACGAAATGTCGTACATTTGTGTAGGAAAATCTGACTTTTTATCCCTGTACAAACACCTACATAATTTGTTAATTCATTGAAAAATAAAGTTAAAATATCTAATTGTCAGGTCTGGATTTTCATCCGGGCCGAATCATTTTAATCTTCCCCATAGCAAAGTTCCTGGATTCCTATATCTTTATCCCTGTCACAAGGAAACACGATGGGTCAAGGACGCATTCAAGGACAACTTCAGGACGAAGCATACTGGTAGTGAGGATGACCAGTGACAAAGGATAAAAGGAAAGGGACTGGTTCAGGACGAACCCCTCAGTCAGGATGATTGAGATAACAGGAGAGGATGGCATAAGGATGTGAAGCAAGGACTGATACAGCAAAGGTATGCGTTATAGGGATGTAATCATCAGTAGGGGCGCGGCTTTATAGCCGCGCCTTTATTTTATGTCCAGGACGGACGGTATGCCGCGATCGCAAGGAAGCGCTAGAGCGGCGATGTCCAGGAAGGACGGTATGCCGCGGTCGCAAGGAAGCGTTAGAGCGGCGATGTCGAGAAAAGACGGCAGGGACGCCTGCATAATCTCAATCCGTCAGCCTGCATGCAGCCTCTACTATGCTGGGTTTATTACAGCGTATTGCTGCTAGTAGCAAAGTACGAGCTATGAGTGAGATCAGACCCGATAGGGTGGTAAGCTGGTTTCGCTCACATAGAGCCCGCGCATGGTCAGCACGCCCTGGTAAGCATCTTCCCCATTACCTGAAAACTCGAAGTTAAACTCGGTATACCAGTCCAGTTTACCCCGATAGCTGTTGATACGGGTTTTTCGTCGCGAAACAGAAATCAGTTGCAACCCTTGCTTCTTGCAATAATGGTGCAAATACTCGGTGGCTTTTTCACTGATGGCTCTGACGCGCCAGAACTGCCAGCCAACAGCTATAACAAGCAGCAGCAACACTAATTCGAATAGGCTCATTGTCGTTGCTCACTGAATAGCGCGCCTATGGCCTGAAGCAGTTCGGGGCTTTTATCGGGACTGCGCAACAGACTCAGCATTTGTGTTCTTAGCATAGGGATTCTGACCAGATCTGCAAATACCGCGCTAAAAAGCGCATGGGAATGTTGCGCCAGTGCATTCATGTAGTTGTGTAACAGGGCGTTGTCTTTTAAGCGCTGCCAGTGTCGTCCACTTATGATCACCAGCATGTCGGTATCAGCACGCTCTTCTGTAAGAAGTTGTTGCAAAAAAGCCGCTATGCGCTCTGGCTCTTTACTGCGTGACAGGGCGCGTAAGCCCGACAGTACGGATGAGGGTTGCTGCTCTGTGGCCAGCCATTGCAGTATCTTTGCACTGAAGTTCGCCGATGGCTGATGATTCTCCATGGCCTGGCACAGAGGCTGTTTTACTTCATCTGCCAGCAGGTCGAAATTATCCAGTACAGCCTGTTCAATAATCGGGTCATCCATGGCGGCGGCTACATCACTGATCCCCTGCACTGGCACATTATTCCAGTCTTTTTCTGTAGGTGACTGAATGTACCGCAATGCTTCGCTGAAATGATCGCTGTGCGGCAATCCCAATTGCTTCCTGACAATGGCATTAAAGTCGGCCATTTGCTGCTGAGGCGGCACAAAACTATAAGGGTGGTCGGGCACATCTTTGATGGTCTCGCCTTCAGCCTGTCTGGCAAGAGCTTCTAATAGAATGCGCAGGAAGTGATCGCGGGGACCCGGCATCAGTTTACTTTGCTCATCCAGTGGCAGTTTTAAAAACCAGATAAAATACTGGGGTGCGCTTGCGCTCACCATGGCGTTAACGCCCGCAGGATCGCTGTTCCAGAACAGAATGCCCAGCCAGGCAGCCCCGAGTCTTGGTGTTGGAAATGGCTGTAGTGCATTTTCTATATCGATAAACTCCTGCGCGGGGAGGGGGCGAATGCCGCGACTCATATCAAAAACCTGATATTGGCTATTGGCATGTAACAGAAATTCACTAATCGTACTGATGTTTGACATGTTATCCTTGGCGGTTTTTAGCGGGTACGGTGTTTTACGCTTTTTTGGCTTTACGGCTTTTTCATGGCGCACTGAAGTCAAATCAACACGCACCTGCGATTATACCCTGAGACGCAGTAACAGGCATCCTATGTCGAAACAGATCCCTAAACACCAACAAACCCGAAAATTACTCGGTGAGTTGACCGTGACCTTGCAGCAACAGGCAATGTGGCAATCTACAAGACCTGCGGCCATAAAACTGGCCAGCACAGAGCCATTTTGTTGTGACACATTGCGTTTTGAGCAGTGGCTGCAATTTGTTTTTATTCCCACTATGGAGCACCTGTTAGAAACGCAGCAGCCTTTGCCACAACACATGAGCCTGGTGCCGATGGCGGAACAAGTGTGGCCAGTGCACCTTCATTGCAGCGACCTGATGCAGGTGCTGCGGGCTTGGGACCGGTTATATCAAAAGGCAGGATAAATGTTACCCATACTCTATCAGGATGATGATTTGATTGCCGTGCACAAGCCCGCGGGATTACTTGTGCATCGCAGTCTGATTGACAAATATGAAACCCGCTTCGCCATGCAGATGGTACGCGATCAGATCAATCAGTATGTTTACACTGTACACCGGCTGGATAAACCCACCTCAGGTGTATTGTTGTTTGCCCTTAGCAGCGATGTGGCGCGGGTGCTCAGCCCCATGTTCGCTCAGGGGCAGGTGCAGAAAACGTATCAGGCGATCGTCAGGGGATTCAGTCCGCACAGCGGTTGCATTGAGCATGCCCTGAAAGAAAAGCTGGATGCAATAGCAGATAAAAAGGCGCGCACCGATAAAGCGCCTCAGGATGCCGTGAGTGAATACACCACATTGGCGAGGTTCGAATTGCCTTATCCGGTCAGACCCTACAACAGTGCGCGTTATTCCCTGGTAGAGCTGTATCCGCGCACGGGACGAAAGCATCAGTTGCGTCGGCATATGGCGCATATTAATCATCCCATTATTGGTGATGCGAATCACGGGGATGGCAAGCACAATGCCATGCTCAGAACAGAGTTCGATTTTCAGGGTTTAGCATTGACGGCTTGTGAGGTGGTGCTGAACCATCCCGTTACCGGGGAAAAATTAGTGATCAAATCAGAGTCAGAGCCACGTATGCAAAGACTCTTAACCCTTTGGCGAGAAAATAACTGGGAGTGCGAATGTCCAAAGTAAGTATTTTTTATGGCAGTGTGTATGGCAATGCGCAGCAACTGGCTGAAGACGTGCAGACAGAACTGGAAAAAATCGGGATTAAAGCTGAGCTGCTCGATGACCCCAAGCTGGATGATGTGCAGATGGCAGAGGAATTACTGTTTATCAGTTCCACCACGGGACAGGGGGATGTGCCGCCCAACCTTGAAGGCCTGATTCTGGATATGGAATCTCGTTTTCCCCTGTTAGACGGGCGCCCGTTTGCGGTGGTGGCACTGGGTGACAGCAGCTATGGTGATACTTACTGTGGCGCAGGACGGCATATCTATGAGCTGCTGGAGGAATTACAGGGCAGTGCTAAAGCGCCTCTTTTCAAAGTGGACGCCTGCGAAACCCTGGAGCCACAGGAAGAGGTCTTACCCTGGGTGAAAAAGCTTTATACAGCATAAATGCTTGCTGACCTATCCAGGCAGGGTATCGGCCCTGCCGTTCATCCTTTTCTGCGTTTACCCCCATTTCCTGCGTTTACCCTCAGAAGCATAATAAGAATTTTGCCATCCCCCCCTTTACGATTATCAGGCAGGTGAAGATAAAAAGGTAAAAAATCATTTGGACGTCTAGACGTAAAGATGTTGACATTTCTCTTTTAGTTGGCAAGATCGGCTCATGGCAGTCTTTGCCAATCCCAGTTCTGTTCCCAGGAGAGAGCCCATGCCAATTTGTATACCCGGTGAGCTGCCGGCACAGGATGTTCTGAGCGAAGAAAACATCTTCGTGATGGAGTCCCATCGTGCTGTCAATCAGGATATTCGTCCTCTGCAGGTCGGTATACTCAATCTGATGCCGAATAAAATTGAGACGGAAGTCCAGTTGTTGCGTTTACTGTCCAATACCCCGCTTCAAATCAGTGTGGATCTGATTCGTATTGACAGTGAGGCACCGAAAAACACCCCAAAAGCGCATATGGACGCGTTTTATCATCAGTTTGAAGAAGTGGCAGGTAAAAAGTACGACGGCCTGATTGTGACCGGTGCGCCGCTGGCCATGCTGGATTACGAGGCAGTGAAGTACTGGGACAAAATGCAACTGGTAATGGACTGGGCCAGACGCCATGTGCAGTCAACGCTATTTCTGTGCTGGGCCGCCCATGCTGCGGTCTATCACTATTTTGGCTTAAACCGTTTCCTGCGCGAGCAGAAACTCTCAGGCGTGTATGCCCATCAGGTCAACAGCGAACACGATGAACTGTTACGTGGTTTTGACCCGGTATTTAACGCCCCCCATTCCCGTTTCGGTGAAGTGGCACTGCAAGATTATCAGTCAGTGCCTGAACTCGACGTTCTGGCCAGTTCACAAGAGGCCGGTGCCTATGTGGTGGCGAGTAAAGACAAGCGCATGGTGTTCGTTACCGGTCATCCAGAGTACGATCCGGATACACTGGCACAGGAATATTACCGGGATTTAAAAGCCGGGCTTAAGCCAGCGTTACCGGAACACTATTTTATCAATGATGATCCGGCGCAGCCTCCGTTAATGAGCTGGCGCTCCCACGGCAGCCTGTTGTTTACCAATTGGCTGAATTATTATGTGTACCAGATTACCCCTTATAACCTGTCAGATATTGCCTGATGGCGAATGGAATAGGAGCTGTTTTTGACCGATTCAACTAAATTTACCCAGGCCCTCAAACAGAGAATTCTGATCCTCGATGGTGCCATGGGCACAATGATCCAACGTCACAAATTAGAAGAAGCCGATTATCGGGGAACCCGTTTTGCAGACTGGCACAGTGACATCAAGGGCAACAATGACTTGCTGGTGCTCACCCAGCCGGATCTTATCCGTGACATTCACGGGCAATATCTGCAAGCCGGTGCTGACATCATCGAAACCAATACCTTTAACGCCACCTCTATTGCCATGGCCGATTATGATATGCAGTCTCTGGTACGAGAGATTAATGTGGAGGCCGCCAGGTTAGCGCGCCAGGCAGCAGACCAGTACAGCAGTGCCGACAAACCACGTTTTGTCGCCGGGGTGTTAGGGCCAACCAACCGCACGGCGTCCATCTCGCCGGATGTGAACGACCCGGGTAAGCGCAATGTCAGCTTTGATCAACTGGTTGAAGCGTATGAAGAGGCATGCGATGGCCTGATGGAAGGCGGCGCGGATGTGATTCTGGTGGAGACGGTGTTCGATACACTGAATGCCAAAGCGGCCTTATTTGCCATTGAGAATACCTTCGACAAGCGCGCGCAGCGACTCCCAGTGATGATCTCCGGCACCATAACTGATGCATCCGGCAGAACCTTGTCCGGGCAAACGGCCGAGGCCTTCTATTACTCATTACGTCACGTTAAGCCCGTATCCTTTGGGCTGAACTGTGCGCTGGGACCGGATTTATTGCGCCAGTATGTACAGGATATCAGCGACATTGCCGAATGTGCCGTGTCTGCACACCCCAATGCCGGGTTACCCAATGAATTTGGTGAGTACGACATGGAAGGGGACGAAATGGCTGAGCATATTCGTGAGTGGGCAGAATCCGGACTGTTGAATATTGTTGGCGGATGCTGCGGCACCAGCCCCGAGCATATCCGTGCTATCGCAGCAGCGGTTGCAGATCAGGCACCTCGGCAGGCGGCTGCACCAGAAGTGCGTTTGCGTCTCAGTGGTCTTGAACCGTTCGTACATTGATAAAGAGGTAATTATGACGAATCAAGCAAGTACAAACTTTATCAATATCGGCGAACGTACCAATGTGACGGGCTCTGCCAAGTTTAAGCGCCTGATCATGGATGAGGACTACGAAACAGCACTGGATGTGGCCCGTCAGCAGGTAGAAAACGGCGCTCAGATCATCGACATCAATATGGATGAAGCGATGCTCGATTCTGAGGCCGCCATGGTGCGATTTTTAAATCTGATTGCCTCTGAACCGGATATCTCCCGGGTGCCGGTGATGATTGACTCATCTAAATGGACGGTCATTGAAGCCGGTCTTAAATGTGTTCAAGGCAAGGCGATCGTCAATTCTATCAGCCTGAAAGAAGGGGAAGAGCAGTTTCTGCAACAAGCCAGTTTGCTCAAACGCTATGGTGCTGCCACGGTGGTGATGGCCTTTGATGAAAAAGGCCAGGCCGATACCGAAGACCGAAAGTTTGAGATCTGTGAGCGTAGCTATCGATTATTGACCGAGAAAATCGGTTTCCCGCCGGAAGATATCATTTTCGATCCGAATATCTTTGCCGTGGCAACGGGCATCGAAGAGCATAATAATTATGCGGTAGACTTTATTAACGCCACGCGCAGAATCAAGCAGCATCTGCCTCATGCCCTCGTGTCGGGTGGCTTGTCGAATATCTCTTTTTCTTTTCGCGGTAACAATCCTGTGCGAGAGGCCATGCATTCGGTCTTCTTGTACCACGCCATTGCAGCGGGTATGGACATGGCGATCGTCAACGCGGGCCAGTTGGCGGTCTATGACGATATTCCCAAGGAGCTGCGCGAAGCCGTTGAAGATGTCATCCTCAACCGTAATGACCAGGCTACTGACCGGCTGCTGGAGCTGGCCCCTAAATATCAGGGCGACGGTAAAGAGGTGGTCAAGGAGAATCAGGAATGGCGTCAATGGCCGGTTAAAAAGCGCCTGGAACATGCCCTGGTTAAAGGCATCATGGACTTTATTGAAGAAGACACCGAGTCGGCACGCCAGGAAGCGGATTTACCTTTGCATGTCATCGAAGGTCCTTTGATGGACGGCATGAACGTGGTTGGCGATTTGTTTGGTGAGGGCAAAATGTTTCTGCCTCAGGTAGTCAAATCCGCCCGGGTAATGAAAAAAGCGGTGGCTTACCTGCAGCCATACATTGAGCGCGAGAAGTCTGAGGGCAGCAGTAACGGCAAAATCCTGCTGGCTACGGTAAAAGGTGACGTGCACGACATTGGTAAGAATATCGTCGGCGTGGTGCTGCAATGCAATAACTTTGAAGTCATCGACATGGGCGTTATGGTGCCGTGTGAGAAAATTCTGCAGACGGCCATTGATGAAGGTGTACAGATGATTGGTTTGTCGGGCTTGATCACGCCCTCGCTGGATGAAATGGTGCATGTGGCCAAGGAAATGGAGCGTAAAGGATTTGATATGCCTCTTCTGATTGGAGGGGCGACCACATCCAAAGCCCATACGGCGGTAAAAATTGAGCAAAATTATCACGGTCCTGTGGTGTATGTACCCAATGCCTCAAGAGCCGTGGGTGTGTGTCAGAAGCTGATATCTAAAACCGATAAGCTCGCCTATGTCGCCCAGCTCAGCACTGAATATGACAAAGTCCGGGAGCAACACGCGCGCAAGAAACCACGTACCAGACCGGTGACACTGGAGCGCGCCAGAGCTAACCGCTTTGTACCGGATTTCAGCGCATATCAGCCTCAACGGCCTAATCAGTTGGGCGTGCAACAGGTGCAGGCGGATATCAGCACCTTGCGTGAATACATTGACTGGACACCGTTTTTTCTGACCTGGTCTCTGGCGGGCAAATACCCACGTATTCTCAATGACGAGGTGGTGGGTGAAGAGGCACGTAAATTGCTCGCGGATGCCAATGCCATGCTGGATGACTTTGAACAGTCCGGGCAGCTGACGGCCAAAGGTGTGGTAGGACTGTTTCCTGCTAATCAGGTTGGTGATGACATTGAGATCTATCGGGATGATAAGCGCACAGAACTGCTCACCACCGCCTGTCACTTGCGACAGCAAACCGAGAAAAAGGACTTTCCTAATTATTGTTTAAGTGACTTTGTTGCCGCAAAAGACACTGGTATTGCCGATTACGTAGGGGCCTTTGCGGTGACCGCCGGGATTGGTGAGGAAGCGCTGGCGGAGGCGCACAAACAAGCCGGTGATGACTACAATGCCATTATGGTTAAAGCGGTGGCCGATCGACTGGCAGAGGCCTTTGCGGAATACTTGCATAAAGTGGTGCGCAAGACTCTGTGGGGCTATGCACCTGATGAAGCGCTGGATAATGAGGCGCTGATCCGCGAGAAATATCAGGGTATTCGTCCGGCACCTGGCTACGCTGCGTGTCCGGAGCATACCGAGAAACAAAAGATATGGGAACTTCTGGATGCCGAAAAACATACCGGTATGACGCTCACCGAGAGCTATGCCATGTGGCCCGGCGCCTCTGTGTCTGGCTGGTATTTTGCCCACCCTGACAGCAAGTACTTTGCCGTCGCGCAAATCCAGCAGGATCAGCTTGAGGACTACGCTGACCGCAAGGGTTGGTCGATTGAACACGCCAGCAAGTGGTTGAGTCCCAACCTCGGTTAACGCTGGCAAAATCGAGCCCCGATGTTTTACAGGGTTTGACTAAAGGGTGATATGGTTCAACTGGCTCACGATAACTAACAAGGGTGAAACGGATGGACAAACCTTTTAGTCAGGCCTGTGAAAACAATAAACAGCCCATTTTGAATATATTACAAGAGGCATTTGCCAATGTCGTTTCGGTGCTGGAAATTGGCTCTGGCACCGGCCAGCATGGGGTGTTTTTTGCGGCCCATTTGCCCCACCTTGTCTGGCAGACCAGCGACATGGCTGACAACCATGATGGCATCAATGCCTGGATTGATGCCTGTCCCTCAGACAATCTGAAGCGTCCAATACCCTTTACTCTGGGTCAAGATACCTGGCCAGAAGGGTCGTTTGATGGCGTTTTTACCGCTAATACCACCCATATTATGCAAGGCGATGAAGCCACACTGATGATGCAGAGCGTGGCTGAGAATTTGCCACCTGATGGCGTATTTTGTCAGTACGGGCCATTTAATATCGATGGGCAGTATACCAGTGACAGCAACCGGGCTTTTGATCAGAGCCTGAGAGCCCGGGGCTATGGTGGTATCCGTGATGTCAGCGAATTACAACGTTGGGTGCAGGGGAGTGGGCTGGCGCTGTGTCATCGTCATCTGTTGCCAGCCAATAATCAGCTTTTAGTGTGGCAAAAGCGCTGCAAGTGACAAATCGGTTATTATTCTGGCTTTAAATAAACCGGGGTCGGCGGGCTTCAGTTTTTGCGAAAGGGTAACAGTGACGTGGCCTGCGTTTTATACTGTTGAAGGTGCGCTCGTTCCTGCTTAAGAAAAGCAGCCACCGCCTGATGAAAGTCGCTATGTTTCAGCCAGTGACTGGAGTAGCAGTAAACCGGCTCAAAGCCACGCTGTATTTTGTGCTCGCCCTGCGTACCGGGATTAAATTGCTGTGGTCCCTTTTCAATACAAAATGCAATGCCCTGATAGTAACAAACTTCAAAGTGCAGGCCATCGACGCTGTGCAGGGCGCCCCAATAACGGCCATACAAGGTATTCTCATCAAACAGTAACAGCGCTGAAGCGAGCAATGTGTCATCTCTGTGCGCCTGCACCAATAAAAGGTTGTCCGCCATGCTGTTCCTCAGCTGCTCAAAGAATGCCGCCGTCAGATAGCCGCTGTGACCAGAGCGCTTGAGGTAGGTTTGACAATAGCAGCGGTAAAAATCCAGCATGTCCTGCTCGCTGATTTGTTCACCTACCAGCCATCGGCAGCGAATGCCATGCTCAGTGAGTCTGTTTCGCTCTTTATTCAGGTTTTTTCGTTTGCGGGAGCTGAATGTACTGACAAAGTCCTCGAAACAGACATATGCACGGTTAAACCAGTGAAACTGAACCGACGTGCGGCTTAACAGATGTTGCTGTGTCAGTGCGGAAGAGCAGTCTTTGTCGGTAAAAAGCAAGTGCAGTGAAGAAAGTTGCTGCACGTTGCAGTAGTTCTTCAAAGCTGAGATGACCTGCGGCCACAGTGTCGCCTCCATGGCTTTGTTGCACAGTAACCGGGGGCCCGTAACCGGGGTGAAGGGCACGGCGCTGATAAGCTTTGGGTAATATGCAAGGCCATGGCGGTGATAGGCGTCTGCCCAGGCAAAATCAAAAATGTATTCTCCATAGCTGTGCGTTTTTTGGTACAAGGGCATGACTGCTATCAGGGTCGCATTGTCATACACTGTCAGGTGGCAGGGTTGCCAGCCTTGTTGTGCGCTTACACAATCTGTTTGCTCCAGCGCGTGCAGAAATTCATACTTGAGAAAGGGACCCGCACCCTCAGCCAACTGTTGCCAAAGGCGGCGATCAATCTCAGAAATGGCGTTGACGAAGGCAAATGTAAGGTTCATGGGATATCAGTAATAAAAACCGGAGTGTAAAAAGGGCAATATGACAGAAGCCGACAAGAAGATCATCCGTGAGAGCCTGACGAACTTGCTGAGTCGTCGTGAGCACAGTCAGAGTGAGTTGTTACATAAATTACAGGCTAAAGGTTTGGATCCT
The DNA here is from genome assembly GCF_002201535.1 of Lacimicrobium sp. SS2-24. Taxonomy (GTDB): domain Bacteria; phylum Pseudomonadota; class Gammaproteobacteria; order Enterobacterales; family Alteromonadaceae; genus Lacimicrobium. The sequence goes on along the minus strand of NZ_NIWW01000010.1, from coordinate 46,861 downwards.
CAATTGTGCCAGCAGGTGATTAGCGAGTTTGCCCAAAGGGGATGGCAGTCGGATCAGCGGTTTGCTGCCAGTTTTGCCCGTCAAAGGGCTTCCAGGGGGCTGGGAGAGATTCGTATACGGGGCGAACTTCGCCAGCGCCAGGTCAACGAACAAGAGATTGACGCAGCGATCGCTGAACTGGAGGTGGATTGGTTTGAGGCGGCTCGCACTTTGTATCAGAAGAAGTATCCCAGTGAGGCGAGTGATTTTAAAGTGCGTCAGAAGCGCGCCCGTCACCTGCAATACAAAGGGTATACGCCGGAGCAGATTCGCTATGCGATGGCATCACCGGAGGAAGACTAACACCTGTTCATCCATACTATATTACAGCTGAGTCTGGTCATGGAAGTAACCCAGGTGCTGACGCTGCCCGATGCTTGTTGGCGATGTCGTCTAGCATCACTGTACAACACGTTGCATTCACTTGCGTTTATTAAAACCAGGATCTTCAGAGTATGGCATGACAGCCCGTGTCACAGGGTGTTTTGAGCAAACTGCCATGACGCTTTTTTGTGCGGGTTACGGGACCGGGCGTATGAGTGTAAAAGTAAATTTCAGCGACTCGGAGTGGTTCTTACCATCAACCTTGTGAAAGTGTGATAAAAATGCCTGAAACAGCATGTTTAATGGTCTTTTAGCACCTGACACGGAGCAAGTTTTCATGCTATTGTCAGCCCCCTGAGTGAATTTTTTCATTTAACTATCCAAGTGACTTTTACCCTTAATGCCGCTTATCCGGGATAATCAATGACTATTAGTACTGCTGACATTCGCCGCAAATTTTTCGATTATTTTACCAGCCGTGGTCACCAGTTGGTGCCAAGCAGCTCGCTGGTTCCAGCCGACGATCCGACCCTGTTGTTTACCAATGCGGGTATGAACCAGTTTAAGGACGTTTTGCTGGGTGCTGAAAAGCGCAGCTACAACCGTGCGGTATCGGCACAGCGCTGTGTGCGTGCCGGTGGAAAGCACAATGATCTGGAAAATGTCGGCTATACGGCACGTCACCATACGTTTTTTGAGATGTTAGGTAATTTCAGCTTTGGCGATTACTTTAAAAAAGAAGCCATTGAGTTTGCCTGGCATTTTCTGACCAAGGAGCTGGGCTTACCAGAGCAAAAACTGCTTGTCACCATTTATGCTGAGGACGATGAGGCCTTTGATATCTGGTCACAACATATCGGTGTGCCTGAAGAAAAGATTATACGTATCGACACCTCAGATAACTTCTGGTCGATGGGGGATACCGGACCCTGTGGACCCTGCTCAGAGATTTTCTATGACCATGGCGAGCATATTTGGGGAGGCCCCCCGGGCACCCCGGAAGAGGATGGTGACCGCTTTATCGAAATCTGGAACCTGGTGTTTATGCAATACAACCGTCAGGCCGACGGTGAATTGCAACCTCTGCCTAAGCCCTCGATTGATACAGGTATGGGATTAGAGCGGATTTCAGCGATACTGCAGGATGTACACAGTAATTATGAAATCGATTTGTTCCAGGCGCTGATCAAGGCTGCCGCTGAGATTACTGGTGCTAAGGATATACAGGACAAGTCTCTGCGTGTGGTGGCGGATCATATTCGTTCCTGCAGCTTTTTGATTGCAGATGGCGTGTTGCCGTCCAACGAGGGACGTGGTTATGTACTCAGACGCATCATTCGCCGGGCAGTGCGCCATGGCTATAAACTGGGCACTGAGGATATTTTCTTTTACAAGCTGGTAGGGGCGTTGATTGAACAGATGGGGGAGGCTTACCCTGAGCTGAAAGCACAGCGCTCAACCATCGAGCGGGTGCTGAAACTTGAAGAAGAGCAGTTTTCGCGCACCCTTGAGCGCGGCATGCAGATTCTGCAGGATGCCCTCGAGAGCCTGGAAGATAAGACGATTCCCGGAGAGCTGGTGTTTAAACTCTATGACACCTATGGTTTTCCGGCCGATCTGACCAATGACGTGGCCCGAGAAAAGGGCTTCGCCATAGATGAGGCGGGATTCGAAGCCGCCATGAGTGAGCAGCGCAAGCGTGCACAACAAGCCAGCAACTTCGGGAAGGATTACAACAGCCAGCTAAGCAGTGAGGTAACCTCAGACTTTACAGGCTATGAGCAAAGCCGCGGTGAGGCGAGCGTACAGGAGTTATTCAGTACAGACGCCAAAGTTGAAAGCCTGAAAACAGGTGAACAGGGTATTGTGGTGCTTGATACGACGCCTTTTTACGCAGAGGCGGGCGGACAAGTCGGAGACACCGGTTACCTGAGCTTAAGCTCTGGAGGCGGATTTAGAATTACGGATACCATAAAGTTGGGCAATGCGATTGCCCATAAAGGTGTGGCTGAGTCAGATATTCATGTTGGTGATAAAGCCAGTGTTGAGATTGATGTTGAACGTCGTCAGGCGATTAAACTGAATCACAGTGCCACGCACTTATTGCATGCTGCACTTAAACAGGTGCTGGGTGAACATGTGAATCAGAAAGGCTCGCTGGTTGAACCTCAGCGTCTGCGATTTGACTTCTCTCACTTTGAGGCAGTCAGCCAGCAACAGATTGCGCAGATTGAAGCGCTGGTCAATGAGCAGATACGACTCAATCACCCGTTAACCACCCAATTAATGGATCTGGAAGAAGCCAAGAACGCCGGTGCACAGGCGTTGTTTGGTGAGAAGTATGACGATCAGGTCAGGGTGGTGAGCATGGGGCCTTTCTCAATGGAGCTGTGCGGTGGCACCCATGTGAAGCAAACCGGCGAGATTGGTTTGTTCCGTATTTCCAGTGAGGGGGGGATTGCTTCTGGGGTGCGCCGCATCGAAGCGATAACCGGGGCCGAGGCACTGAGGTTCTCGCAACAACAAACCCAGCTATTGCATGAACTGGCCGCTGAGGTGAAAAGTGACTGGCAGAAGTTGCCCGAACGCATTGCTCAATTATTGGAACAGTCTAAAACGACAGAAAAAGCGCTGCAGCAGCTCAAGCAAAAATTAGCCAGTCAGGCTGGATCCGATTTATTATCTCAGGCGTATGAAATAAACCAAATCAAAGTACTGTCTGCTAAGTTAGAGGGCGTAGAGGCCAAGTCACTGCGTGATCTGATGGACAATCTTAAGAATAAGATGGGTACAGGTATTTTGGTGTTGGCCGTCGCGGGTGAGGATAAAGTGAGTCTGATTGCTGGGGTGACCAAGGATCTGACAAGCAAGGTAAAAGCCGGAGAGCTGGTTAACTTTGTTGCCCAGCAGGTAGGTGGAAAAGGTGGTGGTCGTCCTGATATGGCGCAGGCAGGCGGTAATCAGCCTGAAAAACTCGACCAGGCACTGGCTTCCGTGTCGACATGGCTAGAAGATAGGCTATAATCCGCGGCTAAATCCGAGGCCGGTTTTTGAGGTGACAACAAAAACAGGGGGCCGCAACGTAAAACTTTTCAGTTAACAGGGTTTTACGCTAGGTTTAAGTAGGGACATTATTTTGGACTAACGGAACAGGAGCAAGAGAATGCTTATATTGACCCGTCGTGTGGGTGAAACGTTGATGATCGGTGACGAAGTTACAGTAACGGTTTTAGGCGTTAAGGGAAATCAGGTGCGTATTGGTGTGAATGCACCTAAAGAAGTATCTGTGCACAGAGAAGAAATTTACATGCGTATACAGGCGGAGAAAAATGCAGATTTTTCCCCGCAGGATGATGACCAGTCAGAGCGTGACTGAGTATTCATCAGCTAAAAAAGGCCGGTTTATCCGGCCTTTTTTGTGTCAGCGCGCTGATCATGACGAAAACATCCGTAGTGACGAAGAGTGTCGAAAATCGCGGTGTTTGAGCAAAATTTAACTGAATTGCTCGAATTGCCAACAACTGCACGGCGCAGAGCCAAAAAAGGTTTGACTCTATATGAGCGAGTCATTAAACTTCGGCCCCACATTCAGGACAGATTGATAGCTGACTGAATGAGCGTTTCCGGAGAGGTGGGTGAGTGGCTGAAACCAGTTCCCTGCTAAGGAACCATACCTATTGCGGGTATCGAGGGTTCGAATCCCTCCCTCTCCGCCATTCTTCTTAAAGAAGAAGCCAATGTTAGTAACGTACTAGCATTGAAACACAATTTCAGGACGCATAGCTCAGCTGGATAGAGTACTCGGCTACGAACCGAGCGGTCGGAGGTTCGAATCCTCCTGCGTCCGCCATATAAACGAAAAAGCCCCGGTGTAGTTTACCGGGGCTTTTTCGTTTATGCGCGGCCCAATGGGATGAGAGCCTCCTCAGGTTCGACTAATTTGCCGGGAGCAAATTAGAACGTGCGCAGTCCAGCGCGGCCCGCAGGGCGCAGGGCAAGGACAGCCCGGAGTAATCCTCCAGCAAATTATCTCCAGTTTGTGCGTTAAGCCCATGCGCAGTTTGCATGGGCTTTTTTTGTTCGCCTCATTCCTGAGGCTCACCCGCTTCGCAGGCCAGCTAAAGCGGTCCTAAAATATTCCCGGTATTTTAGTGTTTATGCGCGACCCAATGGGATGAGAACCTCCTCAGGAATAGACGTTCGACGGTTTCTAAGTGGATGATCGTATAGTATTCTCAACGGTCTGAAATTATGCGCCTCCATCCTATTCTTCAGGTCAAAACTCTGGCCGAGGTTCAGTGGGCAACAACACAGGTTTTTGCAGTATGGATGATGAGAAGGGTTGGGACAGTTATTGGAAATCCCGGCAACATGAACAGGCCCTGACGGTTAGAACGGGGGTGAGCGATCCGCTCGAGCAGCATTGGCATGCTGTTTTTGATGAATATCTTCCCTCCTATATATCCCCGCAGTTGCTGGAGTTGGCTTGTGGCAATGGAACACTGATTAGCATGTTGTCACCCAATGCCCTTGCGTCAATGAATGCCGTCGGACTGGATATTTCGTTCCATGGCATTGCTAATCTCATCCAACGTCAACCTCAGTGTCAGGGGGTAGTGGCAAGTGCCGATGCCCTGCCATTTAAGCCTCAATCATTCGAGTTAGTGGTGAGTCAGTTCGGTGTTGAATATGCGGGCAGTGAGGCATTGATACAAGCCCTGTCCATGCTCAAGAATAACGGGGTCATGGCGGCCCTGGTACATTTTCAGGGTAGCGATATCGTTAAGGCTAGTGCGCACGCCTGTGCGCACCTCAGACAGTTAGCGCAGCAGCACATTCTGTCTGAAAGCAAAAAAGCGTTACAGGCAGCCCTGAGCCTGGCTAACGCACAAATCTCAGAAGTGGAATTTCGTGAAGCAGACAAGGCATTTTCACCTGTCGTGAAAGCACTTGAGAGCATTATCAGAGCCTGTAAGCATCAGGATCTGGGTAATAAGCTTAAACGGTTGCATGGTGATATCGCACGCATTTATCAGCGTCCGGAGCGTTTTAATGAAAAGGAAGTCATGCAGTGGCTCGACACCCTTACAGATGACTTTGTGGCCTATCATAAAAGAATGAAAGCCTTGGTCGACGCTGCCCTTAGCCCCAATCAACTGAGGGAACTGGAACAGCGTATTGGTGCAGCTGGCTGCACAGTAATACGCTACCAGCCGCTGGTCATGGAGCAGTTTAGTTTTGGCTGGGAATTGGTTTGTCAGCGCGTCGGGAAGCAGTGACACCTATCGCCACGGGACATTGACAAATCATTGTGAAGACAGCTTGTTGCACAGTGTCCGTTTTATCCAGAAATCGAGACTCAGATAACGCCCACCGCCGATAAACAACAGTGCCAGCAACATGACAAAGTACGTGATAGCGAATTCGATACCATTATTCAACACCACAAATTTACCACTGGCTGTCAGCCACTCGTAGTTGCCGTGCTCCTGCAAAATACTGTTTGCGGCTGAGAGTTTATCGGCTGAAGCCATGACGCTTTCATTCATAAAGAGCGTACCATTAGCCAGCCAACTGGATGTATCTGCAATGGCTGGCCAGCCATTTTGCCAGTGTACCGTAAACGCCGCCACTAACATGGTGACCATTAATGGAAGGGTTACCAGTCGGGTCAGTAATCCCAGTAACAACAAGATTCCCCCAATCAGTTCGGCTGCAATGGCCAGGCTTGCCATCAGAGCAGGGAAGGGCAGACCCAATCCCCAGTCAGGATTGCCAAACCAGGCAGCGGTATCGGCAAAGCTGATGTATTTGTTCCAACCAGCCTGGATCATTACCGGTGCCAGGTAGAGTCTGATGAGTAGTGATGGGATACCATTGAAGCACTGCAGTCTATCCAACATGCTGAAGTAATACTGTGCCAGTGTATTGATCATTTTGGTGTTCCTGGTCAGGGGCCCCGTTACGAGACAAGAGTGTTCTTCTGTCAATTGACAGGGGCAGCGATAGTTTTCTTTCACAGCATAAGGGAGGAGCAGGGCACGGCAAAGTACTATTTAGATACGTGATAACTGATATTGTCAGCAGTGATACAACCATGCAAATTGTCTGAAAAATACACACTAACCGCTTAAAATGGGTAAATATGCATGTGTTTTGAATAATATGTAATTTGTTATCTCTTTTCGACATCAGGCTTATATTGTTTTTTTCAGATCACCATGTTACTTATCTGGTCTTTCATTCAACTGGACGAGAGTCATGACACCAGAGTTATCTTCACAGTTACAGGATGCCGGTCTGCTTCTGGTCGTCGGCATGGTGGTTGTTTTTACCTTCCTGGGATTATTGATCGGTGCGGTTTCCTTGATCAGTGTGTATTGTCGTAAATTCCCTGGCGCGGCACCCTCTGAAACGCAAGGGCGTATTCCTGTTTCCCGCAAAGGTCTTTCACCTGCAGTCGTCGCGGCCATTACCAGTGCCGTCCATCAGTATCGTAAACAACCATAATTCGGAGATCCCATGTCCAATCCACTTGCTATTACCGATGTTGTACTCAGGGACGGTCACCAGTCACTGTTGGCGACCCGCATGCGCCTCGATGACATGCTACCCATTGCAGAGAAGCTGGACGCTATAGGCTACTGGTCTCTGGAAACCTGGGGCGGGGCGACTTTTGATGCCTGTATTCGCTACTTGGGTGAGGATCCCTGGGACAGAATCCGGGAACTGAAAAAAGCGATGCCCAATACCAAACAGCAAATGTTGCTGCGCGGTCAGAACTTGTTGGGATACCGTCACTATGCTGACGACGTGGTGCGTAAATTTGTCGAGCGCGCTCACACCAATGGCGTTGATGTGTTTCGAATCTTTGATGCCATGAACGATGTGCGTAATTTACAGACCGCCATTAAAACGGCTGTAGAAGTGGGTGCCCATGCCCAGGGTACGCTGTCTTATACCGTCAGTCCGGTACACACCATGGATATGTGGATTAATATGGCACGCCAGCTGGAAGATATGGGGGTACATTCCATTTGCATTAAAGATATGGCCGGATTGCTCAAACCTTATACCTGTGAAGAATTGATCACACAGTTAAAGGACGCGGTGGCAGTGCCTATCACAATGCAATGTCATGCCACCACTGGCCTGAGTACGGCGACATACCAGAAAGCGATTGATGCAGGCATTGATATGCTCGACACCTCAATCTCGTCAATGAGCATGACCTATGGTCACTCAGCAACCGAGACGATTGTGGCGATGGTGGAGGGAACGGATCGCGATACGGGACTGGATCTGATTAAACTTGAAGAGATTGCGGCCTACTTCAGGGAAGTGCGAAAAAAATACGCCAAGTTTGAAGGTAGCTTAAAAGGCGTGGATTCCCGAATTCTTATCGCGCAGGTTCCCGGAGGCATGTTGACCAATATGGAAAACCAACTGCGGGAGCAAGGCGCAGAAGATAAAATGGATGATGTATTGAGAGAGATCCCCTCTGTACGCGAAGATCTTGGCTTTATTCCCCTGGTTACACCTACCTCGCAGATTGTCGGTAGTCAGGCGGTATTAAATGTGCTGACCGGCGAGCGTTACAAAAGTATCACCAAGGAGACGGCGGCTGTACTCAAAGGGGAATATGGCGCAACGGCGGCCCCGGTTAACAAAGAATTGCAGGCCCGGGTGCTGGAAGGAGGGGAAGCCATTACCTGTCGTCCGGCTGATCTGATTGATGATGAGATGGAAAAACTCAGTGGCGAACTCGACGAGGTGGCCAAGAGTGAAAGCATTACCCTGGCGAAGGACAAGGTGGATGATGTGCTCACCTATGCGCTGTTTCCACAGATTGGTCTGAAGTTTTTGCAAAACCGCGGTAACCCTGATGCGTTTGAGCCGGTTCCTGGTGAAGCACCTGCTACCGCGAATTCCACACCATCCGGGGCAACGCAGCGAGGCCCTGCTACCTATTCCGTGCGTGTTGATGGCAAAGTGTATAACGTTGAAGTGGCCGAAAGCGGTGAGCTCAGTGATATTTCTGAGGCCCCTCAGGCGGATAAGCAGCAGCCTCAGACGACCAGCGTGGACGGTACCGAAACCCTTAACGCCCCCCTGGCGGGCAATATCGTTAAACTACTGGCCAAACCCGGCGAACAGGTTAGTAAAGGAGATGTGGTATTGATCATGGAAGCCATGAAAATGGAAACGGAAGTGCGGGCTGCACACGACGGGGTGGTTGCCGAAGTTCTGGTCAGTGAAGGGGATGCGGTGCAATCCGGCCAAGCCCTGATGACATTGGGGTAACCGCGACCATGGAGAAGTTACAGATACTCTGGCAGTCCACTTCTTTGGCGAATTTTGAACTGGGCCAATTGGTGATGATGTTGGTTGGCCTGGTGCTGTTGTACCTCGCCATCGTCAGAAAGTTTGAGCCCCTGCTGTTATTGCCAATTGGTTTTGGTGCACTGCTGGCTAATATACCTCTGGCGGGCTTTAATGATCCCGGTGGCATGTTGTACTACATCTATGCCGTGGGGGTGGATACCGGTATTTTCCCTCTGCTGATTTTTATGGGTGTAGGGGCAATGACAGACTTCGGTGCCCTGATCGCGAATCCTCGCATGCTTCTGCTAGGGGCTGCAGCGCAGTTCGGTATATTTGCAACCTTATTTGGTGCGATTCTGCTCAACGCTGTTCCCGGCTTTGCCTTTACGCTGAAAGAGGCCTCCGCGATTGCGATTATTGGTGGTGCCGATGGCCCTACCGCCATATTCCTGTCGTCACAGCTTGCCCCGGAATTATTGGGTGCTGTGGCGGTGGCAGCCTATTCTTATATGGCCCTGGTGCCCATTATCCAGCCACCCATTATGAAAGCGCTGACGACGCAGGCAGAGCGAGAGATCACCATGGAGCAGTTACGTACCGTCTCCAAAAAGGAAAAAGTACTCTTTCCTTTAGCGGTACTGATATTGACCATTATGGTGTTGCCAACAGCCACCCCGTTGGTGGGGATGTTTTGTCTGGGTAATTTGATGCGTGAATGTGGTGTCGTTGACCGCTTGAGCAAAACAGCACAAAACGAGCTGATCAACATCGTGACCATTTTTCTGGGGCTGGCGGTAGGGTCGAAATTGTCTGCGGATAAGTTTCTTACTCTTGAAACTCTGGGAATTTTGCTGCTGGGCGCGGTGGCGTTTGCCATTGGAACCGCAGCAGGCGTATTGATGGCAAAATTAATGAACCGTCTCAGCGGCGGTAAAGTCAATCCGTTGATTGGTGCTGCAGGCGTGTCTGCGGTGCCCATGGCGGCCCGGGTGGTGAATAAGGTGGGCCTGGAGGCTAATCCCCATAACTTCCTGTTGATGCATGCGATGGGGCCCAATGTAGCCGGAGTTCTGGGCTCTGCGGTTGCCGCCGGCATTTTGCTGGCACTGGTAGGTTAATCTCAAACAAAGCACCGCTATTGCCAGAAAGCCTGAAAAAGCCAGCCCGTATTGCGGCTGGCTTTTTGTTTTCTGAATGCAAAGAGAGCTCCGCTAGACAGAGGCTGTTTCGCCCATTAAGGTATTCATCGGATACAATCCGAACACAAGCAGGAACGATAAATAACAACAAGGAAACTTTTCATGAAATCAACATGGTTCGCTATTGCTGCCCTCAGTCTGGGTTTATTCGGCTGTCAGCATGGCTCCCACGAACAACCGGTTGCAAGTCAATCATCATCTTCACAAGCACCCGAACAGGCGCTGTCGCTGGATTATCATAAATATCAGCTGGAAAACGGATTAACCGTCATTCTCCATCAGGATAACTCTGACCCATTGGTTGCCGTATCAACGCTTGTACATGTCGGCTCCAGTCGTGAAAAGCCCGGACGTACCGGCTTTGCTCATTTCTTTGAGCACATGGCTTTCAATGACTCAGAGAATGTTCCCCAGGGCGCTAACCGTAAGATGATTGAGGAGCTGGGTGGAGTGCGAAATGGGGGCACCTGGTCGGATGCCACCATCTATTATGAGGTGGTACCAAAAGATGCGTTTGAAAAAGTCATGTGGATCGATTCAGATAGACTCGGTTACATGATCAACACCGTGACTGAAGGTGCGCTGGAACGTGAAAAGCAGGTTGTCAAAAATGAAAAACGCCAACGGGTTGATAACCGTCCCTATGGTCATACAGATCATGTCATTCGTAAGAATCTGTATCCCGATGGGCACCCGTATAGCTGGACAGTTATCGGTGAGCTTGAAGATCTTCAGGCTGCGACGCTGGGCGATGTAAAGGAGTTCTATCACCAGTATTATGGGCCGTCGAATGCGACGCTGGTGATCGCCGGTGATATCGATATTGCTGAAACCAAAGAGATGGTAAAAACCTGGTTCGGTGAAATCAAAGCCGCTGAGCCTGTGCCTGATATGCCACCAATGCCGGTAAGACTGGACGACAGCAAGAGCCTCTATCATCTGGATAATTTTGCCAGGGTACCGGAACTGCGCATGACCTTACCCACGGTGGAAGATTTTCATCCTGACAGTTATGCCTTGTCGGTATTGGGGGAAATTCTGAGTTATGGAAAGCGTGCCCCTTTGTACAAGGCAATCGTCGAAGAAGGCAAGCTGGCACCGGGTGTATCCTCCTCTCAGGACAGCAGCGAATTAGCAGGTACGTTTACAATACGCGTGCGTGCAAATGCCAGTCAGGATCTTGATGAGGTTAAAACAGCTATTGACGAGGCGCTGAACACATTTGAACAAGAGGGTTTCAGTGATAATGATCTCAAGCGCATCAAAGCCCGGCAGGAGACCCGTTTCTACCGGGGCATTGCCAGTAATCTGAATAAAGCGTTTCAGCTGGGTATTTATGAGGAGTTTGCTGGCGATCCCGGATTTATCACCGAGGACATCCGCCGCATTAAAGCGGTAACCCGGGATGATGTTATGCGCGTTTATCGTCAGTATATTAAAGATAAACCCTATGTCCTGACCAGCTTTGTTCCCCATAGTGAACCTGATCTCATTGTTGATGGCGCGATAAAGGCGAATGTGGTGGAAGAAGAAATTGTCGAGGGAGCGGAGCAAGACTTCGACTCTGACAGCGAAGCTGAGTACGCCAAAACACCAACCCGTCACGACCGGTCTGAGCCACCCTTGAGTGAAGCGCCTGTCATTAGCATGCCAGAAATTGACCGCAGCAAGCTGGAAAATGGCATGACCCTGTACCATTTGCCGCACAATGAATTACCCATTGTTGAATTCATCCTGCGTATCGAAGGCGGAGCGGTGCTTGAAGCTAAAAACAAGCTGGGACAGGTGAATTTGCTTGGGGAATTAATGAATGAGGGGACGGCGAGTAAAACACCAGAACAACTTGAAGATGCCATTGGTTTGCTTGGGGCTTCGATCTCGGTGAATGGCGGTTTTGAATCAGTGATGATCACCGGTACGACGCTGGTCCGGAATTTTGAACAGACCATGGACTTGGTGACCGAGATGCTGCTCACGCCGCGCTTTGACGAAGCAGAATTTGAGCGACTCAAAGCCAGAAGGCTGAATCTTATCCAACAAAGCAAAGCGAATCCCTCCAGCGTTGCCAGTGCTGCATTCTATCGTCAGCTTTACGGTACGGAACATCGAGCGGGGCTGCCGACAGCCGGCACTGAGGAAACGGTTAGCCAACTCACGTTGGACGACATGAAGTCCTACTACGCGAAAAACCTTAGTCCGAAAAATACCTCACTCCATGTGGTTGGCGATATCACCCCGTCAGAGGTGAAAAAAGCCGTGCAACCGCTGGTAAATCATTGGCAGGGAGAGACTGTTGAGATCCCTGAACTCCCCGATGTCGCGCCAATCGAGGACGCACAAGTCTTTTTTATTGATATCCCGGATGCAAAACAGTCTGTGATCATGGCAGGTAAGCCCGCCATGCAGGGCAAACACCCTGATTATTATCCTTTCTATATCGCCCAGAATCGTCTCGGTGGTGGCTCAAGCGCCCGTTTATTCCAGACATTGCGCATCGAAAAAGGCTACACATACGGTGCCTATAGCGGTATTTCACGGCGTAATTATGTGGCGCCTTTTGTTGCCCAGTCACAGGTGCGTGCCAATGTTACCCTGGAGTCTCTCGAATTATTCCGACAGCTCATCGGTGAGTATGACGAGACCTATACTCAAAAAGATCTGGATGACACTAAGAACCTGATGCTCAAGCGCAACGCATTACGCTTTGAAACCACCGGTGATCTGGTACGCATGATGTATGACATTGATCGTCTGGAGCTACCGCTGGATTATCTGGAACAGGATCAGCAGACGTTGCAGGCCCTGACACTGGAGCAAGCGCTGGCAGTATTCAGGCAATATGGCGAAGAGCAGCAAATGCATTATATCGTGGTAGGGGACGCGAAGACGCAGTTACCAAAAGTTAAAGCCTTTACCCAGACAGATCCGGTTTTGCTTAATCGCGAGGGCGAACGTCTGTAATCTTACAAACACTGGCCTTTATGCCAGGCAACGTAAAGCCAGTCAGATTAGCTGACTGGCTTTTTCGTTTGCGGTGATGATGTTTACGGATTGCGTGTTCGGCGCATTAATCCTGGTCGCTATAATCGACACAGATAAAATCAGTGGCCCAAAGGGGCCATGAGCCTGGCGGTTACAGATTAGTCAGCCACAGCATCAGTGTGTAGAAGGCGGCAATCACCGCTGAGAACATCAGGATATAAATGAACCCCTGTTTACCTTGTTTGAGGCTGTAGCCCTGATGACGAAGGTACAGATACCATATCAGGCATAAAACCGCGGGTATGAGAAACAATAATCTGAGCAACACTCTTCCCTACATTTTTGATAACACCCTGATTCTATTTCAGTCTTTAGATGATTACCAATGTCATCGTGCTGTCTTTTTTTTGCCATGTCAGTGTCACGAAGACTTTATTTAATGGAATACCCTTTACCGACCGTAACGCTCCTTATGTCTGCACCAAAACACATTTTTAACCGGTCTGCCCGCAGTATTGAGTACAGCCGCTATCTCATGCAACAACCTTCAGTGACCCCGAATGACGCAGGATGTCAGCGATGGTTGGCTGAAAAGCTCACCAATATGGGGTTTACGTGTCAGTTTGACCATCATCAGGGAGTGAGTAACCTCATTGCCCGCTTCGGGCATAACGGCAAAACCCTGGCATTTGCCGGACATACGGATGTGGTACCTGCCGGTAATCCAGAGCAGTGGCATGAGGATCCTTTTGCTGCCACTGTGCGTGGAGAACGTCTGATAGGGCGCGGTGCCGCGGACATGAAAACCGGTATCGGCGCAATGCTTGCAGCCACGGAGCGGTTTCTCACACATAACCCCTCACCGGATTGCAATCTGCTCTGGCTTATCACCAGTGACGAAGAAGGCGAGGCAGAGCATGGCTCCAAACGTATCCGGCAGCATTTGCATGAGCAAGGCGTGCAACCCGACTACTGTGTGGTAGGCGAGCCCACAGCACGCCGGTTTACAGGGGATACGATAAAAACCGGACGCCGCGGCGCGATTTCAGCACGACTAAAGGTCTTCGGTCGCCAGGGACATGTGGCTTACCCTCAATATGCAGACAACGCGATTCACAAAATGAACAGTGTACTCGGTGCCCTGACATCCATTAACTGGGATGAGGGTAGCGACGATTTTCCCGGTACCAGCCTGCAAGTGACCCATATCGACTCGGGCAACTTTACTGACAATATTGTTCCGTCTCAGTGCACTATCTGTTTCAACCTTCGTTACAGTCACCGCTTTACCCAAAAAACACTGCAGGGGCTTATTGAAGCGGCGGTGGCAACCGAAACTGATGACTTTAGTTTGTCGTGGGAGCGTCCGTGCGAACCTTACTTTACTTCGGTGGAATCGGCCTGCAGTCTCATCGGTTATGCGGAGCAGGCCATATATGAACATACCGGGGCTTTCCCGGTATTGTCCACATCAGGTGGCACCTCTGACGGGCGCTTCTTTGCCAGCGAGCACACGCAGGTGATTGAACTAGGTGTACCAAACGCCAGTATTCATCAGGCCAATGAGTGGGTAGCGTTACAGGATATTTGCCTGCTGGAGGAAATCTACACCAGTCTGTTGCATAAAGTGGGTGGTTAAAGGTGAGTGGGAATGGGCGCAGTAAACACAGAAGTGTTTCATCATGCACTTTTAGAGTGGGCACAGGGTAGATAATGGCATCGCCGTACCGGCCCGTCCGCTGCTTGACTGATGGACTAATACTCCCGAGGCATGTAGCGCTGGCGCTTTTTCTCCTTTAGGCGCATCAAATCGACCAGCACTAATCCGTCGACACAGTCATTGAAGTCGGGGTCAACACCAAAGCTGAGAAACTTCACGCCTTCTGGTTCGCATATTTCGGTGTACTGTTTGTACAAGGTTGGTACCGCGACACCCATGTTGGCGAGCAGATGTTTTAGCCTGCTGAAATCGGTTTTGTAGTCATTACCGTGAAATTGATTCTGCAGCTCAACTGGTAATGCGTAAGGGCGGTTAGAGACGGCGAGGCCCTGTTCACCGGCGAAATACAGTTGGTAAAACTGTACCAGCAGATCTTTAGCAGGAGCGGGCAGGGCACCACTGATACTGACTGAACCAAACAGGTAGCGATAGTGCGGATGTCGTGTTAAAAATGCGCCAATTCCATACCAGAGATAGTCCAGACTGCGTTTTCCCCAATACCGGGGTTGTACAAAACTGCGTCCCAGTTCCAGCCCCTGTTCGAAGTAGTAATCCATTTGTTTACCGTAATCGAAGAGACTGGCGGTATACAGCCCCGGGCCACTGGCATTCTGAGCGAGCTTTTTGGCATCACCGAAGCGATACGCGCCAACGATTTCCAGATCGTCTTTATCCCATAACAGCAGGTGGTAGTAGTGACTGTCATAGCAGTCAATATCGCGGCGCTTATTGCTGCCCTCACCAACGGCACGAAAAGCCACTTCGCGCAACCGCCCTATTTCACGCAATACGGGTGAGCTGCCCTGATACTGATACAGATAGATGTGTTTACCATCGCCGGTCTCGCCGAGTAGTTCACATTCGTTTTTTATGGCTTTGCTCAGTTCCCGGCGATCTTCAGGCAAGGCGATGGCCCTCTGTGTTACAAAAATACCCTCTTTGCCCTGACCAATTCGGTAGAGGTGTTTTTTGAACAGTTTCACTTTCTGGTTGGGATTAATGTGCGATCCCTCATAGGCTTCAAAGGGGATCATTTCGCCGATGCGCATCGGCAGATGTTTCTTGCGCTGTTTAAACATCTCGGCCACCAGTAACAGGGTGGCCATGGGTTTGTACAACATCGACACCCCGTAGAACAGGGGGGAATTTTTACCATCAATAAAAATCGGCAGGACAGGGGCTTTGGCACTTTTGGCAATACGTAGAAAACCTCTTTGCCAACGGGTATCCCTGACACCCTGAGGGCGTAATCTGGATACTTCGCCTGCCGGAAAGACAATCAGTACACCGTCATGGCTGAGGTGTTGTTGAATTTTACTCAAGTGTTCCCTGCCTGTGCCGCCCTGCATGTTATTTACCGGTATTAACATGTTGTGTAAGGGCTTGACCGCCATCAGCATTTCATTGGCAATAACTTTTACGTCACTGCGGATCTCACTAACCATTTTTATCAGCGCCAGGCCGTCCAGTGTACCGATGGGGTGGTTGGCGATAATGACCAGCTTTCCCTGTGTTGGAATGCGCTCTTTTTCACTGTCGCGCACCGAATAACTGAAATCGAAGTACTCCAGCACCTGTTCGATGAATTCGAGACCTAATAGGTGCGGATAGTCTCGTGAGAACTCCTGAAACTCCCGCTCGTGCAATAAGCGTCGCAACACGAAGCGAGCTGAAGAAAAAACGACGGGGTGTTGAGTCAGTTTCGGGTAATGTTTTTGCAGTACGTCTTCAACGGTAAACATAGGGTTCTTCGACTCGAAATTATGATGACCAGTCTAGAGCCCAAAAATGACGATTTGATGAGGCTTTTATGGCGAAAATATGACTCAGGCGGCCTTTCGGTTGTCCGCCTGATTTAACGGATGCAGTTCTGCGCGTCGGGCCGTCCAGTACACTAACGCCAGCTTTCCGTTGTGATCCTCTGTCAGTGCTGAGCAGTTCTCAATCCAATCGCCGGTGTTGCAGTACACAATGCGCTTTTTCTGGTGGATCTCCGGATGGTGAATATGGCCGCATACAATGCCGTCCATACCCATCTCGCCTGCGACGCGACAACCAATATCCCGATAGCGGGCAATGGCATCATTCGCCCCTTTTATCCGGCTTTTAATAAATCCGGCCAGAGACCAGTAGGGATAACCCATGGCATGGCGCAATTTGTTATACCATCGATTGGCAAAGAGCAGCAGATCGTAGGCTTTGTCCCCTATCCAGGCATGCAGAGGGCCGAAGCACACTTCCTGATCAAACTGGTCGCCATGCATCAACAACAGTTTTCGGCCATCTGCGGTGGTGTGGACATACTGGCGATGGATCTCAATATCACCAAAAGCCATGCCGTCGTATTTCTGGATAGGTTCGTCATGGTTGCCGGGCAGGTAAATGACCCGTGTCCCTTCGCGGGAAAGGCTCAGTAGTCGATGAAAAAGCTGATTGTGGCTTTTTGGCCACATAAACTGTCGACTCATGGCCCACATATCGACGATATCGCCAACAAGATACAGGGTGTCGGCGCGACAGTACTCCAGAAAATCAAGCAGGTAGTCGGCTTTGCAATCCTTGTAACCAAGGTGGATGTCAGACAGCCAGAGAGTCCGGTAGTGTGCTGTTTGGGTCATGGGCATTCCCGCGACGAACTTTGCTTTACCCTAGCCAGCCTCTCTTACATTTTCGTGACGGGTATTTGAAGTTGCCATGACAGTTTTCACCAGGCAATGGACTAGAACAGATGAGATAGCGCTGCAATGGGACCCTGGCGCTCAATGATACGGTATTGCTGGCAGGTATTTGCCGAGGGCATGTCATGGCAGACAAATAAATAGCCAGTGTCATTATCAATTTTCACAAAGCTGGCTTTGGCATCAAGCAGTTTTCCTGAGTCGCCCAAACCTTGCCAATAAACGCCTTTGGAGACGATGTTGGCACGTTCATAGGTCACCAGTTCTGGCATGGGTATAAAGACAATCGCTACCAGCAAAAGTGTGAATAAAAGCAGAGCGCTGATTTTAATAAGATGAGCTTTCACGGGAACCTTGACGCGACCACAACACTTAGGATTAAGCATCATAACAAAGGGGAAGGTTAACTGTCTTGTATGCTGCTGTGTCTAAATGTAAAAGAACGTGACAGCGTCTTCATCGAGAGACATCCATGACCCTGAAAACATGAACACTTAAAGAAAGTAGAGGAAACACAAAATAGCGAGATTGCGCAAATCACCCTCGCAGAGGCAGAAGGTCTGAAGCGCCCAGTTTTAGTGATAGCCATAAAAAAAGCGCCTTACGGCGCTTTTTTCGAAGAAACCCTGTATCAGGCTAAGGCTTTGATCTTAGCAGCAAGACGACTCTTATGACGAGCAGCCTTGTTTTTATGGATCAAGCCTTTGGTTGCCATACGATCCAGCAGCGGCACAGCAGCAGCGTAAGCGCTTTGAGCGGCAGTTTTATCGCCGGCGGCAATGGCAGCCAGAACTTTTTTCAAACTGCTGCGCGTCATTGAGCGACGGCTGGCATTATGCTGGCGGCGTTTTTCGGCCTGGATGGCACGTTTCTTAGCAGACTTGATGTTAGCCAAGGTGAAACTCCCAAAAGAATTTAGTCAAAAATTAAGGGCCCGGATTATTCCTGTTATGGCCCTGGATGTCAAATGCTTTTGTTGGAATATTGCACGGCCCGTGAACGGTGAATAGGGTTTTTAAAAACTTCCCGGATGCCCCATAATACAGCCTGTTTTTCTACTCGGTACGCAATGTGTCTGTTAAGTTGTTGAAATCAGGGATTATCGTCAGCAGTATGACCCTGTTATCCAGGGTGCTGGGACTGATCAGGGATATGGTGGTGGCCAATCTCATGGGTGCCGGGGCTGCCGCCGATGTGTTCTTTTTTGCTAATAAAATCCCCAATTTTTTGCGTCGTCTGTTTGCTGAAGGTGCCTTTGCTCAGGCGTTTGTTCCTGTGCTGAGTGAGGTACAAAAAAAAGAGGATGAACAACAACTCAGGCTTTTTATCGCCAGAGTCGCAGGAACACTGGGCACCTTTGTGCTGCTGGTGACCCTTATCGGGGTCATTGGCTCCCCTGTGTTGGCAGCACTTTTCGGTACCGGCTGGTTTTTAGCCTACCTGTCTGATGAACCAGATGGGGCAAAATTTGAACTTGCCGCATTAATGCTGAAGATTACCTTTCCGTATCTTTTCTTTATTACCCTGACAGGGCTTAGCGGTGCAATACTGAATACGCTCAACCGTTTTGCGGTTGCCGCCTTTACCCCCGTACTGCTCAACGTGTGTATTATCAGTGCGGCTATCTGGCTGTCACCGCGGCTCGACGAACCCGCGTTAGGCCTGGCCTGGGGGGTGTTTTTCGGTGGTATCGTACAACTGCTGTTTCAGTTGCCGTTTCTGCGCCGAACCGGGTTATTAGTTAAACCTCGCTGGGGCTGGCGGGATGAAAAGGTCAGTAAAGTCCGGCGGCTGATGATCCCGGCGTTGTTCGGTGTATCGGTCAGTCAAATCAATCTGTTGTTAGACACGCTGATCGCCAGTTTTCTGGTCACCGGCTCTATTAGCTGGCTCTATTACTCCGATCGCTTGTTGGAATTTCCTCTGGGGCTTTTCGGGATTGCTATCGCTACCGTTATTCTGCCTGCTTTGTCGCGCAATCATGTCAGTGCCCACAGCCATCAATTCCGGGCCAATATGGACTGGGCCCTGAGAATGGTATGTATACTCGGAATACCCGCGTCAGCAGGCCTGATAGTGTTGGCAGAACCCTTGTTGACGGTGTTGTTTGTGCGAGGGGAATTCGGTGCAAACGACGCCAGAATGGCCTCTTATAGCCTGATGGCTTATGGCTCAGGATTACTCAGTTTTATGTTGGTGAAAGTCTTCGCACCAGGTTTTTTCTCCAGGCAGGATACCAGGACACCGGTGCGTTATGGCATCTGGGCGATGGCCTCTAACATGCTGTTTAATATTGTTCTGGCAATCCCTTTTGGTTATGTGGGGCTGGCTATTGCTACGGCGATGTCGGCCACACTCAACGCGTTCCTGCTTTATCAGAAGTTGCACCGCCTGGATGTTTACAAGGTGGATGCAGACAGTCTTTGGTTTATCGGGCGGGTAATGCTGGCCACGGCTGTCATGGTGGGGTGTCTGTGGGCCATGATGCCCGCTTCGGGTAGCTGGACAGCCTGGACGCTGGGTGAACAGGTTAGTCAACTGAGCATATTGATAGGGCTTGGCGTAGTAAGCCTGGCCGTTGCTGCCGTGGTGTTGGGCATCCGCCCCCAGGATCTCAATCGACAGCCAAATCTTCCCTAATAAAACGAAAATCTGACAATCCGGACATTGCCAAATGTGGTGATAGCCGGTGACGTTTTTGTTGATAACAGAGTGAATGACCCAGCAACGATTGATAGGGTCAGGGTGCCAGATGCCAGTGCAGTGGACCTGCACTGCTGAGGCTCGCAATTTGGGGCTAATTGGGTATAATCCGGTGTTTTTGTTTTGGCTGGATAGAGCATAAAAAGGGGCAATGGGTGGAGCTGATTCGTGGGCTGCATAATATCCGCGACAGGCACAAGGGTTGTGTACTGACTATCGGTAAGTTTGATGGCGTCCATTTGGGCCATCAGGCCGTTATCCGCAACCTGATCGAACAAGCCAGAAACATGCAGCTACCGGCAACAGTGATGGTGTTTGAGCCGCAGCCTGAGGAAGTGTTTTCACCGGATACGGCACCAGCCCGAATTAGCAGACTGAGAGACAAGTACGCTCAGCTGAGAAGGCTGGGAGTAGACAGATTGTTGTGTATCCGTTTCGACCGGCACTTTTCCCAATATACCGCGGAGTTCTTCGTCGAACAGTTGCTGGTAAAAAAACTGGGCGTTAAATTCCTGGTGGTGGGCGACGACTTTCGTTTTGGCAAAGGTCGCAAGGGCGACTTCAGTATGCTCGAAAAGGAAGGTCAGCGCTTTGGTTTTGACGTGGTCAGTACCCGAAGCTTTCGTCTTAAAGAGTGCCGTATCAGCTCCACCGCCGTGAGAGAAGCCCTGGCAGAGAGTGATTTTGAGCGAGTGACAGCCATGCTGGGGCGACCTTTCAGTCTGGTGGGAAAAGTGGTGCATGGGGATAAAAATGGCCGCACAATAGGCTTTCCCACGGCTAATGTCCTGCTCAACCGCTGCCGAGCGCCTGTAGCGGGCGTGTTTGCTGTGAAAGTGAGGGTCGATGCAGGGGAATACGATGGGGTTTGTAATATTGGTACCCGTCCCACCTTAAATGGTCAGCGCTCGCAACTTGAAGTGCATCTGTTTGACTTCGATGACAGCCTGTACGGTAAAACCCTTGAAGTTGAGCTGGTGGCCAAAATAAGAAATGAAATCAAATTTTCGTCTTTGCAGGAGCTGCAGACGCAAATTCAAAACGATGCAGAGCGAGCGAGGGCAATACTGGCCTCGCACTTGCCAAGCTAATTTACCCAATCATCATTGGGCAGGCCCGCTTCCAGCGGGCGGACATGAACTGACAGACAGTGGAACAGAGAATCGATGAGCGACTATAAACATACATTGAACTTGCCGGAAACCGAATTTCCGATGCGCGGCAACTTAGCTCAACGTGAGCCACAGATGCTCAAGGCGTGGACCGAAGACGGTCTGTACCACAAAATTCGTCAGGCGAAAGCGGGTAAAACACCCTTTGTCCTGCATGATGGCCCTCCTTATGCCAACGGCAATATTCACATTGGTCATGCAGTGAACAAGATCCTCAAAGACATTATTGTGAAATCAAAAACACTGGCGGATTTTGATGCCCCATATGTACCGGGCTGGGATTGCCATGGTTTGCCCATTGAGCTGCAGGTTGAAAAGAAAGTCGGTAAACCCGGCAAAAAAGTCACAGAAGCGGAATTCCGTGAACACTGCCGCGAATATGCCGAAAAGCAAATTGCCGGACAGAAAACCGACTTTATTCGTCTTGGGGTGCTGGGAGAGTGGGATAAGCCCTATAAAACCATGGATTTTCAGTCGGAAGCGGACATTATCCGCGTGCTGGGTCAGATCATCGATGCCGGCCATCTGGAGAAAGGCTTCAAGCCGGTACATTGGTGCACCGACTGCGGCTCCGCGTTAGCCGAAGCTGAAGTGGAATATAAAGACAAGGTCTCTCCATCCATTGATGTGGGCTATCCAGCCGTGGATGAATCTGCGTTGGTGGAAAGATTCAAGCACCCTGAAAATCATGTAGGCGAGGGGCCGGTTTCGGTGGTCATGTGGACAACGACCCCCTGGACCTTGCCGGCCAGTCAGGCTATCTGCGTTCACCCTTCGTTGGAATATTGTCTGGTTCAGGCCGATACCGAGAGCGGTAAACGTCGTTTGATTGTGGCGGCTGAATTGGTCGATCAGTGCATGGACAGATTTGGCATCAGTCGTTATCACGCGCTGGGCTACTGTAAAGGTATTGAGCTGGAGAATCAGCGCCTTCACCATCCGTTTTACGACTACGATGTACCTGTGATAATGGGAGAACATGTCACCACAGATTCGGGTACGGGCTGTGTTCATACGGCTCCTGGTCATGGTGTGGATGACTTTATCGTGGGTAAGAAATACGGTCTTGAGGTGGTAAACCCTGTCGGTGCCAATGGCGTGTATCTTGAGGATACCCCTCTGTTTGCTGGTGAGCATGTGTTTAAGGCCAATGACCATGTTGTTGAGGTGCTGAAGGAAAAGCATAACCTGATGCACCACCACGCCTACGAGCACAGCTATCCGCATTGCTGGCGACATAAAACACCCATCATTTTCCGCGCTACGCCGCAGTGGTTTATTGGCATGGATAAAAATGGTCTGCGCCGTGATTCACTCAAAGAAATTGCCAAAACACAGTGGATTCCCGACTGGGGACAGAGCCGCATTGAGAGCATGGTAGAAGGTCGCCCCGATTGGTGTATTTCCCGTCAGCGGACATGGGGGGTGCCCATCGCCTTATTCGTCCATAAAGACACTGGTGAGCTGCATCCGGATAGTCAGAGACTATTGGAAGAGGTTGCGCAGCAAGTGGAACAAAAGGGGATTCAGGCATGGTGGGACCTGGAAACAAAGAGCCTGCTGGGTGAAGACGCTCAGGATTATGTAAAGGTCAAAGATACCCTGGATGTCTGGTTCGACTCAGGCGTTACCCACTATTTTGTGGTGGATCGCCGTGAGGATATCCCTGCTTCGGCGGATTTATATCTGGAGGGATCGGATCAGCACCGTGGCTGGTTTATGTCCTCTTTGATGACCTCAGTGGCTGCCAAAGGCCATGCACCTTATAAACAAGTGCTGACCCATGGTTTTACCGTTGATGCGAAGGGCAAGAAAATGTCCAAGTCACTGGGTAATGTGGTGTCGCCGCAGGATGTGATGAACAAACTTGGCGCGGATATCCTGCGCCTGTGGGTTGCCTCCACCGATTATCGTGGTGAGATGACCGTCTCAGATGAAATTCTCAAACGGGCTGCCGATGCCTATCGTCGAATTCGAAATACCTGTCGTTTTCTGCTCTCTAACCTGAGTGGATTCTCACCTGAGACGGATCAGGTGCCGGCTAAAGACATGGTTGCATTGGATCGCTGGATCATGGGCCGTGCACAGGTGTTGCAGCAAGAATTGACAGAGGCCTATGATCGCTATGATTTCCTGGTGGTCACCCAGAAATTAATGAACTTCTGCTCAATAGAACTTGGCAGTTTTTATCTGGATATTATTAAAGACAGGCAATACACCGCAAAGGCGGACAGCATTGCCCGCCGTTCGTGTCAGACAGCGCTGTACCATATTGCTGAAATTCTGGTGAGACTGATGGCGCCGGTCATGAGCTTCACGGCACAGGAGATCTGGCAGGCTTTACCAGGTAAGCGTCAGCAATATGTATTTGCCGATACCTGGTATGAAGGACTCGATGACTTGGCCGTTGAAGATGAGTTTGGCAACACCTATTGGCAGCAGCTTATCGCTGTTAAAGATGCGGTGAATAAAGCCCTGGAACAGGCCAGACGCGATGGTCTGATCGGAGGCTCTCTGGAAGCCAATGTGACCCTGTATGCCTCAGCACCGCTGGCAGATGTACTGCGTAAACTCTCTGATGAGCTGAGATTCGTACTGATTACCTCTTCGGCCCAGGTTGCCGATGAGCACTCGCGTCCTGATACACTGTCACCATCAGAAATGGCAGGATTGTGGGTGCAGGTGACTAAATCGGACGGCAGCAAGTGTGTGCGTTGCTGGCACCATCGTGAAGATGTTGGCGACAATGAACAGCATCCGCAGCTATGTGGACGTTGTATTGATAATGTCGATGGACAGGGTGAGCAACGTCACTATGCTTAAACTGTTTCGGGATACCGGCTTACGATGGTTATGGTTGGCAGGCGTGGTATTGTTGTGCGATCAGCTGACCAAAATTTGGGTGCTGGAAGGGATGGCGTTGTATCAATCTATCCCTGTCATGCCCTACTTTAATCTGACTCATGTGCATAATTATGGTGCAGCTTTTAGTTTCTTAAGCAACGCCGGAGGTTGGCAACGTTGGTTCTTTACAGCCATTGCGCTGACGGTCAGCGTTCTGATCCTGTTTTGGCTGCGCCAGAGTAAAAAAGAGCAGGTGCTGTTGCCCTGTGCCTTTAGCCTGATACTTGGCGGTGCCCTGGGTAACCTTTATGATCGCCTGGCGTATGGCTATGTTGTGGATTTTCTCGATTTCTACGTGGGCGAGTGGCACTGGCCGGCGTTCAATCTTGCTGACAGCGCCATTTTTGTTGGCGCAGCCTTGCTGATCATCGATGCCTTTCGCAACAATGGGGTAAAAACAGATGACTAAAATCATTGGCGCAGACAGTGAAGTGGTGTTGCACTTCGATCTGAAACTTGAAGATGGCTCTGCTGCCGATAGCACCAGGGTCAACAATAAACCGGCGAAACTTAAAATCGGTGACGGCAGTCTGACAGAAAACTTTGAAGCCTGCCTGATGGGCTTGCAGGAAGGTCAGCGCAAGAGTTTTACCCTTGCCCCTGAAGATGCCTTTGGCATGCCCAATCCGGATAATATTCATCATATGGATCGTGGCCGCTTTGGCGCCGATGCGCCGCCCGAAAAAGGCATGATACTGGCGTTTTCTCAGCCAGGAGGGGCCGAGATCCCGGGGATCGTTCGTGACGTGGCCGGCGATTCTGTGACCGTGGATTTTAATCATCCGCTGGCGGGCCACAAAGTCATTTTTGATGTGGAAATTCTGCAAATAACTTAAGCTGAGACTCTATGCAAATTCATCTGGCAAACCCAAGAGGCTTCTGTGCTGGCGTAGATCGCGCCATCACTATCGTTGAGCGGGCTCTTGAGATCTTTTCACCTCCTATCTACGTTCGCCACGAAGTGGTGCACAACAAGTTTGTGGTGGACGGTCTCAAAGACCGGGGCGCCTGTTTTGTGGATGAATTGAGCGAGGTTCCTGATGACAGTATTGTGATTTTCTCGGCACACGGGGTGTCACAAGCCGTTCGACAGGAAGCCGATGCGCGAGGCCTGAAAGTGTTTGACGCGACCTGTCCTTTGGTCACTAAAGTGCATATGGAAGTGACCCGGGCCAGCAAAAAAGGTGTCGAGTGCGTTCTTATTGGTCATCAGGGCCACCCTGAAGTAGAAGGTACAATGGGGCAATATGACAATGCCAGTGGTGGAATATACCTGGTGGAGTCAGTAGATGATGTTGCACATCTTGAGGTGAAAAATCCACAGGCGCTGTACTACTGCAGTCAGACAACCCTGTCTGTAGATGACACCGCCGATATCATTGATGCGCTTCGCAATAAGTTTCCTGCCATAGAAGGGCCGCGCAAGGATGACATTTGCTATGCCACTCAGAACCGGCAAGATGCAGTTCGAGAGCTGGCACAGGCCTGCGACGTGTTATTGGTCGTGGGCGCGCAAAACAGCTCTAATTCTAACCGGCTGCGCGAACTTGCCGAGAAAACTGGTGCCCGTGCCCATCTTATTGCCGGTGCGGATTGCATCAAGCCACAGTGGCTGGAAGCCGTCTCTCATGTGGGCGTAACCGCCGGAGCCTCGGCCCCGGAAGTGTTGGTGCAGGGGGTAGTCGATAAACTGAAATCCTGGGGCGCAGAG
The DNA here is from genome assembly GCF_002201535.1 of Lacimicrobium sp. SS2-24. Taxonomy (GTDB): domain Bacteria; phylum Pseudomonadota; class Gammaproteobacteria; order Enterobacterales; family Alteromonadaceae; genus Lacimicrobium. The sequence goes on along the minus strand of NZ_NIWW01000010.1, from coordinate 21,104 downwards.
GTAGTGATAGAGACACCGGGTCGCCAGGAAAATATCGAATTTGCGGTGCCCAAAGAGCTGCGCATCAAACAGCTATGAGTAATAGGCTGAGAGCGCAGTTTACCAACAGCCCGCAGGCGTTTTCGCCATAGATTGATTAAGTGTCAGTGGACTGCAGGCAGAATCCCCACTCTGACTGCCTTTTGCTGTGGCCCTTAATGTGTACGTGGTGGCCGTCGCGTTTGCAACCGTAAAGGTATAATAGTCACTGACCGGCACCCCCAATGCTGCTGTATCCGCATAGGTATCGTTCTCCAGCCGATAGGCTTCCTGCTGTAGCTGCATCTGCAATAATTGCTGTTTCGCGTCGTTGCGCCGGGAGCTGGTAATCTGGTTCTGATAAGACGGAACCGCAACCGCGGCAATGATGCCAATGATGGCAACAACGATCATTAATTCTATTAGTGTCATACCTGAGATACGGCGCATACCTTTTACATACCTTTATTGTGACCGCTGTGGTCTAAACTAGTCATACATGTGATGCATTAGCACAGTTAAACTGATACTGGATAAGCATCTTCAGAGCATCATTATAGTGGGTTAACGAAATGGTTGGGTATAAGTATTGAAAACTATGTACATAAACAAAGGCATCTCCTTGCTTGAGCTTCTTATCACCATCGCAGTGGTCGGTATTACCATTACCCTTGGTGCGCCAGCCATCATTGATGCGTTTAAATCTCAACAAGTTAAAGGCGCCACGCAAAATGGTTACTTTATGCTTCAATACGCGCGCTCGGTGGCAATCAGTAAAGGCAGCGATGTCACTATTGATTTTGTATCCGGAAATAATTGGTGCGTGGGTATTAGCGATGCAGGCGCCTGTGACTGCGGAGTGGCGAATAGCTGTTTAATAGATGGTGTGGAACAACGAGTGGCTTTCACCGATTACAATGATGTCAAAATGCAGAACCTTGCCTTTGCAGGAGGTACATCGGTTATTGATGGCATGCGCGGCATGTCTGTGGGCAATGCCGGCAGTTTTGAACTGAGCGACGGTACCAATACCTTACGCTTGGTGATGAGCAATCTGGGACGAGTAAGAATCTGCGCGGTGGCAGGCAATGTAGGAGACTATCCGGCATGTTAGAACAACGAAGACAAAGAGGTGCCAGCCTGGTGGAGCTGATGATTGCCATGGTACTGGGTATGGCGTCGCTTTCCTTACTCGCGTCAGTCACCGGATATGGTATCGGTACCAATGCGAATCTTCTCAATCAATCGCGTTTGACAGAAGAGCTACGAGCGGTACTTTTTTTAATGAAGCGAGAGATACGCCGGGCGGGGATTAATGGTGATGCGCTTGCCAGAGTTCAGGACCCGGTGGCAAACCCTTCGGCCTTCGCCAACAGCATCGTGCTGGGAGCCTATCCCGGGGAGATGGCTAACAGTTGCATTTTGTTCAGCTATGACGCTGATTTGGATGGTGAACTGGATGTCCCGGCAAACAATGAAAATTACGGATTCAGGTTACGGGATGGCGCGATAGAGGTACGACAGGCTGGTATCGGATGCGAGGACGATGGTTGGCAGGATGTGACCGATAGTGAAGTGGTCGGGATTACCAGCTTGAGTTTTACCCTTGCGCAGACCACCAGCAATCAGGTCAGCAGTTATGAGGTAACCATCGACCTTATTGGTGAACTCAACAATACTCCACAGTTTAATCGCCATTACGAGGAAAATGTGTTGGTGCGGGCTTATGACTAATCTTAATTCCCCTGTTAAGCAAAAAGGCGCCATGATCCTGGTTTCGGTGGTGTTACTTCTGGTGGTTGTGCTGATGGTAACCTTGTATACCGGCAGAGTGAAAACCCTGCAGCACAAGACGCTACTCAATGAACAAAATTACGCACTTGCTTTTGCCGCCGCAGAAGCCGGACTGATGAAAGGGTTAGGTCGGTTATCTGAAGAACCTGCCTGGGATGGCAGTGCCTTTAATACGACACTGCCTGAAGACACCTCTTACTCAGTCTCCGGGGTTAGGCAATTAGTTGCAAAACAATCTACCACCGTCACCGTGATGGATCTCGTTTCGGTGGGCTCTTCTGCCGATAATCTTGCCACCGCTACGGTGCGTGAATCCGCATTGTTGTATTCGGTATTGGCAAACCCGCCTGATGCCCCCTTGATTGTGGCCGGTGGCATGGCGGTAACCGGTAATTTCGAAGTAACGGCCAATCCCAATGGTGGCGGCACTGGAGTGCCTTTGTCTATCTGGACCGATCAGACCGTCGATATGAATAATGGAAGTGGCACCACCTGTGGCTTGCAGGAGTTTAATGATGGCAATTGCAGTGCCAGCCCCTATTCTGAAAAAGGGTTTAAAAATCTGGATATTGTCGATGATGACCCCGGTTTTCCTGATGATTTGATGGAGTATCTGTTTAATGTTCCTGAAGCCGAATGGCCGCAGTTACGTGCGGATGCCGATCAGGTACTGGCAGACTGCAGTTCATTAAATGCAGCCTCTGTGGGGCTAATCTGGGTGGATGGTCATTGTTCAGTCAATGCCGGTACGATAATCGGGAGCACTGCTGCACCGGTAATACTTATTGTTACCGACGGGAACATAAAAATGAACGGCGGCGCAGAGCTTTTCGGTATTTTATTTTCATTTCGTAAGCCCGGTGTTGTAGCCGATTTTGAGATTGACATGGCCGGTGGCGCCAGAGTGAATGGCGTGGTGGCCTCTAATCACCCCATTGGCCATGCCAATGGTACTTATAACGCCGTTTATGATGCGGATGTACTGGAGTCTATCGAGCAGCACGATGCGTTTCGTCGTGTTGGACGGATCCCAGGTAGCTGGCGGGACTATTAATATGAAAAACAGTAAAGGTTTTACCTTAATCGAAGTGCTGGTAGCGGCACTGATCATCATGCTGGGTGTAACCGGATACGTTACATTGCAGAGTGTCTATATCAAATCTGATGCGAAAACCAATCAGCGATCGGTCGCCATGCAATTAGCCCAGGAGAAGCTGGAAGAGTTACGCAGTTTTACTGCTATTCAGGCGGCTCCCGGTGAGTTTGCCTTTGCTGACATTGCGGATAATGCCGGTGGCACTATCGCCTCTGGTGATGTGGACGTTTCACTTACCGAAGATGCCGATCGGGTGTATACCTTCAACCGTACCTGGGATGTGACATCGCAATATTATGTTGATACGGATGCCGATGGACAACCTGATAGTTGGCTTAATAGCGGCGATGCGAACTTGCCTGCTGTATTGCCTCCCTGGCCTGCTCAAAAGCAAGTGACTGTGACAGTTACCTGGTCTGACCCACAGGGTGAGAGCCATTCCGTCGCCTTGCAAGCCAGCCTGGCACCAGTAACACAGGCGGCCAGTTATCAGGCTATCAATGAGTCGGACAATGCTAAGGCTTCTCCGACCGTAAGCTATACACCAGGTCTGGCGCCAGATGTTATTGCTTACGATTTGGGCGATAACCAGAAAGTGGAAACCAGTAAACCGGTGCCCGAAGTGACCAAGCAAGGTGACAATACCCAGGTGCAATTTGAAACGGTCAAGTATATCGAGTTACCTGATGATGTGACCAAGCTGGAACAGGAAGATTTTCTGACCGTTGACTGCGAATGTAAGATTGCCGGCACCGGCAGTGGTGCCACACCGCATATGACCATTCTGGTGGATGGCGAGTTGATGGTGCAGCCTGGCGAGATGATCAGCAAGACAACGGGCGTGCCGGCTTCGGACAAACAGCCGGCGCTGTGCACTCAATGTTGTCGGGATCATCATGACACCGTCACCATGGTGTCTAATGAGGAGCACTATCGGGCAGAAGATGGTGCTCCACATAAACATTACCTGAACGACGGTGCAGGTAACTTTTCATTGGCGTCCTCAGTAGGGGATGCGTATAACGAAGCGTGCCGTTTCAAGCGGGTTAATGGGCTTTTTCAGCTGTACCCTGATTGGCAGTTGCTCGATATCATTGAATTTGATGACCAGTATTTATTCGGCGATGGCAAACTCAGCGCGTACACCAATTACACGGAGTCCCTCATAAGTAAGCGAATTCAGGGGCTTACCTCGCCGGCCAAGCCCGCAGACAGAGATATTACCGTTGCACCCGGTGCTTACCAGATGATCGCAAGAGGAGTGTATCTCGACAGAATGAAGTCAGAGCACAAACAGCAGGTGCTGGACAAGATAGCCGATGGCGATGAGAGCTGGAAAGCCATCACCCCGTTTTATGATATTAACCTGACATTGCTGGCAAACTGGTCAACTCAGGTGCCGGAAGTGGCCTCAATTACGCAGGAAACCATCCAGACACTGGTTGACCCGGCAAATAATTATTATGGTACCTATAGCCGCGGAAGACTGGAGGCATTGAGTCAGGGGACGTCAACCGTCGCCGTTAATGCATATCCTCATAATGCGGGTATTACGGGAGGTAAAGCTCTGTCTCCGGTGGAATACAGCGGCGTAATTATCGACAATAGCGTCACTGTTGAGGTGGATCCGAAAACGGCGATAGAGAAATACTGGGGCATTATCGGTGACATTAACTGTACCCTGGTCGTAGGAGGCGCGACCCAGGCCTGCGAATTAAACAATAACAAAAAAGCCGATTATGTTGACCTGGCCACTATGCAGATTACCGCCTCACCGGAACATTTTGCCTGTACCATCACCATACCCAAAGGTAATGCCACACCTTTCTTCAGTTGTGATGATGTGTCTGAGAAATGGACAGGAAGCCTGACCTTTACCTTCTCCAAACCCGATTATGGGGTAACCATGCAGATACAGTATCCGGATAACAGTGTGGTAGAGAGCAACCAGTTGACCTTAAGTGAAGGTCTGTCCGCCACCTCAAACAGGGAATACAACCTGATATTGACACTGACTAAATAATGTCCCTTGCCAGCAGCGATAATTTTGTCGCTGCTGGCCATTTATTTGCTCTTATTTCCCGCCCATTGCTCCTCTTTTACATCAAAGTATTCGCTTGCCAATCAGGCTTTAAACGTCCGTACGGAAAATTTATTCATTTCAATGGCGGTGCGTTGAAGAAAGAGCAGCAAAACAAGGCATAATTTTTTATCATAGCTAACCGGACAGAGAGTAAGGCAATGAGAATATGAATGCACAGGCAATTATTGAGGACATGCGGGTACTCCCGCAAATTGATGTGAATTTTGAAATTACCCGACGGGTGAATTTTATTAAACAGCATTTACGCCACTCCGGTCTGGATACCCTGGTGCTGGGCATAAGTGGAGGCATCGACTCCTGTACCCTGGGGCGCCTGGCTCAGCTGGCTGTTGATGAACTAAATCAGGAACACCACGAACATTATCGTTTTGTTGCAGTGCGTTTACCGTATTCGGTGCAGGCTGACGAGCAGGATGCCCAGGCGAGCATCGACTTTATTCAGCCTTCAGCGTCGGTTTCAGTGAATGTACAGCCGGGGGTGGATGCCATTCATCAGCAGACGACTGCTGCTCTTGATGGTGCCGGACTGCTTACTCAGGATATGAGTAAACAGGATTTTGTGAAGGGAAATGTAAAAGCCAGAACACGCATGGTAGTGCAATACGAAATTGCCGGGATGCTTGATGGCCTGGTGTTGGGTACCGATCACTCTGCTGAAAACATCACCGGGTTTTATACTAAATTCGGCGATGGCGCCTGCGATCTTGCGCCCTTGTTTGGCCTGAGTAAGCGCCAGGTACGCCAGGTGGCTGAGCATTTAGGTGCACCAGCCCACATTATTAATAAAGCCCCCACGGCGGATTTGGAGTCGCTCAGCCCGCAAAAAGCCGATGAAGAGGCGTTGGGTCTGACGTATGATGAAATTGATGATTTTCTTGAAGGCAAGCCTGTCGCCCCGCAAGTAGCAGAGAAGCTGGTTTATATTTATCAGCGTACGCAGCATAAGCGGCAGCCCATACCAACAATTTACGATTAGCCTGTAGAACCTAAGGAGTTTTTGTGAAAAAGATTGAAGCGATTATCAAGCCTTTCAAAATGGATGATGTACGAGAAGCCTTGGCCGATGTCGGGGTGACAGGCATGACCGTGACAGAAGTGAAGGGGTTTGGTCGTCAGAAAGGACATACCGAGTTGTATCGTGGAGCGGAATACCAGGTCGATTTTCTGCCTAAGATAAAAATTGATCTGGTACTACCCGATGAGCAAGCAGAACGGGCCATAGAGGCCATTATGCAAACGGCGAAAACAGGTAAAATTGGCGACGGTAAGATCTTTGTGTATGAGGTTGAGCGGGTGGTGCGTATTCGCACCGGCGAGGAAAATGAAGATGCCGTCTGATCAGACGGCATCCTGACAGCTTTTTAACGGCTGAGACTTGTCAAAATAGATGGAAATTTCAGCCACCGTGACACCAAATTTTTTCAGGTAGGAACGGTTCATAAGCCGGTGCTGGTCGAGACGATATAGCCAGTCATCCACTGCAAGTTCATACACGGTGCCATCAACGGGAACCTCCAATACATAATGCCAGTTAAAGGCATGACCGTTCACTTGCCCTGATGCCTCACCGATCACGTCATTCGCGGTTCCGGTAACGCGTCCATCAGGCGCCACAGTCAAGTTCCAGATGCGCACCTGCTCTTCACCATCATTAAAATAAAAGGTTTCATGTAACTGGCCCTGATTCTCATCCCAGCTGCCGACGATGTCGACACAAAAATGCCGGGTCATGACCCCGCTATAGTCCTCAACAATGCCCCAGGCGGTAATTTCACCATTGAAATACTCTGACAGGTTGAAAGCAGGTTTGGTGTTGGCGTAGTCATCCAGTGATGCAGAACACGCGGTGAGAAATACCACCACAAATAGACTGAGAAATTTCATTTATCGCTCCTTTTTATCAGCTTTTCTCTGAGCTTTGGATACTCGGTATCAGGTGAGAGCCAAATGTTGAGGAAGGCCGCACAAAATTCAGGACTGTCTATATTTCCAAGCGCTTGTTGGTTGTAATAAAAGGTCCCCGTTTGCTGCGGGTTGACCCGAAAAATCAGCTGGTCGCCTTTGCTGATATCCGGCCAGAGTTGGTTTACCTGCTCCAGCCATGGTGCGATTTGTTGTTGCGAATAGCCGAGCTTCTGCCATTGTTCGGCGGTGGCCTCGACCAGGTCACCGGCACTAATGTCCCTCAGATAATCAATTTTTAACGCAACAGGATAGCGCCCGGGCGCATACTCTCCCGAGTCGGTATAGAGGCTGGAGTGATAAACATCCCAAAACCATACTTCCAGTTTGGCTTCGCCGACCTTCTGCAAATCTTGTAATACAGCGCCCTGCACGGCGTGACTCCCCCATACATATACCAGAAGTAACACGGTTATCAGTCGTTGATGCCTCATACCTGCACCTCTTTGGGCCGATGTTCAAGCCGGTTAGTGATTGATACAAATAATGGAAACAGGATTGCCCAGAGCGCTGACAATAACATCAGGGTGTGAAGTAGTGGCAAGCCAAAGTCCACGGCTCCCAAACGATGGCCGGCGTAGTAGCTGAGTGGCCCTGCTATGGCGCCAGCAGTTGCGGCCAGGTAGGGCCTTGGCAGAAAAAAGGCCATACCATGTCGCAATGTCGCGACAAAGGCTACCCATAACCCCATCAACCAGAATGGAATAAGTAGGCCGACCTGTGCACTGAAAACAAACACAGAAAAGTAGGTAAGGAGACTGTCAACCACTATCCCTACAGGCGCGCACAGGATAACCAGTAACAGCTCCTTACGACGGTCACGCAACAAAGCAAAGTGCACCGCTATCAGCATGACCAGCACCAGCAGTGCCTGATGGCCGGCTAATATCGCCGTGAACCAGAAAACCTGAAACCAAATCAGGTTAAAAACAGGATTAGAGGCGATGAACGGCATCGCGGAATCCTTGTCGGCTGGTCAGTAACTGAACGGCACTGATGGTGCGCTCAAGAAAGCCGCCTTCACAATAGCTGAAATAGAAGCGCCACAGACGCATAAAGCGCTCGTCATAGCCCAGCGGCACCAGCTCATCACTGTTTTGTAAAAAGCGTTGGTGCCAATCATTCAGGGTTTGCGCATAATGCAGGCCGATATCGTGGCAGTCGCGGATAACCATATCGGTTTTCTTGGCAATGTGTTCACTGAGCAGGTGCAGTGATGGTAGAAACCCGCCGGGAAAAATATGATGCTGAATAAAATCCTGACTCTTGCTGTAGGTTTCAAAACGGGGTTCGCTGATGGTAATGGCCTGCAACAACATCAGACCACCGGGTTTGAGCAGGCTATTACATTTTTTGAAAAACACCGGGAGGTATTCCTGACCGACCGCTTCAATCATCTCTATTGAAACCAGTTTATCGTACTGACCTTGCAGATCCCTGTAGTCTTGCTTTAACAGTTGAATGTGCTCCTGTAAGCCCCGTTTATTAATCTCGGCCTCGGCATAGCGGAATTGTTCCTCTGAAATTGTCGTGGTGGTCACCCGACAGCCATATTCCTGAGCTGCAAAGGTGGCAAGCCCGCCCCAGCCGGTACCAATTTCGAGCAAATGATCCTGCTGAGACAGTTTTAATTTTTCACAGATTTGCCGCAGTTTGTTTTGCTGAGCCTCGGCCAGAGATGCCTGCTGTTGTGGATAGATGGCAGATGAATACATCATGCTGTCGTCCAGAAAACGTCGGTAGAGATCGTTGCCGAGATCGTAATGAGCGGCAATGTTCTTTTTGGAACCGGTTTTGGAGTTCTTACGCTGAAACTTTTTCAGCAGGTTAACGGGTTTGAGTAACCATCCCAGACGGGCTTCAAGTTCATCTAGCAACGGCATGTTTCGGGCGAACAGACGAATTACCGAAGTAATGTCCGGTGTCTGCCACAACCCATCAACAAAGGTTTCCCCTGACGCAACACTGCCGCCGAGCAGGATGCGGGGATAAAAGTCAGGATGTTGTACATCGATTTCTGCTTTAATGTCGCTGTCCTGTTGTCCAAAGCGTTCCACTAACACCCCACGCTCTTTGAGAACAAGGTGGCCCTCTGGCAACTTATTCAACAGGCTTATCAGGCTGGTTCTGGCCAGTTTGCTCCACCAGTTTGCCTGGGCTGATTGATTCAGTAATTGTTCGCCGGATTGCATTATTGCTCCTTGTCCTTCGCAGTGTGGCTGTATACGGGCACGCCTTTGATAAACAGTTTCAGGGCATGCCAATAAATACCTGCCAGAGTTTTTAATGTCATAGTGCTTAACATTACGCGAAACAGGGTCTTTGAGTTCAAAGATTTTTTGCGTAAACGGATCCCGGCATCAAAATGACGCTGGTCTGTATCGCAGCGAATACTCAGATTCAACACCTCATCAGGTTGTGTAACCTGCCAATGGTAGTGCATCTCCATGGGATTAAAGGGAGAAACATGGAAGGCTTTTTCTGTCGTCTGCGGGTTGTTTAAATCCACCAGATAACAATGTCGCTCGTTCCAGGGAGTATTGCTGACTTCAGCTAAAAGATGACTGAAGCTGCCATCAGATTGCTGCAAATAATAGAAGTTGACCGGACTGAAATAGAGTCCGAATAAACGTAACTGGCCTAGCAGATAGACTTTACCCTCGAGTGTCTGACCGGCCAGAGCCGACATCTTATTCAACGCCTCCTGATGTAAGGGCTGAGAGGGATCACTCAGATAATCAGAGCGTCGAAAGGTCACCGGGGCCCACTTTTTGACAGACAGGCCGCGAACCGTTTCAAGATCATCCTGCTCCTGCAGGTCCAGCCAAAAAAGATGAATAAAGTAGGAAAAGCTATGTTTTTTCGGGCGATGCCGATGATGCCAGACCGTACCGCTATAAATAGCACTTGCCATTAAAGTGTCGCTCCAAATCGCTGACACACATCCAGGGCACTGCGCACACCGTCTTCATGAAAGCCGTTATACCAATAGGCACCACAAAAATGTAAACCGGATACTCCGCATATCTCCTCGCGTCTGGCTCTGGCCTCAACACCTTTGAGATCAAATTGCGGGTGACTGTATGTAAAACGGCGCAGAATTTTTTGGGGATCGATGTCTGCAGAATTATTCAACGTCACGCAAAAGGTTGTGTCAGACGTTAGTCGCTGCAATATGTTCATATTGTAGGTAACGGAAGCAGGAAGCGTCGTGTCTGAGTTTGTCTTGAGCAGGTAGTTCCAGCTCGCCCAGGCCAGCTTACGCGACGGCAGCAGGCGGGTGTCAGTATGCAGTACGACGTCATTACTGGCATAGGGAAGTGCGCTCAGAATAGCCTGTTGATTTTCGCTGGGCGCATCAAGCATTGCCAGAGCCTGATCACTGTGACATGCAAAGATAACCTCGTCATACATTGCATCAGGCTGATTGTCTGCACTGATCATATAGCCATCGTTATGACGTGAAACCCGTTTGACCGGACTGTTGAGTTTAATGCGTTGCTCGAAACCGCTGATCATGGGAGCGATATAAGATCGTGAGCCGCCTATCAGCGTATACCACTGTGGGCGGTGATTTACATTCAACAAACCGTGGTTATTGAAAAACTGCAGGAAAAAACGCATCGGGAATTGTCCGGCATCGTCGAGGCTGGCCGACCAGATGGCTGCGCACATTGGCAGGATGTAGTTACGAGAAAACGCCTCACTAAATCCGTGTTGTTCCAGAAAGTCACCTAGCGTATGGGCAGTGATATCCGACTCATGCTCCAATACCTGCTTACAGGTTTTGTTAAATCTGAGAATCTCGCCTAAAAAGCGATAAAAACGCGGTCTTAACAGGTTTCGGCGCTGTGCAAAGAGGCTATTAAGGTTATTACCGTTGTATTCCAGTCCTGAAGCCTGATTTTTGACGCTGAAGCTCATTTCTGTGGGTTGTCGCTGTACCTCCAATTTATCCATTAGTTGAATAAAGTTGGGATAGGTCCAGTCGTTGAACACGATAAAACCGGTATCGATGGCATATTCACGGCCATCGAGCTCAACATCCACAGTGTGGGTATGGCCGCCAATGTAATCCTCTGCTTCAAACAGGGTGATGTCGTGCTCTTTGTGCAGCAGGTGCCCGCATACCAGTCCTGAAATACCACTACCGATTATGGCAATACGTTTTCCCATTACATTTTCATCCTTTTACATAATGCAACCCGTATTGAGTCCGGGAGTTTTCCCATTAAGCGAATCAGCAAGGAAAACACCAGGGGGAAGTAGATTTGTCTGTGGCCCTTCTCCAGTCCCTTTAACAGGGCCTCAGCCGCTTTTTGTGAGCTAATTTTCATTGGCATATCAAAATCATTTTTATCCGTTAACGGGGTTTCCACAAAACCGGGTGACACACTTTGCACAGTGATCCCCTTGCCAGCCAAATCCACCTCGAGACTTTTTGTCAGGTAATGCACGGCGGCTTTACTGGCACCGTAAGCCTGACTGCGTGTAAAGGGCAGTAGTCTGGCCAGACTATCAACAATGGCGATCTGGCTTCCCGACTTCAGATTTTTCAATAGTGGTTGCAGGCAGTTTACGACACCAAAAAAATTGGCATTGAAGACCCGCTCAAACAGGGCAGGCTGCCAGTCATCAATATCAACATATTCACAGGTACCGGCATTGAGAACGGCGATGTCAACGGAGCAATCGGACAGGGCCTGATGGCATGCGCTAGTGTCGGTGACATCAAAACACAGGGCTTGTATCGGTGGACCCACAGCCTCATCTTTCAAGCTTTCCAGCTTGTCCATACTGCGACCGCAGGCGATGACATGGTAGCCGTTGCGACTGGCCTCCAGCGCCAATGCTTTGCCAATACCGGAGCTGGCTCCGGTAATGAGAATACGTTTCACTGTTTTAACCTCCTTTTTATCCATTTAAGTGCACTGCCCAATAGGGGCAGGTGCTCATACAACATGGCGCCCATGTCATAATAATCCTGCTGAAACTGAATCTTTCGGTTCGCATCGAATCTGACTTCACTGCATCCATCGACACAGATAGGTTGTCCGCTTTTTATCTTGGGGTGGCTGAACGTCATGGTCCAGGTTACGAACCCGCCGTTATCCTTCAGTTGTGCCATGTGGATAGCGAAGCGACAGTCATGACAGTTATCAAGCAAATTGGCAAAGTAGTCATGAAGGGCTGTGATACCCTGGTGTTCATCAACAGGGTCCACAAACCTGATATCTTCTGCGTAGACATCAGGCAGAGCATCGAGCGAGGCCAGGTGTAAATTTTCATAAAAAGCACGAAATTTTTTCAGCATTACGTCATTATCCTTTACGGGCTCCATCAATACGCCAGGTTGAAAAAACAGATCATAACGGTGTCCCGCTCTCCACTCTTTCATGTATTTCGATCCTTTTTACACCATTGGCGTAATCCTTTGTATCTTTAACCGATAAGAAGAGACCTTTGAACAGTCAACGTGTTGAACTCGCTCTATTCCCTTTGTCGGCTCACATACTAAGCGGTGGGCGCATGTCATTGCGTATCTTTGAACCACGTTACGTAAGAATGGTAAAAGAAGCATGCGCCGGCAAGCTGGAGTTTGGCATCTGCATGCTTAATCCCAAGGGCGACAAGGATACGAATGAGCACATCTATCCACTGGGAACCCATGTCAAGGTGATAGACTTTGATATGTTGGATCACGGTTTGCTGGGTGTGACAGTTGAGGGACTCGACTATTTTTGGATCGACGCCATTAGCAACGATGCAGACGGTCTTCGTATGGGTCAGTGTCATTGGCTGGATGCCTGGGATTATCATCTGCCTGAAGATGAAATAGAGCAAATGCGGCTGAAGCTAAAACAGATTTTTGAGCGTTTTCCCGATATCCGCAAGCTTTATCAGACTCCGCGATTCAATGATCCTCTATGGGTCATGTTCCGCTGGCTGGAGTTGGTGCCTGTTACGGCGTCACGCAAACAAGAGCTGCTACAACAAAAAGATTGCCGCAAAGTGCTGAGTTTTCTGACACAATTAGTTAATTGATCTTTTTTCTCTCGCCCCCGTATCTATATGAAAATGTGATCAAGGGTGACGGAACTATGCTAGTTGGGATTCAGTTGGAAGCCAGGCAACAACAGCGGCCCGCAGGGCCGGAGTTAGCAAACGAAATGTCAGTGCACCTGCAGACTGTTGCGAGTGAGCGGTGTAAGACGTCCTTTGCCAAGATTTTTCATTATTTTGCGCCTCGCGTACGTTCATACGCGCTCAAGCAAATGAAGAACGAAGCGCAGGCAATGGAGTTGGTTCAGGAGACGCTGGCAAATGTGTGGCAAAAAGCCCACTTGTTTAACGCCGAGAAAGGCTCTCCATCCACCTGGATATTTACCATCGCCAGGAACATTCGTTACGACATGCTGCGTAAACAGCAGAACAGGAAAGAAGATATTTGCTCGGAAGACATGTGGCCGGTGCTGACAGAACAGACGGCCTCTGCTTCAGAGGTAAGCCTTGATCACCAGGTTACGCTCGAACAGGTGGGGCAGCTTTTCGCTGAGCTACCGAAAAAGCAGAAAGCCGTCATTGAGGCGATTTACGTAGAAGGAAAGTCGCAGCAGGAAGTTGCAGACGAGCTTGGTATTCCGCTGGGTACAGTGAAATCAAGAACCCGTTTGGCATTGCAACGATTAAGAGAGATGTTAGGTCAAGATGATTAAACGACACCCCAACTCACAACAGTTATCAGAATTCGCTCAGGGTCAGTGTGATCCCGGTGTGGCGTTGATGATTTCTGCCCATGTTGATATGTGCCCCGGGTGCAAAAGAAACCTGGCTGCCGTTGAAGCAGAGCTGGCCAGAGAGGCCATGGCTGAGCGGGCAGAGGCTGACGTGTCAATGGACAATATGCTGGCCAATATTTTACAAATGCCAGCAGCATCATCCATTGAAATGCCGGTTAAGCGCCAGAAGCTGGAACTGGATGGTAAAGAGTTTACATTGCCGCGCAGTTTGCAGCGTTATGCCAGCAAGATTAACGGCTGGTCTCATGTGGCAGGCAAGCTATGGCAGGCTAAGGTTGACCTTGGTATCGATGGGCGGGCTGACTTCATTTACATGGAGAAAGGCGGCTCCGTGCCGGAGCACACGCACAGAGGGACAGAGCTTACACTGGTGCTCGATGGCGAGTTTTCCGACGGAACACACCATTATGACACTGGTGATTTCATTGTGCGCGATGGTCAACATGTACACACCCCCCATACCGATGCTGACGAAGGCTGCCTGGTGTTCAGTGTGCTGGATAAACCGCTGCACTTTACCTCAGGTATCGCAAGACTGCTGAATCCGTTTAGCCAGCTCTTTTTTAAGTAATAAGCAAACAAAAAACGCGCCATCAAGGCGCGTTTTTTTATCTCACTCTTTTTATTGAACTCATTCTTAGCCCATTAACTGGTATAGCGACTGTCCGGGAAATTAAGCCGCAACGTTCTTAGTGCGTTGTCCTTGAGTTCCGGCAGCTGAAGTTGCTCGTAGCACTCTACCATGATTTCCAGTGCCTGCTGCAGGTGCGGAGAATCTGGGTAGTTTTCCAGCACATACTTACCGCGATTGGCGGCCGCCACGTAGGCCTGACGTTTCATATAGTAGCTTGCAATGGCAAGCTCATAACGGGCCAGTCTGTCTTTAATAAACAACATCCGCTTTTGCGCATCGGCTGCATATTTACTGTCAGGGTATTTTTCAATCAGGCGGCGGAAATCATCAAAAGCTTCCCGGGCCTTGGAGGGATCACGGTCTGCCCTGTCGATACCCACAAAATCCTGGAAGACGTTGCGTCCGGCATCCATATTAACCAGACCACGCATGTATTGTGCGTAGTCCACATCCGAGTGGTTGGGATTCAGTCGCAAAAAGCGATCAATGTTTGCCAGTGCCTGGTCGGTATCTCTGATTTTGTAGTAGGAGTAGATTAAATCTAACTGAACCTGATGAGAAAGGGGACCGAATGGATATCTGGAGTCAAGCGCACTGAGGGTCTGCGCGGCAGCGTTAAAGTTGCCAGTTTGCATGTTTTCTTTGGCTTTGTCGTAGAGGGCATTCGGGCCCTGATTCGCCAGTGCAATGTCCTTGTCTTCTGGTGAACTTGAGCAAGCTGAAAGCAACAGACCAGCTGAAATGATTACTGCAATGGGGATAACTCTATTATTCATATCTCTCTTATATTCACTTTATGCGATGTTATCAATTGATTGAGCCTGCCAGCATAGACAGCCAGTTTTCTGATAAGTGCCCGAAGATGGCGATATTCTACCCGAGAGTCAACCCTGTTGCACGAAAACACTGAATACCAGGGGAGGTAAGATTATCACTGGGTCACCCAATAATGTTACACTCTCAACCTTTCAACACGCTGGGTTTATTGATGCATCAAACCATACAACTACAGGCAGAGGTGCCTGACCACCTGATCGGTAAAAGATTGGATCAGGTGCTGGCCGAATTGTTTTCCGACTACTCTCGGTCGCGTATTAAAGAGTGGATTCTGGCCGGTGCGGTGCAGGTCAACGGAACGGTGATTGATAAGCCAAGAGAAAAGTTGCTGGGCGGTGAAGAGGTACACATCGCTGCGTCAATACAGGAACAACAACAACACGAGGCTGAAGCGATAACCCTCGACATCCAGTTCGAAGACGAGCATATACTGGTCATTAATAAGCCAGCCGGTCTGGTCGTACATCCTGGCGCAGGAAATCAGAGCGGGACGCTGCTCAATGCGCTGCTCAATCATGTCCCTGATATCGGTTCTGTCCCCCGTGCGGGCATTGTTCACCGGCTCGACAAGGACACCACCGGTCTGATGGTGGTGGCAAAGACCGTGCCCGCTCAGACCCATTTAGTGGCGCAATTGCAGGCAAGAGAAATCAGCCGTGAATATGAGGCTGTCGTCAATGGAACGATGGTAGCCGGTGGCAGTATCGATGAGCCCATTGGTCGGCATGAGAGCAAGCGCACCAGTATGGCTGTCAGGGCAATGGGTAAACCCGCAGTAACGCATTATCGGGTCAAACAAAAGTTTCGGGCACACACTCACCTGAGGCTGAAACTGGAAACCGGCCGTACCCATCAGATCCGGGTGCATATGGCCCATTTACATCATCCTATTGTGGGTGACCCGTTGTATGGCGGACGACCACGACCACCTAAGGCAGCCAGTGAGGCCCTTCGACAGTTTTTACGTGACTTCAGGCGTCAGGCCCTGCACGCCGCGCAGCTTGAGCTGGCTCATCCGGTTACCGGAGAATGGTTAAGCTGGCAGGCGCCACTTCCCCAGGATATGCAGTCACTGTTGGCCATATTGCATCAAGATAGTCAGGAACATGATCACGACTGAATCGCCACATCTGATTATTCCTGACTGGCCTGCTCCGGCGAATGTCAGGGCAGTGAGCACCACCCGCGAGTGTGGCTTCAGCCAGGCACCTTACCGCAGTTTTAATCTGGCTTTACATGTGGGAGATAAGCCTGAGAGGGTTCTGCGCAACCGTCAGATGTTGCCGGCTTCACAACAGATCATCTGGTTGTCTCAGGTACATGGCAATGACGTGGTGACACTGGAACCCGGCAGCAAGCAGCAGCAAAAAGCGGATGCATCCATCACCACCGTGCCCGGAGTAAGTTGTGCGGTGATGACAGCAGATTGTCTTGCGGTATTGTTTTGCCATAAGCAGGGTAAAGCCGTCGCTGCGGCACATGCGGGTTGGCGTGGGCTGGCGTCCGGTGTGTTAGAGAATACGCTCAAGCGTTTGCCCGGTAGCAGTGGGGATTATCTGGTGTGGCTGGGGCCCGCCATAGGCCAAAAAGCATTTGAAGTCGGCGCCGAAGTCAAAAAGGCGTTTCCAGAATCACCTTCTGCCTTTGTAAAAACATCCGGTGAGGGGAAATATCTGGCTGATATTTACACGATAGCCAGCGAGAGACTCAGGCGCGCAGGTGTCGCCGCCATTTTCGGCAAAGAGCAATGTACGTTTTCAAACCCGGCAAAGTTCTTCTCCTATCGAAGAGAGGGCATAACGGGACGTATGGCCAGTCTCATATGGCTGACGGACAGCGCCGCCGAAGTATAAATTCTGCTACATGCACTATCACCTGATGTTTTGTAGCGCAGATCTGAAAGTCAGTTGCTGTCTCCAGAGCAGACAGATTAGCGTCCTAATCCTGTGCAATCGCATCGTCTTACGAAGGCTTGATCCAGAGCAAAGGATCGTCCTCCTATTCCTCCTTTGATCTTGAATACTGACCAAAAAGCACCCATAACATAATCAATTCAGTTTGTCAGGTAGGTGCAAAAATGCGTTTAGATAAAATGACCAGCAAGTTTCAACTTGCCATATCCGATGCCCAGTCATTAGCACTGGGCCGGGATCATCAATATATTGAGCCGGCGCATCTGATGATGGCGTTACTCAATCAGGAAGGAGGCTCTGTCAAGCCATTGATGGAGCAGGCCGGGGTAAACAGTAATGCCTTGCGTTCGGCGCTTTCTGAGATTATTGAGCGACTGCCTCAGGTGCAGGGAGTCGGCGGTGATGTGCAATTGGGTAAAGACACGGCGGTGTTGCTCAATCTATGCGACAAAATCGCTCAGAAGCGTAAAGATGACTACATTACCTCAGAAATATTTGTACTTGCCGCCATGCAGGACAAAGGCAAACTGGGGGATACCCTGCGACAGCTTGGCTTAACCGAAGAGAAGGTTGAAAAGGCCATTACCAAACTGCGCGGAGGACAAAAAGTTACCGATCCTAATGCCGAGGATGTCAGACAGGCACTGGAGAAATTCACCACTGATCTGACTGAGCGTGCAGAACAGGGAAAACTGGATCCGGTTATTGGCCGGGATGATGAGATTCGTCGCACCATTCAGGTGCTGCAGCGCCGCACCAAAAATAATCCGGTACTCATTGGTGAGCCGGGTGTGGGTAAAACCGCCATTGTTGAAGGACTGGCGCAGCGCATTGTTAACGGCGAAGTGCCCGAAGGCTTAAAAGATAAAAAGGTCCTCAGTCTGGATATGGGCTCACTGGTGGCCGGTGCAAAATATCGTGGAGAATTTGAAGAGCGCCTGAAAGCGGTTTTGAATGAACTGTCCAAGGAAGAGGGGCGGGTGATCCTCTTTATTGATGAGTTACACACCATGGTCGGAGCCGGTAAAGGCGAAGGTGCCATGGATGCAGGTAATATGCTCAAACCTGCCTTATCCCGTGGCGAGTTGCACTGTGTGGGAGCCACCACGCTGGATGAATACCGGCAGTATATTGAGAAAGATGCCGCGCTGGAGCGTCGCTTCCAAAAAGTGCTGGTGGATCAGCCGAATGTTGAAGATACCATCGCTATTTTGCGAGGGCTTAAAGAGCGCTATGAATTGCACCACTCGGTGAATATTACCGACCCCGCTATTGTTGCTGCTGCAGCACTGTCGCATCGGTATATCAGTGACCGTCAGCTGCCGGACAAGGCCATCGACCTTATTGATGAGGCAGCTTCAAGCATTCGTTTGCAGATTGACTCTAAACCGGAAGAAATGGATCGACTGGAGCGTCGTATCATTCAGCTTAAACTGGAGGAGCAGGCGCTGAGCAAAGAAACCGATGATGCCAGCCATAAACGTTTGGAGCTGATTGAGCAGGAAAGGGAGCAGCTCGAGTTGAAGTTTAAAGAACTCGAAGAAGTCTGGAATACCGAAAAATCGGCCATGCAAGGTACACAACATATCAAGTCTGAGCTTGAGCAGGCCAAACTGGATTTAGAAATCGCACGCCGGGCTGGCGATCTGAGCAGAATGTCTGAACTTCAGTATGGACGTATTCCTGAGCTGGAACGACGCCTGGAGAAGGCCGATGAGGCACAGGGACAAGAAACTACGTTACTGAAGAATAAAGTGACAGAAACTGAGATAGCAGATGTTTTATCGCGCTGGACAGGTATTCCTGTGGCAAAAATGTTAGAAGGCGAGCGGGATAAATTGTTACGTATGGAAGAGGCCTTGCATGCACGGGTGGTGGGGCAGTCAGAAGCGGTGACTTCAGTTTCGAATGCGATTCGCCGCTCCAGAGCCGGGCTGTCTGATCCTAATCGGCCTATCGGCTCCTTTCTGTTCCTCGGTCCTACCGGGGTAGGTAAAACTGAGTTGTGTAAGGCATTGGCAGAGTTTCTGTTTGACAGTTCTGATGCCATGGTGCGTATCGATATGTCAGAGTTTATGGAGAAACACTCTGTTTCCCGGCTGGTGGGCGCCCCTCCTGGTTACGTGGGCTACGACGAAGGGGGGTATTTAACTGAAGCGGTAAGGCGCAAACCTTACTCTGTTATTTTGCTGGATGAGGTTGAGAAAGCGCACCCTGATGTGTTCAATATCTTGTTGCAGGTATTAGATGATGGACGCCTGACCGATGGTCAGGGGCGCACGGTGGACTTTAAGAACACCGTGGTGATCATGACATCTAACCTGGGCTCCGATATTATCCAGGATAAGCATCAGGAAAGTCAGTATGACGAGATGAAGTCGATGGTGATGAATGTGGTTAGCCAACAATTCAGACCTGAGTTTATAAACCGGATTGACGATACCGTGGTCTTCCATCCATTGGGTCATGAACAAATCAAGAAAATTGCTGATATTCAGTTGGCTTCCCTTAAAGCCAGGTTGGCTGAAAAAGGCTATGGTCTTGAACTGACTCAGGCAGCCCTTGATAAATTGGCAGATGCCGGATTTGATCCTGTCTATGGCGCAAGACCGTTGAAAAGAGCCATACAGCATCAGCTTGAAAATCCATTGGCCCAGCAGCTGCTCTCTGGCTCTTTACCTCCGGAGTCGGTGATACACGTGGATGCCGATGCCAGTGGTTTAATTTTCACCTAAGGCAATATGAAAAGCCGCTGCCAGGCGGCTTTTTGCTGCTTACTCCTTGTTGTGGATAACAATTTCACAGTAAGAAAAGCCACTTTATGATATTGTGCACGACCGGTTAAGCGCACCGCGTGGTTTAAAAAGCAGACGTCGGCCCTGCATGGAAACGTCAGTGAAGGCGTGCAGGCTTTGCAACGGTGGTGCGCTTTAAAACAGCCAGAACGAAGGGGCTGTTACGTGAACACGTCAAGCCAGGTCCGAAGTGCGTTTGAGGCGCTCAGGATGTTGAGTTAAGCCCAACGTTGTAAATTTTGCCTAGCCTGTATCATGTTGAACACTCGTTCTTTTTGTTTTGAAACTATATGGCGCTCTCGGAGGATTCAATGCCAGAAAGCAAACGTAAAGGTATCTATCTGTTACCTAATTTATTGACAACCGGAGGCCTGTTCTCTGGTTTCTATGCGGTGGTCTCTGCCATGAATGGTCATTTTGAAGCTGCAGCCATCGCTATCTTCGTGGCCATGTTATTTGACGGCCTCGATGGCCGGGTGGCGAGAATGACTAATACACAAAGTGACTTTGGTGCCGAATATGATTCCATGGCAGACATGGTGTCGTTTGGTATTGCGCCAGCACTGGTTTCTTATACCTGGGGCTTGACTGAACTGGGCAAGCTGGGATGGTTGGCTGCCTTTATCTATGTAGCCGGCGCCGCATTGAGACTGGCCCGATTCAATACCCAGATTGGTACCGCTGATAAACGTTACTTCCAGGGTTTGGCAAGTCCGGCGGCTGCGGCTTTAGTGGCAGGTCTGGTATGGGTTGGAGTGGATTACGACATATCCGGTGAGGATTATGGGCTGTTGGTGGCACTGTTAACTGCAGCAGCAGGGTTACTGATGATCAGCAACTTCAAGTACAACTCGTTCAAAGAAGTGAACTGGCACGGCAAGGTACCCTTTGTGGCACTGTTGGTGGTGATGCTGGTTTTCGTGGTGGTTGCCACCGCGCCTTCTTTAGTACTGTTTATTGCGTTTCTGCTGTACACCATCGCAGGACCGGTCAATACCTTCCGCAGTGTGGACAAGGTGAAGCTGGAACACGTGGTAGGTGACACCGATGATAATCACGATGCCGACTTTGATTCGGATGCCCCGGGCGAAGACAAACCGGATGGTAAACAGGAGAAATAAGTCATGGTTGCTGCAAAAATGAGCGTTTAG
>NZ_NIWW01000001.1 GCF_002201535.1 Lacimicrobium sp. SS2-24 | reverse complement strand
ATCCGGAATGCAGTTGGTGCTACTCGAACGCAGTGACAAAAATGCCAGGAGCATTTTTGAACATCGGAGGGACGACGATGGCCCGAAGGGCGGAGGGCAGGAAGCCAGAGTAAAGTAGCACACCGCCAGGCTCCCAATAACGCAAGAGCCCCTAGCTGTAATCAGCTAGGGGCTTTTTGCATTAAGGACACTACGTATCTAGCTTCATGGGGAAACCCAACCCATCGAATTGTCTAAACAGTAAGTGTTTTGCCGGTGAATATCATCTGTCACACATCCTTGTGAGAGCCTCCAGCCTCGCTTCCCTGCTCTTCGTTCGCTCAGCTGCGTTATGCCACTGGCATAACGGTCTTCGCTCACCCCCATGTGAGCGCTTTATACTTCGTTTTTACTTGGAGGATAGCCCTTCTGCAGGAAAGCACTGACAGCGATACTTAATCTCCGTCCAGGCGTGATTTAGCCCCATGTAAGTCTTTTTTGGGTTGGATCACTTAACTCTGACTTTGCCGCCTATAATTTTGTGGGCAGGTGTGCCGCGAATGAGGGTTTCCCGGGCAAACACCTGTTTGCACTCTGGGCACTCGCACGGCGTGGTGGTATGGTCTTCGCTGATGCGTTCCACAAAGCACTTTACCAGGCTGCCTTTACCACCCTTGCGATACTTATAGAGCAAGGTTCTACAGGCAGAGCAGTATATCTGTACGGTTCTCAGAGGTTGTTTTGTTCTGGGTTTTGCCATTGAGTGGTCTGCATAATTGATTTGAAAGTATAAAGGTGATGTCGCGGTCAGAATAACCAGTAAATCCTAACATAAGAAGGAGCACAGATGTCTGAACAAGGCTATGAACCACCCAAGGTGTGGAAATGGGATAAGCAGGGCGGAGGCAAATTTACCAACATTAATCGTCCCGTATCGGGCGCCACCCATGATAAAGCGCTACCTAAAGGTGAGCATCCCCTACAGCTATATTCACTGGCGACTCCAAACGGCGTTAAAGTGACCGTCATGCTGGAAGAGTTGTTGGAAAAAGGCGTTAAGGAAGCAGAATACGATGCCTGGATTATCGATATCATGGAGGGCAATCAATTTAGTTCAGGCTTTGTGAACGTTAATCCAAACTCGAAAATACCGGCACTGATGGATTACAGTGAACCCGATCCAGTCAGGGTGTTTGAGTCAGGTTCTATATTGCTTTATCTGGCGGAGAAGTTTCAGCACTTTTTGCCGCAATCAAGATCCCTTAAAACAGAATGCCTTAACTGGCTGTTCTGGCAAATGGGCAGTGCCCCTATGCTAGGGGGCGGATTTGGACACTTTTACGCCTACGCACCAGAAAAACTGCAATATCCGATTGATCGCTACACCATGGAAGTAAAACGCCAACTCGATGTGCTGGATCGTCAGCTTGCCAGGCACACTTACATTGCCGGAGAAGAGTACAGTATTGCCGATATGGCTATCTGGCCCTGGTATGGCGCTTTGGTTAGGAATGAAGTCTATGAGGCCGCAGAGTTTCTTCAGGCTCATACCTATACGAATGTCGTGAAATGGGCAGAGCGGATCGCTCAGCGCCCTGCCGTACAGCGTGGACGCATGGTGAATCGTGCCTGGGGGGATGAATCTGAGCAACTACGTGAACGCCACAGTGCCAGCGATTTTAAACTCAGGACGCAGGATAAGATAAATAGCTCTGACGAGTAGTGGACAATAGATAAGATTTTAATAAAAAAGGGGCGATTAATTCGCCCCTTATATGTTTACTATAGGTTTGAGCTTACTGGCGTACACCTTCAATATGAAGCTCAAGCAGTACATGGGTAGAGGCGGGTCCCAGATCGTAGTCGATGCCATAGTCTTTCAGGGCAATCTTGGTCTCACCGGCAAAGCCAACACGGTAGCCACCCCAAGGATCTTCACCTTCACCAATTTTTTCTACATCGATAACCACAGGCTTTGTCACACCGTGTAAGGTCAGGTCGCCATGCAGGTGGAAGTCACCATCTTCTTCAACATCGGTTACTTTGGTGCTGACAAAACGGGCCTTATCGAATTTAGTAACATGCAGGAAGTCTTCGTTGCGTAAATGTTTGTCTCGTTCAGCATGATTTGAGTCAATACTGGCTGGATCAATATTCACCGTAATGCTCGAAGCCTGAGGGTTGTCGGCGTCATAGCTGAAGTTACCATCAAAGGTATTAAATCGCCCAGTCAGCCACGAGTAGCCCAGATGCTGTATCTTGAAGTTAATAGCGGCATGGGCGCCTTTACTGTCGATAATGTAATCGGCGGCAAATGTCGGTGCACTCATGGCAGCCAGTGTTATCAGGCTCAGGGAAAGCTTTTTCATTGTTCAATCTCCTTGCTAACAATTTTAGGGTTTTAACATACGAATCAGAGTTTTATCTTTATCGATAAAATGGTGTTTGAGGGCAGCCAGGGCATGCAGCAATGCCAGTCCGATGAGCACATATGCCAGCCACTCATGAACTGTACCAGCGATGTCCTCCTGGTTTTCAATCAGTGAACCGAAACCCGGAAGGGTAAACCAGTTAAAGATTTCTATTCCACGCCCATCGGCAGTGGAAATCAGGTAGCCACTGGTAAATAGCAAGATCAGTAACAGATAGATCACTGTGTGAGCAAGCATAGACAAGCGCTGCTCTAATTGACTTCCGGAAGCCTCCGGGCGAGGCCGGGTTGCACGCCAGAAGAGTCGGAATAGTGTCAGGGCTGCTAACAGGATACCAACGCTTTTATGGATGTGAGGAGCGGTTTTATACCAATCACTGTAATAGGTCAGATCAACCATCCACCAACCCAGACCGAACAGACCCACCACCGCTATGGCGCTGAGCCAGTGTATCGTGATGGTGGTCCAACCCCAGCTTCGTGCTTTGTCGTTCATGGCTTTCCTGTTGCTCACTAAATTCATCTGGGCAAAGCATAAAGTACGATACAACAAATTTAAATCACGAAAAATCCGCTAAAGCGTTCTATTAATTCGATTAGTCCACTCAGGAAGGTGTCTGATGTCGTTCTTGCAGTACCTGAATCACGTCAGAGAGGTTCAGATTACTGGCCTGTAACAGGACGATAAGGTGATAAAGCAGATCGGCACTTTCGTTTTTCAGCTCGTCCAGATCCTGGACCGTTGCTGCCAAAGCAGTCTCTACACCCTCTTCACCGACTTTCTGAGCGATGCGTTTGATTCCCTTGGCATACAGACTGGCGGTATAGCTGCTATCTGCACTGGCGTGCTTGCGCTGTGCAAGCAATTGCTCTAATTCAGCCACAAAGGTGAGTGCTGGCGTTGCTCCCTGATGCCAGCAGCTTGGTGTGCCCAAATGGCATGTGGGGCCATTCGGCAACGCCAATGCAATCAGTGCGTCCTGGTCGCAATCAGTACTAAGCTCAACTAAATCCAGGGTATGTCCGGAACTCTCGCCTTTGGTCCACAAGCGTTGTTTGGAGCGACTGTAAAACGTGACCTTCTGGCTCTGCAGGGTCTTTGCAAGCGCCTCAGGATTCATATAGGCCTGCATCAGAATTTTGCCTGATATGGCGTGCTGAACGACAACCGGAATGAGGTTGTCCATTTTCTCCCAGGCCAGTTTATCGCTATTTGATTGAGTAATGATCATGGTAAACCCTGTTTAGTGACGAATGGCTATGTGTTGCTCGCGTAAATACGTTTTTAAGTCGGCGATGGCGATCAATCCTTTGTGAAAGACCGAGGCCGCCAGAGCACCGTCTACATCGGCTTGCTGGAATACCTCACTGAAATGCTGCATTTCACCGGCGCCGCCAGAGGCAATCAAGGGCACCTTGCAGTGCTCACGGATAGTTTTCAGTTGCTGGATATCATAGCCTTTACGCACACCGTCCTGATTCATGCAGTTAAGCACAATCTCTCCGGCGCCACGCTGTTGGACTTCTCTCACCCAGTCAGCCGTTTGCCAGGCAGTGGTCTGAGTACGCTTTTCATCACCGGTAAACTGTTTTACCTGGTAAACACCGCTCTGTTCGTCATAAAAGCTGTCAATGCCGATAACGACGCATTGCTGCCCAAAGCGGTCATGGAGTCGGGTGATCAGTTCCGGATCGCTGAGCGCTGGCGAGTTGACGGAAATTTTGTCCGCACCCATTTCCAGAATTTTTCCGGCGTCTTCAACGGATTTAATACCCCCGGCGACGCAAAAGGGAATATCGATAACCCGTGCCACACGACTGACCCAGCTCTTGTCCACCACTCTGGCATCGCTGGATGCGGTGATATCATAAAACACCAGCTCATCGGCACCGGCTTTGGCATAGGCTTCTGCCAGTGGTTCAATATCGCCGACAATCTCATGGTTGCGGAATTGCACGCCTTTGACCACTTTGCCGTCTTTTACGTCCAGGCAAGGAATAATACGTCGGGCTAACATCAGTCTTGCCCCCAAAGCGAAATAGCCTCGCGTAAGTCAAATTTACCTTCTAACAATGCGCGGCCAAGGATAACACTGTCGACATTGCTGCTCTTCAGTTGACGGATATGCTCAAGGCCACCAATACCGCCGGAAGCCTGCCAGATGACGTCAGGGAACTGCGTTTTTAACTCTTGATAGAGCGTGTTGTTGGGGCCTTGTAAGGTGCCGTCACAGGCGATATCGGTGCAAAGCACATGCTTAGCGCCGGCCTGCATAAAGTCTGTCAGCAATGGCGCCAGCTCCACACCGCTGTCCTGTTGCCAGCCATGGGTTGCGATACATTGGCGCCCCTGACTATCTATATTCACATCCAGTGCCAGCACAATTTTCTCTGCGCCGTACTTTTTCAACCAGCCCTTGACCAGCTCTGGTTCTTTCACTGCCAGGGAGCCGATGACCACACGGCTCACCCCGGCTTCCAGTAACTGGCTGAGATCATCTTCGCTGCGAATGCCACCACCTGCCTGGAATTGCATGCGTTTACTGGCGGCCAGCTCTGAGATGAGTTGCAACTGGCGTTTTTCTGGCTCCTTGGCGCCAGTGAGATCGACAATATGCAACCAGGTTGCGCCTGCATCGGCATAGCGGTGCACCACTTCAAGGGGGGAGTCCTGATAACGCGTTTGCTGTTCATAGTCACCCTGATAGAGGCGTACAACCTGACCGTCAATCAAATCTATTGCTGGAATGATCATCGTTTGAAACTTTCCTTACTCGCAGTACTGAATAAAATTCTGTAATAACTTGGCACCCACCGGGCCGGAGCGCTCCGGGTGAAATTGCACGCCATAAAAGTTCTCCTGCCCAATACTGGCCGAAAAGCGCCCGCCATAGTCGCAACTGGCCAGCGTGTGCTCGCCCAAAGCAACGGCAAAGCTGTGCACAAAATAGAAATAGCTTTTTGCCTCAATATCCCGGAACAAGGGAGAGTTACACTCTGGCGTCACCTGGTTCCAGCCCATATGCGGCAGACGCTTATCACCCACCTGCATGCGTCTGACCTCGGTATCGATCAGGTTCAGGCAATCAGCCTGACCTTCTTCAGAAAAACGCGTCATTAACTGCATCCCCAGACAGATACCTAAAACAGGTTGAGTGAGTTCGGGTAACAGGGTATCCAGCTTTTTGTTACGAATCTGCTCCATGGCAGCAGCGGCAGCGCCAACCCCTGGTAGAAACACCTTATCGGCAGATTTGATGGTCTCAGCCTGGTCAGACACGGCCACCTCGTAGCCAAGGCGCTCAATAGCGAAGCGGACTGAAGAGATATTGGCACAGCCGGTATCGACAATAACCAGTTTCACTACAGGGCTCCTTTGCTACTGGGTAACACATCACCCTGCTTGGTCACCGCCTGGCGCAGGGCCCGGCCAAATACCTTAAACAGGCTTTCTACCTGATGGTGGGCATTGCCTTCTGTTGTAGAAAGGTGCAGGGATATGCCCATGCTGTCACTCAATGAGCGGAAGAAATGAGACACCATCTGGGTAGACATTTCACCGACGTTTTCCTGTGAAAACTGTGCGTCAAACTTAAGATAGGGACGGGCAGAAATATCCAGCACACACTCTGCGCGGCACTCATCCATCGGCAAGGCAAATCCGAAACGACCTATACCGCGTTTGTCGCCAAGGGCCTTACGCAGTGCTTCACCAATAGCTAATGCCGTGTCTTCAACGGAGTGGTGATCGTCAATATGCAGGTCGCCTTTGACCTGTACATCCAGCGTAATACCACCATGGGTGGCTATCTGGTCGAGCATATGATCGAAAAAGCCAATACCGGTGCTGATCTGGGATTTGCGTTGCGTGTCCAGATCAACATTGACTCTGATATCGGTCTCTGAGGTGGTGCGTATCACTTCAGCCTGGCGACCTTCAGAGGTTAATGCCTGCTCTATGGCCAGCCAGTTGTTTTGCTGACGATCGTATAACAGGCCACGAATCCCCATGTTATCTGCCAGTTGCATGTCGGTTTGACGGTCACCAATGACGAAAGAGCGGGTAAAATCCACTTTGCCCTGTTGCAGGTAATCTTTAACCAGACCGAGTTTGGGCTTGCGGCAGCTACAGTTGTCCTGGTCAAAATGAGGACAGATAAGAACATCGTCAAACACAACACCCTGAGACGCGAACAGGTTCATCATCTTATTATGCGGGGCGTCAAAGTCTGCCTGCGGAAAACTGTCTGTGCCCAGGCCATCCTGATTGGATACCATCACCAGCCTGAAACCGGCTTGCTGAAGGCGCAACAAAACAGGGATCACCAAGGGTTCAAACACCAGCTTTTCGAGGCTGTCCAGTTGTTTATCTACGGGAGGCTCTTCTACTAACGTCCCGTCTCTGTCGATGAATAATATCGCCTGTTGGCTCATTGCCCCTCCTGCTGATAAAAGGCTGTTATGGCGGCGACTAACCGCTGATTTTGTTCATTGTTGCCGATACTGATACGCAAACAATCCTGCAGATGCATTTGTTTGGACTGATCGCGGATTAAAATTCCCTGAGCGACCAGGTTGTCCATCAAGGCCTGTTTTTGCGAAGCGCGTACCAGTACAAAATTTGCCTGAACATCGCCTACCACACTAAGTTGTGGCAGGTTTCTCAGTGCGGCGAGCAGTTCTGTACGGGCTTTATTCAGCCCCTGAACCTGCTGCTTAATCTGCTTGAGTCCGTCTGCGGACAGCGCTTGCGCCGCAATTTGTGCAACAGGCTCTGGCACCGGGTAGGGGGCAATTGCCTTTAACAAAACCTGAATCACTTCAGGGGCGGCGAGGGTAAAGCCACAGCGTATGCCGGCCAGCGCGAAGGCTTTTGACAAGGTGCGCAGGATCACCAGGTTTGGATACTCGGCCAGCCAGCTGGCACAGCCCTGATTTTCAGCAAACTCGATATAGGCTTCATCTACGACGACCAGAGCAGAATCTTTGAAGTGCTCCAGTGCGGCTTTAATTTGCTGGTCGGCAACGGTTGTGCCGGTAGGGTTATTGGGAGAGCAGATAAAAACCAGTTTCACCTTGCCGTTGTGCTGATACATCTGCTCAAGATCCAGACTAAAATCTGCTTTCAGAGGAACACGCTCAACGCCCACCTGAAAGGTCTCTGCGCTGATGGCGTACATGCCATAGGTGGGCGGGCAAATCAGAATACTGTCCTGATTGGGTTCACAAAACGCTCTGATGAGCAGTTCGATGCCCTCATCGGCGCCACGACTCACCAAAAGTTGCTCTGTGTTGAGCCCAGCGTAGTCGGCATAGGCATTTATCACACGTTTTGGCTGACAATCCGGATAGCGATTTAACTTAGTACAATCAAGCGCATAGTCATTGCTAAAAGGAGATTCATTGGCATTCAGCCAGTCCTGACCACCTGAGAAAAGCCGCCTGGCAGACTGGTAAGGCTGCAAGGTTTTTAAGTGCCGGCACTGTAACCTGTCGGCGAGTGTTGCAGACGTACTCATGCTTGAGTTCCTCCGTTAAGTGCCTGAAGGCGCAGTGCCACAGCCTGTCGGTGGGCATCCAGTCCTTCGGCATCGGCCAGCTCCATAATGGCCGGTCCGATTTTCTGTAAACCGGTGTCACTGAGTTCCTGCACCGTATAGCGGCGCAGAAAATCCATCAGCCCCAGGCTGGACGTATTGCGTGCATACCCGTAAGTGGGCAGCACGTGATTGGTACCACTGGCATAATCACCGGCCGATTCTGGTGACCAGGGCCCCACGAAAATGGACCCTGCATTGTTGATGGCTTGCATCCACTGGCGCGGATTTTCCATTTGCAGAATCAAATGCTCCGGCCCATAGGCATTACTGATGTCGACAGCCTGCTTCATGCTGTTGGCAAGAATGTAGCGACTGTGTTGAATACTTTTTTGGGCAATGTCTTTACGTGAAAGGTTTTGTAGCTGCATGTCGACCTGTTCTTTTACGGCCCTAATCAAATCTGCACTGTCACTCACCAGTACCGCCTGAGAATCGGCGCCATGCTCTGCCTGTGACAATAAATCTGAGGCGACAAACGCCGGATTGGCCTGCTCATCGGCAATAACCAGCACTTCTGAAGGTCCTGCGGGCATATCTATGGCCGGACCGCCCGGTATCTGACTGACCTGTTGTTTGGCTTCAGTGACAAAGCTGTTGCCCGGGCCAAAAATTTTATCCACCCTGGCGATACTCTCAGTGCCCAGCGCTAAGGCTGCAATGGCCTGTGCACCGCCGCACAGATAAATCTCATCGATGCCACAAAGCTGCGCCGCGAAAAGAATTTCCGGGGCCAGTGAACCCTGTTTGTTTGGCGGACTGATCAGCACACTGCGTGGGCAACCAGCAACCTGCGCGGTAGCACCCAGCATGAGTACGGTTGAGGGCAGGGGAGCGGTACCGCCGGGAATATACAGGCCCACGGCCTCAATGGCACGGTGCTTCAGCTCACAGATCACACCGGGCTGGGTTTCAATGCGCACATCGTTGGGTTGTTGCGCCTCATGGAAGCGACGAATATTGGTGTAGGCCAGTTCCAGAGCTGCTTTTCGCGTGTCGCCGAGACGCGCGACCGCTTCATCGATGGCGGACTTATCCAGCTTCAGGTCTTGCAATTTGACGCCATCAAACTGCTCGGTCATTTGCATTAAGGCCTGATCGCCCTCACTTTTTACTCGTTCAATAATCTCGCTGACGGTGTCGCGCAGACGTTGGCTGTCTGACAATGCAGGGCGTTTTAACAGCGCTTGCCTGTCTTTTTCTTCGAGTTGATTCCAGTTTTGCATGCTTACCCCAGCATTTTCTCAATAGGCAGCACCAGAATGCTTCGACAGCCCAGCGCCTTGAGTTTTTCCATGGTCTCCCAGAACATGGTTTCGGTACTGACTACGTGCACGGCTACGCTATTGTCGTTGCCCGCCAATGGCAGCAACGTTGGGTTCTCAGCACCCGGCAGCAGGGCTTTGACGTCATCCAGTTTGTCTTTTGGCGCGTGCAGCATAATGTATTTGCTTTCTTTGGCCTGCATGACGCCATTGATGCGGGTCAGCAGCTTGTCGATCAGTTGCTGTTTAGATGCTGGCATCTCGCCGGAGCGCTGAATCAGTACTGCCTTGGAACGGAAAATGACTTCTTTTTCTTCCAGGCCATTGGCTTCCAGGGTGGCGCCGGTACTGACCAGATCGCAGATGGCGTCTGCCAGACCTGCACGGGGGGCCACTTCAACAGAACCATTTAGCATCACGGCTTTGGCATCAATACCCTGTTCACGGAAGTAACGCTCCAGCAGGTAGGGATAGGTCGTGGCGATCTTTTTACCAGTGAGAGAGTTTACGCCCTGGTAGGGCATTTCATTGGGCACGGCAATCGACAAACGACAACCGCCGAAATCGAGTCTTTCCAGCACATCATACTGATGCTGCTTGTCCCCCGCCTGGCGCTCAAGCATCTTTTCTTCAAGTTCATTTTCGCCGATAAAACCCAGATCCACGACACCATCCATTACCAGTCCGGGGATATCGTCATCCCTGACCCGCAACAGATCGATAGGCAGATTGGTGGAGTGTGCAATCAACAACCGGTCCCGGATAGAGAGCTTTACGCCAATGGCTTTGAGTAGCTCCATGCTGCCTTCGCACAGTCTGCCGGACTTCTGTACTGCAATTCTGAGTCTGTTGTTGTCTATCATGTGGTTACCTTAAATTGGTGTCTTAAAACGAAAAACCCCCGGAAGTTGCCTTCCGGGGGTCTCTTAATCTGGGATTCCTCTGGAAGGCGGTTTACACGACCTTCCAGCACGAACCTGAAAGGTTATGCCGGGTGATGATGGTGATGAATTGTCTTCAGGTTCTGGCTAATCATAGTTTTGCTGACGCGGTTATTATCAGTGAAAAATTTCAGGCCCTAAGTTACTGGCAAGCGGGCCAGAGTGCAAGCGTGATTTATCTAAGCCGTGGCTATTATTTACAACTTAATGGAATAACAAAGCGATACTTTGAGTAATTTAGCCTTTAAAAGGGTCTAACCTCAAGGGTCGATAAATGCGACCGATATAAGCTATGATACTAACTGGCTAAAAAATAGGCAGATTATGGTAAGTGACCTGATGTTTCCGATCTTACCCAAAGAGGGTAAGGTCAGTCCGCTGGAAGACAAGCACCGTGTCGAGCAAGTCGACAAGGAGGCCCGTCTGCGCTCGCTGGATGAAGACGAGAAAAACATGACCGCGGAAGAGCGTGAGGCCCAGCAGCAGAAAAAGAAGAAGAAACAGCCTCAGAAGAAGCAGGCCAAGAAAGAAGACGATGAAGATAACGAAGGGCCAGACGAAAATGGCCACCTGGATATTTATGTTTGAGGCAAAGCACCGTCTGCACTGATCCTTCCCCAATTTAACAGAGTATTTCTTACCTAATTTAACAGGCAGATTTGAGCGAGAAGCGGACAGTCGCTCTAGCTTGCTAATGGACAAAGACAATTTATCCAGCCAGAGTGTCCATCTTAGACTGTGTTTTAAATTTTTTAGGAAGCAGCCGTGCTAAATAATATATGGAAAGAAACTTTACAGTTTAGAAAGGACGAGCAGTTAGCTTTTGAAAGATACTACGAAGCTATTAGAGACATTAATACCTTCTATGAAGCAGAGCTTATCACTGAAGATACGCTGAGATACTTAAGCGAGAAGGAAATCATTGAACTGATTTCCAATGCAGAAATGCCTGATCATGCTGAAAAAACTGAGCCTGTAATTTTTGCTGGCGCGTCCACCTATCTAGATGCATCAATTGATCTTTGTGAAAAGAAAATCGCGAGACTTAGAGCTGAGGATATTGATGACTCATACACAACTAGACATGTATTTGTCGTTACAAAATCACTTTTTGTCGCTGGATTATTTGCTCTAACTAATATTCTTTCTGTTTCAGTAATTTCAGGCGCTATCGCTTATCTTTACTTCGCTAAGAAAGACATCTCTCTCCAAAAAGAATCAATTCATTCAAAAAGAACATCGGAGTGGGCTATGGATAACATAACTAGTCGTTTAAACACGTTAAAAAAGCTCAAAGACAATCTGTAACTCTTCCAATGCGAATTGGGGCAGAAAAGAGCTAAACTAGAATGACTGTTTACGGCACCCAACGGCCACTGACACTCCTGTGTAGTGCTGCACCGAGCGAGTAGTGGACGCTCAACTTAGCTTTCTGGCTAAACCATGTAGTGATAAATATCGAGTGACCCAATGCAAGGAAATGCTGTTCATTTGTACAGGTATAAGTTAAATTCACTCAATTTTCTCAAGAAATTCTCGGTTTCACACATCAGAAAGTCTCGCTTTGTCTCATAACACTAGCGATAACTTATTGAAAGTACTGGATATTGGCTATAGCGGTACGTGCATACCGGGACCAGTATAAACCCCAATTCTCGCTTTCCCCACGCTAGGTTATGCACAAAGCGCTGGTAGCTAGCTCCAAGCTATTGTTAACATGGGAAAAATGATTAGAAACTGTGAATAAACGGCACTGTGTCGCCTGCGGCATACCGTGAATTCATGGTAATAACATTGTTAGAATTTAGGAGGAATAGTGCTAAACAACTGGGGATTTATTAAGGCACTATGGGAAACAGGGCAATTCCACGTAGGTTTTGCTCTGGTAACATTTTTTAGTCTCGCCCTATACCGTAGATACAAGTTAGAGCAACAGAATAAGAAAATAGTGAGGCAAGAACAGCTAGAAATATTCATCAAAGTGTTTTCAGGTAAATTTAAGAATGATCCATTTCTGGTAGAGCAGGCATTTGAAAATAAATTTGAGTATCCTTTAAGTAATCAGGAAATAAAGTACTTTCTGAAATTTCCAAACCCCACGGAATCTATAAAGAACTACATTTCGTCTAGAGGTAACTTTGAGTTTTCTCTAGAGTTTAAACGACCTGAGCTAAAAAATAGACTTAAAGGAAGATTTTACCCAAACCTTCTTAAAGGTTGGTACTTGACGTTATATTTCGTTCTTGGGATGGGAAGCCTTTATAGTATTCCAGGTCATGCTTGGGTAATGAGTCACTATGGCCCTATTGCCTTTTTATTCTCTATCAGTTTGGCTGTATACTTTTTCTTTCTAGCATTGCAGTTCCTTTTTGCTGGTCAAAAATTGGACACAGCTATTTCTTTGTATAAGCATATAGGTACGGTGGAGCGTGGTGTTTGCAAATGGTTGTATTAAATTCTAACAAGTTGCTGCACTCTGACACATGCTGCTACGCTCGTTTTTGTATTTGTCGCTGCGCTCCAATTTTACACAAAAACGCTCTCCACAGTATGTGCAGGTGAGCAAAGCGTCATGTTTTAAGGAAAGTATGAGTCCAAACGAAAGTTTTGTGATGAACTCAATTGTGGAAAAGTTTGGAGGGAGATTCACTGAAGGTGAAGACCCGCCAGATTCATATTTTTATTTAGGTGAAAAAAAGATTGCGGTCGAGGTCACTCGATTGGTTCAGCAGGTTCAAAACGAAAAAGGTACGATGATTTCTAGACTTGCTCATGACCAACCCGCTATGACGCTATCTGATCAATTGGACAGCCAAATGAAACATGATATTCCAGATGATAAATACGTCTTTCTTGTTTTAGGTGCTCCAATAAATAATATAAGAAAAACGAAAAGCGAACTAAAAAAAGAAATCCTAAGTCAGATCAATTCTGGAGTAGTTAAGCAAGATCTAGTAATAGAAAAGAATAGAATTTCAATCAGTGTCTATGATGGCACGAGAGAAACCGGAAAAAAAGTTGTTAGCGCTATAGCCAATAGATATTCTGATGCTAATTTACTTAGCAATACTATGAATCTTCTTAGTGACCGTATAACTTCTAAATTAAAGAAGTGTAAAGCTAAGGCATATGACGGAGAGTATTGGTTAGCTTTATATAACGACTATTGGGTAGCCGATTTAGAGTCTTACAGATTGGCATATAGTAAATTAAACGTTCAGCATGACTTTAATAAAATACTAATCATAGATAGTTATGGGCAAGTTGGGTGTATTTAAAACATAACAAGTGACTGTGGCCCTGAATCAATAGGTTGAGCTATGTAAATGGTTTTGCTGAAGGTCCGCAATTGGCACTATGCTGCTGTTGGCGATTTGTTCAGTTTTTATTGGGTAGCTGGCGTTCACAAAAAGCTTCCTCTCTTCAATGGCTGGTGCTGATAAATTCTCATAGCTAGTTCTGCATCGGGATATCTGCCTGCCAGCGAAAGCCCACACCGCCGCCGTGCCACACGCCGGAACCCGCCGGATTTGGCCCGTGAATATCCAGGCGCTCGGGTAAACCATTTCTGGGTCGTAGCAGGTCAGTGCCTCTCACGGTGCTGCGATGCATAATCCGTAACCCTTGTTGTTCTACCGGTAAGTGGGCCTCCGGGGCGGCGCGATGGGCCACCGCCAGATTATCAATAAACAGGCAATCACCTTGTTGATACTCAAAGGTCATGGCATAGCCTTGATCAAACCCGGCATTAAGCAGGTCATTATAGGCTTTGCATAGCCGGGCCAGTTCATCAGCCTCCAATAACCGAAATGCCTGTTCCTGTGTGGATTTTTCCAGTACTGCGCCTGTCATGCCAAGATGCAGCCAGACACACTCTGTGCCGGTGAGCGGATGCTGATGCACTAAAGGATGCACCACACCACTATTAGAGTTGACCGAGGAAAGACGCCGCCAGTATTGCTGAGTCTCTTCAGGTAATGCTGCAAATGCGGCGCCCTGATGGGCGAAACTGGTGCCGCCACCGCGCTCTGCAGGGCGGATAATGTGGTAACCAGAGTGGGAAAACGTTCGGGCATTAAAGCTACCGTCATTGTGCCATTGTGGTCCTACGCCGGGGATACCGACTTTGGGGTCATTGGAGAGGCGAAAAATGTCAGGGTTGCGATCCGGCGTTGCCGGGTGCACGCCATGGGTACTGTGAATCTCTTTTCCGCCCCACCAACAGCTGGCTGCAAGAAACTGCTGGGGCTGCAACCCGTCCTGCTTCCTGAAAACAAGAAAGCCCCGCTCTGCCATTTCCTGTTCTAGTGCTGTGACCACTTCTGTAGGCGGAGGGGAGGGCATCGTCAGGTCTATACCCAGTACCTCGGCACCCATAGGTTTTAGCGGTCTGATGCAGCCACCATAGTCGGCAACTAGCTTGACTGTGGAGGCCTTTAGCGGCGCAATCTCTGGTGCGGTCATCTGCATACTCCTTGCGCGAATGGGCAAGTCAATGTGTCTGTGACCTAAACCTAGCAATAAAATGGGGCATACCACAAAAGTCGTGGTGATCAGCCTGGTGGTAACCTGCGTAATGCTATGCGCCAGCAGCTGTCTGTATGCCCGCGCTGTCAGCCGTTGGAGGTGACAGGACGCCCAACTGCATAAATCTTATGCTTTTAGCCTGTGGCTTTGGCGGTTTAACGCGGTTTTTCTTGCCCAGGTGTTAAGCTTAGATTAGCCTTGGACGGGTAATCTCTATGTTAAGTTATTGGTTTGAGGGTTAAATTGTCTCTCAATACCACAAAGCACCATAACGCATGCCATCAGTGGAATAGGGGCTATATGGGTTAACGGCGTCTGAAGGGGTAAATGCTTAGCCCTTTTTTATTGGTAGCGTTAACAGGCCCGGGTGACACGTAGGATGTTGGTCGAGTACACAATAACAAAATGGAGCACAGCGACATAATGAGCTTATTCTGGATACCCGTTTTATTGTTGATAGGGGTGTTTGTGCCGCTGATTACCGAGCGGTTTGGTCGCACAGCCTGTGCATTTTTTACCATGCTGGCGCCTGCATTGGCGCTGACTCAAATTGCAGGCCTGTTGCCAGAGGTGTTATCCGGTGAAGTCCTGACTGAAAGTCTGGCCTGGATACCTGCCGTGGGACTGACCTTGTCCATGCGTCTTGATGGACTGGGCATGATGTTTTCGTTGCTGATCCTCGGTATTGGCCTGCTGATTATCCTTTATGCCCGTTACTATCTTTCTGAAAAAGACGCCATGGGGCGCTTCTATGCTTATCTGATCCTGTTTATGACGGCCATGCTTTCCATCGTGCTGTCAAACAACCTGTTACAGCTATGGATGGCCTGGGAAGTAACCAGTATCAGCTCATTTTTACTGATCAGCTACTGGTCGTCGAAAACAGACTCCCGCAAAGGCGCGCGCATGGCGCTGACGGTTACCGGAGCCGGGGGACTGGCATTGCTGGCGGGTCTGCTGATTATTGCTGATATTGTGGGCAGTTATGATCTTGCCACGGTACTTGCCAGTGGTGATGTGATTCGGGAACATGCCATGTACCCGGTGGCGCTGATTCTGGTATTACTCGGCGCCTTTACCAAGTCAGCCCAATTTCCGTTTCATTTTTGGTTACCTCACGCCATGGCGGCGCCGACGCCGGTCAGTGCCTATCTGCACTCTGCCACCATGGTGAAGGCAGGCATCTTCTTGCTGGCCCGTATGTATCCGGTGCTATCCGGTACCGAGCTGTGGTTCCTGACTGTCAGCCTGACGGGTTTGGCGACCCTGCTGCTGGGCGCCTATGTGGCCTTATTCAAGCATGACCTGAAGGGATTGCTGGCTTATTCCACCATCAGTCATCTGGGCCTGATTACCTTATTGCTGGGTATGGATACCAAACTGGCGGCGGTAGCCGCCGTATTCCACATCATGAACCACGCCATCTTCAAAGCCTCCTTGTTTATGGCCGCAGGCATTATCGATCATGAGTCGGGCTCCCGCGATATGCGCAAACTCAATGGCCTGTGGCGCTACATGCCCTATACCGCAACGCTGGCTATGGTGGCGGCGGCATCTATGGCGGGGGTACCATTACTCAATGGTTTCCTTTCCAAAGAGATGTTCTTTGCCGAGACCCTGCATCAGGTTGCGCTGGGCTCGTTGTCCTGGATGATACCGGTTTTGGCGACACTGGGGGGTATATTCTCGGTGGCGTACTCATTGCGTTTTATTCATGATGTGTTCTTCAATGGTGAGCCTATCGATATCCCCAAAACACCTCATGAACCGCCCAGGTACATGAAGATCCCCATCGAAATTCTGGTGACGATGTGTCTGTTGGTGGGCATATTCCCCAGCTTTATGATTGGCAGTTTGCTGCAAGCCGCCTCGTCCACTGTACTGGATGGCCAGTTGCCGGAGTACAGTTTGTCGGTCTGGCACGGGTTTAACTTACCCTTGTTAATGAGTGCCATCGCTATGGCGGGTGGCTTGCTGGTGTACGCATATCGGGGCCGTCTGTATAGCTTTCAGGCGCAGTTCAGAGAAACCGACGCGAAACTGGTGTTTGAGGGTGTGATCCAGGCCATTGTGCGTCAGGCCACAGCGTTTCACGAATGGATGGCAAATGGCTCGTTACAACGTTATGTAGCGTTATTATTGTTGCTGACCCTGGTTATGACAGCCAGTCCGTTGATGGAGCTGAATAGTGCTGCCGGTCATTTGCCCCATCAGCCTGTGAATGGCATCGAAATTACGGCAGCCATCCTGCTGTGTATCAGCGCACTGGCGACGGTAATTCTGCACCGTCAGCGCATGGTGGCCTTGATTACCTTATCGGTAGTCGGGTTAATTGTATCGATCACCTTCGCCCGCTTCTCGGCACCGGATCTGGCGTTGACCCAATTGGCGGTAGAGGTTGTAACGGTTATCCTGCTGATGCTGGCACTGTTCTTCTTGCCACAGAAAACCAAAAACGAGTCGTCTCCCCGGCGGGTAGTGCGAGACCTTGGCATCGCGGCGGTGTGCGGCGGTGTGATTGCCACTATTAACTACGCCATTATCACCCGACCTTTTGACAGTATCTCAGAGTTTTTCCTGGCCAACAGTAAAACCGGCGGTGGCGGTACTAATGTGGTGAACGTGATTCTGGTGGACTTCCGGGGCTTTGATACCCTCGGTGAGATAACCGTGCTGGGTATTGCCGCGCTGGGTATCTTTAAGCTTATCGCGCGTATGCGACTGGCGATGCCCTCGGCGGATGAGAAGGGCAGAGCCTGGTCTGAAGATCGTCACCCGCTGATTCTGGCAATGATATCGCAAAGCCTGCTGCCTTTGGCTCTGCTGGTATCTGTGTATATCTTCCTGCGTGGTCATAATATGCCTGGTGGTGGTTTTATTGCCGGCCTGGTGACCTCAGTGGCACTGATTCAGCAATACATTGCCCATGGTGTGGACTGGATTAAGCCGCGAATCAAGGTCGACTACCAGGTGTTAATTGCCAGTGGGGTACTGATTGCCGCGCTGACCGGTGCCGGCAGCTGGTTGTTTGATAAGCCCTTTTTAACCTCCTGGTTTGATTATTTTGATATTCCCTGGATAGGTAAAATCGAGCTGGCCAGTGCCATATTGTTCGACCTGGGGGTTTATCTGACAGTGGTAGGGGCAACCCTGCTGATCCTGGCTAACTTGGGTAAATTGACTACCCGTCATCGTCCGACGGTGGAGGAATAATGGAAGCCTTGTACGTATTTTGCGTTGGTATACTCACTTTCAGCGGTATTTTCCTGTGTCTGCGGGGGCGCACCTTCCCGGTTGTACTGGGATTGACGCTGCTCTCTTATGCCGTGAACCTGTTTTTATTCTCCAGTGGTCGGCTGCGCCTGGATGGTGCCGCCATTCTGGGAACCTCTGAGTCTTATACCGATCCCTTACCTCAGGCACTGGTGCTGACGGCCATTGTGATTGGTTTTGCCATGATTGCTTTTGTGGTGATTCTGGCCATGCGCGCCCGCGCCGATTTGGGTAACGATTTTGTGGATGGCCGCGAGCCTCCCGATGCCGATCAGGCCATTAAGCCGACGCGGGGTAAAGTATGAGCGAACATTTAGCCATTCTTCCCATATTGATCCCGTTGTTTGGCGGGCTCTTTATGCTATTACCGCCTTTTGCGGGTCCACAGAAGTATCAGTATCGTCGCGTCGCCACTTTGGTATTGATGCTGCTACAGATCGGCTGCTCTGTGTTACTGATGTTGCAGGTGATCAATCAGGGCGCGACGTTCTATGCCGTAGGTAACTGGCAGCCACCCTTTGGCATCGTTCTCTTTGCCGATCGCCTGGCTCTGCTGCTGGTGCTTCTCAATGGCATACTGGGACTGGGCGCAACACTGTATGCTTTTGCCGGTAGCGACAGGGAAGGGAAGTATTTCCACCCGTTATTGCAGTTTCAGTTGATGGGAATTAACGGCGCGTTTCTGACCGGTGATTTGTTCAACCTGTTTGTCTTTTTTGAAGTGTTGCTGATTGCCTCCTATGCGCTACTGGTTCACGGTGGCGGGAAACAAAAGACCCTGGCCAATGTGCATTACGTGATTCTTAATCTGATCGGCTCCAGTTTGTTTTTGTTTGCCCTGGGTACGCTATATGGCACCACCGGCACCCTCAATATTGCCGATATGTCGTTACGTATCGCGCAGTTGTCAGCCGGTGAACTGGTGATCGCCAAAGCAGGCGGTCTGCTGTTGTTGATTGTTTTCGGACTCAAGGCGGCTATGCTACCCCTGCATTTCTGGTTACCAAGAACCTATGCCGCCGCGCCCGCTGCGGTAGCGGCGTTATTTGCCATTATGACCAAAGTGGGGATTTACGGCATTTTCCGGGTTTATACGGTGATTTTTGGAGAGCAGGCTGGCGAGCTTGCCGGTATGGTACAACCCTGGATCTGGCCGCTTGCCTTTTTGACCATTACCATCGGTGCCATTGGTGCCCTGGCCAGCCCTAACTTACGTCATCTGGCTGCTAACCTGGTGATTATATCGGTGGGCACATTGCTGGTGGCCTTTGCACTGAGAACCCCTGAGGCAACAGCAGCAGGGCTCTTTTATCTGGTGCACAGCACGTTGGTAACAGGCGCATTATTTCTGATTGCGGATATGCTGGGGCAACAGCGCGGTAAAGCGCTGGATTGGTTTGTGATGGCGCGCAAGGTCAGTCAGCCTGCGTTGCTGGGAATACTTTTCTTTGTGGCTGCAATGACCGTTGCCGGTTTACCACCTTTCTCCGGGTTCATCGGAAAGCTGGTGATTCTGCAATCTGCGCACAGTGCTGCAGAAATGCTGTGGATCTGGCCCATCATTCTGATAGCCGGTCTGGTCAGCATTGTAGCGCTGTCCCGTGCTGGCACGACCTTGTTCTGGCGCTATAGCGGTGAGGGTGACAACACTCAGAAGTTGTCCCGCTGGCAAATCTCCGGGGCCATATTACTGCTGCTGGGCTCACCACTGATGGTGATCTTTGGTGCATCGGTAACAGACTACACCCAAGCCGCGGCAACGCAGCTACATGGCTTACAGGGCTTATTTGAAGTCATGAATCTACAGGGGGGAAGCAAATGAGTATGACCTCGCGCTGGTTACCCATGCCATTTCACAGCTTACTGTTGCTGGCGGTATGGTTAATGTTAAACGGCAGTCTGAGTCTCGGGCATCTGCTGTTAGGCTCTGTGCTGGCGATCGTTATCCCGTTAATTTGTGCTCCCTTGCAGGTACCACAACCAAAAATCGCGCGTCCCTTAAAGGCCCTTCGCTATGTGATCATGGTGCTGGGTGACATTGTGGTGGCTAATGTTCAGGTGGCGCTGTTGGTGGTCGGTCCGATGCGGCGCATTAACCCCGGTTTTGTCGCAGTACCCCTTGACCTTGATGAAACTTTTCCCATTACGGTGCTGGCCAGTACCGTGACCATGACGCCGGGCACCGTCAGTGCCGAGGTATCCTCTGATCGTAACTGGTTGTATGTGCATGTGCTGAATATGCCCGATGACGAGCAAGAAGTGATCGACCTTATTAAAACCCGGTATGAAGCGGCAATTAAGGAGATTTTCGCATGTTAGAGTGGAGCATGATCGCAGTGGGGGTGATGCTGTGCGTTGCCTTGTTTCTGAACTTATGGCGATTGTTGATTGGCCCCCATGTCGTGGACAGAATACTGGCACTGGATACCATGTACATCAACAGTATTGCATTGATTCTGCTATACGGAATGTATAACGGTACACAGCTATATTTTGAGGCGGCTCTGCTGATTGCCATGCTGGGTTTTGTTAGCAGTGTGGCGTTTGGCAAGTATTTGCTGCGTGGCGATATCATCGAATAGGAGCCAGTATGAATTTCTGGGTTGAACTGTTAATTTCTGTGTTACTGATCTTAGGTGGTGTATTTGTGCTGGTGGGCTCCATTGGCCTGATTCGCCTAAAGGATCTTTATGTGCGTTTGCATGCGCCCACCAAGGCCACAACACTGGGGTTGGGCGGGATTCTGTTAGGATCTATGGTGTATATGTCGCACCAGCATGGTTATCTGACCATTCACGAACTGTTGATAACCTTGTTTCTGGTCATTACGGCGCCGGTCACCGCCCATATTCTGGCCAAGGTCGCCATGCATCATGAAGTGCCTATGATGAAGCGCACCCGTAACGCTGAGCACGTATCTACCGCCCGAAAACAGCAAGCTCCGGGCGATACGAAAGATCAGGACTAAGCGGCGGTCTTTTTAAACTGAAACAGCAATACAATCGACCAGATAGCGGTATACAGCGCAAAAATCACGATCATCCACTGCGGCATGCTCATGCCCAACAGTGACCAGTCGATGTCGCCGCAGTCGCCGGTTGCGGCAAATATCCCAGGCACCCACTCATGTAGTGGCATCCAGGAAGGAAAATTGGGAACGATTTCACAAGTGGTAAAGAAAGGATTCGCTGCGGTTTGAATGTCCACATGCTCGATGGCAATGAGCAATCCCCAAATAGCCGATACCCCCCAGCCAGCCAGCGCCGTCCATTTAAAAAGCGGGTTTTGCGGGTAAATCAGACCCACTAAAGCTGCCAGCGCAATACCAAATACAGCATTTCGCTGATAAATACACATGATGCAGGGCTCAAGCCCCATGGCGTATTGAAAATACAGGGCGATGCCTTCTAACAACAATGCCGATAGCAGCAGAATAAGCCAGGATTGGCGATGGCTGGCGCTATGGGTCAGGCAGGACACTAAGGACATAATATTCACAACTCCGTTTTTTTGAGTAATTCTGCCATGTTCTGTGGCTAAAAGAGTAACTTTAATTGGTGCCAACATCTGGTACAATCAGTTAATAGACACTGACTTGTGTGTCTCCTTGCACAATAATAATAACCTTGAGTGAGTTTTTTATATGATTTATAAGGCTCAGAGTCCCGCCGGCTTTGCTGAAGAATATATTGTCGAATCCATCTGGAGTGGCAGATTTCCGCCCGGCACAATTCTACCCGCTGAGCGGGAATTGTCGGAGTTGATCGGTGTGACACGGACCACCTTGCGAGAGGTGTTGCAGCGTCTGGCCCGTGATGGCTGGCTGACCATACAGCATGGTAAACCCACCAAAGTGAATAACTTCTGGGAGACATGCGGGCTGAATATCCTGGAAACACTGGCTCGCCTTGATGAAGAGGGGATCCCTGAGTTGGTGGATCATCTGCTCGCGGCCCGCACCAGTGTCAGTGCGGTTTTTATTCGCCGCGCCTTTAAAAATGCGCCACAAGAATCGGCCAAATTACTCGAAGGTTATGTCAATTTACCCGAAGACGGCCAGGCTTACGCGGATTTTGATTATAAAATTAATCATGATCTGGCGATGGCATCGGGTAACCGCGTTTTTGTGCTGATGATGAATGGATTTCGTGGTTTGTACGCGCGAATTGGCAGTTATTATTTTTCCAATCCCAAGTCCCGGCAACTGGCCAAATCTCATTATGCGCAATTGCTTGAACTGGCGCGTAATGGTGAGCATGAAAAAGTGCCCATGCTAATACGC
Source organism: Lacimicrobium sp. SS2-24 (assembly GCF_002201535.1). Taxonomy (GTDB): domain Bacteria; phylum Pseudomonadota; class Gammaproteobacteria; order Enterobacterales; family Alteromonadaceae; genus Lacimicrobium. Next base: position 810,828 of record NZ_NIWW01000001.1, on the reverse strand, counting down.
AAATACGGTATGGACAGTGGTGAAATCTGGAACGAGATCCGTGGCGAGATGCCAACAGGACTGGTGGACTGAGCGAATGCTTCAGTCCTGTTTCACAGGCGGGTGAAAGCATTAAAAAAGGTGAGCATCTGCTCACCTTTTTTATTTGTATTGTCAGTTGAGCTACGTTGCCCTCTGAACTGTCTTGCTTACATGATGCGGCTGAATACGCTCTTGCGCATGCGGGATTGACGATTTTTACGCAAGGTGGCTCGAAGTTGACTACGTTTACCGTCCAGCCAGCTCTCTCTGTCCACTTTGGCAGCATCACCGCGACGTTTTTCTTCGGTTTCCCGATAACTGCAAAATTCACTGTATGCTGATAAATCCTGAGAAAGGTCACGTATCACTAACTCGATCATAATGGCATCATCCAGGTAGCCCAGCCCCGGAATGTTGTCCGGTACCATGTCCTGTGGATCGACAAAATAGGCCAGCGAGGTGAGTACACTCTTTCGCTCGTCTTCGGGCATTTGCCATTCCTCATCCTGTACGGCGGCCATCAGCATTTCTAGAGATTTAAGGCGGTCAGAGACAAATGCAGGTAGCTCGGCCCCTTCCATTTGGCGACAGGTTTCGCCTGCTTTTTTCAGGATCTCCTGATCACTGTACTGGTGCGCGCGTTCGGATGCGGTCTCAAGCGCGCTGCGAAAATGCTCCAGATCACTGTCTGTTAGCTCAAAAGAAATGGAAATGCTCATGGTAAGTCTCGTGTGCAAAAGTAAAATTTACATTAGACAAGCCGCCAGCTACTGTCAATGACATGTTGCGGCACGCTAATCATATTGATGGAATTTAACGAAGGAAAGCCACAATCCGGCATCTGAAAATTTGGCCTCCTGTTAATGTTGCACAAAAAAAGCGCCCGCAGGCGCTTTCTCTCAGTTTATGCCACTATCAGGCGAAGTTCTTGGCGGCAAAGTCCCAGTTAACCAGGGCCCAGAAGCCTTCCAGGTACTTAGGACGCAGGTTGCGGTAGTCGATGTAATACGCATGCTCCCACAAATCCACGGTGATCAGCGGTGTCACTCCGTCTTCAGTGATGGGGGTGCCGGCGTTGCTGGTATTGACGATATCCAGGCTACCGTCGGCTTTTTTCACCAGCCAGGTCCAGCTGGAACCGAAGTTGTTAACCGCCTTGTCGTTGAAGGCATCTTTAAAGGCCGCAAAAGAGCCCCATTTGCTGTTGATGGCATCGGCCAGTGCACCCGTTGGTTCACCGCCACCATTCGGGCTCAGGCTGTTCCAGTAAAAGGTGTGGTTCCAGATTTGCGCGGCGTTATTAAATACACCACCTTCAGAGGATTTGATGATCTCTTCGAGGCTCTTATTCTCCAGATCTTTGCCTTCGATTAACCCGTTAAGCTTAGTCACATAGGTAGCGTGGTGCTTACCGTGATGGTATTCCAGGGTCTCGGCAGAAATGTGTGGCTCAAGGGCATTTTTTTCATAGGGAAGCGGGGGTAATTCAAAAGCCATATTGATTCTCCATGTTTACTAAAATAAAAATGATATTTCCCCATCACCACTGTGCTTGATGAGGAATACCGGTGTCATTCTGATTGTTAATTGATACTAGTGTAACTGTCTGTACCTGTCATCCTATATGGGAGCGAAGAAAACAAAAACAACCGCTGAATTAATTACTTAATATAACTAAGTGTTTTAATTAACCGCAGATTGGGTCTGACATGTAATTCCGCTGGGGTCAGATATTGAAAACAGGTACAATTGTCACCAAATCCAAATTTTGACTGACAAGAGGCCAATACCATGGAAACACTGGAAAAGATCAAGCAGCAAATCGCTGAGAACCCGATACTGATCTATATGAAAGGCTCCCCCAAATTGCCTAGTTGTGGCTTCTCCGCCCAGGCGACGCAAGCTCTGATGTCCTGTGGTGAGCAGTTTGCTTATGTAGATATTCTGCAAAACCCTGACATCCGTGCTGAACTGCCTGCTTATGCCGACTGGCCAACATTTCCACAATTGTGGGTAGAGGGTGAACTGGTAGGCGGATGCGACATTATCCTGGAGATGTTTCAGCAGGGTGAGTTGCAGCCATTGATTAAAGAAACCGCGGCCAAATACAAATCGGCTTCTGAACAATCAGACGCCGAATAAGATGGCTTGAAAAGGGGCTGGCGTGAGGCCAGCCTCTATTTTTCAATTAATGCGCTGGCCGCTGCGACACGGGTCGGGCTGACCTCCTCGGTAGGATAACACCCCAGCACTTTGAGATACCGCGTCATACCCCGCAAGGCGTCCATGGCTTTTTGCATTGGGCCATCCTGGAGGTTTCCTTCTACATCAATATAAAACATCTCCTCCCAGGGATTACCATTGATTGGCCGGGATTCAAGCTTGGTCATATTGATGTTGTTATCTTTAAGCACCGTCAGGGCTTCGACCAGGGCACCGGGCTTTTGCACCGTGCTCATCACCAGGGTCGTTTTAGCCGGGATCTGCAGTGGCACTTTGACCGCTTTTCTGGCAATTACGATAAAGCGACTGTGGTTTTCTTTTTGATTCGCCAGATTCGATTTAATCGGACTTAACCCATAGAGTGCACCACCGGCAGCACTGCCTATGGCAGCGATTTGAGGATCGGCCAGTTCGCTGACTTTGAGCATGGCAGCCGATGTGCTGTCGGTGGGCTTCACTTCAATATTTCCCAGCTCAGCCAGGAAGTGACTGCACTGAGAGAACACCTGAGGGTGCGCATAGAGGGTTTTTAATTGACTGATTTGGGTATCAGTTGCCACTAGCAGGGCATGCTCAACAGGATGAGTGAGCTCACCAATGATCGATAAATGCGTATGCTGGAGCAGGTCGTAGACTTCGTTAATACTGCCGGAAGAGGTGTTTTCGATGGGTAGCACGCCATAGTCCGCTTCATTGGTTTCCACCGCATGAATGATTTCATCGAAGCTCTGACATCCCATCTCTGCCAACTCGCCAGGACGCCGGGAAAAGTATTTTTGCGTGGCCAGGTAGCTGTAAGAGCCCTTATCGCCAAGAAAGGCCACCCGGTTAAGGGGCAGGGCATTGTCAGGGTTGGCTTTTTGCGCCAGCAGCATCTGCTGATTTAATACCGAGTCTTCAATGATGACATGGAACAACTGTGTAATGTATTGAGGCGTCAGGCCAAGCTTTTGCCCTTGTTTGATTAATTTGATCAGCAGCTGTTCTTCACGACTGGTGTCCCTGACCTGCATATGGGCGTCAATTTTTGTACGCGCCACCTGATTAGTAAAGTGTTGGCGTTTTGCCAATAACTCAAGAAGCTGCGCATCCAGGGTACTGATGTCCTGTCGAATCTGTTCCAATTGTTGCTGATAATCTGTCATAGCCTGCATGATCTCGGTTAACTAAAAATATTGCCTGATAAAATCTGTAATCGCTTTTTCTTTGTCTTGTCCCTATGCGGACATCGCCGAAGTATCGTTCCCGACGCGCTTTCGGCATACCGTCCATCCCTGGACATCGTCGGGGAATGTTCCCTGCAACCCCGACATACCGTCCATCCCTGGACATAAAAAAACCTCCCGGTGGGAGGTTTTTTTCGTTTTGCACACAAAAATCAGCCTCCCGGAGTGGATGAGCTAAAAAAGTGGGCAAAAAATAGGATGGATGTTTTCATAGTGGTGAATTTATTGTTTGTCCGGGTCATTGTCAATCACTATCAGGGAGTTAATTTCAACCGATACGCTATTTTTCCTGGCAATAAGGGCGTAGGTTCACCAAGCCGCCATGCCTTGTGGCCCTTGCCAAAATAAGGTGCAAGAGGGTGGCCACTTTGGCTGGAGGGCATATGCAGTATTGCCTGTTGCTCCTGTCCCGGTGCAACCACAAGTCGTTGAGACGCGCCAAAGGCATTACGGGCAACATTGGGCATAAAACTGTCTCCGGAGAGCGGGGCTTCCGGCATATCGGTCAGCCATCCCAATAGGGGCACAAATGGACTCATCGGATGGCGAATCTGCACCTGATTATACTCACCCCAGGTGAGTCGCTGCCAATTCACATGGGATTCGTTGAGTCCCTTCAGTGTGTCCTGCAGCGCCACTTCGAAAAGCTGCGGCCAGCTTGCTATGCCTTCGGGTAACAGGTGCGCAGGTTTGTCGGTAACCATTTGCCACAATGGGATCTCGAGTTGATTGCGGATGGCACGATAGCTGAATTGCGCATGCTTGTGTTGCATAAACCGGAGTAAATCCTGATACACGCGATCACGTATTGCCAGGCGATACTGGCGTACCAGTAAATAGGCCAGACTATTCGTATCGGCTCTGCCTGACCAGTTTTGCATCAGGGATGCGATGTGTTTAGCATCCGGGTGGCGCGAATCGTTCTCAAGATGCTCCAGCAGCAAATCTCTCCAGCGTGTCAGAAACACAGCGCGATCATCCATCTGGATGGCAAGGAAGTCCTGTTCTGTGAAGGTTGACTGGGCAAATAAGCTGTCGCGGATTTGCTGGCTACGGGCGCCCAGTGCATAACCACCATCCCCGATTTTCGCATAGTCTTTGCCGCCAATAACGCGGGCATTGGCTGTCCACAGACGCTGTGACGAAGGATTGATGACCTTAGGGTAGTCTGAGCTCATACGATAGCCGGCCCATCCCTGAGTACCGTCACTCCAGTCACTGATGTAACGGCCATCGAAGCCAAACCGAATAGGCATGGGGCCTGCGATTGTCCAGCCAATGTTGCCCTCCCTGTCTGCCAGCATGATATTTTGTGCTGGTATACCCGCGGTGGCGGCAATGGCGGCACCCTGCTCAACAGAGCGGGCCGTCTCCAGCGCCAACAGATTCAGGTTGGCGCCCTCTGGGTCGTGGGCTACCCAGCGATAGACCAATGGATTGCCTGCTTCATCTTCGCCGATGACAGGCCCCCAGCGGGTCTCTCTTATGGTGAGTTGCTCAGAGGCCTGCCCTTTTACGGCAATCTTGCGTGAGGTATAGGTAAACGGCTGATAGCCATCAGCTGTGAGGTATCGCTCCTTGCTGTCATCCAGCTGTAGGCGAATTACATCACTCCAGTCACCATAGCTATTGGTGAAGCCCCAGGCCAGTTGGGTATTGCTGCCCACCACCACCAGTGGCGTGCCCGGCAAAGACAGGCCCGTTAACTGGCGCATTTCGCCCTGGTGTGGCCAGTTAAACTGTACCCTGTACCAGATATTGGGGACCCGAATCCCCAGGTGCATATCATTAGCGAGCATGGCCGCACGATAGGGTGTGAGGGCCCCGCTGACCGCCCAATTATTACTGCCCGGTTTGAGATCGGCGGCTTCTCCATCAGGCTTTTGCTGCGATTGTGCAGGCGCCTGTGGCCAGGAAGATTGTGCCATGGCCGGGGGGGACTGTGGCGTGTCGTCAATGGGGGCATCCCAGCGACTGCCATCAGGGTGAAGGAAGTCATACAGGTCACCGGCAAGGTGGCGTTTCATCAGATCAAGACTCAAGTCCCGCCGACCATCATGGTATTGCAGATCAAGATACATGCTGTACAGGGCGAGCAAGGTGTCTTCTTCTTTCCAGGGCTGCAGTTCGGCCTGCAGTAAATAATACTCAAAAGGCTTTGCACTGAGAGCCTCAATGCCCTGATTAACGCCTTTGCTGTAGGCTTGCAGTATGGCCAGGTGATGACTGGGTAAGGTTTCAATGCGCTGGCGTGCGCGCTCGCGGAATTTGTGCAGCGCGATCTCGCGGTCCCGTTCCAGCGCAGCAGGGCCAAACAAAAACGCCAGTTCTGCGGCCGCATTGCGTCTGAGTAAATCCATCTGGAAGTAGCGTTCCTGAGCATGCACATAGCCTGTGGCCATGGCCAGATCAATCCGATCTTTGGCGGTGAAAACCGCCATACCATTTGCATCCCGGGCGATGAGCACAGGGTGATTAAGTCCTTCCGCCCTCGCATCGCCTTCCAGCAGCGGCAAGCTAGCGCGCAATAACAGGTAAAGCCCAATGGCTGCCAATAAAATCAGCACCAGCACCGTAGCGATGATGGTCTTGATCGCGGTGAGGGCTTTTAGCGAACGCATGCGGCGTCTCCGGAGTGTGTTTTATGACCGCGCTAAACGGTCGCAAGGATTTTGTTCCGGGGAACTCAATGTCCCAGTAATGACATCAGCATTTTGCGCACTTCGGCAGATTCAAAGGGCTTGTCACAAAGTGCATTGACGCCGGTTTGCTGAATATTACTCATATGTGCGTTATTGGCCTCTGAGGTGACCATAATAATGGGAATGTGGGCCGTATCAGGATTAAAGCGTACAAACTCCGACAGTTCCCGGCCGTCCATCTCGGGCATGTTGTAATCAGTCACCAGTAAATCAAAAGCCTGGTCTTTTAGCAGGGTCAGTGCCATAGCACCGTTCTCGGCCTCGGTGATTTTTTTCAGACCCATTCCCTCAAGCACGCGGCGGATATGGTTGCGGGCCATACGGCTGTCGTCTACCAGCAATACTCTGACCTCATGCACATCAAACAGCTCTAACTCAAGCTCTTCGGTGTTGATAATATCCAGACTGGCATTCAGCGCACGATTAAGATGAATGGGCTCAAAGGGTTTTGGCAAAATGGCCACCACACCGGCCTGTTTGAACTCTTCCAGCTTGGCGGGGCGGAATTCGCTGGACACCAGCATAAATGGAATCGCCTGAGTCTTTGGGTCATTTTTAATCTGTGTCAGCAATTCCAGTCCGGTGCCATCTTCAAAGTACATGGCGCTGACCACTAAATCGGTGCCATGTGCCTTGATGCTCTGCAGGGCTGCGGCAACGGTTCCTGCGGTCTCTACCTGACCGATATCTTCTTTGGCAAGCATGGCACTGATGATTTTACGCTGTGTATCTGAAGGCTCTACCAGCAAAATGTTCAGCTCTGAACGGGAGATATGCTCCATTGGAACTCCTGAAATATGATTAGCAAGATAATCGGTTAACCACCTGCAAGTTTAACCTGTAGACCTTTTTTCTCCAGCGCCAGTTTAATTTTATCCCTGTTATCGCCCTGAATTTCGATGGTCTGTTCTTTCACTGTGCCGCCGGTTCCGCACAGCTTTTTGAGTTCACTGCACAGCTTCTTAATGTCCTCGTCATTCATCAACATACCACTGACGGTCGTGACCCCTTTACCTTTGCGTCCTTTGGTCTCTCTTCGCAGACGAATAATACCGTCGCCTTTGGGCGTGGCAGGTTTGGGAGTTGGCTCATTGATCCGGCCTTTATCGGTGGAATACACCAATCTGGCATCTTTCATTTGTATTGCCCTTGCTGATCGTCATTTAAACACCAAACATGGGGGCATCTTAAACCACAGAGGCAGTTTTTTATAGCCTGTCAATGGGATAGAATCCGCTCTCATTTTGCACGTAAGCGGAGAAAATGACATGGCTGAGATAAACCTGCGCAGAGCAGAAGAACAGGATTTAGAAGCCCTGGTGGCCTTTAATCAGGCAATGGCCGAGGAGACTGAAGGTAAAAAGCTCGACCAGCAGGTACTGACAAATGGCGTCAGAGGGTTATTGCAGCACCCTGAGTACGGCTTTTATCTGGTCGCAGAACAACAGGGTAAACTTCTTGGCAGTCTTGCGGTGACCTTCGAATGGAGCGATTGGCGCAATGGGGTGTTTTGGTGGATTCAGAGTGTCTATGTGAGTCATGAGGCCCGCCGTCAGGGGATTTATTCCGGGCTCTATTCGCGCGTTCAGGAAATGGCCGAACAGCAAGGCAATGTCTGTGGTTTTCGTCTGTATGTGGAAAAAGAGAATGAGATAGCACAGCAAACCTACGAGAAGCTGGGGATGCAGGAGTGCCAGTATTATATGTATGAGAGCAAAGCCTGAACGGGCCGGGCGATAAACGGTATATGAAAAGGGCCCATCGGCCTGCGGTTGTTATTGAGAATGGTTCTCAAAAAGTTTAGCATTGGTATTAGTCACAGCAGTGTAGTTCAACACGGTGAAAAACCGATAAGGAAGATTATGAAAAACGCGCTTGGTTTAGTATTGCTGGCGTTGGCGACGGTAGCATTCAGCGCACACAGTGCCGAGGTCAATGTTTATTCTGCTCGCAAAGAGGCACTGATTAAGCCGGTACTGGATACCTTCAGTGAACAAACCGGCATCAAGGTCAACCTGATTACCGGTAATGCCGATGCGCTGATTTCACGTATCGCTTCAGAGGGCAAATTTAGTCCCGCCGATGTGCTGATTACCACGGATGTCGGCCGCTTGCATCGTGCCAAGTCGCAAGACCTGCTGCAGAGCGTAACCTCCAATGAGCTCAGCCAACACGTGCCAGCGCGGCTCAGAGATGCCGACAACCAGTGGTTTGCCCTGACTAAGCGGGCCCGAACCATCATGTATTCCAAAGACAGGGTCAGTGCTGAGGAACTCAGTGATATGGAGAGCCTGACCGACGAAAAATGGAAAGGGCGCATTTGTATCCGTTCTTCCAGCAACATTTATAATCAGTCGATGGTGGCGGCGTTGATCGAACAGCTGGGCGAGCAAGCAACACTGGCGTGGGCAAAAGGGTTGGTTAAGAATTTTGCCCGCCCGCCCAAAGGCGGAGACCGCGATCAGATTAAGGCGGTAGCAGCCGGCCAATGTGACATCGCGATTGCTAACACCTATTACCTGGCGGGTATGCTGACCGATAGCGATCCGTCCCAGGTTAAAGCCGCTGAGGCCGTGGCGGTTTTCTGGCCTAATCAGGAAAATCGCGGCGTGCACGTGAATATTTCAGGTGCCGGCGTGGCCCGTCATGCGCCCAATAAGGACGCTGCCGTTCGTCTGCTCGAGTATATGCTGACGGCTGAAGCGCAGGCCTGGTACGCTGAACATAACGGTGAATATCCGGTACGCGAAGGGGTTGAGCAAAGCCCTGTATTGGTACAATTTGGTGATTTTAAAGCCGAAGATATTCCGTTACAGCGTGTTGGACAACTCAATGCCGAAGCACTGGTTCTGATGGATAAGGCTGGCTGGAAATAGTTTCCCCTGACACCAGCAATTAATAGGAAAACCTTTGCACTCAGCATCCGGGAGTAGCCGCAGCCCTTCTATACTGTGGCGCATGCTATCTGTGGGGCCAGCTTTATTGCTGGCCCTGCCTGTTATTGTTGTCATGCTCAGTGTATTGCAGCCCCAGTGGTCAGTGTGGACACATCTGGCTGAGACGGTACTGTGGGATTATGTCAATAACAGCCTGCTATTGGCTGCAGGTGTTGGATTAGGGACACTGATATTAGGCACCTCACTGGCCTGGGTTTGCCATCACTACGACTTTCCCGGACGCAGTGCGTTCGAATGGCTACTCTTGCTGCCGATGGCGATACCCGCTTACATCATTGCCTATTGCTATACCGGATTATTGGATTTTGCCGGGCCTGTACAACAGACGTTGCGTGAGCAATTTGGCTGGTCATATGGTGATTACTGGTTTCCGGAAGTGCGCTCCTTAGGGGGAGCGATTATGATGCTGACCCTGGTGCTATATCCCTATGTCTTTATGCTCGCGCGCAATGCCTTTCGCGATCAGGCGCAGAGTCTGCTGGAAGTGAGCCGGGCTGCGGGAATGGGACCGACCGCGTATTTCCTTAATGTGGCCATTCCTTTGGCCCGCCCGGCAATTCTCACCGGGGTAGCGCTGGCCATGATGGAAGCCTTCGCCGATTTTGGTACGGTGGAATATTTTGGTGTCAGCACCTTCACCACGGGTATTTTCAGAACCTGGTTCGGGATGGGTAATGCGCAGGCTGCCGCGCAGCTATCGGCATTGTTAACCACTTTTGTCTTATTATTGTTGCTGCTTGAAAAGGCTTCACGCACGAAAATCAAATACTACTATCAGGGGCACAAGCATCAGTCTCAGAAGCGTCTAAAGCCTTCTCCTGTGATTGCAGCGAGCCTGCTGACGTTCTGTTTGTTAACCCTGACCTTTGGTTTTCTGATCCCGTTATGGATGTTGGTGAACTGGGTGTGGATGACGGGCACAGCGCAGTTTGACGGGCACTTTTTGACCCTGATGTGGAACAGTTTCAGTCTTGCGCTGGTTGCCGCGTTGTTGGTGTTAGTGCTGGCATTAGTATTCGCCTATGGACGGCGTTTGTATGCCGATCCGCTGGTCCGATTGCCGGTTACCATGGCATCTATGGGATATGCGGTTCCCGGTACAGTCATTGCCGTTGGGGTGATGCTGCCACTGGCATGGGCTGACAAGAGTCTGGATAGCCTGATGCAAAGCCTGTTTGGCGTCAGTACCGGGCTGTTGTTCTCGGGTACCGTGTTTGCGTTATTACTGGCTTACGCCGTGCGTTTTCTGGCGGTTTCGCTACACCAGGTGGAAGCGGGGCTTGAGCGAATCAAACCGAGTATGGATCAGGCCGGGCGAAGCCTGGGCGTGGGTCCGCTAAAATCGTTACAGCGTATTCATCTGCCGATGATGAAAGCCAGCTTGCTCAGCGCCTTATTGTTGGTGTTTGTGGATGTGCTCAAAGAGCTGCCCGCCACCTTGATATTGCGCCCTTTTAATTTCGATACGCTGGCAGTACGAACCTATGAGCTGGCCTCTGATGAACGCCTCAGCGATGCCGCATTGCCGGCGCTTTCAATTCTTGTGGCGGGCATTGTGCCTGTTATTCTTCTCGCCCGCGCCATCAACCGGGAGTCTCACTGATGTTAGCACTGCAACAGATCAGCATCGCCTATCAGCGTCAGCAAGTGGTAAAGAACTTTAATCTGAATCTGGAAGCCGGAGAAATCGGCTGTCTTTTGGGGCCTTCTGGTTGTGGAAAAACCTCGGTATTGCGCGCTATTGCCGGGTTTGAGCCGGTGCAGCAGGGAGCAATATCCTTGCATGAACGCCAGGTAAGTGGTGCTGGCAGGCATCTGGCGCCTGAAAACCGCCGGGTCGGAATGGTGTTCCAGGACTTCGCCTTATTTCCTCACCTGACGGTGGCTGAAAATATTGGTTTCGGGCTGAGCAAATGGTCGTCTTCTGAACGTCAGTCCCGCATCGCAGAGTTGCTGGAGCTGGTGGAGCTGACCGAGTACGCCCAACGTTATAGTCATGCCTTGTCGGGTGGACAACAACAAAGAGTGGCGTTGGCACGTGCAATGGCACCGAGGCCCGATATTCTGCTACTGGATGAACCGTTTTCCAGTCTTGACTCTGAACTCAGAGAAAGCCTCGCCGGTCAGGTCAGGGCGATTCTCAAACATGAGCGGATTACTGCGCTGATGGTAACCCACGACCGGATAGAAGCCTTTGCCATGGCCGATAAGCTCGGCGTAATGTCATCAGGGCGCATGCTCCAATGGGGCACGCCGGATCAGTTGTACCATTTCCCTGACAACAAGCTGGTGGCGGATTTCATTGGTAAATGCAGTTTCCTCTCAGCCAGCGTCACGGGTCCTGAATCTATTCAGTGTGCTTTGGGTAGCGTGAGTGGTGGTGATGCGCTCAAAGCCAGAGAGGGAGAGAAGATTGAGCTGATGATCCGTCCACACCAGGTGCGGTTTAACCCCGACAGCCCTTACCGGGCAAGGGTCTGCGATCGGGTGTTCAGAGGGGCAGATTTGCTTTATCTGCTTGAGCTTGAAAATCAGGAGCAGCTATTTTGCGCGGCGCCGGTGCAGAGTCATTATGCTCTGGATAAATGGATTGGGGTGGAGTTAAACCTGGCGAAACCGGTTTGGTTTCCTGCAGACGCGGACCATGAACTGACCTGACCGGGGTTCCCGGTGATGGGCCCAGCCATAGCTCTGAACGTTTCGCTGTTACACGCCAGGGGGCGGACCTGCGTGCCTTACTCAAAATATTCACTGACAGGGATGATCTTCTTTACCGAATTGGCGTAGTAGAGACACCTGTTCTTTCAGCATGACGCACAGTATCCCAGGCTCTCGCGGGTAGAAAAAGCTTTGTTGGTTGCTACTGCATGTAGCGCTGACATTATCAATCCGAACTGCACCTGTGTACTGTGTTAAACCACTGTTGGTGCGTTTGGTACAGTGGGAATCAGTGCGTTCAATCTAAAGGTCTGTACATGGCAAAAATCGCTATCGTGGGCGCGGGGATCAGCGGTGCGCTACTCGCTTTCAAACTGACACAAGATGGTCACGACGTGACTGTGCTGGAGAAATCCAGAGGGCGGGGAGGGCGTTGCAGTACAAAGCGCACCGAATGGGGACAGTTTGATATGGGCGCACCGCTGATACACACCTCTGACAGCGAAGTGAAAGCGGTACTAGACACTCTCGGTGATACGTCGGTGGCCTGTCGCTGGGATGTCCGTGCAACCACCTATCAGCCACCTTCAGAACACCCCCCAGGGGTAAGCGTCTATGCCGATGACGAGACCTTTTATGTGCTAATGCCGGGAATGAGTGGCGCCTGTCGCTACTGGTTACACGACTTAACTCTTGTCACATCAGCCAGAATTACGCATCTTCAGCCCAGCAGTAAAGGATGGTTGCTATGGGATGAACGCCGATGTAAATACGGCTTGTTCGATTGGGTGGTCAGTACTGCGCCATGGCCACAAACCCATCCATTGCTGACACAACATGTGACGGATATTTTGCCTGAACCAGAGGCTCACTGGTTATCCTGTCGGGCCCTGGCGATGAAATTTGCTCAGCCTTTGGCTACAAGCTCGCCCCTGATTACGTTGCACCATTCCCCCCTGCAAATGCTCATTTGCGATAGTGCTAAGCCAGGACGTCAGCGCGACGATGGCGAGATTTGGGTGGCGCATTTTCGTCATACTCCGGCAGATCAGCATGGTAACGAATCGTCACTGCCGTGGCTCGATATGGCCTGCAGTGAGATGTCAGCGGCGCTGCAACAGCAGGTACCTGCGCCCGATCATCATTACCAGCACCTTTGGCGTTTTGCTCGCCTGTCGACCGACGGGCTTCGCCCCGGGGTAATATTTAAGCCGGAACTTAAGCTGGCTGCAGTGGGTGACTGGAGTCTTGGCGGCTCCATACCCAGCGCGATAAAATCAGTGCAAAGACTGTATTCGCAATTAGCCCAAGTTGTCTGATATTCTTTATTCTTGTGGATAAAGGAAAAACAGGAATTGTCTATGCGACCATGTGACAGTTGTGATTGTGATGTGCCGTTGGATTTCGCCATCGCCATGGCTTACCAACCCATTGTAGATGTTGAAAATGAGTCTATTTTCGCACACGAAGCCTTGGTCCGCGGTCCGAACGAAGAGGGGGCATGGCAAATCCTTTCCAGAGTCACAGATGAAAACCGTTACAGCTTTGATCAAACCTGTCGTACTACGGCAATTCGGATTGCCAGTGAATTGGGCTGCAAAGAGCGACTGAGCATAAACTTTTTACCTAACGCCGTGTATGAGCCGGAGGCCTGCCTGCAATTTACTCTGAGGGCGGCAAAGAAATATGCGTTTCCCCGGGAAAAAATCATATTTGAAGTCACGGAGCATGAACGGGTAGACAGCGAGAAGATTGTTGAGATATTCCGCACCTATCAGACCAAAGGTTTTCTTACAGCTATTGATGATTTTGGGGAAGGATTTGCCGGATTGAACTTACTGGCTCAGTTTCAGCCTGATATTCTTAAACTCGACATGCTGCTTATCCGCAATATTCATAAAGAAACGGCCAAGCAGGCGATCCTCAAGGGGATAGTGCTGACCGCTCAGTTACTTGGTATTACGGTGCTGGCAGAGGGAGTGGAAACCCGGGAGGAATTTGAATACCTCAAAGCACAGGGCATCCGTTATATGCAAGGGTACTTCCTCGCCCGCCCTCAGTTTATGCAGTTGGCCAAAATAGAAGACATTCTGAAAAACATCCATGATCACAAAGCTTAAAACCTGGCTAAAAGAGAACCTCGAACAGCCTGCACAGAATGAGCAGTCGCTGCAGTTAGATCTGGCCACCGCCGTGCTGTATTGCGAAGTCATCCGCGCCGACCATAGTCTGGATGAACAAGAAAAATCCTTGATGCAGTCGATGCTGATGCGTCAGTTCCAGTTATCAGAGGCTGAGGCACAAACCCTGCTTGAAGACTCCGGAGACGAGGCCAGACACGCTGCGGACCTGGTCAGCTTCACCCGTCTGGTTAATGAACGTTGTGATGCCAGGGAGAAAAACCTGATTCTGGAAAATCTATGGCAACTGGCCTACGCCGATGATCATCTGGATCCCCACGAAGAGCATATTATCCGGCGTATTGCCGACCTGTTATATTTGCCGCACAGTCATTTTATTCAGGCCAAACTCAAAGCACAGCAAGCCAGAGAGGGCGGCGCTTAACCCTCGACTTCATGCATTTGCCAGGTGCTATAAGCGCCTAACAACCCGGATAAACCCAGCACCAATACCACCGCTGGCAGAGAAAAGCTGGCGATAAGTGACGTTATCGCACCAAATATCAGCAACAAAACCCCTATCAGGCTATTGCTGACCGAAACATAGTCAGTGCGCTTGACGCCACCTGCCATGTCCACCAGGTAAGTCTGTCTGCCAATTCTGACCCCGGCATGGGCAACACTGAGCACAAAATAAAAGACAGCATACAGATAGACATTCTGATCGGGCTGCCAGACCTCAATGGCAAACAACGCCAGGCAGCATAGTGCTGCAATCAGACCACCACGCAGCATCACCTGCCGACTGGAACTGTCAGCCATAACGCCCCATAGGGTGGCAGACAAGCTGGCACCGAGACTGGAGGCAAGCAAAAACGACGCGAAAATCCCGGGGCTACTGCCTTTCTGTTGGGCTAGTAGCAGAATAAAAGGGGCGGCAAGGGCGGAGCCCATCAACAGGGCCCGGGAAATGACAAAATGGCGGAAGGCTGCATCGGTTTTAATCAAAGACAGATTATTCCAGCCCTCTTTGATGGCATTTTTACCCCCGGAAGTTTCGCCGGGCTGTTCTTCAACCAGTAAAAACAGAATAGTGGCAAAGACCCATAATACACCGGCGAGTACCAGAAGCAGATTGTAGAAGGTCACAGTGGGGTCTTCGTTGCCAGAAAAAAACGCCAGACTGATTACTACGGTAATGCCCCCGGACAGTGTACTGGCAATGCCGGATAGCCTGCCCCTGCGGGTTTTAGGAATCGTTTTGCCCTGAATATCCTTGATGGTCACCGAGCACATACCTCTGGCAAGGCTAAACAGCACCAGCAGCAACAGCACGCTGATGCCGGCCTGTGTCGGCGGTAGCATCCAGATTGCCACAGCCATACACATCACCGCGGCGCCTTGCACGATACTGCCAATCAACCAAAAGGCTTTGCGTTTGGGGTGTCGGCGTACCCAGGCGCCGATAGCCAGTTGCGGAATCAATGAACCAGACTCGCGAATGGGCACCAGCAATGAAATGATAGCCGGCGGTGCACCGATACTGCCGAGCAACCAGGTGAGAACAATTTTTGGCGATGCCAGCAGATCTCCCAGTTTTGTCAGTACCAGACACGAGGTGATAATGAGGAAATTACCCGGTACCTGACGACAGGCTTTGTCGTCCAGATCTTTGCAGGCCCGGCCCTCATGTTCAGCGTCAATAAGCTGATAAATATCGGTTAATTTCATCTTCTAAGTACTTGATGGGTAGATATTAATTGCAGCTTAGCAAACTCTTTCTCTGGCTGACATCTTTGATGAACCGCATGGTCAGGCAGCACAGAGGCATCGGCGCATCATTTAGTTTCCATCAATTGTTTTTATCCGTCTCATGCAAACCAAAGTCCTGCGGCCTGAACCAGTAACGGGGATTGTTGTAATTCGTTTGTTGGGGCAGCAGAGGATTATCAATGCGAAAATAGTGGGTGCTGGGTTGCTCGTTCAGTGGGAAAATATGGGCCGTCAGAGGATGCTGTTGCATAAATGACAGAAAGCGGCCGGAGTCAATGAGTTTTTCCAGTCCGGTTTCTATCCAGTGTGCCAGCTCGTGGTTGTCATTGTTGGTGAAAAAATACACCGCAAAGGGGTAGTGCAATAAAATGCCATCATAACTGATCAGTTCAGGATAGTGCTGAGCCCTGAGTTGTAATTCTTTTTTGTGATCATGATAGCCGCGAGGAAAATAATCGCAGCGCCTGGCTTGCAGCATGTCGAACAGGCTCTCATAACTGGGTGTTGTGGTGACCTTTAAGCCGGCCTGTCGGAGAATCTGTGTATCTGCCCAGTCATTGCCCTGGCATGCCACCAGTGACCGAAGCTGTGCTAAAGATTCTACTTGTTCAAGACGCTCGGTACTGTCCCGGTGAATAAGAAATTTACGAAAGCCAATTAATCCGCGGGTTGTGGGGATTTTTATCGCATGTAATTGTTGTTCTTTGCTGACATCGGTTCCCAACCAATACAGATCCAGCCATTTTCCTTTAGCCAGCTCCCGCAGAGCGCGCCCTTCTACCATATCCAGACTGGCCCGAATAGGTGGAACAGGGCGTCCCTTTGCCCCAGCCTCTAACGCCAGCTTTAGCAGCGAAACATGATAATCGTGGGAAATGTCGTAGGCTGAACGGGGGCCGGGGATCTGAATCTGTTTCTGAGCGAGCCCACTAGTCGTCAGGAAAAGTAGTGCCAGCAGCATCCATTTTGGTGTCTGTGCCATGGGTTCCCTGTTGTGGCCAGGTGGGTGAAATCCAGACTCGTATAGTGACATTGATGGTGCGCAAAGTGAATAAGATTCATCCCTCGATGTGGTGTTCACGGCTGTGCAGTCCGCTATGCTGTGATGATGAGGCAATGTGGCAAAATAGTTGCCTCCTTGCCGTTGCATGTGTGTCTTGGCAAAGGGGAACGTTAAATAATGAAATACGGGTTGATGATGCTCTTTGGTGCTTATGCAGTGATAGTGCTGGCCGTGTATTTGGGACAGCATCGCCTGCTTTATCTGCCAGAACCGTCTGAGGCACCGGATGTTGTACTTGAGCGCACAGCGCTTACGCCCTGGCCAGCATCGGCCTTTGTGGGGTATCTCAGTCCGACACCTGATGATGTGAAAGGCACCGTCCTGGTCTTTCATGGCAATGCCGGTGCGGCCTGGCATCGCAGTCACTACAGTGATGCGCTTTATCGCTTGGGTTACCGCGTATTGCTGGTGGAGTATCCGGGCTATGGAGGCCGTCAGGGGCGCGTCGGACAATCAGCGTTCACGCAAGATGGATTGGTTGTGATCAAACAAGTGGAGGCACAATTCAGTGGTCCGGTGTTTTTGTGGGGCGAGTCACTGGGGGCGGCCGTGGTGGCGTCAATTGTTGCACAACTGCCAGCGGATAATCGCGTCCGTGGTGTGGTGTTAATGGCGCCCTGGGACTCGTTAACGGCACTGGCAAAGCATCATTATTGGTATCTGCCGGTGTCCTTGTTGCTAAACGATGCCTACGACAGCATGGCTAACCTGAAAGATTTTCATCACCCTGTGGCAGTGCTGGTGGCAGGACAGGACCGCATCATTCCGAATGAGCACAGCCTGAATTTGTTTGAGTCATTAACAGAACCTAAGGCCCTGTGGCAGTTCAGTGACGCCAGTCACAATCACTGGCCGTATCAGCCCGAAGCCGATTGGTGGGCAGAGGTGATGGCCTTTGTTTCCAAAGGCATACCCGACCCTGTGAATAGGGTAAATTAGCCCGGAGTTGGAACTCGCATAATCGGTCAGTTTGGGTATACTATGCGCCTTCAAATTTCAGCATATTTGCGGCCAGCTCTGGGGCCGCCATCTCGAACAACAAATAGGTAGTTTCATGCGCACAGATTATTGCGGCAACATTAATGCGTCTTATATTGGCCAGGAGGTCACCCTGAGTGGCTGGGTAAACCGACGTCGGGATCTCGGTGGCGTAATTTTTCTGGATATGCGGGATCGCCAGGGGATTGTTCAGGTTGTCTATGACCCTGATCTGGCCGAAGTTTTCGAGCAGGCCAATAAAGTTCGTAATGAGTTTTGTGTGCAAATTAAAGGGCTGGTTCGGGCGCGCCCTGAAGGTCAGGTAAACAAAGACATGTCCACGGGGGAAATTGAGATCCTGGGCAAGGAACTGACCATCCTCAGCAAAGCGGCGCCGCTGCCACTGGACTCCAATCAGGAGAACTCTGAAGAGCAGCGGCTTAAATATCGCTACCTGGATTTGCGCCGGCCGTTGATGACGCAGCGACTGATGTTCCGTGCCAAGGTTACCGGTGCCGTGCGCCGCTATCTTGAGGATGAGGGATTCTTAGATATTGAAACACCGATTCTGACCAAAGCAACTCCGGAAGGGGCGCGTGACTATCTGGTTCCCAGCCGCACTCACAAAGGCGAGTTTTTTGCCCTGCCGCAATCGCCACAGCTCTTTAAGCAACTGCTGATGATGTCTGGCATGGACAAGTACTACCAGATTGTGAAGTGTTTCCGCGATGAAGACTTACGCGCCGATCGTCAGCCTGAATTCACCCAGATTGATCTGGAAACCTCATTTCTCGATGCCGACGGTGTCATGGCCATTACCGAGGGCATGATTCGCAGTCTTTTCAAGCAGATGCTGGATGTCGAGTTGGGCGATTTTCCCCGTATGACCTATGCCGAAGCCATGCGTCGTTATGGCTCTGACAAGCCCGATTTGCGAAACCCACTGGAACTGACCGATGTGGCCGATCTGCTCAAAGACGTGGAGTTCAAAGTCTTTTCAGGCCCGGCGAATGACGCGAAGGGCCGTGTAGCGGTGATTCGTGTCCCGGGTGGGGCCAGCTTGTCACGTAAACAACTGGACGATTATGCCAAGTTTGTCGGCATCTATGGCGCAAAAGGCCTGGCCTGGTTAAAAGTGAATGATCTCAGTGCCAATATGGAAGGACTGCAATCACCCATTCTCAAATTCCTGGGAGAAGAGGTGGCACAAGGTCTGCTCGAGCGCACGGGTGCCCAAACCGGTGATCTTTTATTGTTCGGCGCCGACAGTGCCACGGTGGTGACCGAAGCACTCGGCGCGCTGCGTCTTAAACTCGGTGAAGATCTCAATTTGCTCGAAGGTGACTGGAAGCCCTTGTGGGTAGTGGACTTTCCCATGTTTGAAGAGGTGGATGGTGCGCTTTATGCGCTGCACCATCCCTTCACCGCACCACGGGATATGACGCCAGAGCAGCTGGCCGCGGATCCGGTCAATGCCTTGTCTAATGCTTATGACATGGTGTTAAACGGGGTGGAACTGGGCGGTGGCTCGGTACGTATTCATGATCAGGCCATGCAGGCAGAGGTGTTCCGTATCCTCGGGATCACCGATGAAGAAGCCGAATTAAAATTTGGCTTCCTGCTCGAAGCACTGAAATTCGGGGCCCCTCCTCACGCAGGGCTGGCGTTTGGGCTGGACCGTCTGGTCATGCTGATGACTGGCGCGACCTCCATCCGTGATGTGATGGCTTTCCCCAAGACCACAACGGCTGCCTGCCCACTGACCGATGCGCCATCCCCGGCGAATCCGCAGGCGTTACAGGAATTGGCCATTGAAGTGAAAAAAGTGGAAAAGGCACAGGACTGAGCTTGAGCATCAAAAGACCGGAATCTGTGCTGGTGGTGATTTATGATGATCACCAGCGCGTTCTGGTGTTGCAGCGCCTTGATGATGCCAGTTTCTGGCAGTCAGTAACCGGTACCATGGAAGAAAACGAAAGCCCCAGTCAGACTGCGCTAAGAGAAGTCAGGGAAGAAACCGGTATTGATATTCTGGCCCAGGGCTACAGCCTTAACGATCAACAACAGATTAATCACTATCCTATTCGCCCTCAGTGGCGGTATCGCTATGCTCCCGGTGTGACACATAACAAAGAGCACGTGTTCAGCCTTCAGGTTAACAGTGGTCAGCCCCTGACGCTGACTGAGCACAGTAACCTGCTATGGCTGGATGCAGAAGAAGCGGCGCAGAAAGTCTGGTCTCAGAGCAATCGCGAGGCCATTTTGCAGCTTAGCAGAAACTGGTAAGCTCACCCGGTGGTATCAATTTTCGTCAATCTCAAGGTGCCAGAGGAGGAGACGGATGGCAGGACACAGTAAATGGGCCAATATCAAACATCGCAAGGCGGCCCAGGATGCCAAACGCGGTAAGATTTTTACCAAACTGATTCGTGAGCTGGTGACAGCCGCCCGGGAAGGGGGAGACGATCCCGATGCCAACCCCAGGCTACGGGCAGCCATCGACAAGGCCTTATCCAATAACATGAAAAAAGACACGGTAGATAATGCCGTGGCCAGGGGCGCTGGCAATGCCGAAGGCGATAATATGGAGACCGTGGTCTATGAAGGTTACGGGGCAGGGGGCACGGCGGTGATGGTTGAGGCGATGACGGATAACATTAATCGCACCGTCAGTGAGATTCGCCATGCGTTTTCCCGACATGGTGGTAATCTGGGGACCAATGGTTCTGTGGCATACCTGTTTACTAAACTGGGTGTTATCAGCTACCCACAAGAGACAGACGAAGAAGAGCTGATGCTGGTGGCCCTGGAAGCAGGTGCTCAGGATATTCAGAGCAATGATGACAATACGTTTGATGTGTACACCAGCCCTGAGCTTTTCGGCCGCGTTAAAGACGCCCTGGATGAGGCGGGTTTGCAGGCCGCTCATGCTCAGGTGACGCTGGTACCGTCTACCCGCGCTGAACTGGATGAAGAAACCGCCCCGGCGTTAATCAAACTGGTGGATGTACTGGAAGATCTGGATGATGTTCAGGAGGTGTATACCAATGCACAGATCAGTGACGCCATATTGGAAAACATCGATGAATAGGTCACATTCTTGAGCGTTATTCTTGGTATCGACCCGGGCTCACGAATTACCGGTTATGGCCTGATTCGCCAACAAGGGCAGAAATTCGAGTACCTGGGCAGTGGTTGTATTCGTCTCAGCGATGGGCCGCTGCCCGAGCGGCTGCAGCAAATTTATAATGGTGTCAGTGAGATCATTGCCCAGTTTCAGCCACAGGAAATGGCGGTTGAGCAGGTCTTTATGGCGCGCAACCCGGATTCGGCGCTCAAACTCGGTCAGGCCCGGGGAGCGGCGATTGTGGCGGGCACCAATAACGGTCTGGTACTGGCGGAGTATTCCGCCCGGCAAATCAAGCAAGCCGTTGTGGGTAAAGGTGGCGCTGCCAAGGAACAGGTGCAGCACATGGTTAAATACCTTCTTAAACTGCCCGCAAAACCCCAGGCCGACGCTGCCGATGCGCTGGCCGTGGCATTGTGTCATGGTCATACCCGACAGAGTCTTATCAAGCTCTCCGGTCAGGCCAGCAAAACCGTGCGTGGACGTTTAAGAGAATAGTGATTGGGTCACAGGCCCTGTACCTGTGCAACGCTGAGCGGGTTTAAGATGCTTTGTGTGTATGATGCCGTTGAGTAATCGGCCACAGAGTCAGGACAGGCTGTCAAATGTGGCGATGACATCATGGCTGTACCGCAGCAGTCTTCAGAATAATAACGCAAAGGAAACACTATGATAGGCAGAATTCGTGGGATACTGGTTGAGAAACATCCTCCCCAGGTGCTGATTGAGGCGGCGGGTGTGGGATATGAGATTCAGTTGCCCATGACCAGTTTTTATCAGCTGGCGGACGTTGGCGAAGAGGTGATTGTGTATACCCACTTTGTGGTCCGTGAAGATGCGCAGTTGTTATTTGGCTTTGCCAACCAGTCGGAACGGGCCCTGTTTCGTGAGTTGATCAAAGCCAATGGGGTGGGGCCGAAGTTGGCTCTGACCATTTTGTCCGGGATGTCGGCTACGCAGTTTGTGCACTGCGTGCAGCATCAGGATGTGAACGCGTTGGTGAAACTGCCGGGTGTGGGCAAAAAAACGGCTGAGCGCCTGTTAGTGGAATTAAAAGACCGGCTCAGCCATCTGTTGTGTGATACCAGCGAGAATCCCCTTGCAGCGCAGTCCCACCCCATTGAAAATACCTTTGTGGTGGCGGATGATCCGAAGGACGAAGCCATCAGTGCTCTGGTAGCGCTGGGATATAAACCGGCACAGATCAGTAAGACCGTGCATAACCTGTATCGTCAGGGAATGAGCAGTGAAGATGTGATTCGTGATGTACTGCGCTCCATGTTGTAAATTGAGCTGCAAATGGGTGGGGTGGTCAGGTGGCGCACTTGTGTCGCGAATCAGACCGATTCCGGGGCGGCATGTGTACAGCCTCCGGTATCCTGGATAAGCATTAAATAGGAACGTCATAAAATGATAGAAGCCGATCGCCTGGTAGAGCCTGCAGCCAGCAATGAAGATGAGGTTATCGATCGCGCCATCAGGCCGCGGATGCTGGCCGATTATACCGGTCAGGATCATGTTTGTGAGCAGATGGAGATCTTTATTCAGGCGGCCCGCAACCGTAAGGATGCGCTGGATCATTTACTGATTTTCGGGCCCCCGGGATTGGGCAAAACCACACTGGCTAATATTGTCGCCAATGAGATGGGGGTGAGTATTAAAACTACCTCCGGTCCGGTGCTGGAAAAGGCGGGAGATCTGGCCGCTCTGCTGACTAATCTCGAAGCCCATGATGTGCTGTTTATTGACGAGATCCACCGTTTGAGTCCGGTGGTCGAAGAAATACTCTATCCCGCCATGGAAGACTACCAATTGGATATTATGATTGGCGAAGGGCCTGCCGCGCGCTCCATTAAACTCGAATTACCCCCCTTCACTCTGGTTGGGGCGACGACCCGGGCCGGCTCATTAACCTCCCCGCTGCGCGACCGGTTTGGCATTGTGCAGCGGCTGGAGTTTTACAATATTGCCGATCTGACCCAAATTGTGACCCGCTCGGCTGATTATCTGAACCTCAGTCTTGAGGCCGATGGCGCACTGGAAGTGGCGCGCCGTTCACGGGGAACGCCGCGTATTGCGAACCGTTTATTGCGCCGGGTGCGGGACTATGCCGAGATAAAAGCGCAGGGGCATATCAGCGCAGAGGTGGCGGCAAAGGCTCTGGATATGCTGGATGTGGACACGCAGGGCTTTGACTATATGGATCGCAAGCTGCTCAATGCCATTATCGATAAGTTCAGTGGGGGGCCTGTGGGGCTGGATAATCTGGCGGCCGCCATCGGTGAAGAAAAAGAAACCATTGAGGATGTGATTGAGCCCTATTTGATTCAACAGGGTTTTTTGCAGCGTACACCCCGTGGTCGTATTGCTACGCAGCGGGCATTTCTGCATCTGGGCTTTGATATCAAGACGGAGTAACAAATGGATTATCAGCAGGCAAGGGACTATCTGTTGCAAAAACCAGAAGCCACAGAAGACTTTCCATTTGGCCTCGACGTGGCGGTGTTTAAGGTGGCCACAAAAATGTTCGCCACCCTGGCAACGGAGCTAAACGCCCAGGGGAAGGAAGAGGGACGCATGAACCTGAAGTGTGATCCCACCGAGGCGCTGATGCTCAGAGAAATTTTCAGTGCCGTGATCCCCGGTTACCACATGAATAAGAAGCACTGGAACACAATCTTGCTGGATGGCTCGATTCCGCCCGGTGAACTGCAAAGGATGATCGATCATTCCTACACCCTGGTGGTAAAAGGCTTACCCAAAGCCCGGCGCCAGGGACTGATTGCCAAATATGGTGAACAAGTAGAATAGTTTGCCGCGTTCAGTTTTCAGAACAAAACGCTTTTCACCACATGGTAGCCGGTTTATGAAACAGGTCATGCCCGAATGTGGTTGTCGGGCATCCAGGGCCCCCGGGGAAAGGCTTAATTGTTCACAAAGATGTCAGCAGTAACCCCCTTTACTGCTGCGTGCTCGCTGTGCCTCAGTAATGAATTCGAAAATCTACTGGCAAGGGGTTGTGTGGTACCTGCTCTTGGGCCTACGGCAGCTTTCTGCATACTGACCTCTGCCAACTGAATCCGGCCAGCCCTATGTCACAGAATTTTCTCTGTTTTTAGCCCGCTCTAGCCGCTATACTATGCGCCGCAATTAAAAAGCGAAAGAAACTATTAATGTAAGAGTCTCTGCAAAAGACATGAGGCGGTACGACAACAAGTCATAACCTTTGGGCTTGTCGCCATGCGGTCCTGCTGTTGAACAGAAGACTCCCGGAAAGGATATAAAAAGTGACACCTATTACTAAGACTTTTCAATATGGTCAGCATACTGTAACACTCGAAACCGGCGTTATTGCCCGTCAGGCCACTGCCGCTGTGATGGCGAGTATGGATGATACCTCTGTACTGGTTACTGTGGTTGGTAAAAAAGAAGCCAAGCCTGATCAGAACTTTTTCCCACTGACTGTTAATTATCAGGAAAAAACCTATGCAGCGGGTAAAATCCCTGGTGGTTTTTTCAAGCGTGAAGGTCGCCCCTCTGAGTATGAAACACTCACTGCTCGCCTGATCGACCGTCCTATTCGTCCTCTGTTCCCAGATGGCTTTATGAATGAAGTTCAGGTGGTTATCACCGTGGTTTCTGCAAACCCTGATATCCCCACTGACATTATCTCTATGATCGGTACTTCTGCGGCACTGGCCATTTCTGGTATTCCGTTCAGCGGTCCTATTGGCGCTGCGCGTGTAGGCTACAAAGAAGGCCAGTATATGCTGAATACGCTGGTCTCTGAGCAGCCGGAAAGCAAGCTTGACTTGGTTGTTGCTGGCACCGAGAGTGCGGTACTGATGGTAGAATCTGAAGCCAATGTGTTGTCTGAAGAGACCATGTTGGGCGCTGTAATGTATGGCCATGAACAATCACAGACAGTGATCAAAGCGGTGAATGAGTTTGCTGCCGAAGTGAATACACCTAAGTGGGATTGGCAGCCTCCTGCTGAAAATACGGCGTTGAAGGCGAAAATCAAAGAGCTGGCCGAAGAACAGATGACAGAGGCGTATCAGATCTCTGACAAAATGGCCCGTAAGGACGCTATCACTGCGCTGACCGAGAATGTGGTTGCTCAGATTGAAGAGCAGGATGCGGAGCAGGACAGCAGTGAAGTCAAAGAACTGCTGCATGAGCTGGAAAGTGACGTAGTACGTTCACGCATTCTCGCCGGTGAGCCGCGCATAGACGGTCGCGATCCGCAGATGATCCGTGCACTGAACGTGGGTACAGGTATTCTGCCACGGACTCACGGTTCTGCATTGTTCACACGTGGTGAAACGCAGGCGCTGGTAGCGGCAACCCTGGGTACAGAGCGTGATGCGCAGATGATTGATGAGCTGGGCGGCATGACCAACAGCCGTTTCATGCTGCATTATAACTTCCCTCCATACTGTGTTGGCGAAACCGGCATGATTGGTTCGCCAAAGCGTCGTGAGATTGGTCATGGCCGTCTGGCCAAGCGCGGTATTCAGGCGGTGATGCCAAACGCTGAAGAATTCCCTTACGTTATCCGTGTGGTCTCTGAAATTACCGAATCCAATGGTTCATCCTCCATGGCGTCAGTCTGTGGTACCTCACTGGCCCTGATGGATGCCGGTGTACCGATTAAAGCGTCGGTAGCGGGTATCGCCATGGGACTGGTTAAAGCCGATGACAAGTTCGTTGTCTTGTCTGACATTCTGGGTGATGAAGATCACCTGGGTGACATGGACTTTAAAGTGGCGGGTACTGAGGAAGGTATCACTGCGCTGCAGATGGACATTAAGATCGAAGGGATCACGCAGGAAATCATGCAGGTAGCCCTGAAACAGGCGAAAGAAGCCCGTCTGCATATTCTGGGTGTGATGGATCAGGCCATCAACAAACCCCGTGAAGAGATGTCAGAGTTTGCACCTCGTATCTACACCATCAAGGTTGAGCAAGACAAGATCCGTGATGTTATCGGTAAGGGCGGCGCCAATATCCGCTCAATTACTGAGAAATCAGAGACCAACATCGAAATTGAAGATGACGGTACGATCAAGATCTTTGCTGCAGAGCGTGCCAAGGCCATGAAAGCCATTGAGCTTATCGAAGCCATTACGGCCGATGTTGAAGTCGGTAAGACTTACCACGGTAAAGTCGTGCGTGTGGTGGATTTTGGTGCCTTTGTTGAGGTGTTACCGGGTAAAGAAGGTCTGGTACATATCTCTCAGATCGCCCATGAGCGTGTCGCTAAGGTGTCTGATTATCTGAGTGAAGGTCAGATGGTTGACGTGAAGGTCATGGAAATTGATCGTCAGAACCGTATTCGCCTGAGCATGAAAGAGTTGATTGAAAAGCCTGCGCAGCAGGAAGCCTCAACGGACGAATAAGGTCAACGCGGTTAAAGCCGCTAAACCCTGATTAAGAGAATGGCACCCAACCGGGTGCCATTTTTTTTTGCACTAACCAGACGTTCAAAGCGGCCTTAGATTGTTACCTGTGGGCCTGTTTGCCAGGCAACCCTATCGTTTTTTAGTCAAACCAGCGCACCTTTGTTTATCCGACGGTGCGCCTATGCCCTAAACTTTGATACACTAATTTTCTTTACCTTTGCAGCCGATATAGTGACACTATTCACTGTGTTGACCTATAGGTTTTCGCGCCAGTCACGCCGTTGACAGATATCGGGCACCGCGCAGCTGTACGCAGGGCGGGGCACTATGACCGAGTCTGACACCCCGGGATGAGGTAACAGAACGTTGCCACGATATGGACGGCATGATTAACGCAGACTTTTTTTCATACAAGAACAGGCGCACCGATTGATGATGCAATGTTACAGAACGCTTCTCATGCTGACTTTGTTGCTGTTAACAGCAGCCTGCACGTCGATAAACTCACATCAGTATGGCAATGGGCAGATGGGCAACCTGGTTCTGGTGGAGCCACTGCCTGCCAATATGCGCAGTCAGATGGCGCTGGCCCGTTACAATCAGATTCTGGGACAGGTGGAGCTGAATGACAGTCAGCGCGCCGATTTGCTTTATCAGCGTGGCACGCTGTACGACAGTGTTGGTTTATCAGGGCTTGCCCAGTTCGATTTTTCCATGGCACTTAAACTTAAGCCAGATATGGCAGAAGCCTATAACTATCTGGGTATTCAACACACACAGAACCGCGAATTTATCCGCGCGTATGAGTCGTTTGATGCCACCCTGGAAATCGATCCTGACCATGATTATGCCTACTTGAACCGCGGTATCGCGCTGTACTATGGTGGCCGCCCGGAACTGGCGATTGACGATCTGCATCAGTACCATAAAAAAGACGAGCAGGATCCTTACCGTGTGCTTTGGACTTTTATTGCCGAATCAGAAGTGGACTATGAACAGGCCCGCAGAAACCTGGCTGACAGTCGGGCGCAGTTACCGCAAGAAAACTGGGCAACGCAACTGGTGGATTTGTATCTGGGCAATATCTCTGAGCGAAAACTGCTGTCTGGTTTACTGGTGGGCGTTGAAAATCAGCGAGAGCTGGCCAACCGCTTGTGTGAGGCCTATTTTTACCTCGGAAAATACCATGTTGCACGGGGTGAAACGGCCGTGGCCTCAAACTACTTTAAGTTGTCATTAAGCACCAATGTCTTTGAGTTTGTTGAGCATCGCTACGCCCGGCTTGAATTGGAGCTGATCCGCGAGGATGTGCTAGCCGGACCCCGTCGTTAAATGGGCAAGAAGATGTTTAACACCCTGCGACTGCCCCTATTAACCGCACTGGCTGTGATACTGCTGGTATCCAGTGGTCAGCGCTATTTACCTATACTGCTGCAACATACCTCTTCGCCTCATACCTTGTACCTAGGGGTGATGTTAGGCTCCGATGAAGCCCTTTCCGCCTTATCCCGTTATGCCCGTGAAAACCAGGATGAGTACTGGCTGGAGCTGGTGGCTGAGGCCGGTGATGCCCGGGCATATTATCTTCTGGCGCTCAATGAAGAGGATGAGGAGCGTCATACGGAATTGTTACATCAAGCCGCTGCGGGCGGACATGCAAAAGCACAATATGAACTGGCGCTGCTGAGCGACTCAACTCTCAAGCGGGTAGAGCTTTTACAACGTGCCGCCTATCAGCAATATCTTCCCGCCATGGTAGCCTTGTATCAATGGTACCTGCATCAGGACGAACCAGAGCAGGCCAGGCCCTGGCTTGAACAGGCCGCTCTGCGCCATGGCCCCAGCGCACTGATACACGCCAGACAGCTATGGCGACAGGGTGATTATCAACTGGCCCGAGAGGCCTTTGTCAGGGCCAGTGAGTTTGGGGTAGGCGAAGCACAAGACTATGTAGAGCTGATTAAAAAATACTGGCCAGGGCCCCAGGCGGTAGGCCCAGGGCCAGCATCCGTGATGACTAATGGACGCCAATGTGAAATGCAGATTCAGCCTGTGGTGACGTCACTTGAAAATATGCGTCAGTTACAGTCTCTGGCGCAGACCTATCACGATGATCCCCGCTTAAGTGAATTGCCCATTTGTTTACTTAAACCCATCTGGTTGGGGGATGATCGACTCAACTGTGATGCCAATTGGCAGGGACGTCATCGACTGGGCTGTGATGAAGCCAGGCTGGCGGAATTACCATTAGATGACCGGCTTACGCATCTTCTTGTGCTGGCACCACTGGGCAAGGCAAATGTTCATAATGGCATCATGTATCTGGATTTGACCGACGGCTATTCAGTTTTTGTGCATGAACTGGCCCACTTTGCCGGCTTCGTGGATGAATACCCCTTGTCCTCTGAACTGGCAGAACAGATTTGTCATCCTCATCGTCAGCCACCTAACCTGATTTTTACGCATTCAGAAGAGGCCTTATCGGATCATCTGGATAAATGGCGTGAGACCGCAATGGACTGGCGGCTGGCAAAATCCCGTACCTGTAATAATCACCCTCTGCAGGCGTATAAGGCCAGTGACCGGCTGACCTTTATGGAATACCACGATCAGGCCTATATCCCGCCGTTGTATCTGAAGCTTTGGCAGCAGCAACTGGCAGATAAACGTCAATGGTTACCGGCGTATATCAATATTGCACAGGCTCTCGAGCATCAGGGCAGGGCAGATCTGGCCGAGCACTGGTGGCAAAAACGAGATGCCCTTTACCAGACGGCGGCAACGTCAGACCCTATTCATATTCAATCAACAGCCATTGCCCCTGACTAGCCAGCCTGTTCACAAGCCTTTTTGATCCAGTCCAGCACACTTTGGTCAGGGGGCGACGATTCACTGATTTGAATGCGGAGCGTACACATGCTGGCAAAGGGGCCGGATCCCTCCAGGCGCTCATGCACCGGCGTATTGTCCAGTTTGAGGCCCAGATCCGGGCGCGTTTTGGTGGACGGTTGTATCAACGCAACCTGTCGTTTTCGTCTGAAGCACACCGCCGCTTTTTTGGGGACCATTTCAACGTCCCCTACAAGGCCGGTAATATAATCCCGCAGTTGCTCAAACAGCCGCCATAAGGTGGTTTTACCCTGATGTTCTGCTTTTAGCAGTCTTGCCCGGTACCATTACAAATTCTCCTATAAAGGCCCGTAATCGGGTTACTTATGCGCCGGTATGAGTATAATCCTGCCCATGAAAACACTATTGATTATTGGTTACGTCTGGCCTGAACCGTCGTCTTCGGCGGCAGGCAGCCGTATGTTACAGCTCATCCGGCATTTTCAGCATCAGGGCTTTCGGGTCAAATATGGTTCACCGGCACAGACCAGCCCCCATGCCATAGATTTGGCTGACATGGGTGTAGAGGCATTGTCTCTGGCGCTTAACTGTAGTTCTTTTGATCAACTGATCGCACAGATGCAACCAGATATCGTGATGTTTGATCGCTTTATGATGGAAGAGCAATTTGGCTGGCGGGTGGAGAAATTCTGTCCCGAGACACTGAGGATTCTGGATACGGAGGATCTTCATTGTTTGCGTCACGCCCGTCATCAGGCGCTTAAGCAACAATGTGACATCGATCAGCGCCATATCTACTCTGACGTGGCCATTCGGGAGATTGCCGCCATTCTGCGTTGCGATCTCAGTCTGATTATCTCTGAGTATGAGATGGCCTGGTTGCAGCAATGGTTCAGGGTGCCGCAAAGCCAGCTTCATTATTGCCCTTTTATGCTCGATGGGGCGGCACAGTCTCAGACGCTTTCTTTTGAGAAGCGTCAGCACTTTGTTAGCATCGGCAACTTTCGTCATGGCCCTAACTGGGACGCGGTTCAGTATTTACGATCCATTTTGTGGCCTGAGATTCGCCGGCAATTGCCAGAGGCCGAACTGCATGTTTATGGAGCGTATCCGCCGCCTAAGGCCACGCAGTTACATCATCCCGCGAAGGGTTTTGTGGTAAAAGGCTGGGCCGAAGATGCGCTTAGCGTGGTGGCGAAGAGTCGCGTGATGCTGGCGCCACTTCGATTCGGGGCAGGCCTGAAGGGAAAGCTGATCGATGCGGCGCAGACGGGGACACCGTCGGTGACCACCAGCATCGGTGCGGAGGGACTTTATGGCGATTGCCGTTCTGGTTTGCTGGTAGCTGATAGCGCCGATGAGTTTGTGCGTAAGGCGGTGGAGCTGTATCAGCAGCCACAGATATGGCAACCACTGAGCCATAATGCCAGTGAAATGGTCGCCAAACGATTCAGTGAAAAAGAGCACAGTGCGCATTTGACCCAACGAATAGAGCAGCTGTCAGCTAACCTGGAGCAGCATCGTCTGGATAACTTCTATGGTGCCATGTTGCGTCATCATAGTATGAAGAGCACGCAGTATATGGCGCAGTGGATAGAGGCGAAAAACCGTAAATCATAACCCAAGAGACAAGATGGTGATCAGGCGCATTTCGTCTCAGCTACGGGGTGCGGATTATCAGATACTAAAAATCTATTTTATCGATTAGGTGTAAGTATATTTATTGCTCTACTATATCAATCTTATTTGATTGTGTGATAAGTAGAGATTATGACTGACTGGTTTTCTTCGCTCACGGTACGTACCCGACTCTTCATGGGGTTTGGTCTGGTATTGACGATAATGGTTATCGTGACCGCTGTGGGTATCAACAATGTTGATTACATTGATACCACATTGACTGAAATGACCGAGGTTAACGCAGTGAAACAGCGTCACGCGATCAACTTCAGAGGCAGTGTGCATGACCGGGCCATTGCGGTGCGAGACATTGTCATGGCGCGCAATAATGGTGAGATAAGTGAGTCAGAATCGGAGATTCGGCGGTTAGAGAAGTTTTACACAGACTCTGCCGGCCCCCTCGACGGGTTGATGCGTGAGGGAAGTACCCGTACAGAGAAAGATATCCTTGAATCCATCAAATCCATTGAAAAACGCACGCTGCCAGTGATTGAAGAACTCATCAGCCTGCGCAAAGCAGAGCAGACAGAGCAGGCCAGGAATCTTCTGCTGGATACCGGTAAAGAGCTATTTATTGAGTGGCTGGCGGTGATTAATGAGTTTATAGATTACCAGGAACAGCAAAATCAGCGCATGACGCAAGAAGTCCGCACAGAGGCCAGTGGTTTCTCTTTACTGATGCTTGGGCTGTTGGCGATGGCGGTTGTCGTGGGGCTTATTGTGGCGATTATATTGAGCAGTGGCCTGTATCGCTCATTGGGCGGTGAGCCAGAGACAGTCAACCACAGTCTTTCGGCTGTTGCTGAAGGTGATTTGAGTCGAAATATCGACACGAGCTACAGCAAGAGTGTGCTGGGGTATCTGGCACACATGCAGAGCATACTGCGCGAAACGGTCTCAGGAATTACCTCATCGGCATCAGATGTCCACCAGCAAACCCGTCAGGTAGCCGACAATTCCAGACAGTTGCTTAGCTTGTCAGGAGAACAGGGGCAGGGGAGTCAGCAGGTAGCCGATAGTCTCGAGCGGGTCAGAGAACAAATATATAGCGTCTCTGATTTACTCGAACAAACTGCCGCTAACTCCGCTTCTACGCTCAGCTCTGCAGAGAGTGGTCGTGAAACCATAAACGAAACCGCTGCAGAAATTGAAAAGATCTTAGTGGCCGTCAGTGATGCAGTGGAACAAATTCGCAAATTACATCAGCGAACGGAGTCCATTTCCAACATCACCAATGTGATCAGCGGTATATCAGAACAAACCAACCTGCTGGCATTAAATGCGGCCATCGAAGCGGCGAGAGCGGGAGAGTCAGGTCGCGGTTTTGCGGTTGTCGCAGATGAAGTACGTACCCTGGCTAAGCGCACCGGTGAAGCAACTGGAGAAATTGAGACGGTGTTGTCTGATGTTCTTGCTCAAACTAGCAGCTCTGTGTCGGCGATGGAAAAGACCTTGCCACAAATTGAACACAGTAAGACGCTTGGCGACAAATCCAGAGAGCTATTGTCTACCATTGAGCAACAGGCGAGAGATTCTCAGACGCGCGTGGCTGATGTGGTGTCGGTCTCCAATGAACAAGTTGAAGAGGTCAAAAGTCTGTTGGAGAAAATGCAGGGGTTGAGCGATATGATTGAACAGTCACAACAGGCGCTGACACAAAACAATCAGTCTGTGGAGGCGCTAGATAAATTAGCCCTGAGCCTGCATAAACAGGTGGGTCACTTCAGACTCAGTTAAGATCTGGGAATAAATTTAAAGGGCCTGCAGAGGATGCTTGCAGGCCCGGCAAATGTAGCGAACGCCTTTGAGTACGTTGTTATGGCGTCTGATCGTTAACTTTAACGGCCCGCACTCGCATCGATAATCGAATTGTCGACCCTGTACACTGTCAATGTCCATCTGGTGGCAGGCTTTCCCCTGCAGGCCAAAAATATCCCGCATCAATGTTTTCCATTCCTTTCCATGGGGTTTCACACTGCGAGTGCGCATGCCCCGACAATACAGACGCCACACCAACAAGTGGCAGAGTTCATGGGGGATCACTTCACGCATGAACTCCTCGGTATTCTCAGCCAACAGCACCGGGTTCAGACGAATCTCGTAGTCTTTCAATCTTGCACTGCCAGCGATACGACCTCGCTGATTAAAGCGTAAAAGAGGTATTGGCAGAGATATCCCTAAGCATTGCTCTGCCTGGGAAATAGCCTGATGTAAGCGCGCAGCGGCCTGCTGCTGTATGGCACTGCTGAGTTTAGTCATGACCCTTCGTGGTGTCTTGCGTCCCAGAGCCTTCTGACCGGAGCTGAGAGCTTGTGCGGGTGGCGGGGGATGACGCTGGCGAAGCATTCATACATCGTCTCAAGATCGCTTTGCAGGTTTCCGCTCGGTTGCAGAACCAGAGGAAAAGAAACCTGTTTTTTCACATAATCGGCTGTGGCTAACACAATGGGAACACACGCGGTATTGGCAATATGATAAAAGCCGGTCTTCCAGCGAGCAGCGCGGGTTCGGGTACCTTCAGGGGTGACGATTAACACCAGCTTCTGATATTCGCTGAAAAGATTCGCCGCCTGTTCTACCACGCCGGTATTCTTGCTGCGATCGATGGGAATGCCACCCAGCTTTTTCAGTACAGGGCCTAAGGGCCACTTAAACAAATTGCTTTTGATCATGACTTTACTGTGCACGCCTAACGCCGCAGCAGAGAGAATACCGAGTATGCCATCCCAGTTGGATGTGTGCGGACCGCCCACCACCACAGCCTGATTAAGCTCGGGAAACGGGGAAAGCTGCCAGCCAGTCAGGTTTAATATGCCCTGAGCGGTGCGTTGGGTAAAACCCTTTGGAGTGTTTTTATAAGGAGGTTGTGCTGTCAAAATCGGGAAACAAAGTGAAGTGGCGACGAAGCCATGAGAGTAGCATATATTTTTCGTGCTGAGGAGACAGAGGCCGCTTATGCAGCCTCTGTCAGGGGGGCTTACTCGACTTCAGTCACCTGATAGACAGTGACGGTGCCGCTGACTTCGTTGCCAATCAACAACAAGGCATTACCATTGGGACTGTTGTCGGCAGACACAAACTTTATGCTTTCCGGACCCAGGTCGCCGGCATTGGCAACCTGCTCGCAATCCATGCCTTCTGCTTCGTCGCAGGGGTCAGCCAGGTCATCATCCAGCTCAAAGGAAAGATTGAAGTCCCGGTTGTTGTAGTGGCTGACAAAGGTGGCCTGGAATGGGTTGGTGACGTCATACACAAACAGATCACCGGAGCGTTCCTGGCCGATAAACGCATAAGTGCGGCCTTCAATCTCGCCCACATCAATGGCTTCGGGTTCACCGCCTTTGTCATCTGAGCGGTTATCCCCTTTGTTCTCGGTATGGGCGCTATTGAAATCATTGCCCAGCACTGCTGCGGTGATTTTTTCAAATTCATCCCCGGAGTCATAGACCAGATTGATATTCTGATCCCAGATAGAGAAAGAGCGGGCGCCATAGGCATACAGTGCTTCATACACACCGTCCTGGTCAGCATCACCCAGCACCGTGGTAACTTTCAGTCGACCCAGGCCATCATCACCGCCGGTTTCATCATAAAGGGCCTGCAAGGATGTGGAGAGTTGCATATTCAGTTCATCCGGATCGATGATGTCTTTGACCCGAACTTCTTCGGAATAGGCATCCCAGTCCCGCGAGTCCCCTTCGTTGGCAGACACAATAAATGTGGCACCATTCCACTGATACGCGGCGATGGAGTCGGGCTGATACATGCCGTATACCCCGGGCAAGCGGCGAAATGCGGGAACTTCATCCTTGTTGGTAAAGTCAATGTCATAGTCCGCCCAGTCTTTGAAACCCAGCGCTTTGACTTCGATGGTCATGTTTTCAAGATCGAGAATGCCAATGGCATTATTGTCCTGCAAAGAGACAAAGGCTCTGTGATTGTCAGCATCTACCGTGATGTACTCTGGCTCCAGATCCTGAGCGACGGTGGTACCATCCGGGCCGGCAAATTTAACGCCCGCCTGATTCAGTAAGGCCCGTCTTTCGGCCTCGGTGTCGTAGTCTTCACTGTCCAGCAGATCGCTACTGAAGATCATATCCGTTGTCAGATTAATGGTCTGTGCCAGGTCAGCAGGCACACCGTCATTGACCGCGATCACAGAAACAGAGCCTTCAGGATCGACTGCGTAATCGGTGTCGGGCTCTCCCTCATTGGCTACCAGCACGGTAGTGCCATCGTGGGTAAATGTGATCATGTCGGGCAGGGCACCGGCGGCGACAGCCTTGATAAAGGTGCCTTCACCTAAGGCATCCAACTGATAAAACAAGACGGCACCAGTGGCAGTTTTCTCAGCACCGGCAACGGCGATGGCCAACATATCGCCACTAATGGCAAGAGAGTTAGCCTCACCCAGGGCCAGTTCCGAGGTGGTCCCCTCACTGTTGGCCACACTGACACTGGCAGGAAAGGTAAAGGCCACAGAAGAGAGGCTCTCATCATTTAACGGATTACCCACGGCGGAAGTAGGAATCGCAGCCAGTGAAATCACCTCAATCTGATTGGCGTCGGCATTAATGGCAAAGGCAGAAGATGAGGTACGATGAAACTGAACAATTTCTGCTGCAGATTTACCGTAAACGCCGGTGGCAAAACGTCCCACCACGTCGATACGCAGGTCACGGGGCAGTCCCTTACCCGTTTCACCCGCAGGCCCTTGCTCGCCAGTGGGACCCTGTTGTCCGCTTGGGCCCTGTGCACCCTGTTCTCCATCATCGCCCTCAAGGGCACAACCGCCCAGTACGGTCATTAATGACAGGGCGAGCAGTGAGTGTTTGAATTTCATAGTGTTTTCCTTGTGTTATGTGATCCCACAAGGATACGTCGGGATAGATTGCAGACCGATGACTGACAGATGACGATACGGTGATGCTTTTATGACGAACATGCAAAGAGGCAAGGTTCAGCGTACCGGTGCCTGTCAAGTGAACTTGCCGACAAACTACTGTACCTGGCTCGAACTTATCTATAAGTATTATTGTGTTTTCAATCACATAGGAAAAGACTCCTGTTCAAACCAGGGGTATTGTGAAACGTCAGTAGTGTTCAGCAGAAAAGACTACAAAAAGGCACTTTCCGGGAAAGGATTGCACCTTTCCTAAAGCTAACTATGCTCTTTAAGTCCTGATGAGATGATTAACCTATCATAACAGTAGTTCCGGACAGGCATTTAGATAATTAAAGAGGAACCACAAATGAAAAAATTAGTCTTACCCGGCCTGCTGACAACCTGTGCACTGACCGCTGCGCCTCTGATGGCAAATGACTTCTCTGACCATCGTGTTGTGATGACCACGATTGAGTTTTTAACAACCGGTGAAAATGGAATGGCAGGCGGTATCGAAATTCTGCGTAAAGATTTGGGTAACGGACAGTTGACCCAGGATTTCGTTTACGATGATCCTCGTTCAAGCTGGAGAACCGGTCCTGGGGTTCATTACGGGATTAAAACAGGAAACCTGACTGATGATGTAAATGTATCGGACGAAGTTGGCAGTATGCGGCTTGCTGTAGATACCTGGGATGCTCAGGGTTGCTCTAATATGATGTTGGTGGAAAATGCCGTGGATCCGGTATCACAAGGACTTGTTCAGAAGTTTTTTAATACGGGGATCATTGATCTCAGCCTCACCGAGGCGGACGTTACCCAGGTGGGTTTTCTGGGAGGCGCAGATTTTCCCTATTTTGCGGCAAACACTAATGTACTTGGCGTTGCATTTACACTCAGTTGGGTAGATGGTAGTGGCAATCTCACCGACATTGATACTAATGGTAAAGCGGATGTGGCGGTTCGTGAAATCTACTACAACGATGATTTTGAATGGTCAGATGCTGAAATCGCGCCCGATGGCACCATTGATTTTCCGACTGTCGCTATTCACGAAATGGGGCACGGTTTCTCTATGGCCCACTTTGGCATGATCGCACGCAAGAAAGGCGAATTGGTGGCGCATCCACGGGCGATTATGAATGCCATCTACGGAGGACAACTGCGTGAGCCGACCGGAAGAGATAAGGGCAGTCATTGTGCAAATTGGGCGCAGTGGCCCAATAACTAATCACTTATCAGAAACGCTAAAGCAATAAAAAGCCCGGCAGATGCCGGGCTTTTTCGTATTAAAGATGCAAGGCCTACTTGACTTCGTCGCCGGCGGCCTGGCGGTCGGCGTGATAGCTGGAGCGCACCAGTGGACCACAGGCAGCATGAGTAAAGCCTAATTCATAAGCGCGTTCACGCAGTGCATCAAACTCACTCGGATGGACATAGCGCTTCACCGGGAAGTGATGGCGGCTGGGCTGCAGGTATTGTCCCAGGGTCAGCATATCGACATCATGATCGCGCAAATCTTTGAGCACCACTTCCATTTCCTGCTGATCTTCGCCCATGCCCATCATCAGGCCAGACTTGGTCAGGATATCCGGATGCTGTTGTTTGAATTTCTTAAGCAGTTCCAGTGACCATTTATAGTTGGCACCGGGACGACACTCACGATAAAGCCGGGGAATGGTTTCCAGATTGTGATTAAACACATCAGGAACGCCGTTTTTGAAGATCTCCAGGGCCCGGTCCATGCGGCCGCGAAAATCCGGTACCAGCACTTCAATTTTGGTGGCCGGACTGTGCTGGCGAATGGCATTGATACAGTCAACGAAATGCTGTGCACCGCCATCACGCAAGTCATCGCGATCCACCGATGTGATCACCACATATTTTAATTGCATCTCGGCGATGGTTTTTGCCAGCTTTTCAGGTTCTTCAGCACTGGGAGGCAACGGCTTACCATGAGCCACGTCACAGAACGGGCAGCGACGTGTACAGATGTCACCCAGAATCATAAAGGTGGCGGTGCCGTGATTAAAGCACTCGGAGAGGTTCGGACAACTGGCTTCCTCACACACTGAATAAAGACCGTTTTTGCGCAGGGTTTGTTTGATCTGATCCACCCGTTCCGTAGAGCGGGGTAGTTTGATCTTGATCCACTCAGGTTTGCGCAGCATTTCTTCCCGCTCGGTTGGAACGATGGTTACGGGAATGTGTTTTACCTTGTCTTCGTCGCGAAGTTTTACCCCCGCCTGAACGCGTGCTTTAGTCATCAAAACCTTCTCGATACTCTGTGTGTTCAATTTCTAACTGACGGCAGAACGCTGCAATCAACTGCTGACCTGCCTCGGCCAGATTTTCCGGACCGCCTAGCGCGGCAGAGTGTACCATTTCAAGTCCGGCATAGCCGCACGGATTGATCCGGGCAAAGGGGGATAAATCCATATTGACGTTCAGCGCAAGGCCATGAAAAGAGCAGCCTTTGCGGATACGCAGTCCCACTGAACAGATTTTTTTACCGTCCACATAGACTCCGGGGGCATCGGCTTTGGGGTAGGCATCAATGGCGAATGGCTGCAAAGCCTCCACTACCGCCTGCTCCAGTGCCGTTACCAGATCTCGCACGCCAATCTTGCGCCGCTTGAGGTTCAGCAGTACATAGAGCATTTGTTGACCGGGACCATGATAGGTAACCTGCCCACCCCGATCGACCTTGACCACCGGTATATCTCCGGGCGCCAGCAGATGCTCTTCTTTTCCGGCCTGTCCCTGGGTAAACACCGGGTTATGTTCTACCAGCCACAATTCATCGGCCGTATCCAGGGTACGGTTATCGGTAAAATTCTGCATGGCCTGCCATATGGGTTGATAGTCCTGGCGGCCCAGTTGGCGAACAATCAGCGGTGGTGACACGGCTTAGAGTACCACCCGCACCAATTCCAGTTTGCCCAGTTCGATGTAGATGGTTTCCATGTGCTCTTTGCTGGTCACTTTCACATCTATGGAAACGGAGTGATAGTTGCCCTTACTGCTGGGACGAATATTGGGGTTGTAATCGTCAGGGGCGTGCTCCTGAAGACAGGATACCACTTGTTCGGGCAACTGCTCATGGGCAATGCCCAGCACCTTAAAGGTCTGGTAACAGGGAAAGTCCAGCAGCTCATCAAAACGGGTATCCATTAACAACTCCAACACAGTCAATAACAAACGCTTATTGGGGATGGCCACGCCTGATTTCAAGCAATGCAGTGCCATGCCATTTCATGGCGCTGATTATACCTTAAGGCATACCTGGCGCCCAGCCTTCACGCACAGACGAAGGCACATCGACTGTACAGTTTTAGTGGCTTAGATATGCCTCTGGCATAAATTGTTCTGCACAGGCTTCCTGCAAATAAGTAGAAAAGGCTTCCGGGTAGGGCTTGCTGAGAAAGCTGCCTGATTTTGGTGAGGGGTATAACTGATCGAAGCGCAGTGCATGCTGATGATCAACCCGGCGAAAGACGTGACTGCGGGTGATGAGTCCAGGGCTTTTAAGACCACATGAGGAGGCCATGTCAACGGCAGCATGCAGGGTTTCTTTATGGTAGCGGGCCACCCGCTGCCCCTTGTCGGTAACATCCAGGCCGCGGATTAACCGCTTATCCTGAGTGGCGATCCCGGTGGGGCAGCGATTGGTGTTGCACACCAGTGACT
The DNA here is from genome assembly GCF_002201535.1 of Lacimicrobium sp. SS2-24. GTDB lineage: Bacteria > Pseudomonadota > Gammaproteobacteria > Enterobacterales > Alteromonadaceae > Lacimicrobium. The sequence goes on along the minus strand of NZ_NIWW01000001.1, from coordinate 771,470 downwards.
GCACACAGCCCAGTGCCAGCATCATGCCCCGGGCACTGTTACAGAGATCCGCACCCAGTGCCAGCGCGCGCATCATATGGAAAGCGGAAAAAATTTTGCCTGAAGCAATAATCTTGATCTCATCGCGCAGTCCAAAACCGGTTAAACAATCCGCCACAAATGCGATGCCATCACGCAGGGGCATACCCAGGGAGTTGCTGTATTCCAGCGGCGCTGCGCCTGTGCCACCTTCACCGCCATCTACAGTGATAAAATCCGGGGTGATGCCGGTTCTGATAATGGCTTTGCAAATGGCCATGAATTCACTCTGGCGGCCCACACAAAGTTTTATGCCGACCGGTTTACCGCCACTGAGTTGCCTGAGCTGCTGAATAAATTCCAGCATCTCAATGGGCGTTGAAAAGGCATGGTGGGCCGACGGAGAGATCACATCCTGATGCGGCTCAACCAGGCGAATACGGGCAATTTCTTCTGAGTTTTTACCTGCTGGCAATATGCCACCATGACCCGGTTTTGCGCCCTGAGACAATTTCACTTCGATCATTTTAACCTGTTCGAGGCGGGCTTTTTCCTGGAAATGCTCGGCATTGAAACTGCCATCGGCGTTACGACAACCAAAATAACCTGTACCGATTTGCCAGACCAGATCACCGCCATGACGCAAGTGATAATCAGAAATCGCGCCTTCTCCGGTGTTATGGCTGAAGCCTCCGAGCTTCGCTCCTTTATTCAGTGCCAGAATGGCATGATTGCTCAGGGCACCGAAACTCATGGCAGAAATATTTAGCAGGCTTGCCTGGTAGGGCAAGGTGCATTGGGCTGAGCCGATAAGAACGCGGGGATGTGGATCAAGATGCTTGATGTTCAGCGCCGCAATGGAATGACCTATCCATTCGTAGCCCTCAGTGTAGGTATCCAGCCGGGTACCATAGGGCAGAGAGTCAAGCACACCTTTTGCGCGCTGGTAAACGATGGAGCGAAACATTCTGCTGATAGGGGTGCCATCCAGATCAGATTCGACCAGATATTGGCGCACAAAGGGACGCAGGGATTCCATAATCCAGCGAGCCCGTCCAATTAACGGGAAGTTGCGCAAAATGGTATGGCGGGTCTGAAACATATCATGAAGACCCACCAACAGAGTCAGCGCTGGCAATAACCCTAACCATCCGCACCAGGGCCATTTCAGCCAGAGTAGAGCGATCAGACCAAAAAGGACCAAGTGAACAATAAAAAACATCCAGTGCATTATCTGACCCTCCTGTGCAGTGTTACAGAGTAATCGGGATTGCTTATTAAGCCAAGTGCTCTGCCTTTGAACACGAAGGGGAACAATCGTTTTTTTCACAGAGTACGGCTATCGGTGGTGTCAGCCCGGGTTATCCGCTCTGTGACCCGTGTGACTCTGTCAGTACGATCTTGAGTGCTCTGTTGAGTTTTTGTAGAGCGTTGGGTGCGTTGTCTTACGGAGGGTTAGCCAGGGGAGGGGTAGAATCAGCAAAAAGGTAAAACAGCGGCGGCCATAACAGTATTACGGCCGTCGCTGCAGATTGTTTACTCGGCGCTGCTTGAATGCACACCTTTCATGGAGCGCCCGGAAGGGTCGGCCATACTGGCAAAACTTTCATCCCAGGCCAGAGCTTCCACTGTGCTACAGGCGATGGATTTGCCGCCGGGCACACAGTTGATGGCACTTTCCTGAGGGAAATGCTGTTCAAACAGGGTGCGGAACAAATACCCTTCCTTTGTATCCGGAGTATTGACCGGGAAGCGGAACCCAGCGGTTTGCAGTTGTTGGTCGGTCACCTGGGTCTGGGCGTAATCTTTAATAGAGTCAATCCAGGAATAACCCACACCGTCACCAAACTGCTCTTTCTGACGCCACAGCACCTCAGCGGGCAGGTATTCGCCATTATCGAAGGCTTTACGCAGTACCCACTTTTCCATGCGACCGTCTATACACATCTTATCTTTGGGATTAAGGCGCATGGCCACATCCATAAAGTCTTTGTCCAAAAACGGAACCCGCGCCTCGACGCCCCATGCCGACGTGGACTTGTTTGCGCGCAGGCAGTCAAACATGTGCAGGCGATCCAGTTTGCGCACGGTTTCTTCGTGCAGCTCTTTGGCGTTGGGGGCCTTGTGGAAATACAGGTAGCCACCAAAAATTTCATCTGAACCTTCGCCGGAAAGCACCATCTTGATGCCCATGGCTTTGATTTTACGCGACATCAGGTACATGGGCGTGGCCGCCCGAATGGTGGTGACATCGTAGGTTTCAAGGTTGTAAATCACATCCTTGATCGCATCCAGACCTTCCTGAATGGTGAAGTGAATTTCATGATGTACGGTGCCAATCATGTCGGCGACTTTACGCGCCGCGAGTAAATCCGGTGCGCCTTCCAGACCAACAGCAAAGGAGTGTAAGCGTGGCCACCAGGCCTCTGATTGATCCTCATCTTCTACCCGTTTTGCGGCATATTTAGCGGCAATGGCAGAAACCAGAGAGGAGTCGAGGCCGCCTGAAAGCAAAACCGCGTAGGGCACATCAGACATCAGATGTGACTTTACGGCTTTTTCAAAGGCAACTTTCAGATCTTCAAGATTCGTGGTGTTGTCTTTGACCGCATCGTACTGCATCCAGTCGCGCTGGTAGTATTTTTTCAGTTCCCCGGTTTTACTCCACAGATAATGACCCGGAGGAAACTCCTTGATGGTTTTGCACACCGGCGACAGGGCTTTCAGCTCAGATGACACATAGAAATTGCCGTGTTCATCGTAACCGGTGTAAAGGGGAATAATACCGATATGATCGCGGGCAATCAGGTAGGCATCTTCGGCCTGGTCATAGAGCACAAAGGCAAACATCCCTTTGAGGTCGTCAATAAAGTTAACACCTTTTTGCTGATATAAAGGCAGAATCACTTCGCAATCAGAGTGGGTCTTAAACTCGTAAGGCGTATCCAGGGCCTGTTCAAGTTGCTTATGATTGTAGATTTCGCCATTTACGGCCAGGATTTGATTATTATCGGTACTTATCAGCGGTTGTGCGCCATTATCCAAATCGACAATAGCCAGACGTTCATGGCAAAGGATCGTATTATTATTATTCCAGATCCCTGACCAGTCGGGGCCACGATGGCGTAATAACTTGGACAGCTCCAAGGCTTTGGAGCGTAGCTCGGTGACATCCGTTTTGATGTCAAGAATACCGAATATACCGCACATAAATAAGGGTCTCTCCTGGCTGATTAATAAAGTGTCTGGCTCGCACAGACGTTGCTGTGCAGCCTGATATCGGAGGATATCTGTTTTGCATTTTCATTGAAAATGGTCTGGAATGAGTTACTAAATTGTGAAAAAACAGCTCTTTAGCAAAAAAATTCCGTGAAAGGGGGTTTTACGAAACATTCCTTTCAATCCAGACAATGCCAGCCCTGTCAAAAAATGCAAGATGATTGTGTAATAAAGTTACCGATTAAGGAATAAGATAGTAAGAAGTGAAGGGATAGGAGAGAGCAGGGAAGGTGAGGAGAAAGGTGGTGAGGCTCCTTGCACCTCTCCCCTTACTCCTCACTGATAGATCAGCGCTGGAATTCGCTGGTTGGATTCCAGGCAGGCCAGTCATCGCTGTTGGCAATGTCAAAACCCACTTCAAAGAACATGCGGGTATCCTGCTGTACGCCGCGGAAATCCCAGTTTTCGCGGAACTGGTCGCAGACCTGATGGTAGCATCCACGGGTGATCACCTGAGTACGCTTACGGTAGCGCGCAGTATCTTCATCCCAGGCTTCGGTGCCGCCTTTGGCATACAACGCCGGAACGCCTTTTTTAGCCAGGCTGAAGTGATCAGAGCGATAGTAATAACCCGCTTCCGGTCTGTCTTCACCCGTCAGATAACGGCCCTGGCGTTTTACTGCTTTTTGCAGGTAATCCTCAAGTTCGGATTTGCCCTGTCCAACGACCGCCACATCTTTGGTCCGCCCAAGAATATTCATGGCATCCATGTTCAGGTTGGCAACGGTTTTGTCTAAAGCAATCACCGGATGTTCGGCATAATAGGCTGAACCCAGCAAGCCTTGTTCCTCAGCCGTTACGGCCAGGAAAGTGACCGAGCGCTTGGGCCGTTGATTCAGATTGGAGAAGGCTTTGGCCATAGTCAGCAGCGCTGCGGTGCCGGTCGCATTGTCATGGGCACCGTTGTATATCTGATCGCCTTCGAGGCTTTCATCTTTGCCTAAATGATCCCAGTGCGCCGTATAGATAATGTGCTCGTCAGCATGCTCACGACCCGGCAGGGTGGCAATCACATTCTGACTCTCTGAACGCTTCAGCGTGCTGTTAACCTCGACCGATACGTTTAAGCCCAGTGCTTCGGCAGTAGGGCCTTGCAGGGCTTTCGCTTTCATTTGGGCAAAGTCTTTGCCCGCCTCGGCGAACAGTTTTTGTGCGGCATCTAAGGTGATCCAGCCTTCTACTGCTACCCGATCGGCATTGCCGTTATCGGTGACCAGTCCATATTGCGGACCACTCCAGCTGTTGGCAACCACAGACCAGCCATAGGAAGCCGGGGCCGTCTCATGGACGATAATGGCTCCTTCAGCACCCTGACGGCTCGCCTCTTCATACTTGTAGGTCCAGCGTCCGTAGTAAGTCATGGTGGTTCCCTGGAACTTGCCGCTGTCAGGGTTTTCAAAGCCCGGATCATTGACCAGAATGACCACGGTTTTGCCTTTTACATCCAGGCCGGCGTAATCGTTCCAGCCATACTCAGGGGCGTTCACACCATAGCCTACAAACACCAGTTCGGAGTCATTCAGGCTGACCTTTTCCTGTTCCTGGCGGGTACCGGCAACCATATCGGTTTTGTAGTTCAGAGTCTGGCTGCCCAATTGCATGGTCATGTCAGGATCGGCGGTGATTTCCAGTAATTTAACGGGCTGGAAAAAGCTGTCGCCATTGCCGGGTTGCAGGCCCAGGCGTTTAAATTCACTCACCAGGTAATCCAGGGTTTTTTCCTCGCCCACGGTTGTCGGAAGACGTCCTTCAAACTCATCGGAAGACAATACTTTGGTGTGCTGAGCCAGATCTTTGGCTTTAATCTGGTCATAGACCTGTTGAAAGTTGTTTCTGGGCGCGTCTGTACTGGTGCACCCCAGGGTGTATAACAGCGGAACGATCGCTGCACCTAGCAATTTAATTTTCATAGCATTCTCTCGTTGTCCGGACATTGGCCGTTGCATATGCATACCGCCGTCGTCCTCGGTGCCTGTTGCTGTACCTGCCAAACAATGGCGGTTTGGTTACAGCGCTTTTATTGTTATAAACTCCGCGCCAGTATAGGAAAATAACACCATGAAGACCAGACACCAGCTGTGATACAACCGTCAGACAAACCACAGAACAAGACCAGTCACCGTGATGGCTCCCGTCGTTTCAGCAACACGCTGCCAACGCGATGGCAAACAGAGGTATTCAACCGAGAGCCGCTGGCGCGACTACAGAGGTTATTTAACATCCAGGCGCTGGACACATGGCCGGATTGTGAGTGGCTTAATCAGGACAGCGCCGTGCCACATCGGTTTGTGGCACAGGATAGTCTGGATATGGGCGGACTGAGCTATGAAGCCTTTATTGCTCAGTACCGGCAGGTTCCGACCCGTACCCGCAACTGGCATGACTTATTTAACGCCCTGATCTGGCGTCAGTTTCCAAAAGCAAAAGCGGCTTTGAATGGGCTGCATATGCAAGACATAGATACCCACGGTGCCAATCGGCGTACACCCAGGCGTGACAGAATCACTCATTTTGATGAATGCGGCGTGGTCCTGGCATACAGTGACGCCCTGGTCCCGGCGTTATTGGCGGATCACCAGTGGCATCAGGGATTTGTTACTCATCGCCAGCAATGGGGGAAAACGGTGCAGGCATTTAATTTTGGTCATGCCAATGATGAGATGCTGCTCAACCCCTATATCGGCCTGACAGGCAAGTGGCTGGGGGTACAGGTGGCGGCGCACTTTTTTGAGGCTTCCTGTAGCTTGTCGGAACAGCTGACCATGCTGGATAGTGCATTGCAAGAACGTTTAACAGAAGAAAACTGTCTGGCCCAGAAAGGCCATCTTCATCCCTTGCCACTATTGGGGGTGCCCGGCTGGTGGCAGGCCAATCAGCAGCCGGATTTCTATCAGAATCGCGCCTATTTTATGCCCAAACGCCGTGCCCGCTGAGGCGAATCAGATGGCCGCCGAGATCGCCCAAATGCTCCATACCAGCAAATAGGGGAAGGCGGCAATCAGCCAGCTATTGTTAGATTTGATTCGCGTCCACTGACTGATCCCCGCTGCCAGTAAGTAAATCGTCCAGAAGCTTTCCAGTCGAACACTCTGCAAAAGACTGTACCAGTCAGAACTCATCGGCAGATTCAGCCAATAGGCCAGTGAGGTGACATTGAGCGCCTCCGGCGGAAGCTGATCGGTGGAACTGAAAGAGATCACCAGCAGACTGAGCACCGCGCCAATGACGCCAGGCAGGGCTACCCACCAGGTCATGCCATACCAGTCACCGTAACTGTGCACGTTTTCAGAATCCATTCTGGTCATCAGGTTCAGGTACAGCGCCAGCACTGCATTGACGAGAATCATGCCAATAGCTGCAAACAGCAATGTCAGGGTTATCATATTGGACCGGGTCATTCCGCTGCGAGCGACATCTTTCTCAGCTGGGCTGACATCTGCCATGGTCTGATTGATGATCATGTCCTGATACCAGTTGATATCGACACTGGAAAAGTATGCATAGGCCGGCAGTGTGCTGATGATTACCAGTAAAAAGAAAGGCACCCAGGACCAGTTATTGGCACTCGCCAGGCGGGCAAATACCGGATTGGGACGAAATAGTACGTCACGACAGGCCTGTAATGGATTGGTAATATCGCGCATTCAAACTCCTTGTTTATCAATATGCTGACGCTTGGAGGGACATTGTTACAAATTTTGTTTGAAAAAACCCGCACTATAAAGGTAATTTGTACCTGGCGGTTTATGCGATAAATCAATGGAATACATAATAATGATAGAGATAAACGGACTAGCGAAAAAGTTTGCGGTAGCCAACCCGAAAAAACTCAGTGAGCAGGAGAAAAAAGATCCTCGTCTGAAAGGGCGCTTTTTTCATTCTGTGGAAGATGTGAGTTTTAGTTGTGAAGCCGGGCAGGTGCTGGGCTTGCTGGGCCCCAATGGCGCCGGTAAAACCACAACATTGCGCATGCTCTCTACTGCCATTAAGCCAAGTGCGGGCAGTCTGATGGTGAAAGGGGTAGACGTGCTGGCCAATCCGATTCAGGCACGCCGTAAACTCGGTTTTTTGTCAGGCTCGACCGGACTGTACGGCCGATTAAGCGGGCGCGAAAATATCAGCTACTTTGGTCGTCTTCACGGAGTCAGTGAGGACGACATCGGTAAGCGTATTGACGAGCTGGCTGATTTACTCGACATGCACAGCTTTCTTGACCGCAGGTGTGAAGGCTATTCCACGGGCATGAAGCAGAAAGTGTCCATAGCCCGGGCGGTCATCCACCAGCCCGAAGCCGTTATTCTTGATGAGCCCACCACGGGCCTCGATATTATGGCCACCCAGACGGTACTGAATTTTATCCGCAGCCTGAAAAAACAGGGAATTCCGGTGATTTTTTCCACCCATCACCTGGACGAGGTGGATGAGTTGTGTGACAGCGTAACGGTAATTGATAAGGGGCGTACCCGGTTCAATGGCAGTCTCGCTGATTTTAAAGGCCTGTCTACCGGCTCCATGCACGAATCCTTTATGGCTACCCTCACAGAACAAGGAGCGCACTGATATGTGGTTAGTGTTTCGTAAAGAGCTGATGGAACTATTGCGGGATCGCAAGACCCTGTTTTTTATGATTGCCATGCCTATTTTGCTGTTTCCACTGATCATTGGTGTCGTGGGATTTTTTACCAGCAAAGCCATGGATGAAGCCCAGAGTAAAGTGCTCAAGTACAGCATCGTGGGCGCGCAATATGCCCCGCAGATTGCCGATGCGCTGCGTGAAAGCGATGACTTTAAGCTCATTGAGACTACTGCAGATGAAGAGCTGGTTGCAGCCATTCGTGCTGAGACTCTGGATTTTGCCCTGCGCATTCCGGATAACTACGCCAAACCCTTGTTAGAGGGCGGTCAGGCGAAAGTGGAGCTGGTGTTGAATGACGCCGGGCTGAATATGATTCAGCAGCGCCTTAATAAAATCATCGATGAAGAAATTGCCCGCAAGCGCAAGCAGGCTTTCTCTGAGCTGGGGCTTGCTGATTTGCAGCAGGATGCGCTATTGGAGCCGGTGGTGATCGACAAACAGGATGTGGCCGATAAACGAGAAAACTGGGGTGAGAAAGTGGGCGGTCTGGTGCCCTATATCCTGTTTATATTGTGTCTTCAGGGCGCCATGTACCCCGCTACTGATATGGGCGCTGGGGAAAAAGAGCGCGGCACCCTGGAAACTCTGCTGATATCGCCCATCGAGCGTCATCATCTGGTGTTGGGAAAATTTTTCACCATTGCCCTGGCCGGCGTCACTTCGGCGCTGATTACCGTTGCCAGTATGGCGATCTGGGGGCTGGTGTTAGGGCAGGGGATGGCCATCACCTTTGTGAGCGAGTTTATGGCCTCAATCGGTGCCATCGACTTTGTATTGATGTTTCTGATGCTGATCCCCATCGCGGCGATATTTGCATCCTTGCTGCTGAGCCTCTCGGTGTATGCGCGCAGCTTTAAAGAAGCACAAAGTTACATGGGGGCGGTGGTGTTTGTGGTGATTATGCCCATCATTCTGGCCACCTTACCGGGTGTAGACCTGGATGGCGGCTGGGCCTGGGTGCCCATCACTAATGTGGCACTGGCGATCAAAGAGCTGATTAAAGGGACGATGGATTACTACGCCCTGATTGCCATTTTTGCCTCCACGGTGGCTATCGCCGGCGCGTTTATCGCCTTCAGCATTTTCTGGTTTAACCGCGAGAAAGTGCTATTCCGGTAATAGAGTGAGGAGAAAGGGGCAAAGAGTGAATGCTCCTGACTCCTCATTATACAAAGGTCACCGGATTGCCGCCAACCACATGCGGTAATGACAGCGTCTTAGCTTATCTGCGTTGTCGCCATTTTTACCTTGAGTCATATCCGCGAAGGCGGATATCCAGTGCCATTAATTCTTTTTTTCGCAACAGTTTATTGCCGAAAAGACACAGCGGATACAGTGCAAAAGATGCGAGGAGCAGGAGAGCTCAGGTGCTTTTCCTCACACCTGTCTTTTTACCCCTCACTCATTAAAGCCGTGTTTTCCAGTTCTGGTGGGAAACATGGCTTTTGAGCAGTTCAAGGCATTCATCCACCACGTTGATCATTTCCTGATCCAGCCGTTCTTCTTCACTGTTATCGGGCAGGCCATGGCTGATTAAACTGTCTATTTTTTCCGGTGTCACGTCTAATAGCAGGTTGATCACTGACTGAATGACAATATCGGTAACGGCGTTTTCAAGCAGCTTTTCAATGCCGCTGCCTACAACCGGCACCATCTTCAGGGTGGAGACCTGTTTGTTATTGCGCACTGCCCGACCAACGCTGTCTCTGACGTGTTCACGTAAGGTCGTGCCCACCTGCATATCTTCGATGGTATGGCCTGAGTGCACGGCCAGCGAGGCAATCCAGTTGCAGACAATGGGTTTGCGGGTGGCCAGCACCTGAGTACTGATTTCATCCAGCAAAGGTGAGCCACGGCGAAGATCTTCCTGGGCGTCAGTCAGCACTTTAGCGACGATGCGATCGCTGAGTTCTTCCACAAATACATCGTAGTAAAAGGCGATAAAGCGGTATGGGGCGCTCTGTCGAATATCAATAATCTGGTATTTCTGCAGCCTGTAGATAATGGAAAACACACGCAGGAAGCGTAAAAATCGTGCGCCCCCCACAGGAATACAGCCCACCAGATCGTACCAATGGATAAACGGGTAGAAATACCAGCGCAGGTAGTCTTTGTTGCGCACCGCCACAAACCAGCGCACAACAAACTCGGTTAAAAATATGGCCACAAACACCAGGTCAATCAGAATGAAGTTGGCATGAATGGGCTTGTACCACTCCAGTAGTGCCGGTGAGAGTTGATTGAGATTCTGGCGAATCAGATCGGTGGCGTAGAGCGAGTCAAAGAGAATGAGCCCGAGATTCAGCACCAGCAGCCCCAGCATAAAAAAGTCCAGGGCAATCCAGGCGCCCTGATGACTTTCCCGTAACCGTTTAAGGCTGAAGTTAAACATCATTGTGTGAGGTGAGAGGCGCCAGGGGGGAGGAGATAGATAGTGTTAACCGTGGTGCCGGGCTTGTCCCGGTACCTTTGTCGGCTTGCTGAGGAATAACGCTATCTTCCAAGAACACACTCATCTCCTGTATTCACCTGCCACCGCAAAAAGCGAACGGCCTTTAAACGCAGCGCTGCAGAGAATCTGACAGGCCAATCTGAACCGGCTCTGCAACGTTATGTCCTGGCGCGCGATCAGGCTTTCAACTGATAACGGAATACTGACAACGACCTAGATTCTTGTCACATCCACATAGATCTTCAATTTCTGGCCAGGTTGCAGGTATTTGCTGCGATTAAGCTGGTTCCAGCGCTCAATGTCGTTAATACGAACATTGAATTTACCGGCAATGCGGGCAAGGGAGTCGCCGTTACGGACCGTGTAGGTCAGCGAGCGCATGACCGCCGAGTCGGACTGGGCCGGAGACACTTTATTGACCCAAATAACCAGCTCTTGTCCGGGCATCAGCGGATCGGTAGGCGCCATACCATTCCACTTGGCCAGACTGCGTAGATTGACCTTATATTTGCGACTGATTTCCCACAAGCTGTCACCCCGAATGACCGTATGACTCAGCTTATGCGAAGCTCTGGGTTGCGATTGCGTCTGGGCCAGACGCTGTCCCTCAGAAAGGCTGTAGCTCTCAAGGGATTTCAGCGCCACGGGCACTAACAGATGGTCACCGGCACGGATCATATTGCCGCGGATTTCATTGACCTGACGGATGACATCCACTTCGGTATGGTACTGCTTTGCCAGTTTCAGCAGGCTGTCGCCGCTTTTTACTTTGTGTCTGACCCAATTAAGGCGCTTGGAGTCATCGATTTCGTTGAGCGCCAGCACAAAGTCATCGGCCTTTTCACTTGGAAGCAATAAGGTGTGTTCGCCTTTGGGGTCGGTCGCCCAGCGGTTATAACCCGGATTGAGTGCGTGCAGCTCTTTAAGGCTCAGGCCAGCGAGATCCGCGGCCAATGCCAAATCAATCTGCGAGCCTACATGTACCAGGGTCGTGACCGGTTTATTCTCGATAGGCAGCCACTGTGCATTGAACTGATCGGCATTTTTCAGAATATTCGCCAGTGCCAGCAGTTTGGGCACATAGGCACGGGTTTCACGAGGCAACTCCAGCGACCAAAAATCGGTGGGTTTGTTTTGCCGTTTGTTCTTACGGATGGCACGCTGTACGCGGCCTTCGCCACTGTTGTAGGCGGCCAGTGCATGCAGCCAGTCGCCATCGAAGAAGCGATGCAGATATTGCAGGTATGCCATGGCGGCGCGGGTAGAGGCCATCACATCGCGGCGTCCGTCGTACCACCAGTTCTGGCGCAAGCCAAAGCGTTTGCCGGTTTCCGGAATAAACTGCCACATTCCCGCCGCTCGACCATGAGAATAGGCGAACGGATCAAAGGCACTCTCGACAATCGGTAATAAGGCCAGCTCCATGGGCATCTGTTGTTTTTCAATTTCCTCAACAATCAGATACAAAAAGGGGGCAGCCCGCTTGCTGACTCTGTCCATATACTCAGGATGTTTGAGGTACCAGTTTTGCTGCACGTTGACTCGTCGGTCATCAGGAACATGGAAGTGCAATTGCTGACGAATGCGCATCCACAGGTTGGTGATTTCCTGCACCTCTTCCGGTTGGTCACTGATTTCTGGCTTAGGCTCAATAGGAGTGGCAATGTCTTCCACCGGGTGGGTAATGGGAATAGTACCTTCCTGGGCATTGGCACAGGTATCGGCGTCGTGCTCCTGGGCATCGCAGCCTTTAATGACACTGGCGGCGACTTCCAGCTCATTCTCGACCTGCTTTTCTGAATGGCTGATATCCTGGGTGGACATACAGGCGCTGAGCCCGATAACGGGGAATAAAAGGAACAGTTTCTTCATATGCACACGGCTTCTCTGTTTTTGTTATCTGTTTTTCCGCGAATTGGATACAGGCGGTGCTGTGCACTTAACGCGCGTTTCAAGTCACTGGCGTGCCTGTGTCGCAGTGTATCACGTTTACCGATAATCCCTATTGTATCGGCTAAAAATTGTCTTTCCAGTGGCGAATTTCAGCAAAAATCTTTTCCGCATCATCAGGGGCACAGCCTGTGCGCTCGCTTACCCGTTGCGCCACCCTTTGCACATGAGCACGCAAAAACGGATTGATGCGTTTTTCTTTTTCCATTTGTGATGGCAGTGTCGGGCGCCGCTTCGCACGTTGTTGCTGTGCCCAGTGCTGATAGCGTTTAAGGTCGTCATTGTCGGGCTCTACCTGCAGGGCAAAATCCAGATTGGCCAGCGTGTATTCATGGGCACAATACACGGCCGTGTTCTCAGGTAATGCGGTGAGCTTATTTAATGACCTGAACATTTGTCCGGCGGTACCCTCAAACAGCCTGCCGCATCCGCCGCTGAACAGGGTGTCACCACAAAAGAGGCCCACCTTGGCGTTAAAAAAAGCGATATGATCAAGCGTATGGCCGGGCACTTCCAGCACGCGGAACGATTCACTCAGGCCATCGGGCTTGCAGGTGTCGCCCTCTTTGAGCGAATGGGTGATCTGTGTAATGGTTCTGGACATGGGGCCAAATACGTTGATGTCAGGGTAGCGGGCCACTAAGGCATCTAACCCATTGGTATGGTCCCAGTGATGATGGGTTATCAGAATATCGGTCAGCGTCAGGCCTCGCTCATCCAGCAGCTGCAATACCGGCTCGGCGTCTCCGGGGTCGACCACAGTGCAGCGGTTTTCTTCAATCAGACACCAGATATAGTTATCTTTAAAGGCTGAAACAGGCAATACTTCCATTGGCATTCCTCCTGACAAAGGATGATAGGTTTGTTCTGTGACTGGTACTTTTCACCAATTACCGGCAAGCTAAGGCCTCTGATACTATACAAAGTAGCCATGATGACAATAGCATCCCTTAAAACCTCTTACATGCGGAGAGTGTCGGCGTAACCATGAAACCGGCATTACTTTCCCGACAGCCCCGCTATCCTGCTAACTGGGAGGCCATTCCCTGCGGACAGGCAACGCGGCAGTTGATTGAACAGACATTGGCACCAGGCAGTCGGCACTGGTTTGGCTATCATCTGGTGAAGTTAGGGGCGCTGAGCGCCGCGCTGCAGTTGCCCGACTGTCCCATTCAGCACCAGGTCGGTATTACCCTGAAACAGGCACAAGATAGTCTGGTGATGGCCAATTCCCGCTCCTTACCCTTATTAAAGCGCAGTATTGATGCTCTGATTCTGAGTTTTGAACTCGATTTTGCCCAGGATCCTCATCAGATTCTGCGCGAAGCCAATCGGGTGATGATGCCCGACGGACACCTGGTTATCATTGGATACAATCCATTTAGCCTGGCCGGACTGGCTAAATATTTGCCCTGGCGCCGGGATAGCTTATTGCACGATGCGCGCTGTTTTTCCACGGTGCGTATTAAAGACTGGCTGCACCTGTTGGGGTTCGAGATCATTGAGGAACATGGACTGGTACACAGTGAACTGTTGTTTGAACGCAGCCTGCACCCACAGAGTAAGTGGCAACGCTGGGCATCACGTTACTGCCAGTGGATGGGCTCGGTGTATATTGTGGTGGCGAAGAAGCGAGAAATCCCGCTCTCACCGCTGAAGATGAAGTGGAAGCCTAAAGCGGCATTTAATCCCGCCGGGGCAGGCTTACCCACCAGCAGAGTGTCATCCCGATAATGCTGATTTAAGGCATAAAATTATTGCCGAAATAAGAAAAATCGCCGATAAATAACAATCGTGATCAATAGTTTAATGCCGGTACCTGAAGATGTTTGGACTCTTTAGCAATAAAACAAGTGAACAGGATCTACACAAACTCAAATCGCTGGGGCAGGAAAACCAGCACCTGCAACAGCGTATTGCTGAACTGGAACAACAACTGGCCGATGCGAAAAGCCACGCTGCTGAACAGCAAAAGGGTATGGATGGCAGCCGCCAGATTAGTGATATCTGGCTGGCCGGGCAGAGCCACGTAAAAGGCGTTCGCGATGCGCTGTATACCACTGCTGATACGCTGGCCCACGAAAAAGAGCGTCTTACTGGCAATGAGCAGATTTTTGCTGATTCTGCTGAGATTCTGGATGATACCGTATCTGGATTGAACCAGATTGACGAAATCGCCGAGAAAGGGGTGAGCCATGCCACGGAGCTCTCTACGTTGGCCGGGAATATCAGTAACTTTGTGGTCGTGATCAACTCCATTGCAGAGCAAACCAACCTGCTGGCATTGAATGCCGCCATTGAAGCTGCCCGGGCCGGTGAAAGCGGTCGCGGTTTCGCCGTGGTCGCGGAAGAGGTGCGCAACCTGGCGATGCGGGCCTCTGAGTCCACCAAAGAAATCAATAACCTGGTGGAAAAAATTGAGGCCGGTACGCGCAGCATTGAAGCCAACATCAATGACGTATCGCAGCAATCCAGAAACCTGGTGGAAAATACCGGCCAGGTGAGAGAAAAAGTCAGCAATGTGCTGGAGATGTCACATTCCATGCGTGAAGTGATTAACCTGACCGCTGAGCGCGCCTTCTTATCCACCACTCAGCTTGATCACCTGGTGTTTAAAACCCAGGTTTATGACGGGCTGCTGGGCAGTGGTCACGTTAAAAGCAGTGAGCTGGCCGATCATCATCAGTGTAATCTGGGACGGTGGTATCAGGGGGAAGGAGCGAAGAAATACGGTAGCAGCAGTGACTTTAAAGCCCTGGACTCGGTACACCGCAAAGTTCATGAAGCGGGCAAATCCGCCCTTCAGGATGGCGCTGGTGGTGTCAGTGAGGCCACCTTAGCCAAATTGCGGCAAATGGAAGAAGCCAGTGAAGAAGTGATGATGCTGATTGACCGATTGGCGAATAGCAGCGGATAACAGCTATCAGGGAGCAGTGATCATACGTCAGCCACGCAGCCCGGATAAAGCGAAGCATCATCCGGGGCGCCTGCAATGAGCTTCGCTACTTACTGGCTACAACAACTGACAGCTGATAGCTTTATTATTTTACCCGCATGCCAGGCTGAGCGCCTTCGTGTGGCTCCATGATCCACAGGTCTTTACCACCGGGGCCGGCAGCCAATACCATGCCTTCGGATAACCCAAAGCGCATTTTACGCGGGGCCAGGTTAGCGACCATTACCGTGAGTTTCCCTTCCAGACTGGCCGGATCATAGGCGGATTTAATTCCCGCGAAGACCTGTTTGGTTTCACCACCGAGATCGAGCTGTAATTTGAGCAGCTTGTCGGCGCCTTCCACGTGTTCGGCTTTGGCAATTTTGGCGATACGCAGGTCTATTTTGGCAAAGTCATCGAAGCTGATGGTCTCACTGATAGGATCCTTACTCAGTTCGCTATCGACCGGCGGCGCATCGTTGTTGGTGGCCTGCAGGTTTTCTTTTGATGCTTCAATCATGGCATTGACCTTATCGCTGTCGACCCGCTGTAGCAGGGCTTTGAATTTACTGATTTTATGATTAGTGAGCAGATGCTGACTGCTGTCCCAGTTGAGGGTGTCATTTAAGAAGGCTTCGGATTTTTCCGCCAACTCAGGCAGCACAGGTTTGAGATACACCATCAGAATGCGGAACAGGTTGATGCCCAGTGAACACACCTCATGGGTAAACTGCTGCTTGGATTCGTCTTTGATGGTGACCCAGGGGGCCTGTGCATCAATATACTGGTTGGCTTTGTCGGCCAGACGCATGATCTCGCGAATTGCGCGGTTATACTGGCGCTTCTCGAAGGCCTCCGCGATTCCGGTGGAGGCCTGCTGGAACTCGGCGACCAGTTGAGGCTCAGCGACATTCTCTGACAAGGTGGCATCAAACTTCTTGTTGATAAAACCGGCGCAGCGGCTGGCGATATTGACCACTTTACCCACCAGATCCGAGTTTACCTTGGAGATAAAGTCATCAAAATTCAGATCGATGTCCATGACGCCATCGGAGAGCTTGCTGGCAAAGTAATAGCGAAGATACTCTGGGTTCAGATGGTCCAGATAGGTACGCCCCTTGATAAAGGTGCCCTTGGATTTGGACATTTTGGCGCCGTTTACGGTGACAAAACCATGCACATTCACGCCAGTAGGCTTTCTGAAACCTGCGCCTTCGAGCATGGCAGGCCAGAACAGGCAGTGGAAATAGGTAATGTCTTTGCCGATAAAGTGATACAGCTCGGCGTCGGAATCAGCATTCCAGTACTCATTAAAATCAATATTGTGCTGGTCACAATAGTGTTTAAAGCTGGCCATATAGCCTACTGGCGCATCGACCCAGACATAGAAAAACTTGCCCGGTGCACCGGGAATTTCAAAGCCAAAGTAGGGCGCATCACGGCTGATATCCCATTGTTGCAGCCCCTCGGCAAACCATTCCTGCAGCTTGTTGGCCATCTCTTCCTGAATGGCTCCGCTTCTCAGCCAGCCTTTGAGCATATCTTCAAACTGCGGCAGGTCGAAGAAATAGTGTTCAGAATCTTTCAGTACCGGAGTGGCGCCGGAGACCACCGAACGGGGGTTAATCACCTCTGTTGGGCTGTAGGTGGCACTGCACACATCACAGCTATCCCCGTTCTGGTCTTCCGCGCCGCAGCTGGGGCAGGTGCCTTTGACAAAGCGATCCGGCAGGAACATTTCTTTTTGTGGATCATAAAGCTGGCTGATCACCCGTTTGCTGATGTAACCGGCATCATCCAGACGCTGATAGATCAGCTCCGAAAGCTCACGGTTCTCCGGAGAGTGGGTGATGTAATAGTTGTCGTAATTGACATGAAAGTCACACAGATCCTGATGATGCTCCTGGCGGGTTTGCTCCACCATGTCTTCGGGGCTGATACCCAGCTCCTGGGCTTTGAGCATGACTGGCGTGCCGTGGGCATCATCGGCGCACACGCTGTAACATTGATGACCACGCAGGCGCTGAAACCGGGTCCAGATGTCGGTCTGAATATGTTCCAATAGGTGGCCGAGATGAATCGAGCCATTTGCGTAGGGAAGTGCACTGGTCACCAGAATTTTGCGTTGCGAGTCTGCCATAGCCGCCTTAAGTGTTATCATCATTTAAGAGGCGCAGATGGTACCCAAATCTGGCCCTGAATGCACCATCTTATAGGATACAGACGTGTTTTTTAGTTCCCGAAAATCTGAACAGGACATGGCCGGACTCGATCAGTTACTGGCCCGCTTCTTTGACCTTAATCCAGAACAAACCCGGCGCTGGATTGCCAGAAACGGTAAAAGCTATGAGATTAACCTGCCGTTTGCGTGTCATTCGCAACGCTCGGCGCTGCAATCAGCCCTTGAAGAGGCCGCTCCCGGTCAGCAACTGAAGATAACCCAGAAAATCGCCTTTAGTGGCGATGCGCGCCGCCCTCAGCGACAAATCCGTAATCTGATTGCTGTTGCCTCGGGTAAAGGTGGGGTGGGTAAATCCACCACCACGGTGAATCTGGCCCTCGCACTGGCCAAAGAGGGGGCCAGGGTAGGGATTCTGGACGCCGATATTTACGGGCCTTCCATTCCCATTATGCTGGGCAATCCGCATCAGCAACCAAAGACGGAAGATAACAAGCATATGCAGCCACTAGAGGCACTGGGCCTGGTGGCTAACTCTATTGGTTATCTGGTACCTGAAGACGATGCGGCGGTGTGGCGTGGCCCCATGGCCAGCAGGGCCTTGGAGCAATTACTCAATGAAACCCTGTGGCCCGAGCTGGACTATTTGCTGATTGATATGCCACCGGGCACCGGCGATATTCAGCTGACGCTGGCGCAAAAAGTGCCGGTTTCCGGTGCGGTGGTGGTGACTACTCCACAAAATGTTGCCCTTGCCGATGCCACGAAAGCCATCGCCATGTTTAACAAGGTTCAGGTGCCGGTACTCGGTGTGGTTGAAAACATGAGTTATCACCAGTGCGTAAACTGTGGCTATCAGGAACATTTGTTTGCACAGGGTGGCGGTGAATGCATCAGTAAGCAACATCAGGTGCCCTTACTGGGGCAGATCCCACTGGACATTCATATTCGCGAATACACGGATTTAGGCCAGTCACTAATTAGTGAACAACCTGACAGCCCGATTGCGGATGCCTATGGGCATACGGCGCGGGTACTGGCAAAACAGCTGTACCTTTCAACCCTGAAACAACCCCAGGCTATCGATGTGTCTGTACAACGTTAGTCAGCATTTAAGTCGTCCCAGTCCCGTTTGCATACACGTCATTCCCGATAACAATATTCGGGCATGATACAGCACTATGGTCATTCCCGCGCAGGCGGGAATCCAGTGACTTTAACACAAGGTTTTGTGGCCAAGGGCACTGGATGCCCGATAACAACATTCGGGCATGACAGTGCACTACGGCCATTCCCACAAAGCAGTGATGCCTGCATCAGGTGGTCTTTACGGGCACTAACGCTGCATTGAAATGACACCTGAAACCCGATGCTGAATAACTTTCCTTCGGTAAAGATTGAATACCTGACCGTGAGCGTGAATAATGAGCCACCTTTACGGATTTCCCCTTAGAGTAGATGCAACCGGACCAATCCATGCGCTTATGTGACAAAGACATCAAGACCTGGCTGGAGGATGGCAAAATTCAGATTAGCCCCTCACCAGAAGAAAATATGATCAGCGGCGTGACCGTTGATATTCGCCTGGGTAACAAATTCCGCGTATTTGAAGACCATGCCGCCCCCTATATCGATCTCTCTGGTCCCAAGGAAGAGATGGAAGCGGCCATGAATTCGGTGATGAGTGACGAAATTGAATTGCCCGACGGTAAAGCCTTTTTCCTGCATCCCGGTGAACTGGCGCTGGCCGTGACCCTTGAATCCGTCACCTTGCCCGGCAACGTGGTCGGCTGGCTGGATGGGCGCAGCTCACTGGCCCGACTCGGTTTAATGGTGCATGTGACCGCCCATCGCATCGACCCGGGCTGGTCAGGCAATATTGTGCTGGAGTTTTTCAACAGCGGTAAGCTCCCCCTAGCCCTGCGCCCGAAGATGAAAATCGGTGCGCTGAGCTTTGAAGTGCTCTCTGATTTTGCCGAAAAACCTTACAACGCCCGTTTGGATGCCAAATACAAAGGGCAGGATGGCGCCATTGCCAGCCGAATCAGTGCCGATGACCGGCGTAACTGATTAAAATCTAAGGCCTGCAATGCGTATTGCGGGCCACACCACCGCGTTTATCGCGACATTCGGCATCAGCAGATACAGGCATGCCGACCCGCCACCGAGCTTTATTCGTTAATCTGTTCGCTATCGTACATATTCCCGCTCATGGCTCTGCTAGTCTCACAAGCGAATACTAAAAGGAGAACCCGATGAATCCAATCAACATTAATAATTCAGCTCAATCCCCCGTCACCGCCCCGGTTCATAACCGGCGCAGCGGGGATGTTTGCCCGCACTGGCCCATTGCTCAGGTGCAACGGCCGTTAGGGCAGAAAAGTAAAGCCGTTGTTATCGAACGACGTGGTATACCCCTTACACCGGCGGTTTATCATCAAGCCAGCTAATTTGGCAGTCTGATAAAAGAAATAAGAGGCGGTATTGCGGTACTAAAATCACACAGTTGATTAAGGAATGGGCAAACGATTTGCTAAATGTCATCCCGGCATTGCAAAGCCCGGCAAAATAAGTACACTATGCAACCTCTTCGGTCGGCGTGTAGCGCAGCTTGGTAGCGCACTGTCATGGGGTGTCAGGGGTCGGAGGTTCAAATCCTCTCACGCCGACCAATTTCTCTTCTCCCCAGAATTATCCAAACGTTTCTTTGTGAACTCATTTACAAAATGATCTACTGTCTCAGGCTGATGAGCGCTAAGCATTCCTGTCTAGTGGCGGCTGACAATCCGCTTCAAGTAAAACCACAGCTGGCGTCAACATTAACTTTCGGTAATGGTATTTTGAGATCTGAACATCAGGCTAAGTTCATGATGTATCGCATGGAAACAGGGGACCAAAAACAAAACGACGACGGTCGACATTGCAGTACCAAAGGTCAGAGCAATTGCAAAAGGTACCAGAAATAATGCCTGCTCTGTGGTTTCCATTAGCATCGGTAATAGCCCAATAGTTGTGGTTGCCGATGTTAGAATGATGGCTCTGAACCGGCTGGATGATGCCTCAATAATAGCCTGAGAAAAATGTTGTCCCTGCGCGAGTGAATAATTTACTTTACTGGTTAACACCAGCGCACTGTTAATCACCAGTCCTGAAAGCGCAACCATTCCAAATAGGCTGTTTGAAGTGATCGCAAATCCCATCACAATATGACCAAAGAGAGCCGCAGCGAGACTAAACGGGATGGTAAGCAATATGATCGCTCCCTGAATCGTACTTCTGAAAAGTGATGACACCAAAATAAACATGCTGACGCTGGCAATGATAAAACCATTTATTAAGGTTTGCAGTGGTGACACGCTTTGACTCTTCGAAAGGGTACCTGGATAGCCGAGTTTCAAGCCAGGGTATTGTGCCCTCAAATCTGGGATGATTGTTTCGTCGAGTACTTTTTTAATCAGAGTCAAATTGCCTGTTGATGGGTTAAGCAAACCTCCTACCTTGAGGGTCTTTTTGCCATTCTCTCGCGTGATCTGTGGGGGAATGTGAGAGTAATGGAAGTTTGCAGCCTGTGATAAAGGAATTCGGGTGCCATCTGGTGCCGTTACAATAAATCGGCCTAAGAACTCCAGCGAGCCCTTTTCTTCTTCGTTTAACCTTACCCATACCTTTACTAACTGCCCATTACGCATAAAACGAAAGGCTTCTTTTCCGAAAAAAGCATCCTTTAATTGCAAGCCTAAGTCAGTTTCAGTGAAACCTAGAGTTCGGGCTTCATTGGTCAGAGTAAATATCAGCGACTGTTTGCCTTCATCCAAGCCATTGGATACGTCAAATAACCCGTCAAAGGTCGCAAGGCTGTCAGCCAATTGCTGAGCGGCTTGCGCGAGTATTTCGTCGTTATAGTGACTGACCTCAAGATACACACCACCGGAGCGACCGAACCCGACTAGATAATCGAACTGCAATGCTCTTGCCTGAGGCAAGTCTCCCACTTTTTCCCTCCATAAATTCGCAAATTCTTGCTGGCTGAAGGTACGCTTTGATTCATCATTTAACGTGATGGTCACTTTTACTTTATTCGCAGATCCCATTCCAGCAGTTACTGCGTGACTTATCACATCCTCAGTTGAGCCGATCTCGGCAACTGCCGCAAGGCCCGCTTCTTCAATGAACTGACTGGTTTTCACTGTACTGGCAAAGGAGCTATCTACAGGCATCGTTAAGTACGCACTGACATTGTCTGATGGAACAAGTGGGAACCATCGAAAGTCGGTACGACCTGACTCAAACCAGCTAAATGCCAGCCAGAGTAAGCCAAAAAAGACGATTAGTATGCTGTATTTGTGCTGCAATGAACGACTTAATAGAGGAATATAGAAGCGATCTCTGAATCTAATAAGTCCCCCGGCAAATAGGCTCTCAGATGGTCTGGTTTGTTTTGAACGCTTATGAGAGGAGTTAAGGTGAGCGGGCAGTAGGAAAAGCGCGTCAAAAAAAGACACCGCAAACACTACAATGGCAACAATTGGCAGTGAACGCATATATTGTCCCATGTTACCTTCCATCATCAGAATCGGCATAAATGCCATAATATTAGTGATGATCGCAATTGAGACGGGCAACATCATTTCTCTTGCACCTTCAGATGCTGCCTGACTTATGTTCATACCACTTTGATACTTGGCGTAAATATTTTCGCCGACAATAATGGCGTCATCCACCACAAGCCCTATTGTCATGATAAAAGCAAACATTGAAATCATATTAATGGATACATCCAGATATAACAGAAAACTGAACGTACCAATTAATACAACAGGGATTGAGAGCCCCACCCACATAGCAAGTCTGGGAGTTAAAAATGCACCCAACAGCATTGCAACAAGCATTAATCCAGTCAGGCCATTACTTAATAATGATGATAGGCGCTGACTAAAACGCTCGGTTCGCTTGTAGGGCAGTGACACTTTGATAGAGTCAGGTAGGGACGATTGAAGGGTGTCGACGTACGTTTTAACGTCTTCAGCTAAAGGCAGTGTCTGCGCGTCTCTGGCCTGATAAACATACAGGAGCAGCCCTTGCTGCCCATTTAAGCTGAAGAAACTTTTCTGATTACTTAAACCCTCAGAAATGTTAGCAACATCGCCGAGCACTGTATTTTCTCCTGGGGAGGGGGTGCGGATAGGTATATTGGCAAAATGAACCTGCGAAACACTTCTTCCATCTGTTTTAAGCTGGACTTCTCCGGTATTGGAGTGGATCACGCCGCTAGGCTGGGTTGTGGCAATATTCGATACTTGTTCTGCGACATCAGACAAAGATAGATTGAGTGCCTGTAAAGTGGCAAAAGGAAATCTAATTTGTATTTCTTCATTTTGCTCGACTCTGGGTTTGACTTGGATAATGCCGTCAATGGCCAGCAAATCCTGTTTAACACTTTTCGCTAATGTATGTAAATCTTCTGTATTATTGGAAGTGGTTAACGCGATGGTGGTTAGCCATCTTGCATCATCATCTAATCTTACAATAGGGGGTTCCGCCCCGTCGGGAAAGGTAGTGATGTTGTCAATGGCGGTTTTTGTGCGCATCAATACACGATCGAGACTTTCCCCTTGTGCTATATCCGCACGAATTTGAGCATACCCTGCAAAGGCGACTCCTGTTACTTTTGTTAGGCCTTCTATCTGAGCCAACTTTTTTTCTACGGCAAGGATAATACCGTTTTCAACTTCTAACGGGTCTGCACTGGGGTATGCAACATCAATTAGTATGGTGGAATAAGTATAGTTGGGTTGTATTTCATAACGGATATGGGACAACGAGTAAAGACCAGCAATAACAAGTAAGATCATGAGAAGATTGGCGGCAACTTTGTTGCCAGCCATCCAAGAAACAAGGTGGTTTGAGTTATGTAGATTCATTTCGCTTTCCCTGGCTTAGTAACTAGACGTCTGCATTGTCTGGTTAAGTATGTGATCATGGTTTAAAACAGAGACAGCTCGTACCTTACTGCCAACAAAAATGCCGTAAACCGGTCGGGAAACCAGTCTGTCTCCCGCCTGGATTTCCGGTGAGATATATACGCTTTCCTCAGTCTGCCATTTCACACCTGCAGGTCTTACTTGCAGGCGGCCTGCTTGGTCAACAACATAGACATGAGAAGGATCGGGTAAGGCTTGTCTGGATAGACGCTGCACATCTTTTAGCACCTCAAATTCCACAGTTGCCTCAATATGGGAGTTGATGACAAATGGAAAAACTGGCTTGCCGGAGGGAGTAACCCGGGCGATTACTTTTACTAACCGACTGTTCTCTCTTAGCTTAGGGTGAATACCAAATACTTCTGCCGTGAAAGTATGCTGGTTAAATGAAAAAGTAACTATACTGCCCTGATTTTTTTCCGTCTTTACATTTATTTTTGTCAAGTATTGCTGCGGGATGTTCAATTCAATCCAGACTTCGTCTGTTCTGACCACTTTAGCAATCGTTTTTCCTTCACTGATATACTCACCCAGTGCTGTCGATACTTCCGTGACCTTTACGTCATAGGGATAATTAATCGTTGCTCGATTCAGTGTGAGCTTGGCTTGTGCTAGCTTATAATGAGCAATATCGACATCGGCCTCGGCTTCATGCAAATCAGGTAAGCGCAGTGCTAGCTTCTTGTTCTGATCATCATCTGAAAAAAGATAGCCACTTAATGCCAACTCTTTTTTTGCCAGGCGATGATTCCCTTGAGCAACTGAGAGAGCAGCGTTTGTCTTAGTGAGATTTGCCTGGGCACTTTTTAACTCCAGAAGGAAGTCAGCTTCTTCTAACTGGGCGATTGTTTCACCTGCGGGAATTGTGCCACCAACAATGAGGTGAGGATGCAGCTTGCCTATTTTTCCGGCATTTTCGCTGGATAACTCGATCTCTTTTTGAGGCGCAATGATCTTGCCCGAGACTGCAAGTGAAATTGGATGACTGGATGGAGAGTGCGGGTTTACTTCAACAACAGGTAACCTGATATTCGGGAGTTTTCTGGGAGTATCAGGCGGAGACTGGATCAGTAAAAATCCGAGTGCTGAGAATATAAACAGCAGTAGTATTGGAATAAAATGTCGCATAGTGATTAACCTGATAAACACACTCTTCTCATCGCTTAGAGTTTTGTTGAAATTGGTAGGCACTATAACGGTCAAGGGCTGCTTCTTTATCCCCACTTTGGTCATGAATGTAACGAATTGTCGCAATAAAGTAGAAGTGGCTAAATTTGTTACATGTTGCCAGTTACATGCGGAGAAAAACGTGTACCTTGATACAGGGATATTCGTATGAGTCTTATTAAACGTGAATGAAACACACTACCATATTTTGATTGTTGACGATGAGCGAGACATAACCGATCCGCTAGCCTCTTTTTTGTCTCGCCATGGCTTTCGTACCTCAATTGCACATGATGGTGTTGCTATGGATCGGGCGCTGGCAGCCTGTAGTATCGACTTGATCGTCCTCGATATCATGATGCCTGGTGAAGATGGCCTCAGTATTTGTAAACGACTTCAGCAGTCTGTCTACCCCCCAGTAATATTGCTCACAGCAATGACTGATGAAACTGATCGTATTATCGGACTAGAAGTGGGTGCAGATGATTATTTGTGTAAACCGTTTAACCCCAGAGAACTGGTTGCCAGAATTAAGTCAGTCATGCGCAGAAGTGAACGTTTACCTCAACATCGCAAATTATCCAAAGGGCGAGTGCAATTTGATCGCTGGAAGTTTGATTTAGCTGAGCGAGAACTGCGTGATGTCGAGGAGGTGGTTATTCGTTTAAGTAGCGGCGAGCATCGCTTGTTGGTGGCGCTAATAGAATATGCTGGGACAACGTTAAGTCGCGACCAACTACTTGATTTAACAAAAGGTGAAACCGCACGTATGTTTGACCGCAGTGTTGATAATCAGATAAGCCGTTTACGACAGAAAATTGAAGTTGATCCTAAAAAACCAAAAGTCATTGTCACGCATCGCGGCGGTGGTTATGTCTTTGCCGCTAACTTAACGTATTTGGACTGAAATGCTTAACTTTTTGAAGCCTCGTACACTGGCACAACAGTTAAGTTTAGTTATGGTTTCTTCTTTATTATTGTTTTTTATCACATTCTTAGTAGTGGACCTGTTGAACCAGGAAAGTTTGGAAGATACTGCCATCGGACATCAGCAGCTTAAGCGGATCTCATCGCTACTACCATTAGTTTCGCTATTAGATAGTACCCAGCAAACCGAGTTTGAACGCTCTTACTCCAGTTGTCATGAAGGTTATCGTTTTTCACAGAAGCCGCTTAATTTTAATGGTGAATTGTTACCGGAACTGGCGCTTTTGATTAGTTCTGAACTTGGAGTAGATAAACAGCGTATACAAGTACAGCGGGCAAATTTCACCTGGAGCGATTTTTCTTACAGGGATTGTCAGCCAGAACTGCACTTTCCAATGAAAGGACTTGTGATTAGTATTGAGACCGACCGTGGGCACTGGCTGAATTCGGAGGTTCACAGTCATGAGTGGCATTTACGGGAGTCGCATAACTGGCTAATGTGGGCATGGGGTGCATTTACTATTATCGCAATAGTTAGCATATTGTTTATCAGACATTTTACGCGACCATTGCATGATCTTCAGCAGGCTGCTAATAAGTTTGCCCAAGGCCTTTCTTTTTTGCCGGTTAAAGAACAGGGCTCGCCGGACTTAAAGGAAACGATCGCGTCTTTTAATGAAATGCAAAAAACGGTAGCCAATGCGGTTAAAAACCGTACTACAGCATTAGCCGCTATTAGCCACGATATTCGAACACCACTGACAGCTCTGAAACTAAAGATTGCATTGTTAGATGATGAGCAGATCAAAGTTAGTCTAATCAAACATATCGACAGGATTGAGAAGATAACAGCATCGGGACTGGACTTTCTGAAAGGGCAGCACACAGCTGAAGTGATCAAAAACGTTAACCTAAACGCATTGCTTCAGGATGAGTGTGATTCGTTCGCTGAAATCGGCATGCAGATAGCGTTTAATACTGAATCATACTTGGTCATTGCTTGTCGGCCCGAAGCTTTGGCCAGAGCAATACGCAATTTGCTTGAAAATAGCTTCAAGTATGCAGAGTCTGCGGTACTGACTGCTTGTGTTGAAGGTAACCATGTTCGAATTGAGCTTTGTGATAACGGCCCGGGAATACCTAAAGATAAACTTTCACAGGTCTTAGAGCCATTTGAAAGACTGTCGATTGCGAGAGAAAGTGATAAGGGCGGCTTTGGTTTGGGATTGGCTGTTGTAAAAGCAATAGTAGAAGGACACCAAGGCCATTTTTCCTTACAGAACCGAACTGATCGTCAAGGTCTTATTTCCGTTATAGAGCTCCCAATAAAATCACTTTAAGCTGACTTCTTGGGAGAGCAGAGTGTTTTTGGATTGGCGAGTAATGATCATCTGGAAGATCTCGGTATAACAATCCGGAAATGGTATAAAAATTTGAGTGCAGTAGAAAAGGCGAAAATTTTTATCTTTAAAATACTTCTTTTGAAGGCCTCACAATATCGCTGCACCGGCATCAGGCCTTTGAGATCTTAGACATCCAAATCTTGCAGGCTGATGAGCGCTAAGCGATTCTTTCAAATGGCAGCCCTTAACAGGGCATTGGACTCTGCAAAATAACGAGGGCCTTAAAAACACCGTCCCGTATAGTCCCCAACTTTGCAGTGATGACATGAGTACCTTAAAAGATGCAGCCATTGTGGGACTTGGAATAGTCAGTCTGCCCGCCTATACGTGCCGTAATGAAACTAACAATGGGTCGCTAAACAGGGTATTACCTGATTGGATTTCAGGTAAAGCGCAGTTGAGTTTGCTGACCCCGTCAAGAAGAGCGCAATCACCTTCAGCAAAGGCATTCGGCCAGTTTCTACTTAGTAACCTGAGTGAGCAGATTGGAGATTAGTATCATTAGATTGCTTGCGTTATGGACTAACAACAATGCTGATGCCCACCCATTCCTGCACTAAGCCCCATTTTCTGCCTGAAAATGGGGTGCAGGGAAACGCTATATAGTGTTGCTCTGACGGGAAATCACTACATGTTGTTACCAGCGTGATTTAGGGCAGTTCAAATCCTCTCACGCCGACCAATTTCTCTTCTCCCCAGAATTATCCAAACGTTTCTTTGTGAACTCATTTACAAAATGATCTACTGTCTCAGGCTGATGAGCGCTAAGCGATTCTGTCTAGTGGCAGCCCTATGATGTTGCTAAGGTAAATTTCATCGTATTCAGGTAACCATTTGTAGTGGTTCATTCTCTGAAATCGTTGGTTTAACTTGCCTTCCTTTAGTCGCTTACGAGTGTTCATCAATACATCAATTTTGAATCACTCTCCGCTATTCCGTTTGCGATGTAAAAGAGCGCAGGGACTCAACTCAGCCGGAGTGAAACTAAACGAATCGTCAGATGGTTGGGGTATCGACTCACTGACCACACCAGTACAACTCTCGTTGTTGACGTTTTTACCAACTTTTATACGGTTATTTAGGATGCGGCTAATAAGCAATCTGAATTTAGCAAAGTAGCGTGTACTTTTTACCATGATTGAGTCTAAAAAAAGGGCGATGACTTACTTTAGCTTAAGACGAGTTGAGGGTGAAGGTGATTTTAGTCGCGTTTTGAGAACCGTTCCCGGTATTCTTTTGGTGCAATGGAGAAGCACCGTTGAAAGGCGCGTCTGAAGGAGTCTGTGTTGTTATAGCCACAGGCATCGGCAATACGCTCTAGGGACCATGACTTCTCAACCAGTAGTTGCCTGGCATAATCTAAACGCAGCTTCTCCACATATTTTGCCGGTGACTTTCCCATCTGCTGCGCGAACAGTCTGTGGAAGTTTCGCGTGCTCATTGCACAATGTGCCGCCAGTTCAGCGACGCTGAGCTCCCGGTGCAGGTTCTCAAGCACAAAACTGCTCAGTGACGCGAAACCGGTATTGGCTTTTTGCTGAAAACGCAGCGGTTCGGAAAACTGAGCCTGATCGCCGGCACGTCGATAGTGAACCACTAAAAAGCGCGCAACCTGAGTGGCAACCTGTGCGCCCAAGTCTTCTTCAATAAGGCGCAGCGCCAGGTCAATGCCGGAGGTGATCCCCGCTGAGGTGGCAATATCACCGTCGTGAACATAGAGACTGTCTGGCTTTACTCTGATTTTTGGATACTCAGATTTGAGTGTATTGATAAAGGCCCAATGGGTTGTGGCGGGCCTGGCATCCAATAGTCCGCTCTCTGCCAATATAAATGCACCTGTGCAGACACTGGCGATGCGCCTGACTCCAGGTTTAATGTGAGCAAGCCAGGGGCAAATGGATTGCTGAACACGGGCCAACCGGGAACCAGCGCCGCCCGGAATGATCAGGGTGTCGAGAGCCTGGATATCTGAAAGCCCGTAACTGGCCACCATGGCAAGCCCTGATTCGCTGGTATAGGTACTGGCTTGTTCAGCAATAAACATCAGCTCATAGGGCGAGGTGTGTACTTCACTGACCGAGTGAAACACTTCCATCGGCCCTACCAAATCCTGAGCGTTCATCTGTTCAAAAAGTAAAAAACCTATTTTTCGTTTGAGCATATTAAGTACGTTTAGTTGTCTGCAATCTTGTGCATTTCAAGTGCAATAAGGTAGGTGTCTGCCTGCTCTGTTAGGCTGATATGCACATCATGGCGCCACGCTGACAGCTCACCTGTGCCGCGCCAGCTCACGCCCTGTTGTTGCGATGCAGGAATCAGAACCCAACTGTCGTGTGCCAACATGGCCTGTTTGTAGCGGGCAGTGAGTTCTTCAGCTGATGCCGTGGTTTGGGCCGTCACCGCTAATTTCCAGTCAGTTTGGCTGCCGTAGGAGTATTGTCGGTCAAATAAGATACCTTCTGGCCAATCATAATCATTATCCGGAAAGTGTTTGTCGGCCATTTCTGCCCGCACAAATCCGCCCTCGAGATCCCAGTCGTATTCAATGTGCATGGCAACGGTGCGAGCCTTTTCTTCTCCGGAGACTTTGCTAACAAGATGCAGTGAGGCATCAATGCCGGAAGAAAGCCCTGCTGAGGTAACCACCTGACCGTTATCCACAAAACGCTTTTGCCTTAACACGGTGATATCCGGGTAGGTCTCTTCAAAATTATCTATGGCCCGGTGAAAGGTGGTGGCAGATTGATTATCCAACAGGCCAGACTCGGCCAGAATATGAGAACCCGTGCATACCGATAAAATATGTTCAGATTTTCTCTGCATGGCCGTCAGCCACTGCTGAACACTCTCGTTTTTCATCACCTCATGAACATCTCCACCGGGTACTAATATCGCATCAGCTTCTGGCATAGTTTTGAATGAATGATCGGGATTTACGCTTAGCCCCATCACCGTGTTCACCGTTTTTCCATTCTCTGAGACGGTAAACACTTCATACCCTGCCTGACCAAACACCTCATAGGGGGCGGCAAAATCAATGATTTGAACATCATCGAACATGAGTATGGCAACGGTGAAGGGTTTCTCGGCGTAGCTCAAAGGCGCCATTAAAAGTAACAGGGTAAATACGATGCACTGGCTGATTGTTAAGCGAAGTGACGTCATGAATCGGTAGTCCTTTGTTTTATTTCAGGACAAAGAGTTTATCCAATCGCTGAAGTGGCAGAATGACACAAAACCGAC
This sequence comes from Lacimicrobium sp. SS2-24, assembly GCF_002201535.1. GTDB lineage: Bacteria > Pseudomonadota > Gammaproteobacteria > Enterobacterales > Alteromonadaceae > Lacimicrobium. Next base: position 741,300 of record NZ_NIWW01000001.1, on the reverse strand, counting down.
AAAAGGTGCCAAATGTTTTTTGGTTAAAGTGTGATTTTAAGTGAAAAAGGGCATACCCAAATGCTCTATCGGTTAAAGGAATACCTAATCATCAGGCTGCTTGGTAAATGAGAAGGTTGGGAAAACACAATTAGTACGGCTTAATAAATATCTGTAATATCAATGACTCAGATACCGCGTGCAACCAAAGGATGAATTAAATGAAAATATTACACCTACTTCTAGGCTGTGTTTTGGCCATCAGCTTCTCCGTTATTGCACACGGGGATAAGCAAGAGGGCAACGGAAAGTTTCTTGGCCTGGATACCGCCGCCGCAAAAGTTGTGCAGACCTTTCATGAAGCGCTCGAATCAGGTAATGGTACCCTGGCCCGAGCTCAGTTGGCGGATGATGTGACGATTTATGAAGGTGGGCGTGTGGAGAGAAGCGCAGAAGAGTATGCCCAGCATCACATGTTATCCGACATGAAATACCTGGCCGCCGTCCAGAGTACAACCCTTGAACATCAGGTAAAGGTTCTGGGCAATACCGCCATCTCTGCGTCACGCAGCCATACTCAAGGGGTTTACAAAGGCAAAGTGCGAGACTACCAGGGAATGGAAACCATCGTGCTGGAAAAGCAGCAGGGTGAATGGAAAATCAAGCACATCCACTGGTCACATTAAGCGCAATCTCAAACCACATTGATGGGACGGAAAAAGCGCCTGGCATTATGCAGGCGCAACGTCCCTGTCGCCAAGGTAGTCACACGTCATAGTCCCTCTTGATATGCTGTGCATTTAGCTCAAAGCAGGCAGCTTGTCTTTCAATACAAACTTCTTTTTGCCCTACAGCGGAAGCCATATCATTAAATTCACTCAGTGAAATGTGCTTAGCACTGCGCCCATCAATGGAGGTGATAAGGTCTCCCACCTGAATATCGGTGTGACTGGCAGGTAAGTCGGGGTAAAAAGGCTTTAGAAAAAGCCTCTGGTTTTAGCTGTGACGCCTCGCTTTGCTTTTACACCTTTACCACAGTAGCTACAGGTACTGGTCATTATCAATGGCATGGCGCGATTGAGGCGCTGGCAGCGTTCACTTTATTTAAGCCAGTTTCATTAAAAACATACCAATTGAGTAGTTCTACCCAAGACAGGTACATGACAAGCCTGGTTTAATGTGCTCAGCCTATTTCCGGGCAGTAAGTGATTGAATATGAGTAGTAGTATGAAAAACATCATTGTCGTTACCAGTCTTATCGTGACGTTTTGGTTAAGTACCAGTGCAGCCTCAGCCAGTATTATGTACACAGAGTTGGATCATAGTATTGACGGCAGTACTCAAAGGGATTACGAGTATTCCTGGTTCTACGATGTCAACGCCGATGGTGTTGATGACTTTGGTTTTCTGTATACGACTGATAACCGCACCTATTCCGCCGGCAGATGGGTTGGAAGTAATCTTTACGTGTGGGGGGTAGCAGGTTCACAAGTCACCACTGGCGGTCCATTGGGTTTAGACGCCAATATTGACGGTAACCTTGGCTTTATAAATTCAAATCACCTTATTAAGTATTATTACAGCCAATGGGACGCGGAGTGTTCACAGTGGGGCTGTACTCGAGACGCTGGTAGCGCCACTTCTCATGACGGAAGCTGGAATGACGGTTATAACACCGCCAGGGGTTATCTTGGCTTCTCCCTGTTCGATGGTACAGACACCTCTTTCGGCTGGTTCAACCTGACTTTGAACGATAGGGGCACGGGAACGGTGCATGGCTATGCGCTGGAAAGTGATTACAACACTCCCATTCTCGCCGGACAAACCTTCAGTGAGGTGGCAGAGCCAGATGCCCCTGTTGAAGTCCCTGTGCCCGGTACCTTTTTATTGCTTATAGCGGGCCTGCTGGGTTTGCAGTTAAGTTACCGGGCAAGCAAGCAATTACGCTAATACTGGCATATAAAAAGCCCGGAATCAGCATGTTCCGGGCTTTTTTTTAAAACACCTGTTGCGGCAGTGGTCACAAGTCAGAGTATCCCTTGATATGCTGTGCATTTAGCTCAAAGCAGGTATTTTCTCTCTCAATACAAACTTCTTTTTGCCCTAAAACGGAAGCCATATCATTAAATTCACTCAGTGAAATGTGCTTAGCACTGCGCCCATCAATAGAGGTGATAAGGTCTCCCACCTGAATATCGGTGTGACTGGCAGGTAAGTCGGGGAAAACATAGCGCACCACAAACTCGCCGCTGCGAATTTTGCGAAGCTCAAGCCCTACAAGGTTGTAATCGGTCACGAACGGCTTTTGAGGTATCAGATAAAAAGCCTCATTTGGGTAGTCAATGACGGTTTTAAACTGATTCATCAGGGCATTTCCTATTACCCACCAGTCATCTTCATCGTCACCAGGGATTAAATTGATTTTCACATTCTCGATTTTCACATCACCCAGTGAAAGCGAGGGCAGGGTGACACGATCATGTTCGGCTTTGCCGCTTAAACCAAAGTCAGCGGCACGCACCCGGGTGGAGGCAATCTCAACCTCATTTTCTTTCGGATAGGCTGAACTTAATTTCACATAGTGGCGGCTACCGGTATCGATAATGAACTCGCCCTCGACAATATGAGAGTCATTGAATGTCAGTTTGCCATCGACCCGGATTTTATTCATAAAGGACGTGAGCGCTATATGCTGCGCATTCTGCTCGGGCTGATACCTTTCATTAGAGATAACAATCTCATTGGCGGCGGCGTCAAACTCCCAGGCAAAGTGGCGCATCATGTCATGGCCAATGACACCATCAAAGATGGCTTCATCTTCGCGTAAGTAGTAGTGGCTTTTCGACACCGGAATAAGCGCGGCTTTCATCCCATCAAAATAAACACCTCCCAGATCAATCCGCTTGATGTCTGTCTGATAAGCCGTGCTTTTGCCATCTTCGCCCCAGCCCCCCAGCGCGAGATCAAAGCCTCGATTAAGCCCCAACGCTCTGACTTTTGGGGTGTCCATAAGGATCAGAAATCTTGCCCCGGTATCCAGTAGAAAGAGTAACTTTTCTCCATTGACGGTGGCGTAGACATAGGGTTTTTCACCCTCATACACTGCGTCCAGTGCAACGCGGTTGTCTCCGGTAAATACGGGGTCAACATCAGAATTAATCTGCATCATGCGCAGTGAATTAGCCACACTGCAGCCTGCGAGGCTGACAGTGGTGATAACGCAAATACATAAGGCTTTTAGCAAAGATGTTTGCATAGCGGTCTTTCAACTTCATAAAAATAGTGAACTGATGGTACTCGCTATCCTGTGAAATAAATGTGAATTGGCTGTCGCTGGCAGTGCTGTGCTGGTAAGGGGACAAAAAAGCATTTCACATCTTTTTCACTGCGTCTGGCATAGATTGCGAACTTATCATTAAGTGAAGAGGGCGGACTATGCCGTTATCAACAAACAGCCAGATTGAACTGACCAACGTTAGCCAGTCTTTTGAAACACAGCAGCATCAGGTGGTGTTGTTTCAGGATCTTAACCTGTCGATTCAGCAAGGCCAGTCTTACGCCATCATGGGCCCCTCCGGCTCAGGAAAATCCAGTTTATTGATGCTGGCATCAGGATTAGAAAAGCCCACCCAGGGCAAGGCAACTTACCTGACCAATGAGCAGGTACAACCCCTGGAGGCGCTGCGTAAAGACATCGGCTTTATTTTTCAGCAGTTTCATCTGCTTCCAGAGCTTGATGCTCTTAATAATGTGGCGTTACCGCTTAAATTGCGGGGCCAAAAAGGGGCAGAGCAAAAAGCCCGCCAATGGCTTGAAAAGGTCGGGCTGGGCCATCGGCTCACACATAAACCCAAGCAACTCAGCGGCGGTGAACAACAGCGGGTGGCCATTGCCAGAGCACTGGTGTTTGAGCCCAGATTTATCTTTGCCGATGAGCCTACGGGTAACCTTGATGCAGTCAGTGCGAAAGAGGTAACGGAAATCCTGTTTTCCTGTTGCAAGGAACATGGCGCAGGCCTGGTTTTGGTGACACACAGCGAAGCGCTGGCAGAGCAGGCAGAGTCGTTGCTGATGTTCAAAGATGGCCAATGCTCATGGATACGCCAATCTAATCAGGAGCCTTGTCATGTTCAGTAATACGCTTCGCCTGGCCTGGCAGCTACATCATCAGGAAAAAGGCTCGGTGTACAATCGCAGCCTGCGCTGGATACAAAGCATTTTAATGGTCTTTATCGTAACCTTAAGCCTTACCAGCGAGTCGGTTCAGGACTATTTAAACAACAACCTGCAGAACTTATTGGGCGCTGATCTGGTACTCAGTCAGTCGCACCCTTTATCTCAGGCGCAATGGGCTGAACTGAAAGGGCTCAGCAAAAATGCCATCAACACCCAACAGATAACCGCCACGTTGACACACAACGGGCAGTGGCAACGGGCCACACTGAAAGCCGTTGGTGAGGATTATCCTTTACAGGGGGAGATGAAAACATCTTCAGCGCTGGGTGAGGAGGCCGTTTCAACAGCAGTCGTGCCCGCAGAGGGGGAAATCTGGTTGGATCCGCGCTTACTCTCGAGCCTGTCTGTTGATATGGGCGACACGCTGATGATTGCACAGCAAGCCTTTATTGTGTCGCGGGTATTACACCATGAGCCTGACCGGTTAATGGAAGGGCACAATGTGGACATGCGTGCGTTGATTAATCGCAATGATCTGCCAGGGCTCAATGTGGCCGACGACAACATGCATTATCGTTACCTTGTTCTTGCCAGTAAGTCACAGACCCATGCCATTATAAATTGGCAGAAAACACACTTGCCCGCGGCGCGTATTCACCACAAGCAAGGGGCGCATCCGTTAGCGCTGTTCTGGAAACGCACCGAAAACTTTATCGGTCTGGCGTCAGTGGTGCTGTTTTTTATGGCCGCCATCGCCATACAACAAATTGCGCAAGTGAAAATGAAAAAGGAGCAGTTTTTTACTGCGGTGTGTTTAAGCCTGGGGGCATCAAGAGCCTCAGGGGTACAGATTGCTCTGATCAAGTGGGTGTTGAGCATTCTGTCTATGCTGCCGGCGGTTGTGTTCTTTTGCACACTTTGTCACTGGCTTATTGTGCAGTGGTTAGCCTCAAATCTGATTCAGTTAGAGTGGCAATTCTCGCTGAGCCGTTTTATCGAGCCCTTGCTCGCCAGTATGCTGATTTTTGCGGTATTTCAGGCGCCGGTCTGGATGGCCTTAAAACAGTCCTCTGTCAGACAGCTGGTATACAACTCGCATAATAAAGGCTCTGCACTGGTTTCTATAGGTTGTGCATTGCTGGTATTGGTCGGTGTTGCCGCCACGTATTCAGATAATGGCCTGCTGACGGTCATGGTGCTCGGTGCCATGCTCAGTTGTGTCGCTTTAATGCTGCTTAGCAGCTGGGTAAGCCTGACGCTGGGTGAAAAGCTGACCAGCCGCCATTCTGGCCTGGTTCCTTTTGCCTTGTTTATGATGAAGCAGCGCCTGCTGACCAAGACTACCCAAATCCTTGGTGTCGGGTTGTGTGCCTTTTTATTGCTGTTCACGCTGATGCTGCTCAGGGATATCGGCAATACCATGCAGGGGTATAAACGCCAACATGATGGCAATCTTATGGTGTCGCAGGCCAGTGAGGCGCAAATGCGTGATGTCATCCTCTGGGCCGATGAGCATGGGGCTGAATTGCGTCAAAGCAAACCTTTTATGCATGCCAAGCTGATTGCGGTTAACCAGCAGCGATTGGAGGACTTTGCTGATAAACCCAGTGGCAGTCTGGCGACGCTGCAAAGCGCCATTCGCCTGCACTGGACCGATGTAGTCCCGCACAACAACCGTGTTGTCGAGGGAACATGGTGGCAGCCTTCAGAGCCGGATTGGCAGCAGATCTCCGTAGAGGAAGAGGTGATGAGCGATCTGGGCCTGCAACTGGGTGACCGTCTTACCTTCTACATTGGTGAACAGTCAGTGGAATTTACCATCGCAGCCAGCCATGTATACACGCCCGGAGCCGGTTCCATCACCTTCTGGATACAAATGCCACCGTCTGCGCTGTCTCATCTTCAGGCACCGCGCTATTACATGGCAAGCCTGGAGCTGGCGCCGTCTGCGTTTACCCGCCTGAGTGACCTCTGGCAAGCCCATCCTTCACTGCGCATGGTGCCCATGAAAGAGATGATAGCGCGTTTTGACAACCTTCTGGCAATGGTTACGCGGGTTGTGAGTGGCTTTGCCTTGCTGATTATCAGCCTTGCCGGGATTGTGATCGTGTCATCGGTGCATGCTCTGGAAGCGAATGAGCGTAAGAAAAACAGCGTGATCATGAGCTTCGGTTTATCCAGAGGCACCTGTCTGAGGGTGAACGGCATTGAGTGGCTGACAACCGCCTTGATTGCCGCCGCCGGCGCCATCATGGGTACCTGGGTTGCGGGGCTTTTGATTTACCAGTCACAGTTTTCCATGAACTATCAGCCAGATGTTCCGTGGTTGCTGACAACATTGGCAATTATCGTGCTCGTTGTTATGGCACTGGGTTTGATAGCCAGTCGCACCAGTCTCAACAGTTCGATTCGGGATTTAATGCAGGAATAAGGGAAGGGGATTTCACAACTGTTTCACGCACGGCGTGGCATCTTGTATCCACTTTAACAGGAGAATATGTAATGAAACTGATTGAACGTTTTGTCATTGTTATCGCGATACTGCTTTGTTTGCTGTTTTCAGCAAGCCCCGTTTGGGCAGCAGAGCAGGGTAAAAAAATTCTGATGGTGGTTAGCAGCCATGGTGAAGCGCAGGGAGAAAAAGCCCCGGGCTATGAATTTGATGAGTTTGCAAAAGCCTTTCTGGTGTTCGATGCTCATGGTGTTGACGTGGATGTGGCCAGTCCCGCCGGAGGAAAGGTCGAAGCAGATAAATACGACCCTGAGACGGACTTTAACGCCAAAGTACTGCAAAATGCAGATATCATGGAAAAACTGAACAATACGCTGCCGACGTCGCGGGTGAATGCCGCCGATTATGACGCTGTGTTTGTCATCGGTGGCAAAGGGGCGATGTTTGACCTGCCAAAAGACCGGGCTCTGCAACAGCTGATTGCGGATATTTATCAACAGCAGGGTACTGTTGCCGCGGTCTGCCACGGTCCGGCGGCGCTGGTCGATGTAACTCTGGCAAACGGTGAGTATCTGATTGCGGGTAAAGCGGTCAATGGTTTTACCAATGAAGAGGAAACGCTGTTTGGCAGCAAGTGGATGCCGGAGTTTGACTTTATGCTCGAAGACAAGCTAAGTGAACGTGGCGGCAAGTTTCAGTCATCGGATATCATGTTAACGCATGTGGCCATTGATGAGCGTCTGATCACAGGACAAAACCCGACCTCTACCGTCGCTGTGGCGCAGGCATTGATTGAGCAGTTAGGGATCTCTCCTGTGTCGATGCAGCCATTCAAAGATGATCTGACCCTTGAGAAAGTGGCTAACATCCTTGCAGGCAACCCAGCGGCTGCCAGAGAACTCACTGCAACGCCAGATCAATATCAAATGCCGTTGGTCGGTATGTACGGATATTACTACCTCAAGGTGGCCAAGTCTGATGAGGACCTTAAAAAAGCGTTAACGCTGATGCAGTTAGGGCAAGGTGCCATCAACAGCCCAAATCTGGATATACAAATTGCCAAAACCCAGCAACAGCTCGGTGATGTCGAATCCAGCAAACGCACCCTGGAGCAAATTCTGGGCAACCACCCGGATTTTGAGCCAGCGAAAACCATGTTAAACACTCTGGCGCAGTAAACTGCGGCCAGGTCGGCAAGCCGGGGAAACGGGATGAGCCAGTCAAATAGCCTACATATTCTGTTGGTCGAAGATGAGCAGAATATTGCCAGAAACATTGCCGAGTATATGGAGCAAAAAGGGCATGTGTTCGACTTTGCCATGAAAGGAAAACAGGGGCTGGAACTGGCCCTGAGCGCGCACTTTGATGTGATTATTCTGGATCTGAACCTGCCCACCATGGATGGTCTGGAAGTGTGCCGACAGATCCGTGATAAAGCTGACCGGCATATTCCCGTTCTGATGCTGACCGCCAGAGACAGTGTGGATGATAAAGTCACCGGTTTTCAGAGCGGGGCCGATGATTATCTGACCAAGCCATTTTCTTTGCAGGAGCTGGAGGTGCGCTGTCTGGCATTATCCCGACGCCATCGCCTGCACACCTCTGACTCCCTGTCCTTAGGCCCGTTGGTGATTGACCGAAAACGCCAACACATCCTTCGTGAAGGACAGCGCCTGGATGTCAGCGCTATGGGCTTTAAAATCATGACGGTGCTCGCCGAAGCCTACCCACAAGTGGTCAGTCGTACTGAACTGAGCCAGAAATTGTGGGGGGACGAACCCACCCAATCTGATGCCCTGCGTTCACACATTTACCAGTTAAGAGGCGTTTTGGATAAGCCCTTTGCCTATCCCATTTTGAAAACGGTATTTGGTGCAGGTTTCACACTGGATATCCAGGACAATGAATAAGCGACAGCCCATGCCCCATAGTAAAACCGGATTTCACAGTTTAAGCCGCCGCATTATCTGGCGGTTTTGTATTTTTACCCTGGTTATTTGCGCCATCTACGGGGCATTTTCCATGATTCTGATGTATGCCCTGGAAGACAGTTTTATTGAGCAAGGTGTGCGGGAAGAGGCGCAGTACCTGCATACGCAGTATGAGGAAAACGGTACGTGGCCAGCACCCCGAAGAGCAAATATGGCGCTTTACTTTTCCGCGGAGCAGTTACCCGCCGATTTTCGTGATATCGCGATGGAAGAGCCACAGCGAAAAGAATTTTTTGGTCAACAAGGACGTCACTATCACCTGCACCGGTTTTCACAGTATGACGAGGTGTATCTGGTGGCGGAAGTGAGTGAGCAATTGTTGGTTCGGCCCATGCGAGGCGGGGTGATTCAGTTTCTGATCATCAGTGGTTTAGTGGTCTCTGCACTGGCCTGCGCCATTGCCTGGCTTATTGGCAGGCGAACCACTCGACCCCTGAAGCAATTGGCTGAGCTGGTAGAGAACGTGGAGCCAGAAAAGCTGCCACGTCAGTTCGCTGCAGACTTTCCCAATAACGAGGTGGGGGTACTGGCTCAGGTGTTGGAGCAGACCTTGCTGCGTATGTCACAGGCCTTGGCACGGGAGAAAAGCTTTACCCGGGATGTGAGTCATGAGTTGCGTACCCCGCTTGCGGTGATTAAAAATGCCGTTGAGTTGTGTCAGTCCCGGCAAAAGCAAAATGATGGTGCGGCGCTGGAGCGCATCTACCATTCTGCGGAGCAAATGGAGAAAACCGTCGACACCCTGTTGATGCTCGCCAGAGAGGAACATACCAATCGGACACAGGCGGAGATTGCATTGATGCCAGTGTTGGAAAGGGCCATTATCGACAATCGGATGTTGTTGGCGAACAAGCCGGTAGAGGTGGACTTAGACGATAGCTGTGATACCAGAATCCGCGGCGATGAAAACATTCTGAAAGTGGTGCTGGACAATCTTCTGAGTAATGCCTTTCGTTTTACGGAACAGGGTAGGGTGAGTCTGATTTTCCGCGAGGGCAAACTTGTTATCAGTGACACGGGCCCGGGGATTGAGCCGGCGATTTCCCATGCCATCACGCAAGCGGGTGTGAAGAGTGAAAACAGCACCGGATTTGGTTTTGGATTGTCCATTGTAAAACGCTTATGCGAACACCAGGGGTGGGGTATGGAAGTAAAAAGCCAGGCCGGTACCTCGGTGACCCTGACGTTTCACCCCTGATTCATTGCACGCCAAGGGCGGTACTACCGTGGTATTGATAGTCAGAATAGGCATCGGTAGACACCTCGTTAATCTCGGTAAAAAATGCAAACTTGCCCTGCATGTTAAGGTTAATCTGCTTGGTCAGAATGGCCTCATGGCGCTTAATAAACTGCAGAGATAAGGTGATATCCTGGATACTGGCGCTAAACATGGGGGAGAATTCCTCCGTGTTGACGATTTCTATATGCTTGATAAAGGCACCGGCCTTGTCATAGACCAGATAACCTTGCAGCTGTTCTGAAGCCTCTTTACCAAGCTGATTCAGGTAAACTTTGAATTGGGCATGCAGGTGTTGCTCATCTTCAGAAACCCGTTGCAGGCTGTCCACCTGAATCAATTCATTTAACTTGAGCGTCAGATTGACGGAGCCGTTCTTTTTCTCGTTTTCATGCTTTTTTGCCGCAAACGCCTGTTGCTGCTTTTCAGTGGGAGCCTGTCCATTGGTGCGCAGTAATGTCCACCTCTTACCTTCTCCATGGCGAGGATCGAAACGTTCAAGACTGCTGGTAACTGTGCCTTCTTCGTTTTCATAGCGCGACACCTGATAAGACCATTGGCTGATATCGGTTTGTTCAAACTGATGAATCGCTGACAGGATCTGTTGCTTGAGATCCTGTTGTGCCGAGGCATGGTGCAGAGCAGGTGACGGTGAACTGTTTGGACCGACGGGTTCAGCAGAATAGGCGTTAAAACAAAGACTTGAACACAATAGAACCGGGGCAATGCGCATAACAGAAATCCTGTGTTGATGAGAATCAGCATCAGGTTATAGGCCTCGATGTGAAACCGCTGTGAAAAAGGTGGCCGTCGCGACCTGGATTTGCTTGTTCTCTCGCTGTCAGTCCTGTGATGATCATTTGCTGCACTCTGGCTGCTTTTTGTGTAAGTGCCATAGAGCCTGTCGAGACTGTTTTAAAAGCTAAGGCGATGTTGGATGTACGTACGGGCGGGAAAAAGAAAGCCCCGGCGAGCAGAACTCGTCACGGGGCTTATTAGGTCTTGTCTGCTATTTAATGCGTAATTCGACGGTATTACTGTATTCTGATGTCTCACCATCTTTGTAAGCCCGGACACGATAGGCATAGTTGCCGCTGGCCAGTGCGCTTATGTCATCGGGATAAGAGGTGATGCCCTGACTCAGCACGGCAATCTGAGTAAAGGTCACTTTTCCTTTTACTTTTTCGCCCCGCTCGAGGTAAAAGCCGAGTTCATCTGACGAATTGTCTGTCCAACTCAGATTCACAATGTTGCCATTTTGCTGCGCCTGCAAATCAGAAGGCGGGTTCATGGTTCCTGGGGCAGGGCCAGCGCCAGCGCTATCGACTTTGACCATAATGGATTCAGACGTGGCCTCATTGGATGAATTCACCGCCTTCACGCGGTACTCATATTGTCCGCTTTCCGGCACCGAGTCGGTATAAGCTGTAGCATCAGCGCTGAGTGTTGCCACCGCTTCGAAGCTCACTTTGCCTCTGTATTTCACGCCTCGTTCAACCACAAAGTTTGACTCGTTGGCACTTTGATCTGTCCAACTTAGGGTAACTATTAACCCTTCAACCTGAGCCGACAAGTTGCCGGGTGCATTTAACGAGAAGGGATCGGTTACACTGATCGCTACTTCGGCACTGCTCATTGCTCCCGCATTATCGGTTACCGTGAGTATGGCTGAATAGTTTCCCGCTGCGGTATAGGTATACTCAACCGCTTCACCATTGGCCATGTCGCCATTGCCAAATTCCCAACTGTAGTCAGTGATGTTGCCGTCGTTATCATACGAACTCGAGCCGTTGAAGTAGACGATTTCTCCAGCATTGTAACTGGTTGGCATGTTGCTGATGACTGCCACGGGTATGTCGTTGGTGACGGTAATATTTGTGCTGGCTGAACTGGTCAGTCCGTCGTTATCTGTAACCGTCAGACTCACCTGGTAATTTCCGGCCTCAGTGTAGACATGAGTTAACTCTGGCAGTGAAGAGAACGTGCCGTCGCCAAGCTGCCATTGGTAAGCAACAATACTGCCGTCACTGTCGTAAGAGTTTACTGCGCTCAGGCTGACACTTTCACCATAAGGAACGGAGTCGCTGCTGGTGCTAATCTGCGCAACCGGTGCAATGAAGCTGCCGATATTCATCGCATACTCAACCGCGGCCTGCGCGTTAATCAGGCCATGACCGTACACATTGTCATCGCCAGTTGCGCCAAGGTCGGTGGTGGTTGAGAAAATCCCGTTTTCGATTTCCTCCACTGATATACCCGGATTGGCAGACACCATCAGGGCGGCAACCCCTGCGGCTACAGGAGAGGAGAATGAAGTGCCGCTGTAATTCACATAGCGGTTGTCCGGATAGGTGGTACGAATACTGACACCAGGAGCCGTAATATCGACATATGTTCCCCAACTGGAAAAGCTGGCACGATTATCACTCTGATCAGTCGCACCCACACCAACGAAACTGGTGTAGTCAGGGTATGAAGCAAACTCCTGACCATCGTTGCCAGCGGACATAAACAACAGGCCATTTTTTGAGCGTAAGTACTGAGCCGCTGAATCAATGGTCGCGTACTGGATCCCACCATAGCTGAGATTAACCACCCGAGCACCGTTGTCTGCGGCATACTCGATACAGGCCGCCATCGTTGAGATATAGGCAGAACTATTTGAGTCGCTGATGGCAATGCGAATCGGGATAATATCTACATCCCAGTTTACACCGGCTACACCAGTTCCATTATTACCAACGGCACCCAAGGTACCGGCGGTTCCTGTACCGTGACCATTGGCATCGAAAATATAATCAGAGCCGTCATGTGCATTGTAAGCCAGGTCGGTTCTGAGGTTGTCAGACAGATCCGGGTGATTGACATCAAATCCGGTGTCACACACGCCAACCAATACGTTATGACTGCCGGTCGTCATGTCCCAGGCTTGCTGGCTGTTGATGGTATTGTGATGCCACTGATTGGAGTAAGCCGGGTCATTGGGTTGTAAAATGGGGGGCAGGCTGTAATCAGGCTCTGCAAAGGTTACGTAGCCGCTTTTCTTGATAATGTTGGCAACCGCTTTTTCTCGACCGGCATGGTCAAAGGTTGCGATAACGATTTGACTTCCATCCAGTGTTCTCTCAGAGACCAACCCCTGACTTTTTAATAAGGCGTTGAAGCCCTTAAGGTCGCTTGCAGTTGCATCGGGACTGACTTTATAAATAACGGTTGCCGGGCGAACTTGTTGTGCGTCTGGCTGGGCGCTGAGCGCCAGTGAGGTAGTGGATAAGGTCAATGACAGTAATGCCAGGTTTATAAACGACTTCTTTCTGTTGATAAACATTTTAACAGGCCTCTGGGTAATAAAACGGCAGTAAGTAACAGGTTAAAGTATAAACTTGGTGTTTTATTTTTAGTGTTCTGTCATTCATACACAGGTATAGGTAAGGCCTTAAAAAATGACCGATATGCCTACAGAGATAATCTTATGTAACTGATAATAAAGTTTTTATTTGTTTTTTAATTATGTTTCCTCTGTTATTTCTTAGCAGTGACCGTTATCAGGGAAAAGTATCCTGATAGATAACTATCTTCTTGAAAGATTAATCGGAGACGAGCGAAGAAGGATATCCACATCAGTTAATAAGTCAGAAAAAAATAGCGATTTTTCAGAGGCAGTTTCTAAGGAGGAGCGTAGCTAACCAGGTTTATGACGTGAGAGATAGAGGTCATGCACAAGAATGGCGATTTGTAGACATCCTTTGATAAATACGGGCTGTCTGACTGGCAAAAAGGGAAGTATAAGAATTAGTTAAGTGGCTTTCAGTCGACTACACCGGCGGCCCTGAATAGCTGCAGGTGGACGTCGGTCAGGGCACTGATATTCCGTTGATAGCCGCCACCGATAACCGCGGCAATAGGCAGGCCTGCCTGCTGACAACGGTCAAATACCAGCTTATCGCGCTGGAACACACCCTCCGTGCTGATATGCAGGTGTCCCAGATCATCATTAATATGCACGTCTACACCAGCATCATAAATGATCGCATCGGGTCGATGCAGGTTCAGCGCCAGGTTCAGTGCCATATCCAGCGTATCAAGATATTCTGCATCAGCTGTACCTTTTGCCAGCGGAAAATCCATATCCGATTGTTGCTTGCGGTGGGGGAAGTTTTTCTCGCCATGCAGTGACAGGGTAATGATATTCGGATTGTTTTCACACAACTTAGCTGTTCCATCTCCCTGATGTACATCACAATCCACAATCAGCACCTTATCCATATGGTCATGTTTGAGCATCGACAATGCCGCCAGATAGAGGTCATTGACCATGCAAAAGCCAGAGCCAAAATCCGCAAATGCATGATGATAGCCGCCGGTCAGGTTGAGCGCTTTGCCATGTTGTAGCGCCAGATTGGCGGTCATTACCGTGCCTGCGGCGGCGGTCAGTGTCCGTTTTATGAGTTGCTCTGACCACGGGAAACCGATGCGGCGCATGGCCTTGGCATCCAGCTCTCCGTTTAACAGTCCGCCGAGATACTCCGCCTGAAAATGACTTTTTAAATCCTCTTCACAGAGAGGCTCAGGCTGATAAAACCAGCTTTCAGGCACACCACAATCAGCCAGTCTGTCACGGATTGCCTGGTACTTTTCTATGGGAAAGCGATGCCGGTGGGGCAGTGACAACTGACTGTAAATGGGGTGAAAAACCAGTGGAATCATTGATTCCGTCACCTCAGCGCTCTCCCCCTGAGTTGCAAGGCTTTTTGCCGAGCTGTCATTACACGCCCGTTACCTGGTTATAGGCCTGGGTGCCCCACAGTGGCACGGTCGACAGACTGTGCTTGAAGCTGCCGGAGGTTTCTTTGGTGGAATAGGATACATACATCAGCGTCTGGTGCTGTGGGTCAAATATCCGTCTTATCTTCATGGATTTGAAGAAAATGCTTTTGGATTTGCTGAACAGCACTTCGCCGCTCGGGGTCTTATCAATCTGCGCAATCATGGCCGCGGTGATGGGACCGGTCTGACGACAGGCGATGGCGCTGTCGGAAGGATCCGCAAAGTCCAGATTGGCCTCGATACTGGATACATGGCAGGTGACGCCGGTCACCACGGGGTCGGTAAAGGCATCCAGTTTAATGTCCTTGGTAGTAAAAAGCCCCAGTGACACATCGCCCACTTCATTGCTGTCGCAGCCTAGCAGCAACAGGAGTGGCAGAGCCAGGAGTATTGTGCGCATAACAGATCCTCAATTTTGGTAGTAACGCTATGCTGACATTTTTTCGGGGCTGAACAAACTAAAACCTGTAAGAGCGCCATAACAGGAGGCAGTTGCAATGAGTGCCATGGCTTGGTCTTACCTGCCAGACACAAGTCTATGTGATGCTGCTCACCGCCAGAATGTCTTCTGCAGCGCGGGTCAGCAATTCACTGATGATCGGCAGCTCAAACTTACGACGAACGGTGACCGCATAGAAATTTTCATGCACGTCTTCGAGCTTGCCCAGCTCAATCAGATCGCCGCGCTGAATCTCGTCTTTGACCACGACCCCGGGCAGAATGGCCAGACACTGGGTATCACGGGCCAGCAGCCGGAGCATGGCCATATCATCCACCTCTGCCATGATTTCAGGCTCGATTTGCCATTGCTGACACACCATTTCAAAGGCCATGCGAATTTCACTATGAGGGCCGGGAACCAGTAAACGATGTCTGGCCAGATCGCCAATACCCTGATACTGAGCGGATTTATCCGGATGGCCAACCACGCTCACCGCCTGGCGGGCAATTCGTTGGCTGCGCCACGGCTTTTCCCGGTCAGGCAATACCGGCGCATTGGATAGCACCAGATCAAGGTTGTGTTCTCCAAGCTCGGTCAGCAGTTCATCGAGGCTCGCAGAGCGCAAACTCAGCTTAATATCATCCCGGGGTAACAGCGGGCGGATAAAGGCTTCGAGAAAGTTACGGGACAAGGTCGCGACAGCGCCGATACGCAATTGCTGGATACGGCCGGCGCTGTGGTCCCGCATAAAAGCCCGCAACTCTTCGCCTTTGTTAAAAATCTCTTCGGCATATTCCAGGGCAATGCGTCCGGGTTCAGTCAGGTGCATCTGACGCCCTTCTCGCCGGAACAATGTTTGCCCCATATGTTCTTCGAGTTGCTTGATTTGCATCGATAACGCCGATTGTGACACGTGCAGTTGCTGCGCCACCTGGGTCAGGCTCTGTCCCTTGGCAACACGCCAGAAATAGAACAGGTGGTGATAGTTTAAACGGGGCACGGCTGACCTATGGATAAGAAAAAGAGAACGAATTATAAATATATATATATTTTACTTAAATTGAAACAGGCGCCAGAATCCACTCGTCAATCAAGGGGGATTACATGGCCATTGTTCCAGCACTGCTTTTTCTTGCGACGCCGGTTGTATTGCTGCTCGGCGCCTTACTGTTACCCAAGAATCACACCGCCTGGCGTATCACCTTAAGTACGGTGACCATGGCCTTTGCCATGTCGGTGCTCGGCGCTATCGGTCTGATGGGATTGCCGGAATCAGTCTACGCCCTGCTAACGGTGAGACTGGATGTGCTCAGCGCACTGATGCTGGTTATGGTGACCTTTATCGGTGTCATTATACTGCGCTTTTCTCGCAACTATTTAGCGGGCGAGAAACGCCAGCATTATTATCAGCGTTGGTTTCTTGCGACCCTGGGTACCATCAGTATGCTGGTGGTCAGTGATAACATTCTGGTGTTCTTTCTGAGCTGGGTGGCATCCAGTCTGACCTTGCATCGACTGCTGGTATTTTACCCGGATCGCCCTAAGGCTGTTCTGGCTGCCCATAAAAAGTTCATTCTCAGTCGTGTGGCCGATGTGGCGCTGCTGATCGCCGTGGTCATGTTGAGTGTTGAGTTCAATACCCTGTCTATTTCGGCGATGTTGAGTGCCCCGAACCTGGCTTCGGCCGACCTGTCCCTGGCCGCCACCTTGCTGGCCGTGGTCGCGATTCTCAAGTGTGCTCAGCTACCTTTTCATGGCTGGTTGTTGCAGGTTATGGAAGCGCCGACGCCAGTGTCGGCGCTGCTGCACGCCGGTATCGTGAACATTGGCGGCTTTTTAATTATTCGTTTCAGCCCCATGTTGGCGCAGGTCGATTACGCCAATACCCTGCTTATCATTGTCGGTTCGGCAACGGCCATTATTGCCAGTCTGATTATGATGACCCGCATCAGTATTAAGGTCATGCTGGCCTGGTCCACCTGCGCACAGATGGGCTTTATGTTACTCGAATGCGGCTTAGGCGCGTACGACCTGGCATTGCTGCACTTGCTGGCGCACTCACTGTATAAAGCGTACTGCTTTCTTAACGCAGGCAATACGGTTAACGATTTCATTCGTGCCCGCCTGGCCATGCCACCGATTAAGCCGAATCTGCCGCTGGCGACTGTGGTGTCGGTCAGCCTGTTTACGGTGTTTGGCGTGATGCTCACCCTGAGCGACGCCTGGCAGGAGGGTAACTACGGCTATGTGAGCCTGTTGTGGATTATCAATATTGCCTTGTGCGTAATCCTCATCGAAGGGCTCAAGCAGCCGCTGGCGCTGGCCAGGCTGATGGTGGTGCCGGTTGTGATCACGCTGGCGCTGTTTTACGCCCTGTGGCATCAGTTTTTTGCCGATATCACCGAGGCGATTACACCTGCTTCGGTCGTCTCTGCGCCGCTGGCCATTGGCGTAATGCTGACGTTCACCTTGTTCTATCTGCTCTACGTCATGATCAGGGTGTATCCCCATGGGTGTCTGTCACAAAAACTCTACCCGCTTTTATATGCCGGTCTTTACCTCGACGAGTGGTTTACCCGTCAGGCAATGCGTATTTGGCCGGTACGCTTAGATGACTTTGCCCTTAAACACGTGGATTCTCCGGCATCCCTGGCTAAAACAGGAGACTATTAATGCAGCCTCAGTATGATTCGTCACCGGCAGAAGATGCCATAGCAAAGGCCGTGGGCCAGGTTTGTCAGTCTGTCACTCCGGTGTGGCCCCTGGATCAGTTTATTGCGGTTAATCCCTGGTGGAAGCTTACGCACCTTCCTATTGAAGAGGTGGCAGCTCAACTGGCCAGTCGCAGTGGCGCGCAGGCGTTGATGCCACGGCATTTCTACCGTCAGTGTTATGAGCGCGGAGAGATCACGCACCGTCATCTTCAGCAGGTTGCTGCAGCACATGACGGTGTCACGCTGAAAAAGTTGCTGGCGCACATTAATACACAGCGCCATACCCATGAATCACGCCTCATTTCACATCTGGTGGATGGCAGCCGGGACATGACCCGCAATATTGCCTGGGTGGAGGAAATCACCCATCAGATCAGCCAGTTTTGTGCGGCCTATTTTGACCAGCATCAGGCCAAGTGGAAAGTGTCCACAGAAAAAGGGTTGTACAACAGTTGGATAAAGACAGTGCGTCATGACCGTGGAATAGGTCTTTTAATGGGCGATCCGGATATTCATCAGGAGTTTGCCCGTTTGCCAGAGGATTACACACAATTGTGGCAGCAGCTGCCTGATGTGCTGGATTTGCAATCCGACAGCTACCTGCCCTATCTGCACGGTCTGAGTCTGAGCATTAATGGCTGGGCGAGCTGGTGTGCATATCAGCAGCAGGAAGCCGAGCGTCAGAGCAAATCCAGCACGGTGCTTGAGGAGTTACTGGCTATCCGGGCCGCATGGGAATGTGTGCTGTATCGTCATTACCATAGTAAGAGCCTGCATCGGCAATGGTTACTCAGCCAGCAGCAAATGAAAGATTTTGAGCAGTTTAACCTGGGTGTACAAGAATATGACTGGTTATGGCAGCAGGCACTGGAGTTGTCTTATCAGCAGAGTTTGTTTGCCGAACTTAAAAAAGCGCCCGCGCAGGCCGATTCATTGCAGCCCAAATTACAGGCGGTGTTTTGTATCGATGTGCGCTCTGAGCCTTACCGACGCTCGCTGGAGTCTGTCAGCCCGGATATACAGACCAAAGGCTTTGCCGGTTTCTTCGGCCTGGCCGCGGATTATCAGCCGCAGGGCAGCTATTACCACCGCCCACAGCTTCCGGGCTTATTGACGCCGGCTTTTCGGATTATGGAGTCGGCCGAGAAAAAGCCGGTTTATCATCGCTTGTCTATTCGCCAGGCATGGCAGCGATTTAAGCACGCCGCACCCAGTGCCTTTACGTTTGTTGAAACCACAGGCCCGGCCTACGCGCTGAAATTATTCCGGCAAAGCTTTGTGCCTACATCGGAGCCCAATCATCCGGTCACAGCATTGGCAGACTCAAACACGGCACCATTGAAGCTGGTGTCCTGTGATAACGAACAGCCGGTCAGTGTCGGGCAACAGGCAGAAATGGCCGCGCAGATCCTTACCGGTATGGGGCTGACCAAAGATTTTGCTGAAACTGTGTTGCTGGTGGGCCATGGCAGTGAAACCCACAATAACCCTCACGCGGCGGGACTGGATTGTGGCGCTTGCGGTGGCCAGACCGGTGAGGTCAACAGTAAAGCCCTTGCCGGGATGTTAAATGATGACGAGGTGCGTGAGGCG
Source organism: Lacimicrobium sp. SS2-24 (assembly GCF_002201535.1). Lineage (GTDB taxonomy): Bacteria > Pseudomonadota > Gammaproteobacteria > Enterobacterales > Alteromonadaceae > Lacimicrobium. Next base: position 721,889 of record NZ_NIWW01000001.1, on the reverse strand, counting down.
CTAAAAGGGCAGGGTATTACCATTCCACAAGCAACGCACTTTGTGGCGGCGCTGCACAATACCACCACGGAAGAAGTCAAACTCTTCAATGCTGGCGATAACCAGGATATGGCGCTTATTCGCGACTGGCTGGATCGTGCCTCTGAGCTGACCCGGGAGCAACGTTCACATTCAGCGGCCGGACAGGTGCTGAGTCAGGAAAAGGGTAAATCTCATCAACACAATTTTGTGCAGCGCAGTCAGGATTGGTCGCAGGTTCGCCCTGAATGGGGACTGGCCAATAATGCCAGTTTTATCATTGCTCCGCGTTTCAAAACCCGTGATATGAACCTCAATGGTCGCGCGTTTTTACACGATTATGATCATCACCAGGATGAGGGTTACTCGCTGCTGGAGCAGATTATTACCGCGCCCATGTTGGTCACCCACTGGATTAATTTTCAGTACTATGCGTCAGTGACAGACAACCCCCGTTATGGCAGTGGTAATAAGGTGTTGCACAACGTGGTGGGCGGCAACATCGGCGTGTTTGAGGGTAACGGCGGTGATTTACGTACAGGCCTGGCGATGCAGTCGATTCATGATGGTGATAACTGGATCCATCAGCCGCTGCGCTTAAGCGTAGTGATTGACGCGCCCGAGTCGGCGATTGCCACAATTATTGAACGTCACGCTCATGTTAAACAGCTGGTGGACAATCAGTGGCTGTATGTGTTCGCCGGGCTCCATCAGCCCAGTCGCTACCTGCACGGTAAGTGGCACCCTGTTGTCAGTGGCATCCAGGAGGCGTCTGTATGAGCCCCGAACAACGCATGTCACACCTTCAGCAACTGGAGGCCGAAGCCATATTTATTATCCGCGAAATGGCCGCCAGTTTTGATAACCCCTGTATGTTCTATTCCATTGGTAAAGACAGTACGGTGATGTTGCATCTGGCCCGCAAGGCCTTTTACCCGGGTAAGGTGCCATTTCCGTTATTGCATATCGATACCACCTGGGAGTTTGCTGAAATGGCCAGCTTCAGGGATAAACTGGCCCACAAGCACGAACTGGACGTACTGGTGCACACCAATCAGGAAGCGCTGGCCAATGGCGTGCATCCGATTCGGTCCGGGTCAGTGTTGTACAACGACCAGATGAAAACCGTGGCGCTCAAGCAGGCGCTGGATAAGTATGGGTTTGATGCGGCGCTGGGCGGCGCACGCCGTGATGAAGAAAAGTCGCGGGCCAAGGAACGCATCTTTTCGTTTCGGGATCGTCATCATCAGTGGGATCCCAAGCAGCAACGCCCCGAATTATGGCACCTGTTTAATGGTCACATTGGCCCGGGGGAGTCAGTGCGAATCTTCCCATTGTCGAACTGGACTGAGCTGGATATCTGGTTATATATCCTCAACGAACAAATAGATATTGTCCCGCTGTATCTGGCCGAGCAGCGCATGTGTTGGCAGGATGATGGCTCCGGTACCTTACTGGCGCTGGATGATGACCGCATGCTGCCGTTTCTCACTGAGCAGGAGAAACGCACCCTGCAATCCCGCTGGATCCGCTTTCGCACGCTGGGATGTTACCCCCAGACCGGCGCCGTGCTCAGCAAAGCCCAGTCTGTGGCCGGGGTTGTGCAGGAAATGCTGTTGAGTAAAACCAGTGAGCGGGAAGGGCGGCTGCTGGACAAAGATCAGAGCGCCTCCATGGAGAAGAAAAAGCGCGAGGGGTATTTCTGATGCAACAACCCGCGCCAGATACCGGGCACCCTTATTATCAGACCACTGCCTGCTTGCTGAGCAAACACAAGAAACATCAGGTTATTGCACCTGTGCTGGCGAAGGTGCTGGCGGTGGAGCTGCGCGTCGATGAAGACTTTGATACGGACACACTGGGTAACTTTACCCGCACCATTGCGCGGGTGGAAGATCAGCGTGCTACCGCAGAAAGAAAAGCCCGTCTGGCGGCGAGTCGCAGTGGTCTGAACATCGGTATCGGCAGTGAAGGCAGTTTTGATACGCAGGCATTGGGTGGTCTGGCATGTCTGAACACGGAGATCCTGGTGTGGTTTGATGCCAGCCGTGACATGACCATCAGCGCTCAGCATCAGACCGTGCTGTCAGTGACCACACTGATTACAGATGATTTTGCTGAGCTTGAAAAGTATGCCCTGCAAAGCGGCTTTCCGGAACAGGCTCTGGTGCTGCGTGCCGACGATGAGCGGGATCCTCAGCCCATTACCGGTATTGGGTCCAGCGAAGCACTGGAGCAGGCGTTTGTGGCCTGTCTGGCCCGCTCAGGTGGTAATCAGGTATTTGCTGAGTGGGATTTCAGAGCCCACTGTTGTCCCAGTCGGATGCAGACCATTGCCCGTGCCGCCCAGCAACTAGCTGAGCATGTGTTGCGTCTGTGTCCGCAATGTCATACGCCAGGGTATCAGCCTGTCAGCGCAGAGCAGGGTTTGCCTTGTCAGCAATGTCAGGCCCCCACAACCATGAGCAAAGGTCGCTACTTTCGTTGTGGCGTCTGTCAGACCAGTCACTTTGAGCCGGTCAGTGAACCTTTCGCCGATCCATTCCATTGCTCTATTTGTAATCCATGAGGTGTCTATGAAAAGGCTCGAACTCGACGGAGAAAAGCGTGAGGATATCCGCCAGGCTGCGTCCCTGCTGCGTGACGGTGAACTGGTGGCGATCCCCACCGAGACCGTATATGGTTTAGCCGCGGATGCCAGTAACGAGCAAGCGCTGGCCAGGCTATTCAGTGCCAAACAACGGCCTCTGAGCCACCCTTTGATCGTCCATATCGGTGATATCGCACAATTGAGGGACTGGGCTCAGGATATTACGCCTATTGCCTATGAGCTTGCAGAACAGTTCTGGCCGGGACCTTTGACGATGATCCTGAAAAAATCGCCATCGGCGCCTGCGTTAGTCACCGGCGGGCAAAGCACGGTAGGGATTCGTATGCCCGGCCATCCGGTGGCGCTGGAGATTCTGAAAGAATTTGGCGGTGCTCTGGCAGCACCCTCGGCCAATAAATATGGTCGTATCAGTCCGACCGCAGTGGCGCATGTACTGGGGCAGTTTGATAATGAAATTGCTGCGGTGGTCGATGGAGGACTATGTCCGGTGGGGATCGAGTCCAGTATCGTGGATTTAAGCACCGCCGCACCGAGGATCCTGCGTCCGGGGTTGCTCGATGGTGAATTGGTGGGGTTCGGCGTTGCGCCCTACGGACAGACGGATGAAGGCGATACGCCCAGAGTGTCCGGCAGCGATTCTCGTCACTATGCGCCGGCTAAACCTGCCAGTTTGTGTTCCCCTAAAGAACTCAAACAGACCATAGAACAACACGCACAAGGGCGCATTCAGGTGTGGTCGCTGACGCCCAACCGATACGATCTGGCCCATGTAGACTGGGTTGTGATGCCGCTGGATCCGGTTTTCTATGCCAGGGAGTTGTATTTGCGCTTACACGATTTTGAGCGCTCAGAAAACGATCTGCTGATTATCGAACAGCCACCGGTGACGTCCGTGTGGAAAGGTATTAACAACAGGTTGCAGCGGGCCACTGCCCGTGCCAGTGGCTGAATGTGAAATCAGCGTGGCGGCTCTGCGCCTCGCCGGGTTTGCATAATTTGTTGCAAAAGGGCCAGCAACTCCCGATTACATTCGATGACTTTGCTGGCCATCTCTGCATCTTCCGGGGTACTCAGATACTCATCCAGTGCGTCACTTTGACGAGCCAATGCACAGAGAAGTTGCTGTCGTGGCGATGTACTGTTCTGATCCATCCTTGCGTCCTTGTTGGGTGATTATTCAATTCTGTTCATTCAGCCTTTTGCAGCATAGCCTGAGTGGTTCGCAGATAAAAGCCTGTTCGCGCAAATATACCGCGTCTTTTTATCTTTTATTTGCATAATAACGTCTTGATCCCTTTGTCATTTTCTAATCTGGGCTATGCTTAATGCTGTCACAATAAACGGCTAAATTACGACTTATAACTGAATTCACAAGGAAAGGAGAGGAACATGCGCAACAATCAGCCCGTTACGCGCAATGAGCGTACTTTTGGCGAAAATGAACGTCTTATCTCTACCACCGACCTGCAGGGGAATATTCAACACTGCAATGATGCCTTTGAGCAAATCAGTGGTTTTACCCGTGATGAGCTGATTGGTCAGCCCCACAATATTATTCGCCATCCGGATATGCCGCCGCTGGCGTTTAAAGTGATGTGGGAGCACATCAAAGCGGGCAAACCCTGGATGGGGCTGGTGAAAAATCGCTGTAAAAACGGTGATTATTACTGGGTTGATGCCTATGTCACACCGATCACAGAAAAAGGCAAGGTCATTGGCTATGAATCGGTGCGCTCCTGTCCATCAAGGGAAAATGTGCAGCGGGCAGAAAAGCTTTATGCACAGTTAAAAGACAAAACCACTCTGCCCGGCGAAAACAAGGCCAGCTTACAGAAATTCAAATATCCTCTGGCAGCGGTATTGGTTGTGGCGGTGGCCGTATTTACGTACGCCTTTATCAGCCCTCTTCTCGAGTTGGTGCTATTAAGCCTTGCGGTGCTGATTTTTGCCCTGTTGCCCCAAATCAGCATGGCGGGAAAGTGTAATCAGTTTCTTCAGAAAATCCCCGGTGCCTTTTACCACCCTCTGGCCGTGATGAGTTACACCGATGAAGTGGGACCGGAGGGCAAACTGAGCGTGGCCATTCACAGTATGCGCTCCCATTTAAACACGGTGCTCTCACGCATCGAAGATGCGGCGTTACAGGTATCAGTAAAAGCAAAGAACGCGGTGGATTATTCGGCCGCTATTGTGTCTCAGTTGGAACAGCAACAGCAGGAAGCGGCGCAGGTTGCCACTGCCATGAACCAGATGACGACCACCATCAATGAGGTGTCCCATCGGGTGCAGGATACCTCCAAAGAGACCGGCAAAGCCGACGAGATGGCAAAATCAGGTCGCAGCATTGCCCGGCGCACTGCATCGTCTATTGGCGAGTTAAAACAGTCGGTGGAAGATATCTCTGCGGCGGTGGATACCCTGGCGCAGGAGTCGAAAAACATCTCTAATGCTGCGCAAATCATTGAACAGATCGCAGAGCAGACGAACTTACTGGCCTTAAACGCCGCGATTGAAGCTGCCCGTGCTGGCGATCAGGGGCGCGGCTTTGCGGTGGTGGCCGATGAAGTGAGGCAACTGGCCAAGCGCACAACCGATTCAACCAAAGACATTCACAGCATCATTCAGTCACTGGGGGCCAGCGCCAGCAAAGCCGTGGATACGGCTGAAAGCGGACAGCAGAGCGCACAAACCGGGGTAGATCAGGTACGCGAGACCGCAGAGCTGTTAAACGGCATCGGCGATGCGTTGAGTCGCGTTGCCGAGATGTCGCAGCAAATTGCCGCCGCCGTCGAGCAACAGGCCACGGTGTCGGAACAGGTCAACAAGCAAATTGTGGATATATCCGATCTCGCGGCTGAAAGTCTGGATAAAGGCAAACAGGGCGAAAAAGAAAGCAATGAGCTTCTTGAGGTCTCCAATCGGTTATTTGAAGTGGTGGAGCGGTTTCGTTAAACACCCATCAGTGTGTTTTTCAGCGCTTATCCGGTTAAGGGCTCTCGCGAGAAAGCCCTGTGTTATAAAAATGCCTTTATTTTCAAAGGTATACCGGGTAAGTGTTAATGTTGCGCTGCTTTAGCGGCTTTGACCATTTGCCTGACATCTTCGAGCAGTGCTTTGGCATCATAGAGGACGCCGTCTTTTAAGGTGTATTTAACACCGCCCACACGGGAGGGCTGATTGTCCTCGTTAAGCATAAAATGGCCGGTGCCATACAGCAGCTTGAGGTTGTGCAGTGGATTGTGCTCCATGATCACCAGGTCGGCCAGTTTACCCACCCGTACGGAACCAATCTGATCCTCCAGGCCCAGCGCCTCAGCGCCATTGAGGGTGGCAGCCTGAATCACTTCCAGTGGGTGAAAGCCCGCTTCCTGGAGCATTTCAAGCTCACGAACATAACCAAATCCGTAGATCTTGTAGATATAGCCTGAATCAGATCCTACAGTGACACGGCCACCATGGTTTTTATAATCATTGATAAACTGCATCCACAGATTGAAATTGTTTTTCCACGCAATCTCGTCACTGGTTGTCCAGTCAAACCAGTAACTGCCATGGGCATAGCGATTGGGCTGAAAAAATTCCCATAAGGTGGGCAAGGTATAGTCCTCATGCCAGATGGCCTGCCTTTCGCGCATCAGGTCACGGCTGGCCTCATAGATGGTCATAGTGGGATTGAGGGTGAAATCCAGGGCAATCAGCTCGTCACGCACGGCATTCCATTTCTCGCTACCGTGACGGGCAGCCTGCTGCCACAGTCGGCCCGCTTCAGCAAAACGGTGTTGTTCATTGTTGTAGTTATAGTCAGTGGGGTAGTGCTGAATCTGGCGGTCTTCAAATAAGGCTTCCGGTAATCCGTACCAGTGCTCCATGGTGGTCAGTCCCAACCGTGCAGAATCCAGCACATTCATACTCATGACATTTAACTGCGCATGATGCATGGCACTGCCGAGTCCTTGCTGGTTCGCCTCATCCAGAGCGGCTTGCATAATCTTCGGCGTTGCGCCGAAAAACTTCAGTCCTTCAGCCCCCTGTTTTTTTGCCCATTTGACCCACTCTCTGGCCTGCTTGGGGGTGTAAATGGGATCGTTACGCTCCAGACCAAAACCGAAATACGGGATCAGTCTGGGCGCGGTAATCTGATTTTTCTCGCTGCGGCGGACATGATCCATGACCCAGTCGACGCCGTTGAAGCTACCCGGCTCCCGCACGGTGGTGATGCCATGTGCCAGCCATAACTTAAACACGTATTCAGCCGGAATATCATCGGCAGAGCCACCAATATGACCATGCATATCAATAAATCCTGGCAGTACGGTGTGACCTTCTAACTCCAATACCTTATCAGTGGGTCTGACTTCGGGCCGGCCAGCCTCTTTGATGGGCACACCAGGGTAGCCCACACTAACAATTCGTGTGATGCGATTGTTTTCTATAACAATGTCCATGGGGCCTTGTGGTGGAGCGCCTTCGCCATTGATCAGTGTCACGCCGCGCAGGATCAGGCGTTTCCAGGGGCCCTGTGTTTCGCCCTCAGGGGTGTCGGGTGCCGCAGCTCCCGGTTTAGCGTGCACAGATATGGCAAGTAGCAGGGTGATAAACATTATCAGCAGGGATCTGAAGTTCATAATGGTTCCTGTCAGGAATGTGGATTCAGTATCAAGGTGACATCAACCTAAGTCAGTGTCAGGGGCTTGTGCAAGTGTGATGCGATAAAGCTGCCAATAAAGCGCCTCAAATCAAAATGATTGGCGTCTTCACATGTTAATAGTATGTTAGTGAAGCAGACTGCAACATAAAAGGACAATCTGATGAATATGCTCAAGAAAACGGTTTCTGCGGTATTACTTTTACTGCTCTTATTAGTGGGTGTGGGATTCGTTTTACCGTCAGAATTTAAAGTGCAACGGGATATTCTGATTGAGGCTACGCCGGCTGAGGTCTACACCAGGCTGAATAATTTACGCAGTTGGCAGGATTGGGGCGTATGGTTTAAACGTGACCCTGATATGAAAGTTCGCTACGAGGGGCCGGATCAGGGGCTGGGAATGCGTTCTATCTGGCAAAGTGATACGGAAGGCAGTGGTCAGATGGAAATTATTGCGACCGAGCCGCCAAAGCGACTGGTTTATAGTCTGTATTTCCCGGATTATGAAATGGGCAGTACGGGGGAATTTGTGCTGACCTCCCATGACACCGGTACCAAAGTGGTGTGGCTGGACTACGGCGATGTGGGCGCGAACCCCCTAATGCACTATATGGCACTGATGATGGATTCGATGATTGGACCGGACTTTGAAACCGGCCTTGAGAATCTAAAAACCCTGGTGGAGAACCAGAGCTGAGTATGCTCAGCCTGAAATTACGTCAGTTTATCCTGCGTTGGTGGTGGTGCGGGGCGTTTAATGTTTTAGTGCCCCGAGGGATTTCTCCGGCACATACCTGAGGATTAAGAGCAGCTATGGCGAATCTGTTACAACACCTGCTGGCTTACTGGCATGACCAAAAAGATGCTTTGCAGTGGGTGCTGGCCACTATCGTTGCGACAGAGGGCTCTGCATATCGCAAAGCCGGTGCCATGATGCTGATCAACAGTCTGGGACAATATCGCGGGCTGCTCAGCGGAGGGTGTCTTGAGGCGGACATTATGCGCCAGGCCAGACGCTGCTGGCTTGACGGTCATAATCGCACCGTTCGCTACGATATGCGTGAAGAAGAAGATCTTGCCTGGCAACTTGGGCTGGGGTGCGGGGGAATGGTGGAGATCCTGCTGCAACCCGTCAGTAAAGAGAATCATTATCTAAAGCTGGATCAGGTGCTCACGGCCCTTGAACAACATGACTGTTGTGGCTATGTGCAATACCTCATCAAAGGGGAACCACAAAACCAGTGGCTGAACCAGCAGGATCTCGACCGACTCCTGCCTGTTTCCGCCAGGGCTCGTCAGCTGGAGATGGATGGAAACACGGCACTGGTTCAGCGAATCAGGCCTGCTCCTACACTGGCAGTATTTGGGGGCGGCCAGGATGCCATACCCGTGGTGGCGATGGCCCGGCAATTAGGCTGGCATACATTGCTGTTGGATCCGCGGCCCGCCAATGCCCGTGATGGCTTTTTCGATGGTGCGACGGTGATCCGGGATGCGTTTTCTGAGCTTACCGGTGCAGCCTGGTTACAGCATATCGATGGGGCGGTGGTAATGACCCACAATATGAGTCTGGATGCCCAGGCGCTAACCTTGCTGAAATCGGCTCCTGTACGTTATCTGGGCTTACTGGGGCCGCAGCATCGCACGCAAAAAGTGCTGCGCCAGGCAGGTCTTTTGGCGTCTGACTTTTCGGCGCCGCTGGCAAGCCCGGTGGGCTTGCGACTAGGCGGAGAGCTGCCGGAATCCATTGCCCTAGCCATACTCGCTGAGATGCATGCGGCACTGGAAGGAGCCGACGGACAGTCGATTTCTCTGAATCTGGCCGCCGAAGACGGGCATCTGAGGGAAATAGGGTGAACACGGCGGTAGTGATGCTGGCGGCCGGTCAAAGTCAGCGTTTCGGTGGCAGCAAACAATTGGCGCAATTTAGGGGCCAGCCCATGATCTGTCATGGGCTGGCAAATTTGCCGCCCGGTTTGCAGCATTACTATGTGGTGTTAGGCGCAAACTGGCAGCCCATTGAAGAGGTTGTCAAAGGCTACGACGAGTTCAGGCATATTCGAATCTGTGTGGCTGAGGACTGGGAGAAGGGCCTGGCACACAGTCTCAGGTTTGCGCTGAGCCAACTTTCACCAGAGGTAGAGCGGGTGATGATTTGCCTGGCCGACCAGGTGGCCCTGGGGCCCGAAGATTATATGCGTTTACTGTGCTGCGCTGATGAGCATCCCGGGGCGATGACTGCCGCATATTATCAGCACAGTCTGGGCGTACCTGCTATCTTTTGCAGAACACAATTCAGCCAATTGATGCAGTTGCAGGGGGACAAAGGGGCCCGGGCGCTGTTGCAGGGTAGCGCAGAGCTGGTGCAACCCGTTGCGATGCCTGCTGCGGCAATTGATATCGATACACAACAGGACTTGATAATCCACCAGGATAAAGGGGAGAGACATGATTGAGTTTACCCTAAACGGTAAGGCCCAGAAGGTTGAGGCCGATGCCGATATGCCATTGCTCTGGGTGCTGCGCGATGTGCTCGGCATGACGGGCACAAAATATGGCTGTGGTATGGCCATGTGTGGTGCATGTACCATACATATTGACGGCCAGCCTATTCGCTCATGTACCACGCCGCTGTCGGCGGCAAAAGGTAAGGCAGTCAGTACCATAGAGGGCTTATCGGACGATGTCTCCCACCCGGTGCAAGAGGCCTGGCGTGAACACAATGTGCCGCAATGTGGCTATTGTCAGTCTGGTCAGATCATGAGTGCGGTGGCGCTGTTAAACAGCAATCCTCAGCCCGACGACGCCGCGATAGATGAATATATGCAGGGCAATCTGTGCCGCTGCGGCACCTATCCCCGCATCAAAGCGGCCATTAAAAGCGCCGCCGATAAATTGGGGAGGAAAGCATGAGCCAGATTATGAATACCTCCCGCAGGCATTTTCTCAAGGTAGCGGGAATCGGCAGTGGTGCATTGGTACTGGGAACGGTGATGCCGGGCTGGTCGCCCGCCTGGGCCGAATCCAACCCCGGAGACAGAGTCAATGAGATGAATCTGTTTGTCAGTATTGGCAGCGATGACAGAGTGCATATTATTTGTCACCGTTCGGAAATGGGGCAGGGGATCCGAACCGGTCTGCCTCAGGTGGTCGCCGATGAGTTGATGGCCGACTGGAGCAAAGTCAATGTTGTGCAGGGCCTTGCCAACGAAGCCTATGGTAGCCAGAACACAGACGGATCGCGGTCGGTCAGACATTTTTATCAGACCATGCTGGAAATGGGCGCCATGGCCCGTACCATGCTGGAACAGGCTGCCGCCGAGCATTGGCAGGTGCCGGTTGATGAGGTTTATGCCAAAGCCCATCAGGTGTGGCACCGTGGTTCTGAGCGCAGCCTGAGGTTTGCCGAACTGGCAGAAAAAGCCGCGGCGCTGACACCACCTGAGTCGACGTCGCTGGTGTACAAATCCAAAGCCGATTTTAACTACATCGGCAAAGACGTGCCCATTGTGGACATGCAGGACATTCTCAGCGGCAATACAGAATATGGCATTGACGTGCATTTGCCGGGAATGCTGTATGCAAGCATTCAGCGTGCACCGGTACTGGGCGCGAACGTGAAAAGCTTGGATGATAAAGACGCCCGTGCAGTGAACAATGTTGTTGATGTGATTACCATGCCAGAATTTAGTCTGCCTGCGGCCTTCAAACCCCTGGCCGGAGTAGCCGTGCTGGCAAGCAATACCTGGGCAGCAATGCAAGGGCGTAAGCAACTCAAGATCAGCTGGACAGACAGTGAACACGCCCAGCACGATTCTGAGAGTTATCTGAATACGCTCAAACAGCGAGTTAAAAATCAGGGTAAGGTGATTCGCTCCATCGGTGATGCGTACAGCGGCATGATGAATGCGGTGCATACCCATTCAGCCACTTACACCTTGCCATACCTTATTCATGCACCGATGGAACCACCCGCAGCCACCGCGGTGTTCAAAGACGGGCTGATGGAAATCTGGGCCTGTACTCAGACACCTCAGAGCACGCAGAGTACTGTCGCGCAGATTCTTGGGCTGGAAAAAGACCAGGTCAAAGTGCATGTGACGCTGCTGGGAGGTGGCTTTGGTCGTAAGTCCAAGCCTGACTTTTCGGTAGAAGCGGCATTGCTGGCTAAACAAACGGGCAAACCGGTGAAAGTCACCTGGAGCCGCGAAGATGAAATCCAGCAGGGCTATTATCACGCTATCAGTGCCCAGTATTATGAGGCGGGTATGGATGATACCGGCCGGGTCACCAGCTGGTTGCAGCGCACGGCGTTTCCCAGTATCAGCTGGACTTTTACCGGCACAACTGACTCGCCCTCTGATGGTGAGCTATCTCTGGGCTTTGGCGACCTGCCTTTTGCTCTGGATAATCTGTCCTGTGAAACACAAACCGCAGAGGGACATATACGCATAGGGTGGGTGCGCTCGGTGAGTAATATTCAGCACGGGTTTGCCATTGGCTCCTTCGTGGATGAACTGGCTCATAAGCTGGACCGCGAACCCCGGCAAGTCTGGCTGGAATTGCTCGGCAGCGACCGCCATGTGGATCCAGAGCCGGAGGGGTTTAAGTATGGTAATTACGGCGACCCGAAAGACACCTTCCCCATTGATACGGCACGTCTGAAAAACGTACTTAACCTGGTGGCAGACAAAGCCGGTGTAGAGAATAAAACCGCGGCCAATGAGGCCTGGGGGATCAGTGTTCATCGCAGCTTCGTCAGTTATACCGCCGTGGCCACCAGGGTCCGGGTCAAAGACGGCAAACTCAAGGTACTGGAAATGCATTGTGCTATAGATGCCGGAACCGTGGTCAATCCTGACCGGGTGCGGTCGCAGATGGAAGGGTCTATGATCTTTGGTCTGTCACTGGCCATGAATGGCGAAATTACCGTCAAGGAAGGCAAGGTGCAGCAATCAAACTTTCATGATTATCCGATTTTGCGGATGCACCAGTCACCGCCTATCAAGGTATATATCGTAGACAGTGATGCACCTCCGGGCGGGGTGGGTGAGCCGGGTGTACCGCCAGTGGCGGCGAGTCTTGCCAATGCGATTTTCCGCGCCAGTGGAAAACGTATTCGTGACTTACCGGTGAACAAGCATCTTGAGGTGTGAAGCAGATTAAATGGAAGACAAAAAAGCGGCAGTGATTGCCGCTTTTTTATTTGCGTTCAGGGCTGATCCTGAAAGATGTCTTCGATGGGCAGATTAAATAGCCGAGCCGCTTTAAAGGCCAGGGGAAGACTGGGATCAAACTTGCCTTTTTCGATCGCATTGATTGTCTGGCGCGAGACATCCAGTGCCTTTGCCAGATCGGCTTGTGTCCAGTCGCGCTCTGCCCGCAGTACTTTAAGTTTATTCTTCATTGGTATTTGCGCTGCCCTAAAACAATAGCTCCGATGTAGGTCAGACCCATGAAAATAACCAGGTGTGAGATTTGCGCATCAGCATTGATCAGCCCCGTGTTTGAAGCAACATCGTACAATATGCCGATAATGAGTCCGGCACCCAATGTGACGGCCATGGCATCAAGCTGGATTTTTCGCTGCAGCTCATCCTGATTCAGCAGATGATTGCGATTCGCCAGCAGCATTTTAACGCCAAAAAACAGATTGATGAGCATTGCTAAAATGGTCAGGAAGGGCATTTCAGACCAGATCATTAAGGGCCCAAATTGCGCCACTGCCAAAGATAACAACCATCCTATAGTCCAGATAGCGAGTGAACGGGTGGTATTTTTATAACGCTTGTGTAAATGTTCGCCTTGCATTTGTCTTGCTCCTTTGTCAATAAGTAAAATATGCTTTACTTTTGCGTATAATGGACGGGCTTGAATTGTATGTCAAGTAAGCTTGATATAAAGACGGTATAAATTTACATTTTGTAAAATTGAAGGCCAGTGGGGATAGAAATGGATCAGCGAGACAGACAGATAAAGAAGCTGTGTAAGATTGACAGAGATAGATGCACATGCCCTTCGGCTTCTTTGTTGTCACTGAGTTCAGTCTGGTTGAGATTGAGGGCAGCATTGCTGATCCTGAGTTATAGAAAACAACACCGGATCCGCCATTCTGAAAAAATTTGTACCTTTTCCTGTGTTTTAGCGTTTTAGTCCCCATCACTATGGAAAGGGTAGAAAGGAAAGCAGAATGAAGCAGAGCAGACGGTTGCGTAATAGCATCCTGGCAACAACGGCGTTTGTTTGCCTGTTGTGGTGGATAAAACTCTCCGAGTCATTTTTCGGATTGGAACTGGGCTTTCTTGGTGTCACCCCAGGTATCAAAGAGGGGTTGCTTGGCCTTATCGGCGGGCCACTGGTTCACGGTTCTTACCAACACCTGTTCAGTAATACCTTACCGCTGCTGATTTTAGGTTCCCTTTTAATCTATGGTTATCCCCGTTCCTGGCTGCTGGCAGTACTGATGATCTGGCCTCTGTCAGGGCTGGGCGTGTGGTTGTTTGCCCGCGATGCCACCCACATTGGTGCCAGCGGTCTGACGCACGGGCTGTTTTTTTATTTGTTTGTGTGCAGTATTGTGCGCCGCGACAAGGTGTCAGTGGCACTGATGATGATTGGCGCCTTTTTGTATGGCAGCATGATCATGACGATTTTCCCCCGTGAGCAGGGTGTGTCATTTGAGTATCACTTTTTTGGCGCTGTAGCAGGCACCCTGGCGGCATTCCTGTTTTACAGAAGAGACCCAAAGCCTGTGGAAAAAAAATACAGCTGGGAACAGGAAGACGATTCAGAAGATTCGCTGATTGGCGATGCCTGGCAGGCCAACACAGACAGCGAAAGTAACGCCGATAGTCAACCTAAAACAACAGAAAAGCCAGAGCATCATTAATCACGAAAAGCCATAATAAGTCACAGCGCTTTTGCTTAACACTCCACTGTTCAACAATTGAAAGCGCTCAGATGAGTGAAAATTTGTTTGTCTATCTCTGGTGTAATAGATGTTTATACTAACCTTTTGATATTGAGTTCAGCATTGTCTTAAGACAATCTTAAGCCGATTGTGGTATTCACACTATCAATGCACCAGATCTGATAAATAAGAGGCAAAACATGCGTTTATTGCTCGTTGAGGATGACCAGCAATTGGCCGGGGCGCTGCAACAGGGGTTGCGACGAGAGGGTTTTGCTGTGGATCACTTAAAAAGTGGCAAGCAAGCGCTGCTGGCGATTGAAACCGCCAGTGCTGATCTGGTTATTCTGGATTTAGGATTGCCGGATATGGACGGAATCGAAGTGTTAAAGCGGGCTCGCCAGCAAAAAAATGCGATTCCCATTCTGGTCCTAACGGCCCGGGACAGCACCTCTGATAAAATTGCCGGACTGGATCTGGGGGCCGATGATTATCTGGCCAAGCCCTTCGATATGGACGAGCTACTGGCCCGCATTCGCGTCATCACACGTCGGCTGGGTACCGCATCCCAGGCATTGGTTCACATTGGTGAGGTGTGTGTGGACACCCGTGCTCACCAGGTGACCCTCAAAGGCACGCCCATCAGCTTATCCCGCCGAGAATACATGTTGCTGCGTGTGATGATGGAAAACGCCGGACGCATACAATCCAGAGAGCAACTGGAAGAGAAACTGTATGAGTGGGGCGATGAAGTGGCCAGTAATGCGGTGGAGGTGCACATACATCATTTGCGCAAGAAGTTGCCGCAGGACTTCATCAAGACCATCAGAGGGGTGGGTTATACAGTGAATCCGGCATGAGTTCAGTTCGTCGGTTTCTGGTGCTGGTGTTACTGGCCGTTATCACTTTGGTGATCTTTTTGGCTGCCAGCCAGAGTTATCGCAATACACTGAGCGCTTCATCGACACTGTTTGACCGTCAGTTGCTGGCGGTGGCTGACGCCCTCAATGGCCTGCCATTGCCAACGGAATCTGCACTGCCCGACGCGCCCAACGTGATGACATCTGACGGGGAGTTTATTTTTCAGATCTGGTTTCATGACAGATTGTTGCTGACCACGTCTGGTCTGCAAGCGGCGCCTCTGACGTCCCGCACATCAGGGGTGAGAGAGGAAAACCTGCAAGGTCAGAGGTGGCAGGTTTTGGCACAATATTATCCTGCAACGGGCTATTGGGTGATGGTGGCCCAGCCGCTCCATCATAGGATCGAACTCAGTGAAGAGATGATTCTGGCCACACTGATGCCCTTGGCATTGAGTTTACCCTTACTGGCGCTGCTCATTTCATTGGCGGTACGTCAGGGGCTCAGCCCGCTTAGACAACTCACCGGAGAACTTGAAACTAAGCGGGCAGATGATCTCAGCCCGCTGCACCTGACTTATCAGCAGGAAGAGCTCAAGCCCGTCGTGGCAACCATCAACAGCCTGTTACAACGTTTGCAGCAAAGTTTTGAAAGAGAACGTCGTTTCGCCTCTGATGCGGCCCATGAATTGCGTACACCACTGAGTGTGCTGAAGATTAACCTGCACAATCTGGAAAAAGAGCTGGAGCATACACCGGAAAACCTGTTGTTGCTCAAGCAAGGTGTGGAGCGAATGAGCCATGTGGTCGATCAGATCCTGATGCTCAATCGCACCAATCCGGAACACTTTAGTGTTCAGTTTAAAAAAGTGGACTTGTACAAACTGTGCCAGCAGGTGATCACCGAACTCTACCCCCAGATTGCGCAGAAACAGCAACAAATCAGTTTACATGGGCAAGCTGCAGTGTTGCCGGGTGATGAATTTTCTTTGAGATTACTGCTGCAAAATTTGCTCACCAATGCCAACAAATATAGTCCGGTGAAAAGCCAGATAGATATTACGGTCAGTGCCACCACTGAAGGCACGGAGCTGATTGTAGCGGACTCCGGACCGGGACTGAGCGAAGCAGAATATGCACGTGTTTTCGATCGTTTTTATCGGGTGGGCGGTGATCGCCATCAATCAGGGGTCCCCGGGTGTGGCCTGGGTCTGGCCATCGTTGAGCATGTGGTAAACCTTTATCACGGGCGTATCACGCTCGGCCACTCAGAGGCGCTCGGCGGACTGCAGGTGCGGGTCGTTTTTCCCTTGGGAGGTGAAGATGACTAAGCCCAAGGCCGCGGCGGTGATCTATATCCTTATGCTCTTTGCCTGCCTGATGAGTCACACAGCCCGGGCAGCGTTGCCGGAATATACCCTGATCCTCAAAAACCATCTCTTTTATCCGCAGGTTGTGGATGTGCCAGCGGGCAAAAAAGTTCGTCTGGTCATCGAAAACCAGGATGCCGAGCCGGAAGAGTTCGACAGTTTTGATTTAAACCGTGAAAAGGTGTTGTTTCCGGGGCGCCGCACCGTCATCTATGTCGGGCCCCTTGAACCCGGCATATACGATTTTTTCGGGGAGTTTCATCCGAATCAGGCCAAAGGGCAAATCCGCGCGGTGACAGAGGGGCAGCCTGATGTTGATTAATACCATTATTCTGTTATTACGCGACGCCTTGCCGGTATTCTGGATGCTAAGTCTGCTGCTGGCGCAAGGGAATAGTCAGGCATTGTCGCGCCGTTGGTTGTGGGGTGGCGTATCACTCGGATTGATGCTGGCCATCATACTGATGGTAAATGTGGGATGGGTCAGTGAGCAGTTTCAGGGAGCGGGGTTGGAGTGGCTGACATTTGCTGCTCATGCACTGATTTATGCGCTGGTGGCTGAGCTTGTTTTACGGAGTCATCTTGGACGTTATCGCTACTGGCAACTGAGTGCTGCGCTGCTCTGTGTGCTCACAATTGCTATCAATGGGAACTATTTTCTGATTTATCTGGATACCTACTGGCGCAATGCTGAGCACATGCTGTCACTGATTAGCGGCACGCTACTGGGACTGGGTGTGTGTATCAGTGCTGGCATTCTCAATTATCTGTTCAATTATGCCTTGCTGCAGCGTGGTAAGCGTCTGTTATGGGCGGGATTGTTACTTTGCTGGAGCGCCGGGCAATGGGTCTACACCTTTAATCTGATGGCACAGGTGAACCTGATGTCCTCTGCAGCTCCCATCTGGAATACCAGTAACTGGGTCGCTGATGGATCAGAATGGGGACTGGTGTTAAATACGCTTGTCGGCTACGAAGCTACGCCCACCGGGTTACAGATTCTGGTGTATGTACTTTGCACAGTGCTGCCGCTGGCCTTTCTGGTACGCATACCGGCTGGTCAATTATGCAACGAGGTGAGTGAATGAAACCGAACAGGGTCTTTTATGGCGCTCTTTGCCTGCTGACATTATTGTTAAGCGCTCGGGCGGTTGCTGACGGGCAGGTGGTGGACCGGGTTTATCATCCTTATGTGCTGGCCAATGAGCATCGGCTGGAATGGCGCTTTATGTCCCGCCAGACGAGTGAGGAAAATTATCTGGCTCAACGGGTTGGGTTTGGTCACTCGGTTAATGAAAACTGGATCCTTGAACTCTATCTCATCGGTGAGCGTGACGAACAGGGCAACTTTGGTTTAGAAGCCTATGAGCTCGAAGCGCGCTGGATGATGACCGAACAGGGACAATACTGGGCTGACTGGGGCATGGTATTTGAAGTGGAGAAACGCCATGGTCAGAATCAATGGGAAGTGGCCTCAGGGCTGGTGATGGAGAAGGAGTTTGATCGTAACAGCCTGACGCTTAACTGGTTTATGATTTACGAATGGGGCGAAAACATCCACGATGAACTGGAGAGTGAATTCAGGGTTCAGTATCGCTATCGCTGGATGCCGCAGGTGCAGCCTTCAATCGAGTTTTACAGTGGTGAAAACTATATTGGTCTTGGGCCTGCGCTGATGGGCTTGCAGCGCTTCGATGGGCAGAAGCAATTGAAATGGGAGCTTGGTTTTATTACAGAACTCAGTAATATCGGTAAGGATCATACTCTGCGCTTTGTACTGGAGTATGAATTCTAAAAACAGGAAATATGACAAGGAATGGAAAGATGTTGATAGAGGATATGACACTGCATCTTGCAGTACACTACGTTGAAACATCCGCTAGCCTGCAAACTGCCAGAGCAATGATGCGAAATCACCATATAGGTGCCGTGCTGGTCGTCGATAGCGACAACAGTCCAACGGGTATCCTAACCAGCTATGATTTGCTCGATGTGGATGATTTTACCGGCACACCGATTACACTTCGCATGTCCTCCGAGCTCATAACCGTCACACCCAAAGACAGCGTTCGGCATGCCTCTGAGTTGATGGTAAAGCATGGCTGTCATCATTTAGTGGTGACCGATGGCGCTGAAGTAACAGGCATTGTGTCGAGTCTGGATATCGTGAACTTCTATTTGCAGGCTTATACCCCGGCATGAAACGGTTATTTTCTGAAGGAGCCATAATCAGGGTAGCATCCGCTTAAGGGTATTATCTTTAAACACATAGTGGTGGGCCAGGCCAGCCAGGGCATGTAAGGCGATCAGAACATAACCTGCGCTGCCTATGGTTTCATGCACTTCTTCGATTTGTTCTGCCAGAGTTTCATTGGCAGGGATAAGCGCGGGTAACTCTAACCCGAAGAACGGAATGGGTTTGCCCTCTGCACTTAATATCATCCACCCAGCCAGCGGCATGCCCAGCATCAGCAGATAAAGTAAGATATGCATGGATTTTGCCAGGCGCTCCTGCCAGCGTGGAAGGCTCGGATGAATAGGCGGTGCGGGGTGTCTTAAGCGGAAATACAAACGAAATAACACCAGTAAACCGACGCTGAGGCCAAGCATAAAATGCCAGTGCTTGAGCAGTTCACGGGGATCGCTGCCCTTTGGATACAGCTCTCTTAATTCAATACAGGCGTAGACGGCGGCGATCACCAGCAGCATCAGCCAGTGCAATACAATGCTGGCGCGATGATATTTTTGTGTCGATGTAGGCATTGATGACCTCCTGTTTAGTGACGTTTAAAGGTTAACCTATTGGTATGACAGCACCATGATCTGCATCAGTTTTTTACAGGTTAGCGGTAAATCCAATGGGTGACGCCCTGTTGTGTCAGAAAGGATTCGGCATTTTTTCCCTGCAACAGGGCCAGCGTGGCAAGAATTCCTGCCTGAACACAGTGTTCACTGGCAACCGTCACCGAGCGAGGGGCGTGACTGACCGGATAACCGGTTTTGGGGTTAAGAATATGACTGTAGCGAACGCCATCTTTGTATAAAAAACGGCGTGCATCACCACTGGTTGCCAGTCCGCCATGGGCAATGCGCAGAAGTCTGTTGGCCCGACCATCGCTATCGGGATTTTCGATGCCGATATGCCAGCACTGCTTGTTGCGTCTTGCTCTGGTCACCTGAATATCACCACCGAAGTTGACCAGCATTGAGCAATGTGGCACCAGTTCCGCGCACTTTTTTGCCACGGCGTCGACGGCGTATTCTTTGCCAATACCGCCAAAGTCGAGTTCAAATCCCTCAGGCATGAGAATTCGGTTGGCATCAAATTCAATCTTTTGCCAGCCAATCAGAGGCAGCAAGCTTTTCACCTGTTGTGGTGCTGGCAGACGATCTGAACCGTCAAATTTCCATGCCCGTCTCAGTACCCCGGAGGTAATATCGAATAAACCATCGCTCAGACTAAAGCAACTGTCCGCAAAACACAGCAGTTTGTAGGTCTCTTCATCAAGGGCAGCCCCTTTCCCGGCACTGTGATTGATTCGGTGACAGGTGTTGCCGGTCAGATAGCGGCTGTATTTGTGTTCTATTCGCTTTGCCTCATAGAAGGCGAGGGTAGTGAGATGCTCGGCGAGTTTTCTGTCGTTGCTGTCAATCAGTAGCTCACAGGGGCTGGCCATGGCAGAGAAGCGACCACAGTAGTGATCGCCCTGCCAACTTAGTTCAATTTCGGGTAGGTCGGGTGTTTGACTCAAAATCGATAACTCACCTGGGCCATCACGGCTTTCACACTGGGATAGAGGTCAAGATCCTGGAGTACGCCCGGCTCTGCAAAGCCCGGGTTCTTCGGATTCTGCTGGTAGTACTCAATTCTGAAAGACAACTCTTTTCCGTCATCGAGTAACATGCCGTATTTCAATCCCAGGGTAAAGGCGGTCATTTCTCCGACGCGATAATCTGCACTGGCGAACTGAGGTAAGCCCTCTGCTGCCATCAGATAAGGGCGATAGAAATCGGCAGCACTTTGCTGATAGTAACGAAAGTGTGGCTGAATATAGCTGTCCTGGGTCAGATTGAAACGTAAGCGTGAATCCAGGGTATGGGAATCAATGTCCCAGTCATCGGTTGTGAAGCGATATGACAAGTCGGCCACGCCACTGTCCAGTGCGTACTTGGTTTGCCAGAACACATTGTGACGGGTGCGACTGTCTGGCCGGTTCTCATACAGCAAGTCCTGCGTCAGACCTTGTGGATTGACCACACTCAGCATCTTAAAGGGATCGGTCATATAGCCATCAACCACAGACAGGCCGTAATTCAGCTGCATAATGGTGCGCCGGTTTATTACCTGCGTCAGACCCAGCATCAGATCCAGCGTATTTTTATCATCGCTGCCGCTCAAACGGGTTGCATCGAAGGCATCGTCAAAAGCCTGATCCGTGGCGTAGTCACTGCGCAGCGGCATGCTGGCAAACGCCACCGGGCGTCCCCCTTCAGGATCGATACTGTCAAAGGCATAGGAGAGTCCGGCAGAGACGGTGGTATTACGCTGATTGAAGTCTCTGGCAAGGTTGGCGTTAACGGCCATGGACAAGTAATCATACTCTTTAGACAGATGCACGCCGCTGCTTACGCGGTAGTCCTGCCACAGCGGTTGGGTCCATTGACCATTAAGCTGAATACGGGTATCGCGGAAGGTGTCATCCAGTGGCGTTTCTCCCGCAGCTATCTGGTACTCGCCTTTGCCTGATGGACGGGTGAAGGTTTGTGCACTTGGCTGTGCCACCGCACCCGTGGCGGAGGCGCCCGTCAGGCCATCGATGGTAATTTTGCCACTGAAGATATGTTCATTGCCAAAATCTTTGCTGGCAGAAAATACTCCCTCAACGGCGGTCACCCGCTCCGATTCGCCATAGTAAAGAATGGCGGTATCGAACTGCCAGGGTTCTGCTGTTGATGGGGATTCTTGTGCTATGGCCGGGGTACCCAACAAACTGCAGGTCGCCGCGGTCAGAGCACCAATAATGTTGTTGCGCTGATTTAGTTGCATCCGCAGCCGCCTCCTGCAAACGCACGGCCGCCACTGGCCGCTTCTTTGCTAAAGTAGATGTGGTCATCCAGCGCCAGATCCAGCGGATCGGCATTCAGAGACATTTCATCTTTTGCCAGCAGATCCCTTTCCCAGGGTTTGACGCCAACTGAAGCGCAAGCACTTAAAGATAGGGTCAGAACGATAACGAGTAAGCGTCTAAGTTTCATCACTGTGCTCCCATGCGGGTAATTAACTGTTCGGTATAGCGTTCGCCGAGCAGGGTTTTGATTTGTTGGTGGTAGAGGGGTTGTTTGTCGGTAAAAAAGCCCTGATGGATATGGCGCAGGTTACCGTCGGTATCAATCAGGTAGCTACTGGGCATCCCCAGCAACTGATAGCGCTCGGCAATACGCCCTTGAGGATCAAACTGAATATGAAATTGTGCCGGATGCGACGCTAAAAAGGCATTGGCCTGCTCTGTCTCAGCGTCCAGATTAATGGCCAGTACCACCAGGCCCTGATCGCCATACTCCTGTTGCAGTTGATTCATCCAAACAAAGGAATGGCGGCAGGGTTTGCACCATGAGGCCCAGAAGTCGAGGTATACCACTTTTCCTTTGAGGTCGGAAAGACGGTTTCCCAGTGTGGCATCGGTAAGCGTAAAATCCGGGGCTTGCTGGGCCATTAAAGGACCACTCAGCAGGCAAAGTAATAAGAGAATCTGGCGCATAACAACATCTTTTTTTATCTTCGATGGTGTTGAGCTTATCCGGTGATTCTTAACGTTTACTTAATCCTGCGCATAAGATGATGTTTTTACGGTGCGGTAAATAGCTGCATCCATGGCCATGCCGCGGCTTCCATGACTATAGACTCCGCTAGAACAGGGGATTCGGCACTTCGTTGACTGTTATCGCCATGAAAGGCCCTGATACTCAAGGCATAGCGACTTTTGCAGACAGCGCGGCGTAAACAGGGTAAACTTCGCGCCCTTTAATTTTCGTACCGGTGCAGGCAATACCAGAGATTTGGTTGGTATCACCCCTTTGCACCTCAATCCCTGCAGGCCATTATGATTTCTACCGCTAACATCACCATGCAATTTGGCGCCAAGCCCTTGTTTGAAAATATTTCCGTTAAATTTGGTGAAGGGAATCGCTATGGCCTGATTGGCGCCAATGGCTGCGGTAAGTCGACGTTGATGAAAATTCTTGCCGGTAAGCTGGAGCCCTCAGCCGGCCAGGTCATGCTGGACACTAATGACAGGGTCGGGGTGTTAGGTCAGGACCAGTTTGCCTATGAGCAATATACGGTGGTCGACACGGTGATCATGGGCCACAAGGAATTGTGGCAGGTCAAGCAGGAGCGGGATCGTATCTATTCTCTGCCCGAGATGAGTGAAGAAGACGGTATGAAAGTGGCGGATCTCGAAACAGAGTTTGCCGAAATGGACGGGTATACCGCCGAGTCCAGAGCCGGAGAGTTGCTACTGGGGCTGGATATTCCCGTGGAGCAGCATTTCGGCCCCATGAGTGAAGTGGCACCGGGCTGGAAACTGCGGGTACTGCTGGCACAAGTGTTGTTTGCGGAACCGGATATTATGTTGCTGGATGAGCCCACCAACAACCTGGACATCAACTCAATTCGCTGGCTGGAGCAGGTACTGTCACAACGCCAGGCGACCATGATCATCATTTCACACGATCGCCATTTCTTGAATCAGGTGTGCACCCATATGGCCGATCTGGATTATGGCGAACTGCGCCTGTATCCGGGTAATTACGATGAGTATATGACGGCGGCCACCCAGGCCAGAGAACAATTACTCAACGAGAATGCGCGCAAAAAAGAGAAAATTGCAGAACTGCAGACCTTTGTCAGCCGCTTTTCTGCCAATGCCTCCAAGGCCAAGCAGGCCACCTCACGAGCCCGCCAGATAGAAAAAATCGAACTGGCAGAGGTGAAAGCATCAAGCCGTGTCAGCCCCTTTATTCGTTTTAATCAGCACAAAAAACTGTACCGCACGGCGCTAGAGCTGGAGCAACTTTGCAGTGGTTATGACAAGCCACTTTTTCGCGATCTCAGTTTAATGCTGGAGGTGGGTGAAAAAGTGGCCATTATCGGCCCCAACGGTATTGGTAAAACGACCCTGCTGAAAACCCTGATGGGGCAGCTAGCGCCGAAATCCGGAACGGTGAAATGGTCCGAAAATGCCAGCATTGGTTACTATGCACAGGATCACAGCGAGGATTTTGCGCAGGATATGACGGTATTTGAGTGGATGAGTCAATGGAAAAACAGCGGCGATGACGAACAGACTATCCGCGGTATTCTGGGACGCATGTTGTTTTCTCAGGATGACATTAAAAAATCAGTCAAAGCCTTATCCGGTGGTGAAAAGGGCCGTATGTTATTTGGTAAGCTAATCAATCAGCAGCCTAATGTACTGGTCATGGACGAGCCCACCAACCACCTCGATATGGAATCCATTGAGGCGCTGAACCTCGCGCTGGAAAACTATCAGGGCACCTTGGTTTTCGTATCTCACGATCGCGAATTTGTCTCCTCCCTGGCCACCCGAGTGCTGGATATGACTAACGATGGCATCGTTGACTTCCAGGGACCCTATGAGGAATATCTGCGCGCCTGCGAACAAAAAGCCCGCGCGACAATGGCCTGAGTCTATACCATGCATGAATGGTGGCGAGGGCGTAAAGGACAAAGGCTCCCCACCGTGTTATCACGCCAGTTCATTAAGGTCTTGGAGGTATGGGGAAATACGCATCACCGCCACCATGTTTAAAGCTATTCCGCCCGCTTATTGGCTGATATCACGGCAGGCTTCTTCGGGTAACTCAATTTCGATGGTGGTATGAGCCAGCTCAAACCTGGCCAGTGTGTCACTGACCTTATCTTTAAGCTGCTGATATTGCACTGCGGACAATGGGCAAGCACTGACCAGATGCACGGTTAGCACGTGCTTTTCACCATCTAAGGACCACAGGTGCAGGTGGTGCGCATCGGTTACGGCGTCTATTTGCAGTAAGTCATCGCGGATTTCCTGCAACAGTTCAGGGTCGGGTGTACGTTGCAAAAACAGCCCCAGACTGGCGTAAGTGTGACGCAGCACGTTGATCAGAATAAATAGGCTGAAGCCTATGGCCAGAATGGGATCGAGGATGGGCCAGTCAACGAACATCATCACCACACTGACAATGAGCACGGCTACCCATCCCAACATATCCTCGAGCAAATGCCAGTTAAGGATTTTTTCATTCTGGGTTTTACCGCCATGGAGTTTCCAGGCGGCGTAACCATTGACCCCAATCCCGAGTATTGAGAGAGCAAACATGCCCAGGGCATGGGGCATTTCTGGTGCCCATAAGCGTGGAATCGCTTCTGATAAAATCCACAGGGTTCCGCCAATCAGTACCATGGCATTAAAGACCGCCGATAACAGCGATAAGCGCTTAAAACCATAGGTAAAGTGTTGATTAGCCGGTTTATCAGACAGCTTACTGGCAAGCCAGGCCAGACCAATAGACAAGGCATCGCCTAAGTCATGCACGGCATCGGCCATAATCGCGGTGCTGTTTGTTAGCACCCCACCAATGAACTCAATAATGGCAAAGCCAAGGTTCAGAAAAAAGGCGGTGGCTATCCTGTCCTGTGGCGGAGTGTGATGGTGGTGATGATGATGGTCGTGCATAGGGCCCATAGGGATAACCAATATCTGCCTGTCAGATTAACCCGTTCAGGCAACATGAACAACTTATCTGCGCTCGCTTTTTACCCGTAAAGGGTGTTATTTTACCTTTTATTTCATACTTTTAGCGGAGTAGTGCAGTGACTCGCAACGGCTTTACCTGGATCCTGTTAGCACTGGCCTGTGTCGCCGCCTTGCTGGCCAATCAATACCAGAATCCGCAATGGAAAGAGCAGAGCTATTTGTATGAAACCTTTATCAGCGCCGACGGCAAACTGAAATATCGTCACCAGGGTGAAGAGATTCTCATTGACGAGGTGGTCGATTATGCCGAGTCACCCTTGCGCCAGGCGGCACTGGATAAATTGGAGGGCGAACCAGAGCTAAGCCGTCAATGGGTAAAAAAAGCCGATGGCGAGATTGTGCTGCTCAAGACCGACTATCACTACGGCGCCTGGTCCCTGTTACCGGCTTTTATCACGATTGCGCTGTGTCTTATCAGCCGTGAACCCATTATTGCGTTGCTTGGCGGAATTGTTTGTGGCGCCTTTTTAATGGGGCAGATGGACATCATTGATAAGGTTCTGATCCCCAGTCTTGGCACGGAGAGCGCCGCTGGGATTCTCATCCTGTACTTATGGTTGCTTGGCGGGCTGACGGGTGTGTGGGCGAAGACCGGTGCCGCGCAGGCCTTTGCACAGAGTATGACCACACACTTTGTGCGCGGGCCCAAAAGTGCCAAAGTGGTGACCTGGATGCTGGGAATTCTGTTTTTTCAGGGCGGTACCATCAGCACCGTGCTGGTAGGCACAACCGTGCGCCCCATTGCCGATAAAGCCGGTGTCAGTCACGAAGAGCTCAGTTATGTGGTGGATTCTACGGCGTCACCCATCGCCGTGTTTCTGGCCTTTAATGCCTGGCCGGCATATGTGCAGGCCTTTATCTTTGTACCCGGGGTGGCCTTTCTGGCCACAGAAGCCGATCGCATCGCGTTTTTCTTTGCCAGCGTGCCCTTAAGCTTTTATGCGATTTTAGCGGTATTCGGTACCTTTTTGCTGAGTATGAATTTTCTGACTTTCTCCGGTACGCGGCTGAAAAAAGCCAATCAGCGCGCCGCCGAAACCGGGCAGCTGGATGCCCCGCAGGCACGGCCTATGAGCTCCGGCGAGCTTCATCGTGCCACCGTTCCCGAGCATTACCGGCCCAATCAGTGGGAATTTATTTTACCGCTGGTGACCTTATTAGGTATCGCTGTGGGGAGTTTTGTTTTTCTGGGCTCTCCGAAAGTCAACTGGGCATTTGGTGCGGCCCTGGTGCTGGCGGCAACCATCGCCCTGGTCAAGGGTATGTCACTGGAAAACCTGTTGGATGGCTTCGGTGACGGCTGGAAAAGCGTAGTGGTGGCCTCTGTGGTGCTGATGCTGGCGATCACCATTGGCGGCATCAGTAAAGAGGTTGGGGGCGGCTTGTACCTGATCGATTTATTGGGAGAACGGTTGCCCTACTGGACATTGCCTGTGACTTTGCAGCTTATTACCATGGTTATTGCGTTTTCAACCGGAACCAGTTGGGGCACCTATGCCATTGCCTTCCCACTGGCGATGCCATTGGCCTGGGTCATTGCCACACAACAACAGCTGGCCAATCCAGAGCTGTTTATGATGGTGTGCTTCGCCACCGTATTAAACGGCAGTGTCTATGGCGATCAGTGTTCCCCCATCTCCGATTCTACTATCCTCAGTTCTATGACCACAGGCTGTGATCTGATGGACCATGTCAAATCTCAGTTGTATCCCGCCAGCCTGGCTGCCGGCGTGGCGGCGCTGCTATGGACAATCATGGCGGTGGTCAGCGCCTGAGTCTGGGCCCACTGCTCCGACATTACATTTTTTTTACAAACAGCGCTTGTCTTACATCGGACGAACCGATATGTTGTATCTGCGAATCCGATAGTTTGTGAATTGCGCTAAAACTAACATCGCATAAAACCCCTGATTTCAGTCGGTTAGCGATGTAATGGCGGCGGATCATCGTTCAACTCACAGACTGTACTTTCGTACTGTATAACAATAAGACATTGCGAGTTAGTCGACGTGTGACGAACAGTTAAGCATTGCATCAAATGCGGCACCGGAAGTGCCTGTAAGGCGCACCGGGCCAGCGATATAATAACTACAAGTTGGAGAAGGTCTATGCCTGCCCAAATCACACATCTATCTAAAAGCATTAAATATGCCCTCACATCAGCAGCGGCAGCCAGTCTGGCTGTCAGTTTAAATGTGTCAGCACAGGAAGAAGAGCCTGCTGCTGAAGAAACCGGTCCGGTCGAAAAAATCGCCATTGTTGGTACCCGTTCTGCCCCGCGCTCCGTTGGAGACTCGGCGGTGCCACTGGATATCATTGGTGCTGAAGAATTTGCGGCCCAGGGCTCTACTGACATGATGTCAATGATGAGTACGGTCGTACCTTCATTTAACGTCAATGATCAGCCCATTAATGATGCTTCCACACTGGTGCGTCCGGCGAACCTGCGTGGTCTGGCATCGGATCACACACTGGTGCTGGTGAACGGCAAACGTCGTCATCGCAGTGCGGTTATTACCTTTCTCGGCGGTAGCCTCTCCGATGGGGCTCAGGGACCGGACATTTCCAATATTCCAGCCGCAGCACTCAAGCAGGTGGAAGTACTTCGCGATGGAGCAGCGGCTCAGTATGGCTCTGATGCCATCGCCGGGGTGATTAACTTTGCCCTTAAAGATGATGCCGACGGCGGTATGATCGAAGCGCGCTGGGGCGAGACCATGGAAGGGGACGGTGATACATTGCAGGTTGCCGGTAATATAGGTTTGCCGCTGACCGACGATGGCTTTGCTAATTTCTCCATGGAATATCGTGAGGCCGATCCGACCAGTCGCAGTGTACAGCGTGACGACGCCGCCGCTCTGGCAGCTGCCGGTAATCCGGATATCGAAAATCCGGCGCAAATCTGGGGTACTCCTGAAATCAAATACGATTTCAAACTGGTGGGTAACTTCGGGCTGGATTTGGGTAATGATAATGAAGCCTACATGTTCACCAACTGGGCTGAGCGAGAAGTGGAAGGCGGTTTCTATTACCGTAACCCGCATACCCGCGGCGGTGTTTACGATGGTGGCATTGAACCTGCCGATTTAAACGGGGATGGAGAAATTGATGAAGGAGAAGGACATCAGCTTCTTCTGGTGGGTGATATAACCGGTGATATGAGTGGAAATTGCCCCAACGATATTCGTGTGGGCGATAATGTGCTGGACAATCCTCGCTACATTGATGAAGTGGCTAACAACCCAAATTGCTGGGCCTTTAACGAAATGTTCCCGGGCGGTTTTACGCCTCGCTTTGGCGGTGTCGTGACCGATGCGTCCATTGTTATGGGCACCAAGGGCTATACCGAGAGCGAATGGTTCTACGATATCAGTATCGGTATGGGCTACTCGCAAATCGAGTATAAAATTAAAAACACACTCAACCCGTCTCTGGGGCCTGATACGCCTACCGAGTTCGCGCCGGGCACAGCCAGTCAGTTAGATAAAAACTTTAACCTGGATGTCTCCAAAGAGTTTTCCTTTGACAGCCTGTATGAGCCACTGGCCTTTGCCGCGGGTATTGAATACCGCCGTGAGACCTTCAAACAGGAAGCTGGTGATCCGGCATCTTTTGCTGTAGGGCCACTAGCCTTTAATCCGGCCACCGGAACCTCTCAGGGCTTTGGTATTGGTTCTAACGGTTTCCCGGGAATCAAACCGGAAGCAGCTGGCGAGTGGAGCCGCGGTAACTGGGCAGGCTATGTAGATGTTGAAGCCTATCTGACGGAAAATCTGATGATCGGTGCTGCCGCCCGTTATGAGGATTTCACCGACTTTGGTTCAACCTTTAACGGTAAGCTTTCTGCCCGCCTGCAGATGACCGATACCTTTGCTATTCGTGGTGCGGTGAGCACGGGCTTTAAGGCTCCCACAGTGGGCCAGAGTAATGTGATTAACGTCACCACGGCCTTTGTGGGCACGCAGCTGCAGGATCAGGCATTGCTGCCACCGACGAATCCTATCGCGGCACTTAAAGGTGGTGAACCCCTGGAGCCGGAAGATTCTGTGGCGTACAGCTTCGGTCTGGTAGGTGAGTTTGAGAACGGTTTGTACCTGACCATTGATTATTTCAATGTGGAAGTGACCGATCGTCTGAGCCGGACCTCTGCTATTCCACTGACTCAGGATGACATTGACTCACTATTGGCTCAGGGTATTCGTGATGCCACCAGCTTCAGCAGTGTGGTGTATTTTACCAATGACTTCGATACCACCACTCAGGGTATTGATGTGGTCATGAACTACAGCAATGAAGTGTTTGGCGGTGACATGAAATATTCACTGGCCTATAACTGGACGGATACCACGGTCGATGATTTCAACCCGGATAACATCAATCTGGCTAAGGTTGAAATGCTCGAAGATAACCTGCCAGCGCACCGTGCGACCTATACCATGAACTGGTCAAAAGAAGATTTCAGAGCGCTGATGCGTCTGAACTACTTCGGTGACTACTACGAGGATCACGTTGATGCGGGTGGTGGTCTGGATATTTATCCCGGTGCTGAGCTAACGGTGGATATGGAAGTCGGCTATTTCATTACCGATGACTTCCAGATTGCCGGTGGTGCCAAAAACCTGTTCGACAACGAACCGGATCTGAACCCCTTCGCTGGCGTAGTAGGGTCTAAGTATCCCACTACCTCACCTATGGGGATTAATGGTGGCTTCTATTACATCAGAGGCGTCTACACCTTTTAAGTAAAACGTTGATAGTGCAAGTAAAGGTCACTGCCTGGAAAGTCAGTGGCCTTTTTTTATGCTCGGCGTACCCGCCTTACCCATGTACTCATAAATCCGGCGCATTTTAGTATCTTGCGTGATGGGTTGCTGATTCAGTGGTGTATTTTTCCCGTCCGGGTGCAAGAGGACAAATAAGCAAATAAGATGTAGTCTGGTAAAAAATAGCGTGCAGTCATCAGTTTCTGACGTATTGGGACTCCTTTTAAGTGTCAGGGTCACCTTTACCGGTGGTGTCAGATAAAGGTAAAACCTGACCAATAAGGAGATGGGTTATGTCACCCCAAAACCCTAGCAATGCGATGCCACAGCGTCCTGATTATGTGTTGCTGGCCGTTGGTATTATCTTACTGTTTATTCCCCTGTTATTTGTGCTGTATGACCCTCACGTGTATGACAAAGCCGGATTATATTTAAGGATTATTGCTGCACTGGGTGCCGGACTGGTAGGCGGTTCGCTTCCGGGCTTTTTACACATTGACCTTCCTTTTGCCCGAGCCGGAGGGACGGTGGCGATTTTTTTGCTGGTGTACGCGGTGAATCCGCCCAAACAATCGGCGGATATGAGCAGTATTAATGACGGTTTTTCTGCGCCTTCACCTTATGATAGCGAGACCCTTGCGGACAGGCCCGAAACGTCATCATCGGCGACCCTGCCTCCGCAACAGGCTGACCACCAAGAGGGGAGAGGACCCGCTTCAGTGCCTGTCGAGCCGGTTGCTACTTCGCCCATCACTCGCTGGCAGACTGTGCTTGGAACCAGCTGGGTTAAGCCCAGTGATTGGCTGGGAAGACATTTCTTTTTAACGATCTCGGATGGTCTGTACGTGTGGCCGGTGGAGATTGATTCTGCCGATAAGAAAGCCCGGTTTATCGTTAACACCAGTCATACCAGTCGTACCTCGGGTACCCTTGTGCTAGACCGTGTCTGGTTAAGGGAAGGGCAAAACGAGATATTTGAGTATCAGGATACGCAATATAGACTGACCTTGGTTGATATTCAACAGGCCGGGACGTTGCCCACTGACGCCACTTATATCAAGGTAGAACGGCAGGTACGCGGCGGGGATGAGTTTTGACATGGATGTGAGGCTGGCTTACAAAAAACGATAAGCCTGGCCGAATAGCTGGCAGCAGCCATAATTTGTTCAGAACGAACAACGATAAAGCAAAACAGCATAGCCTGAACACTACAAATCGTGTTGTTCAGACCATTTACGCATGTCTTCTAAAAAGCCCAATGCAGTTTGCCCGAAGGGCGTAAGCTGGTAGGTCACGGCAACCGGACGCTGTGCGATTACCGTTCGCTTGACCATACCTTTGGCTTCGAGCTCTTTAAGTCGCTGATCTATCATCTTTTTACTTGCGCCCCCTAACATTCGGCACAGATCGTTGAAGCGTACTGGCTCATCTTTGAGATGGTAAATAATTGAGCCTGTCCACTTCCCACCAATGAGGCGCATGCCTTTTTCAATAGCACAGGGCTCATGGCAAGCATCTATCACTTTTTTACGGCCGTTACTTACTGTTTTTACTGTGCTTTTCACGTTCTAAGCCACCATTGTTACCAGGTTACAAAAAGTATACTAATTGTTTTAAATTCAAAGGTTACTAAAATATACCACCTATTTATTTCAAGACAACATTTATGAGATTTCATTTGGAGAACAATGCGTGAGTAATATTTTAATTATCAATGCCCATCAACATTACCCCTTTTCAGAAGGCAGGCTCAATAAGACCCTGACAGAAAAGGCCGAAAAGCAACTGCAACTGATGGGACACCAGGTCACTGTGGTAACCATGACACCAGAGTTGGATGTGGAAGCACAGCTAGAGCTGCACCAATGGGCTGATGTGATCATCCTGCAATCGCCGGTCAACTGGATGGGGGTGCCATGGTTATTTAAAAAGTATATGGACGAGGTCTACACGGCAGGGATGGGGGGAGCATTATGCCATGGTGATGGACGCTCCGAAGCGCAGCCGAAGAAAAACTATGGCCGCGGTGGGACCATGACAGGCAAGAAATATATGCTGTCTCTGACAGCTAATGCGCCGGCCGAGGCCTTCAACGACACAACTGAATTTTTTGAAGGTAAGAGCGTAGATGACCTGATGTTCCCTATGCACATGAACTTTAAGTTCTTCGGTATGCAGCCTCTGCCAACCTTTATCTGTCATGATGTGATGAAAAATGCCCAGGCAGAGGCCGATTTAGTCCGGTATGAAAAACACCTTAAAGCTTTGTTTCAGGAGTCAGAATGAGCAATCAATATCGAAGTGAAAAACTGCCGGCCGGCTCGCCATTTCCTGATATCCAGGCAACGCTGCCCGGGGGGCAACAGGTCAAGCTGGCTGATATTAGCCCGGGATATGACTGGAAAATGCTGGTGGTGTATCGCGGGCAGCATTGCCCCATGTGCACGCGATATCTCAGACAGCTTGAGGGTGCCAGAGCTGCGCTGGCCTCTATCGGCGTCGATATTCTGGCCATCTCCGCTGACGGTGAAGCACAGTTGCAAGGTCATCAGAATGAGCTTCAGGTGAGCTATCCCATTGCTTACGGACTCAGCCCGTTACAGATGAAAACGCTGGGCTTGTATGTATCAGAACCCCGATCAGCACAGGAAACCGACCATGTGTTTGCTGAGCCCGGGCTATTTGTGATCAACAGCGACGGTAGGTTACAGGTGGTAGATATTTCCAATAATCCTTTTGTGCGCCCGGATGTCGATACCCTGGTCAATGGCCTTAAATGGATAAAAGATCCCAGCAATCATTACCCAATACGCGGAACACATATCCTGTAGGTGATGTTGGCATAGCACTTTCCATTCGCAGATAACGCGGTCTAATGTTTGGGCTCCAGTCCAATCTGATGGCGGTATTGATTGGGCTGCATTGTGCTCCAGCGCTTAAAGGCTCGTGAAAAGGCACTGGGTTCAGAAAAACCCAGCCGCTCAGAGATGCCCGATAAAGACATACCGGCATGGGCCAGCCATTCACAGGCGAGGCTGTATTTTGCTTCATCCAGCACCCTGGAAAAGGTGCTGTTATGTGTTTTTAAAAGGCGTTGTAACTTGAAAGGTTGTAGTTCAAGCTGAGCGGCAATGTCTTTTAAAGAGGGCACGTCTCCTTGCCTGATGGCGGCAATGGTGAGTGTCTGAATGTGCATCATCATATCGCTTTGATGGCTCAGTAACCGTTTCAGTCGCTCCGATTCCTGCAACAGAGTTTCATACATGACCGGATCGGCAAACTGTGATGGTGTGGACAGAAATTCGGGGTCAAACACCAGTGCATCATATTTCTGCCCTGTCACCACGGTGGTTTGCCAGAGTGTTTCATAGCGCCTGAGGATGTCAGTAGGCAGTGTCTGTCGACGGTGAACGGCTGTCAGTGGCAGCTGGCGGCCGGTGATCTGGCTGGCACAGGCATACCAGCCACCCAAGAAGGCATCACTGACAGACGCGGAAATCTCGGCAACATGAGGGTGCCATTGCAAATGGCAAAGCTGGTCTTGCTGATGAAAACGGGCGCTGCCTGCTGAACTGGCAAGCACTTCATAGCGTATCAGCATATCCATGGCCCGGCGTAAATCCGGTGCCACCTGGGCCAGGTAACCGAGAAAGCCAAAGGCATGGGTATCCAGACTCAGACCAAAACGCAGGCCAAAGGTGGCATCGGCGTGTTGTGCACAGAGACTGTCCATCAGTGCGCAGAGCAGGTTGACATGGACACGCTGACCGCTGTGTCCTTGCATAAAAGGGCGGGCCATGGCGGGAACCGAACCGGACTGCTGACCAAATTGCAACAGTCGTTTGAGGTACGCGCCGGATAAATGGTGTGTCATGTCAGGTGTGATGTGTTCTGTGGTCAATGTACTTTGCCTTTAGAGTGCTACGCTGATCCTTCCATACTATTGGGAGCATTGGCAATGCATTTGTCAAATGCGCAGATAATATTGTGAGCTCAGGAGATACGTATATGAAGACGATGAGTCCGGCTGCCATCCGTACATTTCGCGAGCACTACAGGGCGAAAAACATTGGCAGACTCTACTCTGGTTATGTTCATTTTGGTTTTACCATCACATTATGCTTAGTGGGAATGGGACTGTGTTTGACCCGCCTGGAATCAGTGACCATGTGGGAATGGCTCACCATTCCTGTGACGTTTTTGTATGCCAACCTGGCAGAGTATTTTGGTCACAAGGGGCCCATGCACAAGCCGGTTAAAGGACTGCAGATCATTTTTGAGCGCCATGCCAAACAGCACCATAGGTTTTTCACTGATCAAACCATGGCTTTTGACAACAGCCGGGACTTTCACGCGGTGTTATTCCCACCGGTGATGTTGCTGTTTTTTATCGGTGTTTTTGCCCTGCCTGTGGGGATGTTGCTGGCCTGGCTGATGACACCCAATGTGGGCTACCTGTTTGCGTTTACCGGCATTGCTTACTTTCTGAATTATGAGGTGTTTCACTTTATATTTCATGTATCTGATACAAGCTTCATCTACCGAATCCCCGGTATGCGGCGCTTACGTCAGTTACATCAGGATCACCATCGTTTGGACTGGATGAGCCAATACAACTTTAATATTACTTATCCTATCGGAGACTGGTTGTTTGGTACCCTTAAAAAAGAGAGCCAGGTTCAACCGCTGCACACCCAGCAGCAGGAAGAATCGCCGAAATGAAAATAAAAAGGCCGGCGAAAGCCGGCCTTAACTTATCTGAATTTCTTTACTGACGGGTTCAGAAACCGCACTGACGGCCCTCGTTCTGCTTATCCAGCCAGGTTTTGAGTGGGGCAAAGTAATCCAGAACCGCGGTGGCATCCATTTGTGGTGAACCGGTCAGGCTCTCCAGTGCTTCCTGCCACGGGCGGCTTTGTCCCATTTCCAGCATGGCGTTAAGGGCGTTACCGGCTTCCTTGCTGCCATAAATTGAGCAGCGATGAATGGGGCCTGTATCGCCGGCAATTTCACACAGTGCCTTATGGAACTGGAACTGCAGAATATGCGCGAGGAAGTAACGGGTGTAGGGCGTATTGCCAGGTACGTGGTATTTGGCACCCGGGTCGAACGCATCGGCTGGGCGCTCAATGGGGGCTCTGACACCCTGATATTTCTCACGTAATTCCCACCAGGCCTTATTGTAATCTTCAGGCTTTACTTCACCGGAGAAAACTTTCCAGCGCCACTGATCCACCATCAGACCAAAGGGAATAAAGGCGATTTTATCCAGGGCCACCTGCATCAGCATGCCGATGTCATTAGACGCATCGGGGATATTCTCTATCAGGCCAATCTTTTTCAGATATTTAGGCGTAATCGACAAGGCGATGGTGTCACCAATGGCTTCGTGGAAACCATCATTGGCG
The DNA here is from genome assembly GCF_002201535.1 of Lacimicrobium sp. SS2-24. Classification (GTDB taxonomy): domain Bacteria; phylum Pseudomonadota; class Gammaproteobacteria; order Enterobacterales; family Alteromonadaceae; genus Lacimicrobium. Next base: position 686,485 of record NZ_NIWW01000001.1, on the reverse strand, counting down.
GAGCCACGGTAGACCAGAGGTAACTGGTTATAGGCGCGCTGATAGTAGTTGTGCCCCAGCTCATGGTGGATAACGTTAAATTCTTCACCGGTTTTCTGGATACACATCTTGATACGCAAATCGTCTTTATCGTCGATGTTCCATGCAGAAGCATGGCAAATCACGTCACGATCACGGGGTTTGGTAAACTGTGAGCGTTCCCAGAATGTCTCGGGCAATGGGTCGAAGCCGAGTGAGCTAAAGAAAGACTCAGCCTGTTTCACCATTTTAATTTCGTCGTAACCTTTATCTTTGAGCGCTTTGGTTACATTGGGCACCGTCATTTTTTGCTCGGGTTTGACCAGCTCATAAATGTTGCCCCAGGTTTGTGCCCACATATTGCCCAGCAGGTGCGCCGGAATCGGTTGATCCTGAGGTACCACATCCGTTCCGTAGTGTTCACCGAGCTTCGCTCTGACATGACAATGCAGGGCGTCGTAGAAGGGTTTGACCTGATTCCAGGTGCGATCCAGCTCCGGACCAAATTCCTCGGCGGGCATATCATATTTACCACGCCACAGGTCACTGGTGTCTTCAAAGCCAAGTTCCTGGGCTCCTTCGTTGGCCAGGGTAACCAGCTCTTCATACAAAGGTTTCATCGGTGGGCTGATTTGACGCCAGCCCTGCCAGATATCGAGTAATTGTTTGTGGTCACGAACTTTGGCCATTTTAGCGGTCATATCGCCCAGACTCATGCATTCGCCTTTCTCAGGGCAGTACTTACCCTTGCCATACATGCCATCGAGCTCAGAGGACAGTTTGGCCAGGCGCTCTGATTTTGCAGATTCAGAGGGCGGCGCCAGCACAAAGGAGTTGACCAACAGGTTAAGCTGACGACGGGTGTCGGCATCCACCTGAATATCGTTAAACTTGGCCGCTTCTTTCGCCAGTTCCGCTTGTCGGGATGAGAACTTCTCGCTTAGATACGCGGAAACGGCGGAGGTGTCCTGATTAATGTAGGTGGCATAGGCCCATGCAGCCTGGACGGCAGGTAACTGCAGCTTTTCCAGTTCGGCCTGTGCATTGGTGATAAAATTACGTGCGTCTTCGGCCGTCAGTGCCTGTGCATTACCCTGCGCCTGATTCTGTGCCTGTTGTTCACAAGACACAGTACCCAGTGCCATGGCCACAACCAGAGCGGGCATGGTGATCTTCTGTCGAAACATAGTATTCCCTCGTTATTATTATCAGGCTGATGAGACAAAGTGCGTTCAGCCGTGACCGCCAGTATATCAAGGTGTCGGCAATTTGGTATGGGCACGCAGCATTGAGACAGAAGATGGCGTAAAAAAAGACCCGGTTTCAAAAAGCGCTAGTGAAATCGGGTCCAGGGAGAGAAGGAAACACACAACATGTTACTGATTATTACGACCTGTTCAGTTTGTGTTCAGTTCCGCAAAGTTTGCCCTTCTTTTAAATAAATATAAAAAATGCATTAAATACAATAAATTAAACACATCCTACCAGTAACAAAATGTGATCATGAACGAGAAAGCCCAATGAAATAATTTTCAAACGGGCGCTTGAAATTAGTTCGGGATAGGGTTAAATTCAAACTACTGTTTGAATTGGGTGTTTGATATATGGCAATGGATACCAAAACACAAATCTTAAATGCTGCAGAGCAGCTTTTTGCCGAACATGGCTTTGGTGACACGTCTTTACGTGCCATTACTACTGAGGCCAAGGTGAATCTGGCGTCGGTCAACTATCATTTTGGCTCGAAGAAGCAGCTTATTCAGGAAGTGTTACAACGCTACCTGAAGGTGTTTATGCCGCAGGTGGACCAGCAGGTAAAAGCCTTGCTGGCAGAACACCCCCAGCCCAGTGTGGAACAGGTTTTTACCAGTCTTGTGAAACCCTTGTTGTTGCTCAATCAGGTGCGTCCCGACGGTACTGCGTTGTTTGTACGGTTGCTCGGTCGCGGTTACTCCGAATCCCAGGGGCACTTGCGTAAATATATTACCTTTCACTATGGGCAAATGTTGAAGAATTTTGTCGATGCGGTGCACCTGGCGGTGCCCGAGCTCTCTAAAGCGGAATTGTTTTGGCGCTTACACTTTGCCATTGGCACCTTCGTGTTCACCATGGCATCGAGTAAGGCCCTGAGCGAAATTGCGCTGGCTGACTACCAGCAACAAGTGACAGTCGAAGGCATTATCCACCGGTTAATGCCTTACATCTCAGCTGGCGTGGGGGCAAAAGCCCATGTCAGCATGAATCAGTCAAATCCGGTATTGGAAATTGCATAACCTGAGGGTGTTATTATGTCTATTTTGTTAATTATTGTTGTGCTCGCCGCCATTATTTTGGGGGTGACCGACATCAGACGAAACCTGATTACCAAACCGGTATTTCAGATATTCAAAAAAATTCTTCCACCCATGTCCAGTACTGAACGTGAAGCCATGGAAGCGGGTTCAATTTGGTGGGAAGGGGAGCTTTTCCGCGGAAAGCCGGACTGGAACCAGTTACACGGTTATGCCAAGCCTGCGCTGAGCGAAGAAGAGCAGGCCTTTATGGACAACCAGGTTGAAACCCTGCTGGCGATGTTGGACGACTATAAAATTGTGCATGAACAAAAAGACCTTCCTAAAGAGGTCTGGGAGTATCTGCGCAAGGAAGGCTTCTTTGCCATGATCATTCCGAAGTCTTTTGGCGGTAAAGAGTTTTCTGCTATTGCCAATTCTACCATTGTGTCACGCATATCGACCCGCTCGCTGAGCGCGGCGGTGACCGTGATGGTGCCTAATTCACTGGGTCCGGGTGAGTTGCTGATGCACTATGGTACACAGCAACAGAAAGATTACTGGTTGCCTCGTCTGGCCGACGGCACGGATGTGCCTTGCTTCGCCCTGACCGGACCAGAAGCCGGTTCTGACGCGGGTGCCATTCCCGATGAAGGCATTGTCTGTAAAGGGATGCATGAGGGTAAAGAGGTTCTGGGTCTGAAACTGACCTGGGATAAACGCTATATTACCTTAGCGCCGGTAGCGTCCGTACTGGGGCTGGCGTTTAAAATGTACGATCCGGATGGCCTGTTAGGCGACCAGAAAGAACTGGGTATTACCTGTGCGCTGATCCCAACTGATCATCCCGGCGTGGAAACCGGCGAGCGCCATTATCCTGTGGCAATGGCCTTTATGAATGGTACCACTCGCGGTAAAGACGTCTTTATTCCACTGGAGTGGATTATTGGTGGGCCCGATTATGCCGGTCGTGGCTGGCGCATGCTGGTAGAGTGTTTGTCTGCCGGTCGTGGTATTTCACTACCAGCCCTGGCTACTGCGAATGCACAGCTTTCTGCACGCACAACCGGCGCCTATTCTGTAGCACGTAAACAGTTTGGTCTGTCCATTGGTAAGTTTGAAGGGGTGCAGGAAGCCATGGGGCGCATTGGTGGATTGACCTATACCCTGGAAGCTATGCGCACCATGACAGCCGGTGCTATTGATTTGGGCGAGAGCCCCTCGGTAGTCACTGCCATCGCCAAATATCACATGACCGAAATGTCCCGTGAGGTGATCAATGATGCGATGGATGTGCATGCCGGTAAAGGCGTGCAGTTAGGGCCGAAGAACTATCTGGGTCACCAGTATTTCGGTACGCCTGTGGCCATCACTGTTGAGGGTGCCAACATTCTTACCCGCAACCTGATGATCTTTGGTCAGGGGGCAACACGCTGTCATCCTTATGTGTTTGCTGAAATGGAAGCAGCGGCCAATGAAGACGCCGAACAGGGTCTGAAGGACTTTGATGGCCTGTTGATTAAACACGTGGCGTTTGCTGCCGGCAACTTCTTTGGTTCGCTGTGGCAGGGACTGACGGCCGGCCGATTCAATTCGGCGCCGGTATCTGGCGAGACGGCCGTTTACTACAAGCAGTTGTCACGCATGTCAAAAGGTCTGGCGCTGTGTGCTGACTTCTCCATGCTGATTCTTGGTGGTGACCTGAAGCGTAAAGAGATGATCTCCGCGCGTTTGGGTGACGTGTTAAGCCAGTTGTACATTGCTTCAGCCGTGCTTAAACGTTATGAGAGTGATGGACGCCAGGTAGCCGATCTGCCCTTTGTGCATTATTCATTGCAGCGCTGCATGTACAAAATTGGTCATGCCTTCGAGGGGTTCTTCCAGAACTTCCCGAATCGTCTGGTGGCCAATGTGGTGAAAAGGGTTGTCTTCCCCTGGGGCGTGCATTATCAGATGCCTCAGGATGACATCACGCAGCAGGTCAGCGACAGTCTGATGCAGCCTGGAGTGATGCGCGATCGCCTGACTCACCTGTGCTACATCGGGGATAAAGAAGACGATCCGGTGGGCATTGTTGAGCGTGCCTTCATGGCCATGCATGATGTGGTACCGATCGAGAAGAAATTGCTCAAGGCGCAAAAAGCGGGGCAGCTTGCTCGTAAACTGCCCTTTGACAAAATGCTTGAAGCGGCGCTGGAGCAGGATATTATCTCACAGCATGAAGCCGAGCAGCTTAAGCGCACGGACGGACTGCGTCGTAACGCATTGAGCGTTGATGATTTTGCGCCTGGTGAGCTTGAAAACCTGGGCAAGAAGACATCTGCATCGAAGAAAAAGTCAGTGGCCTAAGCCTTCTTAGCTAAGGTTCACAGAATGTAAAACCGGTCGTTTCAGGCGACCGGTTTTTTTATGTCCGGCGAAGCGCAATATGCCTTAAATATTGGCAACAGCCTTATAGTGATCCCACCCCAAAACCATCTGGCACCTAGTTTTAATCTGCACAGACTCGGCGCACACAAGGCGCAGAGTTAACGGGATGCTGTCATTTCCGGGGAGCTGTGGTTTGGGGCAAGCTCTTAAGGCATAGCAGAGGTTCGTAGTGCCTGACTGCGTAATCGCAAGAATAGATTATATTGTTTGATATTAATCGTTATCAAGGTGGTTTCGTGGTTGCTAGGCTACTCATCAACAGTTTGAGGAGCGGACCATGACTAAGACATTGACCTTTGCACTGCTACATTTTGGTATTGCATTTGGCATCACTTACCTGCTTACCGGTGATGTGCTTATCGGTGGCCTGGTGGCGCTTGTTGAACCGGCTGTAAACACCATCGCATTCTATTTTCATGAAAAAGTCTGGCACCAGATAGAACAACGCAAACATCGCAACGCTGCACCCGCGCAAAAAGGTGAGGGGGTTTGGGTTTAGGTGATGCATCATACGCTATCCCCTATGGTGTTCTATCCAGGCCTTGAGCGCTGCCGGTTTAATGGGCTTGGCTAAGAAACCTACCTGCATTTGCCGGGCATGGTGTTTAAGGTTTTCGTCTTTATTTGCTGTGACCAGCAGGGCGGGCAGCTCCTGCTGCCAGTGCTGGCGCAATTGCCGGATAAGACCCAACCCATCGATGTGCTCACTGTCAAGCTGATAGTCCATGATCAACACATCTGGAGCCGGGTGCTGGCGAGCGTAATCGAGCGCATCTGCCACCTTATTCAGATAGGTACCCTCACAGCCCCATTTGTTCAATAAGTTACGCAGCGCATCAAGATTGGTGGGATTGTCGTCCACACAGAGCACGCGGGTACGGTCAAAACTGACAAGGGCGGTCTGATTGTGCTCTGTGCGGTGGCCCAAAGACGGGCTGCCGAGTGGGATGCGCACGGTAAAACAACTACCCTGGCCAACCTGTGAACGCACCGTGATGGGGTGATTGAGTTGCTCACTCATTTTTTTCACTACACCCAGTCCCAGTCCCACACCTTTAATCTGGCCCTGATGGGCGCGGTAGAAATCAGAGAAAATGGCGTCCTGTTCGGTACGGGAAATGCCCAGTCCGTTGTCCCAAACCTGCACCAAAAGGTGGTCACTGCGCCTGCGGCAACCGAGCAATACTTTGCCACCAGGACTGTATTTAATGGCATTGGAAACCAGGTTTTGCAATATGCGACGCAGATAGGTCGGGTCGCTATGCACCACAGCGTCGCACGGCCGGATATGTAGTGTTACCCCGTCTCGCTCGGCTGTGCCTCTGAACTCCTGTTCTAATGAATGTAACAGTTCCGTCAGAGCAAAATGGGATAGGGTCGGACTTAATGCCCCTTGTTCCAGTTTGGCAATTTCCAGCAGGGTTGAAATGAGTTGTTCACTGGCGTTGAGGGATGCGCCAAGTTTGTTCGCTATCTGTAGGTTATGCTCAGATAACTCTTCTTCGTTAAGAGCTGACAGGTACAGGCGCGCGGCGTTCAAGGGTTGCAGAATATCGTGGCTGGCCAGTGCCAGAAAACGGGTCTTGGAGCGATTGGCTTCTTCTGCCTGATGTTTGGCCTGTTTCAGCTCCTGATTGATTTCACGGATCTGGCGGGTGCGATGATCGATACGCTTTTCCAGATCAATATTGGCGTCTTCCAGTGCTTTTTGAATCTCCACATGCTCAGTGATGTCCGTAAAGCTGGTCACAAAGCCACCGGTAGGCAGGGGGTTGCCATTCATTTCAATCACACGCCCGTCTGAGCGGCGGCGAATAAAGCGGTGTTTTGAGCCCTGTTGCATGTGCGCCAGGCGCTTTTCTACCAGCTCTTCGATGTCGCCGGGGCCACATTCACCACGCTGGGCGTTATAGCGCACCAGGTTGGCGATGGGTTGACCGATTTCCACCAGGCCCTGCGGGTAATCAAACAGATCCAGATAGGCTTTGTTCCAGGCGACAAGTTTAAGATCCTTATCTACCACGCTGATCCCCTGGGTCAGGTTTTCGATACTGCTGAACAGGATAGCCTGATTGGTTTTCAGCGCTTCGGTGGTGTCCTCGAAGAAGGTAAAGACTTCTTCCACTTCCATTTGCTGACCTGAAATCAGCACTTTGATTAAAGAACGTGCCGAGCTACCCCCGAGCACACCGGCAAGGCTGCGTTCACAAAACTGGATAAAGTCGTCGCTCGGTATTTCGTTGTCGGAAACCGTGGTGTTGTGCTCTTTGCAATAGTGGCCCACCAGTTGTTCGGTTCGGCTGGCGCCAATGAAGGTTGTCAGCAGCGCTTTTAGATCAGCATTGCGGATCTTGCTTTTAGCACTGACCCGTTTATTGATGCCCGTGTCCGCATTCGGTGTCACGAATGCGCTGGCTTGCATCCGCTCCAGCAGGCTATGCCCTGCACTGAGCGAAAAGAGCAGATAGCCGGTGAGGTTGGCGGCCCAGCTGATGGCGACGCCCCGTGTAATAATCGCCAGGCTGTCCTGCGTGGCATCGGCAGCGGATAAGGGCAGCAACACAAACATCACCCAGCAGCCGACACCCAATGTTAGTCCGGCAATCACACCACTGGCATGCCCTTGTTTCCAGTAAAGCCCGCCAAGGATAGCGGGGGTCAGTTGTACCACCAGGGAAAACGCCAGCAAACCCATGCTGGATAAGGCACTACCATCTGCCCAGCTAACGAAGTAGCTGTAGGCCAGAAGTAAAATCAGCAGGATCACCAGGCGGCGAATCATCAGCAGGCGCTGCTGATAATTTTTGTCTTTAAGCCAGCGCCGGGGCTGATTCTTCAGTAACAATGGCACCACCACGTCGTTGGTCAGCATGGTGGACAATGCCAGACCGGAGACAACAATCATGGCTGTCGCCGCAGAGATGCCGCCCACAAACACCAACAGACTGAGCAGATGATGTCCCTGAGAGAGGGGCAACTGCATTAAAAAGGTGTCCTGATCGACACCACTGCCGGCAAAAAGAATGTTACCGGCTATGGAAACCGGAATGATGGCCACGGCGGTGAGCAGCAAATAAAGGGGAAACAACCAGCGCGCCATGGCCAGATGTGCACTTTTGTGGTTATCAACAATCATCACATGAAACTGGCGGGGCAAACAGAAAATGGCCGCAGCGGCCATTAGCGCCTGCACCACAAAGTCAAAGCCGGATCCCTGCCAGCCAGACCATTGTGCTGCTTGGGCTTGCACGGCCTGCCAGTCTGTTTGTGGTGACATCAGCAGGGCATAGGCAAATAATCCCGCAAAACACAGGCCAAATAATTTCACCAGTGACTCGGCACCAATTGCCAGCATTAATCCTGAGCGGTACTGCGTAATGTCTGCATGACGGGTACCAAATAGTACCGCGAACAAGGCCATAATGAGGGTTGCCACCAGCGCTTTAATACTGTTTTCGCCGCTGCTTTCAAGGTTGGCAAAAACCGCAAAACTGGCGTCAACGGCTTTAAGCTGAAGGGCAATATAAGGGATGGTAGCCAGGGTCATCAGCAGTGTCACCATTACCGCAATGCTGCGCCGCTTACCGTAACGGGAGGAAATGAAATCTGATACCGAGGTAATGTTCTGGCGTTTGCTCACTAGCAGCATCTTGTGCAGCATGGGATAGCCAAAAATAAACAACAGTATCGGACCCAGCAGGATGGGCAGGTATTGCCACTGCGATTTAGCTGCCTCGCCAATGGCTCCATAATAGGTCCAGGAGGTACAGTAAATGGCCAGCGCAAGGCTATAGATAACAGGGTGGCGTGCCAGTTTATTGGCCCGAGAACCAGACTGATCCCCCCGTTGTGCCAGCCAGAACAGCATGCCGACATAGGCCAGTGCCACCAGAATCCAGAAAAATGTTATCGCCATGTTAATCTGTGCCTTGCCTTTGACTACCTGCAGAAGGACGGTTTGCGTTATGGCGCCTTGCGCCACTGTTCATCGGACCAGCTATTAAAGCCGATGGGTATAAGACTATGGTCTAGAGGGCATCACGTCCAGCATTGCGTCGCTCCACGCCTGATTACAAGGGGAGTAGCTCTGTTCAGCCAGGTTTAAGGTGGGGTGTTCGACTAAAGTCGGGCTAGTAGCCTTGGCCGTGCCTGCTAGATTAACAATTGTTTTACAACCATAACGACAGGAGTAAACAAATGGCGGACGACAAAAGTATCGCCCAAGCCTACTGGAAGGCTAACTTGCGTTTGATTGCCGGCTGTTTGGTAGTCTGGGCACTGTCTTCCTACGGCTTTGGAATATTGCTGAGACCCTGGCTGTCAGGCATTCAGGTTGGTGGCGCGGATCTGGGCTTCTGGTTTGCCCAACAGGGCTCCATTCTGACCTTTATCGCGCTGATTTTTTTCTATGCCTGGAAAATGAACCAGCTGGACAAACGCTTTGGCGTGAACGAGGAGTAGGGGCAATGAGTCAATTTGCAATAAACTTAATTTTTGTCGGTGCGTCCTTCGCACTGTACATTGGTATTGCCATCTGGGCGAGGGCTGGCTCCACCCGCGATTTTTATGTGGCCGGTGGTGGTGTTCACCCGGTCATGAATGGCATGGCCACGGCAGCAGACTGGATGTCGGCGGCGTCTTTTATCTCCATGGCGGGGCTGATTGCCGCAGGGGGGTATGCCAACTCCACCTTTTTAATGGGCTGGACAGGTGGCTACGTATTATTGGCCATGTTACTGGCGCCTTACTTGCGCAAGTTTGGCAAATTTACCGTGCCGGACTTTATCGGTGATCGTTTCTACAGCTCCGGCGCTCGTCTGGTTGCCGTGGCCTGTCTGATTATCGCCTCGGTGACGTATGTCATCGGCCAGATGACCGGTGCCGGTGTGGCCTTCTCGCGTTTTCTCGAAGTAGACAGCAACACCGGACTGATGATCGCGGCGGTGGTGGTATTTCTGTATGCCGTAATGGGGGGGATGAAAGGTATTACCTATACCCAGGTAGCACAATATGTAGTGCTGATCATTGCCTATACCATTCCGGCTGTGTTTATTTCTCTGCAACTGACCGGTAATCCTATTCCCGGACTGGGGCTGTTTTCAGAGCACACAGAGTCGGGCATGCCTTTGCTGGCAAAACTGGATCAGGTGGTTAATGAATTGGGTTTCAGAGACTACACCGCAGACGTGCCCAATAAGCTCAACATGGTGTTGTTCACCCTGTCACTGATGATCGGTACCGCAGGTTTGCCCCATGTCATTATCCGCTTTTTCACCGTCCCCAAAGTGGCCGATGCGCGCTGGTCTGCCGGATGGGCACTGGTATTTATTGCGTTGCTGTATCTCACTGCCCCGGCTGTGGCGTCTATGGCCAGATTGAATCTGCTGACCACCATCTACCCTGATGGTCCGACGGCGGATGCGATTAAATATGAAGAGCGTCCGGATTGGATCCAGACCTGGGAACAGACCGGACTGATTCAGTTTGAAGACAAGAATAATGACGGTCGTATTCAGCTTTACAATGACAGCCCTGAGTTTGCTGAAACCGCAACCCAGCGCGGCTGGAACGGCAATGAGCTGAATGTGAACAACGATATTCTGGTGCTGGCGAATCCGGAGATTGCCAATTTGCCCGCCTGGGTAGTGGGGCTGATTGCAGCCGGTGGATTGGCCGCTGCCTTGTCAACGGCTGCCGGACTGCTGCTGGCGATTTCATCGGCGATCAGTCATGACCTCATCAAAGGCTCTATTAATCCGAAGATATCTGAGCGTGGTGAACTTCGTGCTGCCCGAATTTCAATGGCCGTCGCCATTGTCGTGGCAACCTATCTGGGTATGAACCCGCCAGGCTTTGCGGCACAGGTTGTGGCGTTGGCCTTCGGTATTGCCGGTGCGTCTATTTTCCCGGTATTGATGATGGGGATCTTTTCCACCCGGGTGAATAATAAAGGTGCCATTGCTGGTATGCTGGCAGGCTTGCTGTCCACCGTCATCTATATCTTTGTTTACCTCGGTTGGTTGTTTATCCCCGGCACCAATAATTTGGCCAACACACCGGATAACTGGTTGATGGGAATTTCACCATTGTCCTTTGGAGCAGTGGGCGCCGTGATTAACTTTGCTGTGGCCTTTGCCGTCTCTGCGATGACAGAAAAGCCACCGCAGGAGATTCAGGAACTGGTGGAAAGTGTACGCTACCCTCGTGGCGCGGGTATTGCCACTGGCCACTGAATCACCTGAGTAATAGGTGTAAGCATAAGCGGGCGATGTTGCCCGCTTTGGTTTGCTTAATGGATGACAGAGGAAGGACAACAGGATGCTATGGGAATTTATTGCCACTATTACCGCCGGTGTAGGGGCAGCGGGTATTGCACTGGCACTGCGCTGGCTGAGCCATAACAAAGCGCCAAAATGGCTGATTCCGGTGTTTGCCGGTGTGGGCATGCTGGCCTTTCAGGTTCAGGCAGAGTACAGCTGGTATTCTCATCAGCGCAGTTTACTGCCCGAAGGAGTAAAAGTGGTGCGCGAGATAAAGGAACAAAACTGGTACCGTCCCTGGAGTTATGTGTGGCCTCAGACACTCAGGTTTATGGCGGTAGACACCAAAAACGCCGCAGACAATCAGGATTATCCTGGGGTGAAACTGGTGGATTTGTACTTTTTTCAGCGTCGTGCCACCGCTCGGCGGGTGCCACAGGTCATTGATTGTCGTCATGCTGCGCGTGCCGATTTTCATCCTGATCTGAAAATCGTGGCAGCGGGACAAGCGCTGGATGCTGACTGGGTGCCGTTGGATGAAGAGGCGCCACTGCTGATATATCTTTGCAATCAATAAGGCTGAATGGCGAGGCAATACACCCTATGGATAACGTGGATTCGACCCGGGCATTTCTCAGTGGCTGCACGCCTTTTGATCGGTTAACGGAGGATCAGCTGCAATATTGCTTACAGCACCTGCAGTTGCACTATTTATGTGAAGAGAGTCTAGAGCAAGTCGTGCCCAAAGATCGCCCGCAACTATATCTGATTAAAAAAGGAGTCTTCGATCTGGTGGGCGCGCAGCGTCAACTGATTGAACGTCTTGAACCCGGAGACCTGTTTGGTTATCCCTCGCTGATGACCCGTCGACCGATTACCAATCGGCTCAAAGTGATCAATGATGGTCTGCTCTATAGCCTGGCGCAGACCCCCTTTGATTATTTGTGTCAGCATAATGCTCAGTTCTCCGATTACTTCGCCAGGGCGCTGGGAGACAGGCTACTGACAGAGTCCCGCAGTCAGGAGCATGACTGGACGCAATTATCTGTGGCCGATATCCTGGCGCGTCAGTTGATCGCGGTGCAGGGCACGTGCAGTGTCGGTGATGCGGCGCACATCATGACCGAGAATAAAGTCTCCTGTGTGCTGGTGGTCGACGACGACCGCCTGCAGGGTATTATTACCGATCGTGATATTCGCTCCAGAGTGGTGGCCCGTCGTCAGTCTTATGAGCAGCCAGTGCGGGACTTTATGACCACACCGGTGATCAACCTGGATTGGCAGGCGCCGCTGTTTGATGCCATGCAAGCTATGACCAGTGAAAATGTGCATCACATCGCCGTGGTCAGGGATAGTCGTCCGGTTGGTGTCATCACCGCCACCGATCTGATGCGCCAGCAACGCAGCGAGCCTTTGTTTCTTGTCAGTCAGATACGCAAAGCCACGACGGTAGAGCAACTCGAAGCCATTGCCAGACTGGTACCCGAACACCTGCACCAATTTGCACACCGGGTGGTCGATGTGCGTCTGGTGGGCGATCTGCTGGCCAGCTTTACGGATGCGTTTAACGAACGACTTATTGCACTGTATCAACATCAGCACGGTGAGGCGCCATTTCCCTATGTGTGGCTGACCTTTGGTTCACAGGCGCGGCGCGATCAAACCTTAAGCTCTGATCAAGATAACGGCTTGCTGCTGGCGCAGTATCCGGATCAGCAGCAAGATGCATGGTTTGCCGGATTGGCTGACTTTGTTTGCGACGGACTGGCCCGCTGTGGCCTGAAGTTGTGTGGCGGCAATATCATGGCCTCTAATCCGGCATTGCGGCTGTCAGAGCAGGCCTGGGTGCAAAAGTTTAAAGGCTGGATCCTGGAGCCGGACCAGGATGCGCTGATGCGCACCAACATTTTTTTCGACCACCGTGCGCTATATGGCGATACTGCCTTGTTTGAACGATTCGACAAGGCGGTCACCGAGCTGGCTACCAATCAGATTTTTCTGGCTAATCTGGCAGCGAGCAGTGCCACTCTGGCCGTGCCCATCGGTCTGTTTAATCGTTTTCGCACGCAAAAACGAGAAGATGAGCAGGAGGTGATCGACATTAAAAAAAGCGGTATCGCCATTATCAATGATATTGCGCGTATTCACTCACTGGCTGCTAAAGTGCGCGATTGCAGTACGCCGGCTCGCTTGCAGCGTCTGATTGATATCGGTGCACTGAATACAGGCGATGGCACCGACCTTTTGGCGGCCTGGCGTTTTTTGGTGCAGATGCGCTGGTCACATCAATTGAATCAGGCTGTGCCAGATAACCTTATTGTACCGGATAACCTCGATTCACTGGCCCGGCGCCAGCTAAAAGCAGCGTTCAGGTTAATTAAGGATGCACAGGATGGATTGGCACTGACATTCTCCCGTGGGGCCTTCTGATGCAGTGGCTTCAGCGCTGGTTTGCCGCACGGGGAAAAAGCAAACCCTGGCAAGAGTATCGTTATCTGGCCATCGACTTGGAACTGACTGGACTGGATGCTGGCAAGGACGAAATTCTGTCGCTAGCCTGGGTGCCCGTTGAGCCTCCGACGATCATGCTGACGCAGCGGCAAAGCTTTGTCATTAATACCGCAGCAACGCTGGGGCAAAGCCCGGCGATTCATGGCCTGACACGCCAACATCTGCAACAAGGCTCAGACCTTATTGAAGGATTGTGCAAGCTGGAAGAGGATAGCGCGGCAAGTGAGGATACCCTGTGGTTGTTTCATCATGCCCCGCTGGACATGGCATTTTTACGACAAGCCTATCAGCAAAGGGGGAGAACCTTTGCGCCACCGGCAGTTGTCGATACATTGGCTCTTGAGCTTAAGACCCTGAAGCGGCGGGGAAAGGCTGCAGAAATGGAGGGCCTGAGCCTGGATAAATGTCGCGCGCGATATGAACTGCCCGCGCATCCGGGCCATAATGCGCTGGAAGATGCCATTGCCACCGCAGAATTGTTTCTCGCCTACTGCTACCGTAATTTTCATGATCAGCCCCATTACCTCTCCAGTCTGCTCAGATGACGCGGCAGGTTTAACCATTACCGGTCCTGCGGGAAGAGATTGGTATCGCGGCAAAAAAGCTTTAATCTAGGTTTATTCCTAAGCGACCAGAGCGTCAGATTATGATAACTGCCCGCCATCAGGCCGAGCTTATCGGCAATACGGATTTGTTACGCATTCATTCTTTATCAGAACTCACCGGCTGTGACATTTATCTTAAGTGTGAATTCCAGAATCCGGGCGGCTCCATTAAGGACCGGGCTGCCTTGCAAATGGTTGAGGACGCCATGCAAAGAGGAGAGCTTAAGTCTGGCATGACCATTGTTGAGGGTACAGCAGGAAACACCGGGATTGGACTGGCGCTGGTGGCTAAATCTTACGGCATGCAAATGCTGGCGGTGATGCCTAATGACCAGGCTAAAGAAAAAGAACGGGTTCTGGAACTCTATGGAGCCAAACTGATGACGGTGGAGCCGTGTCCCTTTGCCAACCCGAATCACTTTTATCATCGCGCCAAAGCGGTTGCAGAACAGCATAAAGATCACTGGTGGGCCAATCAGTTTGAAAACACCAGTAACAGTCGTGCCCATTATCTGCATACGGGGCCGGAAATCTGGCAACAAACCGCCGGTAAGATCGATATTCTGGTCTCTGCAGCGGGCACAGGTGGCACGATTGCGGGCAATTCCTGTTACCTCAAAGAGCAGAACGGCGATGTGAAGGTGTGGCTGGTGGATCCTGATGGCTCGGGTATTTACGAATATCTCAGAAGCGGAGAATACAAAAATCATGGCAGTTCTATCACCGAAGGTATCGGCATTATGCGTATGGTGGAAAACTTCAGACAAGCCAGAATCGATCATGGGATCAATTTACCCGACTCTGATCTGGTGACCATTGCCCGCTATGTGCGTAACAAAGACGGTATTGTACTGGGCAGCAGCTCGGCGCTGAATGTGGCAGGCGCCCTGTTTGCCGCGCTGTATAGTGGTCCGGGTAAAACGGTGGTGACCTTTGCATGTGATTTAGGCGAGCGCTCGGCGTCTAAGTTATATAATACCGCCTATTTACAGCAAAAAGGCTTGCTGGACTGCCCCAAGGATGTTGCGCCTTTGCTGGACAAATACCGGTCGCAAAAATGGCGGGATAAGGTGGTCAGCCCTAACACATCAGGAGCATAATAAAACCGCTGTGATGGTTGGCTACCTGCATAGCGTCAATGATCAAAACGGGTGCACTGAGAGCATGTTTCAACGCCGATAATTGGTGTATGATAGCGCCCGTTTTTCTCACCGGAGCCTGTCATGAGCATTGTTTATCTTAACGGTCAGTTTATTCCCAAAAACCAGGCCAGTATTTCGCCCATGGACAGGGGATTTCTGTTCGCCGACGGTATCTATGAAGTGGTTCCCTCTTATCAGGGTAAAATGGTGGGCTTTAAACAGCACATGCAACGATTGCATGATGGTCTGGCAGCGCTGGAAATTGATGTCGATATGACCCTGGCACAGTGGCAGGCTATTTTTGAAAGGCTGATGAGCGAAAACGGCGCGGGCAATTTGGGCATATACCTGCACGTCAGCCGCGGTACTGAAGATAACCGTGCTCACCGCTATCCTCAACAACTCAGTCCCACGATATTTGCTTTTACCTTTGAGATCCCCGCAGAGCCTGTCGCCCGAATTGAGTCGGCGCACACCTACAAGGTGGTGTCTGAGCAGGATAAACGCTGGAAACGATGCAATATCAAATCCACGGCGCTGCTGGGTAACATCATGCATTTTCGCAGTGGCCAGAAAGCCGCAGTGGATGAGGTGTTACTGTTCAATGAGCACAATGAACTCACCGAGGCAGCTGCCTGCAATGTCTTTATTGTGAAAGAGGGGGTTGTTATTACCCCTGAGTTGGATAACCAGATTCTGCCCGGCATTACCCGCTTTATTCTGCTTGATGCACTGCTTAAAGACGGTCACATACCGGTAGAAGTGCGTAAGGTCCACATGGACGAAGTACGCTATGCCGATGAAATCTGGCTGACCAGCTCCAGCAAGGAAGTGGCACCGGTGGTCGAGTTGGATGGCAAAGCAGTCGGCTCTGGTCAGGCCGGGCCGATATGGCAGCAGGCACAGAGCTTGTTCAGTAAGGTAAAATACCACTACTAACGCACAGGTAAGTGATCACAGGCCAATGGCCGCCCGGAAGAGATTACACCCCTTGTATGGGGTGTAACAGTGCTTTGCGGTTTGCTGCGTAAGCTTTTGGTTGTATCAGAAAGGTGATGGGGCTACTTGTCTTCGCAGCTGGGCTCACAGACCCCATAAAGGTAAAGGCTGTGGTGAGTCAGCTTTATGTTGTTCTTCTCGGCCACTTCAATTTGGCGTTTTTCAATAATATCGTCTTCAAACTCAATCACCTTGCCACATTTTAGGCATACCAGATGGTCATGGTGTTTTTTCTGGCCCATTTCGAAAACCGACTTACCCCCTTCAAAATGGTGGCGATCCAGCAGGCCAGCATCATCGAACTGGTTTAACACCCGATATACGGTTGCCAGTCCAATCTCTTCACCTTGTTCGAGCAATATCTTGTACACATCTTCGGCACTGATGTGCTGGTTTTCAGGATCCTGCAGGATTTCCAGGATCTTAATTCTTGGAAGGGTTACTTTTAACCCGGCTTTTTTTAATTCTTGGTTCTGTTCCATGGAAAAATGCCGATAAAATGAAGGTGCAGCCATTATAAGGGAGTGAGCCCGGATGAAAAGTCATTCCATGGCAATTGAGAAACAATTTCAAATTGTTATGATAGTGTAAATAAACTGGTACGACCAATTTAAGCTTTCTCTCTCCGGTCGGCTAACACAATCATAAAGGACCATTGCAGGATGACAAAACTGAGATCCAATGGGCACATTAGGTAGTTAATTTATGCGTATAACCGTCGTGGGCAAGATCATCACCGGCTTTGTATTGTTCGGTGTCTTATTGTTAATTACCAATGTCACCTCCTATTGGGGCCTGTCTGATATCCGCCAGAGTGCGCGTCTGGTTGCTGACGAAAAAATGCCGGTGCAGTCACAGATGTTGGTGGTGCAAACGCAATTACTGGCCTTAGCAAAAGTCTCAACGGAAGGCTTTTATACGCCCACTCAGGAAAAACTACTGGCCAGCCAGCAACAATTTGACGACCTTAAACAGACCTTTCAGACGCAACTGCAACGGCTGCAAAGTTTACCGCTGAATCCCGCCGACAAATCTTTACTCTCTAATGCCACCGAAGCGGCGCAAAATTATCTGACCGAGGCACAGCAGATGTATCAGGCCAGGATCAACGGGCTGTCTCTGCAACGCCGTATTACCGATCTGGCTCTGGAGATTGAATATACCGGCAGTGACGCCGGTGCCAATCTGCTGGATATGTCTTACCTTGATGGGGCTGAAGAGGGCGCCTTGGCGCAGATTGTCGGGGCTGGGGCCCGCATTGACAATATTATTGTCACCTTACTTAACGCCACCACAGAGTTTGTCAATGTCCGGGACAGTGAGCTGACGCAGACGATCAGAGATAACCTGCAACTCACCATCGGCGATCTCAATAACAACGTCAGCTTTATTAACAGAATCGCCGATGGCGTAGATACAGACGGGTTGATGGAGGCTTTTAATGAGCAATACCAGAAGTTCGTAGAGCAATATGAAGGCGGTGGTGGCTTGTTTGAGTTAAAAGCGCAACGTCTGGATAGCCTCGCTCTGTCAGAGGCGAAAATGCTTGCGGCTGAAACCAGTATGGAGCGGGCCCGGGCACAAATGGGTGAGTTGTTTGATAAGGTCAATGCCGATACATTGCAGGGCCAGAATGCCATTCTCGATGCGGTACAGAGCAATATTTTCAAGAGTGTGCTGATTATGTTGCTGGCACTGGTGATGGTGATTATTATCGGCACTGCCGCCGCTAAAAGCATCTCACGGCCACTGGATCGCATTCGCAAGAGCCTGAGCGTGATCAGCAGTGGTGATCTGACTCATAAGGCAGACAGTAGTGGTAATGATGAGTTTGCCTCACTGGCAAAAGATGTCAATGAACTGAGCAGCGGTTTGCATCAGGTGGTATCGCAGATATTACGTCAGGAGACGCTGCTTGAACAGGCCATTGCCAGCAGCGAGCGCCTGTCAGAGGATACCCTAAGACAGGTTCAGCAACAGACCGAACAGGTGCGTGAGACTGCTGATAACACCAGCAGTGTGCGCCACACCAGTAAGAGTAACCTCGACCAGATTCAGCAGAGCACCCGCAGGTTGTCTGAGGTAGCCAGCCAGACCCGCCATGTGGGCCAGCTTGTCAGCCGCTCCAAGCAACAGATCCTCAGTCAGGCTGATCAGGCCGGGCATTCGGCAGAAATCATCAATCGTCTGCAGACCAACAGCAATAATATTGGTGGAATTCTGGATGTGATTAAGACTATCGCCGAGCAAACTAATTTACTTGCTTTAAATGCCGCTATTGAGGCCGCGCGGGCAGGTGAGCAAGGGCGTGGCTTTGCCGTGGTGGCCGATGAGGTCAGAACCCTGGCCACCCGCACCCAAAGCTCTACTGAGGAAATTGAGCAGATGATTTCCAGTTTGCAAAGTGATGCCAGGCAGGCCGTGGATGCGATGGGGTCCGGTCAGCAGCAGGCAAAGGGCAGCGTTGAGCAGATAGAACAGGTGGACGCGGAGATCACCGCGATTCAGCAGATTATCGGTGATCTTAATGCCATCAATGAGCAAATTGTCGAAGATACCGGGCAGCAGGATCAGTTGCTCGATGCCGTTACTCACAGTCTTGGCAGCATTGTGGAGCTGGCGGAAAAAAGTGCTGACAGTACCCGAGAATCCAGCGCAGCAATGGGCCAGATTGGCGAACTGATGACGCAGCTCAATAAAGCGGTATCCCGCTTTAAACTCTGACTCGGATGGGGCGCGTTACCCCATTTTTGTATTTAAAATGATGAGCTTTTAAGTAGCAGGTGTTAGCCGCTTTTGCAGAGTAAAAAACAGACCCAAAAGCCCCCCGCTAAGGACGCCGAACAGATGGGCTTCCGTGGCGACCCGGGCTTCAATCAGCAGACTGATTTGAGGGTCGGCGCCAATCAGGGATTCGTATCCCACTTTTACAATCACGCCAAATAACAGCAGCCAGCCCGAACGGCGCCGGGTACGGATATCACACAGCGCACCCCAGACGAACAACCCATGCAGTACACCTGACAGGCCGACATAGCCGCTCAGTTGTGGTACCAGCCAATACAGACCTGCACTGATTAGCAGGGCGCAGCCAAGTGTCATCGTCAGATAATTCGCAGTTCGGTAATAGTCCCCAAATACAGCCCACAACAACACAATCCCTGCGCCATTGAGTAACAGGTGGTTGAGGTTGGTATGCAGCATATGGGCAGTGACCAGGCGCCAGAATTGCAAACGGGCGATGTCCTCTCGCTGATAGGCGAGGCTGTCATAGGCCTCGGGAATAAGCAGTGGGACCAGCACGATGGCCAGCAGCAACAGTAACGGCCCGGCAATTTGCTCAGGTTTTAATGGCAGGTTTAACATCCTCTTGGTGACGGCAGCCCAGGATTACGAGTGAAATAATGAGGTTATCATACTGTTTTTAAGAGTCATTGTATTGGTTGTGTTATTGCCGATACAGGCCGGAGGCCAAGGGACACTGTTGTTTCGTGAAACAGGCTGGTAAAGTGCGGCATCTCAATCAGTAAATAACAGGCAGGGCCGGGATGTCACACATCATCATTCAACATACTAACCAGGTGCTGGAGATTGTCCTTAACCGGGCTGAGAAGAAAAATGCGCTTACTCACGCCATGTATGAAGAGATGGCCGATGCGCTGGAACAGGCCGCAGAGTCTGAAGATCTCAGAGCCGTGTTAATCAGAGCACAGGGCAGTGATTTTACCGCAGGCAATGATCTGAGTGACTTTGCCAATGCGACCGGACCGGAACAGGTCGAGCAAACCGTGCGCTTTATGACCGCACTGATGAAATGTCCGCTGCCGGTTGTGGCTCAGGTGCAGGGACTGGCTGTGGGGATTGGCACCACCTTGTTGCTGCACTGTGACCTGGTGTATTGCGCTGATAATGTGCGTTTTTCCATGCCTTTCATTGATCTGGCACTGGTCCCCGAATATGCATCGAGTTATCTGTTGCCGCGTCTGGCCGGACACCGCAAAGCGGCACAATGGCTGATGGCCGGTGAGCCGTTCGGTACGGATGACGCGGTGCAATTTGGACTGATCAACCAGGCTATGGAAGAGCAGGTATTGAACGATAGGGTACAAAAGGTCCTGAAAAACCTGGTCAGTAAGCCGAGACAGGCCATGAAGCTGACCAAATTGCTGATGAAAACCTCTCATCAGGAGGTTACCCGGCATATGCACAATGAACTGGATTTGTTTATCAAGCAGCTCAAGTCTGAACCTGCCAAAGAGGCGTTTGCCGCCTTTTTGGAAAAGCGCAAACCTGACCCTTCACGCTACCGCTAAAGAGAGGCCTCCATGTTGTTATCCAGATTCTTGTTGTTATTGAGCCTGTTGACCGCAGGCAGTGTTGCTGAGCCGAAACAACGTGAAGATCGCGAGCCAGAAGCCGCGACGGGCTATCAGCACAAGCAGGCAGTGAGCGCACAGCGTTATATGATCAGTGCGGCTAACCCCCATGCTTCGGAAACAGGTCGGCGTATACTCGAGGCAGGCGGCAGTGCCATTGATGCGGCGGTAGCCGTGCAGGCCATGCTGACCTTGGTTGAGCCTCAGTCTTCGGGAATTGGTGGCGGCGCGTTTATTCTGTATTGGGACAACGAGGATGAACGTCTGTACACCTTCGATGGCAGGGAAAAAGCTCCCCTTGATGTGGATCCCGATATGTTTATCCAGGACGGGCAACCCAAGCCCTGGCGTGATGCCATCGTTGGTGGACAGGCGGTCGGGGTTCCAGGAGCCATTGGTGCACTGGACATGGCCCATAAACAATTCGGGCGGCTGCCCTGGAATGCCTTGTTTAAGGACACCATCAATCTGGCCTCAAAGGGGTTTGAGGTGTCGCCACGCCTGGCCAAACTGGTGGCGATGGATATTCACCCCGGTGTAAAAAAGTTTAATTCGACCTATGAATACTTTTACCCGGATGGTCAGCCAGTGGCAGCAGGCAGCCTGTTAAAGAACCCGAAATTGGCCGCCAGTCTGACTCAAATCGCCGAGCAGGGCGCCAAAGGCTTCTATCAGGGGCCACTGGCAAAACAGATTGTTGCTACGGTTCAGCAGGCGAGTATTAACCCGGGGCGGTTGAGTCTCAAAGATATGCAGGCCTATGAGCCGGTGCAACGTGAACCCTTGTGTGCACTGTACCGGGTCTACCGCATTTGCGGTATGGCGCCACCGAGTTCCGGCGGTGTGGCCATAGTGCAAACCTTAGGAATGCTAGAGCGATTTAATCTGGCCGATTACCCACCTAATAGTCTGCAGGCCTTGCACCTGTTTACCCAGGCATCCCGTTTAGCCTTTGCCGACCGTGAGGCTTATGTGGCCGACGGGGATTTTACCGGGCTGGATATGCAACCCTTGCTGGAAAAGGGATATTTACAGCAGCGTTCACGTCTGATTGATGCACACCAAGACATGGGTAAGGCCAGTGCCGGGCAGCCCTATACACAAAGCAGCCTGGTGGCGGGGCAAGCATACGACTTATCCAACACGACCCATATTGCCATCGTGGACGGCAAGGGAAATGCGGTATCCATGACCAGCAGCATCGAGATGGCATTTGGTTCAGGGCTGATGACCGGCGGGTTCCTGCTCAATAACCAGATGACGGATTTCTCTTTTGTATCAGAAAAAGACGGTAAGCGTGTTGCCAACCGTATTGAGCCGGGTAAACGCCCACGCAGCTCTATGGCGCCGGCGATGGTATTTGACCAACAGGGTGCGCTCTATCTGGTGGTAGGCTCACCTGGCGGCAGCCGCATTATTAATTACGTGATTCAGACAATGATTGGCGTACTCGACTGGGAGCTTGATATTCAGCAGGCCATCAACCTGCCCAAAATTACTAACCGTAATGATTACACGGCACTGGAGAAAGGTACCCCGCTGGCATCTATGGCGGATGACTTTGAGGCGCGTGGCCACGAGGTCAGGGTGATCGATCTCAACAGCGGCCTGCACGGCATACTGGTTAAAGACGGCAAACTGATTGGTGGTGCCGATCCCAGACGCGAGGGTGTGGCATTGGGACTGTAGGTTTCTTATGAGTACGCGCAGTGATGTTAACGACAACAGAAGCGACTAGAAAATACAAACTCAGGGCGATCTTAGGTTGTATCGCCATAGTAAGGCACTGATGTTACTTATTATCATTTACCTGTATGTGGCCAGTGGCTCAATTTGGCCAGGCATTTTATGTCATGTGGTAAATAATCTGTTGTCACTGGCTGCCAATCTGTTACCTCAGGCCATGGCATATAAATCTTTTATTGCAGGTTAATCTGGGCGCAGAACAGAGCGCGTGTCACATGAGATAGCTGTGTTTTGGCTCAGCTTAACCCCAGAACTGCCAGCTTACAGGAAAGGATCTGCCTCAATGTCATCGACCAGCCATTGGCCTTTCACTTTACTCAGATTAACGGTACGCAAATCCTGCACTTTCTCACTGTGCAGAGTACCGGTGAAGAAAATAGTAATGCTGGCCCGATCTGCAAACTCCGAGCGCATGTTACTGTTGCCACTGTCAATCTGCATTTCAACCTGATCATAGGGCAGGTTAATCACATGGCGCTGAAAGTTGCGATTGGTGCGGTAGTTATCCAGCAGTCTGTCCATTTTGTCGGTGCTGAGAGTTTTGACCCGCTCGATATTGTCATCATGGTACAGATAATCGAAGAATTTAATCGCGGCGTATTCTGGGGTGCCTTCATCCATCATGCCGTATTTGCCTACACCTTCACTTTTTTCAGCCGGTGAGCAGGCCGCTAAAAGGGTAAACATCAGTAAACAGGGTAGAATAAGCCAGCTTTTCAAAATGCGTCTCCACAGAGCCAGTTACACACTGGACATGTCTTAGTATCACAAAGTCTGCGGTGATCTGTAGAAAAAGTAAAGACTGTTAATGGCATAAAAAAGCCGCTGCAACCGGATGGTTGCAGCGGCTTTGTCTTGTTTCCGTGTGCCGCCTGTTACTGTGCCAGCTCTTCTTCGCTGAAGGCCCCGGCAAACAGGGGGCTGGAAAGGTAGCGCTCAGCGGAGCTAGGCATGATCACGACAATGTTTTTGTCGGCGTTTTCAGGCTTTTCGGCCAGGCGCTTGGCAGCCACAACCGCTGCACCGGTTGATATACCGGCCAGTATACCTTCCTCGCGCATCAGCCGATGGGCCATTTCCATCGCCTCATCATTACCAACCTGCTCAACCGCATCCACCATATCAAGATCCAGGTTGCCGGGAATAAAGCCCGCGCCAATACCCTGAATTTTGTGTGGGCCCGGTGTCAGTTCCTGGCCTGCTTTTGCCTGAGAAATAACCGGTGAATCGGTCGGTTCAACGGCTACACTGAGTACCTGTTTGCCCTGGGTTTTCTTAAGATAACGGCTGACACCGGTAATGGTGCCACCGGTACCGACACCGGCTACAAAAATATCGACGTTTCCGTCCAGATCATTCCAGATTTCCGGCCCGGTCGTCTTTTCATGAATCTCCGGGTTGGCCGGGTTATCAAACTGCTGCAGCATAATGTATTTGTTTGGATCAGAATCCACAATTTCCTGTGCTTTGGCGATGGCGCCTTTCATCCCTTTAGGCCCTTCGGTCAGTACCACATTGGCACCCAGTGCTTTGAGCAGCTTGCGTCTTTCCAGGCTCATGGTGCTGGGCATGGTCAGTGTTAATTTATAGCCGCGAGAGGCGGCTACAAACGCCAGGGCAATGCCGGTATTCCCGCTGGTGGGTTCAACCAACTCTTTGCCTTCAGTGAGGACACCACGTTTTTCAGCATCCCATACCATATTGGCACCAATACGGCATTTTACGCTGAAACTTGGGTTGCGGGACTCCATCTTGCCAAAAACGTTACCGCCGGTGACCCGGTTAAGTTTAACCAGGGGCGTATGGCCGATAGACTCTGAATTATCTTTATATACTTGCATGGTGATTCCTTGCATGTTGTTGTCAGCTTCATGATGCCAGACAACGTAAAAATGATATTGATTCAAACGGAATTAAATTTCACCGTTATAGATTAGGCCTGTGCCACTAAAATCAAACTGCTTTTTTGCTATATGATATTTTAATCCCAATTGAACTAAATAATCAGTCAACTTAGAGCTAGTCAGAAGGGCTTAGGTCAAGGGGGCGCTTTATTCCGGACATCCATGCTCTTCGCCTAAAAGCCATCCTGCGGATGTTCAAAGATTTTCCCGAAATCTTTGTGAAGGCATAGTGGTTCTACGTCAAGAGGCGGCAATGAAGAGATAAGCCCTTGTGGCTGCTCCCTGCGGACGAGGCTAAAAAGCCCCCTGGCAGTGTTATGGCCCTTCGATTTAGCCCCACTCGATCTTCAGGACCATGCCTTGCCAGTGAACTTTTTAGCTCTCGTTAAGTGACCAATTGTTTAGTTTAATTGGTATGATTCATCACAATAACCTGAAATCACAAAGAGGGCACATGAGCTTTACCGGAACCGAGAACTATATTGCTTCTAAAGAATTACAACTGGCGGTAAATGCTGCCGTCACGCTAGAGCGCCCCCTGCTGATCAAAGGCGAGCCGGGCACCGGTAAAACCCTGCTGGCCGAGGAAGTGGCCCGCAGTCTGAATACAGATCTGATTGCGTGGCATATTAAATCCACTACTAAGGCGCAGCAGGGCCTGTATGAGTACGATGCCGTATCCCGTTTGCGCGATTCCCAGTTAGGCGATCCCCGGGTACAGGATATTGGCAATTATATTGTCAAGGGTAAGCTGTGGCATGCCTTTGAAGCGCAGCAGCGTCCTGTGCTGTTAATCGATGAAATTGATAAAGCCGATATCGAGTTTCCCAATGATTTGTTACAGGAACTCGACCGCATGGAGTTCTACGTCTACGAGACGCGCCAGACAGTGCGGGCGGCGCAACGTCCGATTGTTATTATTACCTCAAATAATGAAAAAGAACTGCCTGAAGCTTTCCTGCGTCGCTGCTTTTTTCACTATATTCGTTTTCCTGACAAAGAGGAGATGGCACGCATCGTCGATGTGCACTTCCCTGGCTTGAAAAAGAACCTGCTGAATCAGGCGCTGGAGTCGTTCTTTAACCTGCGTGACATTCCGGGCCTGAAGAAAAAGCCCTCCACTTCAGAACTGATTGACTGGCTGAAACTCCTGGTGGCTGAGGATATCAGTCCGCAGGACCTGCAAAACAAGGATAGTAAGCAGGCCATTCCGCCTTTATACGGGGCCTTACTAAAAAATGAACAGGACATTCACCTGTTTGAAAAACTGGCTTTCATGGCGCGTCGCTGATGTTAGTGGAGTTTTTCTTTCGTCTGCGTCAGTACCAACTGCCGGTCAGCCTGCGGGAGTTGCTGGATTTGCTCGGGGCGCTGGAAAAGCAACTGGTGTTTGCCGACATGGATGCCTTTTATATGCTTTCGCGCACTATACTGGTGAAAGACGAGAGTCAGTATGACAAGTTTGATCGTGCCTTCGCTGATTATTTTGAAGGAGTCGACAGCCTGGACCTGTTTGGCAAGGAAATCCCCGAAGAATGGTTGCGCAAAGAACTGGACCGGTACTTTAGCGAAGAAGAGAAAAAACGGATTCAGGCCATGGGTGGGCTGGAGAAGCTGATGCAAACCCTTAAAGAGCGTATGCAGGAACAACAAAAACGGCATCAGGGAGGGAATAAGTGGATAGGCACAGGAGGTACCTCACCCTTTGGCGCGTATGGATATAACCCTGAAGGCGTGCGCATCGGACAGGATGGCAACAATCAGTTTTCTGCGGTGAAAGTGTGGGATAAGCGCGAGTTTAAAAATCTGGCTTCTGATGTGGAACTCGGTACCCGAAATCTCAAAGTGGCCCTGCGCAAACTGCGCCAATTTGCCCGCACCGGTGCCAGTGATGAACTGGATATGCCGGCCACCATTCGTGGTACGGCGAAAAATGCAGGCTTGCTCGACCTGCAAATGGTGCCAGAGCGCCATAATGCGGTAAAACTGTTGCTGTTTTTTGATGTGGGCGGCTCAATGGATATGCATGTGCAGGCCTGTGAGGAACTTTTTTCCGCCGCCCGCAGCGAATTTAAACACCTCGAGTATTTCTATTTCCATAACTGTGTGTATGAGGGGGTTTGGCAGGATAACCTGCGTCGCCATGACGAGGCGATACCTGTGTGGGATGTGATTCACAAGTACGGCAGTGACTATAAACTGATTTTTGTCGGCGATGCCACCATGGGGCCTTATGAGATCAGTTATCCCGGTGGCAGCGTTGAGCACTGGAATGAGGAGCCCGGGGCGGTGTGGATGCAGCGTTTGTTGAGTCATTTTGACAAGGCAATATGGCTGTGTCCTCAGTCACAGGGATATTGGGAGTACTATCAGTCTGTGCGACTTATCCGGGAGCTGATGCAAGACCGCTTCTATCCGATGACGCTTGACGGTATTACTCAGGCGATTAAGAGCCTGAATTAATCATAACGTGACGAAAACAACATGGAAAAGAACCTGGCGCAGAGAAACACCACACGGCATCAGCTAACGCTGGCAGAGAGTCGGGACTATGTGACCCCTTATGCCTTTGAGATTCCGGAATCGTTGTACGGCGTAGCACTGGCAACCCCCTGGAAGCGCGGGGTGGCAATGGCCGTGGATTTGCTGTTGGTCGCCCTGCTGACCTTTGTTCACAGTATTTTTCTGGCCGCTATTGCATCCTGGGTGTTAGTGCGTTCCAGTAGTCGCTTGCGCAGCAAAGGGCGCTTCCCTATCTTGCGTAAGCTACTGGCCCTTTTTGCAGCGCTGCTTTTGTTTATCGTTATTTTTGCATCGCTGGAGGTTATCAGAGAGGCGTCAATGGGTGAAAGCAGTGTCAGCAACATGGCGCAAAAAGCGCAGAGACTCGGTGATGTAGGACGGTTTACAGCACATATGGTGCAAATGGGCATGACCTCAGAAAATATTCGCGCTGGTGAATGTGCCCCCGCGTTGCAGTGCTGGCAAAGCATAGCAATAAAGGTGCTCGATGACTTTGGTCGTTTTCCTTTGCCGGAGGCTAAGCAGCGGGAGATCCTCGACGCGATGTATGAAGAAGCGCAGGGCACGCTCAATGCCGATGAGCTGCAAACTTTTCGCAATGAGGTCGATGAACGTTTTGCCGGGGTACTCTCACAGATTAAATCGGAACGTACAGAAGCGGCGAAACAAAGCGAGGAACGGTTATCTGCAGAGGACGATGTTGCGATCGTTTCACCTTTGACCTCCTCCGAACCAGCTCCGCCAAGCATTATGGACTGGGTGCGCGGGATCATTCGCGACCTGGGCCTGGGTTTTGGCTGGGCAGCGCTATATTTTACCGTATTTACTGCCTGGTTTAAGGGCCAGACGCCGGGTAAGAAATTGCTGGGGATTAAAGTCATAAGACTGGATGGCAGGGCACCAAACCTGTGGGAAAGCTTTGGTCGCTACGGGGGATATGGTGCCGGATTTGCCACTGGACTGTTGGGTTTTGTGCAACTTTTCTGGGACAGCAACCGGCAGGCTATTCAGGATAAGATCTCGGAGACACTGGTACTGGATGTGAGAAAAGCCGCCGCCAAAGTTGAAAACATCAGTAATGCCAACAACGATAAGACGGTGAAGATGACAATTAAGGAAACACAATGACATCAAGATTCAAGACAACATTACCACTGGCGCTGGCACTTAGTCTGGCAACCTCAGCCAGTTGGGCTGACACACGTATCGCCACGAAAATGCAGGGGCAGGAGCAGGCTCAGCATCTGTACGTCGATCAGGGCAAAGCAGCGGCGGTGGATAGTGCCGGTCGTACGGAGTTTATTTATGACGCCAACAGCGGCGAGATGATTACGCTGATGCATGAAGAAGGCCGCTATATGCGTCTTAACGAGCAACAAATGCAGGAGATGGCCGGTGGTATCAGTAAGATGCAGCAACAGGCCATGGCGCAGATGAAAGAACAGATGGCTAATTTGCCGCCTGAGCAGCGGGTGCAGATGCAACAGATGATGGAGCAGATGATGCCTTCAATGGCATCTGAACAGCCCAAAGAAGCGATAACACTCACGCCCAGTGATCGCCACGAGCAAATCGATGGTACGGATTGTCAGTGGATTGCACTGAAGCGCGGCGACAACCTTATTAGCGAGGCCTGTGTGGCGGATCTTGGTGATACTGCCATTGCGCCCGACGACTATAAAACTCTGGCCGGATTTTTTAAGAAGATGAGTGACTTTACCGCGCAAATGAGCGGTGATGTTGACGATGCCATGCTTAATCAGCACTTGTTTGCCAATAACAAAGTCCCGCTGCAAATCCGGGAGTTTAAAGACACCGGCATACAGGTAATCAGTCTGGCTTTTGAACGTAAGCAACCTGAAGCGGGCATGTTCAGTATCCCCAAAGACTATCAGCAGGAGGCAATGCCTGAATTTTAACCGAGCAGGGCTCAGGCGCGGCACGGTGCAAGCCGTGTCTGCTTGTTTGCTGCTGGCAGTCCATTAACACTCAACAGGGAGGCTTCAATGTTTTATGTGGAATTAGTGTTATCCGTCGCTTTCGTGGTGCTTACCGTCTTAGGGTATAAAAGAAACCGTCGCAATATGATGTTGCTGGGATCAATTTGCCTGGTTATTGCTGTATCTGCCGAACCTTTTGCGCGCGGGTTTCATGATGGTTTAACCAGTGCTAAACAACAGCGTGTTCAAGACCAATGAGACACCACAACGGCTAGGTGACGACTGAGCCTTCAGGTGCGGGATTGTGCTGTGTTCATCCTGCGCTGGCGCGTTGTCAGCCTGTTTTATCCAGGCCTTATGCACTCATATAAGGCCTGTAGCGCGGTGCCAGGGTCAAAAAACGTCGGACAACGGGTAGGGTGCGATAAAGTCAGGCGGGTACGGTGCTGTCACGCTACTGTGACTGCTATGATGTTGCCGTTAATCTGTTATTTACTACAAGAAGAGTAACCTATGTTGAAATCACACACTCTGGTGCAGGTTGTTATCTGTGCACTGTTGGTGTTAGGCAGCACGGCTGCAAACGCCAATAATCGTGAAATTGAAGTAGACAATCAGGTGGTCACACAACACAAGACCACCATCAAAGGCAAACGGGTGAGTTATTCTGCCACCACCGGCACGCAGCCGGTGTGGGATGAAGAAGGCAAACCGGTCGCCTCGTTGTTTTACACCTACTATCAGCGCACAGACGCCAAAGATCAGGAAAGACGGCCCCTGGTCATGTCATTCAATGGCGGCCCGGGGTCTGCATCGGTGTGGATGCATGTAGCTTATACCGGACCACGTACGCTTAAAATTGATGACGAGGGTTATCCTGTGCAGCCCTATGGGGTCAAGACCAATCCCTATTCCATACTGGATGTGGCGGATATTGTCTTTATTAATCCTGTCAACACCGGCTACAGCCGTGTGCTCAAAGATGAAGAAGGTAAATTGCCACCGAAAGACAAACAAAAGGAGATGTTTTTCGGCGTCAATGCCGATGTGAAATATCTGGCCGAGTGGCTGAATACCTTTGTCAGCCGTCATAATCGTTGGCCATCACCTAAGTATCTGATTGGTGAAAGTTACGGTACCACAAGAGTCTCCGGGCTGGCGTTGGAGCTGCAGAACAGCCAGTGGATGTACTTAAACGGTGTGGTGCTGGTATCACCCACCGATATCGGTATTGAACGTAACGGCCCGGTAAAATCGGCCAACCGCCTGCCGTATTTTGCCGCGACAGCCTGGCACCATAACAAGCTAGAGCCGGAGCTACAGAAGCTGGATCTGGATGAACTGTTGCCACAGGTAGAAGAATTCACCCTCAACAAATTATTACCGGCACTGGCTAAAGGTGCGTTTATTTCGCCAGAGGAAAAGGCGGAGATCACCGCCACCATGGCCCGTTATTCCGGTTTAAGTGAACAAGCCATTGAACAGAACAATCTGGATGTGAGTACCGCATTTTTCTGGAAAGAGCTGCTGCGTGATGAAGGTAAGACCCTTGGGCGACTCGATAGTCGCTATCTGGGTATTGATGAAAAAGAATCCGGTGATCGGCCCGATTATTGGGCAGAGCTGACCTCCTGGCTGCATTCTTTCACCCCGGCTATCAATCACTATATCAAGCATGAGCTTAAGTATGAGACGGATCTGAAGTACAACATGTTTGGTCCGGTGCATCCCTGGGATCGCTCAGATAATAACACCGGTCGCAATCTGCGCCTGGCGATGGCGCAGAACCCTTATCTGAATGTGATGATCCAGTCTGGCTACTATGACGGTGCCACCAACTACTTCGATGGTAAGTACAATATGTGGCATATTGATCCCAGCGGTAAAATGCGCGACAGGTTCAGCTTTAAAGGCTATCGCAGCGGACACATGATGTACCTGCGCCGAGCCGATCTCGAGGCCGCCAACGAGGATTTACGGGAATTTATTAACGCCACCTTGCCCGGTGAAGGCGTACCGGCCCAATATCCCCGTTAAGGTAATGGATATTAATGCAAAGGCCCGCACTTAGCGGGCTTTTTTGTAAGAGAACAGTCTTACAGGCACTGGATGCCCGACAACAGCATTCGGGCATGACGGCGAAAACTAATAGCATGATTGAGGCCAACTCACATATCTGTCGTTCCTGCGCAGGCGGGAATCCAGCGTCTTAGCATCTGGCACGATTGGGTTAACAAGGCACTGGATGCCCGACAACAGCATTCGGGCATACCCCTTACGCCAGTCATTCCCGCGCAGGCGGGAATCCAGTGCCTTAGTGGCCGGTCAGGAACAGTTGAATGACGTGAGCCTGAGCCGGATCTGTTTTTCCAGCTCCACCACCACAAACAGAGCAATACCAATACCTGTGATGATTAGCCCGTCGGCGAGCGAGACGGGGCGGGTGTCGAATATCCGTTGCATAAAGGGCAGATAGGTAATCGCCAGTTGTGCCAGAATCACGATACCCACCATCAGCCACACCACAGATGTGCCTTTAATGGCCTGCCAACTGAAGGAGGTGCTGTAGCTGTGACGGATAAAAAACAGGTAAAACATTTCCATGATCACCAGGGTGTTTACGGCCAGGGTACGGGCCAGCTCAATGCTGTCGCCGCGAGCGCTGGCATAGCTAAAAATACCGAACATACCGGCCAGAAATAAAAAACTGACCAGTATCACCTGCCAGGCTAATACACCTGATACAATCGGGGCATGTCGGGAACGGGGCGGGCGCTGCATGGTACCCGCTTCGGTGGGCTCAAAGGCCAGTGCCAGCCCTAAGGTTGTGGCGGTAATCAGGTTTACCCAGAGGATTTGCAGGGGCGTAATCGGCAGGCTCATGCCCAGCAGCAGAGCAACAATAATGGTCGCCGCTTCACCACCATTGGTGGGCAGGGTCCAGCCAATCACCTTTTTCAGGTTGTCATACACCGTACGGCCCTGTTCCACGGCGGCCGCAATGGTGGCGAAATTATCATCGGCAAGCACCAGATCAGAGGCTTCTTTGGCCGCTTCACTGCCTTTAAGGCCCATGGCAATCCCGGCATCCGCGCGTTTCAGGGCTGGCGCATCGTTAACACCGTCGCCTGTCATGGCTACGGTAAGGTTGTGAGATTGCAGCGCCATGACCAGGCGTAACTTATGTTGCGGGCTGGTACGGGCATAGATGTCGATATCGTTGACCAATAAGGCCAGTGCCGCATCATCCAGGGTTTCAATGTCAGCACCGGTAAGAACCTTCTCGGTGTTCTGCAGACCTATTTTCTCACCGATGGCGCGCGCAGTACCAGGGTGATCACCTGTGATCATTTTAACCTTAATGCCTGCTGCCAGGCATTGCGCCACCGCTTCCACCGCTTCTTCACGAGGCGGATCCATGATGCCGATCAGGGCCTGTAAACTCAGGCCCTGATCCAGATCCTGCATCTTCAACAGGGTATGTTCTGCGGGTACTTCTTTTACTGCCAGTGCCAGTACCCGCTGCCCCTGTGCCGCCATTTCCTGAGCCTGTTGTGTCCAGTAGTCCCGGTCTATTTTATCGCTGGTGTTGTCATTTCCCCGCACGCTGGTGCACAGATTAATCAGCTTTTCCGGCGCGCCTTTAACCATAATGCAGCCATGGCCCTGATGATCATGATGCAGGCTGGCCATAAACTTGTGTTCGCTGTCAAAGGGGATGGCATCGGTGCGGGGCCAGTCCTTGTGACTGTCCTGCTGATTCAGGCCAGCCTTAAGGGCAAAGCTTAACAGCGCCGCTTCCATGGGATCGCCCTGTATCGACCACTGGCCCTGCTGTTCATGTAAGGCGGCATCATTGCAAAGCAGTGCTGTAAGGGCTGCTGACTCCAGGGCCGCCGGTGTACGTTGCAGGGGCGTTTGCTGTTCATCGAGAATTACCCCTGAGGGCGCATAACCGGAACCCTCCACCTGATAGTTTTGAGCTGCGGTTTGCACCTGGATGACCGTCATCTCATTGCGGGTCAGGGTGCCGGTTTTGTCGGTGCAAATTACCGATACTGCGCCCAGGGTTTCAATACTGGGCAAGCGCCTGACAATCGCATGACGTCGGGCCATGGCCTGCACGCCAATGGCAAGGGTAATGGTCAGCACAGCAGGCAAGCCTTCCGGAATGGCAGCGACGCTCAGCCCCACAATAATCATAAAAAGCTCAGTAAAGGGGTAGTTGAGCAGGTTGTACCCGACAATCAGCAACATGCCCGCCAGTACCAGGATCAGAGCACTGAGCCATTTGGCAAAACCGGCCATTTGCTCAACTAAAGGTGTGGTAAGCTGCTCAACTTCGCCGAGCATACGGTTGATCTTGCCAATCTCAGTGGCAGCCCCTGTGGCTACCACCAGTCCGCGGCCCTGACCTGCGCCGACAAAGGTGCCACTGAAAGCCATTCCTGAACGCTCTCCTAAGGGGGCATCGATGCTAACCGCATCGGTATTTTTATTTACCGCCACCGATTCGCCGGTGAGTATGGCTTCCTGAATACTTAAGTTATGGGCTTTTAGCAGGCGCATATCGGCCGGAACTTTGTCACCGGCTTCGAGTAAAACCAGATCGCCGATGACCAGATCCGTGGCCGCAATGGTTTGGCGTTTGCCATTACGGATCACCGAGGCATTAGGCGCCAGCATATTACGCAATGACTGCATAGCCTGCTCGGCTTTGCCCTCCTGTATATAACCGATAATGGCATTCACCAGCACGACGGCCAGAATCACGGTGGTATCCAGCCAGTGACCTAGCAGGGCGGTGATCAGGCTGGATATCAGCAACACATAAATCAGAATATTGTGAAACTGCAGCAAAAAGCGCAGCCAGGCCGGTTTGCCTTTGACCTCAGGCAGGCGGTTTGGGCCGTTTTCTGCCAGCCGTTGATGTGCCAGCTCAGAACTTAAGCCCTCTGCGGTGCTTTGCAGTGTTTGTTGTACCTCTTCGCTGCTTTTTGTATGCCAGTCAGTCATATAGCTGAATCCGATCCGTTATCAAGGCTTTGTCCAGTGTATCGGAGTTGTGTGGTATCTGCGCTGATCCGGGTCATTATTTTCACTCGTGGTAAGGAGAAACTCTCCTTTGCCACGCAAACTCAAAAAGACCTCAATGACATTAATTATCGCCACTTGCGGATCAGGTTGTTAAGATTATTCATCTTAAGTGACAATATGACGTCATGTGCTTATCACAGGCAGTTTGGAGGCGGTGGCATTGCTGTATTTGGTTCAGTCCAACAAAATGGAGATTCTGGCATCGCAGCTATGTCAGACCCTGTCATCCAAAACCCATGACGCGCAGGCCCTATTTCAATCGCAGGTTATCTGGGTGCAAAGCCCGGGTATGGCGCAGTGGCTCAAATTACAGGTGGCAGAGCACACCGGTATTGCCGCTAATCTCACCTTTCCGTTACCCTCAAGCTATATTTGGCAGTTATACCGCCAGCTGTTACCAGATATTCCCGAATCCTCGGCCTTTACCAAAGACAATATGACCTGGAAGCTGATGGCGCTGTTGCCGCAACTTTGCTCGCAGGACGTGTTTGCGCCAGTGGCTGATTATCTGGCAGGTGACGGTGAATTAAAGCAGTTTCAGCTGGCACAAAAAGTAGCGGATTTATTTGACCAGTATCTGGTATACCGGCCCGACTGGATCCTGGCCTGGGAGCAGGGTGATGACGCCGTTATTACGGCTGATATGCATAAACATGCCTGGCAGAGCGCACTGTGGCGGGAGCTCATTGCGTACAGCGAGACACTGGGTGAATCGCCCTGGCATCGTGCCAATCTGCATCAGGCGCTGCTGGATAAACTCAAAGAGCAGGATTGCAGACAGAAACTACCCTCACAATTGATGGTGTTCGGGATCTCGGCCTTGCCGCCCCAGCAGTTGCAGGTACTACAGGCCATCGCGCAGCAAATTCCGGTTTACCTTTATTGGCTCAATCCCAGTTGCCATTACTGGGGCGATATTATTGATCAGAAGGGCCATGCCGGAAGCCAGCTTGCGGCACTGGAGCAACAGAACACAGATAGCGATTACCTTGATGTGGGCAACCCGCTTTTGGCCTCCTGGGGCAAGCAGGGCCAGGATTTTCTCGATTTACTGTTGCAGCTTGAACCACAACAGCAGGATCTGTTCGTTCAGCAGGTACCTGATACCTTATTGCTGCACTTACAGGATGAGGTGCTTGAGCTGACGCACCGGGGCAGCGCCGAGCCTTTAGCGGCTGATGAGCTTGTCCAGCCTTCTGTCTATCCCAAAGTTGAGCTTAAGGGCAGCGACAACAGCCTGCAGGTGGTCAGCTGTCATTCCCGGCTCAGAGAGCTTGAAGTGCTGCAGGACAGCCTGCTGGATTACTTTGCGCGCAACCCGGATGCCCATCCGGGTGATGTGATTGTGATGATGCCGGATGTCAGCGACTATGCACCACTGATCCCCGGTGTGTTCGGTGGCCATAAGGGCGAGCGGGCCATTCCTTTTGCCATATCCGATCGCGGCGCTATGCAGGAATCACCGCTTTTAATCAGTTTCTCCAATCTGATGCGCCTGCAGCTTAAACGCCTGTCACTGACCGAAATCCTCGATATTCTTGAGGTGCCGGCGGTGATGCGCCGCTTCGCTCTGACGCAGGCTGAGTTTGAACAGCTCAGATTCTGGCTGGCCGATGCAGGCATACGCTGGGGCCTGGATGCAGAGGATAAAAGCCGCTGGCAATTGCCGCAGGACGGGCAGAACAGCTGGTTACACGGGTTAACCCGGCTGATCAGTGGTTATGCCATGTCGGCCCCCCTTTATCAGAGAAAACCAGCACCAGGTGCTTCTTCAGAGACCTACGCAGAAGCGGCGATCAGCGGCCTGATTGCGCCCTATACCGATATGGAAGGTCAGGACAGCCGCATACTGGCCAAACTGCTGGACTTTCTGCGCGAGCTGGGGCTGTGGCTGGAGTTTTGCCAATATCCGCGCGCCCTCAAAGACAAAGTCGCCTGGCTGGATCAGCATCTGCAAAACATCTACGCCGCAGAAGAAGACGAAGAGCCCTATCTGCTCAGGCTGCGTCAGGCGCTGGAAAGTCTGGCCCGGCATCAGCACCAGTATGATGGCGAGATTGAACAGCGGGTGTTCTGCCAGGCGCTGGAGCAACAATTACAGGAAAGCGGTGTGGGCCAGCGCTTTCTGGCCGGGGCGGTGAATTTCTGTACCCTGATGCCCATGCGCAGTATTCCATTTAAGCGGGTGTGCCTGTTGGGCATGAACGACAGCGACTATCCCCGCCAGATTATACCCATGGGCTTTGATTTAATGGGCCTGACGCCTCAGCGCAAAGGGGATCGTTCCCGGCGTCTGGATGACCGCTATTTGTTTCTTGAAGCCCTGCTGTCGGCGCGCGATGCGGTGTATATCAGTTATCTGGGCCGTAGCCAGCGGGACAACAGCGTGCAGGTGCCCAGTGTGCTGGTGGAAGAATTACTGGATTACTGTGAGCAGGTGTATGCAGCCGAAGAGGGCAGTTCTGTGCGCGAGCGACTACATCAGCAGGCCCATTTACAGCCTTTTCATCCGCAGTATTTCAGTCAGGATCCTGGCCGCAGCTATGACCCTCAGAGCCTGAATCTGGCCAGATTGCTGGGCCAGCCAGCAGCGCCACAACCCTTTTTCACCTCCTTGCAGTCTGTGGAGCCACAGTCTCAGGTGAGCACAGAAGAGTGGCTGAAATTTTTCCGCAATCCGGCGCTGGGCTTTTTTCAGTTGCGCTGGCAGGCCCGTTTCGCCTCACTGGAACAGCAGCTTGAAGATGAAGAGCCTTTTGCGCTTGACGGCCTGAGCCGGTATCAGTTGCGCCAGAGACTGGTAGAAGCCGAAGACATGCAGGGCTGTTTTGTGGAGATGCGTGCCGAGGGCGTGTTGCCAGTGGGTAACAGTGCCGGGCTGACCTTTAATCAGGTCCGACAGGACAGCGAGGCGCTGAACCAGCGACTGGCCGTTTTTCGGCGAGAGTACAGCCCGCGCAGGGTATTGCTGGAGCTGGAGATTGACGGCTTGTTATTACAGGGCGTGCAGGATCATCTGTATCAGGATCAGTTAGTGCTGTGGCGCTCCGGTAAGGTGCGCGAGCAGGATAAACTCGATCTGTGGCTGCGTTTACTGTTGCTCAGGGCTCAGCAACAGCCGGTTACTCAGGCGGTATTTGTCGGCACCGAATCAGACCCATTTGTGGTAGCCGCACCACAGCCGCAGCAGGCGGAGGAATATTTACAGCAGTTTGTGGCGGCCTGGCGCAGTGGCCACAGCAGGCCCTTACCCCTGCTGATTGCCAGTGCCTGGTGCTGGCTTAAAACCGGTGATAAGGATAAAACCCTGAAGGCCTATCTGGGCAATGACTTTCAGCCCGGAGAAGGGCAGGAGCAGCATATTGCACGTATCTGGCCCGATCTTGAGGCGATTTTCGATGAATTTGCCGATATCAGTGAACGGCTGGTCGGGCCCTTATATGCAGGGAGTGAAGCATGAAGCCACTGGATTTATCCGGCTTTCCCTTATCCGGTCAGTCCCTGATCGAGGCCAGCGCGGGCACAGGTAAAACCTTTACCATCGTACACCTGTACCTGCGTTTGTTGATTGGTCATCAGTGCGCACCCTTAAAGGTGGATCAGATTCTGGTGGTAACCT
This sequence comes from Lacimicrobium sp. SS2-24, assembly GCF_002201535.1. Taxonomy (GTDB): domain Bacteria; phylum Pseudomonadota; class Gammaproteobacteria; order Enterobacterales; family Alteromonadaceae; genus Lacimicrobium. The sequence continues at coordinate 649,045 of NZ_NIWW01000001.1, read as the reverse complement.
TTACCAATGCTGCCACCGCCGAACTGAAGCACCGTATTCGCAGCCTGATCCATCGCTGTAGTGTGGATTTTTATGCCGGTAAAAGTGATGACAGCTTAATTCAGCGTCTGATCGATGAGGTTGAGGAACCTCAGCAGGCCTTCCAGCGCCTGCAGCTTGCCAGCCGGCAGATGGATGAGGCGGCCATTTTCACCATTCACAGTTTCTGTCAGCGGGCGCTGGTACAACATGCCTTTGAAAGCGGCGAACGTTATCAGCAGGAGCTGATCCTGGATGAATCTGAACATTTGAATCTGGCGGTAAAGGACTTCTGGCGCAGTGAAATTGCCCCGTTACCGGCGCCGTTGCTGGAACTGGTGTTGTCGTTCTGGGGCGAGCCTGCTGCCCTGCAGCAAAAACTGCGACCGCTGTTAAGTCAGTCGGTCCAGGCGGAGGAGCCCGATGAGGATCCTCAGCAACTGTTTTGCCGCTATCGACAGTGCCTGCAGCAAACCCGTGACTGGTGGCTGCAAGAGCAGGTGGCCGAGCAGTTATTACAGGCCGGCTTAAAGAAAAATACACTGTTAGGTAAAGGCGAGGTGATTTACCGCCTGGATGATTTTTTCCGCTCTGAAGAGGTATTTTTCAGTGGCCACAAGGATGGCTGGCAGGTGCTTTTCCCTCATAAGGTACAAAGTGCAGCGACTAAAACCAGCAAAGATTTATCCCATCTGAATTTCGGCCCTTTTGAGTTGTTGCATAAGCTGGAAGGCGAGTTACGCCAGGCCCTGCAGGTGAGTCTCAGCCTTAAGGCGCTGGCCGAGGTGCGCCAGCGGCTAAGTAATAACAAAGATCAGGCTAATCAGCTCAGCCCCGATGATCTGCTCCGCCATCTGCAGAGGGCCCTTGGCAGCAGACAGGGTGCTGATCTGGCTAGTGCCATACGTAATCAGTATCCGGCGGCACTGATTGATGAATTTCAGGATACCGACGCTACCCAGTTTGAGATTTTCTCGACCCTGTATCCGCCACAGGGCCAGCACTGCCTGATCATGATTGGCGACCCCAAACAGGCGATTTATGCTTTTCGTGGCGCCGATATCTTTACCTATATTCAGGCCAAGCGCCTGGTGGATGAGCAGCGCCGTTTTACCCTGGACACCAACTGGCGCTCACGCCATGAACTGGTAGAGGGGGTTAATCATCTTTTCGCGCAAAGCCGCGACGGCTTCTTATTTAACCGCGATATTCCCTTTATGCCGGTTAAAGCGGCTGACAAACAAGCCCGTTTACTGGTTCAGGGCCAGCCACGGGCCGGTATCTGCTTTAATTATCTGGCTACCGAAGATCCCAAAGCCTTATCTGTGGTGCAATCCCCTCTGGTGCAGGATTGTGTGAATCAGATTGCCGGCCTGCTGCAACTGGCGGAGCAGGGGGAAGCAGTGATCCAGGCGAAAGATCAGCAGCGGCCGCTGCAGCCTGGCGACTGTGCGGTACTGGTGCGGGATAAAATTGAAGCGGATATGATCCGCACCGGCCTGCGCAAGGCCAATATCGACAGCGTGTTTTTAGTGCGCCGCAGTGTGTTCAGTACACAGCTGGCCCGCGACCTCTACATTCTGCTTAAGGCCATACACAACCCCGCCGATGAGCGTCTGGTCAAGGCCGCCATGCTCACTGAAATGGTGGGTCTGGATGCCGCTCAGTTTGAACAATGGCTTTTAGATGAACTGCGCTGGCAGGATCTGCTCTGGCAGTTTTTCCATTGGCAAAAGCTGTGGCAGCGCCAGGGGATAGCCAGCGCCCTGGCTCAGATGCTGGATAGCCTGGAGATCCAGGTATCGCTGATGCGCCGCTTCGAAGATGGCATGCGCCAGCTGACCGACCTGCGCCATTTGCTTGAATTGTTGCAACAGCAGGAACAGCAGCACAGGGGCGAAAGCCAGTTATTGCGCTGGTACCACCAGATCCTGCTGGAGCCCGATGATAATCATGAAGCCCAGCAGTTGCGTCTGGAAACCGATGATAAACTGGTGCAGATAGTGACCATGCATGCCTCTAAAGGGCTCGAATATCCGCTGGTGTTTATTCCTTTTGCCTGTAAGTACAGTGCCACCAAAGAGGCCTTGTATCATGACGATGAAAACCGGTTGCGGGTGGATTTCACCAATGCCGACAGTGCCCTTGAACGGGCTGCCTATGAGCGTTTAGCCGAGGATATTCGCTTGTTTTATGTGGCACTGACCCGGGCTGAGCATTATTGCAGCCTTGGTGTCTGGCACCCCAACACCGGCGGCAATACTAAGGCATCAGGGCTGCTGCAGACGGCGCTGGGTAACCTGGTTATCGGCGGTACAGAGAATCTGCATAGTACGATCCTGGCCGATAAGCTCGACGCGCTGGCCGATGGGGTAAATATTCAGTACCGGCTGATTGAACCCTCGTCGCCAGTCAGCCTTAACCGACAGGCAAATCAACAGGAGCAGCAACTGAGCTGTGCGGTGGCGGGTAACAGCCATTATCAGCGCTGGCGCCTGACCAGTTATTCAGCCATCAGCCAGCAGCAGGATAAATTACCGGCCCCTGGCTATGACGAGGCGCCAATCACTGTGATGCCACCGCTGCCGGAAATGCATTCTGAGCAGGACAACAGGTTTAGCTTTCCCCGCGGTGCGCGGCCTGGTTCGTTTTTACATGATGTACTCGAACATGCCTTGCAACCCGACAGCCCGCCACTGGCAGAGCTGGTTGAGGCGCAGGCCATGCGTTACGGGATTGAATCGCGCTGGTGGCCGGTGGTGAGCAGTTGGTTATCTGATGCAATGCAAACCCCCTTTGTTGAGGCAGGTTTGTGCCTGAATAACCTTGAGCAGTTGCTGGCGGAAATGGAATTTCATTTGCCGGTGAATCAGATCAAGGCCAGTGCTTTTAATGCCGTACTTAACCGTTATCGCTCCGATCTGAACGCCCATTATGATTTTGAGACCTTAAACGGTGCCCTCAAAGGCTATGTGGATCTGATTTTTATGTATCAGGGCAAGGTTTACGTGGCCGACTATAAGTCCAATCATCTGGGTGACAGCTTTGCCGATTACAACACCGAGGCAATGGGCCGAGCCATGCAGGAGCATGATTATGAACTGCAGGCGATTCTGTACTCTCTGGCCCTGCATCGCTGGCTACAAAGCCGCCTGGAGGATTATGACTATGATCGCCATGTGGGTGGTGCCTGCTACTTGTTCTTACGCGGCATGACGGCGGAGCAAATAGACAGTGGCTGTTATTTCACCCGACCGCAGAAGGAACTGATCATGGCGCTGGATAAGCTGTTCAGGGGCCACAGCCGGGATGATAATCAGATGGAGCAACTGGAACTATGTTAAGCGCCGGGCATTATCTGCAACCTCTGCAGGAAAAGGGCTTTGTCGATGCGCTGGATACGGCGCTGGGGCTGTTTATTGCCGACCAGGAAAGCGAACATGGTGAAGAGATGGGACTGGTGGCCTGTATTCTCAGCCAGCAGCTGGGCGCACAGCATTTGTGCGTGAGTGTGGATGAACTCTGCCGGATTTATAATCTGTGGGTGGCAGAGCTACAGCAGCCCCTACCCATGCTGTTTGAATCTCAGCTACTGGGACTGTTACAGCAAAGCCGCACGGTGACTCAGGCCAGCGAACAACGTCATCCGAATACGCCCTTGGTACTGGATAATCAGGCGCTGTACTTGCAGCGCTACTGGGATTATGAGGTGGCACTGTGTAATAAGCTCCGTGAGCTGGCATCGCGCACCCTGGAAGTGGATGAGGAGGCCTGCGGTCCCATACTCAGACAGCTATTTGGCGATTCTGCACAAACGGGGCCCGATTGGCAGCAAATTGCCGTGGTGCAGGCGGCCAGTCAGGCGCTTTGCATTATTACCGGTGGGCCAGGGACGGGTAAAACCACTACCGTGACCCGTTTGATGGCCTTAGTACAGACGCTGGCAGCGACGCAGGGGAAACGGCTGCGTATTGCCATGACGGCGCCAACAGGTAAGGCGGCGACCCGCCTCACCGAATCCATAGAGCAGGCGCGCCGCCGTTTACCAGAATCCATGAGCCAGAGTCTGCCTCACCAGGCATCAACCTTGCACCGGTTGTTGGGCAGTATTCCTAACCGTAAGCAATTTCGTCATCATCGCGACAACCCGCTGGCACTGGATATGCTGATTCTGGATGAGGCATCCATGGTAGATCTGCCGCTGATGGCAAAGCTACTCGACGCCCTGCCGACGGATTGTCGTGTGGTGATGCTGGGTGATCGTCAGCAACTGGCGTCAGTGGAAGTGGGTTCGGTACTCAGTGACATCTGCGCCAGTGTGCCGGTGTGGGGCGAACAACAATTCACGGCGCAGACCGCTCAGCGTATTGCCCGTATCACCGGTATTGACCTTGAACCTTGTCAGCAGCCTGTCAGTTCTGTACAGGATAACCTGGTAATGTTGAGTAAGAGCCATCGTTTTGACTTCCACAGTGGTATTGGTCAGCTGGCATCGGCGGTGAATCTGGGGAATCTGACAGCGGTGCTGCGCTGTTTGTCGTCCTCTGATTATGCCGATCTCAACTGGTACGCTGAGGCAAGCCCTGGCGAACTGGTTGAACTGGCCTGTCGGGGCATGCAGGATTATTTTGCCGCGGTGGCAGAAAAGGATATCGGCCAGGCCTTTACCCAGCTCAGTAAGCAACAGGTATTATGTGCCACCCGCAAGGGCCAATGGGGTAGTGAAACGCTCAACCGGCAAATAGCCTTGAGCCTGATGCGTCGCAACTGGATTAAACCGCAGCAGGAGCTGTATGCAGGCTTGCCGGTGATGATCACCCAGAATGATTATCAGGTGCAGTTGTTTAACGGCGATACCGGTATTTGTCTGCCCGATGACAACGGCCTGCTCAAGGTCTGGTTTCAGCAGGAATCGGGCACCTTAAGAAGCATTCTCACCAGCCGCCTGCCAGCCTGGCAACCGGTGTATGCCATGACCATTCATAAGTCGCAGGGCTCAGAATATGAGCATGCCATAATCAGTCTGGGCGACAATCCTGGGCAGTTTGTCAGCCGTGAATTGCTGTATACCGGCATCACCCGGGCACGTAAAGAGCTGACCCTGTTTGCGCCGACGCAGCAATTGCATAATGCGCTGGATACGGTCAGTCAGCGCGGCTCTGGCCTCACCTGGCGGCTGCAAAACAGTGGGGCCTTATAGCGCGTGAGGCACTGCCATATCGTGACAGGATTGATGTTGTGTTTGCCCATGAGAATGTGGGTAGGATTCTTTTCCGCGTAGCGGTTTTTAAGGAGATGATATGCGTGGCTTCATCCTTTTTATAGCAATCCTAATTCCCTCATACGGTGTTATGTCTCAACCACCTGCTTCAAGTCCATCGCTGCCAGCCTGGTTAGCCGGATGCTGGTCTGCTGATAACCAGGAGGCTGGCTCCGGGGAGCATTGGATGCGTCCCGCAGGCGGCATGATGCTTGGAATGAGCCAGACCGTGAAAAATCAGAAGACCGTTTCCTATGAGTATATGCGAATCGTGGCTGAGGATTCCGGCCAGCTAACATTTGTTGCAATGCCTTTGAATCAGGAGGAAACCGTATTTACTCTGCGGACCTTTACACACAATCAACTGGTGTTCGAAAATCCCGGCCATGACTTTCCACAACGTATCCTCTATGAAGCTGTTGGCGACAATAAGCTGCATGCCAGGATAGTGGGCACACGGAACGCCAGCGAGCGCTCAGTGGATTTTTATTTTACGCGCCAGGCGTGTCCGTCACTGTGAGGCTTTGGCGCTTGTGATGAAACCTCAGGCGCCTCGGCGCTGGGCCCAGACTTAGCTGGTCTCACAGAGCCCTAGAGCGGAATAACACCAGGGCGCAATAAAAGAGCCGATAATGAACAAGGCATACCGGGTGGTGGCTGTGGTAATTGTTCTCGGTGCGGACATTGGCATGGTAATGGCAAATTATTTGGGTTCATTATTTGGTAAAAAAGATGCAATCAAACCGCGTAGCTTCTGAATGTGTAATGATGTGAGTCATAGCATACTGAAGTCTTGATCACACTGCTCATGGGGCAATGTCAATGGTCAGGATTGTGGAGGACAAGTCGATGAATATGAATCAGGTCACACTGCCGGTTTCAAATATGCAAAAGACCACAGCATTTTATCGAAAAATGGGTTTTTTGCAGATTGTTGATACACCGCACTATGCGCGGTTTGAATGCCCCCAGGGTGAAGCCACGTTTTCTCTGGCGCTGGAAGAAGCGCAATATGTCAATGGGAGTGTGATTTACTTTGAGCATGAAGGGTTAGATACACTGGTATCTGAACTCAAGGAAAAAGGGTTTAAATTTGATCAGGACCCGACGGATATGCGTTACCTCTGGAGAGAGGCCGTTTTGCACGACCCGTCGGGTAATAAAATAAAGCTATATTGGGCTGGTGACAATCGCCTCAATCCTCCGTGGCGGGTAGAGCGGGGCGAATAATGCTTGTGACGCCCGTGTATGCTCGCTGACCGGTGCCTTCTCCATGGCTTCAGACCCGCCGTTGTATAGGGTGTTTTATTGCACGGATTGTCATCTCATAAAGAGGTGAATTGCTAGGACTTCGGTTGCTGACGTTTCTCGGCCCGGGCTTTCCATGCCTTGCTGACGGAGAAGCGCCAGAGCAGGTTCATGGTGAAATACCCGAGTGCACCAAAGACTACCGCACACACCCCACAGCCGAGTAAAAACGCCGGGCCTATGGTGTTGAGACTGTCGACCACCCAGCTCCAGCTCAGTTCAAAATAAAAGGGTTCAGCGGGTCCGCCCAAAAGCCATACTCCTACTTTGTAGGCTGCAAAAAATATCGGCGGCATGGTAAAGGGATTGGTGATCCATACCGTGGCCACAGATAACGGCAGGTTGACGCGCAGGGGGATGGCCAACGCGGCGGCCAGCCACATCTGAAAGGGTACTGGCCAGAACGCGAAAAACATCCCAATACCAAAGGCCCCGGCCGCCGAGCGACGATTTAAATGCCATAAATTGGGGTCGTGCAGCAAGGTGCCAAACACCGCCAGGGCTTTTTGTCGCTTAATTGTTTGGTGATCAGGCAAAAAACGCCCGATAATTTTCTTTGGCATAAGGCTCTCTGATTCACGTCATTCCGCGTGGGAAATGAACCGATAAGGCTGCAAATATGGATGTTTGGCGTTTCAGTTTCATTACACTGAGTATGACCGTTTTATTATGGTCTGCATTGCCGCCTGTATGGATTTTACCGCCACTGCTTATTCTGACAATTATCCTCGCCCTTTACTACCAAAGATGGTGGCTGTCGGGCGCATTTGCTGCCATTTTCTGGATGGCGAGTGTAGGGCATTGGCAACAGGCTTGGCAACTGCCCCAGACATTGATTCAAAAAACGGTACTGATTGAGGGGCAGGTGAGCACCCTGACGCGCACTGAACCTGTCCAGCGCTTTACCTTAAGACTGTTGTCTCTGGAAAATCAGTCGGTACCTTCCGGTGTGTTTATTCGACTCAGTTACCGAAATCCATCTTGGCCGCTTAAACAGGGCCAGCGGCTCAGACTCGCAGTACGCCTCAAACCACCCCATGGCAGTGTTAATCTGGGCGGTTTTAACTATCAGCGCTGGTTGTTTGCTAATGGTATTAAAGCCACCGGATATGTGGTGCAGCAGACATCCAATGAGCTGATTGGTGGTAGCATCAGCCTGCGTCAACAGCTGCGGGATAATCTGGCGGCTCTGGAACTCAAGCACGGTGCCTGGTTACAGGCGCTCACTCTGGGGTATCGTGGGGCGCTGGAAGCCGAGGACTGGCAACTGGTTCAGCAAACCGGCGTAGCCCATCTTATTGCGATATCCGGTTTACACCTGGGTATTATCAGTGGGTTGAGCCTGTCGGTGCTGGTGTGGACAAGCGCGCGTGTGGTTAGGGGCAGCAGTGAGCACGCTAATTTGTTGAAATGGTCTATGGGCGGTGCGCTGATCGTCGCTGCCGGTTATGCGGCGCTGGCGGGTTTTAGTCTGCCCACCGCCCGGGCCTGGGTAATGCTGGCGTTGGTGACATGGTTGTGGCTGAGTGATCGTCACTGGCGACCCCGTCAGATTGTTTTATCTACCTTACTGATTTTTATCCTGTTGTTTCCGTTGTCGCTGTTCTCGTTTAGTTTCTGGCTGAGCTTTTCCGCCATTGCCATTATCTGGCTGGTGTTCTGGCGCTGGCCGGTGGCCTCTGCCGGTCTCAACTGGCACAGTGCCATGTGGGTGTTACTGCGCATGCAACTGGCACTGAGTGTGATGATGCTGCCGCTGGTCGCCTGGGAATTTAATCTGGTGTCTGTGGTGGCACCACTGGTCAATCTGCTTGCGGTACCGCTGGTTACCTTGTTGCTGGTGCCACTGTGTTTGCTGGGCCTGGCTTTGTTGGTAGTGTGGCCGGGCGCTGCGCGCCAGGTGTTTTCTTTTACTGATACCCTGCTGGAGCTCGGCATTGCCGGCTTACAGTGGTGCGCAAACTGGCAGTCAGCTTCCTTTGCTGTCAGACATATCCCGTTGATTGTGTGGATAGTGCTGGTTGTGGCCCTGATTATAGGGTGTTTACCGTTATCTCGTTGGAAATGGCTGGTGAGTCTAATCTGTTGTCTGCCGCTTTTGAGCTGGTTGCCGCCTTCACAGGCACCATACTGGATGGTAAGAGTTCTGGACGTAGGTCAGGGGCTGGCGGTGGTTGTTGAGCGAAGGGGACGGGCAATTCTCTATGATACGGGGCCGGCGTATCCCTCGGGCTATAACAGCGCTGACAGCCATATCCTGCCGCTGTTAAAAAGGCAGGGTATCAGGCAACTGGACAGGGTATTTATCAGTCATCATGACAATGACCATGCGGGCAGCCTTGGCGTTTTGCAGCGTGGCATCGTGATTAATACCATTGTGGATGCTGAAACAGGGTGTCGCCAGCCCTGGCAGGAACAATGGCAAGGACTCAGCCTTAAAGTGCTGTGGCCACCCACTGGCTACCAGGACTCTGAGAATAACCTTTCTTGTGTGCTGCATATCAGTGATGGTGAGAATACCCTGTTATTGCCAGGGGATATCGACATTGACATAGAGGGGATACTGGCTGCCGGTGAGGCGATTCAGGCTGATATTCTGATCGCCCCGCATCATGGCAGCAATACGTCGTCTTCTTCAGCGTTTATTCGCGCGGTAGCGCCAAAGTTTGTAGTGTTCAGCCAGGGCTATCTGAATCGCTGGCGTTTTCCTGACGTGGCGGTGGCGCAGCGCTATCATGAGCAGGGTACAACGGGGCTGCAAACCTCCCGTGAAGGGCAGATTGATTTTATGATCTATGCCAATCATATAGAGGTGAAAACGTATCGCCGTGACTATGCGCCTTACTGGTATCAGCGACCACCTTTTCATTTTCATGATTGAGTGTTGATGGTATTCAGTGTTGGGTAATTAGTGGCACAACGGTACAATAGCCTCATTCTGCCCGTCACCGGGCTAAAGCATAGTGTGAATAGATGAATAAAAATAAGCCTTCACAGACCGTATTCCGGCGTTTCCTGCGATATCAGAAAGATTACAAACTGGCATTTATGGTCGCCATTTTTGGCATGATCGGCTACTCCGCCGTGGATGCTTTTGTCTTTTCTCAGCTCAAACCCCTGATTGATGACAGCCTGGTTAAAGGGGACTTCGGCTATCTGCGCATGGCGGCGTATCTGATTGTGCCGATCTTTATTTTACGCGGCATATTCAACTTTATGGGCACCTATACCCTGGCCTGGATTGCCAATCAGGTGGTAATGAAAATGCGCCGACAGCTTTTTGATCAGTTTATTCATCTGCCAGTGGCGTTTCATGATCAAAACTCTTCCGGAAAAATGATTTCCAAGGTTATTTATGACACTGAACAGGTCACCAACGCCGCCGGTAAAGCCCTGTTAACCCTGGTGCGAGAGGGCGCGCTGGTGATTGGCCTGCTCAGTGTGATGTTTTATTACTCCTGGCAGCTGTCACTCATCTTTATGTTGATTGGTCCTGTCGTGGCAGCCATCGTCTATGTGGTCAGTAAGCGGTTTCGTATTGTCAGCCGCAATATTCAGCAGGCCATGGGAAGCCTGACCAGTACCGTAGAGCAGGTGATCAAAGGACATAAAGTGGTGCTGATGTTCGGTGGGCAAGCGATGGAGAAAGAACGTTTCGATCAGCGTAACAACCATAACCGCCAGCAGAACATGAAACTGGTGGTATCGCGGTTATTCAGTGAGTCGTCGATTCAGGTGATTGCCTCTATTGCGCTGGCGGTGGTGCTGTATATTTCCAGCCTGCCGGATATGCTGGAGCAACTGACGGCGGGTATTTTTACTACCGTGGTATTTTGCATGACCATGTTGCTCAAACCGCTGAAACAGCTCACTACAGTGAACAGCGAGTTTCAGCGGGGTATGGCCGCCTGTGGCAGTATCTTTGAGATCCTCGATCAGCAGCAAGAGCCTAATACAGGTCAGCTGCGTATCGATCGCGCCAAAGGGGATATTCTCTTTGATGGGGTGACCTTCAGTTATCCGGGTAAAGAGCAGGAAGCCTTGAAAGATGTCAGTTTCGAGATTCAGGCCGGACAGACGCTCGCATTGGTCGGGCGCTCGGGCAGTGGTAAGTCGACGATTTCCAGTCTGCTGACACGTTTCTATCAGACTGAGCACGGACGTATTCTGCTTGACGGTCAGCCCCTTAATGACATCAATCTGGAAGACTTACGTCGCCAGTTTGCACTGGTCTCTCAGCATGTAACGCTGTTTAACGATACTATCGCCAATAACATCGCCTATGGCTCTGAAGACAGTGTCAGTCGTGACGACATTCTGGAAGCGGCGCGCATTGCCCATGTCATGGAGTTTGTTGACGAGTTACCTGAAGGACTGGATACCAATATCGGTGAGAATGGGCTGATGCTCTCTGGTGGACAGCGCCAGCGCATTGCCATTGCCAGAGCCATACTGCGCGATGCACCGGTGCTGATTCTTGACGAGGCTACCTCGGCGCTGGATACGGAATCGGAGCGACTGATCCAGGACGCGCTGGATAAACTTCAGCAAAATCGCACCAGTCTGGTGGTGGCGCACCGTTTATCCACCATCGAGAATGCGGATAAAATTCTGGTGATTGACCAGGGGGGCATCGTCGAACAGGGCGACCATAAGAGTCTGCTGGAGAAAAAAGGTGCCTATGCACAACTGCATAAACTGCAATTCAAAGACGGAATGAGTATTTAGTGACAGCATTGGAAAAAGCCTGGTACCGGGGCAGCCTGTGGCTGTGGTTACTGGCCCCGTTGGCTCTGATATTTTATCTGCTCTCTGCCCTGCGCCGTTTATGTTATCGCCTGGGGCTAAAAACCACCCATAAAGTGGGTGCGCCGGTGATTGTGGTGGGTAATATTACTGTGGGCGGCAGCGGTAAAACGCCTCTGGTGATCCGCCTGTGCCAGTGGCTCAAACAGCAGGGCTATCATCCGGGGGTGGTCAGTCGTGGTTATGGTGGCAAGGCGCCGACCTACCCCTATACCGTAATAGCCGACAGTGACCCTGGTGTGGTGGGGGATGAGCCGGTGCTGATGCGCCAGCATCTGGGCTGTCCGTTGGTGGTGGACCCGGATCGGGTGCGCGGGGCCGCCCATCTGGTCAATACCCATCACTGCAATGTGATCCTCTGTGACGACGGATTGCAGCATTATCGTCTGCACCGTGATGTGGAAATTCTGGTCATGGATGGTGAACGCCGTCTGGGAAATGGCAAATTGCTGCCTATGGGGCCTTTGCGAGAGGGCCCATGGCGTATCGATGAGGTGGATTTTGTGGTGGTCAATGGCGGTATTGCCAATCCGGGGGAGCACCTGATGTCACTGGAAATTGGACAACTGGTGAACCTCAAATATCCGAGCAAAACCCAGCCCCTTTCGGCGCTGAAAAAGCCCGCTATGGCGCTGGCCGGCATTGGTAATCCAGAACGCTTTTTTAATCTGCTTAAACACCGCCAGGTTAAACTGAAAGAGACGCGGGTGTATGCTGATCACTATGCTTTCAAGGCCGGTGATATTCCCGATGACCTGGTATTGATGACTGAAAAAGATGCGGTGAAGTGCCGCCGCTTTGCCGGCTCACAATGGTGGTACCTGCCGGTAAGTGCTAAGTTAACCGAACAATTCAAACAACAACTGCTGGAAAAGCTTCATGGCCTTTGACAAAAAATTACTCGACATTCTTGCCTGCCCGGTGTGCAAGGGGGCGTTATACTACAATGCACAAGCCAGCGAACTGGTTTGTCGCTTCGATCGTCTGGCCTATCCGGTGCGTGACAACATACCTGTGATGCTGGAAAACGAAGCCAGACAAATGAGCAGTGAAGAAGTGGAAAAGCTCAAAGGTAAATAAGCCCAATGAAATTCACCGTAATCATTCCAGCCCGCTATGGGTCCACCCGTTTCCCGGGTAAGCCTTTGGCGGATATTCATGGTAAACCGATGATCCAGCATGTGGTGGAGCGGGCGTCTGACTGTGGCGCGGCCCAGGTGATTGTAGCAACCGATGACGCGCGTATCGCTGAGGCCGTCGAAGATTTTGGCGGGCGCGTGTGCATGACCTCATCGCATCATGAATCTGGTACAGAACGTCTGGCGGAGGTGGTGGACCGGCTTGAACTTGACGCCGATGAACTGGTGGTGAATGTACAAGGTGACGAGCCCTTTATTCCACCGGCTAATATTCAGCAGGTAGCAGAAAACCTTCATTTGCATCCGCTGGCAGAAATGGCCACTCTGGCGGTGCGCCTGACGGATGTGGAAGAGGTGTTTAACCCCAATGTGGTGAAGGTGGTCACCGACAAGCTTGGCTATGCACTGTACTTCAGTCGTGCCACGGTGCCTTACGATCGAAGTCGTTTTCTGGATGAAGACAACATCGACGAGGTGGGGGATTATTATCTGCGGCACATTGGCATTTATGCCTATCGCGCCGGATTTATTCGCCAATATGTCAACATGGCGCCCTCCGGGCTCGAACAGATTGAATCCTTAGAGCAGTTGCGGGTGCTATGGCATGGAGAAAAAATACATGTGGATATTGCCGCCGAGACACCGCCTCCGGGTATTGATACCCCGGCGGATTTGGCACGTATCCTCAAGGTCCAGAGGTAAGTATGGCAACCATAGTGATCACCGGTGCGAGCAGAGGTATTGGTCTGGCTCTGACCCAGGAGTATGTGCAGCGCGGCGATACGGTCTATGCCTTATGCCGCAACGCTACCTCAGCGCTACAGCAATGTGGGGCCAGGATTATCGAAGGTGTTGATGTGGCCGATGAAAATGGCCTGGGCCAGGCACTGAAGCCGCTTTCCAGCGTGCAGATTGATGTGTTGATCAACAACGCCGGTGTACTAGGCAGAGATAGTTTTGATAATCCGGATCCCGGCAGTATTAAAGAGCAATTCAGCGTGAATGCAATGGGACCGCTGCTGGTCACCCATGCGCTCTCTCCCCATCTTCACAAGGGCTCCAAAGTGGCGATGATCACCAGCCGTATGGGCTCTATGGCCGACAATGGTTCGGGAGGCTATTACGGCTATCGTATGTCCAAAGCCGCCCTCAACGCCGCCGGTGTATCTCTGGCTCGGGATTTAGCGCCCAGAGGAATCGCGGTGGCCCTGCTGCATCCGGGCTATGTGCAAACAGAAATGGTGGGTTATGGCGGTGATGTATCAGCACAGGTTTCTGCACAACGGCTGATGCAGCGCATCGATGATCTGACGCTCTCCAACACGGGACAGTTCTGGCATGCCAATGGCGATCCCTTGCCCTGGTAAATGTTTATTCTGATGTCTTGTTTAAAAACGAATTTTTATTTAGTTTAGGCATTGCGATACAGCGTATTCTGCTTCGCTGAATCGTGGTAAGGGAATTAACAGGCCAGCTGAATATGCAAAAAGTAATTGTTCAGACCTTTGCTGAACAGGACAAGGATTGGTTTGGTCCGGTACCGATGGGGACCCAACTGGAAGTATAATTTTTCGATCATTTTGACAGCCGCTTTCAAAGAAATGGTGGGTTATCGCTTTGGTCGCTACCTGATGCTCCGTTTTGAAGACATTAACTTTCCACAGCGCGAAGGGGTCACTGGCATGGTGGCCATCTGTCGTTTCTTGATAGAAGACAGTCTCGGCGAGTGTTTCGCCTTTAAAACCGAAATTATCAATCTGATGCGTCGTCCCGATCGTTTTTTATTTCTTGATTTTCCAAAAGAAATACATCGCAGGCCACTCAGGGCGAAAAGTGCTTTACCAGTCAGTATTCAGATGCTGGGTGAACAACAGCAGCGAGGTCGTCCTTTTGAGGGGTTGGTTCAGGATATATCGCCAGGAGGGTGTCGTTTCCAGTTTGAAGAGTCTAATACCGGGCGCAAAGTGAATTTACTGCCTGTGGTGATTACCCTGTTGAATAAAGACGGAATGGTGGAGCAGGAGATCCTCGGTAATGTGCGTAACTCCCGATATCAGGATAATTTTCTCAGTGTGGGCATACAGTTTGATGAAATCCAGACTGCATTTTAATAAGCACTAGACCATGTGTTTGCTTCAATCCGGTCAGTGATTGATCAACGATGAGAGAAGCCGGTTTAAGCGCTTGCTTTTATCTTTCTGGCGTTGCCTTTTAATGCCAATCACGTAAAGTAACCTTCTTTTATATCAGTATGTTAAACCTATGGGCCCAGTGATGTTGGATCTGGCAGATGGCCAGCTATCCGCAGAAGAAAAAGAGTTATTGGCGCACCCGCTTACCGGCGGGGTCATCTTATTTAGCCATAATTTCGACGATCCTGTGCAGCTAGAGGAGCTGGTAAGGGATATTCGCGCCTTTGCGCCCGGTCCCGTGCTGATTGCCGTGGATCATGAAGGTGGGCGGGTGCAACGTTTTCGCCAGGGTTTCAGCGCCATTCCGGCGATGGGGGCGCTGTTAGAAAAGGCCAATGGCGATCTGAATCAGGCGGCACAATGGGCTGAACAATTTGTCTGGTTGATGGCTGCCGAAGTCCTGGCCATGGACATCGATATCAGTTTTGCGCCGGTACTGGATGTTCGAGGGATCTCCGAAGTCATTGGTGACCGCAGCTTTGCGCCAGCACCAGAACAGGTTTCGATGCTGGCAGCGCGAGCCATGCAAGGTATGCGTCAGGCCGGTATGAAAACAACGGGAAAGCATTTTCCCGGTCACGGCAGTGTGCGGGAGGACTCTCACATTGCCATGCCAGTAGATAAGCGCAGTGAAACAGACATTCGCCAGTGGGATATGCAGACTTTTTGTGCGGCCCAGCAAAAGCAGTTGCTGGATGCCGTCATGCCGGCCCATGTGGTGTACCCCGAGGTTGATCCGTTGCCGGCCTGTTTTTCACGGCGCTGGCTAACCGATATTTTACGTGATGAACTGGGTTTTAACGGGGTCATCTTCTCTGATGATTTGTCTATGCAGGGAGCGGTGATGATGGGAGATTTTCACGATCGCGCCATGTCCGCAATGGAAGCGGGCTGTGACATGGTGCTGGTGTGTAACGATCGCGCCGGGGCAATTCAGGTACTGGATAAACTGGACCACCGCTACGCCAAAGGCAACAGACTGGAAAGCATGCTCAAAGGAGTTTCGCCGGATATGTCTGCGTTGCAGTCCACCGATCGCTGGCGTGATGTGCAAAATAACCTCAGGACGTTTTATGCTGATTAAAACACGCCTGATACTGGCAGGTCCGCTGCTATCATTGCTATTGGTAATGGTGCTGCAGTGGCAGGGGCATTCCTCTGCTATCACCTGGACGGCGGCGATTACCTTTTTGACCGCGTTTTACTGGATCACCGAAGCACTGCCGATACCTGCCACCTCATTGATCCCCTTCGCTGCCTTTCCGCTCAGCGGCGTGCTGACCCATCAGCAGGCTGCGTCTTCGCTGGGCAGCCATGTCATCATCCTGCTGATGGGCGCGTTTATGCTTTCCAAAGCGCTGGAAAAGTCCAATGTTCACAGTCGCTTTGCGTTTTATATGGTCAGTCTCACAGGTGCCCACAGCGCCCGGCGATTAGTGCTGGGTTTTATGTTAACGGCCGCGTTTTTATCCATGTGGATCTCTAATACCGCCACCACATTGATGCTGCTACCCATTGCCATTGCGGTTATTCAGCGTATTCAAAATCCCAGTTTGGCGGCCGCGATTTTGTTAGGAATTGCTTATTCGGCCAGCCTTGGGGGTGTGGGAACGCCAATCGGCACGCCACCTAACATTATCTTTATGAGCGTGTACAACGAGGTGCAGGGGCACCCCCTGACGTTTCTTGAGTGGATGAGCTTTGGTTTGCCCATTGTACTAATTGGTATTCCGCTGATGGCGCTGTGGCTGACCCGGGGACTGGGAGCGCTGGATAACCTTGAGCTTCCGGCTGCAGGTCAGTGGCAAAGTGAGGAAAAACGGGTGTTGATCGTGTTTACCTCAGTGGCGCTGGCGTGGATTTTTCGCCCTTACTGGACGCAGTGGCTGGGCCTGGATGGGGTGGGGGATAGTACCATTGCGCTGGCCGGTGTGGTGGCGATGTTTTTAACCCCAACGGGGAAACAGCCAGGAGAAAAATTACTCGACTGGAAAACCGCTAACGATATCCCCTGGGGCATGCTACTGCTGTTTGCCGGAGGTATCTGTATTGCCAAAGCCTTTGACAGCTCAGGTCTGAGTGTTGCCATGGGCGAGGCGCTTGCCGGACTCTCTGACATGCCGCTGTTAGCGATGATTCTTATCCTCTGCCTGTTTGTCACATTTCTTACGGAAATCACCTCCAATACCGCCACGGCCACCTTACTGATGCCGATTCTGGCCACAGCAGGAATGGCAGTGGGTGTGGATCCTAAATTACTGATGATCCCGGCTGCCATCAGCGCCAGTTGCGCCTTTATGCTACCCGTTGCCACTGCGCCCAATGCCATTGTTTACAGCACAGATAAAGTGTCTATTCGCACCATGGCAAAAGAGGGCATGGTGCTCAATGTGGTCATTGCGCTGGTCACCACAACCGTGGTGTATGTGGTATTAACCTGATGAGTTTCAGAGCAGCCTATAGCGGGTCTTTCAGGCAGGTCATCCAGTCTCACGCGTTGTTGGTCGTATATTAGCGAAGAAACTGATCATCAGGGTGCCATAGTGCGTACCCTTTCCCTGACATTATCCATTATATAAGGAGCTTGAATGAAGCTGTCGCTGCCATCACTGATTTTGTTTGGTTGTGTTTACTCGGTATTCGCTGCATCTGCTATGGCGCAGTCCCGGGAAGCCCGGCCGGTCAAGGTAGTTGTGGAGCCGGTTAAATTTGAGCGACAGAGCAGTCGGGTTGATGCGGTAGGTACCGCAGAGGCCACCAAGTCAGTGGTGCTGTATCCAGCAGTCACAGACCGGGTTACCGCGGTACATTTTCGCCCCGGTGACTGGGTCAAACAAGGCAAAGTTTTACTGGAGCTGGACTCCCGCCGCCAACGTGTTGCCGTGCAGCGGGCACAGATTGTATTGGCCGACGCCGAGCGCACCGTTAAACGATTACAAGAAAGCCGCAAGCAAGGGGCGATTGCGCAAAACCAGCTGGATGACGCCATCACCACAAGGGATATCGCTGAAGTGGCGCTCAGTGAGGCCAGAGTGGAACTGGAGGATAGGCAAGTGAGGGCGCCCTTTGATGGTGTGATGGGGCTGACTGACATAGAGGTGGGTGACAGAATCAATTTGCAAACAGCCATTGCCAGTATCGACAGTCGTAAGGAGCTGTTTGTGCATTTCCAGGCCCCGGAAGATGCCCTGAATATGCTCCAGGCAGACAGTTCGCTGACCCTGCGCCCCTGGAATAATCCGTCTCAGACGATTCCTGCTGCGCTGTCACAGATTGACTCGCGTATTGACCCACAAACCCGCACGGTAAGAGTACGCGCATTAATCGATAACGGTGAAGATCGTTATCGCCCAGGCATGAGTTTTCGGGTTAATTTGCTGATTCAGGGAGATCGCTACGCGGTGGTACCCGAGAGTGCTCTGCTTTGGGGAGAAACCGGTGCCTACATCTGGATCGTTGAGAACGAGAAAGCTAAACGGATAGATGTACAGATTAAGCAGCGCTTTAAAGGCTACATTCTGGTGGCGGCTGATATCAGTGCTGATGATCTGTTGATTGTAGAAGGCGTGCAGAGTCTGCGTGAAAACCAGCCCGTCGTTTTCGCAGCCAAGGTGTAAATCACGATGAGCCTTAAACAGTACCTGCAAACCAGTGATCTGCCGTCTTTGGCTATCCGTCGTCCTGTTTTAATTGTTGTCTTAAATCTGCTTATTATCATTGCCGGATTTGCCGCAATTAATGGTGTTGAGGTGCGCGAATTACCCGATGTGGATCGACCTATTATTACGGTTACGGCCAGTTTTCCTGGTGCGTCACCGGAGACCGTCGACACCGAAGTGACCAGCCACCTTGAAGGCGCTGTTGCCAGGGTCAGTGGCGTAAAATCCATCCGTGCCCAGAGTGAAGAGAACAGTTCAAGAATTGTGGTGGAGTTTCGTCCCGGTATCGATCTGGATAACGCGGCCAATGAAACCCGCGAGTCGGTCAGCCGGGTGCAGCGGCGGTTGCCCGATGACGTGGAGCAACTGGCTATCATCAAGGCGGATAACGATGCGCAGTCGGTGGTGAGCCTGGCGGTATCCAGTGAAACGCTGGATCTGGAAACCTTAACGGAACGGGTTGAGACGGATCTGGCACCGCAATTTCTGAGTATACCCGGTGTGGCCGATGTGCGACTCAATGGTGATCGCCAGCGGGTGCTGCGCGTACGACTGGATCCCTTGCGCTTAACCAGTTTTAACCTGGCCGTGACCGATGTGGCCGACGCACTGGCACAGGCCCCCTTTGATGTACCGGCGGGAAGCCTGAAATCTACCGATCAGCAACTGATTGTGCGCGCCGACGCCACCTCAGTCACCGCTGAGCAGGTAGAGAATATTATCATCAGTGGCGATACCCGCATCGGCGATGTGGCGGATGTGTATTTTGGTCCTGCTGATGCCCGCTCTATGGTCCGGCTTAACGGTAAACCGGTGTTGTCCATTGGTGTCATCCGACAGGCCCGCTCCAATACCATTGAGATTTCCGATGAAGTGTTGGCAATGGTGAAGCAGTTGCAGCAACGCTTTCCCGACATTCATTTACAGGTGACTTCTGATGACGCGGAATTTATTCGCGGCTCTGTGACTGAAGTGATGACGTCACTTGGGCTCACCATCTTGCTGGTTATTGCCACGCTTTGGGTGTTCATTGGTTCCTGGCGAGCCACTATTGTACCGGCGTTGTCGATTCCTGTTTCCCTCGTCGGTGCGCTGGCCATTATCTGGGCCATGGGCTTTTCCATCAATATTCTGACCTTACTGGCACTGGTGCTGGCAACCGGCCTAATTGTAGATGATGCCATTGTGGTGTCTGAGAATATTCAGCGGCGCAGAGCCATGGGTCTCGGCGCCCGAGCCGCCGCCGTCATCGGCACCCGGGAAGTGTTCTTTGCTGTGGTTGCCACCACTGCAGTGCTGGCAGCGGTATTCATTCCAATTGCCTTTTTACCATCAACGGCAGGGCGATTATTTCGAGAGTTCGGTGGCGTGCTGGCAGGAGGCGTGATCATCTCTTCTTTTGTGGCCTTGTCGCTGGTGCCAGCGCTGACCGCGCGACTACCGGTGAAAAAAGATCAGGGCCACCTGTTCGCAGCCTTTGGTAATAAGCTGCTGTCGGCGTATTCGCGCTCTCTGCATTGGGCACTCGATCATGCCAAACTGACCTTTTTGTTTTGTGTACTGGCAGCAGGCGGTGCAGCTGGCGTATACCTGCAACTTGAGAACGAACTATTGCCCACTGAAGACAGGGGCAGCATTCGTATTTTTGCCAGAGGTCCGGATGGGGTTGGGCTGAACTTTATGGACCGCCAGGCCCGTAAAATGGAAGAGATCTTACTGCCCTACGTGAGTCAGGGGGAAATCGATTCAATCTATACTCGGGTCGGGCAATGGGATCCTAATATCGTTTTTATTACTGTTCCTCTTACCGACTGGGCAGAGCGGGAGCGCTCGCAACAGCAGATTATCAATGAAATCCGGGGTCCCCTGGCGGCCATACCCGGTGCACCCGCCAGAGCCGGTGGGTCTAACAGTCTAAATTTACGGGGCCAGGGCGGTGGGCTGGAGTTGGCATTGACCGGCAATACCTATGCACAGATTTACGCGGCGGCGCTGGATTTCAGTAAGGAAATAGAACGCAGCCTGCCACAGCTTGGCAGGGTAGATATCTCTTATCAGCCGACTCAGCCACAACTCAGGGTTAACATTGATCGGCGTCGCGCCGAAGAGTTGGGTGTAGCCCTGTCTGATATCGCCAGTACGCTGCGGGTGGCCATCAACGGTGATGATGTTGCGGATTTAAATGTGGGCGATCAGTCTGTGCCCATTATGTTGCAGGCACAAAACCTGATCATCAATGACCCCAGCGATCTGGCCAATCTGTATGTGAAATCCGCATTCGGTAATCTGGTTCCGTTGTCGAGTCTGGCGACGATTTCTGAGGAAGGGGTCGCCGCAGAACTGGAACGTTATGCACAGCGCCGCGCTATAGAAATGGACATGGAACTACCCGGAGACTTTCCCATTGAGGAGGCGGTGGTGTCTCTCAGAGCACTGGCTCAACAGCACCTGCCTGATGGCGTAAATATGGTCTTTAAAGGAGAAGCGCTGACCTATGAAGAGACCGCCCGTGAAGTGACCCTGACTTATGTATTGGCCTTTGTCATTGTACTATTGGTGCTGGCCGCACAGTTTGAAAGTGTTAACAGTGCAGTGGTGGTCATGCTGACGGTGCCGTTTGGTATTGCTGCTGCCCTATACGCACTGTTTTTGACCAATACGTCCATCAATATCTATTCTCAGATCGGTCTGGTAATGCTGATTGGGTTATTGGCAAAAAATTCTATTTTGTTGGTAGAGTTTGCCGATCAACTCAGGGACAAGGGGCTGGCAGTCAGAGATGCGGTTGAAAAAGCTGCCAATATACGCCTTCGACCCATCGCGATGACACTGGTTTCCACCATTTTAGGGGGGTTACCCCTCATTCTCTCTACAGGTGCCGGTGCAGAGTCACGCAATGCCATTGGCTGGGTGGTCTTCGGTGGTCTGGGGTTGGCGGTGGTGTTCACCTTGTATCTGACACCGGTGTTGTACCTGGCACTGGCCAGATTTACCAAACCCAGAGCAGATGAAAGCCAGCGACTGGAGCGGGAAATGGAAGCAGCTGAGGCCATCGACCACTAACGCTGACATGCGCAGGCCCACCTCTGTTTAAGAGGCTGGCCTGAGCGGAACTTTGGGGTTTCAACAGACGAAACCGTAATGGTCTAGAACCGTGCTAGTCCTGCTTGGAATAAAAGCAGTAGGCCAGACCTTTCTGTTTACATTCATACATGGCCTTGTCAGCCCTGCGAATGAGTTCGTCATTTTCAACGGGGTTGGCCGGGTTGTAGGTGGCAATCCCAAAACTGGCTTTAATATCTAAACTGTGACCCTGCCATTTGACGCCTTTTTCCAGAAGGGTATGGATTCTTTCAATTAACTGAATAATCGTCTGACGCCTGTCAATCTGATCGAGCATCAACACAAACTCGTCACCACCTAAACGGCTGAAAAAGTCAGCTTGACGAATGGCCTGCTGCACCGTTTTACTGAAATGGGTCAGGATCAGATCGCCGGCCTGATGGCCGTACTCATCGTTGGTTTGTTTAAACCCATTCAAATCAATGTACACCAACGCTAAAGAGGTCTGTTGGCGTTTTGCCTGGGCGATACGCTGACGCAACTCCTGCTCAAAGTAAAGACGGTTTGGCAGCCCGGTAAGACTGTCGTGACGGGCAAAAAAGCGCAGAGACAGCAAGCGCCGGTGCACATAATAGAGCAACCATAAAAGCACTGCCACGGCGACAATCAGGTAGACTATCTGGGCCATTGCAGACCACCACCAGGGCGCTTGCACCTCAATATTCAGCGTCAGCGGTGGTGCCTGCCACTCTGAGGCGTTATGGGTCGCTCGTACCTCAAGCTGGTAGGTCCCATAAGGCAGCTGACTGAGACTCAGTTGCCGTGAGGACATGTTCTGCCAGGTCGTGTTTAAAGGCGGCAGCCGATATTGATAGTGCATCGACTGTGGCGACAAGTAATTCAGGGCTGCCAGAGTAAAGGCGACATAGTTTTCCCCCGGCAACAGCGTGAGTGTGTCAGTGTGCTGATGGTAAGTGGTGTCCATGACCTGATAGGCAGCCAGGTTGAGCGTGGGGGTCAATGCGCTCGCTTGCAGATCGTTGGGGTTAAACATCAACAGGCCCTGATTGCCGCCAAAGGCGATGGCACCATCCTCACTCACCGCAACGGTGTTGGCGTGGTACTCCATATTCAGCCAGTGCGTCAGGTGACTAAAATGGATTACTTTCAATGTGTTGAGATCCAACTGCATGATTTGCGTAGTACCGGCAATCCACAGGGCGTTGTGCTGACTCAGGGCCAAAGAGCGGACTTGATTTTCCTGTAGCCCGTTTTTTTCAGTGAGATGGTAGACGAGGTGCCAGCTATTATCCTTGAAGGTAATGGCCAGCACACCCTGATTCATGGTGGCAACCCAGATGACTTGCTGATGTTGTACCAGGCTGGTGATGTGCAGCTTATCGATGGCCAACTCGGTGTTGACCAGCACAATAGGACTGGATTTGTTCAGCATGTGATTGATTTGATAGAGGCCACTGCGACTTCCGGCAATATACCCCTGCTCAGAGTCAACCATTGTCGTGATGTAGTCTGCTGCGGCATCTTTAAGGTAGTGAGTGTAGCGTCGCTCTTTACTATCCCAGCTGGCCAAATCACCGTTGTCAAAGGCTACCAGTAGATTCACTCCCATGGCTTTTAAGCTGTATATCGGAGCATCCTGCAACGATGGATTCGGTGGAGGCACTGGTGTCACACGACGGCTTTTCTTATTAAAACGCAGTAAGCCTCGATTTGAGCCCAGTATCAGCTCACTGCCGGCATCTGCAATGGACCAAATAATGCTTTTGGGTAACTGTTCTTTTTGACGACTGGGTGGATAAGTAATGAGTCTTTTTTCTTTTCGATCGTAATAGTTGAGACCGCTCTCACTGCCAAACCACAGACCGTCTTTGCTAAACAGAGTAGACCAAAGGTGTTTATTGGTAATACCCTGGTACTCACCAAGATGCAGGACATGACGATTGCTGACATCACCTACCGCCAGGCCGTTTGTGGTGGCGACCCACAATAGCCCCTGACGGTCAAACAGCAGTTCACTGATATTGTTAAAAGGAATGGAGTAGGTGATTTGCGCGTCATAGGCGCTGTGAAAATGTTGTGATAAATGAGGCTGCCAGGCACTCAGGCCGTCATAAAAATAGCCCAGCCACAACCAGTCCCCCTGCTTTTTGACAGACCAGATACTGTTGGATTGGATAAAGGGCTGGTCACTGAGATATTGTGACGTGATGGTTTCGGTGGCGGTATCCACCACCAGCAAGCCGTCACCATCGGTGGCAAGATAAAGCTGGTTATCATCCAGCAGCGCGTCAAATAAGCGCGCGTTTCGGACATCGAAATTTGAGTCCTCCACTAACGGAATTTTGCGCACAGGCCCCTTGGTCAGGGCAGTTTCACCTTGCAACGGCATCACGTAAAGTCCGGATTTGGTGCCTATCCAGAGTTTGTTCTGATGAGGAATAACGAATTTCACACTGGCCTGCAAGGCGCTAATCGCTGCTGCAGTAGGTGAAATGGACTGGCTATCAACCACATACAAGCCCCGATCTGTGCCGACCCAAAGTTGGTTGTCGCTGTACACGTTAATACTGAGTATGGTGTGGCGCTCATTATCATCAAAGGGAATCGGTATAAAACGCTCTTCTCTCACATCAAAGCGATACAGACCATTATCCGTGCCAACCCACAGTTGGGTATTGCTGGTGGCGACAACTTCGATCACGTCGTTGCTGATACCAGCGTGCTCCAGTTCACTGGTCAGTTTGTAATTCACAAAGGTGTAACCGTCAAAGCGGCTCAGACCAGAGCGGGAACCAATCCAGATATAGCCATCGTCTGTCTGTGTGAGGCTATTGATATAGGCAGAGGGTAAGCCCTGATCCAGGGAAAAGCGTTTAAAGTGCAGCTGCACATCTGGCTGAACGAATTCCTCAGCCATGGCCTGATTGAAAAAGGTCAAAAGCAACAGGGAGCTCAGCCCAATCAAAGCAGAGCTAAACAGGCGAATACCTAAAAACACGTCGTAAAGATACCTCATCATTACCTGGGCCTGGCGTAGGCTTGCTGAATGAGTTTTATACCACACAATGCTTCGTCAGCAGTAACACAGAGCGGTCTTTGCAGGCGAATGGCATCGGCAAGGTTATGATAAAAGTGCTGATAGCCACCGCATTCACTCACCAAGGTCTGTCTGTTGTCGGCGCCGTACAAGGTGCCGTAGTCTTGTGGTGACTCTGCGGCCCAGTCTGGCGTATCGGGCTGAATACCGTCTCGCAGGCGTGGTTCCTGAGGTTCCAGGCCCTCTTTAATAAAGGTGCCGGCGCTGCCTTTAATGCGAAAGCGCGGGTTAGGACCGCAGCTATAGGGGTCGCTGTGCAGGATAACCTCAAGTCCCGGGTAATGCAGTTGCAGGTGAAAATAATCATCCGCTTCGGCGCCAGGTCTTAACCGGTCGATACGCGCACTGACAGCCTGAGGCTCACCAAACAGCATCAGGGCCTGGTCAATTAAATGGGGGCCCAGATCATAGAGTATACCGGCACCGGGAATATTCTGTTCTCGCCAGCGCTTACGTGGTGTTGGTCTGAAGCGATTGAAACTCGACTCAAACACTTTAATCTCCCCCAGTGTTTGTTCTTTCAGCAAGCGCTTAACGGTCAGAAAATCACTGTCCCAGCGGCGGTTATGATAGGGGGCCAATACCCGTTTATGCTGCTTAGCCAGTGCTATCAGTTCATTGCCCTGTTCGGTATCGATGACCATAGGCTTTTCAATCAGCACGTGCAGCCCTTGTTGCAGCGCATGCCTGGCCTGGGGAAAATGCAGGTGATTGGGAGTTGTGATCACCACTAGCTCTGCTCCGGATTCTTCAATCATGCGCTCAGGGTCTTCGAAGCAGCGTACATGAGGATAATGCTGTGCAGCCAGAGCTTGCTGTGAAGTGCACAGTGCCACCAGGTTAAACGATGCTAATGCCCGAATAAACGGCAGGTGAAAGGTCCGCGCAGAAAGGCCAAATCCGATGACGGCAGTGCGGATAGGGGGAGCATGGCTTAACGGCAAAAAAGCGACCTTAACAGATTCAGATACTGTATTCAGCGTAACAAAGTTTTCAGCTTCTTGCCCCACTATTGCTGTTATAAGATAGCGCGACGAGTGCACTCAACGAGCTAAAGCAAAAAGGGGTCTGATGATACTGGATAAAGCCAAAAGCCTGCTGTTACTGATTGATATGCAAGAGAAATTACTGCCCGTCATTGATAATGCCGAAGCGCTGACCCGCGCGGCAGAATGGGCATTGCAAGTCGCCTCAGAAGTCGGGGTGCCTCACCTGGTCACCGAGCAGTACCCTCAGGGAATAGGTCCTACAGCAGCCAGATTGATCTCCCTTGTGGACGAGCAGGCTGTAATTCAGAAATTAACCTTCAGTGCCTGGCAGGAGCCCGCTTTTGTAAAACAATTGAGCCTCTCGCAGCGAGGCCAGATTGTGGTCATGGGAACCGAGGCCCATGTATGTGTATTGCAAACCGTACTGGATCTTATTGCTGCCGGATATGAGGTTTATGTACTGAGCGACGCGGTAGGCTCACGGCAACCTCAGCACAAAGATCAGGCACTAATAAGGATGCAACAGGCCGGTGCTATTTTAATCAATCAGGAAATGATGGCTTTTGAATGGCTTGAACGTGCCGATACAGAGCTGTTCAGAAAAGTGCATCGGGGCTGGATACGCTAAAAGCGCTAAGCCGTGTTGATCAACTCTGTGCAACTGCTATAGGTATATGTGGCGATCACAGGTTATCAATCGTCAGATCTGAGTTCGCTGTTGCTCCGGTTACCATAGCGCAGTCTCTCTGCCTGTGCTTAACACCGGCCACACTCTATCAAGGAGGATTTATGGAACATAACTACCTGAATTATTTTCCGGAACTAAAAGGGATGTCAGACACCCGTCAGTATATCCTGCTTGAAGAAGCCCGCTACGAAACCTTTCGCCAACCGGGCATGAACATTAAGATGATCGGCTGCTTAATAATCACCTTGCTGGTGTCAGCCCTGATTGCGTTGTTACCGCCATTGATTGTCCCTATGTATTCTGTTCGCATTATCAGCATGCTGGCGGGGATACTGGGTGGTATCGTGTTATTCAGAAAGCTCTACGCCGGACTGTTATACCAGGGCTTGCAGAAGGTCATTAAAGCCCGACTGGCGGGCGAGTCTTAGCCTGTTTGCTTCACACCGCCAGTTCCGGTACACCGGCCAGTTTATTGAGCCAGCGCGCCAACACAAACAACCAGTCTGACAGGCGATTAAGGTATTTCAGACAGATTGCGGGGACATCACGGGTTTTACTCATCGCCACCAGATGTCTTTCGGCGCGCCGGGCAATGGTTCTGCATATATGACACTGGGCCGCGTCTGTGCTGCCGCCAGGCAGGATAAAATGGGTTTGCGGAGCAAGCTGCGCCTGCCAGATATCAATTTGCTGCTCCAAAGACAGGATGTCGTTTTCCGTCAGTTTGGCGCTGGCAGAAAGGGCAAAACCTATCTGAAATAGCTGGCGTTGCACCCCTTGAATCTGCTTTTTTTCGGTTTCGGCGACCTGGCTAGCCAGCAGGCCAAGCTGGGCATTGAGTTCATCCAGACTGCCATAGGTTTCCAGCACAATATCGTGCTTGTCGAGCTTTTCCGGCTTATCTGCATAGATATGAGTGGTGCCCTGATCGCCGCCTTTGGTGTAAATTTTCATTCTGCTAGCGCGTCCTCTGTGTCCGGATCGGGTTTATGGTAGCGACGGATCTGCACCACCATGCCAAACATGGGATGGTCAAAATAATGAATCTGGGTGCTGATCACCCGCCTGAGTTGGGCAAAGGGCAGCGTGTATAAATGGTACTGGGGTGCCATGGCCACGGTGCTTTGCTTCTGAATATTTATGCTGTCGCCATCCATCGCGCTGTCGCTCACATCCATCAGCCCCAGAGGCCCCTCAGCCCGGTAAACTAACTCTGAATCAATGTGCAGATAGGGCACACGATTAATGTATTGCAGGTAGACCCGGAACCAGCCGTCAAGCTCCCAGAGTGCATCGGTTTGCTCGCCCATGGAAGGGAGCTCGGCGTCCTGCTGGGTCAGAATCAGGGGCTGGCTCAAGGCCGCTTCCACCTTTTGGATTAGTCCGGTATCGGGTGATGACGCGCTGTCCTCTATCAAAGTTGACGCAGTCTCTTCTTCAAGGGGATAGCCAAGACTGTCGTAGGCCATGGCGAAGTTTTTGCCAGCAAACAGGCGGAATTTTTCTGCCTGATTGCGCCCGAATAATACGGGCTGGCGCCAGGCTAAATGGAGCAATGGCCGGATTCCCCGTTGTCGATGAAGATCGCGGGCAATATCGCGCAACGTAAACTCACTGGCAGGCAACAGGTAGGGCTGATTGGCAAAACGTCGTTCAATTTCATCAATGATCTGAGGCACCACCTTGAGCAGAGGTTGTTGCCGCTCAGGGGGGGAGGGGATATCGGCTAAATACCGTTGTTCGACGCTAAATACACAATCTGCACGCATCCATCGGGAGGGCTGAAAATGCGGACCTACAGAAAGCGGCTGGGTCTGTGAATCTTGCGCACCGGGAAGTCTGCCGACAATTTTCGCGCTATTGGTATTGACCGCCGTTCTGAGTGACTGGCGAGCCATGCGTTGCTGTTGCACTGTCTCAATCTGCTTTAAAAGCGGTTCCAGTTCAGTCTGAGGCAGCTCAAATCGAACTGGTGTTGGCGGCGCGTGTGGTGGTGAATCACATAATTGCAGGTTATCACGTAAGCTGCGGATGTCCGGGCGCAGATAAGTACTCAGCAGATCCGTGCTGCCACTAATGTCGATACCAGCCGGCTGCTCAAAGTGTTCGGATAAGGTTTCCAGCGACTGGTCCTGTTTGTATAACACTACCTCCACATCGAACCACCAGTCATTTGCCTGTGCAAGATGACTAAAGCTGAGGGAGAACGCTAACCACCATACTGGCTTCATTAACAACTGCTTCATCAGGCCGCCTGTAATTTCCGTTTAAATTGGTTAAGCATATCCTGCACCAGTGTAACACGCTGCTGATGCTCTTCGGTTGCGATATTAAACCTGAGCTTCTGTGGGCCGTCGAGCCGATATATGGCTGGCTGGGATTGCAACAGTTCAATGATAAAGCCAGGATCAATGGGGGTCTGTTGATCAAACTCCACAAAGCCACCCTGATGGCTGGCCTCTATTTTGCTGATGCCAAGTCGTTTGGCGTCCAGCTTCATGTCAGCCAGGGCCATCAGGTTTTTAGCGGCTTGGGGCAACAGGCCAAAGCGATCGATCAGTTCCACTCTCATGTCATCCAGCTCATCACTGTTTTTACAGTTGGCGATCTTCTTATATAAGGATAAGCGAATGTTGACATCACTGATGTAATCTTCAGGCAGCAGTGCCGGAATTCTCAGCTCAATATCAGTATGAGACGACAGCGCCTCACTCAGAGCGGGCTCCTTACCTTGTTTTAATGCCTCTACCGCCTTATCCAGCATATCCATATACAATGAGAAGCCCACTGTGGCGATTTGTCCGGACTGATCATCGCCCAGAAGCTCACCGGCTCCGCGTATCTCCAGATCATGGGTGGCCAGCGCAAAGCCTGCACCAAGGTCTTCCAGTGAGGCAATGGCCTCCAGGCGCTTTTGGGCATCTTTGGTCATCCGCTTGGGATGAGGGGTCAGCAAGTAGGCATAGGCCTGATGGTGTGAGCGTCCCACGCGCCCTCTTAGTTGATGTAACTGTGCCAGTCCCAGATGATCGGCCCTGTCCATGATAATGGTGTTGGCCGAGGGAATATCGATACCGGTTTCAATGATGGTGCTGCACACCAGCACGTTAAAGCGCTGATGGTAGAAATCAGACATCACTCTTTCAAGATCGCGCTCGCGCATTTGACCGTGGCCAATGCCGACTCTTGCTTCAGGAACAATTTCCTCGATCTCCGCCGCGGTTTTTTCGATGGTTTCCACTTCATTGTGTAAGAAGTACACCTGCCCGCCACGCAGGATCTCGCGCATGATGGCCTCACGGATGAGTTGTTTATCTCGCTGTCGCACAAAGGTTTTAATCGCCAGTCGTTTGGCCGGTGCTGTGGCAATAATCGACAAATCACGCATGCCTGAAAGTGCCATGTTCAGGGTGCGCGGAATCGGGGTGGCGGTGAGGGTGAGAATATCCACATCTGCGCGCAGGGCCTTGAATTTTTCTTTCTGACGCACGCCAAAGCGGTGTTCTTCATCGATGATCACCAGGCCCAGGTCGGCAAATTTCACGTCGTCCTGTAACAGCTTGTGGGTACCCACCACGATATCCACTTTGCCATCATTAAGGCCCTGAATAACCTCTTTATGAGCCTTACCGCTGCCAAAGCGGGAGACCACTTCGATACGAAAAGGCCAGTCGGCAAAGCGGTCTTTAAAATTTTCGTAGTGTTGCTGAGCCAGCAGGGTCGTGGGGACAAGAATCGCCACCTGTTTCCCACTGTTTGCTGCCAAAAAGGCAGCACGCATTGCGACCTCTGTCTTACCGAAGCCCACATCACCACAGACCAGTCTGTCCATGGCCGTGGGACTGCCCATGTCCTGAATTACCGCATTGATGGCCTGTTGTTGGTCGGCGGTTTCTTCAAAGGGAAAACTGTTGGCGAAACTTTCGTATTCATCCCAGTTTATTTTGATAGCAAACCCGGGTTTGGCTGCCCGTCTGGCATAGACATCCAGTAATTGAGCGGCCACATCGCGTACTTTTTCGGCAGCTTTTTTCCGCGCTTTGCTCCAGGCCTCGGTACCCAGATGGTGTAAGGGGGCCGTGTCCAGATCGCCGCCGCTATAACGACTGATAAGATGCAAAGAGGAAACCGGCACATACAGCTTGGCCTGATTCGCGTACTCAATGGTCAGATACTCCGTAGCGACCCCGCCTGCATCCAGTGTCTGTAGTCCCAGGTAGCGCCCCACGCCATGCTCCAGGTGCACCACGGGCTGGCCTATGCTTAGCTCGGCCAGATTGCGAATCACCGCCGCTTCATCTGTTGCCTGCTGCTTTTTACGCAGTCGCCGCTGACTGATCTTATGGCCGAGTAATTCGCTTTCTGTGATCAGGGCCAGGCGGGCATCACTCTCTTCGAGCACAAAACTGTGTTCGAGATCGCTGACCATGATCCCCAGTGGCTGATGACCACCGAGGAAGGCGTTTAAATCCATCACCGATTTGGGGCTCACCTGAATCTTTTTGAGCATATCCAGCAGGCTTTCCCGGCGTCCCTGAGACTCGACGCTGAACAGCACTTTCACCCCTTGCTGCTGCCACGCCTGCAATTGTGTTTGCAAGGACGCCATGGGGCTTTTGAGCTGTGGTTTTACGGCGATTTGCGGCAGTGCCGCGGTATTGAAATTACTGCGTCCTGCTTTTTCTTCCAGGCTCTGGTGACTGACGCTGACGCGTGGCCACTGTTTGATCTGCGCGAACAGTTCTTCCACGCGCAGGAAAATTTCCGCCGGCGCCAGCAAAGGCCTGAGCGGATTGTACTTGTGCTGTTCGTAACGCTCCTGCACATCAGCCCAGTAAAATTCTGCCGCATTGACCAGATCCCCGTGCATCAGCACCAGGCTGTCCGGGTGCAGGTAGTCAAAAAGGGTGGCGGTATGCTCAAAAAAAAGCGGCAGGTAGTACTCTATGCCGGGGGGCATAATTCCTTTACTGACCTGATGATAGACAGACTCCCGGGCATTACTGGCATCAAACCGCTGCATAAACTGAGAGCGGAACTGATCGATGGCCTGTTTATCGGTGGGAAACTCGTGGGCCGGCAACATGCGTATCTGCGACACGGTGTCTTCAGAGCGCTGCGAGTCCGGGTCGAAGACCCGGATGCTGTCAATTTCATCGTCAAACAGATCGATACGGTAGGGTGTTTTGCTGCCCATTGGAAAGAGATCGATAATGCTGCCGCGAACACAGAATTCGCCATGGCTCATAACCTGGCTTACGGCGGTATAACCAGCCCGTTCCAGTCCCACACGGAATTTATCCAGGTCCAGGTGCTGTCCCTGTTCAAGCAGTAACAGGTATTTGGCCAGGTAGTCTACAGGCGCCAGGCGCTGTAGCAAGGTATTAACCGGTACTACATAAATGCAGGGTTGAGGTTGTGTCAGATGAAACAGCGTTTCCAGGCGCTGGGAAATAATGTCCTGATGAGGCGAAAAAGTGTCGTAGGGCAGGGTCTCCCAGTCCGGAAAGACTTTGACCTGAATATCGCTGCCAAAACTTTGTAGTTCACGAGCCAGTTTCAGGGCGGAGGGCGTGTCGGCCGTGATCAACAACACCGAGCCTTTCAGCTGTTCAGCGGCATTGGTGATCGCCAGGGCCAGGCTGCTGCCGTGAAGATTGCCCCAGTGGAGGATATCGCCCGATTTTGAGGGCAGGTCAGGAGTAAAAATACTGCTCATAGTGCTCAGGTCATTGTCCCTTGGCTTTAGTCGTGTTCAACCGGGTGGTCACCGTGACCGGTTAATTGTTTTGATGTGCCTGTTTGCGTTTTTTCAACTGTTGGGTCTGCAGGTGCAGGCTTGCCCTTACCAGCAATTCCTGATCCTCTTCTCTGATGCGGCTGAAAAACAGCGAGATATGGTACTGATCTTCGATTTTCTCGCAAGCGATAACTTCCCCGTAGCAGAAAACCCCGCAGGCTTCTTCTTCCAGAAACAGACGCAATTCACATTGTTGCTGCAGGGGTACCGGTTTATCGCTGATCAGGATCAATCCGCCTCCGCCAAATGCCGCCGTGCGATACTGGTGCTCTTCTGCCATTTGCTGCTGCAACACATAGGACATCATTAAATCAATTTTGCGGGATTGATGATTCAGGAAGCTCACCAGTTCTGCCGCATGCTCGCCGAGATTACGCAGCGGTCTCAGTGCTGCGGTTTCCAGTGCTGACATTTCACTGGCTATGCGAAAAGCGTAGGGCATCGCATCATTGAGCTTTTCGGGTTCCGGCAGTACGAAGTCTTCGCCCAGTTCACGCATGCTCGCCTGAATAGGATGCTTAATCCGGAAAAAATCATCAAATTGCTGCTGTTTCTGCTCCAGCGTCAGCTTTTCCATGGGAACTCCAATGAGATGCGGGCCTTGATTGTGCCCTAGCTTACACCTATTATCGGCCAACAATAAATATCCAGCCTCTGTCAGGCTCCATTCTGGCCCTAATTAATATCGTGTATTACCCCGTTTCCGCATTCATTGGCTTACGTTATGCCAGAGCCAGCAAAGGCAATCCTTTTATTGCTTTTATCAATCTGTTTTCGGTGGCAGGCATAGCGCTTGGCCTGGCGGCACTGATTACTACATCGTCGGTGATGAACGGCTTTGAAGCGGATCTGAAGACGCGCATTCTGGGTATTACACCACACTTTGTTGTCGACACGCGCCACATTGACAGCGCCGCGCAGGCCTCGCTGCTAAATCTTCCTGAAGTCCGAGCGGCCTCATTATTGATTGAATCTGAGGGACTGTTGCAATCTCCCGTGGGGTTGCGCGGGGTAAAGGTGCAGGCCGTTAACCCGGCGGAACTGCCGGAGGATGATATCATTCTTAGTAACATGGTCGCCGGTGCGCCGCAGGATTTGGTGTCGGGACAGTACGGTATGATAATTGGGCGGCCTCTGGCGCTGGCGTTGTCTCTGGGAATAGGGGATTCGGTCAGACTGATGTCCGCCGATGCCAGTGTTTTTACTCCCTTTGGGCGTATGCCGAGTCAGCGTCAGTTTACGGTAACCGGTTTATTTGATGTGGGCTCTGAGCTGGACGACAAAGTGGTGTGGATCCACCTTGATGATGGAGCCAGACTATTACGCAGTGCCACGCAAGATAGGGCGCAAACCCGATTGTATCTGGACGATCCCTTCGCCTGGACTCAGGTCAAAGCGGTATTAGATGAAAAAGGACTGAGCAGCGAAAACTGGCGTGAACGCCAGGGCCCCTTGTTTGATGCGGTGAAAATGGAGAAAAACATGATGTCTTTGATGTTGATGCTGATCATCGCCGTGGCCGCTTTCAACATTGTCTCGTCCCTGGTCATGGTGGTGACCGAAAAACACGGTGATATCGCCATCTTGCGCACTCAGGGCATGACTACAGGGGCGCTGATGAGTATTTTTATGCTCAACGGATTATATAACGGGGTCAAAGGCACGCTGATGGGACTGCTATTGGGGTCATTGTTAACCTGGCAACTGAATAACTTGCTGGGGCTGGCGGGCGTTCAGGTTATGCCCGGCCCGGGAGCCGGCCTGCCTGTCGATTTGCAGTGGCCTCAGGTCAGCGCAATGGTCTTGCTGTCTCTGGCGCTCTGCGTGGTTGCCACCTTGTATCCGGCGATGCGTGCGATTGCCGTTCAGCCGGCCGATGCGCTGCGTGCAGAATAGGGAAAAACATGTCTGAAGAAAAATTATTAGAGTGCGTACAACTGTGCAAGCATTACGATGAAGGTCCGGTTGCAGTAGAGGTGTTGAACAATATCAGTTTCTCCCTGGCACGGGGTGAACAACTTGCCGTGGTCGGCAGCTCCGGCTCCGGTAAAAGTACCCTGCTACATCTGTTAGGCGCGCTGGATACACCCAGTTCAGGAAACGTACTGTTCAAGGGCCAGGATATCTACCGTTTTAACACCCGTCAGCAAGCGCAGTTCAGAAATCGCAGTCTCGGCTTTATTTATCAGTTTCATCATTTGCTGCCAGAGTTTACGGCGCTGGAAAATGTAGCCATGCCATTGTTGATTTCCCGTACCTCTGCCGCACAGGCAGCCGAGCAGGCTGCCAGCATGCTGGATAAGGTGGGACTGGCACATCGCGGCTCACATCGCCCCGCTCAGCTTTCAGGGGGAGAGCGACAACGGGTCGCTATTGCCCGGGCACTGGTTAACGCTCCTGCACTGGTACTTGCTGATGAGCCCACCGGAAATCTGGATAATAAGACAGCAGAGGGAGTGTACGAATTACTGCGGGGCCTGACGCGGGATCTGGGAACCAGTTTTATCGTGGTCACCCATGATTTACATTTGGCTGAGCGACTCGACCGTGCGCTGACGTTGCATGAGGGGAAGCTGATTTCCTCATGAGCATGTTATCAGTACAACTGGCCTGGCGATTTCGTCAGGGTAAAGGCCAGAATGGCTTTGCCTCCTTCATATCCGCGTCATCAACTGTGGGTATCGCACTTGGCTGTTTTGTGATGATTTTGCTGTTATCTGTCATGAATGGCTTTGAAAAAGAATTAAAAGAGCGACTTCTTGGTGTTATTCCTCATGGCGAACTGATCGCTGTTTCGGCAGATGGGATGCGCCAGTGGCAACAGCACCAACAGGCTCTACAACAAGACCCTCGTATCGCTTACCTTGCGCCTGTTACCAAGATGATGGCCATGATTCAGACCGGTAATAAAATGAAAGCCGTTGAAGTCACCGGTATTCAGGCCCGGACATTAGCCGAGTCGCGCCTGCAAGGTATGACGACGGAGATGCAATGGCAACAATTTGTGTCTGCACAAAACAGCATATTGCTGGGGCAGGGGGTCATGGAAAAACTTGAGGTCTCGCCCGGCTCAAAGGTGCAGTTGCTGATGCCCCAGCAAAGTCTGCAAGGAGGCTTTAAACCGCCCAGGTCGGTCTGGTTTGAGGTGGCCGGTAGTGTGCGGATTGGTGGCGAGCTGGATAATCATATGGCCATGATCCATTTACAGCAGGCGTCAGATATTCTTGGCGTTAAATCCGGTGCACAGGGACTCGAGTTTGGCTTCGATGATCCTTTCGATGCGCCGGCGCTGATGCAAGAGCTGGGGTTTGCCTTTGATCAACATGTGTATATTTCAGACTGGACGCGCACCCAGGGGCACCTCTACAAAGACATTCAACTGGTGCGGGCTGTAGTGTATCTGGCATTAACGCTGCTGATTGCCGTGGCCTGTTTTAATATCGTATCCACACTGGTGATGGCGGTGAACGACAAAAGGCATGAGATTGCCATGCTTAAAACGTTGGGCGCAAGGGACGGTCTGATTGTCCAGAGCTTTATGTTGCAGGGTATTTTTAATGGCATCATCGGCACGGCGGTGGGTATTGCCAGTGGCGTGGTCGTATCGGTCTACCTTTCTGAAATTGCCTTGTGGCTGGAGCAGATCATTGGCATGCAGTTATTGTCCGGTGACATCTACTTTATCGATTTTCTGCCTTCTCAGGTGAATAGCTCCGAAGTCATTATTACCGCGGTTATCGCACTGTCGCTGAGCGTGCTTGCCACCCTGTATCCGGCATTTAAAGCTGCCCGTATTGAGCCTGCAAAAGTACTCAACCATTAAAAAAACAGCGGACATTCCCTTTTCTGAAACTAAAGTGTTGGACTGTTTCTTGCTTATTTTTCCTCCGTTTTGTTAAAAAATAAGATTAACGTCAATAACATGTCTTGTGCGGGGGAATACCATGAGGGCGGACAGGGGAGTCAGGATCTGGTTAATTGGACTGACGGTAGCTTGTTATCTTGTTCAGGGAATAATAATTAACCCATTGTTTCCATGGGTAATTTCTCCTTTGATGGTGGCCTGGTTGTGGTTGAAACACGAACGTAGCCTGGCAGAAGAGGGCAAATACTCTGAGGTCAGAGGTTTCATCGCCGGCACCAGTATAGCCTTGATGTATGGACATGGCTCCTGGCTGTGGCAAGAGGGTGTAAACCCCTTCAGCCTTACCGGTATTAATATGGCGTTTGTGATGATGCCCTTGTATGCCTTTGGCCTTGGTGCTTTGGGTGCCTTTATCGGCCATACCGCAGCGCGCTTTCGCAATCATTCCTGCCCCAAGTAAGTGTAAAATATGATGACAGCGCGTCAGTAGTCCCCCAGAGAGTGCGCACCCGCACTGACTGTTGCTAGCCTTTACACAACTACCCCATCTTTTTTGCAGCGTATAGCCTGTTCAGGCAATCACGATTCACATCACCCTGTACCCTTATTCTTTCAGTGCCTTTAAAACTTTGGAGTGGAACTCCCGCAGGTAGAGAATGACCATGGTAATCACGCAGGCAAGCATAAACAGCCTTGCGTCTACAAACCAGGTCAGGGTTGAGAGTGAAAAATAGATAGAACGCAGGCCGTAGTTAAAAGAATGGCCTGCCTGATCAATCACTTTGGCGGCGCGATTGGCATAATCTTGCACGTCCTCTTCACTGAGTTTACGTCCGTCCGGCGCGGCGCCAACCAGTACCCCGGCAAAGCCATATTGGCGCAATGACCAGGTAAACTGGAAAAAGGCGAACACGAAGATGGCGACCAATAACAGCAGTTTAAGCTGAATTTGCAGGTGTGTATTGGGAGAGGACAGTGCCAGCTGTGCCAACATGACACTGAGTTTTTCCACTGAGGCCATGGCTGTGAGCAAGCCTGCCAGTATCAGCAATGAACTGGAAGCAAAAAAGGTGATGTTACGCTCCAGTGTGGAGATGATAGAGACATCGGCCACCCGGTTTTCCCGTTGTAACATCTGCACCATCCATTGGTTGCGCTTACCTCTGAGTTCGGCCGCCAGACAATGCCTGAACCGGGCCTGTTTTTTGGCAAACAGGGTATAGCCGATCCAAATGATAAAAAACCAGCCAATGGCGAGGAAATCTAATAATGTCATCTAAGAATTGTCTGTACTGTCAGCACGTAGCTGACATGCTACACTGCGCGTCTTTTCAGACCAAGTGAATTCCGGCTAACCACAGATGCAGATTTCTCTGGCCCCGATGGAAGGGGTAGTTGATCATTTAATGCGCGATATGCTCACACGAATTGGCGGCTTTGACTTGTGCATTACTGAATTCGTGCGCGTGGTGGATCAGCTATTACCGGCCAAAGTGTTTTATCGGTTGTGCCCTGAACTGCATACTCAGGGCTGCACTCCGGCCGGTACGCCCGTGCGGGTGCAGTTACTGGGTCAGGATCCACAATGTCTGGCTGACAATGCGGTGCGGGCGTTGGAGCTGGGCTCTCATGGTATTGACCTTAACTTTGGCTGTCCGGCCAAAACCGTCAATAAAAGCAAAGGGGGCGCCGTTCTGCTCAAGGAAACCCAGGCGCTATATACCATTGTCAGTGCCGTCAGAGCGGGCGTGGGGCCGACGCAAACTGTGACCGCTAAAATGCGCCTGGGGTTTGAGGATAAATCTCTGGCTATCGATAATGCGCTGGCGCTGGAAGCTGCAGGGGCTGATCTGATTACGGTGCATGCCAGAACCAAGGTTGAGGGTTACAAGCCGCCTGCCTATTGGGAATGGATCGCACGGATTCGTGAACAGGTGAGTATTCCTGTGGTGGCCAACGGTGAAATATGGAGTGCGGCCGATGCACTGGCCTGTCAGCAGCAGTCCCGGTGCGACGATATTATGCTGGGACGTGGTGCACTGGCACTACCTAATCTGGCACAGGTCATCCGTGGCGCCGAGCCGATGAGCTGGACGCAGGTTAAGGTGCTGTTGGCAGATTACTCCGGGTATGAGATTTACGGCGACAAAGGACGCTATTACCCGAATCGTCTGAAGCAGTGGCTTGGCTATCTGAAACGTCAGTACAGTGGTGCTGATCTGCTGTTTAATCAGATTCGCACCTTGAAAACGGCGCAGCAGATTTTGCCTTATCTGCAGCAGACTCAACCGTGATTTACGCGGCTCTGTCGCAGACATATTGATCCCCGCTCGATTATTTGCTCTAAATAGACTTAGC
Source organism: Lacimicrobium sp. SS2-24 (assembly GCF_002201535.1). GTDB lineage: Bacteria > Pseudomonadota > Gammaproteobacteria > Enterobacterales > Alteromonadaceae > Lacimicrobium. Next base: position 610,782 of record NZ_NIWW01000001.1, on the reverse strand, counting down.
AATTCAAGCTGCCAGGCTGAATGTCGGAATGACAGGTCTGCGCGCTGTGTTCTATGATTTAGTGCATTCCCAGAGAATGGCGCTGTTTACCTACCTTAGAGGATAATAACTATATGCAAGGTTCCCCCCGTTTTTTATTTGCGGCCCTGTCGCTGGCCATGCTTGCGGCCTGCGGTCAACAGGCCAGTGATGAACAACCCCCTCTGGTTGAGATTGACAAAGATCCCTATCCCAGCACCTATACGCCGTTACCTTCAGTCACCACTGCCATTACCAATGTGACGTTGCTAGATGGTATTGGCGGTCAGATTGAAGGCGCGTCGGTGCTGTTTGAACAGGGTAAAGTGGTGGCTGTGGGCACTGATATCGCGATCCCGGACAACGCCGAAATCATTGATGGCAGTGGTAAGTGGGTGACACCAGGCATTATTGATGTGCACAGTCATCTCGGGGTCTATCCCTCGCCCGGTACCCATTCTCATTCTGACGGTAATGAAATGACCAAGCCGGTAACTGCCGGGGTTTGGGCCGAGCATTCCATCTGGGTGCAGGACGCCGGCTTTAGTCGTGCGTTGGCTGGCGGGGTAACGGCGTTGCAAATCCTGCCCGGGTCAGCCAATCTGGTGGGTGGTCGCGCGGTGACGGTCAAGAATCTGCCCGGCAGAACCATGCAGTCGATGAAATTTCCTGACGCACCCTATGGCATGAAAATGGCGTGTGGTGAAAACCCTAAACGGGTGTATGGCGACAAAGGCGGCCCGGCTACCCGTATGGGAAATGTTGCGGGCTACCGTCAGGCCTGGGCCGATGCACAGGATTACAAGCGTAAATGGGAGAAATACCGCGAAGAACATGAGGCCGGAAAGAATCCGACGCCACCTAAACGGGATCTGACCATGGACAGTCTGGTGGGTGTGCTCGATGGCGAGATTATGGTGCATATGCACTGCTATCGCGCCGATGAAATGGCGATTATGATGGATTTGATGAAGGAGTTTAATTACCAGATTGCCTCATTCCAGCATGCCGTGGAAGCTTATAAGATTACCGATCTGCTGGCAGAAAATAATGTCTGCTCTGCCATGTGGGCTGACTGGTGGGGATTCAAAATGGAAGCTTACGACGGTATCCGCGAAAATGTGCCCATGGTTCATCAGGGCGGTGCCTGCGCGATTGTTCACTCCGATGATGACCTGGGTATTCAGCGCCTGAATCAGGAGGCCGCTAAGGCGCTTGGAGATGGCTTACGCGCTGGTATCGACATTTCCAAAGCTGAAGCCTGGCAGTGGTTGTCGGCAAACCCGGCGAAATCTCTGGGTATCTTCGACCAGACAGGTTCACTGGAAGCGGGTAAAAACGCTGACATCGTCCTATGGAGTACCGATCCTTTTTCCACTTACGCTCAGGCCGAGCGGGTCTATATCGATGGTGGTCTGGCGTATGACCGCCAGGATCCGGCAAGCTGGCCGGTACAGGATTTTGAATTGGGTCAACCTGGTGAAGGAGATGTGAAATGAAAAAGCTGGCGATTGCATTAATAACAGCACTGGGTTGTGGGGCAGTTCAGGCACAAAACATTGCTATTGTGGGCGGCTACGTGCATACCCTGTCAGAACAGGGCAGTATCGAAAAAGGCATGGTTCTGATCAAAGACGGGCGTATCGAGGCGGTCAATGAACGCCAGGATGCTCCGGCAGGTTATCGGGTCATCGATGCCACGGGCAAAGTGGTGACACCTGGCCTCATCGGCGCCTTTACCTCATTGGGACTGGTTGAAGTAGGGATGTCTGCAGGCACTGTCGACGCCAGCGCAGAAAGCCAGGATTACGCGCCTTATGGTGCAGCGATAGATGTCAGTTATGCCTTTAACCCTGATTCGACACTGATTCCGGTGACCCGTATTGAGGGATTCACGCTGGCCGCATCGGGAATGTCATCAACCCACAGTTTGTTTGGCGGTCAGGGAGCCGTGTTCAGCCTCGGTATCGACGAGAGTCTGGTCAAGCCACGAGCCTTTATGACCGTGGCCGTTGATCATGGTGGTGCTGATGATAACGGTGGCAGTCGCGCAGTATTGTGGCCCAAACTACTCAGTGCGCTTGCTGAGGCAAGTGCATTGCAGGGTAACCCGCTGACACCTAAGGATGACTGGCACGGGGCTCTTAGCAAAGAAGACGCTAACGCCCTGTTACCCGTAGTGGCCGGTGATATGCCCTTGTTTATCGATGCAAGGCGCAAATCAGACATCCTTCAGGTTATCGCCCTCAAACAAGACTATCCTCAGCTTCAACTGGTGCTGCTGTACGCCACGGAGGGCTGGCGGGTAGCCAAAGATATTGCGGCGGCGAAGATACCGGTGATACTCGACCCGGAAGCCAACCTGCCCGGCAGCTTCGATCAACTTGGGGCCACATTGGCTAATGCGGGGCGCTTAGACGCCGCGGGTGTGAAGGTGTCCATTGGCATGGATACGCACAATTTGCGTTTGGCCACTCAACACGCCGGAAATGCTGTAGCCAATGGTTTACCCTGGCAGCAGGGCCTTGCTGCGCTGACCATCAATCCGGCCCAGTTGTTGGGTGTGGAAAAAGATTACGGCAGCCTGGAATCTGGCAAAGTGGCTGATGTGGTCATTTGGTCAGGAGACCCGTTGCAGGTCATGGAAGCACCAGAAAGGGTGCTGATTAACGGCGAGGAGGTTGAGCTTGAATCTCGACAAACCAAGCTCAGGGACCGCTATCTGACACTCAGTCAGGATAAACCTCAGGGATATGTGAGGCCCTGACCTGTCATAGCATAAAAAAGCCCGTCTTCAGACGGGCTTTTTTTATGCCTGGGTGTTAATAACGCTACCCACCCGTTGCCCGGGATCAGGGGCTTGTGAAGGCGTTTCCAGTCGCGCCACTTCTACTTCTGCCTGGCGCTGCTGCTGGTCAGCCGCCTGAGTTTGCTGTTGAGCGGGCTGGGGTTGAACTGTTTGCACATTGCTGCCAACCGCTGATCCAATTTCCATCACTATTGACCTCGTTGTGTTACCGTCTTTTAATCATAGACCATGTTAGTGGTGTTTGTCCCGATGTTGTCAGCACCTTGAACTGGCTATTAGGGTGCGTCCAGCAACAGCGGCTCAAGCTGGTCCTGCATAAAGCGGGCGATATGTGGCTGGGCCTGCACACTGGGGTGGATGCGATCTTTTTGCATCATGTTGTCCTGCAGGGCAATGTCTGTCAGGAAAAAGGGGATCAGCGGCACGTCGTGCTTATCGGCAAGGGTAGTGAAACTGTCCATAAACATCTGGTTATAGCGTCTGCCGAAGTTGGTGGGAATTTGCATCTGTTGCAGAAACACCTCAGTCCCTTGCGCCTGTGCCAGATTGATCATGTCGGTGATGTTTGCCTGTAGCTTCTTGACCGGATAGCCCCGCAGCCCGTCATTGCCTCCCAGTTCAATCAGCAAGTGTGTGGGACGATGTTGCTCCAGTAACCGGGGCAGACGGGCAAGACCGCCATCGGTGGTTTCACCGCTGACGGCGGCATTGATGACCTTAATGCCTTTTGGGGCCAACGCATTTTGTAACAATGCCACCCAGCCTTGTTCTTGTTGCATACCATAGGCAGCACTTAGACTGTCACCTAAGATCAGTAACCTGAACTGTTCAGCCTTGAGTTGATCTGAAAACAGCAATACGGGTATAAGAACTAGGATAATCTTTACATATGAAAACACAGTGCACAGGACTCCAATAAATATGATTCGAACCAGGGCTATCACAAAAATCGTGAGTACCACCGAAGGCGAACTTCAGATCCTTCAGCCAATCAGTTTTGATGTCAACTCCGGTGAGTCGGTTGCCATTGTCGGTGCGTCCGGTTCGGGCAAGTCTACTTTATTAGGGTTATTGGCCGGATTGGATCAAGTCACCGACGGAGAAATTTTTCTCGATGAAGCCCCCTTGCATAAAATGGACGAAGAAGCCCGAGCCCGCATGCGCGGAGAAAAAGTGGGCTTTATCTTTCAGAGCTTTATGTTGGTACAAAGCCTCACAGCCTTGGAAAATGTGATGCTACCGGCAGAAATCACCGGCCTGGCCAATCCCCGTCAGGCGGCTCTGGAAGCGTTACAGCAAGTAGGGTTGGAGCATCGGGCCAGTCATTACCCTAACCAGCTCAGTGGCGGTGAGCAGCAACGTGTGGCCATAGCCAGAGCCTTTATCACCCGCCCGAAGATTCTGTTTGCTGATGAACCCACTGGCAACCTGGATGCGGCCAATGGCGACAAGGTTGAAAAGCTGCTGTTTGAACTCAATCGTCAGGCGGGCACCACGCTGGTGCTGGTAACCCATGATACAGAGCTGGCACAGCGCTGTGACCGCCAGTTACACATGCATGCGGGTTCACTCACTGAGGAAAGCGAAGAAAAAGCTTCTGCGGAGCAGCGCTATGTCAGCTAATCCCAATGCTGCTGTTCTGACTTTGTCATGGCGTTTATTTCGTCATGAGGCCCGCCGTGGTGAGCTGACGGTGATTTTACTGGCGATCATTTTGTCGGTAGCCGCAGTCTTGTCTTTGTCGCTGTTCAGCGAACGGCTGCAAAGTGCGCTGACAGACCGTACCGCCGAGTTTCTTGCCGCAGATCGCTTATTAGGATCAGACAAACCGGTCCCTGACACCTGGCTTGAACAAGCGCGTACGCAAGGCCTGAACACGGCACAGCGCGTGCAAATGCGCTCTATGGTGTTTGCCAACGACGAACTGATGCTGGCAGATGTGAGGGCGGTGAGTAATGCATACCCACTCAAAGGCACCATCAAGCTGGCAGACCAGCCTTTTGGTCTTGGCAAAGCGGTTGAGACGCTCCCCGGACCGGGTGAAGTGTGGCTGGACTCCCGTTTATTTCAGGTTCTGGGTATTCAACAGGGTGATAAGGTTGAAATCGGGGAGAAAAACTTTGTTGTCAGTGGCGTGATCAGCGAATTGCCTGACGGTGGCTTCAACGTATTTGGTGGCGATCCACTGGTACTCATGCCATTGAGTGACCTGGCAGCAACACGCATCACCGGTCCCGGCAGTCGTACCGATTATGATTATATGTTCAGTGGAGACAGCGCGGCCCTGGATGATTATTACCAGTGGCTGGAACCACAACTGGACAGTGAACTGCATTACTGGCGCTCTGTAGAAGATGATGATTCGCCACTGGGCCGTTCCGTGCGCCGCGCAGAGCAGTATTTCCTTCTGGCCAGCCTGCTTGCCATTGTGCTGGCATCTGTGTCCATCGCGGTCGCGGCGCAGCGCTACAGTCACCGCCATTACGATCCCGTGGCCATCATGAAAACCCTGGGCGCACCGGGGGCCATGGTGCGTAAGATTTACCTGATGCAAATTATTTTTATCGCCACACTGGGCATTGCGCTGGGGGCGGGCATCGGTTTCGCGGCCCAGCATGTGGTCGCCGAACTGATCGCCGATAAAGTCCCGGTGGCACTGGATGCATGGCATTGGCGACCCTTTATCATTGCAGTCTTTACCGGGGTTGTGTGTGCCTTACTGTTTTCCCTTTATCCGCTGATGAAGCTTTTTTCTGTACCGCCATTGCGGGTATTGCGTCGCGATCTCGGTGCCAGTGTCGGTTCCAGAATCAGTCAGTTTATTGCCGCTGGCAGCGCCATCTTTATGCTGATGTGGGCCTACAGTGGCGACCTTAAAATCTCTCTCATCTTGCTGGTCACCGGTTTGATGCTGGCTGCTGCCCTGTTGGTTGTGACTATGGGACTGATCTGGCTGGGTCGCAAATTGGGGCAGGGGCGTATGGGCGCATGGCAACTGGCCTGGGCCAGAATTCAGCGCCGCGCCATGGATAATTCTGTGCAGCTGATCAGCTTCGCCATCACCATCATGCTGTTACTGGTGGTGCTGGTAATGCGCAATGACATGGTTAAACAATGGCAGGAGCAGTTGCCAGAAGGCACGCCGAATTACTTTATGATCAATATTACCGATCAGCAGCGGCCCACAGTTGAATCTCACTTTGAGACCCGTGGCGTGCAGATGGAAAACTTTTATCCTGTGGTCAGGGGGCGTTTTGTTGCCATTAACGATGACACCATCCGCACCGAGGTGACCAAAGAGGATGACGAACGCGGCCGTCGTGGCCTTGGCAGAGAAGCCAATCTGACCTGGAGCAATACCCTGCAACATGAGAACCGGGTGGTGGCCGGCAGCTGGCATGGCGAGCCGGATGATGCACAGCAGCTCTATCAGGTGTCGGTGGAGTCTCAGGTGGCCGAGCGGCTGGATATTCAGCTCGGCGACATGTTGCGATTTAATATTGGCAGTGAAGTGGTGGAGGCACAGGTAGGCAGCCTGCGTGAAGTTAACTGGCAAACCATGCAACCTAACTTTTTCTTTGTGCTTGAGCCCGCAGCCATGGAAGCTTTTTCGCCCACTTATATTACCAGCTTTCATCTGCCCACAGAGCAAAAGGCCCTGCTAGGACAGTTAATGTCGCCGTTTCCTACCGTAACCTTGTTCGACGTGGATGCCCGTATCAATCAGCTGCGCAGTGTTGTGTCGCAGGTGTCACTGGCGGTTGAGTTTATTCTGGTGCTGGTGCTATGTGCGGGCGCACTGGTTCTGGTGGCTCAGGTGCAATCCACCATGGATGAACGTCAGCAGGAACTGGCCATCTTAAGGACGCTGGGAGCCAGGGGACGGATGATCAGAATGAGTGTGATTGCAGAGTTTATTATCATTGGTGTGGTGGCCGGGACCATGGCGGCGCTGGCCAATGAACTGGCCTTATACTTACTGCAAAGTCAGGTGTTTAACATGCAGACTGCCGTGCACTGGCAATACTGGTTGCTGGCACCGCTGACCGGAGCGCTGGTGGTGGGACTGCTCGGTGCCATCAGTTGCTGGCGGCTGTTGTCGCTTAATACCAGTCAGCTGCTCAGAAAAATGGTGTAGTGAGGAGATGGGCGTTGGCCAGCACGCCAACGCCGCGCTCACATCCGCTACATAGGGGGGAAAGCGTCTCACAATTGCAGGCTTTGCAGGGCTTCATTTAAATGCTGGTGCTGAAAGCTAAATCCGGCTTCCTGTAAGCGCTTGGGTAAGACGCGCTGTCCATACAAAAGCAGATCAGACATTTCTCCGAACAGCAATTTCGCCACAAAGGCCGGCATAGGAAACAGACAAGGGCGGTGCAGTGCGCTGGCCAGTGTTTTACTAAATTCGGCATTGGTAACCGGATTTGGCGCGGTGAGGTTGTAGGCACCCTGGCAATCCGGTTGTTCGAGCAGAAATTCTATGGCCGCCACCATGTCACTGATATGGATCCACGACATATATTGCTTTCCGTTGCCCATAGGGCCACCGAGTCCAAGCTTAAACGGGGGGAGCATTTTAACCAGTGCACCACCACGGCGACTCAGCACAATCCCCGTTCTTAACAAACATACCCGCGTCATATCGGACTCAGCCTGCAGGGCAGTCTCTTCCCATTTTTTACACAAGCGGTGACTGAATTCATCATGGCAGTGCTGGTGATACTCGCTGATGATTTCGTCTCCCTGGCGGCCATAGTAGCCAATGGCGGAGCCACTGATGAAGACTTTCGGCGGTTGTGTGCCAGCCTGGCACAGATCCACCAGCTTTTGCGTGATATCCCAGCGGCTATGGCAGATTTTTTCTTTCTGGTTTGTCGTCCAGCGTTTATCTGCAATGGGCTCGCCGGCGAGGTTGATAACAGCATCAAACTCGTCCAGGTTGCTCAGGGATTTGAGTGACGACAGCCAGGTAGCGCGTCGTCCCAGGGCCATTTGTGCCTCTGCCAGATTACGGGTGAGTACCGTAATCTTGTGGCTTTCAGGGAAACGCGAAAGCAATCTGGAACCGATCAATCCGGTTCCGCCTGTCATCAGAATACGCATAATAGTCTCGTTGATTTGGCGTTATTCAAGGTTACCACAAGATAAGCACAGAGAGACGGAATCAGCAAAACGCAGGGCATGGGGCTTATCGACCTCTGCTTCGGCGAAGGTAACCCAGGGATGTTCTGCCGCGATGGCAAGAATCTCTGAGGTGAGCTTTTCCAAAAGAGAAAAGCGATTATGCTCAACCAACTCAATAATACGTTTGGTGATAGTGCGGTAATTGAGTGCATCCTGCATGTCGTCAGAGTTGGTGGCCTGTTCCGCCCGATAGCAAATCTTTACGTTGATGAGCACGTCTTGTTTGTTTTCGATTTCGTCGGGTTTGATACCGATATAGGTACGCAGGCGCAGGTTTTTTATACGGATTATCGCCGGATTTAGCGTCATTTTTATTAACTTCCTCAGTCTGTTAATTCCCAACGCCATTTGCTGTCAAAGCGTCGGTGTTTCTGTTAATTTTGCCATAAGCATTGAATCTTGACTTGTGAATAATGGATATAAAAAACAGCTCCAGTCTAAAAGTGCTGCTGACCATGGCTTCTCTGATAGTGGTTTTGGCAGGCATTAAAGCCGCCAGTGGCATTGTGGTGCCTTTTTTACTTTCTATCTTTATCGCCATTGCCTGCAACCCCATTATCCGGCGTGCATCTGAGTATCGCATTCCCAAGTTGATTTCAGTGCTACTGGTTATACTGATTATCGTCATTTTTGGATTTATGCTGGCGGGATTAGTCGGTCAGTCCATGAACGAATTTACCCTTAATCTGCCCAACTACAAGGCGCAGCTTGCCAATGAACTGGCGTGGGTAGCTTCGCAGCTGTCATCACTGAATATTCAGATTGACCGCAATCAGCTGCTGTCTTATCTCGACCCCGGACTGGCCATGAACATGGCCAGCAATCTGCTGACCAGCCTGGGCTCGGTGATGACCAATTTTTTCCTGATTTTGCTGACCGTGGTCTTTATGCTTTTCGAAGCCGACACGGTACCCAAAAAGGTACATATTGCCCTGGCAGACCCGGCCATGAAAATTCAACAGGTAGACAAGTTTCTCGCCTCAGTGAAAAACTATTTGGTGATTAAGACCCTCATCAGCTTACTCACCGGTACCCTGGTAGGTGTAGTGCTGTACTTTATGGGGCTTGACCACTTTATGCTGTGGGCCGTGCTGGCTTTTCTGCTTAATTACATTCCGAATATCGGCTCGATTCTCGCCGCGGTTCCCCCGGTGCTACTGGCCTTTGTGCAGCTTGGCCCGGCCATGGCCGGTGCAGTGGCGCTGTTTTATATCGCCCTGAACACATTAATGGGCAACATCATTGAGCCTCGCTTTATGGGGCGAGGCCTGGGTCTGTCGACTCTGGTAGTGTTTTTATCCCTGATCTTCTGGGGGTGGCTGCTGGGTACAGTGGGGATGTTGCTGTCGGTGCCGCTGACCATGATCGTCAAGATTGCCCTGGAGTCCACAGAGGGCGGGCGTTGGTTTGCCGTTTTACTTGGTGACGGTGCTGAAACGAACGCGGAAAAGGTTACCTCCTGAGGGCGCATCTTCGATGTCCAGACGGGCGTGGTAGGCAGTAATCAAATCCATAACGATGGTCATGCCAAAGCCCTGTCCACTGGCATAGGAGTCGAGTCGCGTCCCGCGGTTGAGGATCTGCTCACGCTTGTCGGCGGCAATACCAGGACCATCGTCTTCGATGGTCAGGTGTAACGCTTTGCCGTGTTGATGTAACCCTATGATGACCTGTTCCTTTGCGGCTTTGCAGGCGTTGTCCAGTAGATTGCCACACAGCTCCATCAGGTCGGTTTTATCGGCGGCCAGTTCTCCTTCGCTGTCGAGCCTGAGTTCAATGTTAAGGTGTTTGTCAGCATACACTTTATTCATCGCCTGGCTGAGCTGGCGCAACAGTGGGGCAAGTGCCACCTTTTGTTGCCAGCCACTGCCAGCGCCGGCGACGGCACGTTTAAGCTGACGGCTGATGATGTTGTCAATCTGCTCCACCGGCTCACCGGCTGAGGCCATAACCTGTTCGTTACCTTTTAACAGAGCGAGGGGAGTTTTCAGGTTATGGGCCAGATCTCCGAGGCTGTTGTGGTAGCGTTGTCGTTGCTGCAGTTCTGAATCGAGCAAATGATTGAGGCTGCTTTTTAGGCGCTCGAGTTCTGGCGGGAAAGCACCGCTGAGGCGATCGCGGTTACCGGCCTCGGTCTCGCTGATTTGACTAACCAGCTCGCTGATTGGGCGCAGCGCGGCGTACAGGCTGAACACCAACAAGGCGATGAGGAGCACGAAAATCAGCCCCAGCCAGCGCCACAAAGTTGTGCGAAAGGCACCCACCTCCTGATCAAAAAGTTGTCTGTCCTGTAAAATATGAAAAGTGACCGGGAACATGAAACCGGAATCCTCGAATTCAGCGGTATAGCTAAACTGAAAAAAGTGACCCTGTGGTAACTCCGTGGAAATAAATTGCTCTTTCCCTACAACTGGACGTTCCAGCTCGGGGATTTCTGTCCAGCTGAGGGTTGAATTGGACTCCCAGAGGGGCAGTTTATGCATGGATATCATCGCATAGGTGCCTGATCCGGGGATATTCAGACTGTTATTAAACAACTGCTCGGGCATCTGAATTTCACCGCCGATCACTTCAAACTCAGAGATCAGTCCCAGATTCTGTAAGCGCAGTTGCTCTTCCATCGACTGACTCAGACTGTTGCTAAATGCCTGCTCCAGCACCAGTGCCGCAAGGGGAAGAAATATCGTCAGCACCAGAATGGCGGCGACCAGACTGCGCCGCTTCAGCGACCATCTGGTCATAGCTGGCGATTGATCCGATAGCCCCTGCCACGGAGGGTCTCGATGGGCTTGATGCGGTTTTGCGGGTCGAGTTTTTTGCGCAGACGTCCCACAAATACCTCAATCACATTGCTGTCCAGATCAAAGTCCTGATCATAAATATGTTCGGTCAGCTCGGTTTTTGAGACAATTTTACTGGGGTTCATCAGCAGGTATTCCAGTACCCGGTATTCATATGCGGTCAGTTCCACAGCCTGTCCCTCAACAGACACTTCTTCTGAGAGGGTATCCAGCCGAATCGGACCACGTTCAAGAGCCGGATTAGGTTGTCCTGCGGCACGGCGTATCAGTGCCTTGACGCGCGCCAGCAGCTCTTCATTGTAAAAGGGTTTGGTCAGATAATCGTCGGCACCGGCCTCCAGCCCTTCCACTTTTTCCTGCCAACGGTCGCGGGCGGTTAAGATCAGGATCGGGCTGACAATTTTTTGCTGACGTACGCGGCGGATAAGCTCCAGACCATCCAGCTTTGGCAGACCAATATCGATGATCGCCAGGTCATAGGGATACTCGTTAAACAAGTACAACGCTTTTTCACCGTCATCGGCCAGATCCACGCTGTAGCCATTTTCCTGCATTAACCTATCAAGTTGGGTCAACAGGCGACTGTCATCTTCCACAATTAATATTCGCATACCCGCTTCTGCTCCTTTTCAGCCCGTTTTTACTGGCCGTCTCGCTTCTTATCCTTGTTGCTCACCTTGCCGGATTTAGGATCGACGTCCACAGACACTACACGACCGGACTTTTTCAGTACTTTGACTCTGTAGTTGTCTTTGGTGCGATCGACCTTCAGTACCCGTCCATTAACTTGCTGACGGGCTTTTTGCGCGGCACTGGCTTTGTCGATTTGGTCCTGGTCTGTCTCTTTGGCCTGCGGCGCAGCAATGACACACAAGGCACCTAACAATGGCAGTAATTTGACTAATTTCATCTGACTGTTACTCATGATCTGAATCTGCACAACCTGTACTGCCAAAGTGTATCCTGTTATCCAGCATAAGCCCATGGGCTGAATTGAGGCTGAACAGTAAATCAGGCTTGATGGCAGGCACAAAAAAGGGACCCTGAGGTCCCTGTTTGATCATCATCTGACACTCAGGCAAGTGGGTTGTCACAGGTTGCATGAATACTAAACCGCTTGTTGAATGTATACAGGTGCACTGACAGCGACAGGCCTGAAAGCTCCTGCCATAGCTTGGTGTTGTCAGCCTTGGGGCATACTGACTGGCGCAGGTAATCGCGCTGGTATTCTGGTTTCATATCCAGTTTAGCCGGAACCTGAATATAGGCGTCAATACCGCCTTTTACCGCAGTAGCGCCTTGGTAATACCAATCTCCCATCATAAATGAGGTTTTAAAGGTCTGATTGACCCGTTTCAGCGCCATCTCAGGTACATTTTTAGAGGCAGGCACCTGTGCGGCAGTTTCGGCAACGGAAAAGCCCTGCATACAGGCGGTGAGTGTGACACAGAAACAGACTGTGACCGTGGCCATGCACAGACTCTTAATTTGGTTTTTGATATTTACGCTCATTGTTCACCCCAGAACCATTGCTTACAGACAAGATATCGACCGCAAAAAAAATTCCTTGAACAGAACCCCGATTAGATACAATGGTCTGAAAACCATCTCCACAAACCCAGGCTGGAATATGAATAAACTCCTCAGCTTTTTGCTGATGGCAAAAGTAAAAATCCTCGCCCATCTTTTTTATCGGGGCAGGGTTAACTGGTTAAGTGAAAGCAAGGAGGAAGCGCTGGAAGAGGTGCGACTGGTGGTCTTTCTCAATCACACCAGCTTATTTGAGCCATTGTTTATTCGGTTTGCACCCTGGCATTTTGTGTGGAAAATTGCCCACAAGGTGGTGGTGCCGGGGGCCGATATTACGTTGGAGCGTCCCATGACGGGTCGAATTTTAAAGGTGTTGTTACCCGGTTGTATTCCCATTACCCGGCAGCAGGATGAATCCTGGCAACATTTTCTCTCTCATGTCACGGAGGATGTTATTACAGCCATCCTTCCGGAGGGACGCATGAAGCGTCGCAACGGACTGGATAAAGACGGTAACCCGATGACCGTCAGAGGTGGTGTGGCAGACATCCTGACCCGGTTAGACAGCGGTAAACTGCTGTTTGTTTATAGTGGAGGCCTGCATCATGTGCAGGTGCCGGGACAGCGTTTTCCAAAAATATTTAAAACGCTGAGCGTCAATATGGAAGTGCTCGACATTACCGAGTACAAAGCCAGACTGAACAAACAGGGGGAGGGCAGTTTTAAAGTGCGGGTGGTGGAAGACATGAACCATCGTCTGCAACACCATGTACCCAGGAGTAAGGCGTCTTAACCAGATACCGGATATTACTGAAAGAGAAGGGCGCTGGATGCCTGACTATATTGCCCGGATGTTACGGTGCCAGGATAGCCCGCGCCCGTTTCATTAACACTCAATAATATTCACGGCTAAGCCGCCACGGGCCGTCTCTTTATACTTGGATTTCATGTCGTTGCCGGTGTCCCACATGGTCTTGATCACCTTATCCAGTGACACTTTGTGCTCACCTGAACCACGCAGTGCCAGTCGCGCGGCATTAATGGCTTTGATGGCACCCATGGCATTACGCTCAATACAGGGTACCTGCACCAGTCCGCCCACGGGGTCACAGGTTAAACCCAGGTTGTGTTCCATGCCGATTTCGGCGGCATTTTCCACGGCGTTAACACTGCCGCCCATCACTTCGGTGAGCGCGCCGGCGGCCATGGAGCAGGCTACACCCACTTCACCCTGACAGCCAACCTCGGCGCCTGAGATAGAAGCATTTTTCTTATATAAAATGCCAATGGCGGCAGCGGTAAGCAGGTAACGCACCGCCGTGTCTTCATCCACCGGGCGAACAAACTTGTCGAAATAACACAGTACCGCGGGAATGATCCCGGCCGCGCCGTTGGTCGGTGCGGTCACCACTCTGCTGCCTGCGGCATTTTCTTCATTGACGGCCAGCGCAAACAGGTTAACCCAGTCCATGGCCGCCATGGGATCGGCGCTTTTCTCACTTTGCAACTTGCGATATAAATCGGGCGCACGGCGTCTGACTTTCAGCCCACCGGGCAGGATCCCCTCAGTTTGTTTCCCCTTTTCAATACACTCATCCATCACCCGCCAGATGTGCCATAGCTTGGCACGGATGTCTTTTTCGTTCTGAAAAACCTGTTCATTTTTGAGCATCAGTGAGCTGATACGCATGCCACTCTCTTTGCAGTGTCCGAGCAACTCCGCCGCGGTCTCAAAAGGATAGGGGACGGGCTTCTCTTCGTGTTTCAACGCGGTGGCTTTTTCATCCTCGAAATCCTCTTCTTTGATGATGAAACCGCCGCCGATGGAATAGTAGGTCTGGCTGAACAGCACCTCATCGCCGTTGCGGGCACTGAAGATAAGTCCGTTGGAATGGAGTTTGAGGGTCTTGCGCCGGTGAAAAACAATGGCACCTTCGCGCGGAAACTTAATCAGTTTTTCACCATTAAGGTTTAGCTTTTGACTCTGTTCAATCTCTTTGAGCATCTGCTCCACCGCATCCACATCGACGGTTTCGGGATCGTGGCCCAGCAGACCCAGAATTACTGCTTTGCCCGTTCCGTGTCCTTTACCGGTTTGTCCCAATGATCCGCACAGCTCCACTTTAATCCTGTCGACAGAGGTAAACAGGTCGCGGGTTTTGAGTTCTTCTATAAATGCCTTGGCGGCACGCATCGGGCCAACCGTATGGGAGCTGGACGGGCCGATACCAACACTGAACATGTCAAATACACTGATCATAGGGCTCTCTTGATGATTTATCGTTGTTATAGGATGGCGAATTGTGCAGTAAACAACAAACAGACAAAAGTAATCCGTCAGATTAGCTCAGTTAATAAGGTGTAAAGAAAAGTGTTACGCCTTTAACTCAGCCAAGGTGATTAGACAGATTACGCACAAACGCCGCTGTCGCGCCCCAGATATGCTGTTGTTGCCAGTGAATAAAATAGATAGGGTGGTGATGCCCGCGACGCTGGGCATAATGTACCATATGATGATCCCTGTTCATCAGATAACTCAGGGGCACTTCGAAGATTGACGCCACTTCATTGTGATCCTGTCTCAGCGCCAGGGGCGGCTCAATAATGCCGATGTACGGGGTCACTTCGAAACCGCTGATGGTGCGATAACACCCCAACTGACCGATGATCTCCACCTGCTCTTTATCAATACCAATTTCTTCTTCTGTTTCCCGCAGCGCCGCAGCCAGCAGGTTGTCATCCTGCAGTTCCATGCGTCCGCCAGGGAAGCTGACCTGTCCGCCATGATGGCGCAGATGGCTGGCTCGGCGGGTGAAGAGCATGGTCATCTGCTCTCTGTTGATCAAAGGCATCAGTACCGCCGCCGGATAGCCAGGCTTGTTCAGCGGATAATCGGGTTCGTACTGAACCTGCCGAACGTTATAAAACTGATGTAAAAAAGTGCTTTTGTTCATCGCAGGATGACACTCAATCCCTTAGTTATTGGCTGTATTTTCAGATAACAGTGGTAAAATTTTGTTTACCTTGTGCAAGGTTTCCTGATATTCCATCTCCGCATCGGAGTCCAGCACAATACCGCCCCCGGCCCAGCAATAGAGGTGATTATTTTCACATAACAGGGTACGTATGCAGATGCTGGTATCCATACGACCATCGGCTGACAGATACCCTATGCTACCACAGTATATGTTGCGTCGGTGTGGCTCCAACTCTTCAATGATTTCCATTGCGCGGATTTTGGGTGCGCCGGTAATAGAACCACCGGGAAAGGCACCGCGCAACAAATCCAGCGGGCTGGCGTCGGCCTGCAGTTCACCCTCTACGGTGGACACCAGATGATGCACCGCGGGGAAACTTTCAATGGCAAATAACTGGGGCACTCTTACCGTTCCGCTCTGGCAATGCTTACTGATGTCGTTTCGAAGCAAATCCACAATCATCAGGTTTTCAGCACGATCCTTTTCTGATTCAGACAACGCCATCGCCAGCGCCTGATCTTCATCGGGGTCGGTGCTGCGTGGGCGGGTGCCTTTTATGGGTTTGGTCTGTACCTTGCCCTCCTGTACTGACAAAAATCGCTCTGGTGAGATACTCATGACACACGCATCGGGCACGCGCATAAAAGCAGAAAAGGGCGCCTGATTGGCCTCACGAAGCTGCTGGTAGGCCAGCCATTCATTACCCTGATAGTCTGCTTTAAAGCGTTGGGCCAGGTTAACCTGATAGCAGTCACCGGCGAGCAGGTATTCATGGATGCGCGCCAGCTTTTGTTTGTAATCCTGTTTACTCATGTTGGAGTGCCAGGCACTGGTGAGTTTAAAGGGGGCGTGTGCCTGAGGCGATGTTCTGGCCAGCCGGTTGAGCGTATCAGGGGCTGGCGCCGGATAATCAGGATGGCTGAGCAGCCAGGTTTCACCGCTTTGGCGGGATTTCACCACCGCCCAACTGTAGATGCCGATGGCCATATCCGGTGCCTGGGTATCGGCCTCGGCACGTTCAGGGAGTCGTTCGAAACGACGGCCCAGGTCATAGGAAAAATAACCCGCGGCACCACAACTGAAGGGAAAATCTTTAACACTGGTCAAAGACGCATCGGAAAAGTATTCCTTTACCAGTGTCTCAACAATCTCAAGGGGGGCGGCGTCGCTGTTCTGGTGTTGTTGATGGGCATAGATGTGACTGCGTGGTCCTTTGGTGGTCACCCAGGCCAGTGGCTCGGCCAGCATCACGTCGAATTCGCCGTTAACATGTGCGCTGCCGGCAGAATCGAGCAACATGGCCCAGTCCTGATCGCAATAGTGGCCAAACAGGCATGGCAGGTCTAACTGTGATTCGAGGGAATGTTTATTCACGTAACTACCTAAAAAAGAGGATGAAATGCGTGTCAGGGTGAAGCGAGCCTGAGACACTGTCTGCCTTCACTGGCCCCTGTGCCGTGAGTAAAACAGCCGCAACACTCGGATGTCTGTAAAAGGGCATAAAATACCGCAGACCATTCACAGTGCCAACATGCCATCCTGATACCGTTTTTCCATACACGATTAAACCGGTTAAAAAACGTCCGAAAAGCGCCAGATAAAGGCAGTGAGTCGCAGCAAGAATGGGTCGGCAGCGGTATATTTTAAAGTGTTTTAATCTCCCGCTGAAGCCTGCATTTTGCGCTGACATGGGTATATAATACGCCAACCAAATATTCAAACAACAAAGACCAGACTCGCTAAGGGGCCAAGCATGACACAGATCCGTCAGCAGGATTTTATTGATAGCATTGAAGATGCACTGCAGTTCATTTCTTATTATCACCCACTGGATTATGTCAAAGCCGTTGAGCAGGCATATGAGCGCGAAGAAAGCGAAGCCGCCAAGGATGCCATGGCGCAGATACTGATTAACTCGCGCATGTCTGCTGAGGGCAAGCGCCCGCTGTGCCAGGATACCGGTATTGTCACCTGTTTTGTCAAAATTGGCATGCAGGTAAGCTGGGATAAAACCGATATGACCGTTCAGGAAATGGTGGATGAGGGCACACGTCGCGCCTATCTGAATCCTGATAATCCGCTGCGCGCCTCGATTGTGGCGGACCCTGCCGGCGCCCGTAAAAACACCAAAGACAATACCCCTGCAGTGGTGCATATCGATATGGTGCCCGGTGACAAAATTGAAGTGATGATTGCCGCAAAAGGCGGCGGCAGTGAGAACAAATCTAAAATGGTGATGCTCAACCCGTCTGATGATATCGCCGAATGGGTGGTCAAAACCCTGCCCACTATGGGGGCAGGCTGGTGTCCGCCGGGCATGCTCGGAATAGGTATTGGCGGTACGGCAGAAAAAGCCGCCGTACTGGCCAAAGAAAGCCTGATGGATCCGGTAGATATTCAGGAACTGATGGCCCGTGGCGCCGAAACGACTGAAGAAAAGCTGCGCCTGGATATTTTCAAGAAGGTCAACGATCTGGGTATCGGCGCACAGGGCCTGGGTGGCCTGACGACGGTGGTGGATGTGAAAATTAAGTCTCTGCCAACTCATGCGGCCTCTAAACCTGTGGCCATGATCCCTAACTGCGCCGCTACCCGCCATGCGCACTTTACCCTCGATGGCAGTGGACCATCGGAGCTGCAGGCGCCGAAACTGGAAGACTGGCCTGAAGTGACCTGGGAAGTGGGGGCGAACACTCGTCGGGTGAACCTCGATACCGTCACCAAAGAAGACATTCAGGACTGGAAAGTGGGTGAAACCGTGTTGCTGTCGGGCAAGATGCTGACCGGTCGTGATGCGGCTCACAAACGCATTCAAACCATGCTGGATAATGGTGAAGGGCTGCCTGAGGGTGTGGATTTAACTAATCGTTTCATCTATTACGTGGGCCCTGTGGATGCAGTCGGCGATGAGGTCGTGGGACCGGCAGGCCCGACGACCGCCACGCGCATGGACAAGTTCACCGACATGATGCTCGATAAAACCGGCCTGATTGGCATGATTGGTAAAGCCGAGCGAGGCCCGGCAACGGTAGACAGTATTGCCAAACACAAGGCGGTGTATTTGATGGCGGTAGGCGGTGCGGCTTATCTGGTGTCTAAGGCAATTAAGAAATCCCGTGTTGTGGCGTTTGAAGATTTGGGTATGGAAGCCATTTATGAGTTTGAAGTGGAAGACATGCCGGTAACCGTTGCGGTAGATAGCACCGGCGCCAATGCCCATGAAACGGGCCCGGCTATCTGGAAAGCCAGAATCGAAGAACTCGACAGCGCCATGAGCAAGTGAGCATGGCGTTAAATCT
This sequence comes from Lacimicrobium sp. SS2-24, assembly GCF_002201535.1. Taxonomy (GTDB): domain Bacteria; phylum Pseudomonadota; class Gammaproteobacteria; order Enterobacterales; family Alteromonadaceae; genus Lacimicrobium. Next base: position 592,163 of record NZ_NIWW01000001.1, on the reverse strand, counting down.
GCAAATGCTGGAGCTGGCCCTTGCCGCTGGAGGGCTGGCCCTGGGTGCGTTAGTCAGTGGCTGGATGGTGTCACGCCGCGCTCGGGCGAAAGAGCAGGCGCTGCAAGCCGAACTCAATCATGTGCAGCAACAGCACCAGCAGGATCAGCACAGTCTGCATCAGGCATACGAGCAACTGGATGAAGTGAAGCGCAAGCTTGAGCATACCCACGAGCAACAGCTGCAATTACAGTCTGAGCTGGGCCAGTATCGTCAGCAGGCACAGCGTATTCCTGAGCTACAGCAACAATCACAGCAATGGCAGGATAAGTGGCAGTCAGCCAGTGATGAATTGGGTGAACTACGCACCGCACTGGAATCGCAAAAAGCACGCTTCGAGCAGGAACAAAAAGCCGCAGAAGAAAAGCTGGCTTTGCTTAAAGACGCCGAACAAAACCTCAAACAGCAGTTTGAGAATCTGGCCAATAAGATTTTCCAGCAGAAAACAGAAAACTTCACGACAGCCAGTAAACAAAGCCTGGACAGTTTACTGACCCCATTGAAGGATCAGATTGAGGGCTTTAAAAAGCAGGTCAGTGATCAGTACACCAAAGAGGGGCAGGAGCGCGCTTCACTGAAGACAGAAATCCTCAATCTCAAGCAACTCAATGTGCAGATTACCGAAGAAGCGGCGGCCTTAACCCGTGCCCTGAAAGGCGATAATAAGAAGCAGGGCAACTGGGGTGAGGTGGTGCTGGAGCGTATCTTAAGCGAATCTGGATTGCGCGAAGGCCATGAATATGACACCCAGGGCCAGTATAAGGATGAACAGGGCAAGGCGTATAAGCCTGATGTGATTGTGCACCTGCCCGGTGACAAAGATGTGATCATTGATGCCAAGATGTCACTGGCCGCCTACGAGCGCTACTTTAATGAAGAAGATGACGCCAGTCGTGAGCGTTATCTGAATGAGCACATCACCTCTCTGCGTAATCATATTAAGGGATTGGGTAACAAGGACTATCAGAATCTAGAGGGCGTGAAAACGCTGGATTATGTGCTGATGTTTGTGCCGGTCGAAGCGGCATTTTTGCTGGCTATCGACCATGCCCCTGATCTGATTAAGCTGGCACTGGATAACAACATTATGCTGGTCAGCCCGACGAATCTGTTGGTGGCGCTGCGCACCATAAACAATATCTGGCAGTACGAATACCAGAATCAGAACGCCAAAATTATTGCCGACAAAGCGGCCAGGCTGTACGACAAATTTGTCGGTTTTGCCGAAGATCTTGAGAGTCTGGGTAACAGTTTACAGACCGTGCAGAAGAAATATGATGGCGCCATGAATAAGCTCTCGGAAGGGCGTGGAAATCTGGTGCGCCGGGTTGAGGAGTTTAAGAGCTTAGGGGTACAAAGCAGTAAAAAACTCAGTACTAAGATGCTTGAGAGTCAGACGCTGGATGCCGATGACAATGAACGGGCAGGGGGTTAACGGGCAGTAACCCTACTCGTCTGCCCTTGCTCAATGCCAAAGTTGCGCACGGAGGGCATTAGGGCTGCGACAGACGGAGTTTACTGAAGGAGGGCAACATGAGTTCACAGCAACTGTACCTGCTCGCAGCTGATGCCATCCTCATCCTTCATTTTGCCTTTGTCCTTTTTGTGGTGTTGACGCTGGTGCTGATTTTTATCGGCTACTGGCGTGACTGGCACTGGATCAGAAACCGTCGTCTTCGCATCCTGCATTTAGCTGCCATTGGTTTTGTGGTGATCCAGTCCTGGCTGGGGCAGAACTGTCCATTAACCGGATGGGAAATGGCGCTGCGCCAGCAGGCCCGGGATGTCACCTATGATGGCGCTTTTATCGCCCATTGGGTGTCGGAATTACTCTATTATCAGGCCCCGACCTGGGTCTTTACGCTGGCATATACTCTGTTTGGATTGTTGGTCATGCTGAGTTGGTATTGGATCCGGCCTGATCAGAAAAAGCGCGCTTAAAAAGCGCTGTAATATATTGGCAAGCGATTATAGTATTGATATGCATATACTTTTTAGGTTAAGGCGATGAAAGTCAGTAGAATCATGACCTCTGACGTGGTCACTGTGGGGCTGGACGATAATCTGGGTAAGGTATACCAGATATTTGCACAGCACCGCTTTCACCATGTGCTGGTGGTAAAGGGAAAGACTCTGCTGGGTATTATTTCCGACCGTGACTTACTCAAGAGCCTGAGCCCGCGCATTGGTACGCCCATGGCGAATGATTACGACCAAGCAGCCTTTAAACGAAAAGTCTCGCAGATCATGAGCCGTGAACTGGTGGTAATACTGGAAAATGAATCGGTGTTACAGGCGGTCAGGTTGTTTAATCGCCACCGTATTTCCTGCCTGCCGGTGGTGAATGCTGAGAGAGAGTGGGTGGGCATTCTGAGCTGGCGCGATGTGTTCCGACAGATTGAGAAAGTCAAAGGGTCTTCCACGCTGCTCACTCCTGAAAAAACCACACCTACAGAAGTCCAGTTGGCTGACCCGGATAAGCTCTGACTCACAGCGACATCTTCCTGATTTAATCACCACGGCGTCAAAACGTTCTTGCCCAAGCACTGCCTTCAGCTTGCCCCTGTATTGGATTACCGACATTACCTCAGAGCAGAACACCTGGTTTGAGGCCGCACCAAAGTGCAAGCATGGGCTTTATTTCCACATCGTAATCAGTTTATTGCGTTTGGGTATAACCCTGCTAGCTTTAATACACCGCACAAGGTCGTCTTTTTGCGTTTTTGAAAGGGTGCGAAGCCAACAATAACCATAAAAACCGGAGTGCGGCTCCCTATGTTGTTCAATTCCCTGACCTTTATTGTCTTTTTTGCCATTGTTCTGGCGCTACATTACTCGCCTTTATCCTGGCGAATTAAGAAGATCAGTCTGCTGATTGCCAGTTACTTGTTTTACGCTGCCTGGAACCCGCTATTCATTATTTTGCTGTGGATCTCCACAGTTGTAGACTGGCATGTGGCCAGATGGATTTACAACGAACAGGATGAGCGTAAACGCAAGGGCCTGCTTTGGCTGAGCCTGGCCACTAACCTGGGCATTCTGGGGTATTTCAAATACGGCGGCTTTTTGCTGGAAAACTGGCAGGCGATGATGGCGTCGGTAGGCATAGACTATCAGGTGCCTGAGTGGTCCATCATTCTGCCGATGGGGATCAGCTTTTACACCTTTCAGACCATGGCCTACAGTCTGGACGTATATTTCCGACGCGCGCAGCCTGCCAGATCTTTTCTCGACTTTTCGCTGTTTGTAACCTTTTTTCCGCAACTGGTGGCCGGCCCCATCGTGCGCCCGGGTCATCTGATCCCGCAATTTACTACCCCGCATTATGCCAGAGTGAACCAGTTTTTCTGGGGGATGGCACTGGTGATCCTGGGATTGTTCCAAAAAGTGGTGATTGCCGATGGTTTTCTTGCGCCCATTGCTGAAGCGGTGTTTGATGCCAAAAGTGCGGTTGGTTTTACCGATGCCTGGTTAGGTACTTTTGCCTTTGCCGGACAGATTTTCTCTGATTTTGCCGGATACTCGACCACCGCCATTGGTGTGGCCTTGTGTCTGGGCTTTTCCTTACCCACCAACTTCCGTTTTCCCTATGCGGCGATTGGATTTTCTGATTTCTGGCGTCGCTGGCACATCTCACTCTCAACCTGGCTAAGGGATTATTTATATATTCCCTTGGGTGGCAATCGCATGAGCAACACCCGTACCTACATTAATCTGATGCTGACCATGTTACTGGGCGGTCTGTGGCACGGTGCCAGCTGGAACTTCGTGGTGTGGGGAGGGCTGCACGGGAGCTTTCTGGCCATGGAGCGTTTTTGTTCGGCCAGGTGGGGGAGTCTGGCTGTGGTCAGTCAATCCTGGTTCAGAGTGGTGATGGCACTGTTGACCTTTCTTGCTATCAATATTACCTGGGTATTTTTCAGAGCCGCGGATTTCACCACCTCAGGTAATATGATTTCAGCCATGCTGGGATTTGCACCAGAGGATGCTGCCACGCCATTGCCTTATCTTTATATTATTGAAGTGTGCGTGATCATGGCGCTGTTATTACTGGCACACTGGAAAATGCGCGACACCAACCTCGAAGACGTCGTCGCCCGTTTCCCGGCCTGGCTGGTTACCGCGGTGCTGGCTGTTATGACCATTGCCATTATTTTTACTCAAGGAACCGGAAATGCCTTCATCTACTTCCAATTCTGAGCATGAAAATAGTGCTGTCAGGTATCGCGAAATACCCACACAGCCCTGGGTCAATGCCACCTTTGTTGCTGCGCTGATTGTAGTGGCGGCGATTATTGCCTGGGAGGCATTGGCAAGATCAATGCACCATATTCCCGGTACCTATCAGTCAGGCTTTAAAGAAATGTGGGCAGAGGAACGTAAAAAACTGGATGCGCCGAATGACATTCGTATTGTTATCACTGGCTCAAGTCGCATTCTGTGGGCCACCGATCTGGATATTATGCAGCAGCAATTCGGTACCCGTCCTATACAACTGGCACTACCGGGAACTAGCCCGGCTATTTTTGTGGAAGATGTGGTCAATAATACGGACTTCGATGGTCTGGTTTTGGTGGGCATAACACCATTTCTCGTTAACTGGATAGGCCCTGGCTATTTCGGTGGCCCGGCGCTGGACTTTTATAAGGAGCCTTCACCGTCAGATATCTCCGGATTCTACCTGCATGATTTTTTGTCTGAGTATCTGGCCTTTCTGGATGAAGCTTTTTCCTTACCCGAGCTTAAAGATCACTATATCCAATTACCGCAGCGAGAGGGGGCCAAAGTGCTCAATCAACAAGGCTGGAAACTAGGCGATGTGTTTGCCGATCGCCAGACCGATATGTGGCCGCCGGTGGAACAGGTAGGCTCTTTTGATAATCAGCAGGTTATTAACTTCTGGACGCGGGGTATTGATCTCGATAAGCCTGTTCCTGAAGAAAAACGCCAGGAGATGAATCAGGGACTGATCGACTTTTTCAGGCCGCTGGTGGAAAAACAGCGGCAGAAAGGCGGAGATATCGTGTTTATTCGCATGCCTTCCAGCGGCGATTATCTCAGGAAAGAGCTGCTGAATGATTATACTGAAAAGTTCTGGAAACCTGTGATGAGTGAATTGAACGCGCCGTATCTGGATAGCTTTGATCATCCGGAGCTGTCGACCGATCTGGAGATTCCCGAATGGTCACACTTATCGCGCCAGAGCCAGGATGACTGGAGCGAACGGGTGCCTGCACATATTGAACGAGTCTATCAGACTGTTCGTGAAAAGCCTCTGAAAACCATTATTGGCCCTGACAGAAAAAAGGATGACACCTTATGAGCCTTGTTGTCGCAATTGATTTTTCTAGCGGAACCAGCGCACTGATTGACGCCGTAGCAGATATGGCCAAACCATCGGAGTCAGTCTATTTAGTGCATGTGGAAGAGCCAGATCCTGATTTTGTCGGCTTTGAGCCGGGTCCGGAGAGTGTGAAACAACACCTGGTAGACAAACACGATGAGGCAAAACGCAAATTGACTGAGTTGGCAAACAACCTCTCCAGAACTGACATTAAAGCCAATATTGCCATTCTCCGAGGACAGACGGCTAAGGAAATCATCGCAAAAGCTGATGCTGAGCAGGCGCGAATGATCATACTGGGCAGTCATGGTCATGGTGCTCTGTACGACCTGTTGGTGGGTAGTGTGGCCGAGTATGTGATCCGATCTTGTTCCTTGCCAGTGCTGCTCGTACCGATAAAAAAGTAAGGTGGAAAGCGTAAGCCGCTAAGGGCCTGTGTGTTTGCCAAGCTGTAAACGCCAAAGAGATACTGATTGCACCAAACAAAACATCGGTTTAGGCTTTGATTTCAACTGGCGTGAGCAAACCCCGTACGTGAGCATTGTATGTTTGCTGCTTTGTGCTTCTCTTCGCCCCCCTCAGTTGACTGAATTTAAATAAATGCTATACGGTAGCGAGTAAGCTTCCGGGTAAACGGCGTACCGTATGAGCCGAAGGGCAGGTCAATGGAAGATAGTGTGTTGAAGAAACTAAAAGGCATCAAACGATGGATTATTCTGGCCATCATTCTGGTTGCAGCAACTTATTATTATTGGGCCTTTGTTCGCGAACCTGACTGGCGCGAGAGTGCTATTCAGGATATTGATTTTATTCACCAAACACTGAGCAATGACCACCCAGGCGCAAGGGATGAGGCCAACCCACAGTTCTCGCAGACCCTTGAAAAGGCCCACCGGTTTGCCTCATCCTTGGCAGAACGGGCCAATAGTCCAGCAGGTTACTATTACGCAACGCGGGCGATGACCATGCCCTTTGAAGATGCCCATTTGGCCGCTCAGTTCTATCGAGCAATTCCCCGAAACCGGCAGTGGCCTGGTTTTTTCGTATCCATTGGTGACAACGGGCAACTGAGAGTCGTCAGCCGTGATGCTGACAAATCCCCACCGGTGGATGCTCGTCTGCTGTCCTGTGATGGTAAATCGCCTAAGACCCTGTACGAAGAGAGGGTAAAGCCATATATTTTCAGAAGCTGGTTACCGGCGTTACAGGCAGGAGACTGGCCCTGGATTCTGATTGATGCAGGTAATCCCTTTTTGCCGCCACTTGCGGCCTGTGACTTTGACATTGGAGGAAAAGTAGAAACGTACCCACTGAAATGGCAGCCTCTTGAACCCACCATACTGACCGAGTTTACCCATTCTGTAGAGCCTCGGGTTGACCCGTCTACGGCGCTACAGTTTGTTGGTGATGAGATTGCCTGGGTATCAATTGCCAGCTTCTTCGATAGTGGTGACAGTGTCAGTGAGGAGCTAGCGAGCTTAATTCAGTCAATAGAGGAACAACGAGAACGGCTCGAGCGTGCAAAAGCGCTGGTAATTGACGTGCGTGGCAATCTTGGTGGCGCGAGTGCTGCGGGCTATGATGTGGCAAAGGCATTGTGGGGAGATGGGTTTGTAGCCGATCGTATCCCTCGATTCAGCAGCACTGACTGGCGTGCATCAGATAACAACCTCGATCGTCTAGACTCTGCTATGTTAGGGCTGCGGCTTAAGTTTGGCTCGGACAGTGATTTGTATAAAAAGGTCTCGGAAATTCGAGACGGGTTACAACAGGCTAATGCAACTGGACAACCGTTCTTTGTTCAGCTTCAGCCTCAACCTGAGAGAACCAACGCCGCGTCCAGAACGTTGCCTGAAAACGTATTCTTTTTAACCGATTTTGATTGTGTAAGTGCCTGTTTAGACTTCGCCGACCTGATGGAAGCGATTGAGGGCGTCACACATATTGGTACACAGACCTCTGGCGATACCTTTTATCTTGAGGTGGTATCGGCGGAACTGCCCAGTGGTATTGGCCAGTTGGTGTACCCAACGGCGATTCATCGAGGCCGGGAGCGGGGGGTTAACCAAAGTCATCAGCCTGATTTACCTTTCACTGGTGATATCTCTGATACCGCGGCGATTATCGACTGGTTGTCTACCCGAATAGAAACATCCAATGATTAATGTGATTGCTCCACTCAACTAGAACTTGGCAACGGCGTGTCATTTTGGCGGTGCAAAGGGCGCCGCGCTGCTTATGAATGAACCTGCCATTTTCACCTGGTTGTTGGAAATGTCATCATTGTGGCGGCATTGAATTTGCTCAGAAGATAAGTCGTTGCGGCTGCAATCCTTCAGTTCTGTGACGTTTTATCCAGTGTAGATGCGGCTGAGGGTTCAATGCTGACCATCACTTCATTGCGGCGCATAAACCAGGGCCACCAGGGCGGGTTATAACGCGCGTAAACAGGCTGATCTATGGGTCTAATCTGGTGCCTTTTTAGCGCAGACAACAGAGTCTGCTCGTTGTCACGGTAATTCTCTTGTGTCCAGAAACCGCTGTACCGCTTCACTGCCATGATTTTACCAGGAATCTCGGTCACGGTAACACGTGGATCATTGGGTTGAGGGATGGTTTCAAGGGTGTATTTTGAGGGTAATACAAAGCTGACGGTAAACTGATCCGGGCGCTGGTTTTGACCTTGCATCACCGGTACCGCCATGGCGATTTTTTCTCCCGAGGCCGGTTCCTGATTCACCGGCACGGCCATGCGCATTTTCTGATTCTGGCTATTGTTTCCTGACAGATAGTCCAGCAATACATCGTGTGCCTCTTGCCCTGCGTTATTAAAATCACTGCTGACGGTCATGCGGGCGACCAGAAACGGGTCATAATGGCGGATTTCGATACCATCGAATTCTGTATTGAGCTCGTAGGTGGGCTCTTCAAGGGCCTCCACGTGGTGGCTGATAAGCATACTAAACACAGCGATAAAGCAGATGAAAAAAGCAAACCTGGGCATGGTGATCTCATTATTGGCTGTATGGAGTATCAGTTTACGCATGGTTTGTAAAAATGGTTTATTGTTCCCATACCATCGGGCAGTGAACACCATGCATGAAGAGTAAATGTGCTCAAGGGGTAATCATATTTTTTAGTTACAGGCCCTGTACGGCAATACACAGATTGAGCTTATGACCCTAAGGCACGGTAAAAACGATTGGGCTTTAGCCCAGAGACAGATGAGGGATAGTTATGCACCTTAATGCGGATTTTCAGCAACGGGTGGTGATTCGGCCACAGGATTATCACTGGGTTGATTCGCCGATGCCGGGTGTAAAGCGCATGATGCTGGATCGGAGAGGGGATGAGGTGGCCAGAGCCACGTCCATTGTTCGCTATGAGCCACACAGTGAGTTTTCTGCGCATACCCATTCAGGCGGAGAAGAATTCCTGGTACTCGAAGGGGTGTTTTCCGATGAGCACCAGGATTACGAAAAAGGCTGCTATGTGCGCAATCCCATTGGCACCTCTCATCAGCCCAGAATTGGCAAAGAAGGGGCGACGATTTTTGTCAAACTGCATCAGTTTGACCAGGCGGATCTGGAGCAGAAAGTCATTTCCACCGCGCAGCAAAGCTGGTATCCAGGGCTGGTTGAAGGGTTAAGGGTGATGCCCTTACATGACTTTGAAAGTGAACATGTCGCCCTGGTGGAATGGGCGCCTAACACCAAATTCAATCGTCATCGTCACTGGGGAGGCGAGGAGATCCTGGTGCTTGAGGGGACCTTCTATGATGAACACGGCGCGTATCCAGCAGGCTCATGGATACGCAGCCCACACCTGAGTGAACACAGCCCTTATACCCGAGAAGATGGAGCGTTGATTTATGTAAAAACCGGGCATCTTTGAGGTTAACAATGGTTTGGTGCACCGGATACAGCAGAGTCTCTGGTGCAGCCCACATTGTGCCTTGCTGCGCGAAAGGGTAGTGATTAATCATCATCGGGTTCTAACAATCCCACCCAGAATGCGATCTCAAGTAAGACGCCCAGTACCAAGAACCCAAATACGCCCTGGGTAAAGCCATAGTAGTAAGAGCCTGCCGCCCCAAGCAGCAATAAAATCAGGATGATGGAATGGTTTTCGGCCAGCTTTCCCACAATGCGCATTTTCCTTTTGGGTGAGTCATCTCTTCAACTTACCCTGTTGGTGAGGCGAGTTCAAAAGCACTGAGTAACAAAAAATGACGGCACAGGTTAGTCAGTGAAACCGCCATCGTTTCCCATGTGATAGTCGTTAATTGGGATTTCACCCTTCTTATTACCAGCATTTCTTATCAGCTCGTTGTTTATCTTTTAAGCTTTTGTGCCAGGTAATAAGCTTTTTGATACACCCACACCAGCTATTACAAGAGCGAGAGAAAGTGAAATGAAAATGCCGACATCTACATTGCTGAATAGCATGTTATTTGAAAGCCCATTGATTAAACCACCGAGTAAAGAAAAAGCGATAGCCAATAGGACAAACCAAATAATGAATAATATTCCTTTTTTCACAATGAAATCCTTTTTAATCAACCGATACCCATTTCAAGATAGCTGCTTTTTTTAGGGGAGTCAAAATCCGAAAAGTGAGGTTGACACCACACGCTCCAAGCCGCAGACCAGGATTATTATGTATCAATGCTAGAACTCCCTTCGTATACGTTAGCGCTGAATATATACCAGGCATTTTCGATTTGGTGACAAATATACAGAGTACGAAAGTCTATATGCGAACCTACAGTCATAATGCGCCATCCAATAGTAACCGCAACTTTCTTCTTTCCTAGTTGCTGTTTTTCAAGAATATTAAATTGGGCTTTTTGATAGCCAAAACCACGCATGGCTTTACAGTTGGCGAAAAACTTCTTAATAAGTGCAGCCTTATCAGTAAATGTCTGGACGCCATCTGCATCAGAAACAGCACAAGGTAAGCGGTAGAGGCTGGCTATTTTTTCCGGATCAAACGCATCGAAAGCTGCTGCGTACTTTATAAATAGTTCTTCCATACTTATGCTTTCCTGTTACTCCTGACACATAATACCGCGCTCTGGTGTAAACCGAAGCACAGAGTAGGTTTACCCCTGGCGGCGGTTTGTTATCTGAATACTTTGTTTCCAAACTGATCGTGATCATAGCTGAACGCCTCGAATAATTTTGAGCTTGCTGCCTTATCCGGATTTTTTCTTATGAACTCATCAAAACTGGCTTTATGCTTTTCTGGTATTTTGTCATATGCATCTGATACTGCCTGAGCCTTCTCAACAATGTAATTGATAAAACCATCAGGCCACCAATATTCTCTTGGGCTAATCTTCCCGTGTTTAATGGCAATTCTGCTAGACCTCATCTTCTTCAGTTCTTTTGCTTTAATTACACCCAAAACAATGAAGCAAGGGAGCTTTGTGTATATATATAAATCTGTTGAGTTTCCAATAACATCCATTGCCATTGTACGCAAAAAATATCTATTGATGTTTGGTGGTAACCCTGATTCAGTTGTAGATTCAATTCGTTCTAGGGGAAATACATGTTGCTCATATTGATATAAGTTCGATTCCTCACCCAGCAAAAATTTCTGTAAATATCGCTCAGCAGCATCTAGAGATTTGTTGTATTCGTCAGTTTTTTTCTCGGATTCATTCTTACTACGTATATATGTAAGAGTTCGCCAAGACAAAGAAGCACATAATCTTGACATCCATTCACCATAATTTGCTACAGATTCACCTCTATCAGCAAATGGGTAAAACACCTTGTTTGCAAATTCTCTCTCCCAGTCTGAAAACAGCGCTTCACAACCTCCACAAAGCCAATATTCTTTAGCAATATCCTGAGCACGCTTATTGACTTCGTTACTTTCCCGAATGTAGCCAGTAACACCTGTTTTCTTTACCCATTTTCCAATGAACTTCGGAATGAAGTGGCTTTCTTTTAACGTCGATTCAGATTGGAAAAGCCGACATATCCCTTGCATCTCGACCTCCCAGTCCAGATAAAAAATTTAATCTGTGGCGAAGCGCCGTATCTAAATAAGGCTTTATGCCGTATTTTTACATTGTTTTTTTCTAGCATGTTCTGTAACCCCTGACCAGCCTGATGGTTCCCATTATCCTGGTAAGTGCAGGGCAAAAACGGCGCTTTGCGGCAGTTTTTCTGTTTTACGAATGTCCGCCTGTTTAGCCTTGATGTTGTGGTGAGTACAGATCTTGAGTCTTAAATTCTGCTAACGTTTTACGGTGAGTGATGGGTGCTGATTTTTGCCAAGTTTGGTGATTCGCTGTAGGCTGAGGTGTATGCAGATTTAACCCTTAAGGATAAAACATGGCTGCCTTTAAACCCCTGATTGTATTACCCCTTTGTCTTAGCATGCTGAGCATCAATGTCAGCGCCAATGCGCTGCGTGAAAAGGTGCAGCAGGATTTGCCCGAGCTGATGCAAACTTATAAGCATCTGCACCAGTACCCTGAGCTTAGCGGTGATGAAGAAAAAACCGCAGCGGGGCTGGCGGCCAAGGCACGTGAGCTTGGCTTTACGGTTACAGAAAACGTTGGCGGCCACGGTGTGGTGGCGGTAATGCAAAACGGGCTGGGGCCGGTGGTGATGATCCGTGCCGATATGGACGCCTTACCGGTGGAAGAGAAAACCGGTTTGCCCTATGCCTCTAAAGTGGTAGCCACCACCGAAGATGGTATTGAAAGCCCGGTGATGCACGCCTGTGGGCATGATACCCATATGGCAGGCTGGCTGGGTGCGGCAAGGGCGCTGGTAAGTGAGAAAGATAACTGGTCCGGTACCCTGGTGATGATCCTGCAACCCTCTGAAGAGCGGGGGCGGGGGGCTAAGAATATGCTGAATGACGGGCTGTATGAGCGCTTTCCCAAGCCGGATTATGTGATTGCCTTTCATAACTCGGCGGCCTTGCCCGCCGGTGTGATTGGCTATACGCCGGGTTACACCCTGGCCAATGTGGATAGCGTGGATATTATTGTCAAAGGCGTCGGCGGCCATGGCGCTTATCCTCATGACACGAAAGATCCGGTGGTACTGGGCAGTCGCATTGTGACCTCACTGCAAACCCTGGTCAGCCGTGAGCTGGACCCACAAGACCCGGCGGTCGTCACTGTTGGCAGTTTCCAGGCGGGCTCCAAGCACAATATTATTTCTGATGAGGCGCGTCTGCTGCTTACGGTACGCAGTTATTCAGATGAAACTCGTCAGAAACTGCTTGATGGTATTGCCCGCATCGCCAAAGGTGAGGCCATTGCCGCCGGTATGCCGGAATCGCTGATGCCGGAGGTGACCGTCAAAGATGAATACACACCCTCTACCTATAACACTCCGGACTTTACCCGAAACATGGCCGAGTACTTTGCCGGGCGTTTTGGTGATGCACGCATTCAGCAGGTGCCGCCGGTGATGGCAGGGGAAGATTTTGGCCGTTACTACCGCGCGGATCCCAGCATTAAAAGCATGATTTTCTGGGTCGGCGGTGTGCCGCAGCAGAAATGGAACGCGGCCAAGGAAAATGGCACAGGGTTGCCATCATTGCACAGTCCATTCTGGGCTCCGGATGCCGATGCGGTGATAGCGACCGCCGCCGAGGCACTCAGTGCCGCCGCGATAAACATCATGGCCAGGGAATAAGTGATCATTTCACAAAGTGGCGCGTAATCACCAGGCAGACACGTGGCAGGAGCGGTAAACCCTAATGCACAGAAGCTGGTTGTTATTATTGCCTTTAGTATTTTGGCTTAGTGCTTGTTCGACGGCCCCTGAGGGGCGTGTGAGCAAAGTGGTGGAGCGCGACGGCGCGGTGTATCAGAATCCGCATATCGATGATGCTGACAAAAGCGTGTTCTCTTTTGCCTGGACCAAGTACTTTGGTGATGTGCCCTTTGCGGATCAGCAAAGTCAGGCACACCTGATTACCATTGCAGAGAAGCTGGAGGATTTAAAACAGCCCGCTAATGGCCTGCGTGTTACCTGGCTTGGCCATTCCACCTTTTTAATCAGTATGGGGGAGGTACATATTCTCACCGATCCCATACTCACAGAGCGGGCCTCGCCGGTGAGCTTTGCCGGCCCCGTGCGCCTCGCGCCCATGCCTTATGGCATTGGGGATTTGCCTCCGATAGATCATGTTGTGATCTCTCACAATCACTACGATCACATGGATGAGCAGACCATCCATGCCTTACCTAAGGACATTACCTATCATCTGCCGCTTGGTGTGGGGCAGTGGTTTGCTGAAAATGACGCTGGACCCTTTAAAACCCAAAGTTATGACTGGTGGCAGCAGGGTCAGTTTGCCGATGTCACGATCACCGCCACCCCCTCTCAGCACTGGTCGGCCAGAGGTTTGTTTGACCGGCGCCATACCCTGTGGGCAAGCTGGGTCATCAATATTAGCGGCAAGCGCATATGGTTTGGCGGGGATACAGGCTATAACGCCATTGACTTTAAACAGATTGGCGAGCGTTTCGGGCCTTTTGATCTGGCACTCATCCCCATCGGGGCCTATTCACCGCGCGATTTTATGCGCCAGTATCATATCAATCCTGAGGAGGCGGTACAGGTGCACCAGGAAATCGGCAGTAAACGCAGTATTGGTATGCACTGGTCTACGTTTCAGCTCAGTGCAGAGCCTTTATTTGAGCCCAAGTCCCGGTTAGAGCAGGCGGCGGCGAAGGCCGGGGTGGAAAAGGCGTTTACCACCCTGACGATTGGCGAAACTCTGTATCTGCACTGACTCCATTTAGCGCTGACGCTTTTATCAGAGATACAGATTACGCTTTTCGGGCAGATCACTGTGATACTGCACAAACTCCACTTCAAACCCATCGGGGTCAAGGTAGTAAATGTTACTCCGATAAGGGTCTTCGCTGCCTTGCTTTGCCGGGCTGAATCCGGCGTCTTTCAGTCGTGTGATTACAGCCTCAAGATTGCGGGTGATAAAGGCAAAGTGTGCCAGTCCTACCCGGTTTGAGGTCAGATCGCGGTTATCACCGGAGCCGTTGTCGTTCAGGGTCAGATACTGATAGGCATCGCCAAAATGGATCCAGTTTCTTGGAGTGCCGTACCAGTCTGCCTCGCCTTTACCCCGTATGCGCCAGTGCGGAAAGGCTGCCTGATAAAAGCGCAGGCTTTGTTCAAGATCCCGTACCACTAAATTCAGGTGTTCCAGCTGCATCATAATGTGTCTCCTTACTTAAAATACATGGTTTGATTGACCAGGCGAAAGTAGCCCTTGCAAAAACGTTTGAACGGGCTGTTGGTGGTTTTGGTGTTGCGGTTTGGCGTGTCTTTCATTTTCTTGCTCCTTTTTTTAATGGCAGGAGTATGCTAAAACCTCAAGTTAAGTTGAGGTAAAGGGCTTTTTTCAAAAAATGAAAACACAGGAATTCAGTGTGGGGCAGGTGGCAAAACGCTGTGGTGTAAGTGTATCGGCACTGCACTTTTACGAGAGCAAAGGGCTGATCGCCTGTGGGCGTAACGGGGGTAATCAGCGCCGATTTAGTCCCGATGTGATACGCCGGGTAGCCGTAATAAAGGCGGCACAGAAAATGGGCATCAGTCTGGCAGAGATACAACAGGCGTTTTCGGTACTGCCCAAACACCGGGCACCGGATAAAAAAGACTGGCAGGCACTATCGAGCGGATGGCATCAGCAACTGAGTGAGCGCATTGAGTACTTGCAGCGGCTCAGAGATTCGCTGACCGGCTGTATTGGTTGTGGGTGTTTGTCGATGAGCAAATGCCCGGTGTATAACCCGGACGATAAACTGGCCCCGCAAGGTCCGGGGCCGGTGATTCTGGATAAGGCGTAAGCCGTCGGCTTTATGCCTGTGAGCCTACACGCGTGCCCCACAGGTCATACTCGTCGGCATGCTCGATGGTAACCGTGACCATATCGCCGGGCTTAAGCTCGGTATCCCCGTTTAAGTACACCATGCCGTCGATTTCGGGGGCATCGGCGTAACTGCGGCCAATGGCGCCTTCTTCGTCCACTTCATCGATCAGGACCTGCATTTGCTGACCGATACGCTTTTGTAGTTTGGCGGTGCTGATGGCCTGTTGTTTGAGCATAAAGCGCTCGTAGCGTTCTTGTTTCACTTGTTCTGAAACGGCATCGGGCAATTCGTTGGCTTTAGCACCTTCCACATCGGAGTACTTAAAGCAGCCAACACGATCAAGCTGAGCTTCATCGAGAAAATCCAGCAACATCTGAAAATCTTCTTCGGTTTCACCGGGGAAGCCCACAATAAAGGTTGAGCGGATAACCAGCTCAGGGCAGATTTCGCGCCATTTTTTGATGCGCTCCAGGGTGCGCTCTGCCGCTGCGGGACGCTTCATCAGCTTAAGAATTCTGGGGCTGGCGTGCTGAAGGGGAATATCCAGATAGGGCAGCACTTTACCTTCTGCCATCAGTGGGATCACCTTATCCACTGAGGGATAGGGGTACACGTAGTGCAGGCGCACCCAGATGCCCATTTCACCGAGTTTTTCACACAGCTCGGTCATGCCGGTTTTCACCGGCATACCGTTCCAGAAACCTGTGCGGTTTTTCACATCTACGCCATAGGCGCTGGTGTCCTGGGAAATTACCAGCAGCTCTTTAACGCCTGCGGCTTTGAGGCGCTGAGCTTCGTCCAGCACTTCACCAACCGGACGGCTGACCAGATCGCCACGCATTGAGGGAATGATGCAGAATGTACAGCGGTGGTTACAGCCTTCAGAGATCTTCAGGTAGGCAAAATGTCGCGGCGTAAGTTTAACGCCATGATCCGGCACCAGATGCTGAAAGGGGTTATGTTCAGGCTTGGGCAGATAATCATGCACCTGTTCCACCACCGTTTCGTAGGCGTGAGGGCCGGTAATGGCAAGCACATTGGGGTGCACTTCGCGGATTTCGTCTTCTTTTACACCCAGACAGCCGGTGACAATCACCTTACCGTTTTCATTCAGGGCTTCACCAATGGTATCCAGCGATTCCTGCACCGCCGAATCGATAAACCCGCAGGTGTTAACGATGACCAGGTCGGCATCATTGTAGGTATTCACCACGTCATAGCCTTCAGTGCGCAGCTGGGTCAGAATGCGTTCAGAGTCCACCAGGTTTTTCGGACAGCCGAGCGAGATAAAACCGATGCGATTACCCCCGGCAACATCCATGGTTTGTCCTTCTTTGGCACTTTGTTCATTCAGCACCTTTTTTGGGGTGTCCAGGGTGGTGGTTTTGTTGGGGGTAAAGATCTCTGCGCTCATTGTCTCTCGCTGTCTGCTGGCATCATAAAAAATTCAGGAGGGCCTGAAAAAAAGTGGGCGGATTATACCTGAAGCCGGCACAAAGCACAGGGGGGAAGGTTAAAAAATAGCCGTATTGGTTGAACTCTGTCGCTCACCTGGAGCTGACTGACTAAATTCTTAGCAATCGCTGCGCAGATTTGCGCATGTTGTGGAATTTAAACCGGATAAACCATATATTGAGGTATGAGTTTGGGCAGAATTGTATGATTCTGCATGGGTAAGCGCTGGGCGGGCAGTTAAGATTGCATGGATAAAGATGATTTAAGTAATTTGGACGCACTCAATGTACTGATTATTGATGATCAGACATTGGTACATGACATTCTCAAGTCCACCTTCTACGACCTCGGCATCCGCACCGTAAAAAGTGCAGAGAATGCCTATTTTGGTCTTCGTCTGTGTGATCAGCAAAAATTTCATGTGGTCATCTGTGCTTTTAACGTAAAAAGTGACAAAGATGGCTTCCATCTGCTCGAGGAGCTCAAATTTAAGGGCCATGTTACCAAGCGAACCATCCTGATTTTTCTCAGTGCTGATACCGATGAAAGTCTGGTTAACAGCATTGCCGAACTGCAACCCGATGACTTCTGGGTTAAACCCTTGTCACCAGCACAGGTGAAAAAGCGTCTTCCTCATGTGCTGGAAGTAAAAAAGACCCTGTACAACATTTATCAGGCGGTGGATAACAAAGACTACGGCAAGGCGATTTATTACGCCGACCGGCATTTGCTCAATCCGGCACTGGCTAAATATCAGATGCAGCTATTGCGCATGAAAGGGGAAAGCTTACTGGCGATCAACGAGCTGGGCGATGCCGAAGCTTATTACCGCGGCCTGATGGAAAAATACACCGCATCCTGGGTATACCTGGGCTTTGTTAAAGTCTTGCTCAAACAGGACAAAATGCAGGAAATCAAAGAGCTGCTGGCAAAGCTGACCGACAAAGTCGAGACCCGCTTTGCCACCTATGATCTGCTGGCACAATACTATATCGAACGTGAAGATTATGAGCAGGCGTACGAGGAAATCAAAAAGGCCGCAGAGCTGGCGCCGCGCAATATTGAACGTAACAAAAAGCTGTGGGATTTAGCCCGGCTTACTCATGATCACCAGGGCCAGTATAAAGCCACGCAGGCCATGGCCAAATATGCCAAAAACTCCATTCATGATTCTCCGGCACTGATGTTTAACGTGATTCGCTCTGGTATCGATCTGGCCTGCACCCTGACCGGTGAAGCGTCACTGAAAGTGCTCAAACAAACAGAGCGCTATGTCACCGATCTGGAGAATAACTACGGTGCCAACGAAGATTTCAAAGAGCAGTTAGTAGTGGTCAAAGCCCGTATTCATAATGCCCGGGAAGAGCGTGACCGCGCCGAACGTATTGTGGATGCTCATGTGTCGCTTAAGGCGACCCGGTCGGTGGAAGACAATCTGGACAAAGTAAAAGTGTTCCACGAACTGGGCCGTCGTGAAGAAGCCATTAGCTTGCTGGACAAGGTAAAGAAACAAATCGGCGGTGACGGCCTGACCAGTCAGGTGGTGGGTAAATATATTGAACAGGAAACCTCAGAGCGTGAAGAGGTGCACTTTACACCTAAGCAACTCAATAGCATGGCCGTGGAACTGTTTAAGAAAAACAAGAAGGTACCGGCACTGAAATCCCTTGAGCAAGCGCTGCAACTGACACCCAAAAATGTACGGGTGTCGCTGAGTATTTTGAAGGTGCTGGTTGCCATTCACCGTGACGAAGGGCTGGATGCGGATCAGCTCGAACTGGCCGAACGCACCCTTGAGATACTGAGCAAGAGTAAGCTCGACGAAAATCAGCAAAAAGCCTTTAACGATTTTGTCAAAGAGCTGCCTCAGAATTCGTCACCCGCTAACGCACAGGATGCTCCTCAGTCGGGCCTTAACAGTTAAGCCAGCGCACGATGCGCCGGGTAACGCGCGGATTCATCAGCAATCCCATATGACTGATGGTGCACAGCCTCACCTGGGTGGTGTTGTTGAGCAGGGCACGGTGTATGGGAAACACCACCAGATCGTTTACCGATGCCAGGGTCATCACCGGCAGCTGCGGAGCCATGTCACTGAATTCCGGCAATTGATGCAGCAGTGGGCTGTGAGGATGAAACATTTCTTTGAGCCAGGGCAGGGTGAAATCGCCCAC
The DNA here is from genome assembly GCF_002201535.1 of Lacimicrobium sp. SS2-24. Classification (GTDB taxonomy): domain Bacteria; phylum Pseudomonadota; class Gammaproteobacteria; order Enterobacterales; family Alteromonadaceae; genus Lacimicrobium. The sequence goes on along the minus strand of NZ_NIWW01000001.1, from coordinate 573,271 downwards.
CGCCTGGGTTCCATGATGGGGTGTGCCCAGGGTGATCACTGATTTGATGCGATGGATATCTTCAGGGTAGTGTTGCAGTAACATACGACATACTAGCCCCCCCATGGAATGGGCCAGCAGGTGAACAGGCTGTTGCTGATGACTGTTAAAACTCTCTTCCAGTGCTGTATGCAAACTATCCACATACTTTTTAGGATCCACGTAGGGGCGACCTAAATTGACACTGAAGGTGGCCATCCCCTGGCGTTCCAGCGCCTGGCGCAGCCCCCAGAAACAACTCCCGTTCATGTGAAAGCCATGTATGCACAATACAGCCGGTTGGGTCTTGTCAACGAGCCGGTGGCGTCCATTTCTGTTGCTTTTAAACACCAGCCAATAGCTCATCACCACCACGGCATGCACAATCTCCAGATAAAACTGCCATAGCTGGTAAACACTGAGCCGGTAAAAGCGTAACTGCTTACGCTGGTAGTGGTGTTTGACCCGAAAATACAACAACACAATCGCACTGGCGTAGCCGAGAACAATCACAAGCAGCAGGGATAAAACGATGAGCAAAGAGGTATAAGCCATAGAATTTAGGGAAAATGATTCTAAAACAGGGTTGGGATATCATCATATTTGGTATTAGACTGCTAATAATTTGTTAAATATTGTAATCCGAGGTGTCATTGCAACAGTTTGGCTTTAACGCTGCCGTACTCTTTGTGGTCACCGCGGCGTTCTACTTTATGGTGTTTATTTTGCCTAAGCAGGCAAAAGCCAATCAACAGATAGCCCTGTATTGCTTCCAGTACTCCTTCATCATGCCTTTTCTGGCGTTTATCGCCTTCGTATTGCGCTTCAGCGGTTACGATGCCCTGTCTGTCCTGCTCACCAACCTGTTTTTACTCAGTGCCATGTACCTGTTTTATTTTGGTATTCGCGCACGGTTCGCCTGTTTGCCATCGTGGCTCAATGTGGTGGCCGCAACCCTGCACATTGTTCTCTTCGCTGCTGCCCAATGGCTGACGTTTTTCCTAGAAATGCCCTCCTGGACACGGGATATCAATAGTTTTTTTAATTTGTCTTTGCCCTTATGGCTGACTATTGTGTTTATTCATCAGCATCCCCGGCGCAGCAACTATGGCGACCGTGTAGTAAAACTCGCGCTGGTGTCTATCTGGCTGGTGCTTACGCTGGTTCTGCCCACGTACATTGTCCTGAACAAGCCTGATAGCAATGAACTGACCAATATTGCCACTCTGGTGGCAATGGTGCTGGAGTGCTTGCTGTTTTGTGGGGTGGCTATCAGCTATATCTATGATTTGGTGGAGAAACTAAAAAACGATGCCTATACGGACAAGCTCACAGGGCTGCGCAACCGTCGTTTCTTTAACCGGATCACCTCCGGGGTGTTTTCGTCCGCCCAGCGCTACGGGTTTAGTACTTGTGTCATTCTGGCGGATATTGATGACTTTAAACAACTCAATGATACCCACGGACATATGAGCGGCGATGAAGCTATTCGCTCAGTGGCCGACGCCCTGAAAATGCTGCTAAGAGAAGAAGATATTCTGATCCGCTTTGGTGGCGAGGAGTTTCTGGCGCTGCTTCCTAATACCGATTTTAACACCGCATTAAAAGTGGCTGAGCGCATGCGCCATGCTGTTGAGAGGATGTCCAACCCTGAGATACCCAACCAGATAACCCTGAGCCTTGGGGTAAGCCAGGTGAAAGATTTGGATGATCTGGAGTCGTCCATTCAGCGGGCCGACGCGGCCATGTATGACGCCAAGCAACGGGGCAAAAATCAGGTGGCCAGGGATAAGGGCGTTATCGCTGAAGTGGCCACCTGAGCAAAGTTGTCAGTTCTCTGCGCCAAAGGCGAGATGGGTATAACTGCAACGGGGTTCGCCTGCTACCGCGCCAATGGCAAAGCGGGTGTCTTCAGTGGGCATGGTCACATAGGCCACCTTGTCCAGGGTCCAGTTAAGGGGCTCCCGGGTGCCACAGTTATGGCTAAGCAGCCTGCGCCAGACGCCTTCTTTGAGCGGCGGTTCTACTTTTTGTACTTCATTCGCAGCCTTGCCCGCAAGCTCAAAGGTCAGTTCGCCGGTCTCTTTGGCATAAGTGAGTTTGTCGCCGTGGTTTAAAAAGTGGCTGCTGGCCACCAGTTGTCGTTTGCCATCCTGGAGCTTGTAGATACCGCTTTTGCTGTCGCTGATAAATACACCGCCCTGACCGATTACCTCCATCTGTACCGGTTCACTGTTGGTATTGACCATTAAGGCTGTGGCTTCATCCACACCAAAACCGAAGCGGGTACCGGTATAGGTGCTTAAAAGTGCCAGTCGCGCCTCACGATTACGCTCTGAAAAGTGGGTATCCATAATGCCCAGCGTGAACAGGCCTGAACCGCCACGTGCGCGGTAGGTCAGGTCGCCACCTTGCAGACCATGTTGACAGGGATTGTCGGCACTACAGCGAATACTCGGTGGTGGAGTGGCGAAGGGACCACGGGCAAAGGCTGTGGCAGAGTCACCGTTGGAAATCATCGGAACCGGGCGCTGTTCAAATACCCCGCCTGATTGCACCGCAGTACCTGCACTGGTGCCACCCACTACCAGTTCTCCGGCTTGCAGTCGCTGTTTAATGCGCTTTAATTCGATGCTGTCTTTGCCCTCCGGCGTCAGCAATGAGGCTAATGTGAGGCTCTGGTCTCCGCCGTTAAAAAAGATCCCCTGAACAGTACTCAGTTGTTGTAAAAGTTGCTGTGGCTGCTGACAATATTGCTGTTGCAACGCCGTACGCAGTGGATAGATTGCCTCGCGATTAAAGCTGCCATTGTCAGCGCGAATAGCGTTAAGTCGGCTGCATCCATCTAAACCTTTATTTTCTAACGCCCGCGCCTGTTGATAGGTTTTGTCCAGTGGCAGCCAGATCACCTCAGCACCAGCATCTTCGAACACGGAGGTATAGAAATCTGCTACTTCAAAGGGATCGCGACTGGAGGCTGTAATGACCGCTACTTTGGGTTTTTGTGCCGGAGCGTTTAACCGACTTCTGGCCATGTCCACAAAGCGGCGGTAAATGGCAGTAGAGTGGGGGTTTAGATTGTGCTCAAGGGAGGTGACTTCCTTTTTCCTGTTGCCCTTGTCATCTGTCTGGGGCATCTCGAAGAAATCGAGCATAGCGTAGTAAAGGGCATCAGGGAGTTCCTGGTAAAACACAGAACCATTGAGGTGGGTAAAATTGATTCTGGCAAAAGCATCGCCGAGCGCTTCGCTGCTCAGGACTTTATTCTTCTGCTTTGCATAAATATTCTTAATTACCCGTTCAAAATCATGTCGGTATGCTTCAGGTTGTTGCAAAAAGGGCGGGGATTTTAACAATGCCCTCAGGGTGTTTTCGTTGATTTGATAAAAAGACTGCTGTTTCGTGCTCGCGGAAAATGGCTCGCCATGGCAATTGCTTTGGCTATAACTTGAGCAGGTTGAGAGCCCTCCACCTACCAATATAAGGTTGTAGTTATCACTGGTTTTTTCATGTTTTTCACTGCTATTGCCTGCATTATCGACGGCATTGGCGACAAAAGAGGTTGAGAGGGAAAGTATTGAAACTGCAAACAGCGCAGACACTCGCATAACGGAGATTCCTGTGTGAGAAGGTTAAATTTTTGTTGACATGCTTTTACGCTAAAGGTAATTCTATTAGGGTGTCAATGAGATTGTGAAACGCCAAAAAAAGCGCGAAATCGCATAATTATTGGTCAAAACGAGTTAACCAAAACGAAGTCATTATGTTGAAAAAAGCGGTCAACCTGACCAGTTATCATTACAACAGCTTCTATTTGTCTGAGTGGTTCGACGAATAGCCTCCCCCGTTTTCTCCAGGTGAATCGGAGCGGCGCACTGCTGCCTGGTACCACCATCCCAAAACACCATTAACTATTAAAAAATTGCCAACAGGGTACGTCCGTCTTTTGTACGTCGTCGATCTGTCTGGCATGGTAACAACAGGGTAATTATCATGAAAATCAACAAGTTGCATACTGCTATTTGTATTGGCCTGGGCATGGGCCTGACAGGATTTGCTAACGCACAGGAAACGGAAAGCGAACAATCAGTTGAGAAAATTCAGATCACCGGCTCTCACATTCGTGGGGTGGACATGGAAGGGGCGCAGCCGCTGACCATCATCAGTGCCGAAGATATCAAGAAATCCGGTGCCAGCAGTGTATTTGAGCTGATGCGTACTATCTCCCAGACTCGCGGTGGTGAAGGTTCATTCTCCACCTCAGAAAGTGGTGCGACGTCTACCTCTACACCTGCTGGTCAGGCCGCTGCATCACTGCGAGGCCTGGGCCCATCAGCGACCCTGACGCTGGTTAATGGTCGTCGTATTGCGGCCAGCTCGTTTGCCTCTGGCACCCAAAACTTTGTGGATATTAACAGTATTCCTTTGGCAGCCATTGAGCGTATTGAAGTGTTGGCCACCGGTGCCTCTGCAACCTATGGTGCCGATGCCGTCGCTGGGGTTATCAACTACATCCTGAAAAAAGATTACCAGGGCGCTGAAGTGAATGTGTCTTATGGCAACAGCACTGCCAGCTCTGATGAGGGCAAGGCCAATATCAACTTCATCTGGGGTGATGAAGTCGGCGGTGGCGACTTGATGGTTTTCGCCGATTATTATGACCGCAAAGACTTTAAAGCCACGGATCGCAGCTATACCCGCGACCCGGTGCTGGAAAGCAGTTACTCCTACCTGCCCAAGGGCACACCCAATATTTACTATTTCTCTGCCCGTGACGGCAATGAGATCGGCAGCCCGGACTGTAAAACCGAATTTGTCACCACGGAGTTCGGTGAAGAAATCTGTGCCTATTACGGTAATGGCGATGATTGGCTGGAAACGCCGCTGGAAAGCTTGTCTGCAGGTTTTACCTACAATAAAGATTTTGGTGACCTGAACTGGAAAACCGACTTCTTCTATACCAACACTAAGTCGACTTCGTATTCAACGCCTGCGCCGATTAACCAGATTGACGATTCTGAAGGGCCATTTGTTGATGAAACCGCACTGGATATCTATCCCGATGATCTGCGTAACGAACTGTTAGATAACCTCTACATTGACCCCTTCACAACGCCCAATGGTCGCAGACTGTATGGTTTCCAGTTTGATGCCCGTTTCGAAGATCCCCGCACCGTAGAAATCGAGACCGATTCTTTCCGTCTGGTTTCGGGTCTGCAAGGTATGGTTGGCGACTGGGAATGGGAATCGGCCGTTACTTTATCTAAATCAGAATCTGAGCAGGTGGCCACAGCCGGTATCTATAACCGTTATAAGTACCATGCTGCCATTGCCGGTGAGCTGTGCTCAAACGGTCAGATTGCCGATTACAATGACGATACCGATACGCTGAGCTGCGGCGGTGCTGACTTGCTGGGCATGTACAATCCATTCGCGCAGAATGACGGCGCCAATGACGCCATTCTGGCCCTTGCCCAGGAGATGCCTACCCGTGACGGCGAAAGCACCGTGTACGGCTGGGATCTGAAATTCTCCGGCGATCTGATGGAATTCAATAATGATGTGATTCGCTCTGCATTTGGTCTGGAATTCCGTAAAGAAGAAATCACCGACATTCCTTCTCTGAACGCCCGCGCGCGTTTTGAAAACGATTACCTGGTGGATGTGTTTGGTTACGGTTCGAGCTTGTCTGAAGCGGATCGTACACAGTGGGGTGCGTTTGCAGAATTCCATATTCCGTTGACTGAACAGCTGGAAATGCAGCTGGCCGGTCGCTATGACGACTATGATGATTTCGGCGACAGCTTTAACCCTAAAGTGTCTATGATCTACCGTCCTACGGATGACCTGGTGATGCGTGCGTCCTGGGCGACCTCTTTCCGTGCGCCGTCTCTGACGCAGGCCGGTGTGAAGTTACGTACCACTCGTGCGTCTTTTGATTGTTCTGCCAACCAGGCAGTGGCGGATCTGTATTGTGAAGGTTTCGGTGATTTACGCGGTAACAACGTACTGGAACTGGGTAATCCTGCGCTCAAAGCAGAAGAGTCTGACTCTGTGAGCCTGGGCTTTGCCTGGAGTCCAACCCGTTACACCACGGTCACCCTGGACTACTGGCGCTTCGACCATGAAAAACTGGTGGATACAGATATGACCGGTGTTCTGGACAGAGCCATCAGCGATGCCTCACTGCGCCATTGTGGTCTGGTTCCTGAAGGTGAGACGGGTATCTCCTATGATCCCGATCTGTGTCTGGTCACTGACTCTGCCGGTCTGACCATCGAGGAACAAGGTGCAAACCTGAGCGAGATTCTGGATGCCTGGATTGACTTTGACCAGCCTCGCTTCGAAGAACTGCCGTTGTATCGTGACCACGTTTTGCTGCTGGAAAACACTGGTACGCAGACGGTCAGTGGTTTGGATCTGGCCTTTGATCACAAATTTGAATTCAGCGGCGGCGATCTGTCACTGCAATTTGACGCAACTCATTACATCAGCTTTGAGCGTAACAAGCCTGGCTCCGATGAGATCGAAGAGCTGATCGGTACCTGGCGTTACCCTGAGAACATTGCCAGCCTTGGACTGTTCTGGGATACAGACGATTGGTTTGCCGGTGTAACAGCGTACTACACCGATTCCTACGCCGATGACATCATTCGTTTGCGTGGGCGTGAAATTGATGAGCTGGAAAGCCTGGGTGAACTGGACGAAAACGGCGAGCGTGATGTGAGCGCCTGGACTACCGTGCGTCTGAGTGCCGGTTATGACTTCGAAAATGCCAGTGTCAGTCTGTCAATCGACAATCTGTTTGACCGCGAGCCACCCCGCGCTTATGGCTCGGCCCGTGGCTTCGACAGTATCAACCATGATGCTTTTGGCACCACTTACCGTGTATCCTTGAGTTACTTCTTCTAACTCAACGCGGCGGCGGGGCATCTGCCCCGCCAACATACTATTCATACATGTAATGACTGATTTATCAGTCAGGTGGTGTTATGCAAGCTGAAAAGTCAACTTCACAGCCACAATCGTTATCGCTGGCCAGTAAAATGCCCGATGCGTTTGTGATCCTGTTTTTTGTGGTGCTTATTGCCACAGCCTTAACCCATATCATTCCGGCCGGCTATTTTGAAACCACCGAGGTTATCAAGGTGGTTGATGGTCAGGAGCAAAGCCGAACACTGATTCAGCCCGACAGCTTTCAGTATGCGGACGAGCGTAATGAAGGGGCAAAAATTTTCGCCAGTGGTGGCGGTCAGGGCTTTTTTAACTATGCCTTCGAGGGCATGGTATCAGGCTCGAAATGGGGGGCAGCCATCGGCGTAGTGGCCTTCATTCTGATTGTCGGCGGTGCCTTTGGCATCATCATGCAATCGGGCGCCGTCAATAATGGCATTATGGCGCTGATCCGGCGTACGCAAAAAGCGGACAAGCTGATAGTGCCACTGATGTTCTTACTGTTTTCTTTCGGGGGCGCCGTATTTGGCATGGGCGAAGAGGCCATCGCCTTTTGTATCGTGCTCACGCCGCTGATGGTGGCGCTGGGGTACAACGCGATTACGGCGGTGCTTATTACTTATATTGCCACACAGATCGGGTTTGCCACCTCGTGGATGAACCCTTTTAGTGTGGCGATTGCACAGGGTATTGCCGATGTGCCCCTGATGTCGGGTAAAGGGTACCGGGTCACCTTGTGGGCCATCTTCACGCTGGTGGGCATGATCTTTACCATGCGTTATGCGGCCAAGGTAAAAGCCAATCCTGGTAGCAGTGTTAGCTTGTCTGCCGATGAGCACTTTCGCAACCAGCAGCAACAAGCCCTGAGTAACAGCTTCGGGCGTATTGATGTGGCGATACTACTGACGTTGCTGGCCGGCATCATCTGGGTCATTTGGGGTGTAACCCTGCATCAGTATTACATTCCCGAGATTGCCAGTCAGTTCTTTGCCATGGGGATCGTAGTGGCGGTGATAGCCATCGCCGGTGGCCGCATGACCATGAACGGTGCGTCAGAGGCGTTTCAGAAAGGGGCCAAAGAGCTGTTGCCTGCCGCCCTGATCGTGGGCATGGCCAAGGGCATTGTGTTGATTCTGGGGGGCGATGATGCGACCAGCCCATCGGTACTCAACACCTTGCTGCATCATGCTGGCAGTAGCATGGCATCGGTGTCTGAAACCGGTTCGGCGCTGTTTATGTTTGCATTTCAGTCGGTATTTAACTTCTTTATTGCATCGGGTTCAGGTCAGGCGGCCCTCACCATGCCGCTGATGGCACCCTTATCGGATTTGGTCGGGGTGTCCAGGCAGATAGCGGTACTGGCATTTCAGCTGGGTGACGGGCTGACCAATACCATTATTCCCACCTCAGCGTCGCTTATCGGGTGTTTGGGTGTGGCACGCATTGACTGGTCTGTGTGGGCCAGGTTTGCCTGGAAGCCGGTGCTCGGTCTTATGTTAATGTCAGCCGCGGCGATGGTGGCGGCTGTGATGATAGGTTATCAATGAACAGTCTTACTCTAATAAGGAATATCAGGGTACTTAGCCCTGAGGATAAAGGCACCTTGGATGTGCTGATCGCGGGCGACAAAGTGGTTGCCATGGATTCACACCTGACTCTTGAATCTGAGTTGGTTACAGAGGTAGATGGCAGTAATAAACTACTGATGCCAGGGTTGGTTGACAGTCTGGTGCATATTACCGGCGGTGGCGGTGAAGGGGGCTTTCATACCCGGACGCCACAGATGTCGCTGACTGATGCGACCCGCGGCGGTGTCACCACGGTGATCGGGGCGCTGGGTACCGATGCCACTACGCGCACCTTACCAGACCTGCTTGCCAAAGCACGGGGCCTGGAAACAGAAGGCCTGAGTGTGTATTGCTATACCGGCTCTTATCAATTGCCGCCGCGTACCATAACCGGCAATGTGACCGATGATATCGTGCTTATCGATAAGTTTATCGGTATTGGTGAGGTGGCCATTGCCGATCACCGTTCGTCGCAGCCTACTGCCAGAGAGCTGATGCAAATCGCTTCAGATGCGCGGGTCGGCGGCATGCTATCAGGCAAAGCCGGGATCGTCAGCATCCATGTGGGTGATAGCCCCAGTCAGCTGAGACTGTTACATGAGGTGGTAGAGCAATCTGACCTTCCTGCCTCGCAGTTTTATCCCACACACATGAACCGCAATCAATCCTTGCTCGATGCCGGTATTGCGTGGACCCGGGTGGGGGGGAGAATTGATTTTACCAGCAGTACCAATGCGCAGTTTATCTATGAAGGTGAGATCCCAGCCGCAGAGGCAGTAGCCTATTGCCTGCAACAGGGGGTGGATGCCGCTCATCTCACCATCAGCTCTGACGGTAATGCCAGTCTGCCGGTATTTGACAATCAAGGCCGTTTAGTGGGACTGGAAGTCGGGCAAGTGGAATCACTGTATGGTGCGTTCTGCGACGCAGTCAAAAAGTACCAGGCGCCGCTGGAAAAAGCCTTGGCAACGGTTACCCGCAGCCCTGCCGAGATTCTCGGATTGGCACATAAAGGCCGCGTTGAGATTGGCTGCGATGCCGATCTGATCATTGCTGATGCGGATTCGTTAGCTATCGATGCGGTTTATGCTAAAGGGCGGTTGATGGTGACAAAAGGCCAACCTTGTGTAAAAGGCACCTTTGAATAGGTGCCCAGCTGTACTGTTTTAAAAGCGTCTCCCGCTTTCACCGATGCTGTTTTCCAACTTGGGCAGCATCGGTTTTTTATTGTTGTCATAAAACTGATTTTTCAAAAAAATCTGGCACTATCTTGTCATTATTACTGTTTTGCCTGGAAACACACCGATAACCTTACTGTTTGATCCCTCATGTTGTCTATCCAGCTTACTTATTGGTTTAAATAAATTTACCCGACTCATCTAACTCGTTGATCATAAAGCTATATGTATAAGAAGTTATGAATGTTTATAACACCTACCTTCTTTCTAAGCTTGGTTGCACAATTTAGTGGACTTTATTGGCGAGCAGATCGTTTGGCAGTATTGAAAGGCTTCACTAAGGTGAAATGGATAGAATTACAAAATCCAGCATATCCTGGGTATCGGCTGCCATTGTGGGATCGCTGCATGTGGGATTTGCGTCTGCCAATAGTTTACTGATTCCTAGTGTCGTGGATGGCCCATTGTAGAGCGAGTATTAAATGAAAAACCTGATTTTCGTGTTTCTGACAGGTGTTGTTACAAGCGCATTTTTCCTCAGTAGCGGTTGTGCTGAACAACGCGCTGCGTCTGAGGCACAACCAGAGGTGGTGGCCTTACCCTTTTCCGATATTCGGCAACTGACGCATTTGCACGGCCGTCTGGTTCGCATTGAACAGCCTCTGACCGTGGTCGACACATACAACCTGCATCGTTTTGGTGATCTGACCCTTGCCAGTGAGCGGCTTTTTGCGCCAACAAACCGCTATTTACCCGGTTCGGAGCAGGCTAAACAGGTTGCGCGCAACAATGCCCTTAATCAAATTCGGCTACTTGACCAGAGTGAGCAGGAATATCCGCAACAGATTATCTACCCACCACCACAGCTGGCTGCCGATAACACGGTACGGGTTGGAGATCAGGTTATATCACTGACCGGTGTGCTGAGCGTTTCCGGGCAGCAGGTGAGTCTTCTTCCCACTTCGGCGCCACAATTTGTGCGAACCAACCCCAGACCGGCTGTGCCTCTGGCGTCAGACAGTGACCTGCGAATTGCCAGCTTGAATGTTCTGAACCTGTTTAACGGTAATGGCGAGGGTGGGGCATTTCCCACGCCAAGGGGGGCCGATAACCTGCAGGAATATCAGCGCCAGCTGACAAAACTGGTGACCGCCATCACTGCGATGGACGCACATGTTATTGGCCTTATGGAGGTGGAAAACGATGGCTTTACTGAGCACAGTGCTATTGCACAGCTGACCGCAGCATTAAATCAGGCCAGTGGTGATGCCCGCTATGCCTTTGTTGACGCCGGGATGCCCTTAGGTGATGACGATATTGCCGTAGGTTTGTTGTACCAGCCACAGCACGTTTCATTGGCGTCAGCCGCTTATATGAACAACAGCGAGGTCTTTGACCGCCCGCCACTGGCGCAGCGATTTTTGCATCGTCGCTCAGACAGCGCTTTTACCGTGGTGGTGAATCACTTTAAGTCCAAAGGCAGTTGTCATAAGGCGCAAGGGTTGGACAAAGACCAGGAAGATGGCCAGGGCTGTTTCAATGCCAAACGGGTCGCTCAGGCCGATACGCTAATAAACTGGCTGGCCGCTGAACCGGAACTGGCTGACCGTCACCTGGTGCTGGGAGACTTAAATGCCTATGCGATGGAAGATCCCATCCGCCTGTTAACCGGCGAAGGCTATACGGATCTGGTTGGCAAATATTCCGAAGCCCAGCCATACAGTTATGTTTACCGCGGACAATCCGGATACATTGATCACGCCCTGGCTTCACCTTCCATGGTAAAGCACGTGACGGATACCCGTATCTGGCATATCAACGCCGATGAACCGCGGGCGCTGGATTACAACACGGAAAATAAGACCCCAGATCAGCTCAAGGCCTTGTATGCTGCTGACAGCTATCGGGTTTCTGATCACGATCCGGTGCTGATCAGCATTAAATTTGATTGATGCGGGTGATTCAGGGCATGCTGTTGTTTTAACTCTTACGAGGCATGCCCATGAGCGGGTATTCATTAGCGCAGCGCTGGCAGCATTTCAGACTCAGGATGGCAAAAAAGCAGGTGATACAGGCCGTTCCAATGGCTCTGTTGAGACAGATCATCAGCGACTATCTGGAACAAGGCTGGGAGCGTGATCGCATGCACATTGATGTCGACATCCATCAGCTTTTTGACTGTCTGAGTTTGCGCAAAGGCATGAGTCAGCTGGATTTTCGTTGCAAGGATGAGCACAGTGGCGAGATTTGCGGTCCGGATAATGCGCTTTTGGGACTGGCGAAAAATTATGACCTGAAGGCCACCCGCACGCCGCGATAATCCTCAGAAGTCTACTTTGCCTCGCAAACTTTTTTTGCTGCCCAGCTTCTTCTTGCTTTCTATTCTTCGACGCTTGGCCGCTTTGCTGGGTTTGGTGGGGCGCCGGGCTTTTTGCGTTTTAGCGGCCTCTTTAATGAGCGCTATCAGCCGGGCAAGAGCATCTTCTTTATTCTGCTCCTGAGTGCGAAAGCTTTGTGCTTTGATGACAATCACGCCGTCACTGGTGATCCGACTGTCGGAGAGCTTTAGCAATCGCTCTTTATAAAATTCGGGCAACGAGGAAGCGCGAATATCAAAGCGCAAGTGAATGGCACTGGCGACCTTATTGACATTTTGCCCGCCACTGCCCTGTGCGCGTATTGCGCTCAGTTCCACTTCGTCGTCGCTGATACTGACATTGCTGCTGATAATTAACATAACACTTTCTACGCTATCAGTTTTCAGCTTCAGTTGTCAGCATCTCAAGCGGAAGACTGACAGCTGAACCCTGAAAACGTATTAAGGCAGCACTTTTTTATAGGGTTTCACCACACTTTTGGCATACACGCCCGCGGCTTTGTAGGGATCGTCATCAGCCCAGCGCTGCGCCTCATCCAGTGACTCAAATTCGGCGACCACCAGTGACCCGGTGAAACCGGCTTCTCCCGGGTCGTCAGCATCAATGGCGGGGCAGGGCCCGGCAATCAACAAACGGCCTTGTTGTTTGAGGGTTTCGAGGCGAGCGAGATGGTCAGGACGTGCTTTTTTGCGCTGAGACAGGCTGTTATCCACATCTTCAGAATAAATCATATACCACATCAGATACTATCCTTTGTTCTCATCGTTGGCACTGTCGGTTTGCTCCTCTGGCATATACTTATACGCATACATGATCGTGGCGATGGTAAAGATCAGTGTGACCCCGGTCATACCAAATACCTTAAAGTTCACCCACACACTTTCGCTGAATGTGTAGGCCACATAGAGGTTCGCGGCGGCGCTGAGCAAAAAGAAAATCGCCCAGCAGATATTCAGTTGTGTCCAGATCTTATCCGGCAGCACCATGGCACTGCCCAACAAGCCTTTGAGGGCAGGGCGCTTCATCATTTGCGTGGCCAGCAGAATTACCGCAAACAGCACATAGACAATACTGGGTTTCCACATGATAAAGTGTTCGTCACGAAGGCCAATGGTGAGCCCGCCAAACACCAGGATCATGATCAGAAATACCCATTGTTTCCTGGGGATTTCCCTGGTTTGCAGATAGGTAATCAGCATTTGCACCACGGTGGCCAGCATCAGGGCGCCGGTGGCCCAGAAAATGTCCTGCATTTTGTACACGACAAAAAAGATCAGCAGGGGAAGAAATTCCATCAAAAACTGCATAACGACTCACTCTAACGGTTGATAGCTCTGATAATACCGACTTTTGTTCGCCTAAGACAGGGTAATGATTACCACCAACCAACAGGAATAGCAGAAATTGTGGCAGAGGCGCAACGTCGCCGAGGAATACTGATTTAAGTTGTCAGTTACCATTCCCCAGTCTTCAGTCAGGTGGTACACCCAAACTGAAGACTGAAAGCTGATAACTGAGAGCTTTATTCAGCTATGGGTGGTACCGGCTTTCATGCCGGACACGTAATCTGTCAGGCGCTGCAACATCGCAGGCACATCCTGTAGATGCTCTTCAATGATCTTCACGGTGGCGGATCCGGCAATGGCTCCAGCCGCTCCGGCAGCAATGGCGTCGCGAACCTGTTCTGGCTTTGAAATCCCGAAACCGAGAATTGGCCTGGCGGCATCCACCTGCCTGAGCTTATCGATGAGCTTAGAGGCGGGCATGGTGGCGGCCGTTTCTGCGCCGGTTACCCCAGCACGACCAAGCAGATAGGTATAGCCGCTGGAGAGCTTGCCAATCTGTGCCATGGTCTGGTCACTGGCATTGGGTGGGGCAATCAGAATCTGGTGTATACCCTGTTCTGCCGCTGCTTTTGCAAAGGGCGCCGATTCGCGAATGGGTACATCAGCAATCAGGATCGAATCCACGCCGGCTTCACTGGCCTGACGGTAAAAATTATCTATCCCAGGTGCCAGAACGAGATTGCTATATAGCAATAAACCCACTGGAATATCCGGGTGTTGCTGGCGAACCTTGGCAATCAGGGTGAAGCAATCCTTTGGGTGGACGTCGGATTTCAGTGCGCGAATAGCCGCTTTTTGAATGGTGGGGCCATCGGCGATGGGATCGGAAAAGGGAATGCCCAGTTCCAGGGCATCAGCACCGCCTTTTATCAGGGCATCAATAATGGCCAGACTGGTTTCAGGGTCCGGATCGCCAAGCATTACGAAGGGCACGAAAGCACCCTCACCGGATTTATCCAGGCGTTCAAACATCTGTGCGTATCTATCCATTTTGTTTTTCTCCGGTCAGAATCTGATGTACATGGGCCAGGTCTTTGTCACCCCGGCCGGAAAGGTTGACGACGATCAGTGTCTCTTGCTCTGCTTCATCGGCCATATTCAGGGCATGGGCCAGGGCGTGAGAGGACTCCAGCGCGGGAATGATGCCCTCTTTACTGGCCAGCAGTTTAAACGCGTTAAGGGCCTCGTCATCGGTGACAGAGGCGTACTCGGCACGGCCAATGTCGTGCAGATAGGCGTGTTGTGGACCCACCGCAGGGTAATCCAGGCCCGCCGATACTGAGTACGACTCTTCAATCTGACCGTCTTCGGTTTGCATGATATAACTGTAGGCACCGTGCAATATGCCCTTGGTACCATTGGCGATGGCGGCCCCGTGCTCATGGGTATGCAGGCCTTTGCCTGCCGGCTCCACGCCGACCAGTTTTACCGAAGGTTCATCGATGAAATCCGCAAACATACCGATGGCATTCGAGCCACCGCCAACACAGGCAACCACTGCATCGGGCAGTCGTCCCTCTTTTTCCATCATCTGCTCTCGCGTTTCTTCGCCGATCATGCGGTGAAATTCGCGCACTATGGTGGGAAACGGATGGGGGCCGGCGGCGGTACCTAACAGGTAATGGGCTTTATCATAGGTGGCTGACCAGTCGCGCATGGCTTCGTTAACGGCATCTTTTAACGTGCCAGAGCCGGCTTCTACGGGAATCACTTCAGCCCCCATCAGACGCATACGAAATACATTTGGCGCCTGGCGTTCCACATCTTTGGCACCCATATAAATGCGTGCTTTGAGTCCCAGCAAGGCACAGGCCAGCGCGGTTGCCACACCATGTTGTCCGGCACCGGTCTCGGCAATCACCTCTTCTTTACCCATACGTTTAGTCAACAGGGCCTGCCCCAGTACCTGATTGGTCTTATGGGCACCGCCATGCAGCAGATCTTCACGCTTGAGATAAAGTTTTACCTTTGGGTTACTGACCAGATTTCGGGTCAGGGTCATTGCGGTGGGGCGTCCGGCATAGTCTTTTAACAGTGCCATAAACTCGCGCTGAAACTCCGGATCTTTCTGAGCATCCACAAAGGCTTGCTCTAGCTGGTCCAGCGCCGGAATGAGCAATTCGGGGACATACATGCCACCATACTGGCCAAATTTGCTGTCTAAATGTTCTGTCATCAGTAGTCTCTTAATTGCTTGAATAATTGGGTGATTTTATCTGAGTCTTTGTGACCGGGTGCGCTTTCTACGCCGGAGTTCACATCCAGCATGGCAGCACCGGTTTGTGCGGCTTCGCTGATATTGTCAACGTTGAGGCCGCCTGCAAGGATCAGTCTTGAGGTGTCACTAAGGTCTTTGAGTATGCCCCAGTCAAACTGCTGCCCGGTGCCGCCAAACTGGTCTTTGACCTGGCAATCGAGCAGGTAATAATCCACATCACCATTGTCCATGGCGGGTAACTCCCGTTGCTCACCAACACCCAGGGCTTTGATGATGTTGCAGCCGGTGGGTAATTCGGTTTTTAACCGGGCAATGTAATCCTTGTCTTCGTTACCGTGCAGCTGTACTGCCCACAGCTCCAGACGCCGGGCCAGATCCACGACAGTGTCAGTGTCCTCATTAACAAACACGCCCACATACTGAAAAGGGACCTGCTCAACAATCTTGATGGCCTGTTCAACACTAATTGCCCGAGGGGATTTTTCAGCAAAAATCAGTCCGCCATAGCTGGCACCAGATGCTTTTACCGCGGCAGCATCCTGTGTTCGCGTGAGGCCACATATTTTAATGGCACCAAACACCAGTCTGGTTACGGCACGGGAGAGATCTTTTTCCGCCATCAGCGCGCTGCCCACTAAGAAGCCATCCGCGTGGGGGGCTAACTTGAGCACATCCTGATGAGTATAGATGCCGGATTCAGAGACGATCAGTGCCTCCTGATTCAGCAGGGGCGCCAGGCGCGAAGTCGTCGCCAGATCGGTGCTTAAATCACGTAAATTACGGTTATTGATGCCAATAATTCTGGCACCAAGGCGATTTGCACGCTCGGCTTCTTCTTCGTTGCTCACTTCCGTCAGCACATCCAGTCCGTAGTGTTCGGCCAGCTCTGCCAGCACACGGTACTGCTCGTCGTCGAGTACCGACAACATCAGTAAAATGGCATCGGCATGATAGTAACGGGCCAGGTGCACCTGATAGGGGTCGATAAAAAAGTCTTTGTTAAGCACCGGTTGGCTGACCCGCTCAGTAACGTAGCGCAGATACTCGTAGCAGCCCTGAAAATACTTCTGATCCGTGAGGACAGAAATGGCACTGGCATAGGGGGTATAGGCTGCGAGGATCTCATCCAGATCAAAGTGCTCACGGATAAGGCCCTTGGACGGGGAGGCCTTTTTACACTCAAAAATGTATCCGGCCTGGGGCTGGCTTAAAGCATCATAGAGACTCTTTTTAGATGGGGTCAGGGTATTCACAAAACTATCCAGTGGCCGCGCTCGCTTGAGGGCTTCCACTTCTTGTTTCTTATCAGCGACAATCTTTTGCAGCACGTTTTCCATTGCGGACTCTCTATCTAATCTTAATGTGAAGATGAGCTGGATACCCTGGCGGTATCCTGGATCAGTGTCAGGGGACGGTCGGTGTCCAGTTGCGCCATGACGCGCTCCGCCCCTTTTTGATAAGTCTCTGCCAGCCCCAACAGCTTCAAGAGCGCGCCAGCGTTAATGGCAACGGCCTGACGGTGGGCTTCGGTCCCATTGCCGGCCAGCAGCGCTTCAATGAGGGTTTTGTTTTCACCAGGCTCGCCCCCCTGAATAGCACTGATGGGGTACTCCTTTAGGTTAAAATCTGTGGGCGAGAGCTGATACTCGCGAATGTCACCCTGTTGCAGCTCGGCTACCTGTGTCGGGCCATGTAACGCCAGCTCGTCCAGACCGCTACCATGTACTACCAGCGCACGCTGATAGCCCAGCAATGACAATGTTTCTGCCATAGGGCGGACTAATTCCGGCAAATACACACCAAGCAGTATATGAGTGGGTCTGGCGGGGTTGGCCAGCGGACCCAACAGATTAAACAGGGTACGGGTTTTTAGCGCCGTACGTACACTCATGGCATGGCGTATTCCGGCGTGATACTCAGGTGCAAACAGGAAACACAAACCGGTTTTATCCAGACAGGCTCTGGCGGTGGTTGCAGACATCGCAAGATTAAGGCCGAACTCCCGAAACAGATCTGCCGAACCGGACTTGCTGGAAACGCTGCGATTACCATGTTTTGCTACCCTGGCCCCACAACTGGCAGCGACAATGGCACTGGCAGATGAAATATTCAGCGTGTTAAAGCCATCGCCACCGGTACCGACAATGTCAGCAAAAGCATAATCGGGGCGGGGGAACGCCTTGGCCTGTTCCACCAGTGCGCTCGCCGCGCCAGCAATTTCAGCCGGGGTTTCGCCACGCATTTTCAGTGCAGTCAGGGCTGATGCCAGCACAATCGGCTCCATTTCGCCACTAATCACCGAGGTGAAGAACTCGCGGGTCTGCTCTTGTGTCAGCGGTTGATGTGCATAAAGTTGTTCCAATAACTCATGATGCATCAGGCGTCTCCTAGGTAAGTGAGGCTCTGTGCCAGTAACTGGCTGCCAAGGGCGGTCAGAATTGATTCGGGATGAAACTGAAACCCCAGCATTTTGTGTTCAGGGTGATACAGGGCCATGCACATGTTTTCATACTCGGCCAGCACCACCAGCTCTTCGGGTACCTGTGTGGCGACCAGTGAATGATAACGGGCCACCGGCAGCGGCTGGGGCAAGCCGGCAAACATATGCTCCTGGGTATGGTGGATAGCGGAGGCCTTGCCGTGCATAACCTGTTCTGCCCGGCCTACTTTACCACCATAGTGCTCTACGATGGCCTGATGGCCCAGGCAAATCCCCAGCACAGGGAACTTTCCCTGTACCCGTTTGAGCAGTTGCGGTACGCAGCCCGCGTCAGCCGGTGCACCGGGCCCGGGTGAGAGCATCAGAATCGCCGGCGCGGTACAGGCCTCAAGTTGTTGCACAATAAAGTCGGCATTTTGGCTGTTACGGTAAACGGTAAGGGTAAACCCCAGACAGCGCATTTCATCGACCAGGTTGTAGGTAAAAGAATCAAAGTTGTCGATAAGAAAAATATGGGGTTTTGGCGTTGTAACGGTATTCATAGTGCCGCCTCCTGGTTTGCACCATCCTGATGGGCATCAACAATGGCACGGATGACCGCCTGCGCTTTACTGCGCGTCTCATTGGCTTCGGCCACCGGATCAGAATCGTGTACCACCCCGGCACCGGCCTGTATATGAGCAATGCCATTACTCACAAAAGCGGAGCGAATGACAATGCAGCTGTCCATGTCGCCACATCCATTGAGATAGCCTACTGCACCGCCGTAACTGCCACGGCGCTGTTTTTCCACCTCGCGGATAAGGCGCGCGGCCATTACCTTGGGCGCCCCCACCAGTGTGCCCATATTCATACAGGCCTGATAAGCATGCAGGGCGTCGAGATCATCCCGTAACTGACCCACCACGCGCGAAACCAGATGCATGACCTGTGAATACCGGTCGACTTTGAGCAGGTCTTTGACATATCGGCTGCCGGGCTTGGATACCCTGGCAATGTCGTTACGGGCAAGATCAACCAGCATGAGATGCTCAGCCTTTTCTTTCTCATCTTCGCGCAGGTCGAGTTCGATGCGACTGTCCAGATCACGATTTAGTGATCCGTCGGCATAGCGTCCGCGCGGACGAGTGCCTGCAATGGGGTAGATCTCCACCTGATTGTCCTGATGACTGTATTTCAGTGCTGACTCTGGTGAGGCTCCGAACATACAGAAGCCTTGATCCTGTAAAAAGAACATGTACGGGCTGGGATTCTGCTGCTTCAGCCTGGCATAAGCCAGATGTGGGTCGGGGCAAGGCAGGCTGAAGGTCCGCGAAGGCACCACCTGAAAAATATCCCCGGCAAGAATATGCTCTTTGAGATCCAGAACATGTTGTTGATACGCCTTATCGCTGATGTCCACGGCAAGTTCGCTGTCAGCCACGGGACTGACAGGCGGTTGCTGATAACGTTGTTCACTTTGCAGCTCTTTGTTCAACGCTTCAATACGCTGACTCACCGTAAAGTAGCTTTGTGCCACATTGGCGCCGGAGAAAACACTGCCAATGATTTCGGTGCTACGGTGCTGATGGTCAATCAGAATCAGGGTTTCGGCCATGTAAAAGACAAAATCCGGACAATGATTGGCGCCTTCACCGACTTCAGGCAGATCTTCAAAGCCACCGAGCATGTCATAGGCAAAGGCGCCGCCAAGGAATAAGCTTTGTGGGTGATCGCGCAGCGGCGTGATGTGCTGTATCAGGGTGCGCAGACTATCAAAAACAGAGTGGGCTTTGAGGCGACGATCTTCGTCCAGCAAAGGATCCGGGGCGGAAAATTCAAGTACCAACCCCTGTTGTGAAGATTGAATCGTACTCGCCGGACACTTTTCCTTAAGCAGGGGAAGAATGGCCTCGCCATTACTGCTCAGGGCCTGCACCTCTACCTGATGACCACGACAAACCAGGCGCAAAGCCGCATCCACCAGAATCAGGCTTTTCAGGTTATCCTTACTGTCGATTTCGGCTGACTCCAGCAACAGGCTGTTGGCCTGGTTATGACAAAGCCGTTGATACAGATCCAGCGGATCGTCCTGATAACGGCTCTGACGGATCAGGGTTTCCACTTTGCCTGGTTGTTCACTTAACTCAGCTAGACTCATATACCACTCTTATTATGCTGTTATATCTATTTCTGTTTTTGACTTTGCCCGCCGGCTAACCTGTGTTTTGCTGTAGGGTTTTCCGGGCCGCCTTTATTTCAGCGCTAAAACGCAAAAGGCCCGCATACGCGGGCCTTTTTGAAATTTGCAGCAAACACAAATAGTCACAAGCCCGCTATGTCGGGATGTGCCACCACCAGTTAATGTGTGCGTGTGTCATGTGTTGCATGGGTATGTTTCTTCAATCCGGTAATATAAATTTGACGACATGTTGGCGTCGTTATTTTGATACAATATTCAGCCTGTAATTCGCCTCGCTGTCAATACCCCCGGGCATAAAAGATGAAAATAGACCTACACAGCCACACTTACTACTCAGATGGCGCGTTATCGCCCAAAGAGCTGATTGATCGCGCTCACAATATGCAAGTGGATGTGCTGGCCATTACTGATCACGATACCACTGCGGCGCTACCAGAGGCCATGGCCTATCAGGCCACCCAGAAACGGGCGTTACAGATTGTCCCGGGCATTGAGTTTTCGACCCGCTGGCACGGTTTTGATATTCATATTCTGGGCCTGAATCTGGACTATCAGGATGACAGGTTTTGCCAGCGTGTTGCCACACAGGGAGAGCGACGTGAGTTACGCGCCAGACAAATGGCTGAAAAACTTGCCAAATGCGGTATTGAAGGGGTTTATGAAGACGCTAAAACCCTTGCTGGCCCGGGGCAACTTACCCGCTCTCACTTTGCCCGGGTGCTGGTTAAACGCCAGGTGGTGAAGGATTTTGAGCAGGCGTTTAAGCGCTATCTGGCAAAAGGAAAACGGGCGTTTGTGAGTCCGGCCTGGCCGGAGATTCATGAAGTCGTAGCCTGGATCAAAGAGGCCGGTGGTGAGGCGGTGCTAGCGCATCCGGCACGCTATGATATGACCAGTAAGTGGCTCAAGCGCCTGCTAACCGACTTTAGCGAGGCCGGTGGTGATGGCATGGAGGTCAGCCATCCGCAGCTTGCTGCCGATACCCGCAAATTATTGGCTCAATATGCCAAAGACTATGCCCTTAAAGCCTCGGTGGGCTCTGATTTTCATTTTCCCAGCCGCTGGACCGAATTGGGTAAAAACCTTTCTCTTGCCGATGACCTTGTGCCAATATGGCAGCATTGGACATTGGCTTAAGTAGCACGTAACGCACAAGATGGATGAGAACATGAGTCAGTTTTTTCAAATACACCCTGATAATCCACAGGCCCGGCTGGTCAAGCAGGCTTGTGAGGTGTTTCGCAGCGGTGGTGTGGTGGTTTATCCCACAGATTCCGGTTATGCCATCGGTTGTCTGGTAGATAATAAGCCGGCGCTGGAACGTATCTGTGGTATCCGCGATATCGGTAAAGATCATAACTTTACGCTGATGTGCAGAGATATGTCGGAATTGTCTTTGTATGCCAAAGTCGATAATCAGGCCTTCAGACAAATTAAAAACAATACGCCCGGCCCTTACACCTTTATTCTCAAAGCCACAAAGGAAGTGCCCAAGCGCCTGCAAAATCCAAAGCGTAAAACCATTGGCCTGCGGGTACCGAATAATCCCATTACACTGGCTATTCTGGAGGAACTGGACTCGCCGATCATGTCCACCTCGCTGATCCTGCCGGGCAACGTCATGGCCGAATCAGACCCTGAAGAGATCCGTGATAATCTGGAAAAACGCGTCGATCTGATTATAGATGGCGGGAATATCGGCGAACATCCCACTACTGTGCTGGATATGTCTGAAGGCGATTGTGTGATCCTGCGCGAAGGGGAAGGAGACATCTCCGCTTTTGTCTGAACAACAGCCCCCTCCGGTTTCACCACCAGAGCCGGTGCAGCAGCCGCTGCCACTGGCCTTTGTTAATGGTCAGGCGCTGGTAGAAAAGCCCGAGGATCTTTATATTCCACCCGATGCCCTGGAAGTGATTCTGGAATCCTTTGAGGGCCCGCTGGATCTGCTGCTGTACCTGATTCGCAAACAAAAATTCGATATTGCCACCTTACCCATATTGCAGATAACCCGTCAGTACATGGAATACGTGGATTTGATGCAGGAAGTGAAGCTGGAACTGGCTGGCGAATACCTGCTTATGGCGGCAATTCTGGCAGAGATTAAGTCCCGGGTATTGTTACCCAAACGTCAGGAGGCAGAAGAGGATGATGACGATCCCAGAGCTGAACTGATTCGACGTTTGCGGGAATATGAGAAGATAAAACAGGCCGCCCACGAGCTGGATTCAATACCGCGTCAGGAGCGGGAGTTATTTGTGGCATCGGCCAATGTGGCGGACAACTGCAAACCCAGTGTGGTTTTGCCAAAAGTCACCTTAAATGAACTGGCGCTGAGCCTGCAAGAAGCACTCAAGCGGGCGGCGGCATTTGAGCATCACCATATTCGTCCCGAGACCCTCTCCACCCGTCAGCGCATGAGCGACATTCTTCAGCGTCTGAGCACGGCGCGTTTTGTCTCCTTCTCTGACTTGTTTGAACCGAAAGAGGGTAAAGCCGGGGTGGTGGTGAGTTTTCTGGCTATTTTAGAGCTGGTTAAAGAATCCCTGGTTGATCTGGTACAGGCCGAAGCCTATGGCGATATCCATATTCAGGCCAAAGGTGGGGGTTATCATAACGAGGAATCAGATGATGAAAATTTCTGATGCGCAGTTAAAGCAGTTGCTCGAGGCGGCTATTTTTGTGGCAGAAGGACCGCTCAGCGAGCAGAAATTGCAGGACACGGTGTTACAGGAACTGAATGTCAGTCAGCGTCGGCTGCAAAAGGCGCTCGATGAGCTCATGCTTGATTATCGTCCGCGCGGCATCAACCTGTTAAAACTGGCCTCAGGTTATCGCTTTGTATCGATGGACAGCCTGTCTCCGTGGCTGAGTAAGTTATGGCAGGAGCAGGCGCCACGTTACTCCCGGGCCATGCTCGAAACGCTAGCATTGATAGCCTATCGCCAGCCCATTACCCGCGGCGAAATTGAAGATATCCGCGGGGTGTCTGTGAGCTCTAATATCATCAAAACCCTGAGTGAACGAGACTGGATCAAGGTGATAGGCCACAAAGAGGTGCCTGGACGCCCGGCGCTGTATGCTACCACCAAAGCTTTTCTCGACTACTTTGCCCTAAGCAGTCTTGAGCAGCTGCCATCGACGGGGTTGTTTGAACACCAGGAGGCTGACCACATGGGTGAAACTGAATCTGCTGTTGCGCAATCAGATACCCAGTCTAAGCGTCAACCGATGGTGGAGGATGATCAGTCCGATACTGATTTATTACATTAATTCAGCGCCAATGGTCTTTATTCATGGTGTCTGCTGCCGACCTTCGCTGGCATCGAATACAACGGGTTGAGTTGGACAATGGCCCCTGCAAGTCATCGGGGCTTCAGAGCTGAAAACCAGCATGGTTAAATCAGATCATTGCAGGAGAGCAACATGCCATTTATATCCGCCGACAGAATCAGGTTCTTGCTACAACAACTAAGCAAGCAATTGTGGCTCAAGCCCCTTGTCATTTCTTTGTTGTCTGTTTCGGTAGCTTTTCTGGCGAAGTTTGCCGAAGGAACCGAGCTGGCAAACTGGATGCCACAGGTGACCTTTGAATCCGTATCCCACCTGTTATCCGTAATGTCATCCAGCATGATGGTGATTGCCACCCTGGCGGTAGCGTCGATGGTATCGGCCTATGCTTCGGCAAGCAGTACTGCCACTCCCAGAGCAGTTAAACTGGTGATTGCCGATGACTTATCTCAAAACGCCTTATCGACTTTTATCGGTGCCTTTATTTTCAGCATTGTGGCGCTGACTGCGATTGAAAATGATTTCTATCAGGACGCCGGACTGTTTACTTTGTTGGTGTTGACCGTTCTGGTGTTCGCCATTGTGATCCTGACTTTTGTGCGCTGGGTAGACAGGATAGCCCGATTAGGCAGGGTCGGCACGACTATAGACTCTGTCGAGGATGTTGCCGCTCAGGCACTGTTGCGCCGCCGCAAGGCCCCCGCTTTGGGTGGTGTGATTGCCACCGGCGGATGTGTTGAGGGTGTACCGCTTTACTGTGATGAAGTAGGTTATATACAACATATTGATATGGCCAGATTGCAGAAGTGCGCTGAAAAATGGCAGATAAGGGTCAGGCTGGCGGCACTGCCCGGTACCTTTATTACCCCTGACCGGCCTCTGGCTTATGTTAAGGGTTCACAGAACAAGCTTGACGAGCAGCAAAAACAAAAGCTTTGCGGAACCTTTATGCTCGGCACATCACGAACCTTTGAAGATGATCCGCGTTTTGCGCTGGTGGTGCTCGCCGAGATCGCCAGTCGTGCTCTGTCTCCGGCGGTTAACGATCCTGGCACGGGTATCGATATTATCGGCCGTATGGTGCGTCTTTTTGTGCTCTGGGGGAAAACAGACAGTGAGCCGGACTCTTCAGAACAGAAAAAACAGACTGCTGAAGTCAGCTACGATCGTATTGAGGTACCGCTGATCTCAGTGGATGATATGTTTGATGATGCCTTTACGCCCGTCGCCCGTTATGGTGCGGCTAACGTGGAGGTCGCAATACGGTTGCAAAAAGCGTTACGGGCCTTGTCGAAGTCAAAGGATGGCGCCACCCGCAAGGCGGCTGAAAAGTATGCGGCACAGGCAATGGAGCGCGCTGAGCGGGCGTTGGTTCATGACCAGGATATCACCAGGGTACGCAATGTGATTATGGATTAATGTCGAATTCAGCCGGGGCGCTTCGACTCAGTGCTGCTATTTGTAAAACAGGCACTACAAGGTTGAAGCCGTCATTTGTTCTTTATCTCAGTCAATTATATCGGCAACATTCCCGCCAGGTACTGGCGACCCAGATCCGTCTGTTGGGGGATTTTCAACTGGCTGAAGAGGCCAGGCAGGAAGCATATACCTCAGCATTGCAGCAATGGCCACAACAAGGCACGATCTGGACGGTGAAAATGAGCTGGCACAGCTGTATTTTGCCAGGGTGATATTTTACTGACATCGATGATAGCCATTTATTGGTATTAGCCTCGTCCTGCACGTACAATAGCGCCGATTATTCAGTGAATTTTGTGCCAGTGGCTGCATAGCAGTCCTCTGGCCGCATAGAGTGGAGCGCAGGTGAGCGATAAATTGCAAAAAGTACTGGCGAATGCCGGTATCGGTTCCCGTCGGGAGATGGAAAAATGGATCAGCGACGGCCGGATTTCGGTCAATGGTAAAGTGGCCGAGCTGGGCCTGCGTGTGGAGCCGGAAGATAAAATCCGGGTGGATGGCAATCCGCTTGGCCCGCAAAATCAGAAAGCCGTGTGTCGGGTGCTGATGTACAACAAGCCGGAAGGGGAGCTGTGCAGCAGGAAAGATCCCGAAGGCAGGCCCACCGTATTCGATCGTCTTCCACGCATTAAAAATGGCCGCTGGATAGCGGTTGGCCGGCTGGATATAAATACTAGCGGTTTATTACTGTTTACCAATGATGGTGAACTGGCCAACGGATTAATGCACCCCAGCAAGGAAGTAGAGCGTGAATACGCGGTACGGGTGTACGGCAAAGTCACCGATGTAATGCTGAAACGCCTCAAGGCCGGGGTCAAGCTTGAAGACGGTGAAGCCAAATTTACCAGCATACGTCGCCACCCCGGTGATGAAGACAGCATGAACCACTGGTTTAATGTGACCCTGTCTGAGGGCCGTAACCGCGAAGTCAGACGCATGTGGGAATCTCAGGATGTCACCGTCAGCCGTCTGATTCGGGTGCGTTATGGCGATGTGGAGCTGCAGAAACGCTTGCCTCAGGGCGGTTGGGTTGAACTGGAGCTTAAGGCCGTAAACGGTCTGCGTAAGTTGGCCCAGTTGGCCCCGGAAACAGAAACCTTGCTTAAAGTGGAAGATAAAAAACAACTGGATCACGTGCAGATATCACGTATGCGCCGGGCCGTCAGAAAACATCAAATCAAAAACAAACAATAAGCGAATTCCCCTATGCAGACAGTGGCTGTCAGACATTGGTATGGCTTTGGCCTGTCATTGCTTACCGCGTTGTTATGGGGCATGTTGCCGGTTTTCCTGAAGCTGTGCCTGCAAGCTATGGATGCAGTTACTATCACCTGGTTTCGCTTTACCCTCGCGGCACTTGTCGTTGGGCTGATGTTGTACAAGGCCAAAGCCTTGCCTCCCATGCGCTCTATCAGTCGCAGCAATAATCTTTTGCTGCTGATGGCAGCGGTGGGCCTGATCGCCAATTATGTGTTGTATTTGCAAGGCGTGGATTATCTGAATCCGGAAACGGCGCAGGTGCTGATTCAGCTGGCGCCTTTTTTGCTGATGCTCGGTGGCATTCTGTTATACAAAGAGCGCTTTAACCGCCTTGAAAGTTTTGGCGCGCTGGTACTGATCAGCGGGTTGTTGCTGTTTTTCAATGAGCGCCTGCCGCTGTTGTTCAGCTCGCTGGGACTCTACACACAGGGTGTGCTGTTTATTATTGTGGCCGCCATTACCTGGGCGGTATATGCCCTGTCGCAAAAAGTCCTGCTCAGGGCCATAACGGCCAAACAGTTAACGCTTATTCTGTACTGTGCCGGCTGTCTGGTGCTGCTGCCTGTTTCTGAGTTAGAAACCGTACTGCACCTGAGCACACTGCAATTCTGGGCATTGATGTTCTGCTGCGCCAATACCATAGTGGGCTATGGTGCTTTCACTGAAGCTCTGCATGTATGGCATGCATCTAAGGTCAGTGCGGTCATTGCGCTGGCGCCATTATTCACGTTTTTAAGCATGGAAGCGGCAGTGCGTATCTGGCCCATGCATTTTAGTCCCAGTGAACTGGATCACTGGGCATATATTGGTGCAGGGATGGTAATGATTGGCTCGATGCTGACCGCAGTGGGTAAAGGTAAGCAGAGAATACCAGCACCACAGGAGTAGTATTTGCGTGAGCTTTGAACTGAGGCGGTTATGACACAACAACAACCTGATTTAACTGCGCTGGACGCGGAACAACGTGCCGAGCAGACTTTTTTACTGTTATTGGAACAGGGACAGCTGTGGGGCTTGTCGGTAAAAGAGGGCTGGGCCATGCTCAGTGCCGAGGGCGATGCCTGCACACCGCTGTTTCCAGACCAGACATCGGCTATGGCCTGGGCTAAGGTACATTTCCCTCAAGCCAGGGCAGCGGTGTTGACGCTGGAGGAACTGCAACATCGCTGGTTCGGACTATGGGCCCCTGATGAGGTCATGTTAATGCTCTTTCCTGTGGTGCGCGAAGAAGACGCCATTGTGGTAAAAATCGAAGAAATGCAGCAGGCCATCGCACAAGAGCAACGCGGATAATCAGACCATGGCAGATTGCACACCGCACCCACCCTCATCCCGGACACTGGCTAGCACCGTGCAACAGGCCAGAGGCTGGGATAATCAGCTGAGGGCGTTAATGCTGGCCGGTAAGCACCTGCCGATATTACCCGAAGACTTGCGCACCGCAGAGCATGAAGTGCAGGGGTGTGAGAGCCAGGTGTGGCTGCAGGTTTCGACTCATCAGGGGCAGATACAGTTACAGGCTTTCTCCGCGAGTAAAATTGTGCGCGGGTTGCTGGCGTTGGTGTGCGAAGCGCTGGCCGGTAAAACGTCAGAACAGGTGAAAGCCTTTGATCTTCCCGCCTACCTGGCCGAGATTAACCTGGAGCGGCATTTAAGTCAGTCCCGTAATAACGGTTTGCATCAGGTGATGCAGGCCATTCAGAGCCGGTTCTGAGTTAACGCTGTTTCGGTATCAGAAGCGCAGGAATAATCTTGCACCTGCATTTCAGTGGCGGCTTATTCGGTGCCGACCTTTTCCTGATGTTTGCGTTCACAGCGTTGCAGGTATTTTTCCATCACTCTTGCCGCCGCAACAAAGCCAAAGCTGCCGGTGACCGCCACTGAGGCCCCAAAGCCCGAGTTACAGTCGAGCTTGACGCCCGCGCCGGCAAATTCCTTGTTTTGACAGACCGTACCATCGGGTTGCGGATAACACAGCTGCTCGGTGGAATAGACACAATCAACGGCAAAGCGACGTTTGGGGTTGGTGGTAAAACCGTAATCCCGACGCAGCAGTGAACGTACTTTAGCAGCCAGGGGATCCTGCTTTGTCTTACTCAAATCAGTAACGGCTATTTGCGTAGGATCGGTCTGACCACCGGCTCCGCCAATGGTCAGTACCGGCAATTTGCGGCGTTTACAGTGAGCGATGATAGCTGCTTTGGCTTTCACCGAATCGGTGGCATCAACCACATAATCCATGTCATTGAGGTACTCATGCACATTGTCCGGTGTCACAAAGTCCTCAATGCAGCGCACGTCACACTGGGGGTTAATCAACTGAATGCGCGAACGCATCGCCTCTGTTTTGTCTTCGCCAACGGTGTTAGTCAGCGCATGGATCTGGCGGTTAATATTGGTCGTGCAGATATCATCCAAGTCTATCAGCGTCAGCGTACCCACTGCCGTTCGCGCCAGCGCTTCTGCGACCCAGCTACCGACACCACCGATGCCGATAACGCAGAAGTGAGCCTGTTGTAGCCACTGGGTTTGCGCAAGCCCATAAAGCCTTTGGGTGCCGCCGAAACGCTGTTCAAAATCACTCATGAATAAGTAGGATTAGCCAGAATAAAGGGCGCAGAATATAGCATAAATGCTAATCATCCGTTAAGTACTCCTGACCCCATGCTGATTTTATCAGTACATGTATGCAGCACCTGTGCATAGGCAGCTTTTTGCCTATAACGACATAAATTGGCGAACTGAGCGGACGTCGCCTCTGGCGCGGGCAAGGCGTATGATCATGAACGGTGAGGCTGATGTTATCGTACCAACCTTTTTTCAGGCTGATGAAAAAGACTATTTTGTGTCCTCAGAAATTATTTAATACCGCCCGACGGTATTTTCTCTGGCACAGAGAGAGTTAGAATATTCTGCACTGGCAGACATTGAAGGGGCCCGCATTGCAACGTTTCAGGGAGCGACGGGGTATTTCGGCCCGGCTTTTGCCAAACTGGTAAAAAACAGTCATTACCGTGAGATGCACGACATGTCAGTGTTGCCCAGTTTGCTGTTTAAAAAACGCACCGATTTGGTGGTGCTTGATTACTACATTTTCCATTATTATGCCGAAGAACGCGTGCCGGATTACGAACAGAGTAGTGTCAGGGCCCATGCGTTGACTCCTGTGGTGCCAGCCTACGCGGCTTTTCATGACCAGGCGGTCAGAGACAAGTTTAATCAGGCTTTACTGAAGTTTATTGATGAGGGCAGAGTGCCTGAGGTGATTCAGCGCTACGTAGACTCGGACAGTAGCGCATTGCAGATGAAATAAGCCGTCAAAGGTGAGCGGAGAGGATAGGGCTCGTATCATAGCATCCTGTTCTTCCTGTTCTTCCTGTTTCGCTATGGGTGCGCTGATGCTTTTGTTTGCGTAAAGTGATTGCGGATGTCGTCATAACGGCCGCTTTTTTTCAGACGGGTGAGTTCCCTGTCAAACGCGTCTCTGAGCGAGGCCTCGCTAAAGCCGACATAAAACCACAGAGGGTTTTGCTCAATGGGCAATAAAGCTTTGCCGAGGCGATCCAGTTGTATCTTTTTATCGCTGTGCTCTGGGCGTGTTTTAAATTGCTGAAGATGCCAGCTCAGCAGGGTTTCATCGATTAACACCACCTCGCAGCGCCCATTCAACCAGTCCGCCACCTGCCACTTTTGCTCCGGGTACTCCCAGTAATCTGCTTTATTCTCTGTCCAGGTTGAAATACCGATATGTTCATTGGCGCTTTGCCAGGCGCACAGGCTGAAATGCTGCAGGTCGTTGATATCATTAAGTGCCAGGTCAGCAGAGTGACGATGGATAGCATAGTTGTAATAGGCAATAAACGGTTGAGAATAAAACAGTGACGGGTTGTTGGGCTGAACTTCCACCGAAATATCCACTTGACCTTGTTCGAGGAGCTTGTCCATGCGCAGGTTGGAGACAAAAATGGCCTGGTATTGCCATTCAAGTTTCTGGGCCACAGCGTCGAAGAGTCTTACACTGATACCATCGGCCAGCACTTCATCCACATAAGGGGGCCGACTCTGACCAAAAGCAACGGTAAGCTCTGCTGCCTTTACCGTCACACAAAACGTCAGCAGTAATACCGCATAAACCCAATTCATCTGCTATCTCAATCACTTTTACTATCCACCAGTATAAGGGGCATGAGGCTGTAATACTAACCGCTGAATTGTTGATGCAACGCTGACAAAACGAGACACAACCAATCGAGGCTTGTTTTTATGAAAACTGATGGGCTTGTGGCTTTCTCAGAACGTTGAGAGCTTTTATCTGACTACCCTGTAGCATTTCCCAGTTGAACCTGATTGCGGCCAGTTTCTTTAACCTGATACAGGGCGTTATCGGCTGCATTGATGAGATCGTCCAAACCATCACCAAAGCTGTCGTTTTGTCTGAGGGCAGCAGGCGCACTGCCGCTGACACCAAAGCTGGCAGTAAAGTGAATCTCGCCCTTGTCGCTGTCGATTTTGCTTGATTCAATTAAGCGTCGTAACTGCTCGGCATGTTTGCGGGCTTGTTCTTTGTTGGTGTCTGGCAGCAATATCAGAAATTCTTCACCACCCCAGCGTGCAATGATGTCGCTTCGCCTGGCACTATGGGTTAATAGCGAAGCGACACTGCGTAACACCTCATCGCCGAGAGTATGGCCATAGCGGTCATTAATTTTCTTAAAATGATCGATATCCATCAGGATAACAGAGACATCGCGCTTCGATCTGAGCTGTTGATGCCATAAGGGGTAGGCGGCGTGTTCAAACCCGCGCCGGTTGTTCAGTCCGGTCAGTGGATCGACGCGGGCAGTATGCAGCGCCACCCGTTTTTCTGTTTCGGTCAGGCGGAAGCGTTGCGCCAGTAAAAAAGCCAGGCAAATTGACTCAAAGGCCATGCCCACCTCAATGAGTTTGAAGGTCACATCATTGTATGGGAGCAGCCCGGCGACAGCGGCTGTTGAAATGCAGATGCAGGTAGCTGCGGTTACCGAGCAGATCACAAATAATCTGGCCGTGGCAACCTGGTGTCTGATGGCTTGTATTCCCAATATAATAAACAATACTGCAAAACTGGTGTTGAGGATAAACGCCAGCAATAAGGACAGGGTGAGATTATTTAACAGTGCCCCGATGAGCATGCCTGCAGGAATGAATACCGTGACGCCGATGGTAATTCTGTCTAATGTGGGTGCATATTGGCGCGTCTTGAGCAGGATGCGCGCAAAATGAAGGCCGGCGATGGAATAGGTGATCATGAGAAAGATATCTAGCCAATCCTGAAAGTAGGGACCCCAATCGGGCGTAAACCAGGTATGCAGTTGCCCGGTATAGGATAAGCTGTTGATCACAAAACCCAGCAGGTATAGGGCGTACAAGCCATATTCACTGTGTCGTATACCGAGATAGATCATCAGATTATACAGCGCCAGTGCAATCATGATGCCGTACAGAAATCCATATTGGTAACTGCTGGAAATGTCTCTTTGTATAGCCCGCGTTGATTCGGAGATTCGAAGAGGAATGGCCATGGGGCCAAGGGTATCTACTCTGAGATAAAGTTGTGTTTCACCGGCTGGCAATTCGGTTTCAAAAGCAAAGTAGCGGTATTGCATGGGGCGCTGCGCATAGGGTAGCGCATCGCCTCCTACCACATGTTCAATCACTCTTCCCTCGTGTACCAGCCAGGCGTCAATATGATCAAGCCAGGGGGTTTCAGTACTAAATCGATAGCTTTTTCCCGCTTCACCATCAGTATGCAGACGTACTTTCAGCCAGACCGGCGCCACACTGATCCCCAGCGAAATGGACTGACTTGTGCCTAGGTTGACCGGATAAGTCTTAAATTGTGTGATGGCTTGTGAAAGGGATAGCGGCTCCCCGGATTCCTGGAAGTAATTACTGTATTCACCTGCGGTCAACGCGGGTTGCTGGTTTAAATCCAACACCGGTTGTGCGCCGCTGACCGAAGGTACCAACAGGAAAAGGCAAAAACTAATCCACCGGATGAGAAACTGTGGTGATGGCATGCTTAATGATCTCTTGCCCTTTATGGGTATGCTGCAGGTTAGCGTGTTTGTCACAGTGATGACCAATCCCTAATTGTATACTAAAGCCCAACTGGGAAAAGCACCAATAGCAAAGGGCGAGGTGTGAGCGCACAAAGCTTTCCCGTTGCGGTCTGCGCGACCTGCGTCGCAGACTGCTATAGTGTAATGACATTCTCTTTTTTGTAGCGGTGAATCCTTCATGCAAGTCTTTATCGGCTGGGCTCTGTTTCTATTATTCAGCTCAGGCTGCCTGGCCTGGCAGGCCCCGGATCCGGAACTACACTTTCTTACAGAACACAGCCCACCGGCACAATATATTAACGAAGTCGAGCAAATTGACGGTGTCACTATTCAGTTGATTCGTCACTTACAAGCCCGCTTAAACGAAAAAATCCGCTTCAGTTTATTGCCCTGGGCGCGGGCGATGAAAATGGCCCGGCAACAACCCAATACAGTACTTTTTGAAACCGTACGCACCCCCGAGCGAGAAGCGTTATTCCAGTGGGTCGGGCCGATTAAGTATTTTGATATGCAGTTGTACACCTTACCCAGGGTCGTGGCGAATCCACAAGATTATGGGACCGATAATCTCAGGGCCTGTGCCTATCGGAGTTCAGCACAACTGGGGTATTTTAATCAGATGGGCTTTGAAGTCGGGCGCAATCTTTCAATGGTTGCCAATGCTCATGAGTGTCACACCATGGCGGAGCGTAACAGAGCTGATGTTATTGCACTGAATGCATTGCGTTACGGCGAATCTGTTCATTACGGTGACGTCAGGTTAGAGCGCTGGAAACCCCTGTATCGTTCTTATTTGTATCTGGCATTTTCGCTGGATATCCCGGGCGCAAGAGTCGCCCGCTGGCAGGAAGCACTGATGCAAAGCTACGCGGATGGCACCATGCGCCGCTTGTATCAGCATGACTATCCTCAAGCCATGATTGAACATCTGGAGAAACAATGGCAGGAAGAACGCCAGACGTCCAAATAAAAAAGCCATGAATGCCCGGCGATGACGTAAGTTTGGTGAAACCGCCCATGTCTTGGTTATGTCAGTTGTCTCTCGGACTGTAATGGCGCTTAAGCCACTGACTTAACCCTTCGAGACCAGGAAACAGAACCCGCTCTGTAATGTTGGATTGATCCAGTTTATCGCGAATTTCCCACTTGAGTTTGGCCGGAATAATCAGTTTCTGAGCATCAATCCGGGTCTGTTCTATCAGCTCCTTCAAGGCCAGTTGCGCATTGGAGGCGACAGAAAATAAGGCATGCTGGTTGATGATGCGACCATCCAGAGCCGGTGGCTCAAAAAACAGGAAAAAATCTGACTCACCGAGTCGGTCAAAAACGTCCAGCTCGCCCACCAGTTGGGTCAGCAGTTCTACCGTAAACACGTTGCCGCCAGTTTGTTCGAGCTGTATCGCCATATTCTCAGGCAATTGCCGGAAGGAGTCGTGGTAATTCACTTTCCAGATCACCGCATCCTGCTCGCTCAAATCAATATCCGCAGTGGCAAAGTGCATTGCCACCATGGGGGAGTAGGTCCAATCGAGCAGTCGGGTAGGTAAGCCATGGTGCTGTGCCAGTGTTAGCCAGTGCCAGATTGAGCGGTTTGTATCAAAGCTGTCGTGGCCGTATTTCTTAAAATTTCTGAGCAGATGGCGTTCAAGCTGAGCGTAATGTCCACCCAGTCGCGCCAGCGAGGTCTTTAGTTCAAAGCGACAATCAGGCAAACCGCGAAATACATAAGGGGAGCGATAGCGGGCAATAAGTGGGTCCCATGAACCGTCGAATAACAGTTCCTGCAGGTGTTCCCATGAATGAGCCACAAGGGTTTTCATTATTACCTCGTTCTTAACAACACGCTGTTGTGATCACAACAGGTTTGGTATGCATGAGCGTTTACAACAGTGTAGTCAGCATTTATGACGAAATAAGGAAAAACAATGATAGGCGCGCAGAAAAAAGGAATTAAAACAGCACTGCCACGTGGCAGTGCTGTAGGCAGAATCAGAGTATCGCAGTCAGTGCATCGGCAATGTAATCTACGTTGCTGGTGCTGATACCGGCGATATTCACACGGCTGGAGTCCACAAAGTAGATGGCGTAATCATGGCGTAGCTGCTGCACCTGCTCCGGGCTGATGCACAGATAGGAAAACATGCCTTTTTGTGTATTAATAAAGGAAAAGTCTTTGCTTGCGCCTTTTTCTTCCAGCTTACTCACCAGCAGGCGCCGTAAGGTCTGCATTCTCTCGCGCATACTGCTGACTTCACCTAACCATTCCTGTTTCAACTCTTCACTATTAAGAATGATGTCTACCAGTGCGCCCCCATATGAAGGTGGCATAGAGTAAATGCCACGGGCAATGGACTGAATTTGTGTCTGGATGGCGTCGCGCACCTCACGACGGGCCGTGATCATAGCGGCCAGACCGACGCGCTCACGATATAACCCGAAGTTTTTCGAGCATGATGCGGCAA
The DNA here is from genome assembly GCF_002201535.1 of Lacimicrobium sp. SS2-24. Lineage (GTDB taxonomy): Bacteria > Pseudomonadota > Gammaproteobacteria > Enterobacterales > Alteromonadaceae > Lacimicrobium. Next base: position 538,396 of record NZ_NIWW01000001.1, on the reverse strand, counting down.
CAATTAATTCTGGCAAATTATCAGCTAAAAGTCGTAAACCGTAGACATCATCGTCGATTCCGTCGCCAAATCCCTGGTAAGCAATATCTAAAAAGGGCAGAAATTCACGTTCCTGCGCCAGCTCCAGCACCTTGTGCCATTGTGCCTTGGTTAAATCGGCACCGGTCGGATTATGACAGCAGCCATGCAACAGCACGACGTCACCCTTATTGACCTTTTCCAGACAGGCAACCATGTCATCAAAGCGAATACCGGCCTGATCTTTGTCAAAGTAGGGATAGGTTTCAATGTTCAGGCCCGCACTGCCAATCAGAGGGATATGATTGGCCCAGGTAGGATCGCTGACCCACACCGTGAGCTCGCCATTGCACCGCTTCAACAGCTCCGAAAGAATGCGCAGGGCACCACAGCCGCCTGGCGCCTGAACTGCAGCCACGCGCTCTTCAATCAGCGTTTTATGACCTTTACCCAGCAACAGGTCCAGCATGCCGCTGATGTAACCGGGCACGCCCTGAGGCGTGATATAGGTTTTTGAATCTTCGTTGGCCAGCAGGATCTTCTGTGCTTTGGCAACCGAACTTAAAATGGGCGTACGGCCCTGCTCATCCTTATAAACGCCAACACCCAAATCCACTTTTTTTGGATTGGTGTCCTGTTTATAGGCGCTGGACAAACCAAGAATAGGATCAGCAGGTAACTGCTTGAGCACTTCTAACATGATATCCCTCTGTAATAATGTACCTGTGGCCAGGTAGGTTGATCGGCAAGAGCGCTTATTATGCCAGCCATAGAATTAATTTCGAGAGACAAATGGGTTATATGATAAAACTCTGATTAACAGCCCTGAAAGTGACTGTGTATCTCCAGCGTTTTAACCGCTTGGCCCTGTTGGTCGAAGGTGCGTTCTGCCCAGCGAAATCCTCCTTTGTTGTCGATAAAGAGTAACGTAGAGCTGCGGGTGCCATAGTCTTCACCTTCGACAAAGATGGCAGACAGGCGTTTTTCCCAGTCTCTGGGAATGCCGGTATCAGGTAATAGGGCGTCATCGGCCTGCTGGGTGTCTTTGAGCAGAGTGAAAAGCCGTTCATCATCCGGCGCCTCATCTGTCAGCGCCTCAGCCAGTGCATTGATGCCGCGGGTGGTTTTAGGCCACGGACTGTCAATATCCGCATTTGAAAGGCCATAAATGCCATCCTTGAGGGCTTCATGGCGATTCTGGTGATTGTTATACACGTGCAGTCTTACCCCCTGTTCTTTGGTGTAGTGCCCAAAAACCAGGTTGTATCCGTTAAAGTCTTGTTTATGACGTGCTAACCAGGCCTGATATGTCTTCGATGACTCGGCATGGGGTACCTGACGAAGGTAGTCCGTCACCAGTTTGCCACGACTTTGCCGGTCAGCTACCACGCTTTGAGGGGCACGAATATTGGTCAGTGCTGCAATGCGCCCTCCGGTGTTGAGGCCCATCCAGGTGCCGCCGGCCTGAAGATCCCGACCGGCGAGCACTGACGGTGTATCCGCCCAAAAGCCCGAACTTGCGGTTGGCCGTGCAAAAAATTCATCCCGATTTGCCGCAATCACCAAAGGGTAGTCAGGGTGTTGATTGAGGGCAAGAAACAAAATACACATCAGGGTTTGCTTCTGAGCCTGTCGGCTTTGTCATATATATCAGGCAGCTGTTTAAGGTAGTGCTCGGTATCGACGCCGTTAGTCACAGCCGCATCTTCATAGAGTAAACTGAAGCTGTAGTTGGGGCGGGGGGAAAATTCACCTTGTTTTAACTGGTTCCAACCCACTACGCCTGCCAACAGTATTAACGAACACAGCAAAGTAATGCGGTTGCGTTTAGCGGCAGCCTGATGAAAGGCGAGCAGCAGAGTCAGCCACAAGAGCAGGGCAAATACCAGCGTCAGACCGAGGTGTTCTGCCACCCCCCAACCCGGTAACTGCGGGAAGTTGAAGCTTATCCAGTGATTCACCTCAGACAGCCCCTCACTGAGCAGTGCGATGATCCAGAGTACCGAAAACAGGCTGGAAAGCCTGACATCCTGCTTCTGTAGTCTGGAGAGTAAAGCAAATAACAGCGGCCAGACAGAGAGCAGAATAAACTCACTAAACAATCGCGGTAAGGCCTTGCCCAGCTCAAATTCCGTGTACGTATGTTGATAACTTTCAAACACCAGGGTGGCGGCGTAGAGAAGCCCCATAAACAGTGCAAAGCGCCAGTGGGTTAGAATATCCAGACGGGTTTCGATGGCACTGAGTTTAATGGCTGGCGGAACGGTATTATTGCTGTTGAACAAGCGTAAGCGGGTTTTTCCCAGCACTACGACGTCGTGTTTATCCACTACTGCGCGATCGCATTTTCTGCCATTGACGCTCATGCCATTGATGGAATCCAGGTCAATAATTTCTATCTTGTGACTATCCGGATCCTGCTTGATCAGTGCATGTTCGGCACAGACATAAGGGTCTGTCAGACGGATGTGGTTCTCGTAACCACGACCCAGACTCACCGTGGATTGATCAAATTGATAATGCTTCACCTGCTTGTTATTGGCAGAAAGCTTTTCGATGACTATTGCCATGCCATAGCCTCCATAAAACGTTTGGTAAAGGCCAGGCTCAGAGAGCGTGACACACCGGCAAGGGTAAAGTGACTGATCAGCCCCTGGTTTTTCTGATCGTAACTGGCTCCAAGCATCAACACGTCATAGAGTTGTTCAAAGTCCTTGTAGGCTCTGATGCAAAATAATAAGCGTACTTTCATTCCCTGTTGGTTGTAGACCCGCTGTTGTTCACACTGATAATTGGTACTGAATTCTTTAGCAGAATTATTCCCCGGACCTGCAGACTGCAGGCTCTGTTCGTAGAGGTTGTAAAAGGCTGCATCGGAGAGCGAGTCGGAGGAGATCCACTCGTACTCAATTTCCAGGCTGCCGGTGCGCAATTTATTGTTCAGGTAAATTTCCTCTTCCAGACGACAGCGTTTTTGTGCGGTCAGATAACGGGCCTCTTTGTCGTTGGCGTTAGAGTTACCCCAGCAGGGCAGGAAATTCACTACCTCTGCGGCGACATTGGCTCTGCCAAGTGCGGCCACAGGCCAGGATGATTCTATAAAAGGCTCTAACAGACGGGACTGGTTTGCCAACAGCTGCTGCTCAATTTCTGCGATAAAATCTGCCGGCGGCGCGTCTTCGGCTCTTGCCAGCAAATGTCTGAGTCTGGCCAACGGCACCAGAAAGCCAATCTGATTCCCGGCGGTGGCCACATTGACTCCAACCACTTGTCCGAGGGCATCGACGGTGGGTCCGCCACTCATACCCGGATTGATACTGCCGGTAAAATGGATTTTTTGATTAAAACTATTTTTCTTCAGCCCGTTAAAGGTCCCCGGCACCACAATCATGCCCAGATCATGAGGATTACCCAGTGAGTAAATATTGTCACCCTGAGCAGGCAAGTAGGGCGCGACTGGGAGGTAGTCGCTATTCTGAGTCTCCCGGCGTACCAGAGCCAGATCGTTGACCACATCGATATGCTGTAAGCTCAGCAGTCCAGACTCGCCATCCGCGGTGAGATATTCAATGCGGTATTTTTCCGGATAAAACACCTTGTCAGCGATCACATGATAATTCGTTACCATGAGCCCGTCTGCGCTGACCTGAAAGCCCGATCCGATTGATGATTTATTACCTGACTCCACTTCGATCATCCGGATTTGAAACAGCGCCGACTGGTAGTGGCCGAACAATTCTCTGGCATTCTCCTGTGCCACTGAGGGCAGGGTGAAAAAAAGCGAGACAATGCCAAGTATCAGGCTTCGTGGAAGTACAACAGATAGCAGCATGACGTTACCAAAAGAACAAAAGGAGCTCTATTGTGCCTCATCCCCATGGGTTTAGACAATTGAGCCGCTGTGAGTCAGTGCAAAGCCGGGATGAATGGCGAGAAAAGTAGCACGACAGTTTTTAAGTACGATCGTTATTAGTGCTCGACAGGCCCCCGTGCTTGTTGGATCATGCCCATCCTTGACAGTCAGGGTAGCCAATATGAAAAAAGACCCACTCCCTATTACTATCGGTCAGGATGTTCCACGACGTGGCAACCGCTTTAGCCAGTGGCTAGGGCGCTGGGTATTGCGTCTTATGGGCTGGACGATGGAAGGTCAGTTTCCTAATCAACAGCGCATAGTAGCGTGTGTGGCGCCACATACATCGAACTGGGATTTCGTGCTGGGTCTGGCAACGGTGTTTGCTTTGCAACTGAAGGTGTCGTTCTTAGGAAAGCACAGTTTGTTTGTGGGACCATTTGGGTGGTGGATGCGCAAAATGGGCGGCATTGCGGTGGACAGACGGGGAGCGCATGGTGTGGTGGAGCAGGTGAGTGCCAGGCTGAAGGCCGAACCCACTGTGCTGGGTGTCGCGCCCGAGGGCACCCGCAGACGCGTAACGCGATGGAAAACGGGTTTTTTACATATTGCCAGGGCTGCCGATGTGCCCGTATTGCTTATTTATTTTGATTATAAGCGCAAAGTGATTGGATTTGGGCCTTTGTACAAAATCGGCGATGATATAGACGCAGAGATGGCTAAAATAAGGGCATTTTATGCTGGTGTGCATGGGCGCCACCCGGAGAAAGCCGGTTAGGCATCCGCGAAAGAGCAGATAAATCGCTACCTCAGAGCAGGCAGTGAACAGATTGATTAAGGGGATAGTGTTGGATTTTAAAGGCTTTACCACCAAATTGGTGCATGCAGATCGGCTGTTAAATACGCCTGAAGACGGTGCGGTGCATCAGGCAACGACGAATTCGGTACTGTTTGAATATCCAAAGGTTGAGGATCTGGTTGACGTATTTCAGGGACGCCAGAATGGGCATGCCTACTCGAGACAATCCTCGGCGTCGATTAATGCGCTGCAAAACATTCTGGCAGAAATGGAAGGCGGTGTTGGTGCGCTGACCTTTGCTACCGGGATGGCCGCCATTACCACCACGCTGCTGACCCTGTTGCGCCAAGGCGATCATCTGATCCTTAGCCAGTTTTTGTTTGGTAACACCAATAGTTTCGCCGATACGCTGCGCGGATTCGGTATTGAGGTCTCGCTGGTGGATGTAACCGATGTTACTCAGGTCGCCTCGGCAATTCAAGACAACACCAAAGCGGTCTATCTGGAAACTATCGCCAATCCGGTTACTCAGGTGGCCGATCTGCAGGCCATTGGTGAGCTGTGTGAGCAGCATCAACTGGTGTATATGGTGGATAACACGATGACGCCGGCCTATCTTTTTGATGCTCGTGCTGCCAAGGCTTCCTTGTTGGTAGGGTCGTTGACTAAGTATGTCGCCGGTCATGGCCATGTATTGGGCGGTGCTGTCATTGATACCGGCCTGTATGACTGGCAGCAGTTCAATAACATTAACCCGGCGTACAAGAATCAGCCTGCCCAGCTTTGGGGAATCACGCAAATTAAGAAAAAGGGCCTGCGTGACATGGGAGGGTGTTTAACACCAGATTCGGCCCATTTAATCTCCGTCGGACTGGAAACCCTGGCCCTGCGCATGGAGAAGTGCTGTACCAACGCGCTAAAATTAGCCACCTTCCTGGCCAGCCATGACAAAGTGGACAAGGTCTATTATCCGGGATTATCCGATCATCCTCAGCATCAATTGTCGCGGGCGTTGTTCAAACATTACGGCGGTATTCTGAGCATCGATCTGAAGCCAGGGCTGGATTGTTTCGCCTTTTTAAATCACCTGCAATTGGTACTCAATGCCACGCACCTTGGAGATACCCGTACCCTGGCGATTCCTGTGGCCCATACCATTTATTATGAAATGGGTGCCGAGCAGCGTGAAAAAATGGCCATCAGCGATAATATGATTCGCTTGAGTGTGGGCATTGAGGATATCGAAGACATCATTGACGATTTTAAACAGGCATTGGATGCGATTTAATTGCCGTATTCAGGCATACTGATATGCAGTGAGAGGAATAATAAGCGTGGCCGGCGCCGTCAATAGGTCAACAGCGCTCTGGCTGCGGTATTCGTGAAAAGCTTCTCAGAAGTGGGCCTGGCGGCAAGTTTTTGCGGTCCAGGTTTTTTGCAGCCCAAGTAACCTGCAAAAAACTTCTTGGATGATACGGGTAGAGGCTCACAAGAGGCTTTTGTTTAAACCCTGAGACGCTCTGGGAGCACGGATGGCAGAAATTAATACCATACTGCTTTTTATTGGTGCGTTACTGGTACTGAGCATACTCGCCAGTGTGCTTTCAGACAGACTGGGCGCGCCTTTGTTGCTGGTGTTTCTGATTATGGGGATGCTGGCAGGCGAAGAGGGTATAGGTGGCATTGAATTTCATAGTCCGGAACTGAGCTTTCTGATTGGCTCTGCCGCCCTTGCCATTATTCTTTTCGATGGAGGGATGCGTACCCAAAAAGAACGCTTCCGTGTGGCCTTGTGGCCAGCCATCAGTCTGGCCACCGTCGGTGTTGCGCTCACCTGTTCGCTAACCGCCGCCGGCGCGGTGTATTTCTTTGACTTACCCTGGCCAACGGCACTGTTAATTGGTGCCATCTTAAGTTCCACCGATGCGGCAGCCGTGTTCGGTATATTTCAATCCCGGGGCGTAGTCCTCAAACAACGTGTTGCCTCCACTCTGGAAATTGAATCCGGCACCAATGATCCTATGGCGGTTATCCTGACTATGGCATTGACTGGTGCACTGGTGTCAGGGGTTGAACTGCATCTTTATCCGCTGCTGCTGGATGTGGGCTGGCAGATGCTGGTGGGGCTGATTGCGGGCTGGCTGGGCGGTAAGGGTTTTGTCTTTATGGCCCGTAAAATCCCCCTTAATTTTAGTTTTTTACCCCTGTTAGCCGCGGCCAGTGCCATTACGGTGTTTGCACTGACCAGTCATATCAATGGCAGTGGCTTTCTGGCGGTGTATTTGATGGGTTATCTCATCGGCAATGCACGGCTGCCACATCTTATTCATATTCTGCAGGTTCAGGACGGATTGACCTGGCTGGGACAGATTCTGATGTTCTTAATTCTGGGGTTGTTAGTCACGCCGTCTAACCTGATTGCTCACGCACCACTGGCCATTTCTGTAGCATTGGTGCTGATATTCGTTGCCCGGCCCATTGCGGTGCTGGTGTGCTTATTGCCGTTTTCCTTCCCGTGGCGCGAACAGGTTTTTATCAGCTGGGTGGGATTGCGCGGAGCGGTGCCAATTATCCTCGCCTTGTATCCCTGGCTCTCCGGTCTGGAGGATCAGGAGCTGTACTTTGATGTGGCTTTTTTCGTTGTCCTTACCTCGCTGTTTATTCAGGGGTGGACCATGGCGCCCATAGCACGCTGGCTAGGTTTAGAGGTGCCGGAAACACCGCATCCCAAAGAACGGGTGCCACTGGAGAGCATCGCCAGTGAAGATCCCCTTGAGGTGATGTCTTTTCCTATCAGTGCGGATGTGCCGGCTTTTGAGCATAAGTGGTTTGAACTTAACTTCAGTGCGGATATCGCCTTTGCCGGTGTTATCCGCGAACATATCTGGATACCACCGGATCCCAACAGCCGTTTGTTAGACAAAGATGTCTTGCTGGTGCTGGCTAAAGACGCCGATATAGACAGTATCAGCCGGGTGCTGGCTGCCAGTGGGGAAGGGCGAAAACTTAAAGAAAGTGAATTTTTTGGTGACTTTAGTTTGCATGGTGACCTGACCCTGACCGAAGTGAATAACTTCTATCCGCTGGGGGATCTGGCGAAAAAAGTGGCCGACCTCAGCCTCTCCGAGTATTTCAGTCTTAAATATCACCGGCGAGTGGTGGTGGGTGACAGTCTGCGCCTGGGCCAGGTGATCCTGACGGTCAGAGAACTGGATGAGAAGGGCAATATCATGAGCCTGGGTATTCGGGGAGCCTGAGCAGCGCAGTATTAATGCATAAAAAAACCGGTCATTGATGACCGGTTTTTTTATCAGGATGGTGTTATTCGAAGCCCAAGGTAATCTGGCCGCGAATTTCGCCATCAGGAAAGGCGTCAGTATGGAAGTTAGTATACAAGCCATCGGCTTGCATGACTGCCATCTGCTCGCTGGTCAGCGTGGCATCCAGGGTCCATAAACCCGCTTCAGGATTCTCCAGCGCCACCACAACGGGACCATTTTCACCCGCATTGCCAGCGTGAATGTGTCCAGCGTTGGGACTGATGTCTGACAGATTCAGAATCGCCTTGATGGTCATGGTACTGGTATTGAGAGTAATCGCGCCTACGCCGCTGGCATCGGTTTCAACGGCGGGGACCTCCTGATCGCCACTGGCTACCACACCATAGACTTCAATGTTGGCGGGCGTGATTTGACCACGTAACTCGCCACTGGGATTGGCCGGGGTGTGCACGTTGACATAGTGACCGCCCTCCAGTAACTGTGCTGCATTGGCCTCATCGAGCATGGCACCATCTGGTGTCATCCACACATTGAAATTATCCGGATGTTGTTCCAGCGCCACATACACTCCGCCATTTTCACCAGCATAGCCAGCATGAATGTGGGCCATTGTGGCATCCTCAACGCCTGAGGTAACCGCCACCAACTTAACGGCAAGCGTATTCACATCCAGCGTTGCATAACCACTGCCTGTGGCCGCAGTATCAACCCGGGGAATTTCCTGATCGCCGCTCAGTGGAAAGGTCACGATGGCTACGCCATCGGGTAGGATCTGACCTCTCACTTCACCATCAGGGTTGGCGTCGGTGTGAACATTAATATACCACTCACCGCCTTTGAGGGCCGAAACCTGGTCATCCAGCAGGTTCGTGGCATCTAGGGTGTAAGTGTTTTCTGCGCTTTCGGACAGGGCAAAGGCGACCGGCCCGTTCATGCCGATATCGCCATCATGCACGTGCACACCGGTGACATTTTCAACGTTACTGGTATCGACAGAAACACTGAACAGACGGTTGTCTTCATCCAGCGCTACGGTTGCGCTAGCGCTGGCGTCGGTCATGACAGCGGGCACTTCCTGAGCGCCACTTAAGTTGACACTGAATGTCTCTGTTGCCTCCAGCATAACCGGTTCAGGCACCTTATCATTGACGATAACCGCCTGCAGGGGAGCACCGCCGCCACTGGCGTCCATGGCGATGGCACTGAGCACATCACCTGCAGATACCTCAACCATCAGCGGGCCGATGGCGGCATCTTTACTGCCAGCCGGGGTTATGGTGACATAATAAACCCCTGCATCCAGTTGCACGTAGCCTGTTGTGGCCAGATCGTCAGGATTATAGGGCACCGCAGCAAAGGCGGGATCAGATGCGCTGATGTCATCGGTGGCCGTCACATAGATATCCACATCAGCGGCCGTGGGTGAGTTGTGAATCAGACGCACCTTTGCCGCTGTGGCCAGTGCGCGGTTGTCATCGGCTAACAATGCCAGATTAATATTGGCAAGGGTGTTGGTGGCGATGGCGGTATAGCTCATGCCGGTAGCCGGGCTTACCGGAATGTCATCCAGCGCGACGATGCTGTTATCCGCATCCGCAACCACATCCACGAGCAGGTCTGCCGCGGTTACGGGCAGGTAATCTGTGGCGTTGGGATAGCTCAGGCCATCTAACTGATAATGAATGGGCGCATCGGCATTATTGACCAGCACATCCACGTCGGGGGCGTCCGGACTGCCGTGAACCACACGTAAGTTGGCCCCGCTTTGCGCGTCCCAGATTTTCATCGACCCTTCACCGTCTGCGGCTAACAAGGTGACAGGTGATGAACCTGAGCCCACATTGGTGGTCGCAGCAATCATCAGATCAGCGCCATCGGGCAGATTAACCGTGCCTGAGTCGTACACCACATCTTCACTGCCTGCTGGCGTGATACGAATCTGGTAGTCTCCCTCTGCCACTTCTGCCTGACCGGTGAACTCGCGATAGGACAGTGTTGCCAGTGCCTGCGCACTGCTGAGGTCATCGCCGGGAGCGGTGACATAAATGTCGACCATGGGCGCATTGGGTGCGGCATGCACCACCTGCACTCTGGCGCTGCCTGAAGTGACTTCGGTAAAAGTGTTTTCAATGATCAAGGGTTCGATGGTTTCCACCGTACCAATGGCCAGAACGTCGTAGGTGGTGTCGCCAACAAGATCCAGATCAACCGGGCCGATGACGGCAGTCGTGCTCTGATCGGGCAAAATGGCATCGACCTGAACCGAGTAACTGCCTTCTTCCAGGGTTATCCAGGGAGAAGAAACCTGATAATCGACGTTTTCCAGCCCGGCCAGGATGTCGCCACCGGCGAGCACATTGACACCGGGGGCGTCAGATACCGCATGTGTTACCCGTACAAAGGTGTCAGCGGCTGCAGGCGGTGGTGCAGGTGCTGGCTCGGGCGTTTCTATGGTATCATTGTCACTGTCCAGCCAGCAGCCGGACAGTACAAGCGATAGGCTTGAGATCGCAAAGAGTTGCGTGATCCCTTTCATGGTTATTTCCTCGTTGTTGTTAGTGCAATTTCGATTACGGGGAGGGCCATGGGGGGGATCACATTTATTTAACACCCACGGGATCTACATTCCTGCAAAAATTCGAACATTTAAGCCTAATTATTGCGATTTTATTTCTATATATCCGTATTAAAATCTCAGTTATCAAATTTCTGAGAATAACGGAGTCGATAACATGAAAAATGTTCTGGTCATCAACAGTAGCCTCAATGGTGCTGACGGCAAATCTCATCAGCTGACGGATAAGTTTGTTCAGCAACTGCAGCAAAAAAAACCTATCCAACTTGTGCAACGGGACTTAAGCGAAGATGCATTGCCCCATTTAGATGGTGCAGAAATGCAGGCGTGGATGACAGATGCGCAGCAGCGCACGCCGGAGCAAAAGGAGTTGGCGCAAAGGTCACAGCAATTAATTGATGAGCTCAAGCAAAGCGATATTCTGGTGATTGGCATGCCGATGTATAACTTTGGTGTTCCCTCGGTGTTTAAAGCCTGGATAGACCGTATTGCTCGGGCTGGCATTACCTTTCGTTATACCGAACAGGGGCCACAAGGACTGATTGAAGGCAAAAAGGTTTATGTGTTGGCGGCGCGCGGCGGTATTTATCAGGGCACCGAACGAGACACTCAGACCCATTATCTTAAAAATGTACTGGCCTTTCTGGGCATGACAGAGGTGGAGTTTGTCTATGCGGAAGGATTGGCGATGGGCGAAGAATCAGCCCAAAAAAGTTTTGCCAATGCCGACGAAAAAATTTTTGAACTTATCGAAAAACATGTTGCCTGAATTATTGCAGTGAGTGAGGGTTTTTACCCTTACAAAAGTGTGTTCCTAGTTGAGTGTGCTCTTTATGCCCCACCGCCCGGTGGGGCTTTTTTTTGTCTTCAGCTTTTATTGGCTGCGAGCGTTTCTTCCAAGGTTTTCACCAAGTCTTCATCCAGCGGCTTGGTGAACGAGCTATATGACTCAACCACTTCGCCCTGTGCATTGACCAGATACTTGTAAAAATTCCATTTCGGTGTCGTGCCAGATTTTTCCGAGAGCATTCGATAAAGGGGATCGGCATCATCGCCTCTTACCGGCATGGGTTCGAACATCGGGAATTCCACCCCATAGGTGAGTTCACACAACTCTGCCGTTTTGGCTTCGTCTTCATCTTCCTGATTAAAGTCATGAGAGGGGAAGCCCAGCACAACAAAATCCTGATCTTTGTACTGGGAATACAGCTTTTCCAGGCCCTCAAATTGTTCGGTAAACCCACAATAGCTGGCGGTATTCACAAACAGCAGGGTTTTGCCCTGGAAGCTTTCGCACAAATTAACCGTTTCCTGTGAGTTAAGTTTACGTTTGACGAACTTCAACAGATCCGGACATTGATTGGCATGGGCGCTTGCTGCCATCAAACTGATAAACAGGGCAATAAAACGTTTTTTCATGGGACAACCTTAATCTTTAGGGTAAAAGTATGTTCGGACTTTACGCCGTGAAGTGCAACAAAGATCAGTTCATATTTGCACGAGCGAATTAGTTTGCGCTTTAATGTGCGGGTTTACCATGCCAATTGAGGAATAATAAGAATGCTGAAAAGCTCCAGAACACTTTTGGTGGTGATGATCACGGCCGGGCTGAGCGCCTGCGCTGCGACCCAGCAGCCTGCCACCACTGACACGTCAACTGCACCTGTTACCCAGGTCAAATCGGTCGAAGCTGCTGCGGCGGTTGCAACGTCCGGTGATACCATCACCCTAGAGCAAATCATGGCCGACCCGGATTGGTTGGGCCGGCAGCCAGAGTCAGCGTATTGGGGGCTGGACAGCGTATCGGTGCGCTATTTGCGTAAGCAGCAGGGCTCGCCGGTTAAGGATATCTGGCAAACCAGTGTTGCTGAGGGCGGCAACGGCAGTCCGGTTGCGTTGGCGGAGTATCATCTGGCCGATAATAAAAATCGGGTTTTTAACCAGGATCACAGCAAAGTCGCATGGTTGTTTGAAGGAAATTTGTTTTTAAAGGATTTGGTCTCCGGTGAGGTGCAACAGCTAACCCGCTCCGAGCAGTCAAAGCAGCAGCCTGTTTTCCTCCTCGATGGACGCCTGGCTTACCAAAGTAATAACAGTATTCAGGCAATAGATCTGAACACCGGGCTGACACAGCAGCTGGTCAGCTGGAAGTTTGCTGAGGCCCCAGAAGCGGTAAAGCCGCCGGCAGATTATCTGGCGAAGAAACAACTTGAGCTGATTCAATATGTGGCGAAAGAGCGTGAAGCGCGTCAGGCCCAATTTGATCGTAAGCAGGCCCTTAACGCCAAAAACACAATGATGGTGCCGGAACCCTTTTATTTTGATGAAGCCTACGAAACCGTTCAGGCGAGCCTTTCTCCTGATGGTAAGCGCATGATTCTGGCAATCCAGAAAGATATACCCAGCCGTGATGAGGGCGACATTATGCCCAACTACATAGGTGAAGATGGGCGCATTAAAACCGAGTCGGTGCGACGGATGGTGGTGGACGCCAAACCCCGCAGCCAACAGCTGTGGTTGCTGGACTTATCTGACCATAGTCAGGCGAAGCTCGGATATGAAACCTTACCCGGCTACAATGAGGATGTGCTGGCCGAGGTCAAACGAGAAAACGCCGAAGCCAGGGGAGAAACCTACACGGTCAACAGGTTGCCACGGGATGTTGGTCTGATCACAGACTGGTACTGGACACAAAGTGCCATTAACTGGCATGCCAATGGTGAGCAGGTCGCAGTCATGCTCAAAGCCTGGGACAATAAAGATCGCTGGATAGCCACGGTCGATTTTCGCAATAACCAACTGGTGAGTGAGCATCGTCTGCATGACGACGCCTGGATCAATTACAAGTTCAATAGCTTTGGCTGGCTCAATCACAGTGAAACGCTGTACTTTATATCTGAGCAATCAGGCTATGCCCACTTGTATACCAAAACCCCTGGTGCCAAAGAGTTGGCAATGACCTATGGCGACTATGAAGTCGATGATCTCACCCTGACCCGGGATGATCGCTACATGTATTTTCGCGCTAATATCAAGCATCCGGGCATTTATGAAGTGTACCGGGTCAACCTGCAAAACGGTGATATTGAGGCACTGACCGACATGGGCGGCAACAATCAATATGTGCTGAGTCCCGATGAAAGCCAGTTTCTCATTACCCATGGCACGGTTACCATGCCTGAAGAGCTATACGTACAAAAAGCCGAAATCGGCGCCAGACCGGTTAAACTGACGGACACCGTCAGTGAGGCTTTTAAAGCGCTACCCTGGAGCGCGCCAAAAATTGTACCGGTTCCCTCGAGTCATACAGACAAACCTATTTATGCCAAGGTGTACCTGCCCGAAGACTATCAAAATGGCGAACCAAGAAAAGCGGTTATCTTTAACCATGGCGCAGGCTATCTACAGAACTCGCACCTTGGTTGGGCGGTATATTTCCGTGAATTCATGTTCCACAGTATGCTGGTACAACAAGGATATGTGGTCATGGATATGGATTACCGTGCCTCACAGGGGTATGGTCGGGACTGGCGCACTGCCATTTACCGTCAGATGGGAACACCGGAGACACAGGATCTCAAAGATGGCGTAAACTGGCTGACAGAACACGCCAATGTAGGCCGCGATAACATTTGTACCTACGGCGGCTCCTACGGTGGGTTTATGACGTTTATGGCATTGTTTACCGAGCCGGATTTGTTTCAGTGTGGCGCGGCACTTCGTCCGGTAACAGACTGGGCCTATTATAATACGCCCTATACCAGCAATATCCTTAACACCCCCGAGGTGGATGAACTGGCGTATACCCGCAGTTCTCCCATTTACTATGCAGAAGGGCTGGACAAGCCGCTGCTGATTAATGCGCCCATGATTGATGACAATGTATTTTTTGTTGATGTGGTGCGCTTGGTGCAACGCTTAATCGAGCTGGAAAAGACCGATTTTGAAACCGCTATTTATCCGGTGGAGCCCCATGGTTTTCGCCAGCCCAGTTCGTGGCTGGATGAATACCGCAGAATTTATCAGTTGTTTGAAGAGAACCTGAACTGACTAAGACGATTAAACTAAGTAAAAAAGCCCCTGTAACCAAGGTTGCAGGGGCTTTTTTGATCCCAGACGTAGCTTTGCAATCGCATTAATCCACCGACGTCCGTTTATTCCCGGCAGGCTAACCGGTGTTACGCATGCCCACCGCAATGCCGGCAATCGCCACCATCATTGCCCGCTCCAGTAGCGGATTTGCCGTCTTCTGTTGGCGCACACGACTCAGTAGCTCAATTTGTAGCATATGCAACGGTTCAAGATATCCTGCACGGATTTGCATGGATTCTTTACCCTGCGGATCCTGCTCCATGGAGCTGCTTTGTTTCATCAGTTGCAATAACAGCGCCTGACTGTGAGCCAGCTCATCACGCAAGCCCTGACCAAAGTGCTGTAACTTTTGAGGTACCAGTCTTTTGTCATACTCTTCGGCAATGCGGGGCTCGGCTTTGGCAAAAACCATATCAAGCATTGAAAGACGAGTTTTAAAGAATGGCCAGTGTTCAATCATTTGCTCCAGCGTGTCTTGTTGTCCTTCTTCAATCGCGGTTTCAACGGCTTTCATGACCCCTAACCAGGAGGGCAATACCATGCGATTCTGCGCCCAGGCAAAGATCCATGGAATCGCGCGAAGGCTCTCAACGCCGCCATCAGGCTTACGCTTGGAGGGACGACTGCCCAGGGGCAGCTTGCCCAATTCCTCTTCCGGTGTGGCTGCGCGGAAGTAGGGCACGAACTCAGGATCATCTCTTACTACCTGGCGATAATTATCCCGGCCCTTTGCCGCCATGTTGGTAATCAGTTCGCGCCATGCATCTTTGGGGGCTGGCGGAGGCAGTAACATGCCCTCAAGAATCGCACTGGCATACAGTTTCAGGCTTCGTTTGGCTAGCGCTGGCATGCCAAACTTGTAGCGTATGGTTTCACCCTGCTCGGTGACCCGAAAGCCACCTTTAAGGGAGCCCGGAGGCTGAGATAAGATGGCCGCATGGGCGGGCAGACCACCGCGACCAATGGTGCCACCGCGACCATGGAAGAGTGTCAGGTTGACGCCCATCTTATCGGTCAGGGCCACCAGTTTTTCCTGAGACTCATATTGTGCCCAACCAGCCGCCAGGGCACCGGCATCCTTGGCTGAGTCAGAGTAGCCGATCATGACAAATTGCTGGCTCTGAATGTAGCCCCGATACCAGTCAATATCCAATAGCTTACCAATCACCTCAGGGGCGTGATTAAGATCTTCGAGGGTTTCGAAAAGCGGTGCGACCGGCATTGGCCAGTCGATACCCGCTTCCTGAAGCAACAATTGTACACACAGAATATCGGACGGCTGACTGGCCATAGAGATGATGTAAATACCAAAGCCATGCTGATCGTTCTCTGCCAGTACACGACAGGTCTGCAGGACTTCCCGGGCTTCCTCTGATGGTTGCCATTTTCGCGGTAACAGGGGTCTTTTGGATGCCAGCTCTCTGAGTAGGAAAGACTGTTTGTCGTCCTCACTCCAGCTCAGGTAATCCCCCAATCCCAGATAGCGGGTCACTTCGCTGATCACCTGACTATGGCGCTCTGAATGCTGACGTACATCGAGTTTGAGTAAGTGGATGCCAAAGCAATGGGCGCGGCGAATGGTATCAAGTAATTCGCTGTTGGCGACAATTTCCAGCCCGGTTTCGTTTAAAGAGCGATAGCACAGCATCAGCGGTTCTATAAGTTCATGCTGACGGCTTATCCAGGTAGATTGATCCACCCGCTCTCCGGCCAGATACTGTTCAATGCCATCGTGGGTCGCTTGTAGCTTGTCTTTAAGCTGACGCAACACATACCGGTAAGGCTCACGGTGATCACCGGCCTGTTCCCGCAGCTCTTCATTGCAATCGCTCATCGACAACTCCACCTGGAGCTTGTTCACATCCCGATAGAACAAACGTGCCGCCGTCTTGCGGGCCAGCAACAATACCCTGGCCGTCACATCAGCAGTAACAAAGGGGTTGCCATCACGATCACCACCCATCCATGATGAGAAGCGAATGGGGCTGGCATCCAGTGGTAATTGTTGCGAAAAATGGGTTTTAAAACTGCGGTTCATTTCACGCAGGCAGTCAGGTACTGCGTCCCAGAGGGAGTTCTCAATGACGGAAAAGCCCCACTGCGCCTCATCAACCGGGGTGGGGCGTACCGAGCGGATCTCTTCTGTATGCCAGGCCTGACTAATGAGTGCGGCGATACGATTTAGCAGATCTTTACGTTCCTGCTCTGTGGGCGCTTTACCATGAATTTGCGCCAGACAGCTCGCCAGTTCACTGTATTTATGGATCAATGTGCGGCGGGTCACTTCTGTAGGGTGAGCCGTTAATACCAGATCAATTTTCAATTGTTTCAGCGCGGTTGAGAAATCTGTAGCTTGTTGGGGGTGTTGCCCGAGTTTGTCTTTAAGTTCAGCCAGCGGATCGTGGTTATGTTGTGAACTGTTGAATTCCTGTTCGGCAATGTTTGCCAGATTCAGAAACTGCGCAAACGCACGGCCAACGGTTAACAGTTGTTCGTCATCCATTTCACTGAATAACGCCTGTAGCTCCTTGCGCGCTGCCGTTTCTCCCTGAGCACAGCTGCGACCTTGCTTGCGAATCTGTTCAATGCGCTCAAGCCATTGCGGGCCGAGCTGGTTCTCGATGGTCTCCCCGAGAATACTGCCAAGTTGACGCACGGTATCCATCAACTGATGATCAATTGCCTCTGTCATGCTTTGCCTCCGTAAACAGGGATTGTGAGTCCTTACGATACTTTATGTAATTTTATTACAATACAAGGAATTACCTGCATTGTCGAAAATAATCTGAGTAAGGCCTCTTATCAAAAAAAGAAAAGCCCGCGTGAAAGCGGGCTGACTGGGCAGAGCGATGATCAGTGAAAGCTTATACCCGAACCACCGAGTTATCATCCCATGACAGAGGAGAGGGGACATAATCATCAGCACACCAGTCATTTTCCCATTCTTTGTCATCAAGCAGGTAACGAAACTGGTACTGTCCGCCTTTTGGCAAGTCCAGTGTGGCGGTGAATGCCCCGTTTTTTAGCCGCTTCATGGGTGGAGCCTGAGTGTTCCAGTCATTGAAATCACCTACAAGACGGACCTGATGGGCCGTTCTGGCCTCTTCTTTGGACAATTTAAAGGTGACTTTACATACAGGTTTTGATTTCAGGTATTGTTTTTTAACGCTCATGACGGTTTCTCCGGTGGTGGCTAAAAATGTAATAAAATTACAGAAAGATAATGTTACCTCAGTAATGCACAAATATTCATCAATTAATCTGGAATAAGCTTATAGCCTTTCTTCTTGGGATATGGCTGCTCACAGTATAGTTAAAAATGCTGAGAATACGGGAGAAGGACAGCCGGCAACCTTTGTCTTGGTAAAAGCATGGAGGGGGGCGATAGAGTGTGAGTAAACCTCTTTGTACGAAAAAAAAGCCCCGCGATTGCGGGGCTTTAGGAATTCATTCACACCGAGTATCAGTGTACGTTTAGCGCTTAGTAGCGGCCGCCGGTCCTGGGTTTAGGCGGACGGGCTTCGTTAACTACCAAGGCACGACCGGAAACTTCTTTACCGTTCAGATTCTCAATAGCCGCTTCTGCTTCAGCCTTATCTGCAAATTCGACAAAACCAAATCCTTTTGAGCGGTTGGTTTCACGATCCATGATGATTTTGGCGGAGCTGACAGCACCAAAAGCCGCAAAAGCCGCTTCCAAATCCGCATCCGTCATTTGGTATGACAAGTTTCCTACATATAGTTTCATTGCTTCGTTTCTCACGGCTGTTGTCTTTCTACGTCATCAAGGAGCCAACAGCCAGAATCACCTGATGTCGTGTGGATAGCAACCATGCCATCCAACCAGTCAGCTCTAGTGTAGAGGTAAAATTCAAATCTGCGCAATAAAGATCTGCATCAATTCAGCGGATTTTTTACTGTGTCTGTCCCACCTTCAGTAAACGGCTGCCAGTCTTAAACAAGGGGCGCTATTGGTATATAGAGTTTTTGCAAAAAATGTATGAAAAACATTCAATAACAATTGGCTTTCCAGTAGAGTTATATTTGGTTTTGTAAAACCAGAAATAAAGGGTTTGCGCAGACAAGGAGAGCCGTGCAGGAGCCGATTGGCGACTATAATAAAAAGATATCCCGGGAGGACTTATGGCCGAGTCCGGAAATACCAGTCAGTTTACGAATTTTTTTCACTCGTCGGCGCAGCCGATGCTGCTGCTTAGTGCCTTTAATATAGTCGATGCCAATACAGCAGCCCTACACTTGCTAGGGTGCGATAGTGCTGAGCAACTCTGCCATCAGCATTTGCGTGACTGGCTTTCGGTGGAGGTGTTAAACAACGCCGAGCTCACCCTTTCCGATGTCTCTCGTAAAGGACAAGGGAAAGCGAACTGGATCTGGCTGACACCGGAAAAAAAGGCCATAGAAGCTGAGTGCTTTTTAACCCGAATGAGTGAGTCGCCTGAGCCGCTGGTCCACTGCTGCCTGCGGCAGGTTTCACAGCATGGTCCGGGCGCACAGGTACAGTTGCAACTCTACCAACAGATGTTCGATGGCGCTGCTGACGCCATTATTATTACCGATACGAATGAAACCATTCTTTACGCCAATCGTGCCTTCAGCGAGATGCTGGGCTATTCGCTGAGTGAGCTTGCCGGCAATCATGTTAGGCTGATCCGCTCATCTAAACATGAACAGCCTTTTTATGAGCAGATTCGTCAAAATCTCGAAGAAAAGGGCTTCTGGGCTGGTGAAATCTGGGATAAAAGTCGCAGTGGTGAAGAGAATCCCCGCCAGGTTCGCCTGAGTGCCATTGTCGATGAACATCGCAAGCCAAGCTACTTCGTCGGGGTCTATACAGACATCGACAGTAAAGACAGTCGAATGCTGCACCTTGAGGAAATGGCCTATCACGACGATCTCACCGGGTTGCCCAACCGGGCGTTGCTGATGCAGTTATTACCCCATCAGATCAGTCAGTGTCAGCGAACCGAGAGCGGCTTTGCTCTGATGTTTTTGGATCTGGATAAATTCAAACCTGTTAATGACATGATGGGACATGATGCCGGTGATCTGATGCTAAAAGAGGTGGCCGGCCGCTTCTGTACCGTATTGAGAAACAGTGACACGGTCGCCCGCCTTGGAGGCGATGAGTTTGTTATTCTGGTGACGGATGTGCGCAGCGCTGAATCGGTGTCACGGGTGGCACAGAAAATCCATCAATGTCTTGAGCAGCCGTTTTTAATAAAAGGACAGCAGGTTTACATCAGTACCAGTATTGGTATCAGCATGTATCCTGATACCAGCGCCGAGCCTGAAACACTGATCAACCAGGCCGATATTGCCATGTACCGCGCCAAAAAGCGGGGTGAGAACCAACATGTGTTCTATTGTGAAGACCTGAATCAGGAGGTGGTGCGCTTTAAACAGGTTGAGCGGGAGATCCGTGACGCTTTAATCCGAAGTGAGTTCGTGCCTTATTACCAACCCCAGATAGACAGTCGTACCGACAAGATCGTGGGAGTGGAATGTCTGGCCAGATGGCTACATAAAGATAAAGGGGTCATCTCTCCGGCAGATTTTATTGCCGTGGCTGAAAAATCCGGACTGATTCAGGAAATGTTTATGCAGGTACTGGCCCGCGCTATTACTGATATCGGTGATTGGAAGAAACGTTTTGATGCTGATCTTCAGGTTTCAGTGAACATTTCCGGAAATCAGTTCTGTGATCAACATAACATTCAGCAAATGTCTGAGATGCTTAAGGATTCCGGGGTCAGCCCGGATAAGCTCAAAACAGAAATCACCGAAAGTTCGCTGATGGATAATGGTCAGTATCTGCTTGAGCGGTTGAGTTGGGTCAAAACTGCCGGTTTCAGTATTGCACTGGATCATTTTGGCAGTGGCTATTCGAGTTTGCGTCAGTTACAGAATTTACCCCTGGACAGCCTTAAAATTGATAGTTCATTCGTCACAGGCATGGCCAGCCATCCCCGGGACAAAGTTATCATCAAGGCCATTATCCAGCTGTCTAAAACACTCGGTATAGATGTGGTGGCGCAGGGGGTTGAGGATGCCGAGCAAGTAACGTTTTTAAAACAACAGGGCTGCCATGTGATGCAAGGCTATCATTTCAGCCATCCACTCCCGGTACAGGAATTTGCATTGCTACTGGAGCAAAAAGGGGTGGGGACTTCCGCCTGATCCTCTCGGTCTCATGCCTGCGCGCTGCCAGCAAAGTTCCGCGGCAGGCTTTTCCCTTAGTCGCCCTTACAACCCTTACAAGGTGAGCCATAGTTTTTCTAATTGAGTCAGTAAATACCAGCCCAACATTTCATAAAAAGACATATGCCGGGATGCCTGTTGCTTCATTTGTTTAATCGCCATCTCGTCATAATAGATCCCATCGGTAAACACTCCTTTGAGTTGCCGGTAACTGTTAAGGTTTTGCATAGGATCATCTTCTGTCAGCAGCAGATCGGCTTCGAATCCAGGTTTAATCTGGCCTAAACGCTGCTCAAAGCCTAATGCCTTTGCGCCATGCTGAGTGGCTATGGTGACAACGTCATGGGCAGGAATACCGATGGCCTGTAATCGACTCAGTTCGCGGATACTGCCGTCACCACTGACAATAAACCCCGCCCCGGCGTCAGATCCCAGCAACAAGGGGATTTCTGCCTGGTACAGTGCCAGGGTAATGTCACCCATGTAGCGGGATTTCTTCATCCATACGGCTGGATCTGACTGCGAGAGTGCCCAGTCCACACTGCCGCGTAACTGCGTTTGCATGGTGGGATTAATTTTATCCACCATCAGCGTATCCAGATACGCGTGTTTATCACGACTGAGTAACGCCAGTTCATGAAAATTATACAAGGTGGGTGTCACGGCAATGCCAGCTTGCTTCAGTTGATTAATCAGCGCCTCTCTGGGCTTATAGGCGTAGGAATATTGCAGCGGCGCCTGAAACAGCATTTCCGCATGTTCTATGCTTTGCGGTTTTGCCTCAATAAAGCGCTCAAATGGCACGGAAAAGGGCGGGTGGCCGGTAATAGGCATGCCCAGATTGTGAGCTTCTTCTGCAATGGCGGAAAACAGTTCTGTGCTTAATCCATCATAGACTTTGATCAGATTATAGCCCTGGCGATTGAGTCGCCGAACCCATTGTCTGGCCTGTTCTGGGGACTCTATAAACCAATGATGACTTCCATGAGCATATTTTGAGCGCTGGTTCACAATGGGGGTAGAAATGATCAGTTCAGGTCCGGGGCTTTTGCCGCTATTGATTTCGTTGCGGTAGGTGAACAGGTGCGGCATACCGTGCATATTGCGCACGGTGGTGACCCCGTAAGCAAGGTTCATCAGCAAATCAACCCGGTCATAGATATGAACATGCATGTCAATAAGCCCCGGTGATACCACATAGCCCTGCCCATCAATGCGCAGAGCATTTTTCTTATCCCCAATGGGCGCTGTGCTGATTTGATCTATCTTGCCGTTACTGATTAGCAGGCTCACAGGGCCTTTCTGAGAAGGATCTTTGCCCGAGATAGTCACATTGTCGAGAATCACCTGCTGGGCCGATTTACCCGGTATGTCATATGCAGGGCCCTTAAAATAGGCATAAGGGATTGAGGCGGCAATGCCTGATAGCACAGCCAGGCACAATAACAGTATAAGGCGCAGTAGGCCTTTGGCATAAGTCAGATTCATGGGATGGATTCCTCGTTGCTAATAATCGCCCCCACTATGGGTGCAACGTGCGAGATTAGCGTCCCGAATCCGGATTCTGGACCTGTTGAGACAGTGTTCTGGCATATTCGCTGGGGGTCACACCCAACTGTTGTTTGAAAACGGCATTGAATGAAGACTTGGAATTAAACCCGCAATCCAGTGCTATCGCCAGCAGGTTCTGCTGGTGTTTGGGCGTCGCTTGCAGTTGACGGGAAAAGGCCTGCAGGCGTAAGTGGTTAATGTAGTCATTGAAACTTTTTTGCCCGCCAACATTAATGGCCCAGGACAGGTCTTTTTCCTGCATACCGGTATGCTCTGCAAGTTTACGTAAGGTGAGTCTGGGCTGCTGATACCAGTTATGTTGTTGTATCTGTTCGTCTAGCTGAGTGAAAATCTGCTGAGCCTGCACGTG
Source organism: Lacimicrobium sp. SS2-24 (assembly GCF_002201535.1). Taxonomy (GTDB): domain Bacteria; phylum Pseudomonadota; class Gammaproteobacteria; order Enterobacterales; family Alteromonadaceae; genus Lacimicrobium. The sequence goes on along the minus strand of NZ_NIWW01000001.1, from coordinate 515,638 downwards.
CTCTTTCTCAGAGTAGGTTGTTTTGGTCCGCTTTTGCGCTTCGACATCGTTTTCACTGACCTCCTCAAATAACTCAGGGCGACGTACGGCGAAGAAGATAAGAGTAGCGTAGAGAAAGGCGAACAACAGCTGCATGCTGAAGTACCACCAATAGGCGAGTGTATAGTTCAGAACTGGTTGTAAATTGAGCCGTATCAGATCGACCATCACGATGATGGCAACGGCCACCAACAGTCGTTTTAGCCAGTCCAGTCGATACAGGTCACTGCAGGCGGTGCGCTCTTCAGTGGCGTGATGATAACGCTTGAGCAAACTGATGCTGGCAGCAAAGTACAGCAACTGACTGATGGTACCGACAAATAGAATACCCTGAGGCCAGGTTGTAACAGGAAGCGCCAGAAAAGCAGGTAACAGGTGCAGCAGTCGGCGTGATGTCAGTTCAGCCTCTCCAAACAGAAACCGATACACAAACCAGTAGAATAAAGGACCACAGAGTAGTGAAAAAACGGGGGTGACCAGATGAATATCCCGGGTGATCTGGTTTTCTTCGAGCAGGTTAAACAGGGTGAGAATTCCCACCAGTGCCAGCAGGTAAACCAGACCACGGGCCCGCGGCTGATCATAAAGCAGGGCAATACCCAATGTCACCTGCGCCAATAAGATGATGTGCACCAAAGACACGCTGTGCAAAACCAGTTGCATAACCAATACATCCTGTTGGTTCTTTATAACACCTCGGCTACCCGCGCTAAGCGTGCGGCTTTCAGGTCCTCTTTTATGATGCGACTATTAATCCACAAACCCTGCCAAATGGCGAGGATTTGTGGCCTTTAAATCCAACCTTCAGGCCTTGTCTAAAGCCTGGCGAATGTCGGCGATAATATCGTCGATATGCTCAATTCCCACCGAGATACGTACCATTTCCTCACTGGCACCGGCTTTTTTCAGCTCGTCGGGATTAAGCTGTCGGTGGGTAGTGGATGCAGGGTGGCAGGCCAATGATTTGGCATCACCGATATTCACCAACCGCAAAATCATTTGCAGCGCATCGATAAACCGTCCGCCAGCGGCGCGACCGCCTTTAATGCCAAAGCTGATGATGCCGGAGGCTTTGCCACCGGTAATTTTTTGTGCCGTTGTATGATAAGGGCTGTCTGGTAATGCCGCGTAATTGACCCAGCTTACTTTGTCGTGCTGCTGTAAAAATGCCGCCACCTTTTCAGCGTTTTCGCAATGTCGCTCCATTCTCAATCCTAGGGTTTCCAGTCCCTGAAGCAGTAAAAATGCGCTATGGGGGGAGAGCGCTGAGCCTGTGTTACGTAAAGGTACTACCCGGCACCGGCCAATATAGGCTGCCGGTCCCAGGGCGTCAGTGTAAACCACGCCATGGTAGGAAGGATCGGGTTCATTGAGCACGGGAAAACGATCCGCGTGGGCCTTCCAGTCAAACTTACCCGAATCGATAATCATGCCGCCGATGGTCGTTCCGTGACCGCCAATATATTTGGTCAGCGAGTGCACCACAATGTCGGCACCCAAATCAAAGGGACGGCATAAATAGGGTGTGGCAACGGTATTATCAACGATAACGGGAATGCCGTGACGATGTGCAATCTCGGCGAGTTTCTGAATATCCACCACATTACCTGCCGGATTACCGATAGACTCGCAGAATATGGCTTTGGTGTTGCTATCAATGGCCCCTTCAAATCCTGCGTAGTCATCATGAGAAATCATCCGCACCTCTATTCCCTGACGTGGAAAGGTGTGGGCAAAGAGGTTATAGGTGCCACCATAAAGCTGACTGGTACTGAGAATATTATCACCGGCCCCGGCTATTGCCTGAATAGAGTAGGTGATGGCTGCCATGCCAGAGGCTACCGCCAATCCGCCGATGCCACCTTCCATCTCTGCCAGGCGCTGCTCAAGTACCGCCGTGGTCGGGTTCATGATGCGGGTGTAAATGTTTCCCTGCACTTTAAGATCAAACAGGTCTGCACCATGTTGGGTGTCATCAAAGGTGTAGGACGTGGTCTGATAAATCGGAACCGCCGCGGATTTGGTGGTGGGTTCAGATTCATAGCCATGATGCAGCGCCAGTGACTCGAGTTTCATGATGGGGTTCTCCTGTTATAACGCGTTGTATTTTAATTAATAGTGCCTGAGGCACCGGATAATTGGTAGTCAGCCCTTAGAACACAACTTGCTCACTTATAATGTGTCAGTCACGTTTTAGTCGCAGCGGCATGGGAAGGGATTTTGTTACTTTATGAAAACACTTTTTCACGAATTCCGGATAGCAGTGAAACGGGGCAGGGCGTTACTAAGATCGACAGCGGTCAGCAGGAGGTGTGATCAACGGTGATATTGAACAAAGCGCGTATCATGGGCTATGCCATTGGTCGTATTTTGGCTACGGTTTCTGGCAAATGCCCCCTGAGGGTTTTACCTGTGATTGACATTCCCTTAAGCTACGCTCAGCGGAGTCGTTCAGTGGGCAATATCGGTTAGCAAATTAATTATGGGCAAATTCAGGCAATGCTACAGAAACGGGATACTCTGTCTGATGCTGGTCTTTACCTGTGTTAACGCAGAGCCAGCACCACTGAAGCAGGTAACCTTTGGTGCGGTTGTGTTTCCGCCTTATGTTACCAAAGATGCTCACACCCAGACCTGTTCCGGCGAGGCCATAACCACCACCAGGGAGATACTGGTTGATTATGGATTGAGTCTTCAGGTGGTGTGTGCTTCGGCGCTACGGATTTTTCGTCTGATGGAAACCGCAGAAGTGGATCTCACCGTTAACGTCAAATCTACCCGGGCCATGCCCCCGGGCACCCTGTTCTCTGGACAGCCATTTACTCGCCTGTTTGTGGACCTGTACACCCATCAGGCAGACACAGGCCCCGACTCGGTGGCGGCAATCAGGGGCTACGATTATCACGGCTATCGCCAGGATCTGGAACGCAGAGGATTCAGTTTTGTGGATTTACCTGATGGTCTGGACGCTGTGGAAATGTTCTTAAAGGGGCGCACAAAGCATCTGATCTCCTATCGTGGTCCTTTTGTTCACCGTTTGTCGATGTTGACCGACGCAGGCCCAAAAGATATCAGCAGATTGCCTCTTGCCAGTGTCGATTCCTACTATGCGATTTCTGCCAATTCTCCCTATAAAGACATGTTGTTACAGGTTTTCTCTGAACATGCTTCAACATCGCAACTGACCTATTTCTATCCGGTGGCACAGAGTAAGTGGAAAGAGGCATTTCAGCCCAAAACACAGTGAAAACAATCAAAGGTAAGCCCAAAAACTGAAATACCCGTCGCGCCGCCAATTAAATAATGAACTTTGGCGTTGATGGTTTTGTACACTGCTATTAACCGCTCTTAGGGTATATATCTGCCAGGTTAATAAAGGGGGTCCGGTGGGCTGCACACAACGCATGTTTGGCACAAAAGCGTGCCCCGGTCCGGTTTGTGTGCAGCGGCTATCAGGTTTGGGTGTCATCCATGTAGGCGGATAATCTGTCCACATGGCTTTTGGTTTCATCAATAAGTGATGTGATTTCATGGGCCGATTCGGTGGTTCGTTTAGCCAGGTTACGTACCTCGTCTGCAACCACCGAGAAGCCTCTTCCGGCTTCACCGGCCCGTGCTGACTCGATGGCTGCGTTGAGCGCCAGTAAGTTGGTCTGGTCGGAAATGCCATTGATGGTGCTGATCATACTGCTTATTCGACCGAGAACCGTCGACATGGCACCATGGGTTTCGGCGATCACGGCGTTACGTTCGGACACGTCCGTACCATAGATGAGTACTTTGCTGAGGTTGCCGTCTTCGTCATTAACCGGAGCGATGGCAACAGACAGCCTCGCCTGCTTTTTCTGGTTACACAGAGGCAGAGAAACTTCAGTGTTAATAAATGCACCTTTTTTCAGCTTTTCCCATTCTGAGTGCTCCAGGAAGTTTGACAAGGAAGGCAGGTGTTTAACCAGTTCTTGCTGAGAGGATGCATTAAGTATCTGTACCCCCAATGTATTCGCCGCTGATAGCTTACCGCTGGCATCAAATTCCAGCAGGATATTACTCTCACTGATGGCTTCCATGCGGATATCATTTTCCAGCGATCGACGCTTTGTGTCATCAATGTTGGTCTGAATAGAGATATATTTGTGCAGCCGCCCCGCATTATCGAAGACGGGATTAATAGCCAGACTGATCCAGTAAGCCTGGCCATTTTTGTCATAGTTGAGGATTTCTTCGTAGAAAGCTTCGTTGGCATCCAGCTTTTCACGAATACGCTTTTTGGTTTCTTCGCTGGTGTGCTTTCCCTGAAGCACATGCCCGGGCTTCTTGCCCATTACTTCTTCTCGCTTGTATCCGGTAAGGCGGATAAAACCGGGGTTGACGTATTCAATCAAACCGTCTGCGTCGGTAATGATGACGGAATTATCGGTTTCATTTGCCACGAGCGACAAGGTAGCAAACTCGTCGCGGGTTTTTTTCTCCTCGGTGATGTCTTTCACAAAGGCGGTGTAGAGGATTTTATCGCCCGAATGGACTTTTGATAGCGACAGGTTACCCCAGAGCTGTCGACCGTCCAGAGTTTCAATTTCGACATCCCTTGAGGTGCCAACAATTTTATCCTCACCGGTAGTCCGGTTGGCATTTACGAAATTGTCATGCTGTGACTGAAACATTCTGGGTACCAGCATCTTTACGTTCTTACCCAGTACTTCTTCTCTTGTCGTGCCCCACAAGTTTTCAGCGGCTTTGTTGAAAAAGATGATGTTGTTATGCTCATCTATGGTCACAACCGCATCGATGCATTGCTCCAGCACCTGATCAATCTGGTCTTTAGCCTGTTTTTCTTCAGTGATGTCTTTTACAAACGCCGTGTAGTGGGTTTTGTCACCCACTTTAACCTTGGATAATGAAAGGTTTCCCCAGAGTTTGCTGCCGTCTTTTCGTTCTATCAGTACATCACGGGATTTACCGACAATCTTGTCCTGACCTGTTCGCCGGTTGGCATTGACATAGTCATCGTGGTTTCTCTGAATGGCCTGAGGAACCAGCATCTTCACGTTTTTACCGATGACCTCGTGGGCCTGATACCCCCAGATGGATTGGGCAGCAGTGTTGTAATAGGTGACCAGGTTGTTTTCATCGATGGTGACCACCGCATCAATGGCTTGATCCAGTACTTCCCGATAGTAGTCATGTCCTGAGCGTGCAAACAGATTTTTAAGCAAAATGAGCCCCTTATAAAAAGGTGAAAACTTATTGATGTTGCAAATCCGTTTGAGGGTTGCTGAGCACAGGTACAGCAGCGCTGATAGATTAACTAAACGTTTAAAGGTCAAAAGCAGATCACAATTGGGGCCTAGCGAATAAAAAAAGGCTGGCGTAAGACACGCCAGCCTTTTTCAGGCCAATATTGAAAGCCTGCTGAGGCGGAATAGAGGGCGTCATTACTCCTGCGGCGGCTGAGATTGCAGTGGGGCTGTTTAAACCGGTCCACCCACATGGCGGTAGCGCCGCAGATGGCCACCGGCATCACCAGAAAGTTGATGACCGGGATCATGGTAAACAGGGTGACGGTTACGCCAAAACCAAAACTGGCGGCCTTTACATGGTTTAAGCCGAAATGCACCGGATTCTTCAGTCATCAGAGGCACTCACGCTAAAAATGACGTCTAGCTGCAAGTCAGCCTAAATCTGCGTACTAATCCCTGTCCTTATAGGCTACTATGGCCACCATAACCTCACTGTAGGAACCGGAGTCTGCAATGACTGCAATCTTTGAACAGTCGAATGTCTATACGAAGCTGAGAGACAAAGCTGAAGCACAATTGGAGACCGGTACAACTCAGACAAAAGGTCAGTGGTCGATGGGCGTTGATGCCTTGCGTTTGCTGCACAAACTCTCATCTAATCCTGAAAACGCCACAGATGCGTTAACGTTGTTGCATGAATTGCAGGTTCATCAGATGGAACTCGACCTACAGAATGAGGAAATTGCTTCCAATGAACAGGCACTCGTGGAGGAGCTGGATTTATACCGGACAATCTATGACAGCGCGCCAATGGCATATTGTGTTGTTGATCGCGACGCCGTTGTTATCCAGGCTAACCTCGCAGCCGCGGGGCTTTTTGGCGTTGCACAGGCGTATCTGCCGGGACAGCGTATTGACCACTTTGTGAACCCGCAAAGCCGGCCTTTGCTACGCAGCTTGTTGCAACACGTCATACAAAACCGCGCCAGAGATTGCTGCATAGCCGAAAGGGCTGCTGGGGCAGAGGGGGGCAGGCTGTTGCAATTTCAGGCAACATTGGAGCCAAACAGTGAGCATATTCTGCTGGTCTGCTGTGAGTGCCAACATGTTACCTGATTCTGCCTCGCCGTTTTGTCAAATAGGTAAGGGGACGACGGTCAGGTTATCGGAAAACCAGCAGTGAGCCCACGTATTCTGGGTATCGGGGCATCCGCCGGTGGTCTGGCGCCTCTGGAGCAATTTCTGGCTGCGATTCCGTCGCACAGCAACATGGCCTATGTGGTGGTGCAACATCTCGATCCGACCCATAAAGCCATGCTCTGTGAACTACTCCAGCGCGTGACTTCAATGTCGGTAAAAGAAGCAACTCAGGGCATGTCGATTGAACCTGACTGCGTCTATGTAATTCCGCCGAACAGCGAAATCAGCGTCGTCGACGGTCAACTTAATCTGACAAAGCCTGCTGAACCTCGGGGAATGCGTCTGCCCATCAATGTGCTGTTTTCGTCTCTGGCAAGTGCTCATGGGGATCAAGCCGTCGGCGTGGTGCTCTCGGGTATGGGCGCAGATGGCACCTTAGGTTTGCAGGCTATCAAGGCGGTGGGTGGCCTGACCGCTGTGCAACAGCCAGACAGCGCACAGTTCGATGCTATGCCCCAAAGTGCCATCTCCGCAAACTGTGCCGATATCATTGCGCCGCCGGGTGATTTGCCGGAGCGTATTCTGGCCTGTATTACCGGGGAGACAGAGCCAGCGGAGCCAGTGCCTGCAGAGACTGAATCCGAACCAGAGCGTGAATCAACGCCGTTGCAGCGCATTTTGCGTTTACTGCAGCAGCGAACCCGTCATGACTTCTCACTTTATAAGCCCAGCACATTGCACCGTCGCATTGAGCGGCGTATGGCTATTCATGAAATTGCCACCCTGACACTGTATGCCGACTTTTTGCAGCACAATGCCCAGGAGATTGACCTGCTGTTCAAGGAAGTGCTGATTGGGGTAACCAGTTTTTTCCGCGATGCAACGGTCTGGCAGTATCTGGCCGATACGGCGCTACCACAGTTGTTAGCGCGGCCAGAAAGAGACGCCAACTTGAGGGCCTGGGTAGTTGGATGTTCAACCGGTGAGGAGGCCTACACGCTCGCCATGATCTTCATCGAAGTACTGGAAAAATTACCACAGCATCACAAGTTCACCCTTCAAATTTTCGCGTCGGATCTGAGCCCTGATGCCATTGCCACTGCCCGTCGGGGCCGATATCCATCAGAAATCAGTAACAGTGTCTCGCCAGAGCGACTGGCCCGTTTTTTCAATGCGCAAGACAATGGCTATATGATTAAGCGGGAAATCCGTGATCGGGTGTTATTTGCTCAGCAGGATGTGGTGCTTGATCCACCCTTTACCCGTCTCGATCTGATTTCCTGTCGAAACTTACTGATTTACTTCGATCAGAGTCTACAACGTAAATTAATGCCTTTGTTTCACTATAGTCTGCGCAACGATGGGGTATTGTTACTCGGAAGCTCGGAGACAGTTGGGCGTTATGATAAGCTGTTTATGTCGCTTCAATCGAAACTACGTCTTTATCAGCGTCAGAATAACGCCCAAAGTGGCGATATCCTGTCGACGGTAAAATCTTTTCCACCCCTGTCCCGGATAGCTAAGGAGCTTCCCGTGTCTGCTCACAACACAACTCTTGCGACCCATGATAACCTGCAGGCCGCGGCCGACCGGGTGTTGCTGCAGGTTTACGCGCCTGCTGCTGTGGTAGTGAATCAGGACGGGGATATCGTCTATATCAGCGGACGCACCGGAAAGTATCTGGAACCGGCTGCCGGTAAGGCTAACTGGAATTTTCATGGGATGGTGCGTGAAGGCTTGCGGTTGCCCATTGGTTTAGCCCTGTGTCAGGCAGCTGATGCGAGTGATCCACTGCATTTGCAGGGGTTACAGGTTGAGCTGCCCGGCGGCGCCACGCAAAGCGTTGATATTACCGTACAGGCGCTGCGTGAGCCCACGGCTCTGCGCGGGATGAAGATGATTGTGTTTCGCGATGTTGCTGCTGCCATGGTCAGAAAGGATGATAAAAGCAACTCAAAAACTGCCACGCACAAGGCTTATGCCGCGGAGTTACAACAGTACCAGGATGAAATCCAGATGCTGCGTGAGGAAAACCGCGCCTCCAGGGAGGAGTTACAGTCTGCTAATGAGGAACTGCAGTCAACCAATGAAGAATTGCAATCAACCAACGAAGAACTGACGACCTCAAAAGAGGAAATGCAGTCAATGAACGAAGAGCTGCAAACCATCAATGCGGAAATGCAGACTAAGCTCGATGACCTGGCCCTGGCGCAGAGCGATATGAAAAACCTGCTCAACAGCATTGAGATTGCCATTCTGTTTCTTGATCAGAATTTAAACCTTCGTCGTTTTACTGACCGGGCCTCAGGAATTATCAGTATCCGCGAAGGCGACATCGGCCGACCCCTCAGCGATCTCACTACAACCTTGGAATATCCTGAACTCAACGACGATGCCCAGACAACTCTGAGCACCCTGGTGTTTTGTGAAAAGCAAATCTCTACCACCGATGGCCGCTGGTTTACGGTAAAAATTATGCCCTACCGGCGACTGGATAATGTTATAGACGGAGTGGTGATTACCCTGGTCGATATCACTGCAACCAAGGAACTGGAACATGTTCTGCGCAGTGATTCATCCTCGCGAGCTAAAAAAGACTAATCCTTCGTTAATATCGAAATGCGCTCAGTTAGCTCCGCAATACTGCCGCGTTGTCACCGTTAACAATCTAGTGTTAGCTTATTGTCTGTCATCCTGAGTGTTTAACGAATGTTTCAGGCCAGCTTTGACTTCACCCCAGATAGCGACGAAAAAAGCCGTCAGGGGAACGGCCAGTACCATGCCGATAATGCCCCCTATGATTGTGCCCCAGAAAAACAGAGAGATAACCACAAGAGCGGGATGCAGTCCCGAACGGTTAGCCATTATTTTAGGTGTCAGAAGCCAGCCTTCAATCAGTTGGACCAACGCGAACACCAGTGTCGCCAGGGCCAGCAACTCAACACCACCACCCGGCTGCAGATAGGCCATGGGTAAGACCATCAACAGACCGATCAGAGTACCCAGAAATGGGACGATATTCAGCAGCCCTAACACCAGCCCGATAAGCATGCCGAAACCCAGACCGACAAAGGTAAAGCCAATGGCATACAGGACACTCATGCACACGGCTATGATCAATTGCCCCTGAAAGAATGTGGTGACGTACTCCACAAACACGTCCAGGAAATACAACACCTTCTGCTGCGTGGGCTTGTGGAACACGGATAGCAGTTCGGAGGCCTTGCCCCGCAGCAAACTCCCGGAGCGCAGGGTAAAGAATAAAAACAAGGGTACAAAACTGATCGCCCCTAATAGTCCGATATACGACATGATGGTTCCACCAGACTCTTCCAGATCTGGCATAACAGACATCGATTCCTTTGCATCACTGCTTTGCACGCCGGAGGTTATAATGGCGCTGAGTTGTGGAAAGTAAATAGAGAAATGCTCCTGCCAGTTTGCCAGCGTTTCGGGAAGCACCGTCATCAACTGAATAATTTGGCTGACCAGAACGGGAACCAGCAGAAAAATCAGGCCGCTGATACCGACGAAGAAGATCACCAGTACCACAATGATGGCCAGCAAAGCAGGTAAGTGAACTCGTCTCTGGAGAAACTCCACCACCGGGTAAAGTACTAGTGCCAGAATACCAGCCAGTGAAAGTGACAGCAGCAGGTTGTAAAATACACTCAGTATCCAACCGAATGCCCACAGGACAATACCGGCCAGAGTAGTCAGTATAACCAGGGAAAAAAGAACGGCCGTGTAGCGAAATAAGCGAAGCTCAACCGCGTTGAACAGTGATTTACCCGAACGCAATGCTGGTGCGCTTAGCGTTGCTGTTTTCTGTTTGCCAACCTCGGATCCCTGCGCGTCCTGGGACATTGCGAATTCCTGTGTTGCACCATCCATGGCATCTGCTGAGTATTTAGCTAACACTTCCAGTTGCTGTGATTTTAGTAAGCATTACCTGTCATTTACTGAATAAGAGCATGCCAAACCCTGCCACTACCGAAGCTGCACCTAGGATCAGATACCAGATTGTAGGGTCAGTAAATCGGCCGGTAATGGCTTCTGTCACCTGATCGCCCATGCTTTGTGATGACTGATAGGCTAAGAAAAGCAGGATAAAACCTACAACAAGTAACACTAAAGCCACAATCTTATAAGTAGCCATGTTGATCTCCTTTTGGTGAATCAGGGGGCAATATTTCTTTGCCCAGAGAAGTAACGTTGAAGGTGAAACCGCTATTGGCTGCAACAACGCTCGTTCGCCATGGCAGGCCCTGGCGGGTTTGGTCGGGACAGATAATACTGTCCCGACCTTGCGCGCTCAGCTTTGCGCATAATCAGATCATCGCGCGTAGTAAGACTCAATGGTCGAATTCCAGGTGGTATCAGCCATATCCGGCCAGTTATCTTTATCGAACCCAGGGGCTTTTTTTAAGCGTTCGACATCGACGTCGAGCATAAAACGCTTGTTCTTTTTATCCAGCTTCAGCGCAGTCCATGGAACTGCGTAAAGATGATCGCCCAACCCCAGAAAACCACCTGCTGACAACACAGCGTAACGAATTTTCCCGGCCGTCAGATCGAGCATAATATCCTCAATCTTTCCCAGTTTTTCATCCTGCATATTACAAACTTCGTCACCGGTAATGGTGGCCGCACTCAGCAACGTGGCTGAGGCCTTTGTGCTATCCGGGCGGTCATACTTGCTTTGAGCTTCTTTGGTTGTGTAGTTCATTTCAATTCCCTCTTAGTTATGATCGTTGTTGTTTTTTTTGGCTGTCATTGAGTTCTTCTAACACTGCTTCACGACTGTCGCCATGCTTCTCAGATGTGCCTTGTTTTTCGCGGCTTTTATCGACGCCCGCCTTGTTGGCGTCCTGCTTTACATTTCCTTTGTTTTCATTCTTCTGGTCTGGGGTTTGATTCTTATTCATGAGCTGATCTCCATAAGATAGTTAGATTTAGGTTTCGCCCAAGAACATAAACTCAAGGGGACGCCCAACTCACAAGGTAATTGAAATGTGAAAAGGGTTCCGTGCGTTGGCTAACGTAGTCAGCTAATTTCTTTTTGATGGCTTGGGCTGCTCTCCTGAATTTCATCGGTGTGTACCTTGAAGTATTCCAGGGTATTGGGTCCGAATGCGGTGGTAATAGCGACATCGGCAGCATCACGACCACGGGCGATTAGTATATGCCCACTGCGGGGCGCATTATTACGTGGATTAAACAGGTGCCAATGGCCATCCAAATAGACTTCAAACCAGGCAGCGAAATCCATTTCTGCATGGGGCTGGGGAAAGCCCGTATCAACCAGGTAGCCGGTACAATAACGGGCAGGGATATTCATACAGCGGCATAGAGTGATAGCAAGGTGGGCATAATCACGATATACCCCCTTTTTCTCCTTAAAGACCTCCCACGCGGTTTTCGTTTTTCGAGCGTCCTGGCAGCTAAACGCAATATGGTTATGAACATAGTTGCAGATGGCCTGCACTCTGTAGCAATCGGTCACCTCATTGCCGAACAGTTGCCAGGCAATATCGACCAACCTGTCCGTCTCGCAGTATCGGCTGCCAAGCAGGAAAATCAATGTCTCGTCTGGGAGATGTTCAACCGGGATGTGTCTTACCTTGGGATTTACTGTATCGGACACCCCATTTTCTTCAATGACGGTATCCGTTGACAGTTGCAACAATCCTTTCGGGGCAATGATGCGAGTGCAATGATTACCGTAACTGTCAAAATAGGAGCGAACGGGGATTCTCGGTTCTGAAAATATCTGTTCGGCAATAATGAGATCAGCAACCCTTGAGGGGTGAATATTCAGCACCAGGAGCATCTGGGTCGGTCGGGGGCAGTGGAATACCAGTTCATAACCAATGCGAATCTTCATGAAGTGCTTCCTGTACTGATAGGTTGTGTTCTGGCTGAGGTTGGTTGAATAGAGACGAGCGTCGTCTCTTTTTACCAGCCACCATGATGGTAAGTATGACGTCGGTCTGAATGCTGCTCTGTGCGCTACAGCACAAAGGCTAATCCACAAGTCGGGATTTTCTTGTATGAGGCTCAGCGAACGGAGGTCAATCTGGTTTTCTGCGATGGTATAGGCTTATATGACGCGTTTTGTGCATGCGCTCAGGTTTTTCACAACAGAGGGGCAGCATGTACAAACCATACTGCTGTCTAATAGTAATAATAAACATGGCCGTCGGGATGAACCTTCAATGCTGAGAATAAGACATGTCTGACTGGTTATGGTTTTTGCTGGCAGGCGGCCTGATGCTAGCCCGTGGGCTGACGGTCAATGTACTCGAGCGTTCACCTATTACGCCGGCCATGTTTTACCTGGCTATCGGGATTCTGCTAGGGCCCACTGTGCTAAATCAGTTTCATTTCAACCCCCTTGAGGAATCCGCATTACTTGAGGTGCTTACTGAAATAGTTGTGTTGATCTCGTTATTCTCTGCAGGCGTTAAGATGCCAGCGCCCATAGAATTTCGTCGTTGGCGGGCGCCGATATTGCTGGCGTCGCTGTCTTTGGCGCTGAGTGTCGGAATGGTCGCTGCATTTGCCTACTATATGCTTGGCCTTCCCCTAGGGGTTGGCGTGCTGCTGGGGGCGATTCTTGCACCGACTGACCCGGTGCTGGCCACTGATGTTCAGACCCGCCATGCAGGTGATCGTGAACCGCTGCGATTTACCCTGACCTGCGAAGCCGGCATGAATGATGGCAGTGCATTCCCTTTTGTGTTGTTAGGTCTGGGCATGTTGGGCTTACATGATCTTGGCGAATTCGGTGTCAACTGGTGGCTATACGATGTGCTGTGGGCAACGGTCTCCGGAGTGGCAATAGGCCTGACGGCCGGCACTGTACTGGCTCTCGCGGCACGCAGAGTGCGCGGCGCATTGCCACATCACAACCTGATGGACAATTTTATAGGACTGGGCCTTATCGGGGTCACGTATGGACTGAGCCTGCTTGTCGATGCCTGGGGGTTTCTGGCGGTATTTTTTGCTGCGGTCAGTCTGCGTCAGACTGAGCTCAAACTTGCCGGCCCCGTGCAAAATCCGTATCGGTCACATCTGGGCTCAACGGAACCGAAAGTGCCGTGGTTAAGGGCGGATGAACAATCTCCTACGTCAGTCAGCGGTGGCGCACTGCTCTTCAAAGAACAGCTCGAGCGCTTGTCAGAAATGATGCTAGTGCTGCTTATCGGTGGCACGCTATTTCTTGATTCCTGGAGTCTCAGAGCTGTGTGGCTGGCGCTGTTTCTGTTCCTGTTTGTACGTCCTGTTAGTGTCTTTATAGGCATGCTGGGAACACAAACATCTTTGCCATTGCGCAGCATGGTGGCGTGGTTTGGTGTTCGTGGTATTGGCTCATTGTACTATCTGATGTATGCCATCCAGCATGGTTTGCCTGAAAAATTCGCTCTGGAACTGATTTCTCTGACACTGATCGTTGTGACGCTCTCTATCCTTGTCCATGGGGTCAGTGTCAAACCCCTGATGAGTCATTTTACCCATCGCCGAAATGGTGGGGGCTCAAAAGACCTGCCATAAAATATGTACCTTTGTGCGAGATGTGTTTAATGGTATGTCCAGCCTGAGATCAGGCGGATCCGTATAGGCTCTGTGCGCTACAGCGCAAAGCCTCGCCGGCAGGAAAAAGCGACTGTCCACCGATTCAAACTCAAATAAACAAGTGATAGGTATCCCTGTGTCCTGATGGGTACCGAATGCTTTCCCTGTATCCCGCTGATTGATTGACATCCCACTTGATTGTCAGTAACGTCCGAAACTTAGCTATGACTGAGCATAAACGAACGCATTGTCTGTGCGCTAGCGCACCTCTGCTCGTTTCCTGTACCGGATCCCCATGTGTATTCAAGGATGTCTCGCTGGTTGACTCCTGTGCTGCCAGGTACCTTTGTAGGAGACTGCGATGCGCTCATCTATTCGTACAACCCTTCTTATTCCGGCATTATTCCTTGCCGGCATTGTTTCATTGCTAACCCCGCTACTTGCTGATGCAGATGAGGGCGGCTATCGGCTGCTCGAACTTGAGGGCTACAAAGTCAAGTGGGGAGATCGGCGTTTGGGAGTGGGGGCTACCGTCAGTTATGCCTTTACCGACAGCGCGCTCCACTTTGAAGATGCGCGTAACTGTGGCGAACTGGCATCAATTGAATCACTTACGGGACAAGAACTGTCAAAGGAAAGGCTGAGCTATGAGACCGCTGAGGCCTTTCGTGTATGGGAGCGTGCTGCCGGATTAACATTTTATGAGATTAACGACCCTCGTAATGCGGATATTATTCTTGGTGCCCAGGGGAAACCCAGCGGAATCGCCTTTGCCAATGTGGCATATGGTAACCAAGCCGAAGAGGGCATACGTGCCATCGAGCAGTCGCTTGTATGTCTGAACCCTGAGCACAAGTGGAAGATCGGATTCGACGGTGATGAGGATGTTTACGATATCCGTTATACCCTGATTCACGAAATCGGACACGCCATCGGCCTCGACCATCCCGGCCCTTCGGGACAGGTTATGGCATTTCGCTATACGGAAGCTTTTACAGGCCTTCAATCAGGAGATCTGCGTGGGGTGCAATTGCTCTATGGCAATGCCGCTGATAATAATCAGGCTGGCATCGTGGATATTCATACAGCACAAGGGCCAAACAGGGTGAATAAGGTTGACACTCGGGGCAGTCAGTCGAAGCTGGGTGTGGCTGAATCAGATATGGCAGCATTCAACGGCATGGCGGAGTCGAAGCCATAGTTTTAGGCATCATTTACTGATATAGACAGGGCAGAATTAATAAAGGAGCTGTCAGGGCAATTAGGCCTGGGAATGGCGTCTTTAAGCTGAATATAAAAATGGCAGAGGCGGATGCCCCTGCCAGTTATCTCACCGAAAGTGTGAAGTACTTAAGATCAGTACTTGGTTTCTTTGCTGTCTTTAATTTCAAACTTTGGTGCGGAACTTAACTGATCACGCGTCATAGCAATTTTAAGTTCCTTATCGTCATTAGTGCCAGTTCTGGTTACGTCGTTCCAGCCAATCGCTACGTCTTTTTCACCCATGCCAAGGAATCCGCCAACACCAACCACAACGGCGACAATCTGACCGCTTTCGTTAATAATCAGCTCATTTACCGTACCCACTTCTTCATTATTAGTGGTTTTAACCTCGGCACCGAGCAGATTACTCGCTTGCAGACCATTAACCGGAGCTGAACTCATAAAACCACGGTGCTGCATCAGAGACGTATTCTGCATATTTTTATGCTGTGCCATAGTCCTGGTGTCTGATTGGTTTTCATGCTTTTTAGTGTATTCATGCTGAGCACTTTTCTGTTCACGATCTTTGTCCTGAGCATTTGATTGATGCGCCTGCACAGAACCTGCACTTAAGGTCAGAACAGGTGTGATCAACGCACATAAAGCAATAGTATTTAACTTGTTCATTTGAATCTCCTTCAAATCGAATATGATAATCGGACGACATGTCCGTTATTACCGCTTCATCACAGCTTTTCTTCCCGGGCTTAATTACCCGGAAGGGTCTGAATCGCCATGAAAGATGGAATTCAGGATGAAGTGATAAAGTACGCCGATGGAACACTCCTGTCTGTTCGCTGGCCCACTCAACTACACAAAGCGTCACGCTAATAAAGCGCACTTGCAGGACAGGATGTGAAGCATTCGATGGTGAAGGGCAAAGGAAGGATTCTCTTTACTGGTAAGTGATAGCAACAAATAAAAAAAGAGGCCCTCACGGGCCCCTGTCGATAGGTTATCTCTGCAGTGCCGGTTGTTTAAAGCGGTCCACCCACATGGCGGTAGCGCCGCAGATGGCCACCGGCATCACTAAAAAGTTGATGACCGGGATCATGGCAAACAGGGTGACGGTTACGCCAAAACCAAAACTGGCGGCCTTCTGGCTGCCGAGCACGTCACGCATATGTATAAAGCTGACTTTATGGTTATCAAAGGGGTAGTCGGCATACTGAATCGCCATCATCCATGCAGTGAAACAAAACCAGATCACCTGACCGAATACCGGCAGCAGGAAAAAGATAATCAGAAAGCCCAGTGCGCGGGGAATGTAATACACCAGTTTGGTCCACTCCCGGCCCAGTGTGCGCGGAATATCTTTAAGCAGCGCCATGACCCCGCTGTCGCCAAGGCTTTGTCCGGTAAGATGCTGTTCCACTTTTTCAGCCAGTAGACCGTTAAAGGGTGCCGCTATCCAGTTGGCCACGCTGTTAAATAAAAAGGAAAACGTCACCAGAACAATGATGACGGCCAGCGGCCATATGATGACAGCCAGCCAGTCTTTGAGCCAACTGAGCCAGTTTGGAATGCTGTCCATCAGCCATACGATGGCCACGTCGATTTGCTGAAGCAAAAAATAAAACGCCACTGAAAACAGGATCAGATTGACCAGCAGGGGAACAAAAACAAAGCGTCTGAGACCTTTGACCCGGATCAGATCAAAACCCTGCATAAAATATCCGACGCCACTTTTGGGTTGTGTTGCTGACATAAGGCTCCTTAATAAGATTAAAATAGCTGGACACTGTTTAGTGACATTTAAAACAACATGCGCCCTTGTTAAAAGTCAGACACCTTGTTCTAAGGTGTTTGGGCTGAAAATGCCAGTTGCAAGGGGCAAAAACAGTTTACAGGATCATCCGGCTGAAAATAATTCACGTTAATCTTGGGTAGCTTAATGTAAATTGATGGCAGGTTCATAACTCAATTGTTACACCTGATGACTTTTGATACATTCAGTCGCTGGACCCGGCTTCCTGATAACAATAATAAGGACACATGCGGCTTAAAAAGATCAAACTGGCAGGGTTTAAGTCTTTTGTCGACCCCACCAGTATTCCTTTTCCCGATGACATGACGGCAATCGTCGGCCCAAATGGCTGTGGCAAGTCTAATGTCATTGATGCCGTGCGCTGGGTGTTAGGAGAGAGTTCGGCCAAGAACCTGCGTGGCGATGCCATGACCGATGTCATATTTAATGGTTCATCGGCACGTAAGCCTGTCTCTCAATGTAGCGTAGAACTGGTGTTTGATAACGCCAGTGGGCGTATTCAGGGCGAATATGCCAATTACAATGAGCTGTCGGTCAAACGACTGGTCACCCGAGAAGCCCAGTCCCATTATTTTCTCAATGGCAGCAAGTGCCGCCGCCGCGATGTCACCGATCTCTTTTTGGGCACAGGATTGGGCCCGCGTAGCTATGCCATTATCGAACAGGGCATGATATCCCGCCTGATCGAGTCTAAACCTCAGGAACTGCGGGTTTTTATCGAAGAAGCGGCAGGCATATCAAAATATAAAGAACGCCGCCGGGAAACAGAGAACCGTATCCGTCACAGCCGCGACAATCTGGAGCGTCTCGAAGATGTGCGCGATGAACTGGCTAAGCAACTGGATAAATTGCAACGCCAGGCGGCAGCCGCGCGCCGCTATAAAGAACTCAAAGCCAGTGAACGCCGCTTAAAAGCCGAACTGGCCGCACTGCGCTGGTTAAAGCAGAGCCAGCACATTAGTCAGCTCGAGCAACAGATTCGTGAACAGGAAAGTAAAATTGAGAGTCTGATTGCCCGCCAGCGTGGTGATGAGAAAGGGATGCTTGAGTATCAGGAGCGCCAGCAGGATCTTAAACAACGTCTTGGTGATGTACAGAATCAGGTATTTCAGGTGGGTAATGACATTACCCGGCTTGAGCAAACCCAAATTCATGCCCGACAGCGCAAGCAGCAAATTGACGAACAGCTGGCGCGCTTGCAACAGGATATCAGCGAAAGTGACAGCCAGCTGGCGCAGGAACAGCAGGCCTTAGACGATCTGGATGCGCAACTAAGCACTGAAGAGCCGGAACTGGCGCTACTGGCAGAGCAGAGTGAGCAGGCAATGGCACAGCTGTCTGAGACAGAACAGCGTTTTGCCGGGCAGCAATCTGTGTGGCGCGAACAGGAACAACAGTATTATCAGGTGCGCCAGCAATGCCAAAGCCAGCAAACCCGTATTGAAGGGCAGCAGGCGATGATTGCCCGTGCCGAGCAACGTGTACGTGAACTGCAGGATGAATTGCAGCAATGTGATCATCCCGACATAGAGGATGAAACCGAGCAGCTCAGCCAGCGCTTAAGCCAGCAACAACATCGGGTTGAGGACTTAAGGTCGCGCTGTGAAGAGACACGTCGCCAGCATCAGGACCATCAGCAGCAGGTGCAGCAAAAACAGGATGCGCTACTGCAACTCAATGGCGAACTTCAGCAAGGGCAGGGCAAACTGGCCTCCTTAGAAACCTTGCAACAGTCCTCTCAGGATCATGACAATACGCTAAAGGACTGGCTTGCCTCGCAATCACAGCCACCCTTAGCGGCATGGCAGAGCCTCAAAGCTCAGCCTGGTTGGGAAACGGCGCTCGAGTCGGCGCTGCAAAGCTGGTTAAGCACACCGGTTTTAGAGGGGATTGCCCCCCCAACATTACCGGGCAGCCAATGGCTGCTGAAAGAGTATATGACGAGTGAGAAACCACCAGGAACCCTGGCGCAAAAAGTGGTATCTGATCAGGTTCCGTCGTTTTTGTGTTGTATTAAAGTGGTGGAAGAGCCTGCAGAAATGGCTGAGCAGCGCGCGACACTGGCGCCGGGTCACAGTGTCATCAATCGTGAAGGCTTGTGGTTCGGCCGTGACTGGCAGATTCAGGGCGGTGCTCATAACCGCGCCGGCATGCTGGACCGGGCCGCCGACATTACGGCTTTGCAACAAAAGCTGCATGAACAGCGCCAGCAACAACAGGAATTGGAAAGTCAGTTAGCCCAGGCCAGAGATGTATTGCAACAAAGCGCAGCTGACAGCGAAGCGCAGCAACAACAGCTCAGGCAGGCAGAACGCGAACTGATGCAGCTTGAACAGCAGCGGGACGCAATTGAACGGGATAGCAAGGTTCGGGAACAGCAATATCAGCGCTTGCGTGAACAGGTTCATGGGCAACAGGAGCAGCTTGAGCAGGATGCCATGGATCTGGAATTGATGGTGGCTGAGCAGCAAGAGTTAGAGATGCAACTGGAAAACCTGCAAAGTGACCATCAACAGGTGCAGGCCAGTGCGGATGAACAACAGCGACAACTCAGTGAGTTGCGGGCGCAGGCAGAGCAGTTGCGGACACAGCAGCATGATATGGCGCTGAGGGTACAGGGGTTGAATAATCAAAAAGACAATGCACAGCAGGCTATGGAGCGACACCGCCAACGTCTGCACGATAAACAACAGGACAGGGCGCGCCTGACAGAAGAAAAAGAAGCCTGGCAACAGCCCGCCGAAGCGCAGTCTGAGCAATTGCAGATCCTGCTGGAGCAGCGCCTGGTTCTGGAAAATCAGCAAGCCGAGCTGTCTGAGCAACTCGGTGAAGTGGAAGACTACCTGCATAAGGCACAATCGGGTCAGCATCAGTTGCAGGAGCAAATCAATCAGTTACGCGAAGCACAGCAGAGTCTGCAGCTGGAATGCGAGGGGTGTCGGGTACGTGCCAGCAGCTTTATCGAACAACTCGATGAGATGCGGCAAAGTGTTAAAGTCATACTCGAGAATATTGACGAAAACGCTGAGGAAAATCATTGGCAACAGGAGCTGGATAAAATCAGCGCAGCGGTATCACGCCTTGGTGCGGTGAATCTTGCGGCGGTGGAAGAATATGAAGTGCAGGCCGAACGTAAACAGCACCTGGATGATCAATATCAGGATCTGACAGAAGCGCTGGAGACGTTAGATAATGCCATTCGCAAGATAGACAGAGAAACCCGAAGCCGTTTTCGTGATACCTTTGAGCGGGTCAATGACGATCTTAAAACATTATTTCCGAAAGTCTTTGGTGGCGGCTCTGCCTATCTGGAGCTGACCGACGATGACTTGCTGGAAACCGGTGTGACCATTATGGCGAGGCCGCCAGGCAAGAAAAACAGCACCATTCACCTGTTAAGTGGTGGAGAAAAAGCCCTGACCGCTTTATCATTGGTGTTCGCGATTTTCAGGCTCAACCCGGCACCCTTTTGTTTGCTGGATGAGGTGGACGCACCGTTGGACGATGCCAATGTAGGACGCTTTTGTAATCTGGTTTCCGAGATGTCCAATACGGTACAATTTATTTATATCACCCATAACAAAATCGCAATGGAAATGGCTAAGCATCTTACCGGCGTTACCATGGCCGAGCCCGGAGTGTCTCGGATGGTAGCGGTCGATGTGGATGAGGCAATTGCCCTTGCTGAACTATAAGCTGAATTAAAATTATAAAATGGAAGAATTACGCCTGACCTTTCTTATATTCGGAGCCGTGGCCATCGTCGCAATCCTTGCCCATGGTCTGTGGACGGTGCGCAAAAAGCGCAGCAGCGAACGCGAAAAACCGCAAACGGCCCATTTGCATTATCGTGATTCACGCCACGATGCGGACTTTGAACTGGGTGACAAAGCGCCTGATGAAGATTTTGACGATCTCGGAGTCGGGCCCGTCAGGGTGGTCAGCAGCAGATCTGAACAGACCGATGACAGCGCCGATACGGTTGCCGCTATGGATGCCTCCACCGCAAGCGCAGAATTCAGTGCTCAGGCATCAGAGCCTGAAGAATTTAATCCGTCACGGGCGACGACAAGTAGCTTTAAGGCCTCCTCAGTCAATGACGAGCGCAGTGATAGCGATAGCGCCGATGTGCCTGAACCACCATCATTCTTACTCAGAACAGAACACTATCAGACCTCTGCCGGTTCACCTGCCGGGCGCAAAGAGCCGGTGATTGGCAGCACTGACACCGCGATATCTGACACGCCCCGTGAGGCTGATACCAGCGAGGCATTCACTGCCAGCGCCCGTGATGCCGTTAAAAATCCGACTGAGGCAGCGTCAGAAAAGCCGCACATAGAAACCCAAGAGCCAGCCTCTGACGCCTCAACAAAAAGCGAACCGCAGGTGTCCGGTGCTGGCGGCATTTTTGCAGAACAGGCACGAAAACTGGTGAAACGTAAAAAGCCAGATATCACCAAAGCCGAGCCTAAACGCAAGGAGCCGCGTCTTAGCGGTGCCCGACTGGCAGAAGATCAGATGCGCATCGACTTTGATGAGCCAGAACCTCAGCCAGAGTCGCAGCAGCAGACGGCACCGCGCAGTGAGCAAGCGGCCCCAAGCAAACCACCTTCGCAGGAAGTGCTGGTACTCAACGTAAAAGCACCCGATGGCAAGCCGATTCCGGGTTCAGCGCTGTTGCCGTCATTATTAACTTTGGGGTTCAAGTTCGGCGATCAGGATATCTTCCACCGGCATGTGAACAGCAATGGCAAAGGACCGGTGTTATTCAGTCTGGCCAATATGTTCAAGCCCGGTGTGTTTGACATCGACAACATGGAAACTTTTACTACTCAGGGCGTGTCATTGTTTATGATTTTGCCCATTGAGGGGGATCCGCATCAGGTCTTCAACATGATGCACAATGCCGCACGTAAGCTGGCCGATGAATTCGGCGCACAGGTACTGGACGGACGGCGCAGCGCACTGACCAAACAGAGCCTGCAACAGTATGTGGAGAAGATCCGCGAATTTGAACGACAGCGTATGATAAAGCGGGCCAATTAGGCCCGCGTTATGCCTGGCCCTTCGACTGCTAAGCCCTATCTTTTATGCCAAGCATGCTCATCCTACTGATCAGCGGGGCTAGCATGACCAAACAACATCGATTTTAAGTGACCAAAGCCTGACCACGATGCAGATTGAACAAGAGTTGGCCCAGTTAAGGGCGCAGTTAAACGAATACAACTACCAGTACTACGTACTGGATAATCCCACGGTACCGGATGCCGAGTATGATCGGCTGATGGAGCGTTTAAAAGCGCTGGAGACTGAACACCCGCAGCTGATCAGCGCCGATTCGCCGACACAGAAGGTTGGCGCCGCCCCGGTCAGTGCCTTTGGTGAAGTGGAACATGAATTACCCATGTTGTCGCTGGATAATGCGTTCGATGCAGCGTCTTTTGCGGCGTTTGAAAAGCGCGTGAATGATAGGCTCAAAGACCAGAGCCAGCTGACCTGGTGTTGTGAGCCTAAGCTGGATGGCCTGGCAGTCAGTTTATTGTATGAAGATGGCAAGCTGGTCAGGGGGGCAACCCGGGGCGATGGCCGTACCGGTGAAAACATTACCGCCA
The DNA here is from genome assembly GCF_002201535.1 of Lacimicrobium sp. SS2-24. GTDB lineage: Bacteria > Pseudomonadota > Gammaproteobacteria > Enterobacterales > Alteromonadaceae > Lacimicrobium. The sequence continues at coordinate 493,001 of NZ_NIWW01000001.1, read as the reverse complement.
ATGTGAAAACCATTGCTAATTTGCCACTTAGCCTGCGAGGTAAAGACTTTCCGCAACGTCTGGAAGTGCGAGGCGAGGTGTTTATGACCAAAGCCGGCTTTGAAGCGCTCAATGACAACCAGCGAAAAAGAGGGGCCAAGGTGTTTGCCAACCCCAGAAATGCCGCGGCGGGCAGCCTGCGCCAGCTGGACTCGCGCATTACCGCTAAACGGCCTCTGAGGATTTATGTTTACGCGATGGGGCTGGTAGAAGGAGAACAAGGCCCACTCGCCAACAGTCACTATCAACGTCTGCAACAACTCAGGGACTGGGGACTGCCATTATGCCCTGAAACCGGCCTTGCTGAGGATCGTGCCGGCTGCGAAGCCTTTTATGACAAAATTCTGGCCCGGCGCGATAGCCTGGACTATGAAATCGACGGTCTGGTACTAAAAATTGACAGCATTGACTTGCAGCAACGCCTCGGCTTTGTGGCTCGCGCACCGCGCTGGGCCATTGCCTGGAAGTTCCCGGCGCAGGAGCAAATGACCGAACTGCTGGATGTGGAATTTCAGGTGGGACGTACCGGCGCTATTACCCCCGTTGCGCGCTTAAAGCCTGTCACGGTGGGGGGCGTGGTGGTGTCCAATGCAACCTTACATAACCAGGACGAAATTCAGCGTCTGGGTATAAAAATCGGTGATAAGGTCATCATCCGCCGGGCGGGGGATGTGATCCCTCAGGTGGTCTCGGTGATTGCGGCCAAGCGTCCCGAGAACGTGCGCGATATCGTTTTTCCAGAGCGTTGTCCTATCTGTGATTCCAGAATCGAAAAGCTGGAGGCTGAAGCGGTCGCCCGTTGTACCGGGGGGCTGGTCTGTGCAGCCCAGCGAAAAGAAGCGCTGAAACATTTTGCCTCACGCAAGGCATTCGATATTGATGGCTTGGGAGACAAACTGATCGAGCAACTGGTAGAGCAGGATAAAGTGCATACACCTGCACAGTTGTTTCGTCTGGACATGGCCCAGCTGATTGGCATGGAACGCATGGGAGAAAAGTCAGCGGCCAATTTGCTTAAGGCGCTGGAAAAGGCCAAGCAGACCACCTTGCCGAGGTTTCTGTATGCGCTCGGTATTCGCGAAGTGGGCGAGGCCACTGCGAGCAATCTGGCGCTGCATTTTGGTACCCTTGAGTCGATACAACAGGCGGATCTGGAGCAGTTGCAGCAAGTCAATGATGTGGGTGAAGTGGTGGCCCGGCATATCGTCAATTTCTTTGCCGAAGCTCATAACGCCCAAGTGGTCGAAGAACTGCTGGCAGAAGGGGTGTACTGGCCTGCCATTGAGGTGCCCGATGAAGCGGAGCAGCCTTTAAAAGAGAAAACCTTTGTGCTGACCGGCACACTCTCGGCCATGGGCCGCAGTGAAGCAAAAGCAAAACTTCAACAACTTGGCGCAAAAGTGACAGGCAGTGTTTCTGTAAGTACCGACTACCTGGTCGCAGGCGAAAAAGCCGGCTCAAAACTCACCAAGGCCACAGAGCTGGGAGTTGAGGTAATGAGCGAAGAACAAATGTTGTCCCTGTTCGCTCAGCATGGCGTCTGATGCGATGCGGGCGAGCAGGGTGTCAGGTGCGATGCGGGCGAGCAGGGTGTCAGGTGCGAAAGTCGCCCAATCGATATTGATTCTACGTAAGAGGATGCACGGGTAACATGCATGATGTCCTGTATAAGCTGACGCAGTGGTTACAGCCATACTACAGCGAGGTAGCGATGACCTTTGTGGCTACGTTATTGGTGGTGTATGGCGATGTGGTGAATAAGCATATCAAGCGTATGCTGGTGCCGTATCCTTTTGTGGTACGCACCCTGGTATTCGTGCTGGTGTGTGCCTTCGGTTACGGGGCGTTTATTTTGTTTGTGACACCGTTTTTCAGGCAACTGATTCTGATGATTCCCTCGGTCTATCAGGGTATTAGCATTGTCAGTGTTTTTTTGCTGTTAGGGTATATGGCAGAGCGGCGGCGCTACATATGAAGGTTGTCAGCGCCGATGTCTAAACACCGGGCCATACTGCCACTTAAATATTACGACGCTCAGGGCAGGATCCAACCCAATCGGCTGTTGTATCTGAGCTTGCTGTTTCTGATGCGCGGCTATCTGGTGTTCATTGCGTCACTGTCTTATCGCCAGGATCCCAGCCTCATTTTGTCATTGTTTTACCCTGATAAAGGCTATTTCTATTTTAGTTTGTTGCTGGGCCTGCCGGCACTGATCATCATAGGCATGGTGTTCTGGCGTCATAAGCTGTTTGATACGCGGGCACGAAGACTCTTCAGTGCCGTTCGTGTGCTGGTGATACTCAGTCTGGTTGTTGATGCTGCCTTTCATGTCTTAATGGCGCACCATGGCCACTGGCAGTTTTCCTGGCTGATTGCGCTGACCTTGTTATTAGACCTGCTGTTTGTGCTGTACTGGTATCGCAGTCAAACGCTCAGGTTAATGCTACGCGACTGGTATCGTCCTCCCGTTATTTAGTTTGAGGTGATTTCTGGCTAATCGGAATCTGCGATTCCTGTTTCCGAGTCTTGAATAACCTTTTTCGTCTGCGAAAGAATAAACAAAGGCTTTGATTTCCCCGGCATAATCGATCAATTGCAGTAACCGTCGCTCAGGGTCTGTTATCCACTCTGTTAGCACTATCGAGCAGTTGTTGTTGCAGCGCACGAATCCGCGTTTTTTGCGGGATGTCGCTGATCAGCGGGTTATCCATCCAGTGCACCGTGCGTTGTGACAATCTGGCCTGTGAAATCCAACTTTGGTGGCCCTCAAAATCAAAGAAAACACGGTCAAAACTGCCATCGGCAATGGCCTTGTTCAAACCAGTGGTGAGGCGCTCTGCCAAATTGGGTCGTGCATGACTGACGAAAAAATATATGGCCGCCGGATACACAAACAAATGTTTGCGCTCGACGCTTAAGTCTGCATGGGGATGGCGCTCCATCTCCGCGAAGATTTCTGTCAATCCGCGAGGATAATAGAACCCCTGGTTGAGATGTAAAAAAGTGTAGCGGTATCTCTCCTCAACCTCGGTACTGACTTTCAGGCCCGCAGCCTGCAATATAGTGACATCAGGCCAGTCTGCACCTTGTAATGCGATATACCCGTTAAAATCCGGGAGGTCCTTGATGGTGTCAAACACGCTCTGGTCATGTCGATTTATGGCCAGCAGGCGCATACCATAGAGGCCTTTCATCAGTGGCACCGGTACGGCTATGGCTTGTTGTTCTCTGGCCGTGGTGGTCATGGTCCAGAATACATCTACCGTGCCTTTGTCGATTTCTTTGAACTGTCTGTTCTGGGTAATGGGAGCCGTGACCGCTTCAAGTTTATAAGACCCATATTCCTGCTGCGTTTTGCTCAGGGCCAGGTTCAAAAGTTCAGGAAAGTAACTGTTATTGCGGGTACCCAGGATGTGATTGACATCGACGTAGCGGACGTTGTCTGCCGCCAAACAGAGTGTGCTCAGAACGCATAGGCCAGCACAGGCTATGCGCCTGCGCAGCCCGCTGAAACGACAAAAGGTTGTGACAAAACCACTCATTGCTGCATGTCATGATTGCCCTGTCTGTTGAGTGTAGTCCGAAAACCTTCACCGCGAGTAGTAACCCGTCGTTAGCAGCTGCCAGGGCAAGCTTATGAGGCGTTTATTCACATCTATTGGGCATTGTTCTCTAACGCCTGCTCAAAGTAATTTTTAACGCTGATCTGGCTGTCATTCACCAGGCGCTGGTAGCAAATACCCGCAAATGCATAGGTGTGGCCCGCGTATTCAAGCACTACATAGGGTGTATCCGGATTACTCTGGTCATAGTGCCAGTGGCCGCCCACCCGTTTTCTGAAAATCTCACCGACATAGGCGCCGTAAAGGTTGCACAGGGTAAATACGGCATTGTTTTCCAGACTTTGATCCTTGTACCTCTGCAGCCACTTAAGGATGACCTCATCCACCATGGCGATACTCTCAACACTGTTGTCCAGTTCAATACCAAACTCTTCCCGGGTCGCCACAATGGCATTATGGGCGCTATCGGCCATCAGGTTTTCAAGTTCTTCCCGTGTCATGTGCATGGTGGTTCCTCTGTCGTTTGATGAGTATGTTGTATCTGCCGATGGGTGAGTATACAGTCACTCAGCAGCTGGCTTCCAGGCCCAAGCGTATCGGGGCGGGGATGAACCATCCACATTACCAGCTTTCTGAAACTGCTGCCTTTAACGTCAAGTTTTACCAGTGATCCCTTGCCTAGTTCCTGGCACACCACATGTTCGGGTAACCAACAGAAACCGAGGCCCTGGCCCATCAAATCAATGGCAGTAGCGAACTGACTGACGGTCCACCGTAGCTCTGATTTCAGCCAACCCTGTTTCTCATCGGGTGACTGTGAGGTGTCTTTTATCACCAGTTGCAGATGATGCATTAACTCATTGGGATCGATGGGAGAGGGCATTGCTGCCAATGGGTGTTGTGGGTGACACACGACGATAAACTGGGTTTCTGCAATGGGTTCACCCAGATAGCCTTTAGGTACCTGGCCCGTCAGCACAATATCGGCCCACCCCTGCGTAATGGCTTCTTCGGTACCGGTGAGCACCGTATCCAGTATTTTCAGACGACTTCCGCGACTGTCTGGGTAGAACTCTTTGAGTACCGGATATAATTGTTCTTTGGGATAGGCTAAATCAACGGCAAGGGTAATTTCTGGCTCCCAGTCCTGATTAATGCTCTCTGCCAAAACTTCCAGATCCTGCACATTTTGGGTCAGGTGCCTGGAGCGTCGCAGCATCACCTCACCGGCTTCGGTAAGGTAGGCTTTGCGGCCTCTCACCTCGAGCAGCTGAACGCCCAACTGGTTCTGTAGTTTGGCCACTGCATGGTTTAAGGACGATTGGCTCTTGTTCAGCTGGCTGGCTGCATGAGCATAACCGCCATAATCCACTACTGCCTGCAGTATGCGCCATTGCTCAAGGGTTGTTTTTGGCCGATACATGGATGTTTCTAATTTATCGATAGTTTCCCCATGCTAGGCCCAACCCTGAGCAATTGCAATGCTTTAGGCCCTCAGCATATTTTCGCTATTAGTGCACAAAAAACTTACCTATGTTTGCCTATCTGATGCTATTGCCTTGTTATGCATATATTTTGTTTTACGCTTTTGTAGGCCACAAAATACGTCGTTGGTGATTGGTTTTTAGGCAGAAATGCTTATAGTGGATAAGACAATCACGATGAGACGGGCTTATGCAATATCAACACCGACAACCAGCTAAAACTATTCTGAGTATTGTTTTGCCACTGACTCTGATCCTGGCAGTGGTATTTCGGGAGTTCGGTTTGGCGGTCGTGGTGATGGTGGTGACTCCTCTTTTGTTGGTGGCCTGGTTATTCTGGTCTATGACCATCGAGGTGGATGACATGCAACTACGTTGGTTCTTTGGTCCGGGATTCTGGAAAAAATCGTTATCATTGAGCCAGTTGCACAGCGCATCAGCTGTGACTAACCGTTGGTGGTATGGTTGGGGCATTCGTCTTACGCCCTCAGGCTGGTTATACAATGTTTCGGGCTTGTCTGCAGTCGAGCTGCATCTTGTGGATGGTACCAGGATTCGGTTGGGAACGGATCAGCCTCATACTCTTGCAGAAGTATTGCAACGCACTCAACCCGAACAGGATAAGGCCTCCTCATGAAAATCTATGATACGAAAAGCGCACCCGGACCGCGTCGGGTCAGGATCTTTTTGGCGGAAAAGCAGATCCCGATGGACTATGTGCAGGTGGATCTCGGGGCAGGGGAAAACCTGTCACCTCAAATGCGGGCGAGAAACCCTATGGCAAAAGTGCCGATTCTGGAACTGGATGATGGTGAATGTATCAGTGAATCTGTGGCCATTTGCCGCTATTTTGAGTTGCTCCAACCTGAGCCACCATTAATGGGGACCTCAACACTGGAGCAGGCCCGTACCGAGATGTGGCAACGCCAGGTAGAATTTGGTCTGTTCATGCAGGTGGGGTTATGTTTCCAGCATACCAGCGGCTATTTTAAAGACCGAATGAAACCAGTGCCGGAATTTGGCGAAGAGGCCGGCAAGAATGCTTTGGCTTTTTTGAAAATACTGGATAAGCGTCTGGCAGATAGTGAGTTTATTGCCGGAGAGCGTTTTTCTATTGCCGATATTACCGCCCTGTGTGCCATTGATTTTGCCCGGGTCGTGAAAATTCGTATTGACGAAGAACAAACCCATCTAAAGCGCTGGCATCAGGCGGTCAGCGCCAGGCCCAGCGCCTCGGCCTGATGCTTTACCACCAACCTCATGAAAAGCGCGAAAAGAAATATTTCACCGCGCAGTCGCAGAGGACGCTGAGCCAGAAAAGTTTTCAGTTAGCCGTTTTCAGCCTTCAGAACCTGACACCTGATAGCTGACAACCGACTACGTAAATGGTGATTCTCTGTGTTCTGTGTGCCTCTGTGGTTATTTTCGCCTTTCACAAAGGTCGCTGGATGCGCGATAACGGCATTCGGGCATGACGGTCTGTCATTCCATTGTCTTTGTGCCTCATCAAGAATAAACGAATGAAAGCCTGACATCTCGAAGCTGTGCTGAGATCGCAGGGGCAAAAGAAAATCTAAGCTAGTAGCTTTCAGCCTGCGGAAACTGACACCTGACACCTGATAGCTGACAAATGACTACTTAAATAGTGATTCTCTGTGTCCTTCGTGCCTCTGTGGTTATTCTTGCTTTTTTATCAGAGTTAGCCGACATCTAATCGTATTTTCAAATCACAACAATCAGACCAATCAATTATAAAGATTTACCTCAATTGTCTAAACTTCTCCTCGTCTTAAAGGCAAACCACTTTTAATCAAGGAGAAACACTTCATGACACAATCGTTAATCAACACCAAGATCCAACCCTTCAATGCGACGGCTTACCACAATGGTGAATTTGTTGAGCTGTCTGAAAAGGACGTGTTAGGCAAATGGGCTGTAGTGATGTTTTACCCAGCTGACTTTACCTTCGTTTGTCCAACTGAGCTGGGCGATCTGGCCGATTACTACGACAGACTCAAAGACATGGGTGTGGAAGTGTATTCTGTGTCCACTGACACGCATTTCACACACAAGGCGTGGCACGATACGTCTGAAACCATTGGCAAAATCAAATTCCCGATGATCGGTGACCCCACAGGTCGTATTTCACGTAATTTTGGTGTCATGATCGAAGAAGACGGTCTGGCCTTGCGTGGCACCTTTGTGATCAACCCGGAAGGGGAAATCAAAGTGGCGGAAATCCACGATTTGGGTATTGGTCGCAGCGCTGCCGAGCTATTCCGCAAAGTACAGGCTGCTCAGTATGTTGCCAGCCACGACGGGGAAGTCTGTCCTGCTAAATGGCAGCCAGGTGAAGAAACCCTGTCTCCATCACTGGACCTGGTCGGCAAGATCTAAACCCGCAAGACTCTGATTGGATCTGCGACCAGACTTTGGTCAGACGCTTGTCAGCAGATCCACAATAAGCGCAGGTAAAATCAAGGCCGGTACGCCCGGCCCTGGTTTTGTGTTGCCTGTAAAAAATACATTTCGTCTGAGGTCACCATGTTAGACAACAAAGTAAAAAGCGATTTAAAAACTTATCTGGCCAATCTGAAACGGCCCGTTGAACTGACGGTTGCCGCAGACCAGAGTAAAAAGTCTCAGGAACTACTGAGCCTGGCGACTGATATCAGTGAGCTCTCTGAACTGGTCAGTGTTAAGCAAAGCAATGATAGTGAGCTGCGTATTCCCAGTATGAAGGTAAGCAGCCCCGACACGGGCAGTAATATTATTTTCTCCGGCTTGCCCATGGGCCACGAATTTACCTCACTGGTACTGGCGCTGTTGCACACTGGCGGTCATCCGATTAAGCAGGAAGCCGAAATCCTTGAGCAGATCAAAAATCTGCCCGGTGAATACCGTTTTGAAACCTATGTGTCACTCAGTTGCCAGACCTGCCCGGGCGTGGTGCAGGCGCTGAATGTGATGGCGGCAGTGAATCCCAATATCACCAACGTGATGATCGATGGCTCGTTATTTCAGGATGAAGTGAATGAGCGGGATGTTATGGCTGTTCCTTCGGTTTTCCTCAATGGCCAACCGTTCTCACAAGGTGCCATCACCCTGGAGAAGATCCTGAATAAAGTGGATGACGGCGCGGCTGAAAAACAGGCTGCTGCACTTTCCAGTAAAGCGGCTTTCGATATGCTGGTGATAGGCGCCGGTCCGGCAGGGGCGTCCTCGGCCATATACTCGGCCCGAAAAGGTATCCGCACCGGCCTGGTAACTGACCGTTTCGGCGGCCAGGTAGCTGACACTGTTGGGATTGAAAACTTTATCTCGGTAAAAGCCACAGAAGGTCCAAAACTGGTGGCCAGTCTCGAAGAGCATGTGCGTGATTACGACGTGGATATTATGAATAACCAGCGGGTTACCAGCCTGCGCGAAGGCAATATGCTTGAGATTACGCTGGAAAACGGTGCGGTACTGAAATCAAAAAGTATCGTGCTGGCCACCGGTGCCCGCTGGCGCGAAATGAATGTGCCCGGTGAACGTGAATACCGCGGTGCCGGTGTGGCCTATTGCCCGCACTGTGACGGGCCTTTGTACAAAGGAAAAAAGGTGGCGGTAATAGGTGGCGGCAATTCGGGTATCGAAGCGGCTATTGATCTGGCTAATATTGTCGAACAGGTTACTGTGTTGGAATTTGACAGCAAACTGCGAGCAGATGACGTACTGCAACGCAAGGCCCGTTCAATGCCTAATATCGAGATTATTACCGATGCCCAGACCACTGAAGTTAATGGCGATGGCAAAAAGGTTACTGGTCTCACTTACACAGACCGTAAAAGTGGTGAATCCAAACAGGTGGAACTGGCCGGGATCTTTGTACAGATTGGTCTGGTACCCAATACCGAATGGCTCAAAGACAGTGGCGTGGCGATGACCTCCCGTGGCGAGATTATCACCAAACCCAATGGCGAGACCAATATTAAAGGGGTATTTGCTGCAGGTGATGCCACCGAGGTGCCCTTCAAGCAGATCATTATCGCCATGGGGAGCGGTGCAACAGCGGCATTAGGAGCGTTTGACTACCTGATGCGGTCATCGGCACCTGAACAGGGCAGTGAAGCAGCCTAAAGGAAGGCTAATTTTAACCATCACGCCTGCTTTCTTTTGTCTAACCCTGTTTGCCCGGCACTAGTCCGGGCTTTTTTCTTGGGGTTCGACTTTCTGCTTAACATATCGTAAAAACCTATTGTTCTAAAAATTTACATCGCATTTCCCGATATGACGGTTAACATATTGATAAATATAGATAATATATTTTGGCATTGAAAGTGCTTACATACATTATTGTGGCAACAGTGCGGACTCTAACAGCATGACGTCACGCTGATATATCTTTTTAAACAAGAGGGATAACAATGCTTAAGAATGTGATCAAGACTGCGGTTGCTGTATCCGCATTGACTGCGGCGGGCATGGCCAGTGCTACCGTGGTTTATCAGGCGCCGGAAAATGTCGTGGGTGGATATTGCCCAACCTGTGCGGGTACATCCACTACCATGGGCGATGATATTTCACTGGCGGGTGGTGCCGCAACCCTGACAGGCATGACCTGGGATACCTCTAACTATGGCAGTGATTACGATGCCGATATTCAGGTTGAGTTTTACAATGTGGATCTCTCACAAGGGTTTCCGGCATTAGGTGATTTGATCTTCAGCCAGACATCGACACATTTCCTGGCTGGCGGCGAGGGTGGTCCGGTAAGAACTTTTGTGGATATCATGCTGCCTTCAGTGGACGTTTCTGAGCGTTTTATCTACACCATTTCCGTGCTTAACAATAACGGCGGTACTAATTGGAATATGGCCGGGCAGTTAACCAACTCTGAACAAAGCGAAGATGAATCTCTGGCACAAGCCCAGATCGGCAGCAATAACGAATTCGATTTTATCTTTGGTGACTGGGTGTCAGAATTTGGTGCGGATATCAATACGCTGGAAGTTCAGCGTCTGGACATGGCGTCTTATCAGCTGGGACTTCAGCAATACAGTGACACCTATGGTGTCTACAGTAATGTTACGCCAAATGTAACCTTTACCGCGGCAGATATTCCTGAGCCAGCGATGTGGATGACCTTTGGTCTGGGACTGGCTGGATTGTTTGCGCAGCGCCGCAGAAGCTAACCTGTCAATAAACCTGAAAAAGCTCACTTCGGTGAGCTTTTTTTGTCCTGGCGGGGGATGCTGTTAGCTAGCCGTTATAGATCTCTCCGCCATTTAGTCGGTAATCCTGCAACACTTGTCTGCCTTGTTCGCGCATCAGCTCCCGCACCACGTCCAGCCCCGCTTTTTTAAGATACGCATAGGATTGTTCAAATACCGGCCCTTCGTCAAAGCCAATGGCCCGTGCATCTTCACCGGTAGCGGCGCACACCAGGCGTTTCACACCACTCCATAGAGTTGCTCCCATGCACATGGCACAGGGCTCGCAGGAGGTAAACAGCTCTCGCCTGGCGCCTTGTGCACCGAGGGTGAAATTCTCAATTCGCTTCTGGCTCAGCATAATGGCAGTCACTTCACCGTGCAGGGTTGAGTTATTTTGCGCTACGACCTGATTGACGCCCACCCCAAGTAGCTTTCCACTGTCCATATCGAAAATGGCCGAGCCAAACGGGCCACCGGTCTGGCGTTTCACGTTTTCGTCCGCCAATGTAATCGCCAACGCCATTTTTTCTTCATCACTGTGGTAGACACCTTGCCAGTCTGCAATCTCATGAATCCAATCCGGCAATCGGATCGCTACCTGCAGTTGTGGGCTCTGCGATGATGCACACATACTCAATCCTTAACTTCAGTGGGGTTGTTGTGGTTACGCCAACAATAGTAACCCAAGTGGCAATGAATAGGGTGATCTGAGCCGGTCAAATGCTGCTTTTTCATCCGTTTTTCCTTTTGGTTTCAGGCTATAATCGACCTTTTACTGACCCATGGAATAGTGCATGTCTTTACAACCGGCCCTGAGTGAGCGAGCAGGGGATAAATGCGAGCTGTGTAACAGCCCTGACGGACTGGCTCCGGTAGCCGTACCGCCAGCTGAACAGCCTGGTCTGGATAACCATGTACTGATGTGCTCAGAATGCCGTCAGCAGTTTTCCAACGAGGTAGAGCTTGAGCCCAATCATTGGCGTTGTCTGAATGACACCATGTGGTCACAGGTTCCTGCTGTGCAGGTGGCAGCCTGGCGCATGTTGAAGCGCCTGTCAGCAGAAATATGGGCGCAGGATTTATTGGATATGCTGTATCTTGAGCCTGATGTGCTGGTGTGGGCGCAGGCGGGTGATGACTCTGATCGTGAGCCAACGCTGGACAGTAATGGTGCGGCTCTGGCTACGGGCGACAATGTGACGTTAATTAAAGACCTGGATGTAAAAGGCGCAGGTTTTACCGCCAAACGTGGTACAGCTGTGCGCGGCATCAGTCTCACTGATAACCCCAAACACGTGGAAGGCAAGGTTAACGGGGTTCGTATAGTATTAGTGGCGGACTATCTGAAAAAGTCCTGAATACGGGTTGTCCTTTAACTACAACCGATTGACCGGCTGATTTGCCGGGTCTTCAAACCACTGAAAATAGGCCTCCGCGCCCTTAATGCCTTGCTCAAGCAGGGCATTTTTCTTTTCCTCAGAAAGATCGAAATCGGTCGTGTTGACATCAAGGGTGTTGATATACACGGTGCGCTGCCAGTCATCGCCATGCAAATGCTGATTTTCCTGCACCAGTAACATGGCCGATAGCAGCGCTTTGGCATAGTCGGTAAAGTTTTTTATGGGTTTACTCTTTGGCGCCTGATTGTATCGATACAGCGCAATTTCTTCGGCGGTATCCAGCCTTAAACCCAGGGTCTGGCGATTATAGACATAGGGGCTACGGCCAGGCTGGTTGAGCAGGAAGCGGGCATTCTCCTGGTTGTAATACTCGGTTTGTCGTATGGCCTGTTGTTCCTGAATATCGATGTACTTATCGCGGTCAAACAGTTTTATCGGATAGTTACGCATAACCCCACCATCCACATAAACATCGTCAAAACGGCCCAGACGCATCGCGGCAAAGAACAGGGGTATTGACATGCTGATACGAATCGCCTGCACCAGCGGCATATCAGCGTGGCGTTCAAAGGAAAACACCTCTCCATAACCGGTGGAAAGATTGGTACCGGTGACGTACAGATCTCTGAGACCGGAATTTTTGAGATCGCGAAATGTGGCTTTTTCATTGCCAAGTTTTTCTTTTACCAGTGAGGCCAGCCAGGTGGAAAAATAATCGCCTTTGTGCCAGCCAAAATCTTTAGCCAGACGCCGAATATCACGGATCACACCAAAAGAATCATCCATAAAGGCGGCAAAGTCGGTTGAGCGCAGGATCTGTAACTGGCGGGGGATATCAAAACCCAGGGCAAAAATCAGCGCATTGATGGCGCCAGCACTGGTACCTCCGACCCGGCGAATGCTCTTTAGTTGCTGACGTTGCTCCAGAGTCTGCATGGCACCGATATAGGCAATACCTTTAACACCACCGCCTTCAAACACGAGATTACGAAACTGGACAGGCATAGCGAGCTCCTTGCTGAGTTTGGCCTGTGCTAAAGCTAGTCCAGATTTATCAGAATTACCTTATTTTTTATCCGGCGTTGATGATCTCTCCGGAGGGGGCGTAATCGCTGGCATCGATAGGGCTGTTCTGCTGCATATACAGCCGCAGCACCTCTGCATCCACAAAGCCGGTGTCTACGTATCCAGGGTGGTCGGTCAACCTGGGATACCCGTCACCACCTGAGGCATAAAAAGCTGCCAGAGAAAAGCGATACTGACTCTGTGGTTGAAGGGGAGAACCGCCAATTTTCACATCCTCAAGCCGACCCTTTACCAGTCTGAAAGACAAATTATAAAACTGGGCATACGCGCCCGAGTCTGTTGGCTTGGTGGCCACCTGAGAAAGGTAGTCCAGCACTTCCTGTCCGGACATTTGTACATAGCCGACGGTATTACCAAAGGGTTGCACGCGGAGTACGTCTTTGTAGGTGACATCACCCGGATTAATAGAATCACGGACACCACCACCACTGATAAGGCCGAAATCGGAATGGGTTTTGTGCATTTGTGCGGCGGCAATCAACCTGCCGAGATTGGTTTGTCTGAACCTGACTTCACTGCGATCGCCCTCCAGCCTGCCGTTCAGTTCAGCAATTTTGACATTCAGCTTTTGCGCCCCCATTTGCTGAAAGGGTTGCAGCAACGCAAGCATTTGCGCATCTTCGTTGAGAGGGGGCATGGCAGCCGGCTGATTCCTCAGATTGACCGGTATCAGCTGATACTCTTGCAGTTCAAGCTCGCCGTTACGCAGGATGAAATCTGCCCGGCCAACATATTTTCCCCACTCATGGGCCTGCATAATCCAGGTACCGTTTTGGTAGTCAGGCTGGCAAGGCTGGCCCGGTGAATATGCCTGTTGATTGATATGGGCGCTGAGCATGCATACCGGCTCCTGAGAATGGCCACCGATAATCATATCCAGACTGCCTGGGACCTGGGCTCTGGCCAGTGTTACATCGCCAGGCGCATTGATACCGGACTCGCCATTATCATAGTGGCCCATGTGAGTTACCGCGATCACCATGTCAACGGCATAACGACGGCGGACATCAGCAATCAGTGCTTTGGCCTCAGCCGCTGCATCGCGAAACTCCAGCTCTTTGATGTACTCGGGATTGCCGACTTTTTCCGTATCTTCGGTTGTCAGGCCAATCACGACAATCGTTAATCCCTGGCGTTTAAGCACAGCGTAGGGCTGATATCGCCGATGCTGGGTATTGCGATCATAGATGTTGGCAGAGAGCAGGGGAAAGCCCGCCCAGGTGTGTTGTCTGTCTAATACACTGAGCGGGTTGTCGAATTCGTGATTACCCAGTGCCATGGCATCGTAGCCGAGCAAGCGCATGCCTTTAAAATCTGGCTCTGCCTGCTGTAAATCTGATTCCGGCACACCGGTATTGATATCACCGCCAGAGAGCAACAGTACAACGCCACCTTTGCCTTCTACTTCCTCCCGAATCCCGTCTATCAGGGTTTTTCGGGCTGCCAGCCCGTACTCACCGGCATCATTTCGCCAGAACCGCCCGTGATGATCATTGGTATGCAAAATAGTGATAGAGACGGGTTGTGTAGACGGCGACGTGTTAGCAGCACATCCTGTGATGAGTATGAGCAGCAGACTGCTAAGCACCAAAGTACGGTGACAAAATACATGCATAAAGACGTTTCCCGTTGTCATTATTAGCAGGCTATTCTACCTCAGAGACTGAATATAAATCCTGCTTTTTAATAGCCTGTTCCGCCTCAGGCAAGGTAAGCTTACAAATACATATGCACCCCTGTCTGCTGTGTGCATGTCAGTCACAACATATCAGCGATGTGTGCCTCACAGAGGAGCCTTTTTATTGGCTGCCCCGGCCTTAATCGCTGTCAGAACGGGCCACATATTAAAGGAGTGATAAGATGCAGCATATTATTTTTGGCGCTGGCCTTATCGGTCGCTATGTGGGTGCCGTGATGGCATCTCAGGGACTGAATGTCTGTTTGGTGGGGCGTGCAAAGGCATCAGTAAAGACTGAGCAGGAAATTCGTCTGAGCCATTATCAGGGAGGCACGCTGGGGCCAGTTACACTCAAGTGGTTCGACTCACAGAACGCACAGGCAATTCCTCCGACAGATGTACTGTGGCTGACCGTGAAGTGCACCAGTATAGAGCAGGCAATTCGGGATATGGCACCGCTTATAAGGCCTGCTACCTGTATCCTGTGTTGTCAGAATGGTTTGGGAGCTGACGCCTTGGTGCGTGAAGCGTTTCCCAACAACAGAGTGCTAAGGGGCGTGGTCGGATTTAATGTCACACAGACCTCTCAGGGGACGCTGCATTGTGGCTCTCAGGGTAGCCTAGTACTGGAAAAAGATGCGCGCTGTGCTTCGATGGCGCAGTGGGGCGCGCAACTCAATTGTAAGCTACTCAGTGTGGAATTCAGCGATGCCATGACAGAGCTACAGTGGTCCAAGCTGCAACTCAACCTGGGCAATGCGGTGAATGCCCTGGCCGATATTCCGGTGCAGTCCATGCTGCGTCAAAGGTGTTACCGCAAAGTGTTGGCGACGCTGATGGAAGAGCTCCTGGCGGTGGTCAAGGCCAAAGGCCTGCATTTGCCCCGGTTAACGGCTTTGCCAGGTCACTGGGTCCCCAGGGTTCTGAAATTACCTGATTGGCTTTTCGTGCGCATAGCCAATAAAATGCTGGAGATTGATCCGCAGGTTCGCACTTCTATGTGGTGGGATTTACATCAAAACCGAAAAACCGAAGTCGCTTTTCTAAACGGCGCTGTTGTTGAAGAGGCCTTGAGCCTTGGACTGGTCTGCACTGCAAACCAGGTCATTCATCAATTGATTAAAGAAGTGGAGCAGGGGATTCGCCAGCCTGGGATCACAGGTGATGAGCTGTTACGTCTGGTCTGCAACGGCCCGCAATAATACCAACAGAGAGTATTGAGATTGAAAGCTGTATCCAAAATGGCCGGAAAGGGCGCTGCTGATTATTGGCTGGAGCGCTTGCGTCAGAGTCCCTATGCGCTGGTATTATTGTTTTTTCTATCGTCACTGGAAGCGACTCTGATCCCCATTCCGCTTGAACTGGTGTTGATCCCTTACATGATGATTGAGCGCCAACGTATCTGGTTAGTCAGTTCAGTCGCATTGCTGGGGTGTCTGGTGGGGGCGCTGTTTGGCTATTGGGTTGGTGTTAGTCTCTTTGATAGCCTGGGGCAGTGGTTGATTAACACGCTCGGTGGTGCTGAGTCATTCGAACGGTACGTTGCCAGTCTTGAGGAAGAAGGGTTTGTTGCTATCTTTATGGTGGGGATCACGCCCGTTCCTTTCCAGTTTGCCATGCTTGGGGCAGGCGCCACAGGTTACCCCTTGATGCTGTTTTTACTGGCATCGGCACTGTCCCGCGGGATCCGCTACTACGGCCTGGCGCTATTGGTTTTGTTATTCGGCGACACCGCTGCCGAACTGTGGAAAAAGCACGCCAGAGCAGTGGGGGTTTCACTGCTGATGGTATTTGTGATCGGCTTTGCGATGTACTTCCTTTAACACACCAAGGTGGTGAAGAGCCCCTTTTTATTCTTCTTCAACGTCAGGGGACGCTTCAGAAGCCTTTGGTCTGGGCTTTTTACGCACCAGCACCTTATCGCCCACCTCTTCACCGGCCATGGTGTTGACCCGTTTTTTGCGTGGCTTCAGGGGTTTGTCCGTTGCTTTGGCATCATCTTGCTGGTGTCGGGATTGATGTGGCTTACCCGTTTGCTTGCGAAAACCTTTAAATTTACCTTCCAGGCCGGCCAGGCTTGTAAATTCGATTTCTTGTTCGAGCAGCGCTTTAATGGCGACAAAACTGTTCCAGTCTTTCGGTCCTACCAGCGAAATGGCATGTCCCTGATTACCGGCTCGTCCCGTTCTGCCAATTCGATGCACATATTCCTCTGCCTGCTTGGGCAGGTCAAAGTTGATGACCAGCGACACCTTGAGTAAATCGAGCCCTCTGGAAGCGACGTCGGTTGTCACCAGAATCTGATGCTGGCCTCGGCCAAATGCATTCATGATATTGCTTCGTTGCGACTGGCTCAGTTCTCCTGAGAGGGCAACACTGCTCAGCCCCCAGTCAGTCATCAGACGGGCAAGACGATCAGTATCATCACGGGTGGCGGTAAACAGAATGACCTGCTGATAATCCTGCTGGGCAAGGAGGTGTTTAAGGAGTGCTTCTTTATGCTCAATGTGATCCGCTAGAATAAAACGCTGACTAATGTCCACATGCTCTTCACCGGCACTGCCGATACTGATGCGCTTGGGATCTTTTAGCAGTGTGGCGGTAAGATAATGCAACTCTGCATTATCCAGCGTGGCGGAAAACATCATACTCTGGCGCTTACGGTGGCTGGCAGCGGCATCAATTTGCTTGAGTTGTGCGGCAAAACCCAGATCAAGCATGCGATCGGCTTCGTCCAGGATCAGCATTTCCAGTCCATCCAGAAACAGCGATTTATCCATCAGGTGGTCTGCAATACGCCCGGCCGTACCCACTACAAACTGTGGGTAACGTCTGAGTGCTTTGACCTGATCATTGAAGTTCTCACCGCCAAGAATCAGCACCGATTTATTGGGGGTGCCCTCCAACAACGCTTTAAGCTGCAGGAATACCTGTTTTGCCAGTTCCCGGGTGGGGGCTAGGATCAGCACGCGAGGGTCTTTTTTGCTCAGTGCTTTTGTACGTAATACCCGGTTAATGGCCGGGACAAGGTAGGCTAGGGTTTTCCCGGAGCCGGTTTTGGAGGAGGCAATGAGATCTTTACCTAACAGACCATGGGGTAGGGCCTGGGCCTGGATATCCGTAGTCTGAGTAAAGCCTTTTTGTTCAAGTTTGTGCAGCAATCGCTGATCAATGGGAAGATCGGTAAATAGCAAGATATAACCCGGCATAATGATTTGTGGCAAGTATACACTAAAGCCACTGGCAAAGTGTTCTTCACAACGGTAACCTCAGCGTATTTTTTACATCACCTGACTAACATTTCAGTATGATCTACTTGCTTGCCACCACGTTGCTGTGGGCATTTTCCTTTAGCTTGATTGGCGTGTATCTGGCCGGCCAGGTAGATGCATGGTTCTCAGTGCTGACCCGGATTGCGCTGGCCACGTGCCTGTTTCTGCCGTTTTTGCGCCTGCGGGGAATGCCATTGAGGCTGGCAGGACAACTTATGGCCATCGGCGCTGTGCAGCTGGGCTTGATGTACAGCTTTTATTATCACAGCTTTTTGTACCTTAGCGTACCGGAGGTGCTGTTATTCACGGTGATGACGCCATTGTACATTACGCTGTTGAACGATGGATTGAGTCACCGTTTTCACCCCCGTTTTCTGGCCGCAGCCCTGCTGGCCATCATCGGCGCGGCAGCCATCCGTTATGATGGCATCGATGCCGGTTTTATTCAGGGCTTTGTCATTGTGCAGGGGGCGAACCTTTGCTTTGCCAGTGGACAGGTCTTTTATAAAAGGTTGATTAAAGATAACCAGATACAGTCGCAGCATCAGGTGTTTGGCTGGTTTTTTATCGGGGCGCTGTTGGTCGCGGTGATCTGTTATGGGCTCTTTGGTGACCGTGCCGCTTTGCCCCAAACCTCGATGCAATGGGGGATATTGGTGTATCTGGGGCTTATCGCGTCCGGGCTGGGGTATTTTGCATGGAACAAAGGGGCCACAATGGTCAATGTGGGTACTCTGGCAGTGATGAATAACCTTCTTATCCCAGCCGGGATCCTGGTCAATGTGCTGATCTGGAATCGTGATGCGGATTTGTTCCGACTGGCCCTGGGGGGCGGCATTATCATTCTGGCGCTATTGCTTAACGGCCCCCCGAAGCATAGCGCTGAAGCGTGACGAACTCCCCCCTCGCTTTTTGAGGATTAATGGGGTGGCAGTAATCCAGCATAACTGACGCCGGTCAAAAGGGCGATATCGCGATTCCAGGTAGCCAGATCGTGCTGATTAAATTTACTCAGCGCATCATGGCCGCAGGCCCGAGCCATGACTTTCATCAATTCTGTAGAGGCACAAAAAAAGTTGTACAACTGCTCAGCCGATTTGTCGATATTGATGCGTTGGCGCAGGTCTGCTTTTTGAGTCGCAATGCCGGCGGGGCAATTGTTGGTATTACACATTCTGGCAGCCACACATCCTATGGCTTGCATGGCGCTATTGGATATCGCGATGCCGTCTGCACCCAGTGCCAGGGCTTTGATAAAATCAGCCGGTACCCGCAGGCCTCCTGTGATGATAAGCGTCACTCTGCCACTGGCACCTTGCTGATCCAGATAATGACGGGCTCTGGCCAGGGCTGGTAGTGTGGGTACGCTGATGTGGTCCCGAAACAGGCTGGGGGCAGCACCGGTGCCACCGCCGCGACCATCCAGAATGATGTAATCGGCACTGGCATCGAGGGCAAACTGAATATCCCGTTCAATATGATTGGCACTGAGCTTGAACCCGACAGGAATGCCGCCGGTGATCTCTCTGACGCGATCGGCAAAGCGTTTAAAGTCCTTAGCGCTATACAGGTCCTTAAAGGTGGGGGGAGAAATGGCAGGCTGGCCTTCGGGAATCCCCCTGACACTGGCGATCTTCGCCGTATTTTTGTTGCCGGGCAGGTGGCCACCGGTACCGGTTTTGGCTCCCTGTCCCCCTTTGAAATGGAAACACTGAACCTGTTCTAACAAGGCTTCCTGGTAGCCAAACTGTGCGCTGGCCAATTCATAGAAGTAGCGGCTGTTTTCAGCCTGCTCTTCTGCAAGCATACCACCTTCACCGGAACAGATACCGGTGCCGGCTTTCTCAGCCCCCCTTGCCAGCGCAACCTTTGCCTCTTCTGAGAGGGCGCCAAAGCTCATGTCTGACACCAGCAGGGGAATTTTTAGTGTGAGGGGCTTTTGGGCTTGTGGCCCGACGACCAATTCGGTTTCCACATCGTCTTGTTCCATTAAGGGTTTGGTGGCCATCTGCGCCACCATGATCTGAATATCATCCCAGTGAGGCAGAGTATGACGGGGCACACCCATGGATGTCATGGGTCCATGATGTCCCATCTTGCTCAGTCCCTCACGGGCGAGTTGATGAATCAGCTCAACGGTAGGCTCTTCCACAGTGGCCCTGGCAGTTGGTGCCTTCTCATCATTATCCTTGACACCGGGTCCGGGTTTGCCCACATCATCCTGTTGAAACTGTTTATGGGTACCGTCACAAAAGGGGGGATTGGCGGTGTGTTTACACTGACACAGATACACGTCCTCACTTTTCTCTGCCACAAAGGACTTGGGTTTAAAGGGCGTACCGGTATGGGAGCCGTCACAAAAAGGCTGTTTAGACGAACGCCCACAGGCGCAAAAATGATATTCTTTATCTTGCTCTACGCTGACCTTAACAGGTTTATTGTCCGCTACGATGGGCTTTGTCATGTTTTGGCTCCTGATTTCAACCCCTTAAGCATAGCGGGAATTGTAGAGAATGCCGTGACGCTGAAAAAGCAGGCTATTAGGCTCTGATTAAACGTAATTCGCATGCAGGAAAAGTGCTGAACACACTAAAAGGATTGGTATCAGGAGGTGACCTTTTTCACTTTGTTTAATACCACACCCAGCAAGAGGGTGTTGGTTTCACGCAGGTTCTGCACCATCTGTGTGAGCTCTCCGCTCTGGGTATTTTCCATGTCGCATACCACGATAACGCCGTTGGCCAGTCGCGACAGCATCAGGGCATCGCTGACGGATTGTACAGGTGGGGCTTCCATCAATATCCTGGGGAAGGTGTCGTTTAATCGTCGCAGAAAATCCCGGAAACGGTTGGTGGAAATTAAAGCGAGTGGATCCGCAGGGATGGCACCTGAGGGTAGGAGCGTCAGACGGTTATTATTACGACGGTATAAGCAACGGTTGATCCTGGCTTTGCCATCTAACAGCTCAGTTAAGCCGGGTTGATGAGGCTCAAGGTTGTAGGCTTTGGCCATAGATGGGGCGCGTAAATCTATATCGGCAAGGAGTACGGGTTCGATGTTACTCAATGAGTCGGCAAGATTGCTGACGATGCTGGCTTTACCCTGGCGAGGTTTGACGGATGTGATGGCAATAATGCTTTTCTTGGGCAGGTTGTGATTAATCAAAATGGCAGTACGCAGCGCCCTTATGCCTTCAGAGTAATGATAATCGGTTTCGCCCAGTCTGGCCCTAAGTGGACTGTTTTTACGCTTGCGGTGTACTTTGCCAATCTTTGGTAGCATGGCCAGTACCGGTAGATCCAGGAGCTTTACCTCGTGTAAAAGGCGGGCATGCTGATCGCCAATCAAAGACACCACGAACCAAAAACCAGTACTAAACACGCAGGCAAAACAAGCGGCAAAGAATATCAGGCCGCGGGTGTTGGGTTTGCTGGGAACATCAGGAAGCGGCGCTTTATCAACCACGGCGAATTCTTTGTTGTCTCCCATATCCTTGAGCATCTCCATTTCCTGAAGCTTGGCCATAAAGGCTTCATGGATCTTCTGTGTGCCAGTCATTTCCTGCTCTAATCTGGCCATGGTCAATTGATGCTCTCCCAGTTCACGTATCTCCTTTTTATTTTGTGCGATGGCCGCCGACAGCTCCTGATTGCGCGATTCCAGTGCCTGAATAAACTGACTCAATGCAATGACCTGCTCGTCGACCCGTTTGTGTAACTCCTGTTCGGCTTCGGCCAGATTGCGCGCCGCCCGCTGGTATTTCGGGTGTTTGTGTTTGTAACGCTGTGTGACCTGAGCCATGAGATTACTTTGGGTGATGTAATGTCGTCTGGATTGCTCTACCTGGGGACTTTTAATGACCCAGGGGTGGCTCAGAATAGCGCGATAATCATCGCCTGAGGCCTTAATTTGACTCAGATGAATACGCGCTTCTGACAGCTGTTGCTGCTGTTTTAGCTGCTCTTTGACCAGTTCACTGACCTGATCTTGCAGCATGCCCATTTGTGCACGTAAATCGACAATGTTGTTGTTATCCAGGTATTGCTGAAAGTTCTGTTCTGTCTCAGACAGACGTGCCTGTATCTCTACCAGCTGTATGTTTAAGCGCTCTGAACTGTTGAGCACTTTCTGTTGCTGCAATCTGGCATGAAAGGCAAAAAATGCGGGGCCGATACTATTTGCGACCCGCTGTGCTAATTTGGGGGAATAGGAAGAAAAACTGACTTTGAGCATATCAGTATTGCGAACCTGATTGATACTCAGGTTTGCCTGAAAGCGGCGCAGAACATCTGCATCGCTACCGCCATACTCAGGCTTTTGACGCAGGGTGAGCTCATCAATCAGGATCTGTGCGAAGGCCCTGGAGTGCATAAACTCTATGTAGGTCTCCATTTTGGCGTCTTTGGCGTTGGGCAACAGGTTAAGGTTGCTCAGAGGCATGCCTTTATCGGCGCCACCCAAAAGTAAGGTGCTGGAGGCCTGATAGACCTTGGGTAATTGCAGAATAAAGTAGCCAAGCAACACCGTGATAGCGATGGTCATGATAATAATGCGCCACTTCTGGTTCCACATAAACAACAGCAGCTGACCAGCACTGAAACTGCTGGATTGGTAGAGCTGCTGTTCCTGTGGCTTTTCAAGGGCTAGCATCAGAAGATACTCTCTTCCACAATGATCACATCACCGGGCATCACGGGGGTACTTGCGGTGGCCGGGATCTTTTCGCTGTCTCGCACAATAAACCACGCTTTACGTGAGGCTCTGTCTGTTAAGCCGCCAGCAATGGCGATGGCTTGTTCCACATCCAGATCAAATAAAAACTCGTGACGGCCTGAGCGATTGACGGCCCCTTTAATAAAAATGGGCCGGTAGGCCTCTATGGTTACCGTCACTTCCGGATGAACCAGGTAGCCGTCCAGTAGGGCATGTTCAACTTCAGTGGCAATGGCACCCGGTGTTTTATTCAAAACTGCAACCTGGCCGATCAGCGGGAACTGAATGTAGCCGGATTGTGGTACTTTGGTGCGCACCGCTAATTCAGGCTCATCAAACACACTGATCGCCAGCGTGTCACCGGCACCGATCTGGTAACGGTCATCATTGGCAATCGCTAACCATGTGACGAAAACGCTGCTAAGCAGACAGGCGCGAATCAGAATCTGTATTGCCATGATGCCATTATCTGCGACTGCTGATAGTCGACGGTGTTATCGCTTAACTGATTGTCCTTATATTGCAGGGATAAACGGAACTGATGTTGTTGCTGTAGCGCCAGGGCTACCCAAACGCGCGCCAGTTTCTCATCGAGAAATCTTACCTGTACGGCCTCCTCAAAGCGCGTTTCTGATGTGTTTAGCAGTAATCCCCATTGCCATAGCTGACTGTAACGATAGGTCAATTCCAACAACAGGCTACGCATGCGACTGTCGCTGGCCAGTTCACTATCACCGGCAACAGAGTCCTGGGAAGATTCTATGCGGATACCGGTATCTTCCCTGGGACGATAATTCAGTGATAATTGCCAGGCACTGCCGTCGGTATCCGGTCTTTGTTCGGTTTCCCGCTTGTATGCACCCACCAGTGCTTTTATGCGGGTCAGGCCGGAATAATCCCATTCAATCCCTGCAAGTACTTTGTTTTTGTCGCTGTCAAAACGGGTCACAGCCAGGTAGTCGTCCTGTTGATTTTCCAATTCCAGAATAAAACGCGTGGCAGCAGATAAACGAAACGCAATGGTGCCAGTAAGCGTGGTCTGGTCCAGTTCGAACTCGTCCAGGTAAGCATTATCACCAGAGTAACGTACCGCCCCGTGGTGGTAGTTGAGTGACAGGCGTCGGGCGCTGGCATCGTGCCCATAAGATAATCCCAATTGCGCGTCGCTGTACTTTCGGCTATCCGTTGCAACAATGTCTTCTCTTAGCCTGGAAAGGCCGGTGCCTGGCATTTGATCGGTATGCTGATAACCTGCTGAACCATTAAGTTGCCATGCCTGACTCAGGTGCCATCTGCCATGGGCGGCAATCTCGCCCTGAAAAAAGCTATTATCCTGCAGCAGGGATGCTGGCTGTTGTTGCCATTGATTGAGCGTGGCGCCGTAAAGCAGCTTGTATTGCTGCCCTTCGCCCAGCGCCACCAGTGCGCCATGGGCATCTAACTGCCATCCCAGGGCCGATTTATCCTCGCTTTTCAGCGGGTTGATATTATCGGTTGCCAGCAGGGCATTGCTCAGCACCAGTTTATCGGTGTTCTTGTCATATTCTGTGTAGCTCTGTGCCGAACAAGTGAACGGCAGCAGCCATGCAGCAGCTGCTATCAAAGATTTATGCATCAGATTGCCTTGTTATTGTTATCTGTTAAACGCCAGTTTTGACATGACAGCCTTGTTATCGGCATCACCTGGGGTATTCGCCACTGTTTTTTTTTCGTCAGTGGCATGTTCAGCTGGCTTATAGGCCAAAGGGGCGCTCAGTAAAAGCTGGGTAGCGGTGTGCTCGTCATTGTTATGAATTGCGATCGTCAGTTTATCGAGTAACTGATGAACCTCGGGTAAAGAGAGACGAGGCTCTGCTTCACTCATAATGCGCGGATGCGGGGTTTTGCTGCTGGTGTCTCCGGTGAGTAACT
The DNA here is from genome assembly GCF_002201535.1 of Lacimicrobium sp. SS2-24. Lineage (GTDB taxonomy): Bacteria > Pseudomonadota > Gammaproteobacteria > Enterobacterales > Alteromonadaceae > Lacimicrobium. Next base: position 468,657 of record NZ_NIWW01000001.1, on the reverse strand, counting down.
CTTCGTAGAGCTTCTCGCCTGGTCTGAGACCCGTAAAATGCAGTTCAATATCGCCATCGGGATTCGCCTCGTTGCGAATACTACGTCCCATCAGGTGCGCCATTTTGTGGGCCATATCCGCTATTTTCACCGGTTCGCCCATATCCAACACAAAGACCTCGCCCTGTTTACCCATCGCGCCAGCCTGGATAACCAGCTGAGCGGCTTCGGGAATGGTCATGAAATAGCGAATAATGTCAGGATGAGTGACCGTAATAGGCCCTCCTGCAGCAATCTGCTTTTTAAACAGTGGCACAACAGAACCGGAAGAGCCCAATACATTGCCAAAGCGGACAATGGCAAAATGGGTTTTTGAGGACATATCCTGCATAGCCTGCACACAGAGTTCAGCCATACGTTTGGAAGCACCCATAATATTGGTGGGCCGTACCGCTTTATCGGTAGAAATCAGTAGAAACTTTTCAACCCCGGATTCAGCGGCCAGTCGCGCCAATATGGCGGTTCCCAGAACATTGTTTTGCACCCCGGCTAACAGATTGTGCTCGACAATGGGGACATGTTTGTAGGCGGCAGCATGATAAATGGTATTGATCTGGTGCGATGACAGCAGATGTCTTATCTGACGTTCATCCTTAACGTCCCCAAGGCGGGTTTCAATCTTCAGGGTAGGGTGGGCGGCACTGAGCTCCGCTTCAATCTGATAGAGGTTGTACTCAGACAGTTCCAGTAGCACCAGCATGGCGGGTCGCTCAACAGCAATCTGACGGCACAGCTCACTGCCAATAGAGCCTCCGGCACCGGTGACCAGCACATTTTTATCACGGATATCCGGGCGCATCAGTTTGGGTTTGGGAGGTACCGGGTCCCGACCCAGTAATTCCTCGATACTGACTTCCCGCAGTTCATTGATTTTTTTGCGTCCATACAGCACGTCTTTAACGTCGGGAACACTGAGCAGTTCTATGGCATAGGGTTCCAGTTCGCTAAGTAATTCGCGATGGCGTTCGGGCCCTGAGTCGCTGACTGCTAATAACAGTTTACTGATGCTGTAACGCTCAACCAGTTGCGGAATGGAGGCTCGTGAATACACGTCCAGTCCGAGAATGGTCTTTCCCTGAAAGCTGCGCTTATCATCAATAAAGGCTACCGGAACCATATCTGAGCTTTGACGCAGCGACAGCGCCAGCGCACGACCGGTTTCCCCTGCGCCATAAATCAGGCACTTTTCTCTGAGTCTGAAACTCTGACTCTGTACACTCAGCATGACCAGAATTCTGGGGCCTAATATGCCAATACTGCTTAATACAAAATAAATGATAGGCATGCTGTTGGGTACAAAGGCATCCAGGGGCCAACGCGCAAAATACAGATAACAACTGGCCAGCATACTGACCAACAGCGACATTAATACCGCTTCTTGACTCAAATGCCTGACCATGTGGCGATAATTTCCCACAAAAATCAGCATTGAAAGGTGAAATATCAGCACCGTTGCGCCTAAAGAGATCTCTTTGAATCCCAGTACATCGGTTCCAATGCCAAGGCGTATCCAGTAACTTCCCAGAAATGCAAAAAGCAGGCATAAGCTGTCCCAACTCATGGTAATAACCATTTTGGTGCGGTTGTGCAGAGCAAACATACGGTTGAGAAACAGCAGATACTTCATGCGCTTGCCTCTTGCATCACCAGACGCAAACTTTCGCAGGCTTTATCCATTTCTGAAACAGTGATACCCGGGTGTACAAGAAACATGAGACTGGTCTCCCCCAGCTCTTTGGCGGTGTTAAGGGCATGTTCCGGTCGCCAGTGGGTGCCATCGAAGGCTTTTTCTTTATACACTTCAGAGCAGCTGCCACTGAAACAGGGTACACCTGCTTCGTTCAGGCAGGCCATAATGCGATCGCGATTCCAGCCCTCGGCAAGCTGAGCAGGCTCAATAAAAACATAGCATTTGTACCAGGCATGGCGAATAAACTCCGGTATGTCAGGTACCCTCAGAGCAGGCAAAGTGGATGCGGTTTTTAATAAACGCTGACTGTTCTGTTGGCGTTGTTGCTGCCATTGTGTCATACGACTCAGTTGGATACGTCCGACAGCAGCCTGAATTTCAGTCATACGCCAATTGGTGCCAAAAGACTCATGCAGCCAGCGAAAGCCCGGAGGATGAGATTTTTCATATACAGCTGAATAGGATTTTCCATGATCCTTAAAGGCCCAGGCTTTTTCCCATAAGCGGGTATTTGAGGTGGTCAACATACCGCCCTCACCAGCAGTGGTCATGATTTTGTCCTGGCAAAATGACCAGGCAGCCATATCACCCAGTCCGCCAACCGGCTTGCCTTTGTATTGAGCACCATGAGCCTGGGCGCAGTCTTCAATCACCGCTAAATCGTGCTCTTTTGCCAGTTCATTTATTGGGTCCATGTCACAGGGCCAGCCAGCAAGGTGCACACAAACAATGGCTGCGGTTTTTTCATTAATCAGCGGGGCAATGGTGTGAGCAGTGATATTTTGTGAGTCGGCATCCACATCGGCAAAAACGGGCACCAGACCAGCCAGTACAATGGAGGATACCGATGCAATAAAGGTACGGGATGTAACAATTACCTCGCTGCCTGCTGGCAGCTCCAGCACCCTGAAACACAGATCCAGAGCCACCGTACCATTTGCCAGGGCAATGGCGTGGTCTGTTTCACAAAAGCGTGCAAATTCTTTTTCAAATTCCCGCGCTTGGGTGCCTGTCCAGTAATTGACCTGGTTTGAATCCATTACCGCAAGTACGGCCTGCTTTTCCTCTTGGGTATAGCAAGGCCAGGGCGAGAAAGGCCCGTTAAGCATAGTGGCATCCTTCGTTATTATTGTTGTTTTTATCAGCTGATGATTATGCTTGTGAAAAAACCGCTACGTTGTGTTCTGCTCACGCCCCTGTGGATTTGATCACTACCGCCGGAACTCCCACAGCAAGGTTGTTTGCAGCAATATCTCGGGTGACAGTGGCACCGGCCCCGGTCTGACTCCATGCACCCAGGCTGATACCCGGAATAATTTTGGTTCCGGCACCCAGGAAACTTCCTTCTCCCAGTCTGACATTTCCTGCAACAACACTACCGGGTGCGACGTGAACAAAGTCGTTCACCGTACAATCATGTTCAATTATCGCACCAGTGTTAACAATACAACCATTTCCGATCGAGGTAAATGGATTAACAATGGCGCCGGCACTGATGAGTGTGCCCGCACCCAGCGTGCTGTGTACACTAATGATGGCACTGGGGTGAACCAGAGTGGTCAGTCTGCCCCCATTTTCAATGAGTGACTTTTGCCAGTCAGCACGGAGCTGGTTGTTGCCCATTGCCACAAAAAATTGGGTCTGCTGAGTTTGATATTGTCCAAAGCTGCTGAGCTTGTTAACCACAGGCCAGGGATAGTCTTCCATGTGGTTACAGGCATCGTCGAGAAACAGGATTTCGGTATAGGCCTGACTTAAACTGGCGCACTCTGCGACCACTTTTCCATGACCGCCGGCGCCAAGAATCACTAGTCGCATGACTTTTCCTTGTTACCGGTAAATTTTTCCATGGTGGCACGCTGTTGCTGGTTGATGTCTTTTCGCTGTAACACTTTATACAGGGTCATGAATATAATTCTCAGATCAAGTAGCAAATTGTGATGATCTACATACCAGACGTCCAGCTTAAACTTTTCTTCCCAACTGAGGGTGTTGCGACCGTTTACCTGTGCCCACCCGGTAATGCCCGGACGTACCTCGTGGCGCCGATACTGAAAGGCCGAATAACGGGGCAGATATTCCATCAACAACGGACGCGGGCCTACCAGGCTCATATCACCTTTAAGGACATTCCACAGCTCTGGCAATTCATCCAGGCTGCTCGCGCGCAATAATCGGCCAAAGCGAGTCAGACGCTGGTTATCGGGCAATAGCTGTCCCTGAGCGTCTTTCTTATCCGTCATGCTGCGAAACTTAATCATATTGAAGGGTTTACCATTACGTCCCGGACGCTGTTGCCTGAACAAGACCGGTGCGCCAAGACGCATTCTGACTAATATTGCGAGTACCAGCAATAAAGGGCTCAGAATAATCAACCCCAGCAAAGAAGCCAGGATATCAAGCAGACGTTTCATCATTTCAGACTCCCGCTATAGGTGTTGAGGACATGCTCGTAGAATGTCATGACCTGCCTGGCATTATGCTCAATGTCCATAAGCTCGGTTACCTGTTTGAGACCGGCAACTATCCGTTTCTGGCGCTCAGCAGGGTTTTGCCACGCCCGGCAAATGGCGGCGGCCAGCGCCTGGGGATCTTTTGGCGGGCAGAGATACCCTGTTTCTCCTTCGATAATCAAATCCGGAAAGCCTCCCACATCACTGGTAATGGTACTCACGCCGGCAAATAATGATTCAACCGCGCCGCCCACATTTTCCGAGTGTGACGGGTGAACCGCTAAATCAAACTGCGGATATAGCTGTGGCACATCGGTACGGGTACCCAGGAAAACAGCGGCATCGCCTACTTTTTCACTGGCGTAGGCTTGTACCTGGTCGTAGTAAGACAACGCGTTGTCCCAGGGGCCCCCAACAAAAACACAGCGCGCCGTGGGATACTGTTTTAGGACCAGCGCGAGTGCATCAATAAGGTCTTCATGGCCTTTAAGACCGCGTGTTTGTCCCAAAAAGCGCTTGGGCGCATAAAAATACGCCACCATGCCAATCAGCAGATCCTCCTCCTGCATCTTTAACTGTTGCTTTAGCCGAAAACTACCCGGCTCAGGGGCAGTGAATACACCCGGGGGAACACCATAGTAAGCAAGACCGGTGCGTTTGGCCGCCACGCCACTTTTTATATAGCGTTGCTGCGTCCATTTGCAGGAGGCCAGCCAGTAGTCTTCTTTATTACTGCTGGCAATTTCCAGTCCACGCAGCAGGGCATGTTCGAGATGCAATGGCCCCGGCACCTGGAATATTCGGGGAATCCGGGTTTTTCTTAGCGCCAGACGCATCAATAAGGTGGTACTGACAAAATGACTGTGTATCAGATCGGGTTTGAGTTCATCCACCAGTTGATGAAGCGCTCTGGCGCGAGTCATTGTCTTAAGCGGATGAGAAAAACTGAACTCGGGCTGCATCTTATGTACGGTTACTCCAAGGGCCTCGTAACCGGCGTTCATCGGACCATCAGGCATGGCGACATGGACATCAACGCCACGTTTTATCAGTTCCTTGATCTGGTTCAGTGCCCATTTCGCGCCGATGGCTGTCTTGAGCAAATGTAATACGGTCATGAGGTTTCCTTACGAAACTGTTGATACACGGACTGATAAAAGGATTGGCGAAGCGCATTCAGCTTGTCCTGGTGGTAGTCGCCAGCGACCTTCAGATTACGGGCAGAGCATTGGTTCAGCATGTCTTCATGGGAACACAACTGATGGATACGCTGTGCTAGTAGCGCAGTGCTTCCGGCTTTTGCCAGGCACTCCTCAGGCAGCAACTCTGGAATGCCGCCTGCATCACTGCCTATTGCAGGCATCCCCGTTGCCATGGCTTCAATCATAACCCGGGGTAGTCCTTCGGTTCTTGAGGGTAGGACAAATACGTCATTGCGCTGCATGCAACTGAGTATTTTCTGATGAGGTTGTTCGCCGGTAAATACCACGGAGTCGGACAATTCAAGCTCGTTAGCCAGGGTTTGCATATCCTTAAGATGTTTGCCATCACCAACCATGGTTAACTGATAGTGATGGCCTTGTCGTTTGAGCAGGTGCAGTGCCTGTAATAACACGTCCTGGCCCTTGTAAAGCTGGGCAAATGAGCCCACGAAAAGCAAGCTGGAAGCGCGTTTTTCGTAATGACGTGGCGCTGATACAAACCACTCATCGCTTAATGCAATACTGGAACAGGCTATCGCGGGACGGTCTGGGTGAGGCGGGTAACGCTGTTGCAGATACCCGCGGGTAACATAACTGACCGCCACGGCTTTTTTTGTCATGCGTCTCAACTGCCAGGCACTGAACCGTCCCAATAGTTTATCCAGCAAAGGCCTCGTGATTCCCGCGGCAAATACATCGGCAGGATCGCCAACCACCTCCAGAGCAAAAGGGCGGCGGGGGTGCAGGAGTCGGGCTAGCATCGCGGTTTGGGACGGCACTCTGAAAATCACGGCGTCGTGATTGTCTAAAGCACGGTAAAGTGTTTTTATCAGCGCCGGAAGTTTTCTGATAAGTCCTGCCAGTCCCAGGTAGTAGGGCAGTGGACTCAGATTCACACCAGAACCGGTCACCGGGTGCCAGTTAGATTCACTTACGTCAACCGGTGTGACCCTGGCCAGGATCGTCACTTCACTGAATACCTGCAGGTAACGCTGCCAGAAGGCGCGGGAAAAGGCACTGCTTGTCCAGACCTGGCCGTCTGGAGTTTGCATAAACCGGTACTCACAACAAACGATCACTCTCATGATTCAGCGTTGCCCTTTGTGGATGCGAGGAAAATGACAAGCAGGCTGATGGTGATACCCAGAATAACCTGCACCGGAACATGGGTGAAGCTGTTACGGATCATGATAAAAACCGGGAGCAGTGCGGCTCCGATAACAATGTCTTTGCGGGTTGAAGGGGGCACGTTGTCCAGTTTCCCCATAACAGCGCCGAGCAGCATCATGATCAGCACCACCCCGCCTTTACCAAAATTGGCATAAGCCTCCGCAACAGGGGAAAACCCGATGGGTCCGGCCCGGTCTGCCACCACGACATTTAACATTCTTGGGTCACTGGCGGCTGGTACCCGTTGCATGCCCGGAACTAACAAGGCTATTTGCCGTTCGAATGGCGCCCAGTAACTGCCGCCATATAACATCGAGTCCCCTTGCGCCCGCCATTTGATGACTTCCTGCACCGGACGCAAACTGGCGCCCATTTCAGCGACACCATTTAATGGATTGACGGTTGGGATGTCGGTGTAGTCACCACTGACCCGGGCATTTTTAACGATGGTCGTGACGGTGAGAAACAAGACCAGTAAAAGCAGAATAAGAGGCAGGCCAAGGGTCAGGTTGCGGCGCCCAAACATGGCTCCGGATACCATCAGAGGAAACATTACCTCGCCCCGTAATCCGAGCCTGAATGCCACCAGCGCCCATAAACCAAACAGCGCAAAATAAAACAGGGTAAAACCGCGGCGATAGGTTGCACTGACCATCACCAGACCCAGTCCGATAAAAAAGTAAAGATAAGCATAAACGACACCCAGCAACGGAACCTGAGACAGCAGGTTCAGATACGCGCCATAAGAGCTTAATACGCCGGTAAAGGTGGATAAGGCGAAAAAGCCTAGCATGCTGGTAATCAGCAATACCCCACCAAAATGGTATACGCGCTGATTAAAACTGCCGCCCCGGGCTTTATAGGTCGGAAGATAGGCTTTAGAGGTCAGTAAGGCCCCTAACGCAAAACTGAGCAATGCCAGGTTGACCATTTCAATGGCTAGCGTCGTCTCATCGCGATAAAACCAGTAGGCAATATGATAAAGAATATCTTCATCGGTGATCGCGCCCAGGCTGCTGGTGAGAATGAGGCCGACATGGAAAACACCCAGGGAGGCAAAAAAGATGAAGCTGATAGACCAGATTCCACGGGGCAGAGTATTGGCCAGTATCAGCAACAGTATTAACCAGCTGGCACTGGCAACCCATTCAAGCTGCAGGCGGCTCAGCTCAAGCGCCTTGGCAGAGACACCTAAGTAAAGGGTGATAGCCATCAGTAAAAACCAGATGGCCAGCGTTTTGCCCATGAGTGGATTAGTTTGCGTAAACTGCATTCAGCGCCCGTATATTTTTATCGAGTAAAAAGTCACTGTGCTTAAAGTCTTCTATAAGCGATGCCCGGCCATTACCTTTTTTCAGCAGCATAGCCAGGTGTTCTGCCCATTCATGCGGGCTTTGCTTGAGCTCAGCGGTCTCTACCGCCTTAAGCTGCTTTGCAATTTCCTGGCAACCGGGGATAGCTGATGCTAGAACAGGAGTGCCGACGCTGGCAGATTCGAGCACAGCGCCCGGCAAGCCCTCCCATAGCGAGGGAAACAGCAGCGCCTGAGCGTGACGCAGAAAGGCCAGCGGTTGTGCTTGTTCAGACAGAAATATCACACGATCTGCAATACCTTTTTCCGCTATAAACTGATTGAGTTGCGTTTTGATAAGAGGGTCTTCTTTTCCAATTAGAACCAGGAATGCATCCTCATGTGCGCTCAGGTACGCATTAAATATCGCTATAACAGCAGTATGGTTTTTAGCCGGATTCATCCGTGCCAGATGAACCACTACGGGCTGGCCAGCATAGCCTTCAATCCATGCAGACCAAAAATCCGCTTTCTCCTCAATAGGAGGCAGCGCCATGCCATTGTAGATTACCTGGCACTTCGGACGCTGCGCATAGTCAGGCCACTGACATTGCAATGCGCCCTGACAGACCCCAAGAACGTGATGGCTGAACCGGTATAAACAGCGTCGTAGCAAGGCATTACGCCATATCCGCAGTATCGATGAGGATCGTGTGTCCAGTGTGGAGCGCAAATGGCTGATACGCTTTTTCACACCAGCAATGGCACCCAGCAATACCAGCAAGCCGGACACCAGCGCCACATGTGTGTGGAGGATACTGATATGCTGATGCTTTAACAGCCGCACAAAGCGCCAGATAAACGCAGGGCCAAGTTTCAAATAATGGATCTGACCGCCCATCGCGCGGATATCGTCGTCCAGGGCGCCTTCAGCGCCACTTAACACACAAAAATGGAATTCATAACCCAGCGCCTGCATAGAGGGCATGAGTGCCAGCGTGCGCAGCTCTGCTCCTCCACGGTTCATGATACCGAATACGTGCAATACCCTAGTGGTCATTGATCGCCTCTTTACTCAAGGGGGGCCAGCGCAACAAGAAAAGGATATATAACAGCAATTCCAGGCTGGTGGCGATAAACATGGCGTAGGCTGCGCCCATCGTTCCATGACTGGGAATAAGCAGAGCGCAGCTCAATGCCATGGCCAGTGTGCCGGCCCCGGCAATACGAGTTTGCACAGCAAACTCACGAAAGGCATTGAGGGTGGTCCCTAAGAAGATATAGGCGTAGCGGATCATGGCTGCAGCCATAATCCAGTTGAGCTCATCAGCCATCTGTATAAAGCCAGGATGGTAGACCCAACTCAACAGTTGTGGCCCCAACCCCAGGGTTATCAACAGAGCCAACAGTCCGATTGCAAGGCCCAGGGCGCACAGCACAGCGCTGGTTCGCCGTAGTTTTTGGTAATCACGCTCTGCTTGCAAGCGACTAAGAAGAGGTTGAGCGGTTTGTGCAATGCTGGTTATGAGCATGCTGCCTGCCACCAGGAAGTAGCTGATCGCGGCAAAGCGGCCCGCATCACTGACGCCCTGCAAATGCTGTAAAAACAGATTTGGAAGATAGACAAACAGCGAGGAGAACATCAGGGCGATGCTCAGGGTATGATATTTTTTAAATAACGCTAACGACACCCGCAGCCTCTGCCAACGCCAGATCCCCAGCGAAAAAGTTTGCTGAAAGTGGGCCAGAATCAGCGCACTGCTTTTCAGTGTAGCCAAAAGGGCAAAGGTGGCAGTTACACAGACCCACAGTATTAGCGTCAGAAGCAGATTATCTGATAAAAACGCCAGCGCTAATGCCATCACCGTGACCAGCGCACGGCAAATTAACCAGGCAGCGGAGGCTGAAAAGGCTCTTAAACGGTGACGCAGGCTGATATTCAGTTCAAACCAGGCGTCGCACCATTTATACAATGCGATGAGTATTACAATTATCGCATCGATCTCACTCAGCAGTGCCCAGCACACCAGCGGTAAGCAAAGAAGTAAAACCGTATTGGCGATAAAACGTGCATGAAAGTACTGGGCGATAGGGTATTCGTTGTGTGTATCCGTAATCAATAGTGTGCGCAGCTTGAAGCTGCTGAGTAAAAATAGGGGGGAAAGAACAGACAGCGAGAGTGCTACCTCGCCCAGAGAATAATCGCCGAATACCTTGGCAATGATCACCAGCAACAGCCAATTGCTGGCTGCCATACAGAGATTGGCAGTAAGTGTCAGCAAGGCATGTGTGGCAAAAGGAAACCTCAGGGGCATCAGATACGGGTAATGTTTTTATGATTATTGTACGGTAATGATGCGTTAATCTGGTGTTAAAGACAATCTCCGTGGGCAAGACAACACGCTTCGGCGAGGCATCAGATGCTGCCACGTGTTGTTTTAATATTAAGACACGGGCATATCCAGATAAATGGGCTGCAAGCTCAGGCTAAGGTATGATGCACGACAAGGAATACGTTCAAACAGGAGTCCTCATGGGGCAGCTTACAAAACACTACTTACTGCTCTTTTTGGGGGTAATGTGGGCCATGTCCTGGTCAGTGATGGCGAAACAGGTTGATTGGCTGATTCAATCTGATCGCATCTATACCGGCGACCGACAAGGGCCTTATCAAGGTGTAGTGGTCATAGATAAAGGCCTTATTACACACGTTGGTCCACACCTGCCGGAAAATATTCACCCCCTTGAGAGCATAGATGCCACTGGCCTGGTGGTGAGCGCAGGATTTATTGATCCGCATACTCATGCCTGTCGTGATTTTAATGGTGGTCCGGGTAACCTCAATGCCAACTATCTGACCCAGGGGGTGACCTCGGTATTTTGCAACAATGATGGCGGGGGCCCGGCGGATGTTGTGACACAGATGTCCCGCTATCAGAGGCAGGGTGTGGGCACGAATGTCGCGTTGTATGTAGGACATAATAGTGTCCGCAAGGCGGTGATAGGGATGGCAAATCGGCCACCCACAGAAGCAGAGCTTGAGCAAATGCGGGAAAAGGTTGCACTGGCTATGAAACATGGCGCCATGGGACTGTCTTCCGGATTGTATTATGTGCCGGGTAGTTACGCGCAAATTAATGAAGTTATCGCACTGGCAGAAGTGGTCCAACAATATGGCGGGCACTACGACAGCCATATTCGTGATGAAAGTAGTTACTCTGTTGGGCTACTAGCCTCAGTTAACGAGGTGATTACTGTGGCGGAGCAGGCCGGTATCGCAGCAAATATCTCCCATATCAAGGCATTGGGTGTGGATGTATGGGGGCAAAGCAAAGAGGTGGTTGCACTGATTAACCAGGCCCGTGAAAGAGGCCTGCGAATCACTGCAGACCAATATCCCTGGCTAGCTTCGGGGTCAAGCATCACGGCAGCGCTAATACCAGCATGGGCCAGAGCTGATGGCCATGAGGCCTTGATACGGCGCTTAGAAGATCCCGCACACCATAAAACCATTAAAGCTCAGGTGCAGGATAACCTGCGTCGTCGCGGGGGAGCTGATGCATTGCTGTTCACCGATGCGACAATGCCTCAGTATCAGGGTAAAACACTTAAGCAACTGGCTTTGGAATCTCAACGCAGTGCTGTGGATATGGCCATTGCCATCGTAAAAGAAGGAAAAGGTGACGGGGTCGCCAGTTTTAATATGCAACAGCAGGATGTGAAGCATTTTATGATGCAGGACTGGACCATGACCTCCTCCGATGGCAGTAGCGGACATCCTCGCAAGTATGCTTCCTTTCCCAGAAAATATACCCAATATGTCAAAGAGAACAGCGTACTCAGCCTTGAGGGTTTTCTGTATCGAAGCAGCACCCTGGCGGCGCAGACGTTTGCGTTGGGTAAGCGAGGTAAATTGAAAAACGGCTATGTGGCGGATGTGGTGATATTCGACCCAGCGCGTTTTGCTGCTCGTGCTACGTATCTCCAGCCGCAGCAGCACAGTAGCGGCGTAGAATGGTTGTGGGTGAATGGACAGGCTGCAGTGGCCAGGGGCAAAGTGACCGGTATCAAAGCGGGGCAGGTAATAAAACGCTCTGCAAATGCACTAGCCCAATGAGACACAGACAACCTGGGGTAATAAAGCGAGGCCCTGGCCATTGCGGCCAGGGATAATGGGTTCTGATGTTTTTGTTGAATGGATTAAACGCGCATTTCCGGAATATCGCCTTCAACAATCAGGTTTCCGGCGGTTTTTTCACGAATCTCATCGACGCTGACACCTGGTGCCCGCTCGCGAAGATGAAAGGCGTTATCCTTAATTTCCAGCATGGCCAGGTCGGTGATGATATGGGTAATACAATTCACACCCGTCAGCGGCAGTTTGCAGTGTTCCAGTAATTTGGAATTGCCATGTTTATCTGCATGGGTCATGGTGACAATGATATTTTTTGCCCCGGCCACTAAATCCATGGCGCCGCCCATACCTTTGACCAGTTTGCCTGGAATCATCCACGAAGCAATATTGCCCTGTTGATCGACCTCAAAGGCACCCAACACGGTAAAATCCACATGGCCACCGCGGATCATCGCAAAGCTCTCCGCAGAGCTGAAAATGGACGCGCCTGTACTGGCGGTGACCGTCTCTTTTCCGGCATTGATCATGTCGGCATCCACCTCATTTTCTGAGGGATAACGTCCCATGCCCAATAAGCCATTTTCTGACTGTAGCATGACGGAAATGTCGTCAGAAACGTAATTGGCGGCCAGAGTAGGGATGCCAATTCCCAGATTGACATAGCTACCGTCTTTAAATTCCTGCGCAACGCGCATCGCAATTTGTTCTCTTGAAAGGGCCATGTTTTTCTCCTTATGCGCTGCGTGTCACTTTGCGTTCGATTCGCTTCTCGAACGTGCCTTGGATTACCCGGTCTACATAAATACCTGGAGTATGGATCTGACTGGGTGGGATTTCACCGGGTTCGACGATCTCTTCGACTTCAACCACGGTAATTTTGCCCGCTGTGGCGGCCATAGGATTGAAATTCTGAGCGGTATGGCGATAAATACAGTTGCCATACCTATCGGCCTTGTAGGCTTTAACAATGGCAAAATCGCCGGTGATGGATTCCTCCATGATATAGGGACGCCCGTTAAACTCTCTTACCTCTTTACCTTCTCCCACCGGTGTGCCGTATCCGGTAGCAGTGAAAAAGGCGGGGATACCTGCTCCCCCGGCGCGCATTTTTTCAGCCAGTGTGCCTTGTGGCGTGAGCTCTACTTCCAGCTCCCCGTTAAGCAGCTGTTTCTCAAACAGCGCGTTTTCACCCACATAGGAAGCGACCATTTTTCTGATTTGTTTATCTTCTAGTAAAATGCCCAGACCGAAACCATCGACGCCGCAATTATTCGACACCACGGTGAGTCCGCTCACGCCCATCTTTTTAATCTGGGCAATCAATCCCTCGGGAATACCGCACAGACCGAAGCCTCCGGCAATAATGGTCATATCGTTCTTTAATCCGGCCATGGCCTCTTCATAGCTGGATACTACTTTGTCAAAACCTGCCATGTCGTTCTCCTGATTGGCACAGCGCTGTTGTCGGCACTATGGGTTTGATGTTGTTGTCTTTGAAACCGACATTAGTATTAGTCAGCAATTAGAATATGTAAAATTAATATAATTTAGTTAATAATAAGTTAAATAAATTAATAGTATCTTATGTCATGTCTCAACCTATAACTTCCTCAACGCCTATGCACTTAGGCGGTAAATCCGTTTCCTATCGTCAGTTGCAAGTGTTTGTTCAGCTTGCACAAAGTGGTTCTTTCGCTGAGGCCGCAGATCGCCTGCATTTGTCTCAACCGGCACTGTCCATTGCTATAAAGAAATTTGAGGACCTGATAGGTGGGAAATTATTGTCCCGAACAACTCGGGCAGTGCATCTGACGCAGGAGGGGCGCAATTTTTTACCGGTTGCACAGCGTTTGCTGCGGGACTGGGATGAGGCTTTTACCGATTTGCATAATTTATTTGCCATGCAACGCGGTAAGCTCACGGTAGCGGCGATGCCTTCTTTTGCCAACAGCTTGTTACCCGCAGTACTGAGCCAGTTTCATCAACATCACAGCAGTATCAATATTGCGATACTCGATGTGGTGATGGAACGCGTGGTGGAAGCCGTATTGGACGAAAGGGCTGAGCTGGGGATTATTTTTGAAGCCAGACAAATGGAAGGGCTGAATTTTCTGCCACTTTTTGATGACACGTTTCTGGTGATTATGGCACCGCAACATCAGCTTGCTTCACGGCTTCATCTGTCGTGGGAAGAGTTACAACAGCAAAACTATGTGGCAATGAACAGAGGGTCGAGTATCCGCGATTGGTGCGATCAATCATTACACCATGCCGGGGTAGATGTGACGCTTGTGGCTGAAGCCAGTCAGCTGTCTACGGTAGGGCAGTTGGTGGCGTCAGGTATGGGACTGTCAGTGGTCCCTGGTATTTGCCGACAGGAAATGCAGGGACGGGGACTGCGTTGTGTTCCGCTTAGGGTTGTGCAAGGCAAACCCGTAGGGGTGATAACGCGAAGCCGCGGCAGTTTATCTGTACCCGCCGCCCGTTTGCTGGAACAATTGCAGCAATCAGATTGGCAAACGCTGCTGCAATCCTAGTCTGTTGCCTACCATTTCTTCTTCGGCGCAAACAACTCGTCCAGTTCGTCTCTTTCTTCTTCGCGCTTTCTGGCGCGATCCTGTGCGTTGGCATTGCGCAGGTTGTTTTGAATGGTTTCAAGGTTTTGCTCCAGCTCCTGTTTTCTCGCTACGGTGTACTCGTCCTGTTCGGAAGAGGCATTCAGGGCGGCAATGGCTTTCTCGAAGTACTGTCGGGCGGAGCCAAGCATATCCGACTTAATAGCGCTTCTGCCGCGTTTAACTAATGTTTCCACATTAATTTTTAGCTGCAATCTGGCCATACGCTTGTCCTCGGCAAGAAAGACCTGTGTGTCCACTTTGCCCTTGGCGTTTTCTGAGCGCAGTATGGTGCGTAGCTTTTTAATGCCTTGTATGAGAACGATGATCTGCTTGTCGTTGTCAGGCAAGCTAAAGTTCTCATTACCCGGCGGCGGCTGATTGGTATCTATAGATTTGACCCGTTCTTCTGCATCTTTAATGCGCTGTTTTAAGTCCTTGGCCTTAGGATTAAGCTCCAACATCTCTTTCAGCCCATTGAGGATGCGCTTATTGAGCACCAGAATCATATGTTGCGAGACGGGGATATGCGCGGCTGCCATCAGCGCATCTTCTGTTTCATCAACAATGGTTTTGAGCTTAGCATGCTCGGCCCGTTTTTCTGCCTCCACCTGTTCCCGGTGTTGCTGAATGGCGTTGATCACGATGGCGATAATGATCAAGGCGACAATGAGTATAATTATTATGGTGAACATAGTTTTTTCACTTTGTTATCAGTCCAGATACAGACGGTCTTATGCCGCATATTAGGGTATTTTAAGGGTAAAAACACTCCCCCCAAGGCTGCCGCCGTTTTCCAGATGAATGGAGCCACACCTGCCGTTGTTGGTATGAGCCTGCGCTATCATGCGGGCAAAAAACAGCCCCAGGCCTGTGCGGCCCGTGCTGATATCAAAATCCGTCATCTCCGTATTGCCAGCCTGAAGCATGATCTGTGGATAACCCGGTCCGTCATCTTCAAGGGTAAAATTGAGCATGCCGTCCTCTTCAAAGCAGCTTAAACGGAGTTTTTTATTGCTGTAGCGCATAGCATTAATCAAAATGTCATTGAGCAACAAATTGATCAAATCACCGTCCAGATACCAGGCTAGCTCGTCAGGCTGATGAACCTCCAGGTCCATGTGTTTGTTGACAATATAGGTTTCATTGGTTGCCAGAATGTCGTCAATCAGATCTTCAACATAGACCTCATCAATACTCACCGGCAGTTTCTGTTTCTCAGCCCGGTACAATGACAGCAACTGCATCAGTCCGGTATTCAGACGAAAGGCTTCATATTGCAGGCTGGCCAGATTCGAGGTGATCACCGTATTGTCTTTGGGAAGCTCTCGTGACAGGTTTTCAACAGACTGTAACAGCAGGCACAATGAGTTCTTCATATCATGCACACCGGCCGCCAGCACCGTGGAAAAATCGATTTGCTTATTTGAATTTGGCATAGTGAGCACAGCGTTGATTTGATATTGTTGTTATAACAGGTAACTGGACGCAGTAAAAGTCGAGCTTGCACCGATTAATAAGGCGGCAGACGTTAACTTTTATGGGTAAATGGATGGGACTCATCTAAAATTTTATGGAATTAATCTGCCGTTTAGTATATAAATTTCGCATATAAAGGTAAACATTACAGGGTAATGCCGGGTCACAATGAAACTACAGCAATTACGTTACATCGTCGAAGTCCTCAACAATAATCTGAACGTATCTGCCACGGCTGAAAGCCTCTATACCTCTCAGCCTGGCATCAGCAAACAGGTGCGGATGCTGGAAGATGAGTTGGGCGTGCAGATATTCGGCCGTAGTGGTAAGCACCTGACACATGTAACGGAAGCCGGGCAGGATGTGATCAACATTTCCAGGCAGATCCTTGCCAAAGTCGAGAGTATAAAAGCGGTTGCCCGGGAGCACACGTTACCGGATCAGGGTAAGCTCAATATCGCCACGACCCATACTCAAGCCCGCTATGCGCTGCCACCGGTGATACAAGGCTTTATGAGCAAATACCCCAAAGTGTCTTTGCACATGCATCAGGGAACGCCATCACAGATTAGTGACCTGGCTGCGAAAGGTGAAGCGGATTTCGCCATTGCTACCGAAGCGCTGCATTTATATAACGATTTAGTCATGTTGCCCTGTTATCACTGGAATCGCAGTATTATTGTCAATCGAGAGCATCCATTGGCAAATAAGACATCAATTACCATCGAAGATATTGCCCAGTTTCCCCTGGTCACCTACGTGTTTGGTTTTACCGGACGCTCAGAGCTTGACGATGCCTTCAACCGAGCAGGCTTAGAGCCAAAGATTGTGTTTACCGCGACGGATGCGGATGTCATCAAAACCTATGTCCGTCTGGGTGTCGGCATTGGCGTCATTGCTTCAATGGCTCTGGATGAGCGCCTTGATGGCGATCTGGTGAAAATAGACGCCAGTCACCTGTTTCAGTACAGCACCACCAAAATTGGTTTTAGGAAAGGGTCTTTCCTGCGCAGTTACATGTATGACTTTATCGAGCGGTTCGCACCGCATCTGACCAAAAGCGTAGTGGAAAAAGCAATGATGCAAAAGAGCAATGAAGACGTTGAGAAAATGTTCAAGGGGCTCACACTGCCAGTAAAATAACAGGCGATAATGCCATTAAAAAAGCCGCCATCGAAACCGTTGGCGGCTTTTTATATCCAGGGAAGGATGGTATGTCGGGGTTGTCGGGAGCACTCCCCGACGATATCCAGGGAAGGATGGTATGTCGGGGTTGTCGGGAACACTCCCCGACGATATCCAGGAACGCTTTGTTTGTGCGAATTACTCGAGCTCAGCCAGGCACATCTCTTCATACACCTGCTTGCACCAGCTTTTCACACGTTGCTCCGTCAGCTCCGGTTGACGGTCTTCGTCAATACCCAGACCAACAAAATGATCATCATCGGCCATACCTTTGCTGGCTTCAAACTGGTAACTTTCGGTAGGCCAGTGACCAATAACAATGGCGCCGCGCGCTTCGACGATATCCCGGATCATGCCCATGGCATCAAGAAAATATTCCGCGTAATCTTCCTGATCGCCACAACCGAAAATCGCCACCAGTTTGTCGGTGAAATCAATTTCTTCCAGTTCCGGGAAAAAGTCGTCCCAGTCACATTGGGCTTCACCGTAATACCAGGTCGGAATGCCAAACATCAACAGGTCAAAATCAGCAATTTGTTCCTTGCTGCTCTTGGCGATGTCGTGAACTTCGATCAGTTGTTTGCCCAGTTCTTTTTGTATCATTTTGGCAACATGTTCGGTGTTGCCCGTGTCGCTGCCAAAAAATAGACCCACGCTTGCCATATTTTCAGATACCTCTGTCCTGTGGGATTAACCCACACCTGAAGATTGCCAGAATACTTGAATAAACCCTTTCGCCAGAAATCCGGCGGCACCCAGAAACAACACCAGGTAGACCACAAAGCGGCCAACCATGGGCACATCGTTTTTCTTCAGAACATCGTGTACCGCATAGGCCATCAGAAGAAAAAGTGCTGTCAGTGACAGGTTTAAGGCAATTGCCTCGATCTGTTCGTAATATTGACTCAGCATGCCTGTTTCTGTGCCGGTTAAAATCGGCGCGGACTATAGCACATTTACTAATGAGAATCAGTCTTAGGCAAGAAAATCTGCCACAATTTTATTAAATTGCTGCGGTTTTTCTGCATGAAGCCAATGCCCCGCATCCGGTATAATATGCCCCTGACTGTGTTTAAACAGTCTACCTATCTGCCCCTTGTGCTCTGGTAATAGATAATCGGAGCGGCCTCCTTTTATAAAGAGCACCGGTCCGTCATACACCTTATCGATATCAGGCCAGGCCGTGATGCTGGCATAGGCCCGATCCAGCAGAGATAGATTAAACTGCCAGCACCAGCCACTGTCTGTTTTTTGCAGACTCTTGAGCAGAAACTGACGAACCCCAGGTTCGCGGATAGACTCAGCGAGTTGTTTATCGGCATCACTACGACGTTGCAGGCTATTCAGATCGACCGATTTGAGCGCGTCAATGATGCCACTGTGTCTGTCAGGATAACTGACCGGTGCAATGTCTGCGACCACCAGTCCTGAGACCCGTTCAGGATGGGTTAAAGCCATTGTCATGGCGACCTTGCCTCCCATCGAGTGGCCTACTATCGCGACGTTGTGCAGGTCCAGTTCATCCATCAGTGACAATATGGCTTGAGCATACTCGGTATAGCTGAAAGCATCAGAGTGAGGTGACTGACCGTGATCGGGCAAATCTACACTGACAACCAGATGGTTTGCTTCCAGGGCGCGCTTGATACCATTGAGGTTTTCCAGGCTGCCAAACAACCCATGTAATAAAATAACCGGACTGCCGTGTCCGCTTTTCTGATAGTTTAATGACATGGATGGCTCCTGCTAATAAAAAGCATAACTTGGCTAAATGCTGTACTGTAACCGATTCACTGACCCCGTATAATAGCAAGTTGAATCAGCAAGCACACTGGTAGTGATAGATGAAAACCATTGAAATAGATGAAGATTTATACCGTTATATCGCCATGCAGACTCAAGATATTGGTGAGAGCGCCTCAGATATTTTGCGTCGCTTATTGCTGGGCGAAAATACATCAAAGGCACAACCCCCGTCACCGCTGAAAACAGCAGTCGCGCCTGAGCCTGCACCAATTTCCGACACACCGCCATCGCGCCAGGAGCAAGAACTCTTTGGTTACCTGGAGCGAGTAGGGGTAAGCCGACAAAAACGCACCGTTGACCGATTTTTAACATTGCTGGGCGCGTTGGCTAAGTTTAATCCGGATCGTTTTTCCAAAGTATTGGAACTGCGTGGGCGCAATCGGGTGTATTTCGCTACCAGTAAAGATCAACTAATGGCCAGCGGCAGTAGCACCAATCCGAAACAACTGCCTGAGAGTCATTACTGGGTAGTGACCAATAATAACAGTGCGAAAAAAATGACAATGTTACAAGAAGTGGCGAGAGTGCTGGCATACAGTGATGCAGATACCCGGGCGCTTGCTGCACTGTTGGAACCATCACAATCAGATGAATAACGCTCAGTTCTAAAGGATAACGCTATGGCACTCGATCCCCGCGCCGGACAACTGGCTGGTCCGCAAGACTTAATTAATATCCCCCGATTGGTTTCTGCTTATTACAGTTATCAACCGGATAAGACAAATCCTGCTCACGCGGTGGCGTTTGGTACTTCCGGTCACCGCGGCAGTGCATTGACACGTACCTTCAATGACTGGCACATCGCTGCGATTTGTCAGGCGCTGGCGGAATTTCGAGCCGCCCATGATATCAGTGGGCCGCTTTTCATGGGGATGGATACACACGCTCTATCAGAACCGGCTTTTATGACAGCGGTTGAAGTGTTGTGCGCAAATGGTGTCAATCTGGTTGTTGAAGTCGATCGAGGGTATACGCCTACACCGGCCATTTCTCACGCTATTTTAAGTTATAACCGGAGCAGGCAAAGCGGCATGGGAGATGGCGTGGTGATAACGCCTTCCCATAACCCCCCTGGAGATGGCGGATTTAAGTATAACCCGCCCCACGGGGGACCTGCAGATACCCAGGTGACCGATGCCATCCAGACCCGGGCTAACGATCTGATTGGTGCCGATCTAAAAGGGGTCAAGAGAATGACCTTTGCCAGTGCCCTTAACAGTGGGCTGGTACACGAAAAAGATTTTGCGCAAAGTTATATCGACGAGTTGGACCAGGTCATCGATATGCAGGCTATTGCGGGTGCGGGCCTCAAACTAGGCACCGATCCGCTTGGGGGCGCGGGGCTGCACTACTGGCATCGTATTGCAGAGCAATACCGGCTAAATATCGAAGTGGTCAATCCGTATCAGGATCCGACATTCCGGTTTATGCACCTGGATAAAGATGGAAAGATACGGATGGATTGTTCTTCACCTTCAGCCATGGCTGGCCTGATTGCATTGAAGGACCGCTTTGATCTGGCCTGGGGCAACGATGCTGATTTCGATCGCCATGGCATTGTCTGTCAAGGCAGTGGTCTGATGAATCCAAATCATTACCTCTGTGTAGCGATTGACTATTTGTATCGCCATCGCAGTGACTGGTCAAAAGATATGAAAATTGGTAAGACTCTGGTATCCAGCGCTTTAATTGACCGCGTTGCAGGGGCTCTGGGGCGAGAGCTGGCAGAGATGCCCGTAGGCTTCAAATGGTTCGTGCCTTATTTACTCGAAGGCAGCATGGGCTTTGCTGGCGAGGAGAGTGCTGGGGGGATTTTTCTGCGCCGCAACGGACAACCCTGGGCCACCGATAAAGACGGTATGATTATGTGTCTGTTGGCTGCAGAAATTCTCGCCGTCACCGGTCATGATCCGGCGAAACATTATCAACAGCTTACTCATTCTTTAGGAACACCCCGTTATCGACGTCTGGATGTGGGTGCCAGTGCCAGCCAAAAAAGTAAACTGACCAAGATGAGTGCCGATTCGCTGACATCCAAAGCGCTGGCTGGCGAGCCCATTACCCATGTTTTGACTCAGGCCCCCGGTAATGATGCTGCAATTGGCGGCCTTAAGGTGTGTACTGAAAATGGCTGGTTTGCAGCCAGACCCTCTGGTACCGAAGCGGTATACAAGATTTAC
Organism: Lacimicrobium sp. SS2-24; assembly: GCF_002201535.1. GTDB lineage: Bacteria > Pseudomonadota > Gammaproteobacteria > Enterobacterales > Alteromonadaceae > Lacimicrobium. The sequence continues at coordinate 447,412 of NZ_NIWW01000001.1, read as the reverse complement.
GCGGAGAGTTTTAAGGATGATGCACACCTGAACCTGTTACTTAATGAAGCACAGGAACTTATCGCCGGAGTTTTCGATGGCTAAGTGCTAAAATATTGATAACAAGATGTTATGAAAGTGTAATTTTATGACAAAATGAGGCCGGAAATGTTTTTCTGGCCTTTTTTTTAACTAAAAAATAACATTTTGAGCATTTTATTTCGACGAAAAAGGGGTAGACTTAATTTATCTTTGTAATTTAATTACATTTTAGCTGCGGTGCGGCTTTTCGCTAAGCACACCATTGCCTGAGTGAATCACGGCGGAGACAAGATGATGAAGAAAACCCAAACAGCCCCTAAGCCGGTATCGGCGCCAGGTAAGCTCAACGAGCTGAGTAAGGATGATATCAAGCAGGCAATCGTACGCCACCTGCACTGTTCACTTGGCACCGATGAGAATAAAGCGAATGATCACGCATGGTGGAAAGCCGCCTGTGCGGCCGTGCAGGAACAGGTGTTGGAACGGCTGCGTAGTACTCAGAAAGCTCATTATATGAATGACACCCGGGCAGTACATTATTTCTCCGCCGAATTTCTAATGGGACGGTTAATGTCCAACAATCTACATAACCTTGGGTTGTTCGAGAAAACCCATCAGGCAATGCGCGAACTTGGCGTAGAACTGTCTGATGTGATGGAGCAGGAGCCGGATATGGCGCTCGGTAATGGCGGCCTTGGGCGACTGGCGGCGTGCTTTATTGACTCCCTTGCCACCCTTGAATTACCAGCCATTGGTTATGGCTTACATTATGAGCATGGATTGTTCCGTCAGGAAATACGCAGTGGTGCCCAAATAGAGCGGCCCGACAGTTGGCGCGATTACGGCAACCCCTGGGAAATTTGCCGCCCCGAGTCGATTCAGGAAATTCCCTTGTACGGGTATGTGGAAACCAAGTATGGCGACAAAGGCCAGATTCATAAAGAGTGGCACCCAGGTTCCATCGTTAAAGGGGTACCCTGGGATATCCCTGTGGTGGGATACGGTGGTAAAACTGTCAATGTGTTACGGCTGTGGGAGAGTCAGGCGTCAGATTACTTTAACTGGGATGTCTTCAATGCCGGAGGGTACGTAGATGCTCAGCGTGAAAATGTACAGGCTGAAACCATTTCCAAAGTGTTGTACCCCAATGACGAAACCGAAGCCGGCAAAGAATTACGTTTAATCCAGCAGTACTTCTTTTGTGCCTGTTCACTCAAAGACATTATTCGTCGCTACAAGCGCGCCCATGGTGATGACTGGAGCCGCTTTGCTGAGCAGGTTGTGATTCAGCTCAATGATACGCATCCGGCTATCGCCATTCCTGAACTGATGCGAATTCTGGTGGATCGGGCCCACATGGACTGGGATACGGCCTGGAAAATTAGCAGCAACACCTTTGCGTATACCAACCATACACTGTTACCCGAAGCACTTGAAAAGTGGCCAGCTCGCATGCTGGCGAAGATTTTGCCCCGTCATCTTGAAATTATCTATGAAATCAATCATCGCTTTATGCTCGATGTGGACAAGAAGTGGCCTGGTGATGATGCCATGAAGCGTAAGCTTTCAATCATTGAGGAGAGCAGCGAGAAGATGATTCGAATGGGTAACCTGTCGGTGATCGGATCCTTTGCTGTTAACGGGGTAGCGGAAATCCACTCCCGTCTGGTCAAGGAAAATCTCTTCCCCGAGTTTGAACAACTGTGGCCGGGTAAACTCACCAACGTCACCAATGGCATTACACCGCGGCGTTGGCTGAAAGCCTGTAACCCTGCGTTATCGGAGCTGATTAACAGCCGCATTGGCGACCAGTGGCCGACCGATCTGGACAAGCTACAGGGACTGGCGAACTTTGCCGATGATAAGGTGTTTCAGCAGCAGTTTATGCAAATCAAACATGACAATAAGGTGAAGCTGGCTGCGGAAGTCAAGGCACTGACTGGTGTTGAACTGGATCCGAATATGATTTTTGATATTCAGATTAAACGCCTGCACGAATATAAGCGTCAGCATCTGAATCTGCTGCATATTATGGCGTTGTATCGTCGACTGCTTGAGAACCCGGATTATGATATGCATCCCCGCGCATTTTTGTTTGGTGCCAAAGCCGCGCCCGGCTATAAGCTGGCTAAAGACATTATCTATGCCATCAATAAAGTAGCAGATAAAATTAATAATGATGTGCGGGTTAATCACAAACTCAAGGTGGTCTTTTTACCTAACTACCGTGTCAGCCTGGCTGAAAAGATGATACCTGCTGCAGATATCTCGGAGCAGATTTCTACAGCGGGCAAGGAAGCGTCGGGTACAGGTAATATGAAACTGGCGCTCAATGGAGCGCTGACCGTCGGCACGCTGGATGGTGCTAACATCGAAATTGCTGAAGAAGTGGGGGATGAAAACATCTTCATTTTTGGTCTCACCGTTGAAGAAGTAGAAAAGGTGCGGGCGGCCGGTTACAACCCCTATGACATTTACGACAATAGCCGCGAAATCAAAGCGGTGCTGGATTGGCTGGAAACGGATTATTTTACGCCTGGCAAGCCGGGTGAACTCGCCTCTGTAAAACAAAGTTTATTGGATGGCGGCGATCCTTATCTGGTGCTGGCTGACTTTGACGCGTATTCCGAGGCGCAGCAAAAAGCGGACCGGGCATACCGCGATAAGGCAGGTTGGGCCCGCAAAGCCATCATCAATACAGCTCGCATGGGTAAGTTTACCTCTGACAGATCTATACGTGAGTATGTACAGAGAATTTGGCGCTTAACGTCCTGTCATGTAGAGTGATTGAATAAGTGTATTTTTGACAACTTTACAGTTGTTTAGAAGGGAAAAGCTCAAAAATACATCTTTGGGCTTTTTTTTTGCCGAATTATGGATAGAATCCGGCCAGATTTTAAGAGGTGTTGCAGTACTCAATGAGTCTTAATAACCCGTCACTGGCGGCCATTCCCAACAGGTATGCTTTTTTGGATCGTATCGAGCAGCAGATCCACGCGGACCCGTGCCTGTCGTTAATGCTTGTGGACGTGGTGCGTTTTTCCGATGTCAGTAGCAGTTTTGGCTACCGCATTGGCGACATCATTCTGGCGGAAGTGGCTAAAAGGATTGAAGTGCTGTTCGGCGAACCTTGTCTGTTGGGACGCATCAGTGGGGATATCTTTGGACTAATGCTGCCTGGAACCCACACCGAGGCACAGCTGCACAGTTTTTACAGCCATCTTATCGAGCATTTCAAGACCCCAATCAGTTTTGAAGAACATGCGTTTGTCGCTGATTTTAACGTCGGCGCGGTGTCCAATGAACGCCATAACAGGGAAATCAGTCGCATTTTTTCGGCAGCCGAAGCGGCGCTAAAGCAAGCCAAACAGAATAAATATGATAACTTTCAAATCATCAGTCTGACCGAAAAAGCCGAAACCGGTCGCTCGCTGGCCTTAAAAGCGGATTTGAAGCGCGCCTTTGCTAACGACGAACTGGAGCTGTATTTTCAACCTAAGGTGGACTTGCAGAGCTTACAAATTGTCGGTGCGGAATGTCTGTTGCGCTGGAACCATCCGCTTGATGGCATCATTGTACCAGGCTCCTTTATTGAAGCTGCCGAGTCCTACAATATGATGAATGAGGTGGGCTACTGGGTACTGGAAAAAGCTTTTTACAGTGCCCATCGATTGCACAGTCAGGGGCAGGATCTACAGGTCTCGGTAAACATTTCACCCACCCAGCTATATGATTCCAGATTCGTTTCAAAGGTGCGTCAGCTGGCCAGCGTGTATCAGGTTGATATGGCAAAAATAGAGCTGGAGCTTACTGAGGATGTGGCCCTTTCAAATTCCTTACTGGTGAAACGACAGTTATCTGACATCAAGAAGCTGGGACTGAAGATCGCAGTGGATGATTTTGGTAAAGGGTACTCGAATCTGGCTTATATCCGCGATATTAAGCTCGATACCATTAAAATTGATAAGACATTTGTAATGGGACTGGAGCATAACCCGGTCAACAAAGCGATCATCCAGGCCTCTCAGTTGATTGCTGAATCTATCGATTGCCAGGTTATCGCTGAAGGTATCGAAACCGTTGAACAGCTTCATATCCTGCGAGATATGGGCATTATGAAGGGGCAGGGTTTTCTGTTTTCCAGAGCCGTGCCTTTCGCAGAATTAGTGGAGCTGACGCACACCGATCTGATGGTGGGGACCTCCCTTGCTTATCAACACCGCGTTGGCTAAACCTTATCCCGTGCAGGCCTGAGGATGAACCAGAGCGTGTCGGGGGCCAGAAAGTTTGTTAGACTAGCTCGCCTTATTAACTCCCTACACAGATAGTTCATGAGCAATCAGCATTTAATCGAAAATGGTCAGTTCTTACACTTAAGCCGCACTCAGCCGACGCTTTTTTCTAAGCCCTCTCGCTTTACCTTATCTGATGGCACGGATGTGTCCATTACCGCCCCGGGGATTATCAGTTTCACCCCAAATGATCCGGCGGGTAAAGACATTGTCCTGTCTTGTGGGGTGCACGGTAATGAAACTGCGCCCATTGAGATCTGTGACCAGCTTGTCGCTGACTTACTCACCGGCAAGCTCAGAGCGCGCCAGCGGGTCTTGTTTTTGTTCGGTAATTTGCCCGCAATGGATATCGGTGAGCGCTTTGTTGAAGAGAATATGAATCGTCTGTTCAGCGGGGCTCACTCACAAGGGCCGGGGCTGGTGAATGAGGAGCGTCAGCGTGCTAAAACGCTGGAAGATGCCATCAGGGAGTTTTATGCCGCCGGTGAGCGTTTAGGACAGGATTATCGCTGTCATTACGATTTACATACGGCCATTCGCGCCTCTAAAAATGAAAAGTTTGCTGTTTATCCCTTTCGTCATAATAAGCCCTGGAAAACCAGCCAGCTGTGCTTTTTGCTTGCCTGCGGCGTCAATACGATTCTGCTTTCCAATGGGCCAACGACCACCTTCAGCTATTTTTCCTCCAATGAATTTGCTGCCGATGCGTTTACGGTGGAACTGGGCAAAGTCAGGCCCTTTGGGGAAAACGATATGAGTCGCTTTGAACAGGCCAGAAACACACTGACGGCATTGGTGACAGAGACAGAGCTGAAATTACCGGCTTATCGTGAAGAGGACTTTCATATTTTCACCATTAATCAGGTAATTAATCGTACCAAAGAAGATTTTAAGCTGAATTTCGACGACGATACGCCAAACTTCACTGATTTTCCGTTGGGCTTTGTGCTGGCTGAAGAGCCGGGGGCTACCTATAAAGTAGAACAGCAAGGCGAAGCCATTGTCTTTCCTAACGCCAAGGTCGCCTTGGGGCAACGCGCACTGCTGACCGTCGTGCCAACGCGAATCAGTGAGGCATAGCCGCTGCGGCGTTTTGTAAGCGTTCTACAAGCTGGCGATCAGTGTTAAGGCTGGCCGCCAGCCAGGTAGTTTGAGCCAGCTGTGGGATCAGATACACCATATCGACCTGGCTGGCACTGACGGCAAATTGTTCGAGCATGCCTTGCATGGCATCTGGATCTTCAACAATAAAATCGACTTTACCCTTCAGTAATAGCTCCCAGGATGCGGTGATATCCGCGGTAATGAGGAGTGACTTTCCTTCCTCAAAACCTTGAGTGGCTAAATATTCCACGGCAACATCCTCACGTTGTACCGCGGTAACCAGCGCCTTAGCGTCATCCAGTGTACTGATCAGGGCGTGCTGGTTGGAACGTAACCGCAATAACCCCAGACGATATTCACCCACAGGTGCAATCCAATGGAAGTGTTGTTCTCTGACCGGGGTTCTGGCCATTGCATAGATCAGCGTATTGGCACGCGAAAGGGTCAGGTTGTAGGCGCGGGCCCACGGATACATGCGAAATTCTGCGCTAAGGTTAGCCGCGTCAAGAATGGCCCGAACACGCTCGGTGACCGTCCCTGCGACCTGATCATCGACCAGCGTTTGTGCCGGCGGGGAAAGTTCAGTGACGACCTGCAACGGTGGCTGCGCCAAGAGTTCGTGGCTATAGAATATTAATATGCTGACCCAAAAGACCAAAAAACGTACTGTAACCTTTGCTAACAAAAGCAGCCACCTCTGGCAAATCAATTAGGTTTAGAATAAGTTAATAGCCACCACAGAGCCAGCTCGAAAAATATGTTTGCACTGCATCCCCAATTGCAACGCGATTGCTTGCTGATTACCGATCTACCCTTATCAAGGGTTCTGCTGATGAATGACTGTCAGTATCCATGGACAATTCTGGTGCCCAGGCGAAAGAACATCAGTGAAATTATTGATATGAATCAGGCCGACCAGCAGCAACTGTGGCGTGAATCTGCATGGATGAGCTGCGCACTGCAACAGCATTGCAAACCCGATAAGCTAAACGTGGCAGCGCTGGGAAATAAGGTGCCCCAATTACATATTCATCATATTGCCCGGTTTAAGGATGACCCTGCGTGGCCTCAGCCTGTGTGGGGGAAATTACCTGCTACGGCTTATTCACCGACACGGGGTGAAACGGAAATCGCCGCCCTTAGAAAACTATTAGAGCAACAACAATGTGAGAGAGAGCATGATCATCAGTACAACCCATAGTCTTGAGAACAAAAGCGTAGAGGCCTATCTCGGGGTAGTGGTTGGCGAAGCCGTGATGGGGGCAAATGTGTTTAAAGATATTTTTGCCTCTATTCGCGATATCGTGGGCGGCCGCTCCGGTTCCTATGAAGATGAATTAACCCGGGCACGAAAAATCGCATTTGCTGAGCTGGAAAATGAGGCGCGGCAAATGGGTGCGAATGCCGTCATTGGCGTAGATATTGATTACGAAGTGGTGGGCAAGCAGGGGAGCATGCTGATGGTGAGCATCAGCGGCACAGCAGTGCGCTACCGGGATTAATCTGTTTTATCGGTTTCCTTGTTGGCAGAGTCATGTGCTGCCTTATCTTTTTTATCAGGTTGATGGTCTTGTAAAGAAGGCATTTTCATTTTAGCTGTGTGCTTGACCAGCATAATATTACCGATAATAAACCCCAGCGGCAGGGCGATAAACAGTGCGACTTCCCAGGTCATGGGATCCTCCGGTTGATGGTACGCAGTGAGATATTATTTCACACTGCGCATAAAGTAGGGCGTTGGACAGGCTAAAACCTGACATATCGGCGGATAATTTCATCCAGGTGCAATAATACCGTGTCTTTACCAGCAAGGTCGGTTTTTTCTAACAGCGGTCCCAGGCGTTCGCTGGTCATCTGTGCAATCAGTGGTTCGGCGGTAGCCCGGTGGCTGAGATGCCATGGCTCAGGGGCCACTGAGCCTGCGGCCCCGGTATAGGGGCGGTAGAATCCAAAGGCGTCAGCATGATGGCTCAGCCATGTTGAAAGCTCAAAGCAGGGACCATGTGGTTGATACTCTTCGCTGATTAGCTGAAACGGTTGATCACACGCATGTACCGCTTTGGCATCAAACACATCGAAGTCTGAGCCCCAGTGATGACGGCTGGTGCCGGGAAGTGCTGAAAAGCGCAAAATAGCGAACAGCTTTTCTTTGTCGCTCAGCAGTTGCGGATCAAGGGGTTGGTGCCGATCATCCAGAATTGGCCGCAGGCCATGCCACTTTTCATTCCAGATTCGCATCTGGCGTTCAAAACTGCGAAAACAGCTAAGTAAATCCACTCCGACACCGTCTGATGCGGCTGCTTCGCGCATGGCACTAAATGCTGTCGCTACCGCTTTTTGCAATTTATGGCCCGCCTCGGCTTCTATCAGGTGACTGTCTTGTTGTCCGCTGAGCTGCTCGAAAGTTAGCATAACAAATTTTCGAGTATGGCTTCGTAGGTATCAGCCAGTTGATAGAGATCCTCAATGCGCACACACTCGTTTACCTTATGAATGGTGGCGTTAACCGGCCCCAGTTCAATAACCTGTGCGCCGGTCGGGGCGATAAAGCGTCCGTCTGACGTTCCGCCCGCGGTGGAGAGCTTGGTCGCTCTGCCACAGACTTTCTCTATGGCCGCGGTGGTGGCGTTGACCAGGTGACCACTGTCGGTCAGAAAGGGTTGCCCATTGAACGTCCAGCTAAGGTCATATTCCAGACCATGTTTATCAAGTATAGCCCTGGAGCGCTCAATTAACTGCTGATCGGTGACTTCGGTGGAAAAGCGAAAATTGAACTGCACCTGCATCTCACCGGGAATGACATTGCCAGCACCGGTGCCTGCATTTAAGTTAGAAATCTGGAAGCTGGTGGGAGGGAAAAACGCATTTCCTTTATCCCACTCTGTGGTTGCCAGTTCGGCTAAGGCAGGGGCCGCCTGATGAACAGGATTTCGCGCCAGGTGAGGATAGGCGACGTGCCCCTGTATACCTTTGATGGTTAAATGACCGGTCAGAGAACCGCGGCGACCATTTTTAACCACATCGCCCAGCTTGTCTGTGCTGGAAGGTTCCCCCACGATACACCAGTCAATTTTTTCATTGCGCGCTTCCAGGGTATCAATAACGCGGGTGGTGCCATTGATAAAAGGACCTTCTTCATCGCTGGTAATTAAAAAGGCAATGGAGCCACTGTGCTCAGGGTGGCGGCTAACGAAGTTATGCACAGCGCTGAGCATAGCCGCCAGACTGCCTTTCATATCGGCGGCGCCACGACCATACAAATAGCCATCTTTCTCTGTTGGTTTGAAAGGTGGGGTGTGCCACTTTTCTAACGGACCGGCTGGTACCACATCGGTATGTCCGGCAAAACACAGAAGCGGCCCTGAGGAGTTGCGTCGTGCCCACATATTGAGCGTATCTTCAAAGGGCAGCATTTCAATATCAAAGCCAAGTGGTTTTAAGAACTCGGCCATCAGTGTCTGACAGCCCGCGTCATTAGGTGTGACGGAGTCTTTACTGATTAGCGCTTTGGCGAGGGCAAGAACATCATTTTGCATTAAACAGACTCGCGTATTGGTCAGCGTTAAAACCCAGATAATACCCATCGTTGTGCGCTAACAGAGGGCGCTTGATCATCGCCGGCGCTTGCAATAGCAGGTGCAATCCGGCTTGCTTATCTTCTTCTTCCAGTGCAGCTTTTTGGGCAGCGTCAAGTTGACGATAGGTGGTACCACGCTTATTCACCAGTGCAGACAGGCCTAACCCGTGAATGCGTGCCTCAAGCCAGTCTGCATCCAGGCCATCCTGGCGATAGTCATGAAATGTATGCGGGATATCGTGCTGTTTAAGCCATTTGAGGGCTTTCTTAATGGTGTCGCAGTTTTTTATACCGTACAGCGTGGTCATAATCTCTGTTGTTTTCTGATAAGAAGGGTCTACAGCTTAGCGGATTTTACACAGGGTTTCGATATGCCCTGGCTATAAGCTATGTCGGCCAGATAACACCATAACTAATCTATAAATAGTGTCATGCAGGGATCCTCTCCTGCCATCAGACTGTGATAATGCCCCTGAATGTGCTTTAAACGCGACAATATAGGGACCAGCACGAAACACACAGGAGAAGTCGCGTAGAGCCTGAGTTTTCGCAGATCGAATTCCATCAGAGGTTGACCCGCCCTAACGTTCTCACCGACCCGAACGCGCAGTTTAAAGCCTTCGCTCATCATTTTATGACTGTTAATGCCAATTTGTATCAATACCTCAAGACCCTGACGACTTTTAATGCGCAGTTGCTCTTTGGTCGGACTGATAGCCAGTATCACACCGCTAAAAGGCGACAATACGGTATGCCCGGTTGGTGAAATGCTCACGCCCGCCCCAAGCAAGCCACTGCTGAATATCGAGTTGGCTACCTGATCCAGTGGCGCGACTTTGCCGCTGAGTGGTGCGGTGATATCAAGGCGTATCTTACAGTCCTTGAGGCCACTATCTGACACAGAAAGCGTAAACGGTGCGGGCAATGACATAAATTACTTAGAAATAGAGCCTTGTCATGAGTATAACATTGGTTTTCTCTGTTGATACTTTTCTACATATCCACACTATCTGTGGATAACCTTGTTAAGTACTCTTTATAAGTGCCCTAAGTGAATGTTTAAAAAGAAAATAAATCGAGTGTACGGTTTTTCCCCAACCGTTGAAAATGGCATCAAATCGATGCCAGATTGATCAAACTAAGTGGTTGAATTTTTGTATAATCCGCTCAGTTTAACGCGTTTTTCAGCAGGTTTTGGGGTCATTATGGCTGAACTTGAATTGTATGCAGGGCCCAACGCCCTGGAAAGAATCCGTCAAAATGGACTCAAACAGGCGTTATTTGATTATGCACTGGGGGCCTCTGGGGGCCCCAAATGGTTTGTGCTGGCAGGGCTGGACAAAGTCGTTTTTTCGGAGTTTTTTGCGGGCAGGCAGTCTCCTCTGCACGCCATTGGCTCCTCCGCAGGTGCCTTTCGTTTTGCGTGTTTTGCGCAGCAAGACCCTCTGGCCGCCATAAACCGTCTTGCACAGCGGTATTCACAAACAATTTATTCGGCAAAACCTGATGCCAGAGAAATTACACATAAGGGCAGGGCGTTATTAGATTATGTATTGGGTGAGCATGGTGTTGATGAAATACTGAATAACCCGGTTATTCGAGCTCACTTTATCGTTGCCCGCTGCCGTGGCACGACAGCCTTGGAAAACAAACCTCTGCAGCTCAGCGGTCTGCTCGCCAGCGCCACTGCTAATATGGTCAAACGCAAACACCTGCAACACTTTTATCAGCGTTTTGTGTTTTCTGTGCCCGGAGCCAACCTTAGCATTGACGATCCCCACTCAATGTCCAGCCATAGGGTGGCGCTTTCTACAGCAAATCTCAAGGCGGCACTGCTGGCCTCGGGGTCGATTCCGGTGGTGCTCGAAGGGGTCAAGAATATACCCGGCGCACCGCCCGGAATGTACCGTGATGGCGGCATTATCGACTATCACTTTGACTTACAGTTTGGCCCGAATCAGGGGCTGGTGTTTTACCCACATTTTTATAAAACGCCGGTGCCGGGCTGGTTCGACAAGAAGCTTCCTTCCCGCAGACCTTCAGCGAAAAGTTACGCCAATACGCTGATGCTGGTGCCGTCAGACGAGTTTGTGGCATCGCTACCCTACGGGAAGATCCCCGATCGAAAAGATTTTGAAAAAATGACGCCCGAGCAGCGTATTCCGTATTGGCAAAAAGTCATCAGTGAGTCTGACCGCCTTGGCGAGGCCTTTATGGAGCTGGCACAAGATGCTCATGTGGCCGATAAGATTAAGCCTCTAGCGTTTTAGCCTGTCGAGGATTGACAGCCTGGCGAGAAAAAAACATTTCCGCCACCTGATGATTCATCAATACAGTGGTTTTTTTCTCTTCTGCTGTGGTACGACAATCGCCCCCTGGGCAGATCGACACTTTCGTGTGAATGGTTTTTATGGCGTACGTATTGATGGCAAGTGCTGTAAAGGAGGGGCTCTGTGATTCGATATGTTTACCTTGTTTATATGAAGACAGTGGCTGCTCAAGTGCAATTTGCAGGCACCAACGAAAGATAAAAAAGTGCAGTGTTGTGTGTGACTGGGGGGAGGGCATTTTTGCCGTGCTCAGATTTGTGATAAAAAACACGTACCTTTTATCATGTAAGGTCAGGCTTTTTTCTTTGCATTAGTACCACCGGCCGGGAATCAATATGGACAGTACGGGCACCGCTATCGCGTTTAGCCGCATATTTCTTGCGGCATTTTATACCTTTGTAGCGGCATTTTATGTGGTCAGTATTACTGTGAAAAAACGGTCTCAGCACACAGAAGTCATTTTCCCTGGCCAACGCTTTTGTGCAACCTGGTGGAATCACATCCTTTTTCGCGTTTTCAGAATTGCAATCTGGATGGTATGCGTTTGGCGCTTTTTTCTGCCCCAAACTGAGCACTATCTGGGGATGTTTTCCTCTTTGTACCACGCGCCGGTAGTGATTACCGGCATGATTTTACTCAGCGTGGGTTTTGTGGGGACCATGAGCATCCATCTGTTGTTAGGAGATCGCTGGCGTTCAGGTATCGATCCATATCAACCTGAGGGACTGATGACTCAGGGTGTGTATGGATTATCCAGAAATCCCATGTTTGTGGGAGTAGCCATGGCGCAACTGGGATTTTTTCTGGCGCTGCCCTCGATGTTTTCTCTTGTTTGCCTGTTGGTCGGCCAGGTAACACTGCACCGACAGGTAAAATCAGAAGAGGCACACCTTAGTGCGCGTTTCCCACAAGATTATGCGCTATACCGGCGCAATGTAAGGCGCTGGCTTTAACTCTGAATCGGACGCTCAGGTATACTACCTGTACGAGTTACAAAGAAACTGGAGGTCATAGTGCCAAAAGTATGGACTAACAAAGATGAGCGGCAATACCAGCACATCAAGGCCAGCGAGGAAGAAAGAGGGCTGAGTGAGCAGGCAGCTAAACGCATTGCTGCGAAAACCGTCAACCAGCAACGCAGGGAAGAGGGCCGGACGCCAAACTCTATTACCCAGGGCACCGGCAATCCGCATACTTCCTATGAGCAACGCACGCGGGTGCAGTTATACAATCTGGCAAAAGAAAGGCATATTGAGGGGCGCAGTAAAATGAATAAAGCTGAGTTGATCGAGGCGCTGCGTCGACAACAGTAAGAGCTCGCAAATTCAATTTCATTGGCGTGGATTTTGATTTGTTCAGAAGTAAAACAGAAACCTGGTGGGAAGTGGTGCGTCCGAGTAGACTCGAACTACCGACCTCTGCCATGTCAAGGCAGCGCTCTAACCAACTGAGCTACGGACGCACGATAGGTTTTCAGGTGTTAGCGGTGATAACCGGAAACGGCGCGTATAATAGCCATGGGGCTTGACGGGTGCAAGTGCTTTTTCGCCGGAACGGTTCAACTGCTGTAATTCTGCTCAGTATCGGACAGTTCTTTGAACGCAGGTTGCCGGTATAAGAGACTTTTTGCTCCAAGTATGAACAATAACAGCACGCCCATTATTTGGCCCTGAAGTCATATCTGAAGAATCATATTGAGATGATGGAGACAATATCAGCCCCCAGATAGATGTTTTGTTCACTATTACCTGCCCGGAAATTGATGTTCAGGCTTACCGACAACAAAGGCTCAGCGTCGTAATTTTCGGTTAAGGAAGTAGCGATCCAGCTTTTGAGCGCTGCGTTGCATGGCTTTTTGACAGCCCCACAAGCCTTTGCGCATTTTCGGAAATTCCATACTCAATAGCACCAGCCCGGCCAACAAGAACAAAATCGATCCAGGCAAAATGGCAAAAACAACGCCAATGACGGCGAGTAAAACGCCCATTGCAATACGCAGGTTTCGTAACATAAGTGGACTCACTTTTTGATAATAGGTCCATTTAAGCCTACCACTAAGAGAAGAAATGACATGCTGATAACTGTTACAACTGATGTCAAAATGAACTAAAAAGTCAGGCCTACCCATGTGCTCAGGCCATGCGTAAATCCTCGCCTGTGGTATAATACCGCCCACTTTAAATAACATGAAGTTGCCAATGTTACCCCGAGTCGACGCCCTCTCATCTGTTGAACAAAGTTATCTGGATTATTTGCACGCACTGCCCGAGGCGGGTTTTAGCGGTGATATCGAAACCAGCTACGCCAGTCGACTGGCAGTAGCAACGGACAACTCGGTTTACCAGAAATTGCCTCAGGCGGTAGTGTTCCCCAAAAACATAGAGGACTTACAATACCTGGGGCAATTGGCTGAGCTGCATACACAGGTACGTTTTTCTGCTCGCGGTGGTGGCACCGGAACCAATGGTCAGTCTCTGACCTCTGGTATCGTGGTGGATTTGTCCCGCTACATGAATCGTATTCTGGACTTCAATGCCAAAGAGGGGTGGGTCAAGGTGGAAGCGGGCGTGGTAAAAGACCAGCTAAATGACTTTTTACGACCCCATGGATACTTTTTTGCCCCGGATCTCTCTACCAGCAACCGTGCCACCATTGGTGGCATGATTAACACTGATGCATCAGGGCAGGGATCACTGGTGTATGGGAAAACCAGTGATCATGTGCTGGCATTGCGCAGTGTGCTTGCAGACGGGACGTTACTGGATACACATCCTGTACCGGTTGAAGAGGCCCGAAAGCAAGCCGATGAAAACAGCCCTATCGGCAGGGTCGTTAAACAGGTACTGAACACGTGTGAGCAAAAGCGCGAACAGATTCTGGCAAAGTTTCCGCGCCTTAACCGCTTTTTGACCGGTTATGATCTTGAACATGTCTTTGACGACAGTTTGTCCCACTTTGATCTCAGCCGCATTATAACCGGCTCCGAAGGGTCCTTAGCCTTTGTGGCGCAAGCAAAGCTCAATGTCACGCCTATCGCCAAATTTAAAACCCTGGTGAATGTTAAATATGATTCCTTTGAGTCAGCGCTTCGACATGCACCTCAGATGGTGGCAGCGCAAGCTACTTCGGTAGAAACCGTTGATAGCAAAGTGCTTAACCTGGCCAGAGAAGACATTATCTGGCACTCAGTCAGCGATCTTATTCAGGAGGTACCGGATAAAACGCTGCTGGGTTTGAATATGGTGGAATACAACAGCGAAGATGCCAGGGACATGGAACACAAGGTGAAAACCTTATGTGAAAAGCTGGATGAATATATCGCCAGTGGTCAGGCCGGTGTGATTGGCTATCAGCTGACTTCTGACACCAGCCAAATTAGTAAGATATACGCCATGCGCAAGAAAGCAGTGGGGTTACTTGGCAAAACCAAAGGGGATAAAAAGCCGGTAGCGTTTGCAGAAGATACGGCAGTACCACCTGAAAAGCTGGCTGATTTCATCATGGAATTCAGAGCATTATTAGATAGCCAGGGCCTGCATTATGGCATGTTTGGTCACGTGGATGCCGGGGTGCTGCACGTCAGACCTGCACTGGATCTGTGTGATCCTGAGCAGGAAAAACTGATGCAGCAAATTTCCGATCAGGTGGTGGCCTTAGTGGCAAAATACGGTGGCCTGATGTGGGGTGAGCATGGCAAAGGTTATCGGAGTGAGTATGGGCCCGCCTTTTTCGGAGACGAGCTGTTTAACGAATTGCGTCACATCAAAACGGCCTTTGATCCACTCAATAAAATGAATCCAGGTAAAATTTGTACGCCGTTTGACTCGGATGAAGCGCTGGTCAGAGTCGCTGATACTAAGCGTGGCACCTATGACAGGCAAATTCCTGTTGCTGTGCGTGAAGCCTTTGAGCCGGCAATGAGTTGTAATGGCAATGGCTTATGCTTTAACTATGACACCACGTCGCCCATGTGTCCCTCCAGTAAGATTACCCGAGATCGACGCCACAGCCCCAAGGGGCGGGCGGGCTTAATGCGCGAGTGGCTGCGTCTGTTGTCAAATCAGGGGGTGGATATTAATGACTTGGAAAAAAGCGACAGTGCGCCTTCATTTTGGCAACGCCTCAGAAACAGTCGCGATAAACGACAAAAAGAAGACTTCTCTCACCAGGTGATGGAAGCCATGGAGGGATGCCTCGCCTGTAAAGCCTGTGCCAGTCAATGTCCGGTAAATGTGGATGTGCCTGGTTTTCGGGCTCGTTTTTTGAGCTTGTATTACAGTCGCTATGCGCGGCCGCTGAAAGATTATCTGGTTGCGAATATTGAAACAATGGCGCCTTGGCTGGCAAAAATGCCAACCCTGGTGAACAACGTGATGGGCCTAAAGCCTGTTAAGGCATTACTTAGGAATACGCTTGGCTATGTGGATGCGCCGATATTATCGGTACCTGTGCTGAACCAGCGTGTCGGGGAAGCGGCAAGTTTTGATTTGAACGCGTTGCAGAAACTAAATGAAAAGCAACGTCAGCGCCACGTATTAATCGTGCAGGATCCCTTTACCAGTTTCTACGAAGCGGAGGTCATCACCGATTTGGTCAAGCTGGCAAAGAAACTGGGTCTGACCCCCGTCTTGTTGCCCTTTAAGCCCAATGGAAAGCCGCAGCATGTAAAAGGATTTTTGAAGGAATTCGCTGCAACAGCGCGAAATTCTGCGGATTTTCTTAATCAGGTTGGCATATTGGGAATTCCCATGGTGGGCGTCGATCCATCACTGGTGTTGTGTTACCGAGACGAGTACAGCAAAGTCTTGGGACAAGAGCGTGGGAATTTTCAGGTATTGCTGGTGCATGAATGGTTGCAGACGATTGACTCAGAGGTGTTGCCTGAGGCCTCTGATGATAATCTAGAAAATACAGATTTTGCGCTCTTTGCCCATTGTACAGAGAAAACGGCGCTGCCGAGTGCTGAAAAACAGTGGCAACAGATTTTTAGTCGCTTTGGCCTGACCTTGACACCGGTGTCCGTAGGCTGTTGTGGCATGGCAGGAACCTACGGACATGAAACCAGCCACCTGGACAACTCCTTCGGTATCTTTGACTTAAGCTGGAAACACGCGCTCAAAGAGCTTAGCCCGGCTCAAGTTCTGGCCACAGGCTATTCATGCCGAAGTCAAACCGCTAGAATACAAGGGTTTAAACCACGGCATCCGCTTCAAGCACTGCTTGGCGTTTTAGAGGAATAATAATAATGACACAACAACCGCAGCCGATGAATGAAGAGCAAGTTTCTGATTGGGTTAAAACACAATTGCAAAAGTGCAGTAAGTTTTTGGCCGAGAAAGGAATAATCGTACAAAGTGTAAAAATGGAAGAGAGTCGTTATCTGGCACCCTGGGTAACAGCCTGGAAAGTGCAAAGTACAGAAGGCAAATATTACTGGGCTGTGGCAGGAGACCTTCCTACCGATGTGCTTCCGCTTAGTGCGGCTAAAGATGCACGTGCGGCGCTTCGCCATTTGGCATTGGGCTGGCAGATGAAATCAGAAAATATCCGTCAGGTGTCTGCCGGCGACAAGACTCAGGAGGAATTCGCTGACTTGCTGGACAACAAGGCGCAATTACTCTACCAAATGACTGAGCAGGATAATGTCTGGAGGCAGGGATAAAAATAGCAGGGGCCTAACGGCCCCTGATTAAGCTAGTGGGTTAACTCCACTCTGGGGATGTTGAAATGGTCGATATTGCAGCACATCCGCTGACGCGGGATGCCGGCATCCATAAAGACACTTCCGACGGGATGAAAACCTTGTTGTTGATAAATGCTAACGCCTTCCAACTCACATTGAACGGTCACACTCTCTAACCCCTGGGCTCTTGCAATGGTTAGCAGTGCGGAAATTAACTGTGTATACACTTCCGGCTTGCGACAACCACTCACCACGGCAATGCGACCGATCTCACCGGCAGGTGTGATGCGCCCTGTGGCGACTTCTTCACCCTGCTCATTGCAGATTAAAACGTGGCAGGCGCTGTGATCCTGTTGATCAAACTCCACTTCCCTGGGGATTCGCCATTCGCACACAAACACTTTTTCTCTGATTCTAGTGAGCTCTTTTCTGGCACTCATCCAGTCGACATTTTTTGTCGTAAAAGACATCGAGCTGGCCTCCGGTATCCATACGGCGCATCATTGCGCCGACCTACAAGTTTAGGATGTGATTAAATATTAATCAAATTGGCGCTGGCGTGGATTTTTTTGCGATGAAGGCTGTCCACTGGGGAGTGTTTGCGTTAGCCAATAGGTATGGTATTCGCCCATGCCTTTTATGGGTATGCGGCCTCGAGGCAAACAGTGAAATAGTTGGCGAACCTGCCGGTACGTGTATTCACTGATCTGAATCTGGTTGCTGGCGCCCTGACTTTCCATCCTCGATGCCAGATTGACGCTGTCACCCCATAAGTCGTAACTAAACTTGTTGGTGCCAATAACGCCAGCGACCACCTCGCCGGTATTAATACCAATGCGCAGGCCATTGGTGATCTTATAACTGGTACTGATTCGCTCAAAACAACGCATCATGTCCAGCGCGCAGCGACAGGCACGACATGCATGGTCATCAAAATAGTCAGGGACACCACAAACCGCCATGTATTCATCGCCATTGGTTTTGATTTTTTCCAATCCATGCTTTTTCAACAAGGTGTCGAAACCACCGTAAAGCTCGCTCAAAAAAGCCACTAATTGGCGCGGTGAGCGGCTATTGGTGATGTCAGTAAACTGGCAAATGTCGGCAAACAGAATGGTGGCACTACTGTGATAATCGGCCAGTGTCTGAGGGTTGTGTTTCAGACGCTCAGCGATGGATTCAGGCAGAATATTGAGCAGCAACTGATGTGAACGACTTTGTTCAGCATACAGTCTGCGCCAACTGCTGATGTGATCTTTGCGGATAAAATAGGCACACAATAATGACGCCAGGGCAAAACTGATATGGGTGAACTGGCGCACCGCATACTGATAGTCACCCTGATACGTAATGCCAATATGATTAACCTGCTGGTAGGCCAATACCACAAACAGCAATAAGAACGTGCTGACGCTCAGCCATATCAACTTGTTTTCATGGGCCTGATATAAAAAGGGACTGATAACAAAACCCTGAATGAGAAAAAGGTGGGTCGCGCTGTAATGTCCGAGGTACAAACTGGAGAGGGTGATATAACTGGCAAAGCACAAGATCAGAATACGTCGCCCAATAGCCGGGTGACCCATCTGTGCAGACAAGGGTACCAATGGCGTGATCAGGCAATGCAGCAAAAGCATGATCGCCTGGCGATCACCCCCTTGTGACCAGTATAAAAGGTGTAAAGGTAAGTGCATCATCAGTACGATGAACACAAGTAACGCAAGCAGGTTGGTGAGCCGCAGCGGACTGATATCCTGATGCCAGTTATCTGAGATTCCGGCCCAGATCCAGGTCTTGAGTAGGGATGTGAGCATGCCAGTTCCTTCTGCCATAAAAAAAGCCCAACAACGTTGGGCTTTAAGTATAGTTCAGGCTGGCTGACTTATGACACGTACGCAAGCTTATGGCGATTCCGATAAGCTGTTAACTATGTTTAGCGAAAGAGCTTATCTACCAATTGCTCGGCCTGGCCCACATATGTGGCGGGGGTCAGTGCCCTGAGTTCTGCTCTGGCCTCATCAGGTAACGCCAGTGTGTCGATAAACTCTGCCAGTTTCTGTTGGTTAATGCGCTTGCCACGGGTCAGTTCTTTGAGCTTTTCATAAGGTTTTTCAATACCGTAGCGACGCATTACCGTTTGTACAGGCTCTGCCAGAAGCTCCCAGTTGGCATCCAGTTCCTGTGCCAGACTCGCTTCATTAACTTCCAGTTTGCTGATGCCCTTAAGACTGGCTTGATAGGCGATAAGTGAATAGCCTATTGCGACGCCAAGATTTCTGAGTACCGTGGAATCCGTAAGATCCCGTTGCCAGCGTGATATGGGCAGCTTTGCCGCCAGGTGATCGAAAATGGCATTGGCCAATCCCAGGTTGCCTTCAGAGTTCTCAAAATCAATGGGATTAACCTTGTGGGGCATGGTTGATGAGCCAATTTCTCCGGCCACCGTCTTTTGTTTAAAGTGACCCAAAGCGATATAACCCCAAACATCTCGGTCGAAGTCGATGAGTACCGTGTTAAATCGGGCAATGGCATCAAACATTTCAGCGATATAATCGTGTGGTTCAATTTGAGTGGTGTATGCATTCCACTGAATCCCCAGACTGGTTACAAATGCTTCCGAGATGGCTTCCCAATCAAGCTCCGGATAGGCTGACAAATGGGCGTTATAGTTACCCACGGCGCCATTTAGTTTACCCAATAGTTCCACCTGAGCCAGTTGATTGCGCTGGCGCTTTAATCTGACCATCACATTAGCCATTTCTTTGCCCATGGTAGTGGGAGAGGCAGGCTGACCATGAGTGCGGGCCATCATGGCGATGGATTTGTATTCCTTTGCCATGCGTCCCAGCTCACCGATAAGCTTGTCAAAATAGGGCAGAATAACGTCATCCCGGGCGGTTTTGAGCATCAGTGCGTGGGAAAGGTTGTTAATGTCTTCTGAGGTGCAGGCAAAATGAATGAACTCTGTCACATTATTGAGTTCTTCATTGTCAGCCACTTTTTCTTTGAGAAAATACTCCACCGCCTTCACGTCATGATTGGTGGTGCGCTCTATGTCTTTTATGCGTGCAGCATCTGCCTCAGAAAACTCGTTTACAATAGTGTTAAGCGCTGCACTGGCTTCAGGGCTAAAGGACGGAACTTCGTTAATCCCGTCGATCTCGGCCAGTTTTTGCAACCAGCGTACTTCTACCTGCACCCTAAATTTGATCAGACCAAATTCACTGAAAATAGATCGTAATTCTGCGGTTTTACTGCCATAGCGGCCGTCTACCGGTGACACCGCAGTTAAGGATGAAAGTTCCATGATTTAGGCTCCTGAAGCGTTAAGTCGTTGAAGTGCCTGCTCGGCACAGCTGAGAATCGTTTTACGTGAGAACAGTATCTGCCGGCGCTTTCCGCCGAGCTGGCGCCACAGAACCGCGGCACGAACGCCGGCCAGCAGACAGGCTCTGACCCGATGTTGAATACTGGTTTGCTTGAGTATATTCGGATCGCCCGCCACCTGAATTTTCGGACCGATGGGGCTGATGACATCCGAATAGATACGCGCCATATTGGCCAAAGCCGGTTCATCAAGCAGATCATACAGTGTCTGCTGGCGCTTAATGTGAGAGATACGCTCGCCCAGTTCATTCATGCTCTTACTATGACGACTGAGTTTTCGTTCCAACCCTAAAATACTGGCAATATAGCGTGTGATTTCCGCGTCTTTTGCGTCAGGCTTACTGCTTAATTGTGATTCCAGCGTGGTGAAACCCAGTGTCAGGTTATCCATCGAGCCAAAGACGTCCTCGACCTGTTTCGGATCGGTAACTATGAGGCTGTTGATGCTGGCGGCAAATGCCTGCTCATCGGCTTTACCTTTTCGGGCAAGCAGCTTTACCAGGCTTGCCGACTGGCATACACCAGCAAGGGCAATGGCTTTGTCTAGTTCAGTATTGTTCATTTTATCATCAAATTAGCGAATGTAACGTTCGATAATGCCGCCACCCAGGCAAATATCATCCTTATAGAAGACCGCTGATTGTCCGGGTGTGACCGCTTTTTGCGGCGTATCGAAGTGAACTTCCAGTTGGCCTGTTTGCGTCGGTGTTATCTGACAGGGAATATCCTGCTGGCGGTAACGTGTCTTGACCATACAACGTATAGCTTGCCCGGGGCCGCTGCTGTCAGTCCATTCCAGTTGTTTGGCAATCAGGCCAGTGGAATAAAGGCGAGGATGGTCATCTCCCTGGCCTACAATCAGCACGTTTCGTTCAACGTCTTTGTCGACGACGTACCAGGGCTCATCGCCGTGGTCTTTGAGACCACCAATATGCAGACCTTTACGTTGCCCCAGTGTGTGATACATCAGCCCTTCATGCTCACCGATTTGTTCGCCTTCGGCGGTTTCGATAATGCCGGGCTGGGCTGGCAAATACTGGCTGAGAAAGTCCTTAAACTTGCGTTCACCGATAAAGCAGATGCCGGTGCTGTCTTTCTTATCATGAGTGATCAGGCCCTGTTCGGCAGCAATTTCCCTGACCCGAGGCTTTTCCAATTCTCCAACCGGAAAGAGGGTTTGTGCCAACTGATGCTCTTTGAGGGTGTAAAGAAAATAGCTCTGATCTTTGTTGTCATCCAACCCGCGCTGCAACTGCCAGTGGCCATCCCTTTTCACTCTGCGTACATAATGGCCAGTGGCAATATAGTCGGCGCCAAGGTCCTCGGTGGCGAAGTCTAAAAAGGCTTTAAACTTGATTTCCTTATTGCACATAATGTCAGGATTAGGCGTGCGACCGGCACGGTATTCTGCAAGAAAATATTCAAAGACCTGATCCCAGTATTCTGCAGCAAAATTAATGCTGCGCAGGGGAATGCCGAGTTTATCGGCTACTGCTTGTGCGTCCTTAAGATCCTCTGCAGCGGCACAATACTCATCGTTGTCATCTTCTTCCCAGTTTTTCATAAACAGGCCTTCAACCTGATAGCCCTGCTCTTTAAGCAGATAAGCGGAAACTGAGGAATCTACACCGCCGGACATGCCGACTATGACTTTAATCTGACTGTTATCTGACATAGAAAACGAGCTTACAATCCAGACCGGTTTAAAAGAGCGCGAATTCTAGCAGAATTGACCGTGCAGCGCATCTGCAATGCGTGCTATGGCAGTCTAAATTTGTCTATAAGTACCCACATCCAGACCATCCAGCGTCCAGTTGCCAATACGATAGCGCACCAGGCGAAGGGTGGGGAACCCAATATGAGCCGTCATGCGTCTGACCTGTCTGTTTCTCCCTTCCGTGAGAGTGATACTCAGCCAGGTAGTGGGAACAGACTTTCTAAACCTTACGGGAGGATTGCGCGGCCACAGTCGCGGCTCTTCCATAAAGTCCACTTTGGCCGGCTGAGTGGGGCCATCTTTAAGCTCGACACCGTCCCGCAGCTGTTGCAGATGTTGTTCCGAAGGTTCTCCTTCTACCTGGACCCAATATGTCTTGCTGGTTTTATGTTTAGGGTCGGCCAGTTTATGTTGTAGCTTTCCATCGTCGGTTAATACCAGCAATCCCTCGCTGTCTTTATCGAGGCGTCCGGCGGCGTAAATACCGGGAATATCAATGTAGTCTTTGAGGGTCGGACGGTTATCGTCATCGGTAAATTGCGTCAATACCCCAAAGGGTTTGTTGAACAAGACAAGGCGTTTTTTATGCATTAAAAGACCTTAAAATTGTATCCCGTAAAGAAAAAAGGTGTCGATGTTGCACCAAAGTATACCTGGCAGGACTTGTACTTCACTAAAATGACCATATATGATCAGCCAACGTTTTGTTCGACGCAAGGCAAAATGCCGTTGCGTGAAGCAACAAATAGGGCAACACAAACCTTTTAATCCTGATGCGCATCTCCCGTTGTGTCCCCGCCGGACCCAGCATACGGCATCAGTAATCCCAGGGAGGGCATAACAACAGCCGTTATGCTGGCCCGGAAACACAAAGCAGCCTGGTTTAGGGCTGCCAGAACCGAGGTATACCATGACGACATCCAAGTCTAAGATTATCTACACCAAGACGGACGAAGCCCCCGCGCTGGCTACCTATTCTTTGCTCCCTATTATCCGCTCTTTTGCTGCGCCTGCAGGTATTGAGGTAGAAACCAGCGATATCTCGTTGGCAGCACGTATTCTGGCCACGTTCCCGGATTATCTCAGTGACGAACAGCAGGTTCCCGACGCGCTGACTATATTGGGTGAGCTGACCCAGCAACCAGAAACCAACATTATCAAATTGCCCAATATCAGTGCATCGATTCCACAACTTAATGCCGCCATAAAAGAACTGCGCAGCAAAGGGTTCATGGTGCCGCCATTTCCGGCTGAGCCAAAGGATGATAAAGAGAAAGAAATTAACCAGAGATATTCCAAGGTACTGGGTAGTGCAGTAAATCCGGTGTTGCGAGAAGGTAACTCTGACCGTCGGGCGCCGACAGCGGTAAAAAACTATGCTAAGAAGCATCCGCATTCGATGGGGGAGTGGAGTCAGGCGTCCCGCTCACACGTAGCGCACATGCGAGGTGGTGATTTCTATTCTGGTGAGAAGTCGTTAACTGTAGACAAGGCTGGCCATGTTCGTATCGAATTTAGCGATAAAAACGGCCAGGTTACAGTGCTTAAGTCTCGTGTCGATCTGCTTGAAGGTGAAGTGATTGACGGCATGTTTATGAGCAAGAAAGCACTGTGTCGCTTTTTTGAAGAACAAATAGAAGATGCTAAAGAAACCGGTGTGCTGTTTTCTTTGCATGTGAAGGCCACGATGATGAAGGTGTCGCACCCCATCGTATTCGGCCACTGTGTCAAAGTATTCTATAAAGAACTCTTTGATAAGTATGCCGATTTATTTGAAGAGCTGGGTGTGAATCCAAACGATGGGCTGGGCAGTGTGTACGAAAAAATTGAAAGCCTGCCCGAGTCTCAACGTTCTGAGATTCAGCATGATATTAATGCGGTTTATGCGAATCGTCCGCCTATTGCCATGGTGAATTCTGACAAAGGCATATCTAACCTGCATGTCCCCAGTGACGTAATTGTCGATGCCTCTATGCCAGCCATGATCCGTAGCTCTGGCCAGATGTGGGGACCCGATGGAAAACTGCATGACACGAAAGCGGTAATACCAGAAAGCACCTACGCCACGATTTATCAGGAAGTGATTAACTTCTGTAAGACACACGGTGCGTTTGACCCTACTACAATGGGTACCGTGCCCAATGTAGGCCTGATGGCGCAAAAAGCCGAAGAGTATGGCTCGCACGATAAAACCTTTGAAATGAAAGGGGACGGTGTGGTACGTATTATCGATCAGGACGACAAAGTTCTGATGGAACATGAAGTGGAAGAGGGTGATATCTGGCGCATGTGTCAGGCCAAAGATGCACCGATTCGTGATTGGGTGAAACTGGCAGTAACCCGCTCCCGTCTCTCCGGTATGCCAGCGATCTTCTGGCTGGATGACGAGCGCGCGCATGATGCTCAGTTGATTAAGAAAGTGACGGAATACCTCAAAGAGCATGACACAGACGGTCTGGACATTCAGATAATGTCCCCGGTTCGCGCCATTCGTTACACGATGGAGCGCTGTATTCGTGGTCTGGATACCATATCTGTGACCGGAAACGTACTGCGTGACTACCTGACCGATTTATTCCCTATTTTAGAACTGGGCACCAGTGCAAAAATGCTCTCTATCGTGCCACTAATGGCTGGTGGCGGCTTGTTCGAGACCGGAGCCGGCGGGTCTGCACCTAAGCATGTTCAGCAGTTCACAGAAGAAGGTCACCTGCGCTGGGATTCGCTCGGGGAATTCCTTGCCTTGGCGGTATCTTTGGAGGACCTGGCTATTAAACAAGGTAATGGCAAGGCCAAGGTGCTGGCAACAGCACTGGACAAAGCCACAGAAACCTTGCTTAACGAAGGTAAATCACCGTTGCGCAAAGCCGGTGAACTGGATAACCGCGGCGAGCACTTTTACCTCGCCATGTTCTGGGCCGATGAAGTGGCTGCGCAGACAGAAGATACTCAGATGGCAGAGCTGTTTAAGCCTTTGGCCAAAGTATTGCGTGAAAATGAGCAGCAGATTCTTGCCGAAATTGACGCCACACAGGGGCAACCCGCGGACATTGGTGGCTACTATTATCCCGATGAAGAAAAAACCCGTAAGGCGATGTTCCCAAGCCAGACGTTTACCCGCATTCTCAGCGAGCTAAAAGAGAAGGCGTGATCCCCACGGGCTTGCGCATGAGTCACAGGCCCTGACCAATAAAAAAGCAGATAGGTAACTATCTGCTTTTTTTATGCCTGGCGATACGCTGTTCTAAGTGGTGATAGATTACCACTGCGCATGGGGGCTTAACGTTCCGGTTCGTCAGAGAGCTCGATGTTTTCAGCGTGCAACCCTTTAGGGCCTTGCTGAACTTCAAATTTCACTTCCTGACCGGCTTTCAGGGAACGATACCCGTCCATCTGGATTGTCGAATAGTGTGCAAAAACGTCTTCACCACCATCCTCTGGAACAATAAAACCAAACCCTTTTGCATTATTGAACCATTTGACCTTACCAACTGTCATACTTCTGCTTCCTCTTGATCCCTTGAACTGTCCTGATTTAGCCCCCACAATGGTAGTGTAAGGCTAAAAGCATCCGCCAAATGCCGGGTGCACTCAAAAATGTAGATTTTTTAACCTGTTTATGTCAAGGCCAATTTCTACATTTCATTAAAAAATAACAAATCCACTGATTGATTTGACGAACAACGGCTATTATTTCTGTATGGGTAAAGACAGCAGCATCATCAGTCATGATAAGCAGCTAGAAGCGGTAAAGAAAAAGCTTCAGCCACCACCTATGTATAAGGTTATGCTCAATAATGACGATTACACGCCAATGGATTTTGTAGTCGAAGTATTGATGCGTTTTTTTAATATGAGTGCCGAAAAGGCCAACCAGTTAATGTTAACCGTGCATTATGAGGGCAAAGCCATCTGTGGTGTCTACACTGCGGAGGTGGCAGAGACCAAAGTGATGCAGGTTAATCAGTTCTCCAGAAAGCACCAACATCCATTGATGTGCTTTATGGAACAGGCGTGAAGACGCATCGTCAGTAGTAAGAGGGTCGGATATGTTGAATAAAGACTTGGAGCAGACATTAAATCAGGCATTTGTATTTGCCAGAGAGCACCGTCATGAGTTTATGACGGTAGAACATCTGCTGCTAGCGCTGCTGGATAATATCTCAGCGCGTGACGCACTCAGAGCCTGTGGTGCAAATATCGACTCTTTGAAAGCCGAGCTTACCGATTTTGTAAAAGATACCACGCCATTAATTCTTGACGGGCCGGAATCTGACCGGGAAACACAGCCCACTCTCGGTTTTCAGCGCGTACTGCAAAGAGCGGTGTTCCATGTGCAGTCATCTGGTAAAGATGAGGTCTCCGGGGCGAATGTGTTGGTGGCTATTTTCAGTGAGCAGGAATCCCAGGCGGTATATATTCTTAAAAAAGCCGATGTAACCCGCCTTGATGTGGTCAATTATATTTCCCATGGTGTGACTAAATCAGAAGACGAGAGTGCACCGCATACGGATCGCGAGGAAGAAGCCCAGGAAACCGAGGAAGGCAGCACTACGCTGGAGAAGTACGCCAGCAATCTCAATCTGATGGTGAAAGAAGGTAAAGTAGACCCGCTGATCGGTCGTAACCTGGAACTGGAACGGACCATTCAGATCCTGTGCCGTCGTCGTAAGAATAACCCTCTGTTGGTGGGAGAGGCCGGCGTGGGTAAAACCGCTATCGCGGAGGGGTTGGCGTACCGCATTGTCAACGAAGAAGTCCCCGAAGTGATTTCTAAAGCCACCGTGTATTCACTGGATCTGGGAGGGTTGCTGGCCGGTACCAAATATCGTGGTGATTTTGAAAAACGGTTGAAGTCTATTCTGAAAGATTTAGAAAAAGACGAACATGCTATCCTGTTTATCGACGAAATCCATACCATCATTGGTGCCGGAGCAGCATCCGGAGGCGTTATGGATGCGTCGAATTTGCTTAAGCCCAAGCTTTCTAGCGGAGAGTTGCGCTGTATTGGCTCCACCACCTATCAGGAATATCAGGGTATTTTTGAAAAAGATCGTGCACTGGCACGCCGATTCCAGAAGATTGACGTGAATGAGCCGAGCGTTGAGGACACCACAAAAATTTTGATGGGATTGAAGTCACGCTATGAAAAACATCACGGTGTCCGTTTTACTCAAAAGGCCGTAAAGGCCGCAGCGGAGTTGTCGGCCAAATACATTAATGAGCGCCATTTACCTGACAAAGCGATTGATGTGATGGACGAAGCGGGTGCCAGTCAGCGCTTGTTGCCCGTGTCAAAACGCAAAAAAACCATTGGTGTCGGTGAAATTGAGCATATTATTGCGAAAATGGCCCGTATCCCGGAAAAGTCTGTGTCAGCCTCTGATAAAGAAGTGCTGAAGAGCCTGGACCGGGATCTTAAGATGGTTGTATTTGGTCAGGACAATGCAATAAGCACACTGACGGATGCCATTCGACTCTCCCGTTCGGGGCTGGGTAATGAAACCAAACCGATTGGTAGCTTCTTGTTTGCGGGGCCGACCGGCGTGGGCAAAACAGAAGTCACTCAGCAATTGGCTAAGATAATGGGGGTGGAGCTGCAGCGTTTCGACATGTCAGAATACATGGAACGCCACGCGGTCAGCCGTTTAATTGGCGCGCCTCCGGGGTATGTGGGATTCGATCAGGGCGGCTTGCTGACAGATGCGGTGATCAAACACCCTTATTCGGTGGTCTTGCTGGATGAGATTGAAAAAGCTCACAGTGATATTTACAACATTCTCTTGCAGGTGATGGATCACGGCACGCTCACCGATAATAATGGGCGTAAGGTCGACTTCCGAAATGTGGTGCTGGTGATGACCACCAATGCGGGGGTTCAGGAAACGATACGTAAGTCTATTGGCTTTAAGCAACAAGATCACAGCCATGATGCGATGGACGAAATCAACCGGGTGTTCAGTCCGGAGTTCAGAAATCGCCTTGACGGCATTATCTGGTTTAATCACCTTGAGCCGGAAGTGATCTTGCAGGTTGTTGATAAGTTTATTGTCGAGTTGCAAGTGCAACTGGATGCAAAGGGCGTTTCGCTGGAAGTGTCTACGGCGGCCCGGGCATGGTTGGCCGAGCAGGGCTATGATAAAACCATGGGAGCCAGACCGATGGCACGCCTGATTCAGGAGCAGATCAAAAAAGAGCTGGCTAACCAGTTGTTATTCGGTGAGCTTCTGGCCGGTGGCAGTGTCAAAATTGATCTGGTGGATGATAAGTTGCACTTTGACTATGCCACTGATGACAATGAAGTAGAGGCTTAGCGGCACGGCTTTATGCAAGACTAATAAAAAAGCCCAACGTTGTTGGGCTTTTTTAATTATCTGAGAATAATTTGAAGACTAACGGGCACGATAAACGATGCGGCCCTTGGTAAGGTCATAGGGTGTCAGTTCCACCGTGACTTTGTCACCGGTGAGAATTCGGATGTAGTTTTTACGCATTTTACCGGAGATATGTGCGGTAACCACATGACCATTTTCCAACTCAACACGAAACATGGTATTTGGAAGCGTGTCCAAAACCGTGCCTTCCATTTCAATACAGTCTTCTTTCGCCATCTAAAATTATTACCTTTTTAAAAATTCAGTCTCATCTGAAACAAGCAATCCCGCTCGCCAGATTGTCATTTATATACTTTTTCCTCAGAGAACATGTGGTACTGGACCCGTGCTGAGCGCTATCCCTGCGAAGTATTTCACTGTGCGAATTATAGAGTGCTAACAGCTTAACATAAAATGCCGCGCAGATTTTGCCCAATAACCGACCCAGTGTAAAGCTAAAGCCGCTATTTTTACCTGTTATCAGAAAATCACAGCCATTTATTGCCAATAAAGCGTTGGTTAGGTTGAAAACGGGCCTTGTAATTCATTTTATTACATTCGTCTATTTGATAACCCAGATATAAATGCGGTTTTTGCAACTCTTTAGCCAAAGCGATTTGTTGGAGTATGGCAAAGGTTCCTAAAGAACGTTTTTGCAGGGCGCTGTCGAAAAACGTATACAGCGCCGATAGTCCGTCACCGATGGTATCGGTGATGGCCACGGCCACCAGTCGATCCTTCAGCCGAATGTCCATGAAGCGGGTATCAGCCCAGTAGCTATTAATAAAATGTCGGTATTGCTCCACACTTGGTGGAAACATGCTGCCTTGAGAGTGGCGCTCATGAATATAGGCTTCAAACAAGGGATAGTAGTCATCCTGACTTTGTGTTTGTAGCGTGACAGTCAGATCGTGATTCCTGCTGAGGATGCGACGTTGATTGCGACTGGGTTCGAACTCAGACACCAGTACCCGCAGAGATTGACAGGCATTGCAGGCAGGGCAGTGAGGACGATACAGGGCATCTCCACTGCGGCGAAAGCCGTTCTGAAGTAAGCGGGTGTAAGTGTCATTGCTAATAGGCTCGTCATTCAGGTGCAGCAATACCTGTTCTTGCCTATCAGATAGGTAACTGCACGGAAAAGCCTGAGTAACAGCGAATCTCATGGCTGAAGCTGCGTTGTAAGGGGCGTAGCATGCCAGACAGCGGCATCGGTGTGCTGTTTACAGGCTGCGCGCAGACGCGGTAAAAAAACTTCTCTTGATATGGCTCGGCAACCGAGGCTGTTCAGGTGGGGGTTGGGTAGCTGACAGTCGATAAAGTCGAACTGATGACGCTTCAGCCACATGACCAGGTAATAAAACGCCAGTTTGGATGTATTGCTGCGCAAATGAAACATCGACTCACCACAAAAAACCCGGCCGGCGCTGACGCCATAGAGCCCTCCCACCAGCGAGTCCTGTTGCCAGACCTCTATGGAGTGGGCATAGCCGCGTTGATGCAAGTGAATGTAGGCGTCCACCATGGCCGTGGTGATCCAGGTGCCATTATCTGACCTCGGCACCTTGGCACAACACTGAATAACCTGTTCAAAGTCGTGATTGAGTGTCACCCGATACGCTCCGCTGCGGGCCAGCTTTCGCAGACTCCTATGGCAGATAAAGTCATCCAGCTCCAGAATGCCGCGTGTAGAGGGGGACCACCAAAGAACGGGTTCACCTTCCGTAAACCAGGGAAATATCCCATTACGGTATGCAAGCAGTAAGCGTTCAACAGACAGGTCGCCGCCAAAAGCGAGCAATCCATCGGGATCGCTGAGCGCGTATTCAGGAGAGGGGAATTGAAGTTCCTGATTGAGTTTGGGCAGAGACAGAGTCATAGGCGGGTGGAGCAGACCGCGGTGCGGTCTGCTCGATTGGTGTTACTCCAGACCGTCCAGATATTTTTCTGCATCCAGTGCAGCCATACAGCCGGTTCCGGCCGAAGTAATGGCCTGACGATAGACATGGTCACAGACATCCCCGGCAGCGAAAACGCCCTCAACGCTGGTGGATGTTGCGCCACCATCCAGGCCACTCTTGATTTTGATGTAGCCATCCTTCATGTCTAACTGACCTTCAAACATATCGGTGTTGGGCTTGTGTCCGATGGCAATGAATACCCCCATGACCTCCAGCTCTTCAGTACCATCATTTTGCGTGTCGCGGATACGGATTTTATTAACGCCCATATCGTCACCCAGCACTTCATCCAATGTCTTGTTCAGGTGCAAGACGACATTGCCATTCTTTGCTTTTTCCATCAGACGATCGGCAAGAATCTTTTCGCTGCGGAAACTGTCGCGGCGGTGAATTACATGGACTTCTGAGGCGATGTTGGATAAATACAGCGCTTCTTCAACAGCGGTATTACCGCCACCGATAACGGCGACTTTCTGATTGCGATAGAAAAAACCATCACAGGTCGCACAGGCAGACACACCTTTACCCATAAAGGCCTGCTCACTCTCCAGCCCTAAATACTTTGCCGATGCGCCGGTGGAAATGATCAATGCGTCACAGGTATAGGCTCCACTGTCACCTTTTAAGGTGAAAGGGCGCTTTGAAAAATCCACCTCATTAATGTGGTCAAAGAGGATCTCTGTATCGAAGCGTTCAGCATGTTTTTGCATCCTGACCATCAGATCAGGACCCTGCAGCCCCTCAGCATCACCAGGCCAATTCTCGACATCTGTGGTAGTGGTTAACTGTCCACCCTGTTGCATCCCGGTAATCAGTACCGGGTTCAGGTTCGCCCGTGCGGCATAGACCGCAGCGGTATAGCCGGCAGGGCCAGAGCCCAAAATCATCAGACGGCTATGTCTTGATTCAGCCATAATTTCTCCAATTCATTAAAAGTTCACGTCGTGCTCGCCTGCTTTGCTTAAAGCCGGCGAGATGGTTTATTGTAACTCCATCCGGCGCAGGAATTCTGCCATAACTTCCTGATACAGTGCTTGACCCAGGAATTTATCTTCAACTCCAGAGTCAATGCTGGGATTATCATTAACTTCAATCACCGCCACTTTTCCTTCGGCCGTTTGTTTGATATCAACCCCATAAAAACCATTGCCAATCAGCTTGCAAGCGCGCAATGCTGCATCCAATACCTTGGGAGGAACCTCATAAGTGGGCATGGTTTCAAACCCACCTGTGGCAACATTGGTTGCATCATCATGACGGTATATTTGCCAATGACCTTTAACCATAAAGTAACGGCAGGCATACAACGGCTTATTATTCAGCACACCGATTCGCCAGTCATAGTCGGTATATAGGAACTCCTGCGCCAAAACCAAGGCAGAGGTGCGAGTTAATTGTTTCATTGCATCCACCAGTTCATCCATATTCGTGGCTTTGAACATGCCACGGGAGAATGCGCCATCGGGAATTTTCAGTACTATGGGCAGCCCCAAATACTCAATGGCGTGCTCTAAACTGGGTTTGTCTGTATTACTCAGCAGCAGTGTCTTGGGCGTCGGCACTTTATTTGTGCGCAGCAAATCCGCCAGATACACCTTATTGGTACAGCGTAATATCGACGTCGGATCATCGATTACCACCATTCCTTCGGCTTCTGCCTTTTTAGCAAACCGATAGGTATGATGATCGATGGAGGTGGTCTCGCGAATAAAAAGACCGTCGTATTCTGCCAGTCGAACATAGTCTTTCTTGCCAATGGGTTCGAGGTTAATCCCCAGCTTGTCAGCGGCTTTGACAAAACTATTCAGCGCCTTTTTATCGCTGGGAGGCATCGCCTCTGCTGCATCACATAGCATGGCGACATCATAGCGATAATGTTTTCGTGCTTTCGGTTTTCGCCAGAGCCTGTTGCTAAATCGCTCAAGGGTATTGGCTAAAAATTCCTGTTCCGCCTCATTTTCAATATCCTGCAAAGACAGAGGCTGGATTTTTTCTAAAGACCAATGACGGTTTTTGCTCAGCGTCACTTCCAGTATGGGGGCCGGAAAGCGATCAAATACAGCCTTGGCCAGATCTGCGCAATCCTTATGCGGTGTTTCACCAAGAAAGACTCTGATTGTCAGCGTGTCATGCTCATCTTCTGCTTTTAGCTTGTGCAATGACTTGGCAATATCCTCTAAGCGCAGGCTGTAGAGCTTCTTGCGACGCAAGTCATTAATGGTGCTGATGTCTGGAATAACTTTGTGGCCACGGGCTTCGGCCAATAATGAACAGTAATATCCACGGCCCAGTGCACGTTTGTTGCGACACAGGTTGAGAATGCGTACCGTACGTTCATTTGTCCCATCTGTTTTAGCCAGATATTGCTCGAACGATATCACTTCCCGACTGGGGAAGTAGGGGCCCCAGTCATCCAGGTCGTCAACCACCACATAGTATCCGGACATAGTTTTCCTTAAAAAAAGACTGAATCTGACTGTTCAGTGTAGATGATATCAATCAGCGCTAAAGTACAGGAAAATATCCATTTTAATAATGGAATAAATCGATTAGAAAAATCTTTTTTGATATGTTGTTTTTTTCTACATACGCAATACACTGCATTGCTTAATTAACGCAGGCTACCTTCTTTGAATCGCTTTCATTTACGCTGTGCTGTTGCTGCAGACATACCCGCCTTAGTGGCGCTAGAAAAACACAGTTTCAGTACCGATAAGATATCCAGACGCAGCTTCAGCTACTTTATCCGCAAAGGGCATTGCAGCCTTATCCTTGCCATGCAAGGAGAGGTGCTTGCTGGCTATGCGCTGGTGCTGTATCGCAAGGGAACGCAACTGGCCAGGCTTTATTCAATCGCCGTAGCAGATGATTGCCGTGGACAGGGTGTTGCCAATACTCTGCTTAAAGATGTACAGCGACGAGCAGCAGAACAATTGTGCCTGTTTATGCGCCTGGAAGTCAGGACTGACAATGAGGCTGCTATCGGTCTGTATCGTAAGCTGGGTTACCACAGAATAGGCGTCGTGAAGGGATACTATGAAGATGGCAGCGACGCATTGCAGATGGAAAAAAGTCTTGGCACCGCTCCGCGCAATACGCATCCTACCAAGCGCTATCAGCAAACCCTGGATTTCACGTGTGGACCGGCGAGCCTGATGATGGCAATGCACAAAATCGACAAAGCCTACTGCATGACAGCACAGGAAGAAATTCAGATATGGCGTGAAGCCACGACAATCTATATGACGTCGGGACACGGTGGTTGCAGTGGTCTGGGGTTGGCGCTGAGTGCCTGGCGTCGAGGCTATAAGGTGGATTTATTTGTCAGCCAGACCAGTGTGCCCTTTTTGAATTCGGTGCGCGATCCACAGAAAAAAGAGGTTATGCAACGGGTACATGAACACTTTCTCAGTGAAGCCGAGCACACGGACATTACCCAGCATTATTCACCTTTAACCTTGGCACAATTGGACCACTATCTGTCTCAGGGAGCCGTGTTGGTAAGCCTGATTAGTGTCTGGCGATTAACCCGGAACAAGGCGCCACACTGGGTGCTGGTTTCAGCCGCCGATTCTCAATGTGTTTCCGTTACAGACCCTGAGATGGATCATGAACCCTGGCAAACGGAACTGGATTTTATCGACGTGCCAGTGAGCAGAGAAGAGTTTATTAAAATGGCTTTGTTTGGTCGAGAAAGGCTCACCAGCACGCTGGTATTACAACCTCGCGAGCAAAGCTAAAGGGGATTGACACAACATATGCTGTGGTTAAATCACGAGTGAAAACTGAGCCTTAGCCTGAAACAGGCTTTTTTTTAACCGTCGTGGTCTGGATAGCTGATACACTTATAATTTAGAGGGCGCTAAAGGTTTCGGTTCTGGGCGTCCGCAGCGTTATGACGAGAGGCAAATATGGCGCAGTCAATTCCAACTTTATTCAAAGATGGTCAGGCCTATATGCAAACATGGCCAATGAAGAAAGAACTTTATGGTCTGTTTCCTGAGTGCCGTGTGATTGCCGCTACACGTTTTAGTATTCGCTACATGCCGGCGATGGCAATTTTGGTAGCCTTTGCGCATGTGATGACCTTAGGACACGGTGCCTTACCGCAGGCACTTGCTCTGGCGGCTTTTTTTATCAGTCTGCCAATGCAGGGCTTACTGTGGCTGGGGCATCGCTCTAATCAACAACTACCACCTGCCATGGCCCACTGGTACCGTGAAATCCACCAAAAGATGCGCCAACAGGGATGTAATTTACAGCAAGCCAAAGCGCGCCCGCGCTACAAAGAGTTAGCTCATCTGCTTGGAACCGCATTTAAAGAACTGGATAAAGTCTTTACCCGCCAATGGTTCTGACTAAAGGCCATACTGCTCAGTACCTGATTTTCTGCGACAAAGCCCGGGTGACAAGTTAGTACAGGGATGCAACACTAGCTTCACGACCAAAAAACGGAAAAAACAATGAAATTAATCACAGCTTTAGGTGCTTCAGCTCTGGTTATGGCATGTTGTGCTGTGTCGGCACAAGAGCATCAGATACTGAAATCAGCTGACGTCTTCGATCTAGAATATGCTGCTGACCTGAACATCACCGATGCAGGTGACGCGGTGTATTTTGTTCGCCACTATATGGATATTCACAGTGACAAAAAGCTGGGTAATATCTGGAAAGTCACTGCACAGGGAGAACTCACCCCTGTTACCACCGGTAAACACCAACAATTTGGACTGGCGTTGTCTCCGGATAACCATCGGCTGGCGTATATCTCTACCGAATCGGGACAACCTCAGATACATATGCGATGGTTACAAACCGGCGCCAGTGGACAGATGACAAACCTTACCTCATCTCCCTCAAGACTGACCTGGTCTGCTGATGGGAAGTATCTGGCCTTTCAGATGTTTGTCCCTGAAAAAACCACACCGCCAGTCTCATTGCCTGGTAAGCCTGAGGGAGCAGAGTGGGCAGAACCGGCTGTTTACATCGACGACCTGTACTATCGATTCGATGGTGGCGGTTATACGACGCCAGGCTACACGCAGATTTTTGTGTTAAGTGCCGATGGCGGCACACCGCGTCAGCTTACTTTTGATGAGTTTAATCATAATGGTGCAATGAGCTGGAGTCAGGATGGCAGTGCATTGTATTTCTCTGCGAACCGTAATGAAAATTTCCGTTTGGAGCCCGTAAACAGCGATATTTATCGTCTGGACATGGCAACCGGAGAGATACATGCCATGACTGACAGAAATGGTCCCGATGATCAGCCGTCTCTGTCGCCTGATGGAAAATACCTTGCCTATCTGGGTTACGATGATAAAGGCACTAACTATGAGAACGCGCAACTTTATGTGCGTGATTTGTCATCCGGGAACACCCGCACGTTGACTGCGGATCTGGATCGTCGCATCGACAGTATCCATTGGGATGCAAAGGGCCGCGGGTTGTATATTCAATATGATGATCAGGGCAAAACGCACATAGCATTCCAGCCACTTAAAGGTGAACGCCGTCAGATCACTGATAAGTTAGGTGGTCAGTCCTACGGCCGCCCTTATACCAGCAGCGAATTCGATGTTGCGGAAAACGGTGTGCTCACCTATGCCTATTCCTCCCCCGACAGGCCCGCGGATGTGGGTATGCATAAAGCCGGTAAGGATTCTCGACTGACCCATCTTAACGACGATGCATTGGGTCATAAAACCTTGGCAGAGATTGAGGAGTTCTGGTTCAAGTCTTCTGCAGATGGGCGTGATATTCAGGGATGGATAGCTTATCCACCAGGATTTGATAAAGAGCAGACCTATCCAATGATACTGGAAATTCATGGGGGGCCGGTGACAGCCTATGGGCCTCATTTTGCCTCTGAAATCCAGTTATATGCGGCGTCTGGTTATGTGGTGGTGTACATCAATCCACGGGGCAGCTCCAGCTATGGTAAGGAGTTTGCGCAGACCATTCATCTGAATTATCCGAGCCAGGACTACGATGATCTCATGTCGGCGGTCGATAAGGTGATTGAACGCGGTTTTATTGACGAACAACAACTCTATGTGACGGGAGGCTCCGGTGGCGGCGTGCTGACGGCCTGGATAGTTGGGCACACGGATCGCTTTCGGGCAGCCGTAGTGGCAAAACCCGTGATCAATTGGTACAGCTTCGTGCTTACCTCGGA
The DNA here is from genome assembly GCF_002201535.1 of Lacimicrobium sp. SS2-24. GTDB lineage: Bacteria > Pseudomonadota > Gammaproteobacteria > Enterobacterales > Alteromonadaceae > Lacimicrobium. Next base: position 410,788 of record NZ_NIWW01000001.1, on the reverse strand, counting down.
TTTGTATCCGTATTTTTATAAATACTGGTTTGGCGCAAAACCCTGGGAAGATCTTGAGGGGTATATGCAGCGCTCACCAATCAGTTATGTGGGCAATGTCACAACACCAACGATGTTGTTAACCGGGGAAGCGGATTATCGGACTCCCATTTCGGAATCTGAACAATATTATCAGGCGCTTAAACTGGAGGGGGTTGAGACGGCAATGGTAAGAATTCCTGATGCCCCACATGGAATCTATAAGCGCCCCAGTAATCTGATGAGTAAGGTTGAGTACATTTTATGGTGGTTCAGGCAGCATCAACCTGAAAACAGCGACAAGCCCTAATCCATGATGGCCTTTGCCAAGGAATTTTGATACAAAACAGGCTCCCAATCAGGAGCCTGTTTTTTTAAGGATACCGGCATTATGATTTTGCTTTTAGTCTATGTGTTTGTTGCGCTGGGCTTTTCGTTTTTATGTTCTGTAGCCGAGGCGGTGATCCTGAGTGTGTCATCTGCCTATATTTCTGTTCAGGAAGAGCAGGGCAAGCCAAGCGGTGCACTGCTGCGCCAGCAAACCAGCGATATCAACCGCCCGTTATCCGCTATCCTTACCTTAAACACGTTCGCTCATACCTTTGGTGCGGCAGGAGCCGGTGCACAGGCAGCGGTTGTGTTTGGGAATGCCTACCTGGGCCTCGCCTCGGCAGTATTGACCCTGTTGATATTGATTTTGTCAGAGATCATTCCTAAAACACTGGGAGCCACGTATTGGCGCCAATTGGCCCCTGCAACGGCATATTTCCTCAAATATCTGATCGTGGTTTTGTATCCTTTCGTGAAAATGTCAGATTGGCTAACCCGGCATTTTACCGATGATAATCCGTTAAAGGGACTCAACCGGGCAGAATTGTTGGCAATGGCAGAACTGTCTAAAGACGAAGGGCAATTGGCCATGCGCGAGGCACATATTCTGCAAAATCTGCTCAATCTGCATCAATTGACTATCAGAGAAGCCATGACACACCGCACCGTGGTGTTTTCTGTTCCCGAGTCGATGAACGTAGAGACGTTTTTTCACAAGCACGACAACACGTCGTTTTCCCGTATTCCGGTGTACGAAGATGAGCCGGAGAAAGTATCGGGTTTTGTTCTGAAAACCGATTTATTGCTCGCTCAGGCCAGAGGCAATGGCAAACGTGAACTCAAAGAGTACCGCAAAGAGATGGTGACCATGCTCAGTAGCATGCCGTTGGTACGCACCTTTGACTATTTCCTCGATAATCGCGCACACATGCTATTGGTGGTAGATGAATACGGGGGATTAGAAGGCATTCTGACCCTGGAAGATTTGCTCGAAGCCATGCTGGGCATGGAAATCGTTGATGAGAAAGACAAAAACATCAGTATGAAGAAACTGGCACATTTGATGAGCCGGCGTCGGGAATCAGAAATGATGATTCATAAGGACGACTAATGGACTGGACGGTAAAGCATGAGTTTGACATCCCGACTTTCGTACAGCAACTGGTAGAGGAGGCGCGAGCGCTTCCGGCAACCGGCAAGGTCGCTGACTATATTCCTGCTTTGGCCAACGTAAAACCAGAACAGGTGGGGTTGGCGTTAGCCACTATTGATGGAAAACTTTACAGTGCAGGGGATGCTCAGACGGGTTTTTCGATTCAAAGTATTTCAAAGATTCTGGGACTGGTGATGGCCATGAACCGGGTTGGCGATAGTCTCTGGCAACGGGTACATATGGAGCCCTCAGGTCTGCCCTTTAATTCCATTGTTCAACTTGAATACGAGCACGGTATTCCGCGTAATCCCTTCATTAATGCCGGTGCTATTTTGATTGCCGATGTGCTGGTGAAGCATTATTCGGCCAGTCGCCAGGCGTTTATCAGCTTTATTCGTCAATTGGCCGGCTGTGAACAGATATTTGTTGATGAGGGTGTGTTTCAATCGGAAAAGCAACATGGCAGTCGCAATGCTGCCATGGCATATCTGATGAAAAGTTTTGGAAATATTGAGGCTGACGTAGAAAGGGTACTGGAGCATTATTTCTACCAATGTTCGGTAACCCTGAGTTGTCAGCAACTGGCCACAAGCCTCACATTTCTGGCTAACCGAGGTGTTCATCCCCAGACCAACGGGATGATCTGTTCACGCCGTGACGCACACCGTGTCAATGCCATTTTGTCTACCAGCGGCATGTACGATCAGTCTGGTGAGTTTGCCTTTACCGTTGGTTTACCTGCAAAAAGCGGGGTAGGCGGGGGGATTGTTGCGATTGTACCGGGGTATGGCGTTATCTGTGCCTGGAGCCCGCGGCTTAACCATTTTGGTAACTCTTGTCTGGGGATGCACATGATTACCAGGCTGGCCGAACAATTAGGCCTGTCAGTGTATTAGTCGGGCTTAACGACTTTTAACACAGTTTCTGCCTGCTTTTTTGGCGTCGTATAATGCCTGATCGGCGAGTTTAAGAACGGCTGAAAATTGACTGTGGAGTCTGCTTCGCGAGGCCACCCCAAAACTACAGCTCACATTGACCTTTTTCTGGACTGATGCGCGGCGGTGCGGATTGGTCTTTTTTGCCGACTTTTTGACCGGCCGGTCATGAGCACGGATAACCATGGTGTACGCAGCGATGTCCTCGCGCAGTTGTTCCAGGTGAGGAAGCACCTGGTGTACAGATTTGCGGGGAAAGAGCAGCGTAAACTCTTCGCCACCATAACGAAAAGCCTTACCCCCACCACTGACTTTCTGAAGTTTACTTGCCACCAGTTTGAGCACCTGATCGCCAACATCATGGCCATAGCTATCATTGAATGATTTAAAATGGTCGATGTCTGCCATCGCTACCACATAGCGGGTGCCGAGTGTCTGAACATACTGCATCAGTGCGCGACGGGAGGGGATGGTGGTCAACTCGTCCTTAAAGGCCATGTTATGACTGTCGATGATGACCGCAGTAAGAAACACCAAAGAGAGGGTAAAGACCGTTACCTGAGTGATAAAAAACTGATCCTGATGTGCCAGCACGGGCATCATCAACATACTGGTAAACAACATACAATGGCTATGACTGGTATTGAGTATCAGTCTTAACAAGCCGAACAATAACAGCACAAGGTACAGACTCCAGTGGACAGGAGAAAGCAGGGGGCTTATGGATTGTGGAAGCAGTGTATTAATCGGTTTTAGCCAATGTAACCATTGTTCGGGGAAATGCTCAAATAAGGCGTACGTAACAAGTACCGCTGCGGTCATCCAAAGTAGTGTCAGCAAAAGGTTTGGCAGCGCGAAACCTCTGTCTCTGTCCCACAGTAACAATCCCAATAGTACGGTCAATGCCGGGGCTGTGAGAAAGAGTGAGACAAAGGCAATGTACTGGTTGGCTGGCCACAGACCCTCAATGCACAGGTATGCCAGTAGCAGACAGGCGATGACCACCCGACTGCGACCGAATTTTGTGGCCACCAGCATGGTAAAAATGATGCTGACCAGTGGCAGATAACTGAGTTGTTCTGACCAGCGAAATAACAGCGAATGATTACGCTGTGCCACCCATTGCACCAGGCCAAGCAGCATCAGTACCGGTAGCAGACGATGCAATAACGACATGAATTTCTCTTTGAGCACGGGTCTACCTCATCATGAGCGTCATTCGCGTATCGAAACAGGATGAATTGCTCATTGACGAGCAACGGGCTGATTGAGCAGTGCATGCATGCCAGAGGTTAACAGCGTTTGTATTTTCTTAGCGGCATCATTCACCCGTATTTCAGCGTCTCCTTCCACAGCAGCCTGTGCCGCGAGCGTAAACTCTCGCCCTCCCTGAACGCCAGGCAAACAAACATGGGCCAGCATTGCCACTTCTGACATTCCCCGGGTACCACTGGGACCCCAGCCAAGCTTCTGAAAAATACGCCACTTTCCTTGGTTAAGTTCATCCAGCAGGACTTTGGCGTTATCTTCATTCCCGCCCAGGGCGCGACTGATCGCATGGGGGATGAGACGTGAAATCCCGGCAATCATACCGCCATGCTCGCTTTTAGCATCGGAATGACCCATGCCATAAAAGAGTGTACGCACATCTGATGGTGTCAGATTCGGATGTGGGCTGACATTGTCACGTCCATGCACGGCAAGGCGCTTAAGCCATTCTGCCTGCGCCAGGGTGGTCATAGGTTTATTGCCGGTCAGGGCGCACGCATCACAGCGATAACTACGGTAGCCGGGATCTGCCGTGTTCGCAGTGAGAACTGGCATAGCAGCTTTTTTACCTGAAACAGGATCGCTCCAAAAAGGGGCACCGGGGTTGAAGATTTCAACATAATACCCCCCACGCAAACCGATACGTGCGTCATTTAATTTCAGCCAATTCCCCTGAAACAGGCCCGTAATATAGTCCCGGCCTGCGGCATTGACTAAGTACGTGGCAATGGCGTTGGAATTGCCGTCAGCGCCGCCAAAGGGGGTGTAGGTGTGAATACTGGTGATCAGATCTGCAACAGGGACGACACCACCAGCAAGGCTCTGTGCACCGACTCCTTGTGCCCGTGCCGCACTGATGGCCGCCGTGATTGCCATGACTTTGGACGTGCTCCAGGGTTCATACAACTGGTTTTGGCTTTGCCGGTTGGCTAGATAACGGTAGGCCAATTGCGATTCCTGCATGCGATAATCGATGACCAACAACCGGGTATTCTCTTCGGTACCTTTAAAAAAGTCCCAGTCAGCGCGAATGCGGGACTCCCAGTCAGGTTGGTTAAGTTGACTCTGTGTTGCCGTCGCATATTCTGGAACCGGTGCCCCACCTCGAATCTCACACCCCAGATTCGTATCAGTGGTGTCTGCGGGCATTAAAGCGGATGCTTTTAGCACCTGCTGATAAAAAGGCTCATCCTGCAGGCTGGCTTCTACACGTTGCTGAGCGTTTAGAGGAGTCTGTGCGTGTGCAATCGGCACACAAATGAAAAGAACGCTTAATAGGGCCAATCTGGAACATTTGTGCACCATCGCTAATTCCTCAATGTTTATCGTTAAGATAAAATTTATCGTAAAAGGTATACACCCACGAGGGTTTATACATGACCAATAGGGTCATAGTCATGCCATTTAACATGGCTTCCGGAAACAGTAACAAGGGAATCAGAATAAGATAATTATCCCGTATCACTTCCCACTCGTGAATATTCTCCAGCCAATAGTATCCGCCCAGCGTCAGCATTTTCAGCGCGATCATCATCGCACCAGGCAAAAACGCACAGACGAACACGTAAATGAAAAAGTGTCGTGGAAGTTTGTGAAAAGAAACGTTGTAGATCAGGTAACTGAGGCTGATGGGCAACACCAGCCCTAACAGACCATTGACACCGAGCATCGACCAGGACTCTTTGCCTACCAGAGTGACACCTAACAGGGCGATACTGGCACTGAGCAGCGCCACACGATACCCCAACACCAGCGTCAGCGCGGTAAGCCAAAGAAAATGTACATTTAGTCCCTGATAAATACCGGCGCGAAACAACCACAGCACAAACAAGCACGCTGCCGAGCCAAACAGCAGGTGCTGGTGTTTCTTGCTGTTAGCTAGCATATCGCCAGGTAATGCGCGTAACAATGTCGCCAAAATAGCAATATAGACACCCCATGCCAAACCCTGGAGTAAGGTGATGCTCTCAAACAAAATCAGCTGTCCTGTATCACTGGTATTCGGCCCAGATTGGTGCGTGATCAGAAGGCTTTTCAATCCCCCTTAGCTGATAATCAATACCGCTATCAACCAACCTTTGATGTAAGGAATCTGTGGCCAGAATGAGATCGATACGCAGGCCCCGGTTGTCATCAAATCCGCGGGAGCGATAATCAAACCAGCTGAACTGATCGTCCACATCGGGGTGTTGGCTACGGAAACTGTCATTCAGACCCCAGTCCAGCAGCGTGTTAAGCCATACCCGCTCTTCCGGAAGAAAGCTACATTTACCGGTTTTCAGCCAGCGAAGACGGTTTGGCTCACCGATGCCGATATCCTGATCCTGGTGGGATATATTCACATCACCCATAACAATGAGGTTCTCTTGTGGCGTGTGATGGGCTTTGAGGTAGGTCATCAGGTCCGCGTAAAACTTGCGCTTGGCGGGGAATTTCGTCTCGTGCTCCCTGTTTTCTCCCTGCGGGAAATAACCATTAAGGACTCTGACGGACTGACCGTCAGCCAGGGTATAGGTGGCCATAATCATGCGACGTTGTGCTTCCGGGTCGTCGTCGGGATAGCCGCATTGGATTGAAGAAGGGGACTGTTTCGACAACAAGGCAACACCATAATGGCCCTTCTGGCCATGATAATGGACCTCATAGCCCATGGCCTGGACATCTGCCAGGGGAAACATGTCATCATGCACCTTGGTTTCCTGCAATCCGATAACATCGGGCTGATGCTTATCGATCAGGGCCTGTAACTGGTGCAGTCTTGCTCGTATTCCATTGATATTAAAAGAAATAAACTTCATGTCGGTCGCTGTTTCAGGAAAGTTGGCTTATGGTAGCAAAATCACCCGGCAGCGGTAACCCTGTTTAAAGCTATTCAGCACAAGGCCGCTATACTCTTCAGTACTGCTCTGTCATAGTGTGGTTGTTAAGTGAGCGAAGACCAGTCGTGGAGATGATGAGCTTGCGAGGCTTTTTCAAAACAATTACTTTTTATCTGCTCATTCAGGGGGTGGCGGCCGCCGAAAAGCAGGTACCTATCGCTGTTTTTGAACCCCATGATGGCTTTGTGTCAGCATCGACTGCTTACGGACTGTCCTGGGAAATCCTGCAGCACGGGGCTTTGCAGGCTGGAATAGAGTTGATCCCCCAACAAGGCTCCTGGGATGGGGCTATAAAGCGATTGAAAAACCACAAAATTCAGTTGATTTTCGGTGTGCTGGAAACCCCACAGCGACAAACCTGGTTGAGTTTTAGTCATCCTTTGGCGGCGGAGGGGAGTATGCTGTACACCCTACCTTCAAATCCTGTTAAAAAGTTGCAAGAGATTCCTCTGCAGAGTGCCGTGGTTGGCGCGGTAGCACAGTCACAGCATGAAAAACTGGCCAATGAATTAGGGTTTGCCAATATCTATCCGGTTAAAGACAGCTCGGATTTGTATCAGATGCTCAAGGTAAAGCGCCTGGATTATGTGATTCTGGGAACGACTTTAGCCAGGTTTTATTGCCACAGTGCCGCTGGTGAGGACTGCCTTAAGCCTGTCGGTGAGGTGTTAATGAGCAGTCATATCCACGTCGTCACGCTTAAAAACAGTGCTAAGGGTAACAGAATTTTAAACCGCCTGAATGACGGGCTTAGAGCCGTATATCCCTTACCCATGTTAAAACAGCTTTTTGAGAAATATGGTTTTAGCAAACACGATTATGTGCAGTGGCAGCAGACCATACGAACACATTTGGCATCAGAACAAGCAGGCACATAAGAGAAAGTAAATAGCCTTTTTACTGACTTGGTGTAGGCATAGGAAAACATACAGGTTTTTGCCGTGTAGCGTTAAACCTGGAATACGAACTAAGGAGGCTTATGATTACGCTTTTTTACACTGGCATTCTCAGCTTATTGGTAGCCTTTCTCTCAGCCAGAGTGATCGTCTTGCGAAATCAGCACAAAGTGGCGATTGGGGATGGTAACAACCCACAATTGCAGTTAGCGATTCGCGCACAGGGTAATGCACTGGAGTATTTGCCGCTGGCGCTACTGATGATTTTTATGCTTGAAGCGTTGGGGTTATCTGCAGGCGTGATTCATGGGTTGTGTCTGTTGTTACTGGGCGGTCGCGTCGTCCACGCTTATGCCATCGTGGCGGGAAATATGCGCTTGAGGGTGTTGGGCATGTTATTTACCTTTATGGTGCTGTTAGCCGGCGCGGGAATCGCCATTGGCTTTACCTTGCCAAGACTGGGGTGGGGGGGATGATAAAAGGCCTGCTTCATACCTGTCATGGCTATATCAGGCTCCTCGCTTTTATGGCGGCTTTGCTGGCCGGTGTTCAACTGCCTGCTTTTATCAATCAGTATGAAAATACCTTGCTGTCTCACCTGAGTGAAGCACAGCAAAGTTTAGGGCCTTTCATTGAGGATGCACGCCTGCATACCGATGGCAGTATTGAGCAGTTAATTGCGCGATATAGACAAAATGCCGATGCGGCCATTCGAGCCGGTGGCACTAGCCTGCAAACGCTCGTCGACCGAAGAGATTATTTGCACGGACTGCAAGCGAAGCTGCAGCAGTCCCAGTGGCATCGGATCTGGTACGCTCTGTTCGCTGCTGATCCCCGATTGTTTGCAGAAGCCAGGGCACAATATGATTATCAGGTGGTGCTCAATGCCCAGGCGATTGGCTGGGGGCTAGTGGTGGCTATCAGTGTCATGGTCTTAGTGGACATACTGATTGGTGTCTGTGCTTTACCCTTTCGTTCGCGTCAGCATCGTTGAATTCACTGGTAGCTGTCCACAGAGCATGAGGTGAGTGGATTTAATCAAAAACAGCAATGATTTGACGGCTGATGGCAACCAGTTCGCCTTTAGCGTCCCAGATATTTGCTTCGCTGTGACAGTATCCATCTGCGGCTTGGCGTGTATCGGCCTGATACGCAAACCAGTCATCACTGGCTACCGGTGCGTGGGGATGGATAAATTCCAGATTCCAGCTCATGGTGCTGGCGGGTGCGGGCCAGCGTAACATTTGCAGTATTGTTGGGGGCCAGGCATCAATCAGCGCAATCAGGTGAGCATCGGTTATTTTTTCAGGGTGTTGGCTAAAGCGCATCCAACCGCAGGTTTTACTGGTTTTTTTAGCCGTAAAAGGCAAGCCGCCTTCTGTCAGACTAAGATCGATATGCTTAAGAAACTTAGGCGTGACTTTCGGTATCTGTGGAATAAATTTAGCTTTTTGTGGCGGTGTCATGGTGTGCGTGGTACTACTTTTAACCGAGATTTTCGACTCACGCTGAACACCGAAACAGGCCTGACAAAACACAGCCACCTGGTTATCCTGCAACGCGTTGGCGGTTACCTGCGTAACATTTTTGCCTTCCCTTAACACACTAATCCGGATCTCAAAGGGGCGTTCCGGGGCCAGGGGACCCACGAAATTCGTCGTCAGCGAGCGCAGTACGCGATCCCCTTTGACTTTGTGTCTGATGGCTTCATAAAGCAGCGCTGCAGATATGCCGCCAAATAGTGTTCGACCTTGTGTCCAGCTCTTTGGCACCGTAATGGGCGTGGTCTCCTGGTCAGCATGTTGCTGTATCTGTTCGAGTAGCTGATCAATATGCATGGTGTTCTCACAACGGCTGAAAAGCTGCAGCTTAACTGGTCAGATGTGTTGGGTAAAGGAGAAGTTCAACCCTCGGGTTGAGCGTTATTAAGTTCATCAATGGCTAATTTATCCAGTTGATCTTTGTCTATCTTTTGCGCGATACCGGCATAGCGCTTGGCGTTGGCAGTAGATAGCGATTGACTGGTCAGTTCTTCTTTAACACTGGCGATACTGGCTTTTTTGTGGACCAGTTTTTTCGCCTCAACCATGGACTGAAGCAGGTTGAGACTGAAAGCGGGCTCACTCGGGAAGAGTATATAAGCCTGATAGAACAGATCGATGGCATCGTTAAAGTTGTCCTTAACATAATACTCCAGGCCTTTTTTATTGAACTCCAGTGCCCGCGACTTCTTGTCGCCCATCACCTGTTCGTTTTTACGCATCATCAGACTGGATACAGTACGTTCATTTTCGTCGGGTAACTGTGTCAGTTTAACTTCAAGCTCATGTAATAACTCAGAGGCTTTGCCTTTTTCACCGAGGTCATGCCAGGTGCTGACCGCATCAGAAAGGGTTGGAATATCCATAAAACTGGTATCTTGCAGACCTTCCTGGGATAGCAACTCACGGGCCTTGACCTTGTCGTCCTCCAGCACGGCTGCCAGGGCTGTCATGTAATTGCGTTTTATCTCAATATCATTGCCCTGCATATTTCGTCCGGCACCACCTATCAGAAAGCGCGCAACCTGGAGATGCTTGCCACGCTCGTTCATCGGTGTATCGCGCGCCTTATTGAGATAACACCGGGCCAGATCCAGTGATAGTTCGGTGAAGCGCTCACGGATATTGCGATTCGATTCGCGTTTCTTTTCCAGCAGACGAATGGCTTCGTCCATTTGATCCTGGGTTTCGTATAGGTAGGCTTTTAGGCGTGCAGCTGAAAGAGACAACTCACCGTCTTTGATTCTGTCCAGATAACGCTGAGCGTTGTCATAATCTTCTTTATCGATGTTAATGCGTGCCAGCCATTCACAGGCTTTATCGCTGGTAAGGTGAGTATCGAGCATGGCCTCCAGCATTTTTTCACTTCTTTGCGTTTCCCCCATCAAATGGGTACTTTGGATCAGGCCCCATTTGGCCCAGATAATTTTGTCAGAGGTTTTTAATACCTCCTCATAGATTGCAGCACTTTCTTTATAGCGCTGGAGCTTGAGCAAAATCCTCGCCTTGAGCTTGATCATATTGGTGCGATATTTGGGCTCTTTGTTGTGCGCCATCAACTCCTCTAACCTGGCAAGGGAATTCTCGTAATCGCCTTTATCCATGCAATCTAAAACGGGTTTCATCACATGATGAAAACGCATGCAGGAGAGTAAGGTTTTTTCCAGGTTACGAATGGTATATGGCTTTAAAACCAGGGCATCGGGATGCACGTCCATGATTTGGCCTACAATCATGGGTACCCGGTCCGAGGTGACAAAGACAATACAGGTTGAGGGCTTAAGCAGGCCCTCTTTTTGTAACTCGTTGATGACTTCAACGCCATTTTTGTAAAGGCCCAGATGAAAATCCATCAGTAGCAAATGGAAGTGGCGTTGTTTGAGTGCAGGCTTGAGTTCTCTGCCGTGGCTGTAACAACCGATATCAGAAAAGCCCATTTCCAGCAGGTGATTTCGCAGGTTGATGCGGGCAACACCATTGTCTTCTACAACGGCAATGTTGATTTTGTTGGTATCCAAATATTCCTCTCTACCGCGAACAAGTATGGGCCAGACAGGGTTTAGCATAGCAAGCTGTACGCCGGATGCACACAGTATGACAGTTGCCTGCAAGCTGTCTAAGCTAGTTTACAGAGAAATTTAACTAGTTCATCGTTTTTACTTTGTTGACGTTAACGTTAAGGTAAAAATTCTGCTAATGTACCTCACACTTTATTAACAGACTGCATTCGGCGCAGCGTAAGACATGACAGGTGGCCCATGAAGAAGATTCCTTTATTGATAAACGGAGAGTTTATTGCTTCCGATTCAACCCAATACCTCGATGTGACGAACCCGGCAGATAATCAGGTTATTGCCCAGGCACCCTGTGCCACCCATGACGAGATGGAACGGGCCGTTGCCAGTGCCAAAGAAGCCTTTAAAACCTGGCGCAATGTGGCGGTTCCCGAGCGGGCACGGTTAATGATGCGTTATCAGGCACTACTCAAAGCCCATCATGATGAAATCGCAGAAATTCTCAGTCAGGAAACCGGTAAAACATTTGATGATGCGAAAGGCGATGTCTGGCGTGGCATAGAAGTCGTGGAGCAAGCGATGAACATTCCGTCACTGATGATGGGGGAGACAGTTGAAAATGTTGCAAGAGGAATCGATACCTACAGTTACACGCAACCCTTAGGCGTTTGCGCGGGGATCACGCCCTTCAACTTTCCGGCCATGATTCCGCTGTGGATGTTCCCCTTAGCCATAGCGGCCGGCAACACCTTTGTGCTGAAACCCTCAGAGCAGGATCCGATGACACCAACACGTCTGGCCGAACTCTTCTTAGAAGCAGGGGCACCTAAAGGTCTGTTAAACATTGTACATGGTGGCGCAGAGCAAGTGGACCACTTGCTCCATCATGAAGACATTAAGGCAGTGTCATTTGTCGGTTCGGTACCGGTGGGACAACACATTTATAAAACTGCTACCGATAACATGAAACGAGCCCAGTGCTTTGCTGGTGCCAAGAACCACTCCGTGATCATGCCCGATGCCAATAAAGCGCAGGTACTGAATAATCTTGTAGGGGCCTCGGTGGGGGCTGCAGGTCAGCGCTGTATGGCGATATCCGTGGCGGTCTTTGTCGGTGAATCTAAGGATTGGATTGAGGAACTGTCAGAGAAGATAGCCCAGGTTAAACCGGGTCTGTGGAATGACAAAGAAGCCGGATTTGGTCCACTGATCAGTGATAAAGCAAAGCAGCGTGTGCTATCCCTGATAGAGCAAGGTAAGCAGGAAGGCGCCACCTGCCTGGTAGATGGCTCTGAGTTTAACTTGCCCGGATACGAACAGGGTAACTGGGTTGGCCCCACGGTATTTAGTGATGTGACAGAGCAAATGAGCATCTACAAAGAGGAAATCTTTGGTCCGGTGCTCTGCTGTGTGACAGTGGATACTCTGGAGGAGGCTATCGAACTGGTCAATCGCAATCCGTATGGTAACGGCACCAGCATTTTTACAGCCAATGGCGCCGCAGCACGTAAGTATCAGCATGAAATTGAAGTGGGTCAGGTGGGTATCAATGTTCCGATTCCGGTGCCACTGCCGTTCTTCTCGTTTACCGGTTGGAAGAATTCCTTCTACGGTGATTTGCATGCATACGGTAAGCAGGCGGTTCGTTTCTATACGGAAACCAAAACCATTACCAGTCGCTGGTTCGAAGACGATATTTCCCATGGTCCCAACATGACCATTAGCCTGCGTTGATCGGGTAGTCATTGAAAAAAAAGGATCCTCGCAGAAGCAATGGGCCAGAGGATGCGAGTGAGAAAGTCAGGTCGCCTCGGGGCGACCGTTAAAAATACGATAAGAAGGTGATAGCACGTGAACTTTAACCTTACTGATGACCAGCAGGCATTTGCCGAAACAGCCAGACAATTCGCGCAACAGGAATTGGCACCCCATGCCGCAGAGTGGGACAAGCAGCATCATTTTCCTAAAGATGTGATACAGCGCGCTGGTGAGCTCGGATTCTGTGGTCTTTACACGCCAGAAGAAGCCGGTGGGCTTGGACTGTCCAGACTGGATTCGTCCATCATCTTTGAAGAGTTATCCATGGGCTGTACGGCCACTACCGCCATGATGACCATACACAATATGGCCACCTGGATGATCGCTACCTGGGGAACAGAAGCGCTAAAAAAACAGTGGTGTGACGATTTAGTCAGTGGTGAAAAACTCGCCTCATACTGCCTCACAGAACCCGGTTCAGGCTCTGATGCCGCAGCCCTGCGTACCAGCGCTAAAAAAGAGGGTGATCATTATGTGGTCAACGGTTCAAAAATGTTTATCTCCGGTGCTGGCGAAACCGATGTCATGGTGGTCATGGTTCGCACTGGCGAAGCCGGGCCAAAGGGCATCTCGGCACTGGTCATTCCGGCAGATGCAGAGGGCATTGTGTACGGTAAAGCCGAAGAAAAAATGGGGTGGAACGCGCAGCCTACAAGACTGGTCAGTTTTGAGGATGTAAAGGTTCCGCTGAATGCATTGCTGGGCAAGGAAGGTGAGGGCTTTAAGTTTGCGATGCAGGGCCTGGATGGCGGTCGGGTCAATATCGCCACTTGCTCAATCGGCACCGCACAACAGGCCCTGAATACGGCCCGTGATTACATGCATGAACGTCAACAGTTCGGAAAACCCCTTGCTGCTTTTCAGGCACTGCAATTTAAACTGGCCGATATGAATACTGACCTGGTGGCGGCCAGACAAATGGTCAGACTCGCCGCGTTTAAATTGGATCAGCAGGATCCGGAAAAGACAGCTTATTGTGCCATGGCAAAACGCTTTGCCACCGACGTTGGTTTTCAGGTGTGTGACCAGGCTCTGCAAATTCACGGTGGCTATGGATACATCCGCGAGTATCCCCTGGAGCGTCATGTCAGGGATGTCAGGGTGCACCAGATTCTTGAAGGCACCAACGAGATTATGCGACTGATCATCGCCCGCAGGGTTTTGGCAGAGGGTGCCGGAGAAATACGCTAGGTAGAGGGTGGCCAACACCGACAGCGCATAAGTGAATCGTCCAACGATACGGCAACATCAGTGGTCGTTGGTGCACTGCTTAAGGAGAAAAGATGTCAGAACAAGATACAACACAGGATTGGGTTATCTTTAACAAGATAAAAACCCAAAGCGGTAAAGTCATAGGCCATGCGAGGCTGAACAACCCCAAGGCATTAAATGCGTTGAGTCTGCCTATGATCGAGGCTCTGCTGCCAACTCTGTTAGCCTGGCGAGAAGATGATGATGTGGCTCTGGTGGTGCTCGATGGAGCGGGGCAGAAAGCCTTTTGTGCAGGCGGCGATGTGGTTGCCATGTACAAGGCCATGCAATCAGAGCCGGGTGAAACCCCCGCCCTGGTGGAAGAGTTTTTTACCCGAGAGTACCGTCTTGATCACCTGATTCATCGTTATGACAAGCCACTGGTGGTCTGGGGACATGGCATTACCATGGGCGGAGGTCTGGGTTTAATGGCAGGGGCCAGTCATCGTATCGTGACAGAAAAAGCCCGTATCGCCATGCCGGAGATCTCAATCGGTCTGTATCCTGATGTGGGAGGCAGTTGGTTTCTTAATCGCATGCCCAGTGGTTGCGGTCTGTTTCTGGGGCTCACCGGTGCCAGCATTAATGCCAATGACGCCTGTTTTGTCGGACTTGCTGATCATCTTATTGATGAGCAACGATATGACGATTTTATTGAACAACTGCAACAATGCCAGTGGACCGATGCGCCAACCTTAAATCATGAGAAGCTCAGTGAAATCTGCATGCAATTCTCAGAAGAGAGCCATCAACTGATGCCTGCGTCCAATCTACAGCCCCATACCTCACTCATTGAGCAGATCAGCAAAGAAGCGCAGTTGGCAGATGTCATTGCCAAGTTGATTGCTGCGGATAAGGGTGACGATAAATGGCTGAATAAAGCGATTGCCACCCTAAAAGCCGGCTCGCCCATCACGGCGAGAATTCTGTTCGAACAACTCAAGCAAGGGCAGGGTAAAAGTCTCGAAGAATGCTTTCGTATGGAGCTGGGCTTGTCCTGCCGCTGCGCAGAAGTGGGTGAGTTTGCCGAGGGTGTCAGGGCACTGTTGATAGATAAAGACAATCAGCCAAAGTGGAAGTACGCCGACGTGGAAGGGGTGCCGGATTCGCTGATAGAGCACTTTTTTACGTCCCCATGGGCGGCACAAGATCATCCGCTCAATGATTTACAAGAATAAGGATCGACAATGAAAATTGCGTTTATTGGATTAGGCAACATGGGTGGGCCAATGGCGGCCAATTTACTCAAAGCCGGATTTGATCTCACTGTTTTTGATCTGCAACCTGAAAGTGCAGCGCCACTGGTTGCACAGGGGGCCAAATTAGCAGGGACAGCCGCTGAAGCTGTCGCCGAGTCAACCGTTGTCATATCCATGTTACCCGCGGGGCGCCATGTTAAAGCGCTATATCTTGAAAATGAAGAGGTGGTCAGAGCCCTTAAGCCCGGCACGTTGGTGATCGATTCCAGTACTATTGATGCCGAGTCGGCAATAACATTGGCCCGGGAGCTCAGTAACAAAGATATTAACTTTATCGATGCCCCGGTTTCAGGCGGGGTGGCCGGTGCCACAGCGGGGACCCTGACCTTTATCGTAGGTGGCACACAAATGCAGTTTAAACAGGCTCAGCCTGTGCTTGAAGCCATGGGTAAGAATATCTTTCATGCCGGAGACCATGGGGCCGGTCAGGTTGCTAAAATCTGTAACAACATGTTGTTAGCGGTACTCATGGCAGGAACCAGCGAAGCACTGCGCTTAGGTATGAATAATGGTCTGGATCCTAATGTACTTTCAAAAATCATGCAGCAAAGCTCAGGCGCTAACTGGACGCTGGATAAATACAATCCGTGCCCCGGAGTGATGGAGAATGTGCCATCGAGTAACGGATATCAGGGCGGCTTTCTGGTAGATCTGATGAAAAAGGACTTAGGTCTGGCGATGGATACCGCCGTACAGAGTAATTCACCCACACCCATGGGCGCATTGGCCCAGAGCCTTTATGGATTGCACAGCCTTAAGGGTAATGGTGGCAAAGATTTCTCCAGTATTTTTACCCTTTTTGAACAGAATGATAAGGATAAGTAAATGCAAATAACCGATAAAGTCATTGCCATTACCGGGGCTGCACAGGGTCTGGGATTCGCTATGGCAGAGCATTTTTGTGAACGCGGTGCCAAAGTGGCGTTATTAGACAGACAGCAGGAATCCCTCGAGAACGCAGTCGCACAATTGGAAAAAAAAGGTGGCGTGGCAAAAGGGTTTGTACTGGATGTTTCCAATGAACAAGATGTCGCTAATACGTTTACTCAGGTTCGCAAGCATTTTGGTGCCCTGAACGGTCTGGTAAACAGTGCGGGTATCATGCGAGATGGCATGTTGCTGAAAGTCAAAGAAGGTCAGGTTGTAGACAGAATGTCGCAACAGCAATTTCAATCTGTACTCGATGTGAATGTGACCGGCACGTTTTTGTGTGCAAGAGAAGCCGCAGCGGTTATGGTGGAAAGCCAGAGTAAGGGCGTGATTATTAATATTTCATCGGTGTCACGGGCTGGTAATGCAGGACAAAGTAACTACTCGGCGTCTAAGGCTGCCGTCGCCGCAATGACGGTGACCTGGGCGAAAGAGCTGGCGCGCTTTGGGATTCGCACAGGTTGCATCGCTCCGGGACTGGTAGAAACGGCGATGGCAGCGCAAATGCGTCCGGACATGCGTGAGCGTTTTCTCAGTGCTGTGCCACTGCGGCGCCTAGCAGAGCCATCAGAAGTGGCCGATGCCGCTCGGTTTATATTTGAAAACGAGTACTTTACCGGGCGTGTATTGGAACTTGATGGCGGTACGCGGGTTTAACCAGAAGAGATTACCTTCTCTGTTGTGACCGAATCTTAAAAAAAGCGTGGTTTCACCACGCTTTTTTATTTATTACATTCCATCAAAGACCATCTTAGCCCTGGATTTATCGCTGTGCACTGAAGCGACTGAGATGTTTTACCCCCTGGCTCAAGCGGCTCATGTTCAGTTTGTCGGGGCTACGTTCACCTGAAACCAGATCGGATATTCTGTAATTTCCCTGACCGTCCACCTCGATGCGTTGATCACCTTCTAATAACACCAGCTTACTGTTGCTGTTGCTAACCAGCCAGTTTCGCTGAGGGCTGAGCAGTGACTGACCGGTACTGTAGTGGCTGACGGGTGCACTGCACTGTACAAGGTCCATTACGGTAGGCAACAGGTCTTCGTGGCTCGATGGAGGACGAGAGTCGGGCAACGGGAAATTGGTCAACAAATTCACTTCCTGATTCGGTCTCATCTGTGTCAGCACGAGTTTGTTGCGTTGATGCAGTTTGCCGGCAAGCAAGATGTTTAACTCCTGCTCGTCGACAAAGCCAATGGCCAGTTTAGGCTTGTCTGCGGTGACCCGTGTGAGAAATTCGGCCCAGTCCACCTGCAGGCTGGTTACGCCAGCAGGCAGGGATGCTGAGGCGTAAATGAAGGTATCCAGACCTAATTCATGAGTCAAATCCAGTGGCACCGGGACACGAGACTCCAATGCGGTCCGATACAGTGCGGGCAGCCCGTAGAGCACAGAAAAGCGGGCAGAGGCCTGATCGGCTGAAATATCATAATGCTGTGGATATTGACGTAACAATAACGCCGAGCCAAAGTGCCCCAGTTCGCCCGGCTCGTTACTCAGCAGAACCACTACACTGGAGGCCTCATTAATCCCGCAATACACAGGCTCCAGAGGATAGGTGGCGGATTGGAAAGGGCTGCTGAGTTGCAGTTCTTTGCGTCGCTGGTAATTTTGCAGATCGAGCAAATCGTATTTAGACATTAAGGTTTTTGCCGTTGCCGGATAGGATAGGGGAAACATATCATCCTGTTTGACAATGGGCTGATATAACTTGGCATCGGCCCATATATGTGCCCCGTGACTACTGACAAAACAAATCACGAAGAAGGTCAGGATCGGCAGTCCTACCCGTTGCTTTTGTAATCGCTCTACGCGCTGCCACAGCGCATTGGCAATAATCAGCTGCAGTGACAGCCACACCATAAACAACAGACTCAGGTAGCTCCACTGTTGCCAGGTAAAGCTGGCCATGGCGCTGCGGGTTTCGCTGCGAATCACTTCCACCGAACTCAGACTCAGATGCAAGCCATGTTTGGTATACAACAATGCATCAAATGCCAGTAAGGCGAGGCCAATGGCCGCAAACACGGAACTGACAACCTTAACCACTTTAACATTGGGGACCAGGTAGCACTGCGGCAACACTAAAAGGATAAAACCAATAAAGGTCAGAAAGGCAATGTGACTAAACCAGTTGCTGAACAGGTAAAGCATGCCGATGGCGGTATCCGGCATGCCGGAATTAAACACGTAAATCGATGCAATACAGATGGCAATAATGATATTGCTCAGGGCAAACCAATGGCCCCAGGCAACCAATTTTGAGACGCGTTGGCGTCTTGGCGTATCACCTAAAATCATTGGCTGTTATTCTGTTTACTGTTGGCGGGCAGGTCGATGCTTTTTAGCAGAATGCGGGTGAAGTCATTTGCCAGCGATGCCCGTCGCTGTGCGTCTACCTGATGATTGAATATGCCGGTAATCAGATTACCCAGCGCCATCAAAGATAATTCTCTGTCTGCCTGGTGCTTTTCTAAGACGGTGATGAGGTCCTGGGTGAGATGATCGAATTGGCTATCTGAATATTTTGATTTTTGCGGCATGTTCTAACCTTTACCCAACCCGTCGGTGGCCGTGGATGATTAACTGTTTTCGTCGGAAAATTGTCCCGTTATGTTGTTATTCGGCATGAAAGCCCAACATAATGGTCAATCGGCTAGAGTGTAACATAAGGAAATTACCTTGGGTGGTTGATTATTCCTTTTGATATCATATCCTTGTCGGCCCTGTGTGCAAGCGTGTGAGGTACTTTTTTAATGGTTGATGCTGCATCACCATCGTTCACCCGCTTGATTCCTGTCATTAAACCAAAGAGTGCGCATACATGAGTGCCGTTATTCAAGATTTTGTTGTACATCAACTCAGGCTTAACGCTGATCAGGAATTGGTACTGGTACCAAGGACCGCGTGTTTTGAAATCAGTGCCGCCATCGAAGGGTTGGCCCAACAGCTACATCATACCTACAACACTAAGCCGGGTAAGGGAGTTGGGGGACTGAGTGATGAGCCTGACGGGGCCTTTCCCGGCTTGTTGACCGGGCTGTTTGCCGACGAACTGTCATTTCACCAATTCAGTGTTAAAACGGCAGATTTACTGCGCCAGAAACTGATGGATTTTGCCACGTTGGAAACGGGCTTTGTGGTATTTTGCCGTTATCAGTTTTTGGCCACAGATTACTTATTGGTTGCGGTGATCAATACCCGTGAGCATGTCGAGATCAATCAGGATCTGGAATTAAATTACAGTGATCACCTGGACCTGGCGAAAATGCAACTGGCGGCCAGGATCGATATTACCGAGATGCAGGTTAATCGTGATAAGCAGCGTTATGTGAGTTTTATCAAAGGCAGGGCCGGACGCAAAGTATCGGATTTTTTCCTTAGTTTTTTAGCCTGTGAAGAAAAGGTTGATACCAAAGAGCAAAACAAACAACTGGTGTCTCAGGTAGATGAATTCCTGGCCAGTGAGCAACTTGATGCACAGGAAAAACAGCAGAGCCGAAAGGCCGTATCGGACTACTACAAGGAAAAGCTGGAGCAGGGTGAGCATATTAGTCTACCGGAATTGTCTGAACGGATACCCTCGTCAGAACCTGGTCAGGATTTCTACAGTTTTGTTCGCCAGCACCAGCAGGAGACCGCCATAGAGGAAGATTTTCCCGCTGATCGCGCTGTTTTAAAAGGGCTGAGTAAGTTTTCAGGTCAGGGGGGCGGACTCAGTATTAACTTTGACCGCACGTTATTGGGCGAGCGGGTTCAATACGATGCCGCCAGTGATACCCTTATCATAAATGGGGTGCCACCTAATCTGAAAGACCAGCTGCTTAAATCACAATCATAGGTTTACGCGAAGCCACGCTGAAGCTGACACTTTGGCTGCACTTCAGGTTATAATAAACGCTGTATTTTTTGACTACTCTGACCATGCAATTATTTGTAAATGATTTAACCGTAATGGATTTTTCTTACCTGTGCCCTGAGAGGGGCATGGTCGGTGAGAGTTGGATTGTGGATGTGATCCTCGATGGTGGACTGGATGACCAGAGCATGGTTCTGGACTTTTCACTGGTGAAAAAGCAATTGAAACGGCTTATTGATGAACATGTTGATCACAAGCTATTGGTTCCCGCTGAACACCATTGCAGCCAGATTACCCACGAAGCCAGTACGGACCAGGTCTGGGTGGATTTTATGCGTACCCACGGACGCTCAATCCACTTGTATTGCCCTGCCGAGGCGTATGCCTTCATTTATGCTGAGCGTATTTGTATGCAATCGGTTAGCCAGTATCTCAAGGACATTATCGCAACCCATTTACCACAGAATGTTCAGGGATTAACCCTGAACCTGCGTTGTGAAGAAATTAATGAGCCTTACTATCACTATACTCATGGACTGAAGAAGCATGAGGGTAATTGCCAGCGTATCGCTCATGGTCACCGTTCACGCATTAAGGTGTATGTGAATAATGAACCGGATGTTGACGCGCAGCAATACTGGGCGAGAAGATGGCGCGATATCTATATCGGAACGCGAGAAGATCTGGTGGATGCTGAGGTTTTGAATCTGTCGAAGGAAGCCCGCGAGGTGGATCTTAGTGGTCATTGTTTGTTCAGCTATGAATCCTCTCAGGGCCTTTTCGAGCTGGCTATCGCGGAAGCGGAATGTGACCTCATCGACACCGATTCAACGGTAGAGTGTCTGGCTCAGTTTATGGCTGATGAACTCAAAGGTGTACAACCAGAAAAGCACTTCACCGTACAGGCATATGAAGGAGTGGGCAAAGGTGCCATTGCCAGCAATTAAATGCCAGGTGAATGTCGCGCTGTTTATGCTGATGCTGTCGTGTTCTGTGGCAGTGACGGCAACACCTGAAATTCGCTATCAGGGGAATCTTATTCAGGGCGGATGGATCACAGGTGAGGTTACCCCGGGCAGTCGGTTGATGCTCAATTCAGAAGACGTAAAAGTGGGCGAGAAGGGGCATTTTGTAGTGGGGTTTGGCCGTGATGCCAGTGCTTCACAAACATTGACGGTTATCAATGGTCAGGACCGCCGCACCCTGAATCTGGAGATTGAAAAAAGAGACTACCCTGTACAACGTATCGAAGGGGTTGCACAAAAGTATGTGACGCCAGCGGATAGTGTGTTGCAGCGCATCGCCGAGGATAATCGTAAAATTTATCGTGCACGTAATACGCTGTCAGAGCACCTGCATTTCTTGCAACCTTTTATTTGGCCCGCACAGGGGCCGGTTTCCGGCGTGTATGGCAGTCAGCGTGTGTTTAACGGTGTTCCTAAGCGCCCTCATTATGGCCTGGATGTGGCCGGTCCCGTTGGCACCACCGTGGTTGCTCCGGCTGACGGTGTGGTAGTGCTGTGGGTTGCTGATATGTACTACTCTGGCGGCACGCTCATTCTGGATCATGGTTTTGGCGTGACTTCTACGTTTATACACCTCTCCAAGAGTCTTGTGACGGAGGGGGATGAAGTCAGACAAGGCGATAAAATCGCTGAAATGGGCGCCACGGGGCGCACCACTGGTCCACATCTGGACTGGCGCATCAACTGGTTGTCACAGCGATTAGATCCGCAACTTTTGGTCCCGCCTCGTTAATCTGGCAATATCTTTTTACAAAAAATCCGCTGAAGCATAGTCATAAAGCGACCGTTCCAGTCACAAAGCGCACACTCAGCGTGACAAATCTGATATAACTGTATGGCTTATAACCAGAATGTTAATCCGCACAGATAACAGCCTACCCCAAGTGGGTCAGAAGAGCTTGATGTAAAAGCGGTCATTAGCAGGCTCTGTGGCTTGGCCCCCAATATAGCGGTAGTGGGTAGGACGCTTGAACTCTCCCTGATGCCCATGGTGAAAAAGTCGGCAAGCCTGTGTTTATCACCCTTTGAGTTAATCCCTTCAATCCCTTGCGGAACCAGTTTGCCAAAGCGCTGCTTTGTCACTTCGGCTTGGTCTGTTTAGCTGCGGATTAATACAAAACAACAGTGTGAGGATAACGATGCAAAAAACCCTAGTAGCCACCATGGTGGCGTCAGCAGTGATGCTGGGGGCCTGTAAAGACAATAGCGCTGAACAACAGGCTAATCAGCCCGATACCACCGCCCAGGTCGCGCCGAAAAGTGCTGCGCCAGAAATGGGTTCATTTGGCGTAGATTTGAGCGCCCGTGACGAATCCGTCAAACCTGGTGATGACTTTTTCATGTATGCCAGTGGTAACTGGTATGAAAACTTTGAAATGCCTGCAGACAAGACCCGTTATGGTGCCTTTACTGCGCTGGCAGATCGCAGCGAGGAACAGGTTAAGTCAATTGTAGAAGAGTTGGCTGCGGCCTCTGACCTGTCCGGTGAAGAGAAGCTCATCGCCGATTTTTATAATGCGTACATGAATGTGGAGGCCGTCAATCAAAAAGGCATCAGCCCTATTGAGCCCCTTCTTGATGACATTGAAGCGCTGAAATCCACTGAGGAATTGCCTGCTGTATTTGGCAATGCATGGCTGACAGGCACCAGCACGCCAATATGGAGTGGCATGTGGTATAACAGACTCGACCCCAATGAGTACGAAGTCAGCATGGGCGTAGGCGGATTGGGCCTGCCAGACAGAGACTACTATCTCGAGGAAACAGAACGCTTTGACACCATACGTAAGCAGTATGTGGCTCATATCGCGCAGATGTTGCAGTTTGCCGGTGCCGAAAATGCTGAACAAAAGGCCCAGGGTATTCTGGAGCTTGAAACGCGAATCGCTCAGGCTCAATGGCCAAGAGAAAAGCGCCGAGACCGGGATCTGACGCTGAATCAGATAGCGCGTGCCGATCTCAGTGAGGCTTACCCAGGCTTTAACTGGGATGCGTACTTTGCGCCTTCAGGGTTAAAAGTGCCCCAGCTTAACGTGACACAACCCGAACCCATCAGAGCGGTAATCGAGATTGTAAACAGCACTCCTATTGACGTCTGGAAAGACTATCTGACTTATCACAGTATCAGTGGCAATGCGTCGTTGTTGTCAGATGATATCTATCTGGCTAATTTTGATTTCTATGGTAAGACCCTCAGTGGACAGCAAGAGCCTCGTGCGCGCTGGAAACGGGCCATTAGTCAAATGTCTGGTGTGGAGTCTCTGGGCTTCGCCATAGGCAAAGTGTATGTGGATCGCTATTTCCCGCAAAGCTCGAAAGAGCAAATGGCTGAGTTAGTCGAGAACCTGCGCACTGCGTTAGGAGAGCGTATTCGTAATCTTGACTGGATGGGCGAGGAAACCAAAGAGAATGCGTTGGCTAAGTTACAGGCATTCAGACCGAAGATCGGTTATCCCGATGAGTGGCAGTCCTTCGAGGGCTTGCAAATCAGTGATGAGGATCTGATGACCAATGTGCGTAATTTACGCAAGTTCTTCCAGGCCCAGGACGTAGAACGTGAATTGCTGCCAACGGATCGCGAGCGCTGGGGTATGCCTCCTCAACAGGTCAATGCCTATTACAACAGTTCTTTTAATGAAATCGTGTTCCCTGCAGCCATTCTGCAGGCTCCGTTTTTCGATCCTAATGCGGATCCGGCGGTAAACTACGGTGCTATTGGTGCCGTTATCGGTCATGAAATGGGACATGGTTTTGATGACCAGGGCTCAAAATCCGATGCCAAAGGCATACAAAGCAACTGGTGGACCGATGCTGACCGCGCTGCCTTTGAAGCGAAAACCGAAAAGCTGGCCGAACAATACAGTCAATATGAACCCATAGAGGGGAATTTTGTAAACGGCGAGAACAGTCTTGGTGAAAACATTGGTGACGTTGGCGGGCTCGCTATGGCTTATCATGCTTATCAGCTCAGCCTCAATGGAGAGGAAGCGCCGGTAATTGACGGTCTTACCGGCGATCAGCGCTTCTTCCTTGCATGGGCACAGGTATGGAAAGAGAAACGTACCGAGCAGAGCATGCTTAATCAGTTAAGAGCAGGAACCCATTCACCAGGGCGCTATCGTGCCTTGGCACCGCGAAATCATGACGCCTGGTATGAGGCGTTTGATGTGCAACCGGGTGATGCCCTGTATCTGCCACCGGAAGAACGAGTGCGTATCTGGTAAGCAGCGAGTAATAAAGTAAGAGCCGGCCCAGGGCCGGCTTTTTTATTGCTGAAGGAGGCTTTTAGGCATTATTTGTCTTCACTGCCTCCATATTCTCCCGCCAAATCATCAAGTGCAGAGCAAGTAAAATCAAAGCCCTGTTGTGAGTATTGATAGCGGACTTGAACCCTGTGACTGGCAGCGTGCAGTCGAGCATCTACGTCATTAACATCCCAGTTTTTCAGAACATTAATAAAGCGGTTGGCTTGTTGTTCTGAGCCAAAGGTATAGGTGAGCAGCACTTCAACAGACATTGGTATTATCCTTTTCACCCGTCAGCTTTTTCCAGATTTGAGATTTGGCGTTGTCTTTTTCCGTGAGCCTGATAGCCAGAGATGGCGATGGACTCGGCGTGATGGTCGTTTCAATCAAACGGTTTTGGCGAAAAAGATGCACCCTATAAGCGCTACCGGGAACTAAAACGTTATTCAGTGATATCAGGCTTTGATTGTCCAGTTTCAGATGATCCAGTGCCAAAAGGATGTCTTTTGCGTAAATACCGGCCGCTTCTGCTGGTGAGTCTTCTAACACAGCGCTGACTTCAAGACCCTGCAAATGCGGCTTATGCAGCAGCCCTAAGTAAAGCTCGGTACTGTTTTCTGCCCGGCTCAGGCAGTCTTTCACTGCCACAGGATGCACGGATTGCTCAACACCCATGGTTTTAAGCTCTGAGGATAAGTCCAGTACACCTTCTTCGTGCAGCAACTGTTTCAGACGTTTTGCCAGAGACGGTTCCGTTAAGTTGGTGATCAGCGTATAAAAATCCTCATCGCTGGTGCCAACGTCCTGTTTGCCGTAGTTCTGCCACAGGGCGCTCATCATCTCGTCCAGGCTTTTCTGCCCATCGGAGTGCATACGAATATGAATATCCAGCCACAACGCAATCAATGCACCTTTGGTGTAATAGCTGACAATATTATTGATGGCGTCTTCGCCTTGTTGATAAAAGCGGGTCCAGGCATCAAAGCTGGAATCTGACACCGATTGTTTCATCTGCCCGCGCCCCCGATATACCCGACTCATGGTCTTTTCCAGCAGTGTAAGATATTGACTGAAATCGATAAGGCCGCACCGGAACAGGCTAAAGTCGTCATAATAAGATGTGATGCCTTCGTAAGCCCAAAGCTGACGGGTATAGCATTCTTTGCTCAGGTCGGGCTCAATAAACACGTCAGGCTTAATACGACAGACATTCCAGGCATGAAAATACTCATGGGAGACCAGGCTGAGAAAACCAATGTAGGCGTCTGATTTTTTCGTATCATTGGTGCACAAAAAATCAAATGTGGAACATAACAGTGCGGTTGAGTTTCTGTGCTCTAATCCACCGAAACCTTCAGGCAGAATATTGGTTAAAAACCAGTACTCGGAAAAAGGTGGGGTTTGGGTTTGCGGTTCAAACAGTCTGATATGGTGGTGGCAGATAGCGGCAATATCAGCACAGATTCTCGGCATGTCTGCATAATGTTTGCCGCTTAGGACCAGGTGATGAGGCACACCGGCAACATCAAATTCGTGCACATCAAAGCTGCCTATTTCCACCGGGCAGTCTATGAGTTCTGCATAGCTTTTTGCCTGGTAGTCACCAAACCCATACTTTTTTGTCTCCTGCGCCCGTGTTAAGCCAGTTGCAACCCGCCATGCTGGCTTGTCCGGTGGTGCCTGGATACATAGATGGTGAGGACAGTTCTCTAACCCACTGACTTTTAAAAAAAGACTGGTGCCGTTAAAAAAGGCCCTTTGATTATCCAGATAAGCGGTACGCACAGAGGTGTCGAACGCGTAGACCTGATAGACAACCTGTATTGCCTGCCCCGTATTCTTGAGATGCCAGCTGTGTTTCTCTGTTTTTGTAATGGGGACGGATTGTCCTTTTTCATCAAAGGCTTTAAGACTGACAAGGTTCTTGGCAAAATCCCGAATCATGTAAGACCCGGGGATCCACGCAGGCAGGCTTAAGGTCAGGCTATCCTGAGGCTGCACAGGAATGCGCAGGGTGACTTCAAAAAGATGGCGATCTGCTTGTTCAAGGTTTAGCTGATAGCTGAGGCGAGGGGACATAGGTTACCTTTTCTCAAAATCTCAAAAAAATGGGTGCATTAGCATGTTGAGGTGCGGCTTTACTGGTATCGCCGCCGAAAAAACACAATAATAACAAGATAATAATTTAATGTAGTGTGCAGAGTAATAAAGATGGCAATACTCTCGGAGAAAAGCGGTCTGTCTACCAGTGATTTGCGTAAGCTACGCTCACTGCGACCAGGCATGTCCCTGGATGTACAGGTTAAATCGCCCACCGCTGCCAAGCGTGTGCGCACTGAGTTTGTTGGTATGGACGGCACCCGCTGTATTATTCTTCGCTATCCTGATGAATCTAAATGGGGCTCGCTGAAAGACGCTATCTACGCGGACAATAGTCTGATTGTTCGCTTTATTCTGGAGGATGAAACCGGCGAAGTGATCGCGTTTAAGAGCAACATCATTCTGGTTGCAACCCGTCCTGTGCCGTTAATTTTTCTGAGCTTTCCTACTGCCATTCAGAATCAGGGGCTAAGATCGGAAAAGCGTACCTCCACACGCACGCCGGTGCAGTTAGCCACCATAGAGACCGACAAGCCGTTTTTAAAAGCAATGATCCTGGATATCTCCTCAAAAGGGTGTCGAATTGGCATCAAAAAAGAGCAGTTGGGCAACCTCAAACTGGTGGGCAAGCAACTCATGCTGAAGATACCGGGCAACAATGATACTGAGTACGCAGTCAAAGGTAAGGTAGTGAATAATAAGAGCGATGATGTAAGCACTTTTTATGGGATTCAGTTTGTTGAAGGTGAGAATGATCCTGACAAACTCAATACCTTGCTGGCGGAAATATCCATTGAGTTCTAGTAAACAAAGGATCAAGATAATGCCAGGAACTGGCGCATCCGTTAGGGGATAAGCATGAGACAAATTGAAAGACTGCTAAATGAATATGGCGAAAGTCATCAGAACAAAACGAATGTGATCATCCACTGCATTGCCGTGCCGGCGATTTACTTTGTCACCATTGGCTTAATCTGGTCGATACCGGTACCGCAGTGGTTAGAACAGTTTGGTGCTACCTGGGCGCATTTACTGATGGTGCCGGTATTGTATTATTATTTCCGTTTGTCCGGACCTATTGGTGCGGCAATGACCTTACTTTCCGTGTTTTCTTTTCAGTTGATTTATCTTTTACATAATCTACAGATTTCAGTGTGGCAGTTCTGTCTGGGATTGTTTGTGGTGATGTGGATCCTACAATTTGTAGGCCACCATATTGAAGGCAAAAAACCTTCATTTTTTAAAGATATACAGTTTTTGTTGGTAGGGCCGGCCTGGTGGTGGGTGCATTGGCTCAAGCGACTCAATATTCCGTATTGAATCGCCAGGCTCACATTTTCCGAAGGAGTGCCTGATTGCGGCAGATCAGGCCAGGACTACGATAAGCAACGTCAGACTCACTCCGCCATGCCGTATAATCAAGATTGTGATTAATCGCTGAGAGTCTCCATTGATCCATTGGCAAAAGCTGTTTGAAGATAAGGAGCGTCAGTTCTGGTTGCTGCATACCGCAGGCTGGGCTGGTTTCGCGTTGGTTTACTATCTCGGCTCCTTTTTACATGATATGCGCAGTATCTGGCTGTTTGTGATCCTTCTCAATGCCTACGCTGGCTGGTTGATCACAATACCCCTGCGTTATGTGTTTCGTCGACTTTGGTATCTCAAACCCTGGAAAATGGTGTTATTCGCGCTGGCTGCTTCTTATCTGGTAGGCGTACTATGGGCCGTGATAAAAAACATCAATTACTGGGAAATCTACAAACACGGCTATCGTCCTGATGAATGGATTTACTATTTCAGTAACAGTGTGAATTCTTTTTCTATTATTGTGTGTTGGAGTGGCTTGTACTTTGGTATCAAGTATTACCAGTTGATGCAGCAAGAAAAACAGAATGCTCTGACCGCATCGACGATGGCCCACCAGGCTCATCTAAAGATGCTTCGTTATCAGCTCAATCCACATTTTCTGTTCAATACCCTCAATGCCATTTCGACATTGGTACTGATAAAAGACAATCAGACCGCTAACGCCATGGTATCCAGGCTGAGTGACTTTCTGCGCTATTCGCTGGATAAGGATCCGATTAAAAAGGTCCCGTTTGAACAGGAAATTCAGGCTATTGACCTCTATCTGGAAATTGAGAAAGTCCGCTTTGAAGACCGCCTTACGGTAACCTGGGATGTTGCCCCGGAATCCCGTAAAGCACTGGTCCCCAGTCTGATTTTGCAACCCTTGATTGAAAACGCCATCAAATATGCCATTGCCAGAACCGAGAGTGGGGGAAAAATCAGTATCCACGCCAAGTCTTTCGGGCAGGATTTGTTGATTGAGGTCTCTGATAATGGCCCTGGCGCCGAAATTGTGGATGGACAACTTCGCCGGCATGGCGGTGTGGGACTCCCGAATATTCAGCAGCGCCTGCATTCTTTGTATCAGAACAATTTTTCTTTCGTAATTTCCGACAATCAGCCCAGCGGGGTAAAAGTCAGTATCAGAATTCCTTATGAGGTGGCTCAGGATGCAAACTAAAATAACTACCATTATTGTCGATGATGAACCGCTTGCCAGAAAGGGACTTGCCGTGCGCCTGGGGGCTTTTGAAGAAATCGAACTGGTGCAGGAATGTAAAAATGGTAACGAGGCGGTGGAGTCAATATTACAGTTAGCCCCTGATTTGGTGTTTCTGGACATTCAGATGCCAGGTTTAAATGGTTTTCAGGTTATCCATATGCTGGAACAGTCGATGGAAACCTTGCCCCTGATCATTTTTGTAACGGCATACGATACTTATGCTATCAAGGCATTTGAAGTGCACGCGCTTGATTATGTGTTGAAGCCAGTGGACGAAAAGCGCCTGGCAAATGCGCTGGAGAAAGTGCATCAGAACATGGCTCTGAGGCAACAGGGGCAGCAGAAGAACACCCTTGCTCAGTTGGTTGCGGAATTTACGGGTGATGATTGCGAGGACATATTAAGGCGTTTGTCGCAGGGCGAGCCTATCAGCCAGTATCCCGACATCCTGGCGATTAAAGACGGAAACGAAATAACCCGTGTGCCGGTATCTGAAATTCAGTGGATTGACGCCGCTGGAGACTATATGTGTGTGCATTCGAAAAGTGGTACCCACATTATGCGCCGCACCATGAAAGAACTGGAGCAGGAGCTCGATCCCCGACGCTTTGTGAGGGTGCATCGTTCAGCCATTGCTAACATCCATTTTGTCAGCAAACTGGTGAGCCATGTGAGCGGTGAATATCATCTGGTACTGGAAAACGGCACTGAGCTCAAAGTCAGTCGTAGTCACCGGGACAGAGTCAAAGAAATGATTAATCACTGATGTTGTGATTCAGGCTCGCTCTCTTTGCTCAGTGGAATACTGATGGTAAACGTGGTACCTGACCCGGGCTCGCTGTCACAGCGGATATCGCCGCCCAGTTTCTGAATTACCAGGTTGTAAACGATATGCAGGCCGAGTCCATTGCCGAGCTGTTCTTTACTGGTTGAAAAAAACGGGTCGAATACCTGCTTACGGACGGCTTCTGGCATTCCACAGCCATCGTCGCTGACCTTAATGTTCAGTGTCTCATGTTGCTGACTAACCCCAATCGTGATGGTGCCGGGTCTTGTATCATCAAAGGCATAAGTCAGCGCGTTTTCTACCAGCTGGCTGAGTATCTGCGCCAACGCACCAGGTGAGGCGAACAAGCGGATTTCCTGTTCGTACTGGCACTCGATGCGGTGGGGAGTTTGTTCTATGCGCGAACGTAATGACAACAAGATGCTGTCGATATACTCACACAGATTAAACCAGCGGTTTTGTTGCTTGTCATTGTCCACCGCCACTTGTTTGAAGCTGGTGATCAGGTTCGTGGCCCGTTGCAGATTTTCACTGAGCAGTTCCGCACTTTGCATAATCTTTTCGTGAGCCTGGTTGAATTCGTTTTTACTCATTTTCCCGGTGACGGCCTTGTCATGAACCGTTTTGGCGATATTTTCCAACATGGAGGCCGCCGTAACACAAATACCCAGTGGTGTATTAATCTGATGTGCAACGCCGGCTACTAATCTGCCCAGAGAGGCGTGCTTCTCGTTCTCAACCAATTGCTGCTGCGTGCGTCTTAACCGCTCCAGTGAGTCTGTTACTTCTTTCGTCTTGGTTTCCAGTTCGGCGGTACGTAGCGCCACTTTCTTCTCTAGCATGGCATTGAGTTGCCTGACCTCTTGTTGTGAAGCCATCAGCTGCGCATTGGTCTGTTCTATTTCACTGACGTACGTCTTTACCTGATGGTAGACATCATTCAGTGCGGTAATGATTGGGGTGAATTCGTTTTTCTTGTCATATTCAACCTGATTAAGCATCACCTGTTTATTTTTGCCATAGCTGATGGAGCGTTTAATGGTGCTCAATACCTGGTCAAAGGGGCTGAACAGGGCGCGAAGAATAAAAATCATCAGCAGAATAAATCCCAGACCGATGGCACTGCCGGTCAGTAACGTCAGGCGCGACACTTCATCCACAGCTCGACGAAGATCACTTTGGGGCACCAGCGAGCCAAACACAAAACCTTGTTCAGTGGTTTGGTAGAACACGAGGTTGTCGCTATGTTGTAGTGCCGAAATCTGATTAATTCCCGCCTGATGGGGACGTTGTATTAACGGTGCCGCCCAGGGCAGTTGAGTGGTCGACTCCATTACCAGGCTAACATCGGCCGGATAGCTTAAAATGAGCCCTGACGCCCGGTGAAACAAAAATGGGATAGCGTTCTCGGTGACCCGGATGCTGTCAAGAAAGCGGGTGATTTGAGCCAGTGACCAGTCGACGGTTGCCAATCCAATCGGCTCCTGGCGCGAATCAACCATGACTGCATCTACCGTCATCATCAGTGAAAAAGAACCGGCGCCGTCGCGGTACGGCTCGGTCCAGAACGTCGCTCTGAAATCAGGTTGTTTTCGTCCCCAGTCATTATCAACCGCGAGTCGATACCAATCCTGATTCAGATAGTCGTATTCTGGTGTATTCAGATCCCAGGTAAAGGTAATGTTATCCTGCTCATCTCTAAATACATAAGGGCCAAAGTAACGGGTCTGATTGTCAATAACATAAGGCTGATACCAAAGACCTCCCCCCATGGCCTGCCTGAAACTGGAAAACTTCTTTATCAGTGTGCTTTGCGCCAATGCGCTGATTGCGTCGGTTGACAGATGATTGGTATGACGCAGCTGATAGAGGGCCTCACCGTTAATCGCCAGATCGATAACGCTTTGTTCCATAGACTGAGTGAGGCTGTTGATCTTGCTGATAGTGGTATTGAAAACAGCACGGATCTCACCTTGTTTAAACTCATCCAGTGCTTGTTTGTAAATCAGCGTATTGAAAATCTGTAGTGTCGAGTACGCCAACACCTCAAACAGAATCACAAACACCAGTATGCGCGTCTTAATATTCATATTCTGTCTGAGAGTTGGCAGCATCGGCACATTAACATTTACTGTTGACGTGCTTTTTTCCACATATCTTTATAGATATTGCGGGTTCTTGAGTTCATCGGTTGCCAGAACATTTCCTCTACGAAAAATGTTTCATCCCCAACCCGACCTTTTTCTGCCATTTCTGGTTCCAACAGCTCTGCGGTAGCACTATTGACGATGATAGAGCCGTACATTTCCAGGATGCGCTTCTGAACTGGCTCACTGATCAGAAAATCAAAGAGTAGATAGCTGGCCTTAAGCTTCTCTGCATCAACATGTTTACCTATAGCAAGGGTATCCAGCCAGACAGTTTGCCCCTCTTTAGGGTTCGCGAGCGCCCAGCTCTGTCCCGCATCATTGGCCGCTGCGACACCAAACCAATAATCGGTTACATAACTCAGTTGCTGCATGGTGCTGGCTTCTGGCATGCCTCCCCAGAATGATTGCGCATTTGCCACCAGTTGATTGAGTTTTGCCTGAACTTGTTGCTCATCGAAGCTGCCGCTGTCTACATCATAGAATGTCTGTGGGGGATAGCCGAGCACCAGCATCGTGATATACAAGTTGGCTTCGAACTGGTCGTCTGTGACGCTGTATTTGCCCTTGTTTGCCGGATCCCACAGCACAGCCCAGGATTCTGGCGCACTGACTTTGTCCTGATTGTAGGCTAAGCCGTATGAGCCACCAAGCAGTGGCACCGAATATTTCTGACCGTTAAAATTATCGTAGCCGGCGCTGCGTAATGACGCTAAAACTTTGGGGTAGTGCTGTAACCGAGTGAAGTCTATTGGCTGTAACACCTGAAACAGCTTGTCCTGATTCATTTTATAGTAATTGTGGGTTGGGGTAACAACGTCAGCGGTTTTAGCTCTTAATGCTTTAAAAATCTGTTCCGGATTGGTGATATAGGGGGACAGAATATTGAGTTCGACATCCATGCCTTTGTCTTTTGCATACGCTGTAAATTCAGCAGCAAAAGGACTGACGTAGCCCTCCCACTCCAGTACATTGAGTTGGATCTTTGACCAGGCTGAACAGGACACCAGTACAGCCAGCGCCGTACTCAGGGTAATAAGTCGCATTGGGATGCTCCTCAAAAGTAGGGGAACCCGATAGAAAGGTTCCCGCAGTTGGGCCTCCGTGCAATGGAGGTCGTCCCTGAGTGTCAGGCTTTAAACTGTCGGGCAAGGCGACTCAGTCGCTCTGCAGTTTCATGCATGCTTTGTGAACTCTCAGTCATTTCTTCAAGCTGGTGAAGGCTGTCGTGACCGGCACTGACGATACGATTAACGTTATGACTGAGTTCTTCAGCAACGGTACTCTGCTGCTCGACGGCTGTGGCAATTTGTGTCGCCATTGAAGTGATTTCACTGGTTGACTCAAGAATGCCACTGATGGAATCGCCGGAACTGCGGGCGTTTTCAACTGACTCTTTACTTTGACTCTGGCTCTGTTCCATAACCGAAACGGCGGACTTGGCACTGCTTTGCAGTTTTTCTATGGTTTGTTGAATCTGTGACGTGCTGTCCTGTGTTCTGGAAGCCAGCGCTCTGACTTCATCGGCAACTACGGCGAAGCCGCGTCCCTGATCTCCGGCCCTGGCAGCCTCAATAGCGGCATTAAGGGCGAGCAGGTTGGTTTGTTCGGCAATGCTACGAATTACCTCAAGCACGGTAACGATGCCTTCTACGTCGCTTTCAAGTGACCCGACCACCGAGGCAGCCTGTTCGAGCTGCTCGGACAGGTTGTTGATAGAGTTGACCGAGGTACGAATGATCTCTGAGACTTTCTTTGCATCCTCACTAACATGGTCAGCGGAATCAGCTGTTAGCTGAACATTGTGTGCAATTTCCTTAGCAGAAGAAGACATTTGTGTGATAGCGGTGGCAACCTGATCTGTTTCCGATTGTTGCTTTTGCAGGTGGCCACGGCCGGCCTCTGTGCCATCGTGGACGCTTTGTGCATTGTTCAGAGTCTGCTCAACCACTTCCTGAATGGATAACACCAGGGTCTGAAT
Organism: Lacimicrobium sp. SS2-24; assembly: GCF_002201535.1. Classification (GTDB taxonomy): domain Bacteria; phylum Pseudomonadota; class Gammaproteobacteria; order Enterobacterales; family Alteromonadaceae; genus Lacimicrobium. The sequence goes on along the minus strand of NZ_NIWW01000001.1, from coordinate 376,777 downwards.
TTTTTCTACAAACACATTGAAAGACTCGGCCACTTTGCCAATTTCGTCATCACGTTTTACCACCAGTCTGCGGGTCAGGTCACCTTCACCCCGGGCAATATTTTCAAGCGCATTGGCGACATCTGACAGCGGGGCGATGACAAGCTTATTGAACAACAGATAAATAGCTGCCACCAACAATCCTGCCAGCAATAAGCCTTTGACCAGAGCGCCGATGGCGAGGCTGCTGAGCTGCTCTTCAATGGCGGTATTATCAATATGGATGCGAACCTTACCCAGTTCGGTGGCATTGCCATCTTCTTCATAACGCAGGGTAATATTGCGGGTCTCACTGGTACTTTTACCACTGGATTGCATGACCTTTTCACCGGAATCGTTGATGATTTCCAGCATTGCCACATCCTCTGACTGCTGCTCTGCATTGAGAATGCGCTCCATCTGGCCTTCTTCAAAATTCCACATGGCGGCGGGTAAGTTAAGCTGCAAACGCGATTCCATCAGGGTAATTTGGGTCTGTTGGCGCTGCTTTAATCGTTTGCTTTGTACATTGTAGTCATAAACGCCCAACACCAGAACAACGACTAAAACAAGGGTCAGCGCAGCAATAATCAGCTTAAAGGATATGGACTTTGTAAACTTCATGAGCATCTCAACGTCAGAGGTTAGTTTCTGTGTGTTACGCAGCACCTCCTCTGTGCCGCTAACACCATGGCCTTAATATTAAGGGGCCGTCATAGGTACTTAGCCATAATGGCCTCAATATTTATTTTTTTGAGTCCCTGATTAAAGATATCGCGCCATTTGGCACCTTCATTAGTATTTTCGAAGGCAATGTGCAGATCTTTGTTTACAAGAAGCTTTTCGTTCAGTTCAACTTTGTCTGCCAGCGACTTCAGATTGCTATCATGAGTCAGCATGTAGCTCAGTACGTTGCCATCGATAACCGCGGCATCAATTCGACCAGCAGCGACCTTTTGCACATTCTTATCGTCTGATACCACGGCCTGGGCACTGATGTCACCGCTGGCGATAAGTGCATCCAATTCCTCGGTGTTGACGTAATCCTGAACCACTCCGAGCTTATACTGGGTAAGATCGCTAACCGTATTCCAGTTTATGGGTTTACTCTTGTTCTGCACGAGTCCAAGAGGTCCCTGACCCATGGAATCGGAAAAAACAAATTGCTCCGACTCGTAGGCGTATTCAGGGAAGTAGCCCACATACTTTTTATCATCACTGGCGAGCTTTACAGCCCGGCTCCATGGGTAGAATTCAACAATCAGTTCATGCCCCATGGCCGCAAAGGCGGCCTTAGCCACGGCGACAGAAGCTCCCTGTTCTGTGAGCTTTTTCCCGGAGTAGGGCGGCCAGTCCAGCGATGTCAGATAGAGCGTCTCCGCGCGAGAAAAGGGCGTAAAAACAAGTATGACCAATAGGATCAGGATGGATTTCATGGTTGCATCTCCCTAATCAGAAACTGAAAGTTCTGCCAACGGTTAGCAGCACACGGGTATCACCGTAGGTATCCAGGTCTGTTCCCTGGACACCCAGAGAAAGGTCGAAACCCGAGAGGCTGTAATTGGCAGTGGCTTGCCAGTGTATGTAAGAATCTTCGCCGTCTTCCCATTGAAATTTGTCACTGTCCATACTGGTAGAACGGTCGACACCCAGCAGCACAGAGAGATCATCATTGATTTCAATGGTGTGGTTGAGCATGACGATGTAATGACCGGCCCCAGTGCCAAAGTAATCCCATGCGTACCAGAAGTTGAGCTCGGTATTACCCAAAGCCCATTTCATATAGGCTTCTGCGTAGTTACCTTCATCACTGTAACTGGCCCCATGATAGGTGTACTGTGCGATGCCAACATCAAGGCCGACACTGTCATTAATATCCTGGTAATAGCCGGCATACAGATCCACTTCCAGGTTGGTGTCATCACCAAAATCAACGTTAGATCCCCAGACGCCGGCATACCAGCCGCTGTCGCCAGCCCAATCGAGACTGGCCTGCAACGCGGGCTTTTCATCTGTCTGACTGACGCCGTTAAACAGGTAATCGCTGGCGAGGGTGACGGTTGAAGACCACTCGGCCTGTGCGCTCAATGAGCAAGAAAGAGTGGCAAGTAAAGCGAGTGTTTTACGATGCATAGTGTTGTTTCCTAAGAGATTTTCAGATTAAGTATAGTGCAGTTTCAGGTTTTGCAACTTTTTGTAATCAAACTCTTACTAATAATTTTTTCTGGTATCGCTGTAGCTCAGGTATGGCGAGGGAAAGCCCATGACAGGAATATTTATATGCAGGTAAAACCGATAGGCAGGGAGGGGACGACTCCCGGCGCGCACGGTGACGGTATCCGGGAAACGACTTTATTGTTATAACTAAAAACGGTCTTTAAGGTTAAAGCGGTGTCAGTGTGGCTTTTCGTTGCTGACCAAATCGAAAATCTGACGCTGAATTTTTACAAGATAGGGGTCAAGAGCTTTAGTCTTATTCCAGCTTTGCTGAAAGGGCACTTCAACCAACTGATGATTGCGCTCACCAATCATGATGCCGGTTTTACCTTCGCATAAGGCTTCAACGGCATAGGCGCCCAGTTTTGAGGCCAGCATACGATCAAGGCTAACCGGTGAGCCGCCACGTTGCACGTGTCCCAAAATAACCGGCCTGCATTCAATTCCGGTACTGGACTGCAACTGTTTGGCCAGATCTGTGGCGCCACCGGGCCACAGGTTCTCAGACATGACCATAATATAACTGCATTTTCCACGTATTCTCTGAGCCCGTTTGATGTGTTCCGCGAGGATTTCCAGCTCAGGCGGCGCATCCGCATAAAGCTCAGGCAGCAGGACCTGTTCTGCACCTGAGCATACCGCGGCACTCAGACCGATGAACCCGGCGTGCCTTCCCATCACTTCTATTAAAAAAATGCGCTCAAACGCATCCGCCGTATCACGTACTTTATCGATACTCTCTAAAGCCGTATCAATAGCGGTGTAGTAGCCAATGGTGGCATCCGTACCATTGATATCATTGTCGATGGTACCAGGCAGTCCGACAATCTTGCCTTGCCAATATTTAGACAGGTGCTCGGCACCATGGAAGGAGCCATCTCCCCCGATAATAATCAAGCCATCTACATTGGCCTCATCGAGATTGCGGGCGGCGGTGCGAGCACCCTGTTCAGTAGTAAAGGCCTGACAGCGAGCACTTTTAAGAATCGTTCCGCCACGTTGGATAATGTTGTACACATCTTCCGTCTCAAGAACACGGTATTCTTGTTCCAGTAACCCGTTAAAACCATGTCGATAACCAAGCGGCACAATGCCCTCATAGTGACAGGCCAGAACGATGGCGCGGATAGCAGCATTCATTCCAGGGGCATCGCCACCTGAGGTTAACAAGGCAATTCTTTTCATAGCGCTTCCTGATGCTGGTATTTCGTTTCTGATTAGACAGGTAACGATCAATTCTGTAAATCTGAGGGTATAAGATAACAGGCAAATTAAAGTATCAGGTAGTCAGATGAAAAAGTTTCTACTCGGCGTGGTTCTCACCATCAGTTTAGCGGGGTGTTCCACTGGCTTTGTATACAATAATCTGGATTGGCTGGTGCATTGGTATATTGATGATTATGTAGAGCTCAATACGGCGCAAAAGCGGGTATTTGACCAATACATGGGAAAATGGCTGAAATGGCACCGCAACCAGGAGCTGGACAGCTATCGGCGCCATCTGATTGATTTGCAGGCCCGGATAAACGAAGCACCATTAACCGAGGCACAATGGATGGTGGAGTTTGATAAAGGACGTGCGCATTGGTTGCGGCTGATTGAGACCCTGAGCGATGATATCAGTGATCTTGCGTTAACCCTTACAGATGAGCAAATTCAGTCTCTATTTGTTGCATTACAAGCGCGTAACGAGAAACGTGAGAAGCGGCACTATCGGGAGGAAAATGATGAGCGTGTTGAGGAGAGAATAGACGACGTGAAGCGCTGGATTGGCCCCTTAACGGAATATCAGCAACATCTGATCACTGCCCATGTACAACAGTTAACCGATAATTTCGATGCCTGGATGGCTTACCGGCGGACGTGGCAGGACGCGGCGCGTTCTGTGCTGCTTGAACGACAGGATGGTAACCCGTGGCGCACACAATTGAATGATGTGCTTACCCGCCCTCAGCAATTCGAATCAGTTCAATATCAGCAACAAGCGGCGCATAATCGTGGCGTCTATGCAAAAATGCTGCATGAGCTTAACCGCAGCCTGACCTCTCGACAACGGGCGCACCTTAATCGTGAAATCAATAACCTTATTCAGCAGTTGGACAATTTGATTGGACCATCATGAGCACAGAACAACACTTTGACTTGATTATTGCCGGAGCCGGCATACTGGGCGCTGCCTGCGCCCACATATACCTCGAGCGTCATCCTGGAAAACGTGTGGCAATAGTTGAGAAAGAACTGCAGGCAGCTCAGCATCAGACAGGACGTAATTCAGGCGTGATTCACGCCGGTGTCTATTATCAACCGGGTAGCCTCAAAGCCCGCTACTGCAGAGAGGGGCTGGAGCGAACGCTGGCATTTTGCCGGCGTTATAATCTGCCCTTTTTGCAGTGTGGAAAGCTGATTGTGGCCACCGACGATAAAGAGGAGGAGAGACTGAATACCCTGTATCACAGGTGTCAGCAGAATCAGCTTTCGCCCGTCGTGCTGGATGAGCGACAGTTAGCAAAAGAAGAAAACGCGATACGCGGCAAGGCGGCCATCTATGTTGCCCAGACAGGTATTACTGACTACACCGCCATTACCCGCACTTTACTGGGACTGGCGCAATCGGCTGGCGCACAAATTTTTTATAACCATAAGGTCACGGCATTGGAAGAAAATGGACAGGGCATCCGTCTGCGTTGTGGAGAGCAACATTTCAGGAGCGATGGATTTGTTAACTGTGCCGGACTTTATGCAGACAATTTGATCCGACTCCAGGGGCTGGAACCTGATTTTCGTATCATTCCTTTTCGCGGTGAATATTTCAGACTCGATTCACAGCATAATGACATCATTCGTCACCTGATTTATCCGGTGCCTGATCCCGAATTACCTTTTTTGGGCGTGCACCTGACAAGAATGATCGATGGCTCTGTCACTGTTGGACCTAATGCTGTACTGGCCCTGGCACGAGAAGCCTACAGCTGGCGCTCAATCAATGCTGCAGAACTGAGCCAAACCTTAAGCTACCCGGGGCTGTGGAAGTTACTCAGCCAGTATTGGCGCAGTGGCATCAGTGAGATGTATGGTTCGTTAAATAAACGCGCTTACCTTGACAAGGCACAGCGATACTGCCCACAGCTACAGCTAGCTGATCTCAAGCCCTACCGAAGTGGTATCCGAGCGCAGGCAGTCAGTCAGCAGGGAGAATTGCTGCATGACTTTAGATTTGTGACGACTGAACGCTCTCTGCACCTGGGCAATGCACCGTCGCCCGCCGCCACCTCAGCACTGCCCATTGCAGAAGCGGTAGTCGATAAACTTTCGTAAAATTAGAATGATGATGAGTATTTATTGCAATATTAATCACTTTAGTTAACTGCTTTAATGCGGCTGTCGATTAATTCAACAGGAGAGCCTTATGGGTTTGCTGATAGATGGTCAGTGGCATGACAAGTGGTATGACACAAAAAAATCAGGAGGGCGCTTTGAGCGGGATGCGGCACGCTTTCGGGATTGGATTTCCAGCAGTGCTGACAGCAAGTTTAAACCCGAATCAGGGCGTTACCATCTTTATGTATCACTAGCCTGTCCCTGGGCACATCGGACTCTGATATTCAGAAAGCTAAAGCAACTGGAGACCCACATTTCGGTGTCCGTAGTGAGTCCCGATATGCTTGAAAATGGCTGGGAGTTTGGTGGCTATCCGGATGCAACGGACGATGCGGTGTATGGACATCAATATATGCATCAACTCTACACAACTGCAGTGGGGGATTATTCAGGCAGGGTCACCGTCCCTGTTTTGTGGGATAAACAGACCGAGACCATAGTGAACAATGAATCTGCCGAGATTATCCGCATATTTAATTCAGCATTTGATTCGCTAACGGGCAATACGCTGGACTTTTACCCCAAGCACCTGAAATCTCAAATAGATGATATTAATGAAACGGTGTACAACAACATCAATAACGGGGTTTACAAGGCAGGTTTTGCAACGACGCAGGAAGCTTATGAGGAAGCCGTTGACGAACTTTTCGCTGAACTTGATCGCCTGGAAGAGAGACTTTCGGGGCAACGGTACCTTGCTGGAAATCAAATCACTGAAGCCGACTGGCGCCTGTTTACCACATTAATTCGCTTTGATGCGGTGTATGTCGGGCACTTCAAATGTAACGTTCGCCGTATTGCGGATTACGAACATCTCAGTGGTTATTTGCGTGAGCTCTATCAGTACCCTGGTATCGCTGAGACCGTAAATCTTGATCATATTAAACGCCATTATTACTTCAGCCATAAGACCATTAATCCAACCAGAGTGGTTCCAAAAGGCCCTGAGCTGAACTTTAAACAACCTCACGGAAGAGGAGCCTGACAATGAACAGAACAATCATGCGTAAAGCACGGGGGATGAAAACCAGTGATGGGGCGGGTGTTGCGTTAACACGAATTATCGGACAACCCGGACTGACACGTCTCGACCCTTTTCTGCTGTTAGATGAGTTTGGCTCAGATGTGCCCGGTGACTATCTGGCTGGATTTCCGCCACACCCGCACCGAGGTTTTCAGACCGTAACTTATATGCTCAAAGGTAAAATGGGTCATAAGGATTCTGTCGGTAACGAGGGGCTGATTGAAGATGGGGGGTTGCAATGGATGAATGCAGGCAGTGGCATCATCCATGAAGAGATGCCGAAACAGACAGAGGGTGAAATGCGTGGCTTTCAACTTTGGGTAAACTTACCCGCATCGGAAAAAATGTCAGCACCGGGATATCAGGATATTCCCTCTGCACAAGTTCCTGAGCTGTCTAAAGGTGATGGTATCCGTATTCGTGTGCTTGCCGGCGAGTTAGATGGTGTCAGCGGTGCGGTCACAACTCAGGCCGTTAAACCATTGTTTTTAGATGTCCATAGTGCCGATTGTGAGCCGATCACACTGCCCACTGACTCGGGACACAGTGCTTTTGTGTACTGCTATGAAGGGCAGGTCAGCATTGGCGCTACCACATTAAAACGCGGCGAAATTGGGGTGTTGGGCGAAGGAAACCAGGTGGAAATCCTGTTGCAGGAGCATGCCCGGCTGATACTGGTCGCCGGGGAGCCAATCAATGAGCCGGTGGAGCAGTACGGTCCATTTGTGATGAACACTCGAGCAGAAATAGAGCAAGCGCTAAAGGACTACCAGCAGGGAAAGCTGGTACAAAGACAATAATCTATGTCAGATCTGGATGCGATAACCTTAACGGGTTGTCGCATCCTGTATGGAAAGTGGATAATCCTCTTAATTTTTTCGTCTTTCCCCGATAGGGGTCTCATCACCTTTGCAGATGGTATCGTACTGGTCACGATAATAACGCAAGTCCAGACAGGCTTCTTCGTAGCGTTTTTTGGCTGTCAGAGCTTGTTGAGGGTGATTCTTATCCATCATCACTTTTCGCCATTCAGCGCACTGTTGCTCCTGCTGCTTTACCTCTAAGACTCTTTCACAGGGGTTCTCTGTGCTCATGCAGGCCGTTAACATAGGCAGGATTGAGGACACGGCTAAAAATCGTTTCATGTACGCTCCAGATAGTGTTTTACATCATCCCTGATGCTATTAAATTTGGCCTGATGGGAGTCAGACAATCGCATTCCGTCGAGCATCCTGAATGTCTGCCGACATTTAGCCAGCAGAGTGAGATCAGGTTTGGCGGCTTTTTCCTGTAATTTTAGCAGGCATTGCAATAAATTAAGGGCCACACCCGTATTCATAGGTGCCAGCTCCTGAGCTGCTATGAAGGCGTCATACGCCGCCTGGTATTGCCCCTGAGAATACTTTTTCAGGCCATCCCGGTTGTGTTTATTATACTGCTGCTTAACCTTATTAGTGCGGTCTTCGGTTTTATCGATGAGATATTTGAGGTTGGTATCCAGTTGAATATCGCTGTCCTTGAGTTGTTCGAGCAGATCCCCAAGCTCTTCATATTCGCCTAAATCACACATCAGATCGATGGAATCCGGGGCCAGAGTCATCGGGTAATGATCAAACTTTTTACGCAATTGATACTGCGTTTCATTGAGCAGACGTTTCGCTTCGATCAGCTTACCATCGATAAAGTTAATGCGAGCACCCACCAAATCTTCATATACGCCGTAATCGAACGCCTCTTTGGTACGGGTCAGTAACTCGTCATTGCGATTGCGCTGCAAGACCAACATTGCCTCTTGCTGAAACTTGTTTTTCTGTCGTTTGTCTTCGGCTTTCTCGGCGGCATCTAAGATACTGCGTACGTAATTACACAGATGTAAAACGCTGCGATGAACAGACTTCTTACTCTGTTCCAAAATCGCCTGGCAGCAGTTTTTAGCCATCTCGTAGTCACCCGCCAGCCTGGCAATTTCGCAACCCAGAAACTGTCGGGTCAGTGAGTAAGGCGCCATCGCTAATGCTTTTTGGATGGAGTCGAGGGCCTCTTCAAGAGATTCGCTTTGCATATGCGCCTGTGCGAGTAAGTCCAGACCATCCACCATAAACAGCCGCTGCATACAAATCTTGCGGGCGAAATACATGGCTTTTTTGGTGTCGTTCATTAATAAATGTGTTCTTGCCAGGGCAATGGTCACCCAGGGGAGGGCCTTTGACTGAGAGAGTGACTCAAGCAGATTGAGCGCCTCAGCATAGCGCTGTTCGCGCCACAGCAAATCGATGAGCACAGCAGCACAAGCGCGGCTGTATTTTTTATTGTCACTGATGAGTGCACGACACGCAGCAATGGCGCCATCGTTGTCGCCGTTCATCGCTTTTTCGTACACATGTCGTAATGTCAGTCTCTTATGGTGCGCTTTGGCGATACGGTTGTGAAGCTGAGCCTGGGAAAAAGGCTTTATCAGATAATCATCGGGTTGCTTTTCAATACTGCCTAAAACCATAGGCCGGTCACTGTCGGCACTTACCATAATGTACACGGTAGTGGGGCGGATCAGTTTGCGGATTCTGAGTTCTTCTAACAATTGATAGCCATTTTTCTTATCGCTGCCCAAATGAAGGTCAGAGATAATAATGTCGAACTTTTCATGTCGACAGGCAGCGATAGCGGATTCGCCATTTTGCACCACCACCACAGACTGTGCGCCAAGGTTGTTCATAATACCACGCAACAAGATCAAAAAAGGGCGTTGGTCGTCTACAACCAGAACACGTTTATTGTGATAAGACAGGGAGGCCATGAAAAAGTAACAACGTCTATTGAATATCAGATACTTATGCCATCTTCTTTGAATCTGTAGATGAAAGCAAGGGCTGTAGGGCGCGATGTGAACCAGGTTCTGATTAAGTATTGCAGGGACATGACGATAACGATTGTGTAGGTATTTTTTTTGGGATCTTATGCAACCTGTTGTACTGGATTTTGAGCTAAACAGCAGTCTGAGCAAAGCTGCCAGCCAGGGTAACGGAGCGAACTTTGCGTTGCTGCTGGCCATGTTGCAGGACAACCTGCTTGACAGGCCTCGTCTGGAGGCATCGAAAGAACAGCATTGGGCTGAAAGCCAGTCACATTTAGACAAAGCACCAGAGATCCCCCTAAAAGCAGAAACCCAGCACTGGGAGTTTGAAGCTCAACATGCTCAGTATGTAAATCAGCAGCAACTGGCTTCTGCGAGGCTCTGGCATTGCTTGCACCCGAGCCCGTTATCGGTCTTTAACGACAATAAAAGACTCGATGATGAGGTGGTGGAAAATACCAGCTGGTCATGTCGTCAGAAGTTAAAAGGAGGAAGCGTTGAGCCTTTGCAGGTTGATGAGACCAATTTACTTGAGGTTATCGATAAAGCACGTCAATACCAGGCTGCCTGACCCGACAGTTTAAGCACAGCATCGTTTAAATTTACGCCCGCTACCACAGACACAGGGAGCATTACGTTGCCATTTCAGCTCACCGGAATCGGCCTGGATCTTGCCACTTTCATACAACCAACCCTTTTCAGCGAGACAAAATAAAGAGATTTCATGATGCCGGACAAGCTGCTTATGGGAACCTGACGAGTCCATTGCGTACGCACAAAACTCAACCTGTGCCTGTGTCTGAGAAACGCTGGTATAGGAGATGACCTCAAGCCTTAACCATTTTATGGTAGATAAATCCCGCTCCAACTCCAGCCGCGACGCTTTTTCCGGCAATGTTGTCTGAGTTTTAAGAATATAATCAACATTTTGGCGCGCAAAAGCCGTATACCTTGAGCGCATTAGCTGCTCAGCTGAATCTGCCACCGTCTTGCTCTGATGTAATAATCCACAGCAATCCGAGTAGGGAAGCGGCATGCCGCAGTCACAATAGTCACTCATTTGAATTAGGTTTTAATACGCTAAAGCGCTAGTTTACCACGGCCCATACACCAATGTGTTGGCATCCGCAGGTTTGTCGCGAAGATTGACCAGCAGCACATCCATTTTACGGCAAACCTGTTGTAACCGGGTCCGGCGAACTTCGTCGAGTTCAAGATTATCAACGAATAGGACCGCGGCCTGACCACCCAGAATAATTTTTTCCAGCCAAAGGAGCAGGGTTTCCTTACCTGGATTTGGAAGATGAATCTTATGACCCGCTTGTTTAAAGCACAGTTGATTAGACAACAGGTATACCCACCGGCGACCTGATTTGAACCGGTCAGTCCACTCCATCATGTCATCATGACTCAGTGAGAGGTCAACTAACCCGGAATTCAGGGTGTTTTGTGAAAGAGCAGTAATACCAGCCATGTCGATACCTTGTTTATATATACAGTGGTTGTATAAACAGTAGTACTGTATATATAAACATGCAAGTGTTTTTTTATTACCGCTTTTAGACCGGGTTTTGATCGGTTTAAACGTCAATTTGAGTTGAGGTTTTAGACAAAAAAACAGAGACTTGGGTTACGCGTTACCGGCGTTATTCGTTATCCAGAGTCTGGCAACAGACTGCTTTAGTAGGGAAGGGTGGTGTGACTAAAGCCCAAAGTACTTTTGGGTAAGAACAGCTGGTTATACAACCTGGAGGCGTATTCATCGGTCATACCAGCGATATAATCTGCGATAACACGCATGTTTTGGCCCTGCTGATGAGCTTCGAGCCAGCGTGTTTTGGTGTTTTCGGGGAGCAAACGCATTGGGTCAGAGCTTAACGCTGAAAACAGTGCCATCACCAGTTGCTGTCCTTTAAACTCCATCATTTGTACGTCGTGTGATTGGATAACCTTGTCGTATACAAATTTTTTGAACAGGCTCAGGGCTAAGGCAACATCTTCGGTGAGCACCGCATTGTATTGCAACAGGGGTTCGTCAAATGGGACCGCTAAACGTCGGATGTCGACCGCTGTGATAAAGCTGTTAACCAAAGCACCTATGGCGTCTTTGCGATCATAATGACGTGCACTGAATAACTTCTCAGTCAGAAGTGGAAGTAATTCACTCAGATTTGTCAGTTGAAGGGCGGCGATAGGCTCAGAAACCAGAGTGGTAAATTCTTCTTTGTTGACCATCCCACTGACAATTGCGTCCTCAAGATCGTGGATACTATAGGCAATGTCGTCTGCCAATTCCATAATTGAACAATCAAAGGATTTGTAACGGGTTTTGCTGTGTTCAGAATCGCGTTGTTCTATCTGTGTAAATAAGCTCTTGTCATTGTCACTGAGGGGCTCGAGTAACCACTCAAAAACGCTGGCATCATCACTAAATAACCCTTTGGCCGGATACCACTGATTAAGTTTGAGTGTCTCTCCTGTCGGCTGAGGCGTGGGGCACTTTTGAAGTTGGTCAAGGAGTCCGGGATATTTTATCAGGCCGAGCAGGGTGCGCCTGCAAAGGTTCATCCCGGCATCGGCGGTATAGAGTTCGAGCTTGGTAAGGATTCGGAAAGTCTGCCCATTTCCTTCAAAACCACCGTGATCCCGCATCATGTAGTTCAGGGCCGCTTCGCCGCCATGACCAAATGGCGGATGCCCGATGTCATGAGCAAGGCAAAGGGCTTCAATCAGAGGGTCGCTCAGTTTCAGCGCATCGGCCAGTTGAGGGAACTTCTGCTGCAATTGTGAGGCAATGCCAGTACCGATTTGTGCCGCTTCCAGAGAGTGGGTGAGGCGGGTACGATGAAAGTCATTGCCTCCTACACCTAAAACCTGTGTTTTGGCCTGCAATCGCCGGAATGCGGCAGAATGCAAAATACGTGCTTTGTCACGTTGAAAAGCGCTACGTTGATCTCCCTGACGTTCAGGTTGTGGATGCTGTCGGGCTAGCCAGGGAGCTCGTATCATGTTTATTCCTGTGTAATTTCATCCAGACTCAGTGAAAAGCTCGGCACATAGGCCTGAATGAAATAATTCACTTCATCGGACTGATAATCACTGAGAATTCTATCCAGCCGTTTTTTAGCCAGTTCAAATTCATGGTTGCCAGCGGCCAGCTCTTCAAGTGTCTTTAAATAGGCACAAATGACATCTGCCGCTTTGATAATAAAACGCTCCGGTTCACTGTGGCGGTGATGATCAATTAATTCAGCGTAATCATCACGAAAGGCATCCGGTGTCATATCCAGCAGCTTCTGTTCGGCGATAGTCTCTATCTTTTTATATTCCTTACTGATTGCCGGATTAAAGTATTTCACCGGTGTTGGCAGGTCGCCGGTCAGTACTTCTGAGACATCATGAAACATCGCCAGTGTCGCAATGCGGTAAGGATCCAAATTGCCACCAAAGTATTTATTGCGAATCAGTGCCAGGGCGTGGGCCACCATCGCCACTTGCAGGCTGTGCTCCTGTACATTCTCTGTACTGACGTTGCGCATCAATGGCCAACGATTAATCAGCTTCATTCTCGATAAATGGGCGAAAAAATGGCTGGATTGAGGTTTCACTACAGTTGCCTCTGCTGATAATGGGTAAAGAAGCGTTCAATTTTATTCAGCGCGCTATGAAGCTGATCCGTATGCGGTAAAAACACCAGGCGAAAATAACACCCTTGTTTGAGGTTAAAGGCCCGACCATGCACCAACAACACTTTTTCCTGACGTAACAAGTCCAGCACCATTAGTTCGTCATCCTGAATCGAAAATTTGCGCTCATCCACCTTTGCAAAACAATACATGGCGCCTTTAGGTTTAACGCATGAAATACCCGGTATCTGATCCAACATGCGCCACGCAATATCACGCTGCAATCGCAAGCGTCCGTCTGCGCGCACTAAATCATTGATACTCTGATATCCACCTAATGCGGTCTGTAAGGCATGCTGACATGGAACGTTGGCACACATACGCATGGAGCTGAGCAGAGTTAGACCTTGCATATAGCTACGGCCTAATTTTTTATTGCCGCTGATCAGCATCCAGCCTACCCGAAAACCGGCTACACGATAATTCTTTGACAATCCGCTCAGCGTCACAAAGAACACATCATCGGCGAGTGCGGCAATACACTGATGCTTGGCTTCATCGTAGAGAATTTTATCGTAAATCTCATCACTGAATATCACCAGATTATGCTGTCGTGCCAGCTCGATTACCTGTAACAACAGTTCGCGGGAATATACCGCTCCGGTGGGATTATTGGGATTGATGAGTACGATGGCACGTGTATTGGCGGTAATTTTTGCTTTGATATCATTAATATCAGGAAACCACCCGGCCTGTTCATCACATTGATAGTGCACAGGGGTTCCGGATGACAGACTGACCGCTGCGGTCCACAAAGGATAGTCGGGGCTTGGAATAAGGACTTCGTCATGGGTGTTCAGCAGTGCCTGCATGGCCATAACAATCAGTTCGCTGACGCCATTACCAATATACACATCTTCAATGTCGATATTGGTGATGCCCTGTTGCTGGTAATACTGCATCACCGCCACCCGGGCTGAGTAGATGCCCTGTGCATCCCCATAGCCCTGCGCTGTCGGAAGGTTACGGATGACATCCTTTAATATATCGTCCGGGGCTTCAAATCCAAAAGGTGCGGGGTTACCGATATTGAGTTTCAGTACCCGATGTCCCTCATCTTCGAGGCGTTTTGCTTCGGTTAGCACCGGTCCACGAATGTCATAACATACGTCATTGAGTTTACTGGATTTTACAATCTGTCTCATCTAGCAATCAGGTCGTGAAAATAAGGCCTACAGGGTATTACCGGGCTCTGGTGTGTGGCAAGAAGATCTTTGTCTATATGCATGGCATTTTGATATAGCTTCCGTATTTGGTGGGCAGATTTTTAATAATAATTGATTATATATTGACCCCTTTGGTTATTCTTGGCGTAAAGTCATTATATCAGTCAAATATTCCGGAGTGACGATGTCAGAGTCCTTTAAACAGGCGCCTCAAACCCCGATGACACAGAGCGGCATAGCCCGAGTCATTCCTTGCAGGAAGCTAGCTGCCGGCGACCCTGTGAAGTGGTTGGTACTGGGCTGGCGGGATGTGACTAGAGCGCCTGTGTTAACAGCCTTTTATGGTTTAATTTTTGCGGCCATTCCCTGGCTCATTACTTATCTGGTGACGCTAACCGGTTGGCACCTCGTTATTCTGCCTTCTATTGTCTGTTTCATGTTAATCGGGCCGTTCCTGGCTGCAGCCTTGTATGACATTAGTTGGGAACTGGAAAAGGGCCATCAACCCAGCTTGTGGCACAGTATTAAAGCGGTAAAACGCAATGCCGTGAACGAGTGGGGTTTCGGGTTGTTACTGGTCATGCTGATGATCTTCTGGTTACGTATTGCATCGATAATACATGCACTGTACCCCCCATATCTGGACGAAAACTTTGAGAATTTGTTGCCATTTCTGGCATTGGGCACGGTGATTGGTATGGGCTTTACGTTGCTGGTGTTTTTTATCAGTGCCTTTACCCAACCCACACTCATGGAGCGTCGGGTGGATTTGGCGACAGCGGTGCTGACCAGTATGCATGCGGTATGGACTAACAAAGTGCCGATGCTGATATGGGCCGGGATCATTGCAACCAGTGTTGGGATTGGGTTTGTAACGGGTTTCGCCGGATTTATCATACTCATGCCACTGATTGGCTACGCCACCTGGCACGGCTATATCGATACCATAGAGGTGAAGCGGCCGCGCCAATACCAGTAGTAAATACACCGCTAGCCGGGTTTAATCACCAGATTGGAAGTGGGGATACAGCAGCAGGGTAATATTTCGTCGTCATCAATATAGGCCAGCGGATCGGTAACATAATCCACAGTGCCACTGATGAGTTTGGTTCGACAGGCACCACAGAAGCCCTCGCGGCAATGAGAGTGCACCTCGAGCTTATGAGACTCGAGGCTTTCTAACAAGGTACATTCATTGGTACAAGGCAGGGAAGGTGTGACATTTTCCACACTGACCTGAAAGGTGTTACAGACTTTATCCATGACCTCAGAGATCGAAATCTCCGAAGTCATCCGCATTTACTTCGCTGTCTATCTGACCCACCAGGTAAGAACTGATCTCTGATTCCTGCGGCGCCACCTGAACATTGTCAGAGTTCAGATAGTTATTCATCCATGGCAGTGGATTGGTGGTCACCTCAAAAGGAGACTCCATGCCAATAGCGGACATTCTATGGGTAGCGATAAACTCTACATACTGGCACAGGATGTCTTTGTTAAGCCCAATCATAGAGCCGTGCTGGAACAGATAACTGGCCCACTTTTTCTCTTGTTCTACCGCTTTAATGAAAATATCTCTGGCCTGGTCATGGCATTCCTCGGCCACTTCCTGCATCTCAGGGTCATCCTTGCCTTTCGCCCACAGATTGAGAATGTGCTGCGTTGATGTCAGGTGCAGGTTTTCGTCACGGGCAATGAGACGGATGATTTTCGAATTACCTTCCATCATTTCGCGCTCGGCAAAGGCAAAAGTACAGGCAAAAGACACGTAGAAACGAATGGCTTCGAGTGCATTCACTGAGTTCATGCACAAATAAAGCTTTTTCTTCAGTTCACGTTGATTGATCAGATAATCCTGTCCATCAACATGATGACGGCCTTCCCCTTGTGTCTGCCAAAGCTGCGTGGCAAAAATCAAGTCATCGTAGTAGCGGGAGATATCGGATGCACGCAACTTTATTTCTTCATTGAGCACGATATCTTCAAAGACATCGCTGGGATCAGAAAACAAGTTACGCAGAATATGGGTATATGAACGGGAGTGTATGGTCTCAAAAAACGACCAGGTTTCTATCCAGGTTTCCAGTTCGGGTAACGAAACGATAGGTAGAAACGCGATATTCGGACTGCGTCCCTGAACAGAGTCCAGCAATGTCTGGTATTTAAGATTAGAAATGAAAATATGCTTTTCAGGATCGGTCAGTTTTTGGAAGTCGACCCGGTCTTTGCTGACATCCACTTCTTCGGGACGCCAGAAGAATGAAATCTGCTTCTCAATTAACTTCTCAAAAATACTGTGTTTTTGCTGGTCATAACGGGCAACATTGACCGGATTGCCGAAGAACATAGGCTCTGTCAGCGGATTGGATACTTGCTGGTTAAACGTGGTGTATTTCATTGATTGTTCGATTTAGTGATGCTGATATTTCATTGGCAGTCCCTATCTGAGACAGGGACTGCCAACCACGGATAGAGGTTAAATCTTACAGGCACCGCCTGCGCAATCGTCATCTTCTTCAATTACAGCTTCTACCGCAGGGCGCTCTGCTTTTTTCGCAACCATCTCACCCTGGGTGTCGGAGGCACCATCACGGGTGTTATGGTAATACAGCGTTTTTACGCCCAGTTTGTAGGCTGTTAACAAGTCTTTGAGCAGCAGTTTCATGGGGACTTTGCCGCCATCGTATTTGCCCGGGTCATAGCTGGTATTGGCTGAGATCGTTTGATCAACAAACTTCTGCATAATGGCCACCAGCTGCAGGTATCCGTCATTCGATGGAATGTCCCATAACAACTCATACTGATTTTTCAGGCGCTCATACTCTGGCACGACCTGTTTCAGTACGCCGTCTTTACTCGACTTGATACTGATATGGCCTCTGGGCGGTTCAATACCATTGGTGGCATTGGAGATCTGCGATGAGGTTTCTGATGGCATCAGCGCCGACAGTGTACTGTTGCGCAGGCCATGTTGCTGAATCGCCTCTCTTAAGCCATCCCAGTCATATTGCAATGGCTCATTGCAAACCCCATCGAGATCTTTCTTATAGCTGTCGATGGGCATAACGCCTTTGGCATAAGTGGTTTCGTTAAATTTCGGACACGCACCTTTCTCTTTTGCCAGATTGTTTGAGGCTTTTAATAAATAGTACTGAATGGCTTCAAATGTACGGTGAACGAGTCCATTGGCGCTGCCATCAGAGTAACGTACTCCATGCTTGGCCAGGTAGTAGGCAAAGTTAATGACACCGACCCCCAGCGTCCGACGACCCATTGTCGCATTGTATGCGGCCGGAACCGGGTAATCCTGATAATCCAGCAAACTGTCGAGGGCGCGCACGGCAAGCTCAGCCATTTCTTCGAGCTCATCCAGGCTCTCAATGGCGCCGAGATTAAAGGCAGAAAGGGTACACAGGGCAATCTCGCCGTTCTCGTCATTGACATGTTCAAGGGGCTTGGTCGGCAGCGCGATCTCCAGACACAGATTGCTCTGACGTACAGGGGCAACCTGCGGATCAAACGGGCTGTGCGTGTTGCAATGATCCACATTCTGTAAATAAATCCGGCCTGTGCTGGCGCGCTCCTGCATAAACAGACTAAACAGTTCCACCGCTTTAATCTGCTTTTTACGGATGCCCGGGTCCTGCTCATACTTGATGTACAACTGCTCGAATTTATCCTGATCGGCGAAAAACGCATCATATAATCCAGGTACATCTGACGGACTGAACAGCGTGATATGTTCATCCTTGATCAAACGCTGATACATGAGCTTGTTAAATTGCACACCATAATCGAGATGTCTGACGCGATTCTCTTCAACGCCCCGATTATTTTTTAATACCAGCAATGACTCCACTTCCAGGTGCCAGAGGGGATAAAACAAGGTTGCAGCACCACCACGAACGCCACCTTGAGAACAACTCTTTACGGCAGTCTGGAAATACTTGTAAAAAGGCAGACAGCCCGTATGAAAGGCTTCACCACCGCGAATGGGGCTACCCAGAGCGCGAATTCGACCAGCGTTGATACCGATGCCTGCACGTTGGCTGACATATTTAACGATGGCACTGGCCGTGGCGTTAATCGAATCAAGGCTGTCCCCGCATTCAATCAAAACACAGGAGCTGAATTGACGGGTAGGGGTGCGCACACCGGACATGATTGGGGTAGGCAGCGATATTTTAAATTTGGAGACGGCATCATAGAAACGTTTGATGTAGTCCATCCGCGTTTCTTTTGGATAATTGGCAAACAGACACGCCGCTACCAGAATATACAGAAACTGTGCGCTTTCGTAGATTTCGCCGGTTACCCGGTTCTGAACAAGGTATTTGCCTTCTAACTGCTTCACCGCAGCATAACTGAAATCCATATCCCGCCAATGATCCAGATACTCATCCATCTGCTCAAACTCGGCCTGGGTGTAATCTTCCAGTAAGTGATGGTCATATTTGCCCATGTCGACCATTTTCGCCACATGCTGGTACAACGCAGGCGGTTCAAATTGACCATAGGCTTTTTTACGCAGATGGAAGATTGCCAGTCTGGCCGCCAGATATTGGTAGTCGGGGCTTTCTTTGGCGATCAGATCCGCGGCTGACTTGATCAGTGTTTCATGGATATCTGAGGTTTTGATGCCATCATAAAACTGGATATGTGCCTTTATCTCTACCTGAGACACAGATACGTTCTGTAATCCTTTGGCAGCCCAGGTGATGACTTTGTGAATTTTGTCCAGATCAAGGTGCTCTTGTTCGCCAGAGCGTTTGGTAACGAGAAGCGTATTATTCATGCCAGTAGCCGTCTTGTTGTTATCTGTTTAGCGCACTCTAGGCACAGCGATATACTGCTGTACGGAGGAATTTATGTTGAAAAATGGTCACAACCGCTTCTCAACAGGACACAAGATAGTGAGGTTTTTGATGATATGCAACCCAATATCTGGTGTTTTATTGGGCATTCAGACACCAGGGTGAAAAGAGGTTAGTAGCGACTCACTGAATAGTGGCTAACAGCAAGGGATGCTCAGGAATGCAATAGCTGAAAATCAGATATTTGACTCATAAAATATTTAAATCCAAAAAAGGTTGGCGCTATAAAAATACGATCTATGCCCCTGACAAAACGCTTCCTCTTAAGCAACAGGCAAGCAAATTCAGTTCAGGTACTCAAGCAGAGCGTCCGGGCTCTGAATACGTAATGCCGTATCCCAGTGCTCGGGGCCTTCACTGGGGCAAATATAGCCATATTCAGCCAGTACAGGCACCATTGTTGCAGCCCGCGCTGCCTGAATATCCCGCTCAGCGTCGCCCACGTACCAGATCTGTTCTGCCGCCACGCCAATATGTTGTTGTGCTTTTACCAACTGAGCCGGGTGGGGTTTACGCTGGGGCAGGGTATCGCCACTGATGATAATATGCGCCTGACGCAATTCCGGGTAATGGGATAGCAGGTTGGTAGTCAGATAACCGGGCTTATTGGTAACAATGCCCCAGGGCAAATTGGCACTGTGCAACCCCTCAATCACCTGTCTGACGCCGTTAAATAAACAGGTATGGTGCTGCAGTTGCTGTTCATAGTGAGATAAAAATTCTGCCCTGAGCGTGTCATAAGAGAAATCGGCCAGAGTATTACCAAAACCCAGCGCTAACATTCCTTTGGCGCCGTGAGAGGCGATGGGTCGATATTCATCGTATTCACGTAACGGCAACGCATACTGCGCTAACATTTTATTCAGAGCATTGCCCATGTCTCTGGCCGTATCCAGCAAGGTGCCATCGAGGTCGAACAGCATCGCTTTGGGGGAGATGATATCAGTCATGCTCGGGCCGGATGCAGTTCAAAAGGTAATTTACATCGACATTCTTATCAGACAGATAATAATCCCCCCCCAGTGGGTTGAGGTGCAAACCCTGAATATCGCGACACAACAGGGCCGTATCATCGAGCCAGCCAATCAGTTCACTGGGACGAATAAATTTGCTGTGTTGATGAGTCCCTTTGGGCACCAGATTGAGCACGTATTCTGCACCTATAATCGCCATCAGATAGGACTTGATGTTGCGGTTTAAGGTCGAAAAAAACACCTGTCCGCCAGGCTTGACTAATTTGGCACAGGCTTTTACAACGGATTCGGGATCAGGCACATGTTCGAGCATTTCCATGCAGGTGACCACGTCAAACTGTGCCGGTTGCTGTGCCGCGAAGTCCTCAACGGTGCAAAGTTGATACGTTACCTCAACCCCGCTTTCCAAACCGTGCAGACGCGCGACTTCCAGCGCATCCTGCGCCATATCTATGCCGGTGACCTTAGCTCCCTGCTGCGCCATACTCTCGGCCAGAATGCCACCACCGCAGCCCACATCAAGCACACGTTTTTCGAACAAGCCATGACTGTTCTGACTAATGTAATCAAGACGCAAGGGGTTAATCTGATGCAATGGCTTGAATTCGCCGTCCCGATCCCACCAGCGACTGGCGAGGGCTGAAAACTTATCGATTTCCTGTTGATCCACATTCGCTGAGTGGTTGGTTGAAGGGGCATCTTGTTGCAACATCGCATGCTCTTTCGGCTAAAAAAATAAGGACATCAGTATAAACATCTGCCACTGGCATAGATAGGGCTGAATGAGCAATCAGCGGCTATTTATTTGTAAATTTAGGTGGTACTATTGACGGCTACCAAAACCCTAAACGAAACCAAAAAATTTACCGGTGCCCGTTAACGGCTATGGCCGATATTGAGACCGGAAGATGTAGATTATAAAAAAGGGAACAGGGCTGTATATGACTGATCGCGCCAAAGAAATTCTCCCCATTAATATAGAAGATGAACTGAAAAGCAGTTATCTGGATTATGCCATGAGCGTCATTGTAGGGCGTGCCTTGCCTGACGTCCGCGATGGTCTCAAACCAGTACACCGGCGTGTACTGTTTGCCATGAATGAGCTGAAAAACGACTTCAACAAGCCGTATAAAAAGTCCGCCAGGGTCGTCGGTGATGTAATAGGTAAATATCACCCACATGGTGATTCGGCGGTATATGACACCATAGTGCGAATGGCCCAGCCTTTCTCCTTGCGCTACATGTTGGTCGATGGTCAGGGTAACTTTGGTTCAGTGGATGGCGACTCTGCTGCTGCCATGCGTTATACCGAAGTTCGTATGGCCAAAATTTCACATGAATTGTTAGCCGATCTGGAAAAAGAAACGGTTAATTTTGTGCCCAACTATGACGGTACCGAACAGATTCCAGAAGTCTTACCGACCAAAGTGCCCAATCTTTTGGTGAATGGCTCCTCTGGTATTGCGGTTGGGATGGCAACAAATATCCCTCCTCACAACCTTACGGAAGTGATTACGGGTTGTATTGCACTGATTAATAATCCGGACATCAGCATTGAAGAGCTGATGCAGTATATTCCCGGCCCTGATTTCCCCACTGCAGCAATGATCAGCGGACGCAAGGGTATTGAGGAAGCTTATCGCACGGGTCGCGGTCGTATCTATCTTCGGGCCAAGGCAGAGATAGAAACCGAAGATAATGGTAAAGAAACCATCATTATCAATGAAATACCCTACCAGGTTAACAAGGCAAGGTTGATAGAAAAGATTGCCGAACTGGTTAAAGAAAAGAAAATCGAAGGGATTTCTGCGCTGCGCGATGAATCTGACAAAGATGGTATGCGCATCGTGGTAGAGGTGAAGCGTAACGAATCAGCCGAAGTATTGCTTAACCACCTGTATGCTCAGACCCAGTTACAGACTGTGTTTGGCATTAACATGGTGGCGCTGGATAACACCCAGCCGAAGATATTTAATCTCAAAGAAATACTTGAAGCGTTTGTCCTGCATCGTCGTGAAGTGGTGACCCGCAGAACTGTTTTCGAACTGCGCAAGGCAAGAGATCGTGCTCATATCCTTGAAGGTCTCGCGGTTGCATTGGCAAACATCGACCCGGTTATAGCTTTGATCAAAGCGTCCCAAAGCCCGGCAGATGCAAAGGCCTCGCTGGTTGCACAAGGTTGGGCTCTGGGTGACGTGGCCGATATGCTTGAGAGAGCCGGCGTGGATGCAGCAAGGCCTGACTGGTTAGAGCCTGAATTCGGTATTCGTGATGGTCAGTACTATTTAACGGAAGCCCAGGCACAGGCCATTCTGGAATTGCGTCTGCATAAGCTTACAGGCCTGGAACACGATAAAATTCTGGCCGAATACAAAGAGTTACTGGAACAGATTGCTGAATTAATGCATATCCTTGCCAGTCCAGAACGCCTGATGGAAGTGATTCGTGAAGAGCTGGAAAAAATCCGCGATGAGTACGGTGATGAACGCCGTACAGAAATTACTGCGGCCAGTCATGACATTGATATCGAAGATCTGATCGAACGTGAAGATGTCGTGGTTACCTTGTCTCATGAAGGTTATGTGAAGTATCAGCGCCTGGCCGACTATGAAGCACAGAAGCGGGGCGGCAAAGGCAAGTCAGCCACGAAGATGAAAGATGAAGACTTCATTAACAAGTTGTTGGTAGCCAATACACACGACTATATCCTTTGTTTCTCCACCCGCGGGCGACTTTACTGGATTAAGACCTATCGTCTGCCATTGGCAGGACGTAACGCCAGAGGCCGGCCAATTGTCAACATCCTGCCACTGGAAGAAAATGAACGCATCACAGCGATGATGCCAATCAGTGAATTTGTGGATGATCGCTATGTATTGATGGCAACCGCCTTTGGTACGGTTAAGAAAACTGAACTGAGTCAATATTCCCGTCCGCGCGCCAGCGGTATTATTGCCGTCAATTTGAACGAAGGTGACGAATTGATAGGTGTCGCACTGACTGACGGGCAAAGTGATATCATGCTGTTCTCCGATGCGGGCAAAGTGGTGCGCTTTAACGAAAAAGCTCGGGATTCAGAGACCGGTGAGGTGAAAATTGATCCTGAAACAGGTGAAGAAATTCTGGCCTTGCGGCCAATGGGGCGCACAGCAACCGGTGTACGTGGCATTCGTCTGCAGGATAATCAGAAAGTGGTATCCCTGATTGTGCCCCAAGGGGATGGTGCGGTATTGACCGTGACAGAAAACGGTTTCGGTAAACGCACGCCACTGGATGATTATCCGGCGAAAAGCCGAGCCACTCAGGGCGTGGTATCAATCAAAGTTTCGGAACGAAATGGCGCTGTTGTGGGTGCTGTACAGGTTGACGAGACAGATGAGATCATGCTTATCAGTGATCAGGGTACATTGGTACGTACCCGGGTATCCGAAGTCTCTACGGTTGGCCGTAACACCCAGGGTGTCAGGTTGATCCGTACGGGTGAAAATGAGCACGTGGTCGGACTACAGCGGATTGAAGAGGTTGATGCCTCTGATGCCCTCGCTGAAGAAGAAGGTGTGCAGGAACACGAGTCCAGCATCTCGGATGCCAATACCGATAATGACGGCGCAATAACGACAGAAGATTGAGCCGGAGGATGCATGTCAGGTGCGGTATTTTCACCTGATCATAAAAGACCTCAGTAAGAAGGTTATGTCCTCTTTAGTCTGATTAAAACGAGCGGTCGATAGGCCGCTCGTTTGTTGTTGTGAGAGTATGAATGAGTAAGGTGTTTAATTTTTGTGCCGGTCCCGCTATGTTGCCGGCCCCGGTTATGGCCCAGGCCCAGGCAGAATTACTGGACTGGCAGGGTCATGGTTGTTCTGTAATGGAACTCAGTCATCGCAGCAAAGCGTTTGTGGAGTTAGCGCAACAGGCCGAGTCAGATTTGCGTGAGTTGCTCAGTATCCCGGACAATTATCGGGTGCTTTTTACTCACGGAGGAGGCCGCGGACAGTTCTCTGCGGTGCCCATGAACTTAAGTGGTGAAGGCCAGTCGGCCGACTACCTGGTATCGGGTTCATGGTCAGCCGCTGCCATCAAGGAAGCGGAAAAATATCTGCAACCTTCTCAGGTGGCGGAAGCTGAAACCCTGGACGGCGTCATTCAGATGCCGGATCCCGATAAGTGGCGTCTTAATCCGGCCGCAGCGTATTTTCACTATTGTCCCAATGAAACGGTGGATGGCATCGCGATTAACGACATACCACAAACCGGGGATGTTCCTATTGTGGCAGATATGTCGTCTACCATTTTGTCATCGCCGGTAGATGTGTCGCGTTTTGGAGTCATTTACGCTGGTGCGCAGAAAAATATTGGGCCTTCCGGACTTTCTGTCGTAATTGTCAATGACGCGCTGTTAGGTAAAGCCAGGAAAGACACCCCGTCAATATTTGACTATCAGCTGCAAGCCGAGCAGGGCTCGATGTTCAATACACCGCCTACTTTTGCCTGGTACCTGGCAGGTCTGGTCTTCAAATGGCTTAAAGCAGAAGGTGGGGTAAGCGAGATGCAGCGTCGCAATGATGCTAAAGCCGCACTGTTGTACCAATGTATCGACGAGTCGGGTTTTTATATCAACCGGATCCACGCTTCTTACCGCTCAAAAATGAATGTTCCGTTCCAGTTGCAGGACCCTGCACTGGACAACGTCTTTTTGCAACAAGCCGAACAAGCCGGATTGACTGCCCTGGCGGGGCATCGGAGTGTAGGGGGGATGCGGGCAAGTATTTACAATGCCATGCCTTTAGAGGGTGTGCGGGCGTTGGTTGATTTTATGACCGACTTTGAAAAAAGGATGGGCTGATGGAGCAACTCAGACTTGAACCCGTCGCCAGCATCGACGGTGAAATTAACCTGCCAGGTTCCAAAAGTTTATCCAATCGGGCATTACTGTTAGCAGCACTGGCTCAAGGCGAGACATTGCTGACTAATTTGCTCGACAGTGAAGACATTCGTCATATGTTAAAGGCACTGAGCCAGTTGGGTGTCAGTTATCAACTGAGTGATGATAAGACTGAGTGCCGTGTGCAAGGACTGGGAGGTGCATTTAATGTGTCTCAACCTCAAACCTTGTTCCTGGGGAATGCTGGTACGGCAATGCGTCCTCTGGCGGCAGCCCTGGCTGTTTCTCAGGGCGTGTTTGAACTGACCGGCGAACCGCGCATGGAAGAGCGGCCTATCGGTGCGCTTACCGATGCATTAATTGCACTGGGCGCGGATATTCAATGTCTTAAAAACGATGGCTTTCCACCGCTTCTGATTAAAGGTAAATCCTTGTCAGGTGGGACGATTCAAGTGGACGGCAGTGTCTCCAGTCAGTTTTTGACAGCCGTGCTGATGGCGGCTCCACTGCTCAAAGGCGAGGTGCAGATCGATATTATCGGGGAGTTGGTATCAAAGCCCTACATTGATATTACCTTAGATACCATGGCGAAATTTGGTGTACAGGTAGAAAATCATGATCATCAACGATTTGTGATCGCCGCGGGACAAACCTACCGTTCACCCGGGCACTTTTTAGTTGAGGGGGATGCGTCATCGGCCTCTTACTTCCTCGCCGCAGCAGCAATAAAGGGTGGGAAAGTGCGTGTCACGGGTATTGGCAGAGACAGTATTCAGGGCGATAAGAACTTTGCCAGGGTGCTCGAGGCGATGGGTGCACGGATCACATGGAATGCAGCCTCCATAGAGGTAGAGCGTGGTGAGTTGAACGCAGTCGATATGGATATGAACGCCATTCCCGATGCGGCCATGACCATCGCCACCACTGCGCTTTTTGCGCAAGGCACCACTGCGATTCGCAATATCTACAACTGGCGTGTAAAAGAAACCGATCGCCTGCATGCGATGGCCACCGAATTAAGAAAAGTGGGTGCCCATGTTGTGGAAGGACAGGACTTTATAGAGATCACCCCGCCAGCCAAGTTACACGAAGCCTGTATCGATACATACAATGATCATCGGATTGCCATGTGTTTTTCTCTGGTTGCACTGGGAGATACAGCCGTTGTGATTAATGATCCAGGATGCACGGCAAAAACCTTTCCGGATTACTTCGAACAATTCGCTCGGGTCTGCCAGCGTTGAATTGCTCTCAGTTTGGTTAGCGGGGCCGGCTAGATTGTCCCGTTTAGCCAACCTATTTCCCACTTAAATTGCTTATCCCTGGTTAAGGCGTATAATTGCGCGCGTTTTTAGCCAGGACTGATATTGGAGAAGAGATGCAATCAGCAGCTGTCATAACGATCGACGGACCGAGTGGAGCGGGAAAAGGCACTGTCAGTGCACTGCTCGCAGCACGGCTCGGCTGGCACTTTCTCGACAGCGGTGCCATTTACCGTGTGTTAGCCGTGGCCTCTGTGCATCACCAGATCGATACCCAGGATGAACTTGGGCTTGTTCCGCTTGCCTCCGGGTTAGACGTCAACTTCGACATCCAGGATGGACATACCCGCATTATTCTTGAAGGCGAAGATGTCAGCGACAGTATTCGTAGTGAAGAAGTGGGGGCACTGGCATCCCAGGTGGCCTCTTTACCTCGTGTCAGAGAAGCATTATTACGTCGTCAGAGAGCGTTTAAAGAGTCGCCAGGATTAGTGGCAGATGGACGAGATATGGGAACGGTGGTATTCCCTAATGCAGAAGCAAAAGTCTTTCTTACCGCATCCGCCGAGGAGAGGGCGAAGCGACGCTACAAGCAGTTGAAAGATAAGGGGCGCGATGTTAGCATTGACCGCCTTTTGACCGACATAAAAGCGCGTGATGAGCGGGATATGAACCGTTCGGTCGCGCCTTTAAAGGCGGCTGAAGATGCATTAGTGGTTGACTCTACGCAAATGACGGTAGAGCAAGTGCTTGATACTGTTATGGATTTTGTAGAAAGTAAAATTCATAAACAGTAGCGAAATGGAAAAGCTGCTCGGGGCCAGGAAGGTACGAGCCAATACGAACAACCCCACATTAGCGGGAGTGCTGAGTGGATGTCAATATGTAAATTAATCAAATTATGACTGAAAATTTTGCTCAACTTTTTGAAGAAAGTTTAAAACAACTTGAAACCCGTCCTGGTGCCATCGTAAAAGGTACTGTTGTTGCGATCGATAAAGATATTGTTCTGGTCGATGCGGGTCTTAAGTCTGAAAGTGCCATCCCTGCCGAGCAGTTTAAAAATGCTGAAGGCAACCTGGAAATCGCAGTGGGCGATACCGTTGATGTGGCACTGGATGCGGTGGAAGACGGCTTTGGTGAAACCATCCTGTCTCGCGAAAAAGCCAAGCGTCATGAAGCCTGGGTTGAGTTAGAAAAAGCTTATGATGAAAAGGCCACTATCATTGGTGTGATCAATGGTAAGGTCAAAGGTGGCTTTACGGTTGAAGTGAATGCCGTACGCGCCTTCTTGCCTGGTTCTTTGGTTGATGTTCGTCCAGTGCGTGACACCACTCACCTGGAAGGCAAGGAACTCGAATTTAAAGTTATTAAACTGGATGCCAAGCGTAATAACGTTGTGGTTTCCCGTCGCGCTGTTATCGAAGCTGAAAACAGTGCTGAGCGTGAGCAGTTGCTGGCCAACCTCGAAGAAGGTCTGGAAGTTAAAGGTATTGTTAAGAACCTGACAGACTACGGTGCGTTCGTTGATCTGGGTGGTGTAGACGGTCTGTTGCACATCACCGATATGGCCTGGAAGCGTGTTAAACACCCCAGCGAGATCGTTAACGTAGGTGATGAGATTCAGGTTAAGGTCCTTAAGTTTGATCGCGAAAAATCGCGCGTGTCTCTGGGCATGAAGCAAATGGGCAGCGATCCATGGACAGAAATTGCAGATCGTTATCCGGAAGGTACTCGCCTGAGCGGTCAGGTGACTAATCTGACTGACTACGGTTGTTTCGTTGAGATTGAAGACGGTGTTGAAGGTCTGGTTCACGTTTCAGAAATGGATTGGACCAACAAGAACATTCACCCCTCTAAGGTGGTCAATCTTGGTGACACCGTTGAAGTTATGGTTCTGGAAATCGACGAAGAACGTCGCCGTATTTCACTTGGCCTGAAACAATGTAAACCTAATCCTTGGGAAGAGTTTGCTAAGTCGCACAACAAAGGCGACAAAGTGTCAGGTAAGATCAAGTCTATCACTGACTTCGGTATCTTCATTGGTCTGGATGGCGGCATCGATGGTCTGGTTCACCTGTCTGATATCTCCTGGAACAAGACCGGAGAAGAAGCAGTACGTGAATTCAAGAAAGGTGATGAAATTTCTGCCATCGTACTGCAGGTTGATCCAGAGCGTGAGCGTATCTCTCTTGGCGTTAAGCAAATCGAAGAAGATCCTTTCAATAAGTATCTGACAGATAACAAGAAAGGTGCTATCGTTGTTGGTAAGGTTACCGCTGTAGACGCCAAAGGCGTAACAGTTGAGCTGGCTGAAGAAGTTG
Organism: Lacimicrobium sp. SS2-24; assembly: GCF_002201535.1. Classification (GTDB taxonomy): domain Bacteria; phylum Pseudomonadota; class Gammaproteobacteria; order Enterobacterales; family Alteromonadaceae; genus Lacimicrobium. The sequence continues at coordinate 348,118 of NZ_NIWW01000001.1, read as the reverse complement.
AAGGTTACATCCGCGCAGCTGATTTGATGCGTGACCGTGTAGAAGATGCTTCTGAAGTGGTAAATGTCGGTGAAGACATTGAAGCCAAGTTCGTTGGTGTAGATCGCAAAAACCGTGTTGTGAGTTTGTCTGTGAAGGCAAAAGATCAGGCGGAAGAGAAAGAAGCGATTGAAAAAGTGAACCAACAGGACGATGGTGGCTTTGGCAGCGCAATGGCAGAAGCCTTTAAAGCAGCCAAAGGCGAAGAGTAACAGAACGGGAGACCGTTTTGGTCTCCCCTCTGACTTCATCGGTAACTGTAGGGCTTTACCAGGACAACGAGGTTGCCATGACCAAATCGGAATTAATCGAAAGACTGGCCGAACAGTCTCAACATATTCCTGCTAAGGATGTTGAGCTGGCAATAAAGGAAATGCTGGAACAGATGGCGCAGACTCTGCAAAAAGGAGAGCGCATCGAGATCCGCGGATTTGGTAGTTTCTCTCTGCATTATCGGGCACCCCGCGTGGGCAGAAACCCTAAAACAGGTGAAACTGTTAAACTGGATGGTAAGTACGTTCCACATTTTAAACCGGGTAAAGAACTCAGGGAACGAGTCAATGATGGTATGAGCCATTAATAGATATTGAATAAAAACGGCATTCTTTTCAGAATGCCGTTTTTTTTTCTTTGCAATTCATTGGTATAATCAAATCTCTATTTTTTATACTGCATAAAATGTTCTGCCGTTTTATGTGGTCTGCTGGAGTTCCCCTTGAAACTGATACTGGCGTTATTGCTTGCTTTGTTGGTGTTCCTGCTGGCGTTGGCGGTAGGCGCACAAAATGAACAACTGGTTCAGGTTAATTATCTGATTGCACAAAGCACACTTCCTTTATCGGTATTAATGGCCATTTGTTTGGTCAGCGGTATCCTGCTGAGCCTGATCATCGGGGCGTTATGGTTTATCAGTTATCGCATCAGGGCGCGCCGGCGTAGCAAAGTGACCCAAGCTTCTCCGGGAGCCTGAGCTCAATGCTTGAGCTTCTTTTCCTCCTTCTGCCCGTTGCCGCAGGATATGGCTGGGTCATGGGACGCAACAGTGTGCGCCAGGCGCAACGAAAACAGTCCAGTATTCTCTCCCGCCATTATTATCGTGGTCTCAATTTCTTGCTGTCCGATCAGCCTGATAAAGCGGTTGATACCTTGATGAAAATGATCAACGTGGACAGCGACACAGTGGAGACACACATTGCGATGGGCAACTTCTTTCGCCATCGGGGTGAGCTCGATCGGGCTATCCGCGTCCATCAAAACCTGGTGGACAAGGAACAGCTCTCCGAGGCGCAAAAACAGCAGGCCCTCAAAGAATTAGGCAGAGATTATCTGCTGGCGGGCTTTTTAGAACGCGCTGAAGCCGTCTTTTTACAATTGCTCGACAGTGACAAGTATTTTCTGGATGCCCAGCAACAACTGTTTAATATTTATCAAAGCACCAAGGAGTGGGAGAGGGCCATTGAACTGGCCGAGAAGATGGTCGATTGCCACGGCGACAGTCTGGAACTATGTGAGCGGGTATCGCATTTTTATTGTGAGCAGGCAGAAGTTCACTTAAAGAAGCAAGGCTATAAAGAAGCTGAAAAGTGTCTGCAAAAAGCCATTTTGTCCGATGAGCACGCCGTACGTCCCTGGTTGACGTTGGGGAAAATGGCGATCGAACAACAAGACTATGCACAAGCCCAGAATTATTTACAGCAGGTACCTGTACGCGATATTACCTGGCTCAGTGAGGCGGTACCACTGATGGAGGAGTGTGCACAGCAGTGTGACGACTATAGTGCTCTGGAAGCCATGCTGGAAGCGTATTATCAGCAATGTGCTACGGCCTACCTGGCGCGTTCAAGACTGTTGGCAAGAAAAGGGCAGACGGCGGAGGCGTCCGAGTTCCTGCTCAGACAATTGCGAGAGAAACCCACCATGAAAGGCTTCGAAACACTGATTTCCCAGTACCGTGAGCACGATGGTGGGCAACAGGTGGACATCAGTCTGGGGATGTTGCAAGAGCTGATCCACGAACAAATTGAACAACGGCCTAAGTATCGTTGTGTTTCCTGCGGTTTTTCCGGCCGCAAAATTCATTGGTTATGCCCATCCTGCAAAAAATGGGGGGTTGTGAAGCCTATCAAAGGCTTGGACGGAGAATAGATGAAAGATGCAAAAGTAGTGGTGGCATTAGATTTTGATTCTGAGCATAAAGCGCTCAGCTTTGCTGATAGTGTCGACCCCACAACCTGTCGTTTGAAGGTAGGCAAAGAAATGTTTACGTATTTTGGCCCTGACTTTGTCAAACAACTGGTTTCCCGTGATTTTGACGTATTTTTAGATCTGAAGTTTCACGATATCCCGACTACGGTAGCAAAAGCCTGTTGTGCCGCGGCAGAATTGGGGGTGTGGATGATAAATGTACATGCCAGTGGCGGCACGAAAATGATGCAAACCAGCCTTCAGGCTTTACAGGAATTTGGTGAGCAGCGCCCATTGCTGATTGCCGTGACTGTACTTACCAGTATGTCGGCAGACGATTTGTCTGAGATTGGCATTTCACGCTCACCCGCTGATCAGGTAAATCATCTGGCGACCCTGACAAACCAGGCCGGACTAGATGGTGTGGTATGTTCAGCCCAGGAAGCGAAGGCACTGAAGCAACGTTTTGGTTCGTCGTTTAAGTTAGTCACACCAGGAATCCGACCTCAGGGCGCAGCCTTGGGCGATCAGCAGCGGGTAATGACGCCCGAGCAGGCACTTCATGCGGGAGTGGATTATATGGTCATAGGCCGACCTATCACTCAGGCAGCCGATCCGGCGAAGGCATTGAGTAACATTAATCAGTCGTTAATGGGCTAAGGTCGTGCTTTTTTCTCATCTTCTTTCAGCCAGGCCTGAATTAGCCTGGCAATGCGCTTAGGATCGTCTTCGGCGTAAGCTTTAATTAGCCGGGCCGTATTTTCATTGCGTTTAAGCCCGGCATTATCAAACAACTGTTGTAATTTACCGCGTTGGGCTGATCTCTCTGCTTTTGTCATTTACCGGTTTACTCCAGGCGGATGAAGTGGCATTTTTAGTGTAGAACACACCAATCTGAATACTGGTATCCATTTTATGCAAGCTTTGGATTTATTACTCAATCGCTCGTCTCAGCCGAGACTGCAAGATCCTGCTCCAACCGGTGAAAGCCTCGACAACATCATGCAGGCAGCCTTGAGAGCGCCAGACCATATGTCACTCAAACCCTGGCGGTTTATTGTCTGTCAGGGAAAAGGATTGAAAAGACTGGGTGAAGTCTTTGAGTTGGCGGCTATTAATACGGATATGTCGGAAAAAGATATCGAACGGGCATCGCAGTTACCGCTTCGTGCCCCCATGCTGATTGTCGCGATATGCCACCATAAAGAGCACGATAAAGTGCCATGGATAGAGCAGGTGGCTTCAACAGCGTGTGCAGTGCATGCCATGCAAATGGCTGCCGTTGCACAGGGATTTTCAGGTATCTGGCGCACGGGGAGTTATGCACAGAATGAAGAAGTGAAAAAGGCCCTCAATGTTGCAGAACAAGATGAAATTATGGGCTTTTTGTATTTAGGCTCGCCGGTCACTCAACCCTTACCCAAACCTGTGCCGGATCCAAGTCAATTCTTTGAATTCTGGAGCGAGTAGCTCAGGCTCGCTTGCCCGGGTTGATGTTAAGTGTTCTCTTTCAACACGATTTCGCTAAGCTGTGAAAAACAACTTTTACTCATCTTCTCTTGAGTCTCAACAAACTGGTTAAAGAAAAATTTAGGATAAAAAAAACGGGCCAGGGGCCCGTTTTTTGTTGTACTGAGTGTATCTTTCTAGTAGTTGGCGCTACCGGGTGTGCGGGGGAAGGGGATCACATCGCGCACATTCTGCATGCCGGTAACATAAGCGACCAAACGCTCAAAACCCAGACCAAAGCCAGAGTGGGGTACCGTGCCATAGCGGCGCAGATCGCGGTACCAGCTGTAATCCTCTTTATCCAGCCCCATCTCTTCCAGGCGCCAATCAAACACATCAAGACGCTCTTCACGCTGTGAGCCACCTATGATTTCACCAATACCCGGCGCGAGTACATCCATGGCCGCAACGGTTTTGTTGTCATCATTAATACGCATATAGAAGGCTTTAATGTCTTTTGGATAGTTCTGCATGATGATCGGTGCACCCACGTGCTCTTCGGCGAGATAGCGCTCATGCTCCGATGACAGATCGACTCCCCAGGCGACTGGGAATTCGAAGGTTTTGCCGGATTTTTGCAGGATATCGATGGCATCGGTGTAATCCATACGCACGAAGTCCTGGTCGATGACTTTCTCAAGTCGGCTGATGGCATCTTTATTAATGCGCTGAGCAAAGAAGGCCATGTCATCAGCTCGCTCTTCGAGTACGGCCTTAAACACATATTTGAGCATGTCCTCAGCCAGCTGAGCGACATCATTCAGGTCCGCAAAGGCGACTTCCGGTTCAATCATCCAGAACTCTGCCAGGTGGCGACTGGTATTAGAGTTTTCAGCACGGAAGGTGGGACCGAAGGTATATACTTTAGACATGGCACAGGCATAGGTTTCTACGTTAAGCTGGCCGGAAACGGTCAGAAACGCTTCTTTACCGAAAAAGTCCTGTCCGTAATCTACCTCTCCCTTGTCGTTTTTGGGGAGATTAAGCATGTCGAGGGTTGAGACCCTGAACATTTCTCCAGCCCCCTCACAATCACTTGCGGTGACGATGGGGGTACTGATCCAGAAATAGCCTCGTTCGTGGAAGAAACGGTGAATGGCCTGGGACAAGCAGTTGCGAATCCGGGTTACGGCACCAATGACATTGGTGCGAGGGCGTAAGTGGGCATGTTCACGTAAAAACTCGACACTGTGACGTTTTGCCGCCATAGGGTAGCTATCAGGGTTTTCCACCCAGCCCAGTACGTCCACGCTGTCTGCTTCGATTTCCACAGCCTGGCCCTGTCCCTCAGACGCTTTCACGACACCGCGTACCGATATGGAACATCCTGTAGTGAGTTTCTGAATCTGTTGATAATTTTCAAGGCTATTGAGGGCAATGACCTGAACCGGATCGAAGCAACTGCCATCATGCAGGGCGATAAAAGACAATCCGGCTTTCGAGTCACGGCGGGTGCGAACCCAACCTTTAACCGTTACCGTTGCACCTTGTGCATGTTGGCCTGTAAGAATATCAACTACTGGGGTATGCGCCATCTAACCTCTCCGTAGAATCCCGGCCCGGGATCCTGCTAATATGTTCTACAATTAATTGAAAATTCGAAAAAATTTAGCAAATGATGCTATTTTGGTCTATTCAGGATATCGACACCTCACAGCCTGAATGAGTGCTGCCGATAAGGGGTGTCATCTTACTTGGCTGGCAGGCAGACTCAAGCAAAAATAAACCATGAATAAAGACAATAAACACTGGGATGGCACCGACCGCCGACAAACCCCAGCAAAGCAGGATGCATTGTACCGCACTTTAACGGTCGGGGTCATTCTCGGCTGGTGCCTGTTTGTGGTTGCCATGCTCGTGTTTCATTATGCAAGACCGGAACTGTCTCCAGGCTTCTTCGATTATAAAAACGTTGAGAGCAGGGATGTCTGGGATGCGCCGATGACTCTCATACTGCTGTTGCTGCTCACCAGTTGCTTTCTTCTAAGCGGCCTGGCTCTGTATTTACGGGCCAAGCGGGCGCGGCGCCGCAATGATGGGTTGTGGCTGAACCTGTTTTTTCTTTTTGCCGGCACCCTCATCAGTCTGATCTGGTTGTTGTGGGAATTTATCTAACCGGAACGGCCATTAGCACGATGTCCTGATGGCTTCAGGCGTGTTGCAACGCGCTTTTTATCGCCCCAATGAGCTGGTTGAGTTGTGCTTGTGAGATAATGTAGGGCGGCATAATATACACCAGTTTACCAAATGGCCTTATCCACACGCCTTGTTGGACAAAATGTTGCTGAATACGGGCAACATCTACCGCTGTATGCGTTTCTACAACGCCAATAGCACCTAACACTCTGGTATCGGTAACAGCGTCGAGCTTGATCAGTGGTAACAGTTCTTTTTTAAGCTGCGCTTCGATCTGCCCGACCTGACGCTGCCATTGTCCCTGCATAATGATGTCAAGGCTGGCATTGGCTACCGCGCACGCGAGTGGGTTACCCATATATGTTGGCCCGTGCATAAACACGCCTGGGCTGCCCTGACAGACTCCCATGGCAACATCTTCACTGCACAGCGTTGCCGCCAGAGTCATGTAGCCACCGGTCAGTGCCTTACCCAGGCAAAGTATATCAGGACTGATATCGGCATGTTCACAGGCAAACAGCTTACCGGTTCGGCCAAACCCGGTGGCAATTTCATCGCAAATCAACAGGATATCGTACTCATCACAAAGCTGACGACAACGGCGCAAATATTCCGGGTGATAAATTCGCATGCCGCCGGCACCCTGAACCACGGGTTCGAGGATTAATGCGGCAATATCATGATGATGTTGCTCCATCAGTTCAGCCAATGGCGCGATGTCATCTTCATTCCAAAGCTGATTGAAACGGGTCTGCGGTGCCGGGGCAAAAATCTGCGGACTGAGTGCGTCGCTAAACAAGCTGTGCATGCCATTAACGGGATCGCAAACTGACATGGCGGCAAAGGTATCGCCATGATAACCATTGCGCGGGCTCAAAAAGCGCCTTTTCTGACGGTTGCCCTGGCAGGCCCAGAACTGTAGGGCCATTTTCATCGCTACCTCAACGGATACCGAGCCTGAATCGGCCAGAAACACGCGCTCCAGCCCCTCAGGTGTCATCGCAACCAACTTCTTACACAACTCGATGGCAGGGGCGTGGGTGAGCCCTCCAAACATCACATGGGCCATGGTGTCGATTTGTTCATGTGCGGCCTGATTCAAAGCGGCATGATTATAGCCATGAATGGCCGCCCACCAGGACGCCATGCCATCAATCAGCCGTTCACCGCTTTCAAGTTGCAGATACACGCCATCCGCGCGAGCAACCGGATAACAAGGTAGTGGATTGATTGCTGACGTGTAGGGGTGCCAGATATGGCGTTGATCGAATGCGGTATCCATGATGATAATTTAACCAGATGTAAAGTTATAAATCTGAAACAGGTTGACAACTCAGGGTCCGCGCATAGACTACTGGAGCTAAATTTCGAAGTAAAGGAAACCCCATGCAGGTGTCAGCAGAAATCCGCCACGACTGGAATAAAGAACAGGTACGTGAATTGTTTGCGTTGCCATTTAACGATCTGCTGTTCAAGGCGCAAATGGTGCACCGCCAGCACTTCAATCCCAATGAGGTGCAGGTCAGCACGTTGTTGTCCATCAAAACAGGAGCCTGCCCGGAAGACTGCAAGTATTGCCCGCAAAGTGCTCGCTATGACACCGGCCTGGAAAAAGAACGGTTGATGGAAGTAGAAAAGGTACTTGAGCGTGCCAGAGAAGCCCGTCAGGCTGGATCCACTCGTTTCTGTATGGGCGCAGCATGGCGCAATCCCAAAGACAGGGATATGCCGTATGTCATAGAGATGATTAAAGGGGTCAAAGCGCTGGGTCTGGAAACCTGCATGACGCTGGGTATGCTGAGCAGGGAACAGGCGATGATGCTCAAAGACGCGGGACTGGATTACTATAATCACAACCTCGATACATCAGAGGAATTTTACGGCGAGATCATCAGTACCCGAACCTATCAGGACCGTCTGGATACACTCAATAATGTGCGTTCCGCGGGTATGAATGTGTGTTCTGGTGGCATCGTTGGTATGGGGGAAAGCGCGAATGATCGGGCCGGATTGTTAGCCCAGTTGGCCAACCTTGAACCACAGCCTGAAAGCGTGCCGATTAACATGTTGGTCAAGGTCGAGGGGACGCCCTTAGATCAGGTTGAGGATTTGGACCAATTCGAATTTATTCGTACCATTGCCGTGGCGCGCATTATGATGCCCAAGAGCCATGTGCGCCTCTCAGCGGGTAGGGAAGCCATGAACGAGCAGATGCAGGCGCTGTGTTTCTTTGCCGGGGCCAATTCAATTTTTTACGGTTGCAAGCTGCTGACAACCTCCAACCCTGAAGAGGATTCCGACGTACGGTTATTTAAAAAGCTCGGAATCAATACCGAACGACGCCGTGAATATTCTGATGAAGCCCATGAAGCGGTGCTGAAAGACGCCTTACATGACAAGCAAACTGATACGTTATTTTATGATGCAAGTGTGTAAATAGAGTCCGCCGCAGTCGATAGTCCACAACATATTTGCCGGATTAACCATGAGCTTTGAATTTATTGCCAACGATCTGGCAGAACGGGCAACGCGCGATTTGTATCGTGAACAAGCGCTGATAGAAAAACAAGATGGGATCCGAATACAGATCGCAGGTCGCTGGTATTATAACTTCGCCTCCAATGATTATTTGGGTATCGGCCAGCAACAGGCGCTTCGACAGCATGTTATCGATGCCGTTGAAGTCGCTGCCCCTGGCAGTGGGGCCTCCCCCCTGGTAACGGGCTATACCGCCAGCCATCAGCGCCTGCAAGACCACTTAGCACAACTGCTTAATCGGGACAGGGTTCTGCTGTTTAATTCAGGATTCAGTGCCAACCACGCTGTGATTCAGGCCTTAATGCGCCACGGTGGGGTGGTTCTGGCTGACCGGTTAAGTCATGCCTCCATGCTGGATGGTGCGTTAGCCAGTAAGGCGAGACTCAAGCGCTTCTCTCATAATGACACACAACATCTGAGCCGGTTATTGACTCGTGCTCAGCAAAGCGAGGATGTCTTAGTGCTAAGCGAGGGCGTGTTCAGCATGGACGGTGACCAGGCACCGAGTAAAGACCTGGCTAAAATGTGCAATCAACATGGCGCCATGTTGATGCTTGATGATGCTCATGGCTTTGGCGTTTTAGGAGAGCAGGGTGGCGGCACTGCACAAGCTCATCAGTTAACGCAAACCGCGTTGCCACTGCTAATGGCAACCTTTGGTAAAGCGGCAGCCACCAGTGGCGCGTTTATCGCGACGAATACTCAGATATATGACTATCTGGTTAATTTTGCCAGGCACTATATCTACTCGACCGCCATGTCACCGCTGATGGCCGAGATCACATTGGCCAGTCTCAAACTACTTAATAAGGAACAGTGGCGCAGGGATCGTCTTAATGAAAATATTCGGTTATTTCGTCAGTTAAGCACAGCCTGTGGTTTGCCCGTCAGTGACTCTGAAACCGCCATTCAGCCGGTGATTATCGGGCCGTCCGATAAAACAATGGCAGTGGCAGAATACATAAAAAATGAAGGGTTTTGGGTTGGAGCGATACGCACGCCAACGGTTGCCGAAGGTAGCGCCAGGTTACGCGTAACGCTTACCACTGCGCATGATGCAAAGACAATACGTCTGTTGGTCAGTGCCATAGAAAAAGGCATGACACATGTACAATGAAGCAGAGCTCAAACAACGTATTGCACGCCAGTTCAGCAAAGCGGCCGAAGACTATGACCACGTTGCCGGAATTCAGCGGGACATTGCCAGCCATGCAATGAGTCTGTTCTCACCCGCAAAGAAATGGGTCATGGATCTTGGTTGCGGAACAGGCAGAATCAGCGCACAGCTGGCGCAACAGGCTACCCGGGTTATCGGTGTGGATATCGCCGCGGGTATGGTCAATGTTGCACGGCAGCGTTACCCCTTCAATAACCTGCACTTTGAGGTGGCGGATGCAGAAAACCTGCCCCTGGCCGATAGCACTATTGATGGCGTCTTTTCTTCAATGGCACTGCAGTGGTGCCAACCTCTTGAGAAGGTCATGCAGGAGCTTTACCGGGTGATGAAGCCCGGGGCCAGGGGGGTGCTGGCAATTATGGCTAAGGGGTCATTAGCAGAGCTTAATCAAAGTTGGTTGCAGCTCGCTGAACCTGCTCATGTTAACAGCTTTGAGGATAGTCACAGCATGTGCACCGCTGCCATTGCGGCAGGGTTTGACGCTGGCGTAACAGAAAAGTGTTTTACCAGCTGGCATACGGATATCTTTGCCGTCCTGCATTCGATTAAAGACGTCGGTGCAGGCGTATTGGTAAATCATCCAAAGCAGCGGTTATCTCGTAAACAATTACAACGCCTTCAGGCATGCTACAGTGAACATTTTGCACAAGATAAAGGCTTACCGCTGAGCTATCAGGTAACTTTCTTGGAAATACAAAAACAAACGGAATAATAATAACTTATGAAAAGCTTTTTCGTTACCGGCACCGATACCGAAGTCGGCAAGACCTTTGTCACAGCAACCATGTTGCATCAGCTTGCTTATCGACGTTTTCAGACCATTGGTTTTAAACCTGTGGCCTCCGGTAGCGAAGAGACAGAGGATGGCTTGCGCAATGCAGATGCGTTGACGCTTCAGGCGGCATCAACGCTCGCCCTTACCTATGAGCAGGTGAACCCCTTTACTTTTTTACCTGCCATTGCGCCGCATATTGCGGCAAAAGAGCAGGGGCAGGTGATTTCTCTGAAGCGTCTCACCGAACACTATCATAAACTCAAGCAACTCGGCGCAGATTACCTGTTTACGGAAGGGGCAGGCGGGTGGAGGTTGCCCCTTGGCGATGACGATTATCTCTCTGATTTTGTCAAAGCAGAAAAGATAGATGTGATTCTTGTCGTGGGTATGCGCCTGGGTTGTCTTAACCATGCGCTGTTAACCTGTGAAGCCATTGCTGCTGACGGTCTGAATCTGGCAGGATGGGTTGCCAATCAGGTGGAACTGGATATGCCACACATTGAGACCAACCTGGAGAGCCTTAAACAGCGTATCCAGGCTCCCTTTTTAGGCTATATCCCACGTCTTAATGATCCTGAATCATCACAGCAATACCTTGATTTAACCCCGTTGTTCTAAGGTTTTATCATGCCTTCGGTGAGCGCCATTGTGTTGATTTGCATCCCTGCTAAGGCTTACTTAGTGCCAAACAGTTTGTCACCGGCATCACCAAGGCCAGGCAGGATGTAGCCCCGTTCGTTTAAACACTCATCGATAGCTGCGGTATACAGTTCCACATCAGGATGTGCACGTTGTAATGCCTGAATGCCTTCAGGGGCGGCAACTAGTACCAGCGCCTTAATGGACGTGGCGCCATGTTGTTTGAGTAAGTCTATGGTGGCGATCATGGAACCCCCGGTCGCCAGCATCGGGTCGACGATAATGGCCAGGCGCTGATCGAGGTCAGCACTCAGTTTCTGAAAATAAGATACCGGCTTTAGCGTGGTCTCATCTCTATACATTCCCACCACGCTGATTCTGGCGTTAGGGATGAGTTCCAGTACCCCATCGAGCATGCCCAGACCTGCCCGTAAAATGGGCACGATGGTCACTTTTTTACCCTGAATCTGATCGACCTGAATATCTCCACTCCAGCAGCGGATAGGGGTTTTTTCCAAAGCCAGGTCAGCAGTTGCCTCATAGGTCAATAAACTGCCAATTTCACTGGCCAACTGACGAAACTCACGGGTACTGATGCCATCTTTTCGCAGCAATCCGACTTTATGCTTGACCAGTGGATGATTGATTTCAGTGACTGACATGATGACTCCTTAAGTATTAGAGTAAATCAGAAAGATCGTCGCCCGGCTGCACGTCCCGTTGATGTCCCCCCTGAAATACCACAGCAGGGTGGACGCCCGCCAGGGTCAGGCGGTCATTTTGCCTCACTAAGGCTCCGCCTTCACGAATACCTACGATGGGCATGTGTGGTTCCAGTACCATAAATTCAGCTAAGCGCTGAGCGCGGGTTTCACCATTAAAGCCGGGGGGCTGATAATCGCTGTAATGGGGGTTAATCTGAAAGGGCACCAAATTTAAGGCCTCAAAACTTGGCGGGGCAACAATGGGCATGTCATTGGTGGTGCGGATACTATTGCCACAAATGTTGGCCCCGGCACTCCAGCCAATATAAGGCACACCGTTTGATACCTGTGTTCGAAGTGGTTCAATCAATTGACGTTGATACAGCTCATTAAGCAGATGAAAAGTGTTGCCACCACCGGTGACAATTGCGCTGGCTTGACTGAGGGCAGCTTCCCCATCTTCATGCTCATGAATACCTGTGACCTGGAGTTTCGGCAGCGCCTGCTGCACTTTTTTAGTGTAGTCATCCCAGTCAAGGGTAACCCCCGCATAGGGAATAAAAAGCACATTCTGGATACCGTCTAGATGACGCTCAATCATCGGCCGGGCGGTTTGTAAAAATTCGCTGTTTCCCTCTTTGGAGCTGCTAAGCATGAGAAGCTGCATGAAACTTTCCTGTGTACACCATAAAAAAGAGTTTGAGTATACCCGCCGTGCTGCTATAAGTCAGGCACGAGCGCGGCCATTAAATGCTATGGCGAAATATTTGCTCACAGTTTAAACATTTGAAAAGGCGGTCCCAGGGCCCAATATTAGTCCAGAAATGTCATTGGAGTGTTGATGATGAAACGTGTACTGCTGTTTATTGCTACCAACTTAGCCGTTGTTCTGGTTCTCGGTATTGTACTTAACCTGGTTTTGCCGCTGTTTGGGCTGACCATGCAAGGTAATGGTGGTTTATTGGTCTTTGCCAGCATCTTTGGCTTTGGCGGCGCTTTTATATCTTTGCTGATGTCCAAATGGATTGCTAAACGTTCTGTTGGTGCTCATGTCATTGCAGAGCCGGTCAACAGCACTGAAAAATGGCTCGTCGATACCATCGCCAGACTCTCGGAACAAGCCGGCATTGGAATGCCTGAAGTGGCAATTTATCGCTCTGCTGACATGAACGCCTTTGCTACCGGGGCCAACCGAAACAATGCCCTGGTAGCGGTATCCACTGGGCTGCTTGAGAACATGCGCCAGGACGAAATTGAAGGCGTACTGGCACATGAAATCAGCCATATCGCCAATGGAGACATGGTCACCATGACCTTATTACAAGGGGTGGTGAATACCTTTGTGATCTTCCTGGCCCGCGTTGTGGCCAATGCGCTACGCGGCAATAATAATCAAGGCGGATTCTTTGCTTATATGGCTACCGTTTTTATTCTTGAAATGGTTTTTGGCATTCTCGCCAGTATTATTGTTATGGCCTTTAGTCGCTACCGCGAATACCGCGCTGATTCAGGTTCTGCCGCATTAGTAGGACGCAATAAAATGATTGCCGCCTTGCAACGACTAAAATACAGCCAGGAATCGCAACTCGACGGTACCATGATGGCCTTTGGTATTCGCGGCAAGTCGGCGGTGGCAGAGCTGTTTCGCAGCCATCCTCCGCTGGAAAAACGCATCCAGGCGTTACAACACAAAGCGTAATACTATAGCGACAGGCGCGGCTTGACTGGCAGAGTAATTCTGACATAGTAGAGCCCCTTTTTTAGCGCGGGAATCAGGCATGTCTCAGGGTGAGTTTTCGGTTTTATTTGTTTGTCTTGGTAATCTGTGCCGATCACCGACAGCCCATGCGATTTTCAAGCACAAGGTGGCTAAAACGGCGCTAAAGGTGCGTGTTGATTCAGCCGGCACATCGGGGTTTCACGCTGGCAGCCTTCCTGATCGGCGCACCTGTGAGGCCGGAGAAAAGCGTGGGTACAGCTTTAAGGGACAGCGTTCAAGACCGGTGAGTGAGGAAGATTTTGCGCAGTATGATTTGATTCTGGCTATGGATCAGTCCAATCAGGATGATCTGCTGGCGCGCTGTCCTGAAGAGTACCAGCATAAAATTCAACTGTTTCTCGAGTATGCCGGTCACGAACAAATTGAAGTGCCCGATCCCTACTATGGTGGTCGTCGCGGTTTTGAGTTGGTGTTAGATTTAGTGGAGCAGGGATGTGACGGCCTGATCCGAAAAATGAAGAGCTCTGCACCCTGATGTTTTACCGCACCAGACTGCTCAGTCTGTTGTCATTGATATTGCTTACCCTTGCTGTCTTTGTCCTGCTCCGTGATCTTCAGTTTTCCGAGCAGGTAGACCGGCAAATTTTGCTGCAGTTGCGCTTACCCCTGGTACTATGCGCCATGATGGTGGGGGCGAGTCTGGCAACCAGCTCGGCCTTATTACAGGTAATGCTGCGCAACCCCCTGGCAGACCCCGGCATCATTGGTATTAGCAGTGGTGCAAGCCTGTTTGCAGCCATTTATCTGCTCATCGGAGGCAGTCTCAGCGCTGTCTTACTGGAGTACGGCCTCCCTTTGTTCAGTTTTATTGGCGCGCTGCTCTCGACACTGTTGATATATGTACTGGCAAGACGGCTGAGTCTGGTGTCTGGAAGTGGCGTGATCTTGGCTGGCATTGCGATATCTACACTCAGCGGTGGGATTATTGCGTGGCTGTATTTCTTTTCTGATGCTCAGTCACTGAGAAACCTGACGTTCTGGTTGCTGGGCAGTCTTCATCAGGCCAGCCTGCAGCTGGTGTTGCTGGCATTGCTGCCGGTTTGCCTGGCACTGGGCGTGGTGATCATTCAGGGACGGGCGTTAAACTGGCTGTATATGGGGCAACGCAGCGCTCAATTGGCGGGCCTGGATATCGTCCGCTTTTATCCCAGAATGCTGCTCGTGAGTGCCTTTTTAGTTGGCGTTGCCGTATCCCTAGCAGGTTCAATCGCCTTTGTCGGGCTTTTGGTGCCTCATTTACTGCGCAATGTATTCGGTTTTGACAACCGTTTTATTCTCCCCGCATCGGCTTTGCTGGGGGCCATACTCATGTTGCTGGTCATTCTGGTCTCTGATCTGTTTGGCGGTGTCGCCGTACCGGTGTCGATGCTGACGGCGACGCTGGGTGGGCCGGTATTTCTCTATTCTGTGATTAAACTGGCGGCACGATAACCATGTTAAGGATTGAGGGGCTCTCGCTTCCCCAACGGATAAAACAGGTCAGCCTGGATGTGGTTCCAGGGGATGCGATTCATCTTCTGGGTCCTAACGGTTCCGGCAAATCCAGTCTGTTAAACCTGATTGCCGGGCTTATCACTGCGCAGCAGGGCACTATCTGGCTCGAAGGCAGAAACCTTTACCATTACTCTACGGCAGAACTTGCAACCTGTCGCTGCCTGATGGAACAAACCCATCGCAGTGTTTTTGCGCTGACCGTAGAAGAAAGCCTGAGCTTTTTTTGCGATACGCGCCCACTGCCAGATGAGCTGGAACAGGCTCTGGATATCACGCAGTTCCTGCATCGTCCGCTAAATGAGCTCTCCGGTGGAGAACAACGACGGGTACAGATTGCCCGCTGTCTGATGCAAATCTGGCCGGCCATAGACGACGGAAAAGCGCTGATTTTGCTGG
The DNA here is from genome assembly GCF_002201535.1 of Lacimicrobium sp. SS2-24. Taxonomy (GTDB): domain Bacteria; phylum Pseudomonadota; class Gammaproteobacteria; order Enterobacterales; family Alteromonadaceae; genus Lacimicrobium. The sequence continues at coordinate 332,747 of NZ_NIWW01000001.1, read as the reverse complement.
ATGAACCGGTACAGGGGTTAGATTTTTCCCATCAACACCGACTGTGTATTTTGCTCAATGAACTGGTAAGAAAGGGAAATATGCTCATCATGAGCCATCATCAGCTTAACCTGGCTGAACGATATGCCAACCGCATCTGGTTGATGCACGAAGGAAAACTCACGGCAGACGATGTGCCTAACGCGGTACTGACCGAAGCTCGACTGAGCGAAGTGTTTGCCTGTAATGTGCGCATTGTTGCCGATACAGAACAAAATCGCCTAATTCAGACTTATCTCTAATTGAAATTTTCTTTCAGAAACCGTAAGTTTCAGACTCTGCTTTGAGCAGAATTCATATCGTTTTGGAATAATCAACGCATTTAAGGAATTGACGTGACTCAGTGGCAACCTGATAGCTGGCGCAAGCTGCCTATTCAACAACAACCCACCTATCAAGATCAGCAACAACTGCAAAATGCCGAAGCGCGGTTGGCCAAATATCCACCTCTGGTGTTTGCTGCCGAAGCCCGTGAACTGTTCCGTCAGCTTGGAGACGTGGCTGAAGGAAAGGGTTTTTTGCTGCAAGGGGGAGATTGCGCCGAGTCCTTTGATGAGTTTAACGCGCCAAAGATCCGAGACACCTTTAAAGTTATTCTGCAAATGGCCATCGTGCTGACCTTTGCAGGGCGCTGCCCGGTAACCAAAGTTGCACGCATGGCTGGTCAATACGCCAAGCCTCGCTCCAGCGATATGGAAACCATTGATGGCGTGGCCTTACCCAGTTACCGGGGAGATATCATCAATGACTTTGCGTTCACTGATGAGGCACGTCAGCCCAATCCGGAACGAATGATTGAAGCATACCACCGCTCTGCGGCCACATTAAACCTGCTGCGGGCTTTCGCGCAGGGTGGACTGGCGGATCTTCATCAGGTGAATCGCTGGAATATGGCTTTTGTTGAGAACAATCCGCTCAAAGAGCGGTATCAGGATATGGCCCAGCGCATTCAGGATGCACTTTCTTTTATGGAAGTGGTGGGGATTAATTCCAGCAACAATTCAGCGCTCCATGAAACCAGTTTGTTTACGTCACACGAGGCACTTTTACTCAATTATGAACAGGCGCTGACCCGCAACGATACCCTGACCGGAAAATGGTACAACTGCTCTGCACACATGTTGTGGATTGGGGAGCGAACGCGACAGCTTGATCATGCCCACGTTGAGTTCTTCCGGGGTATTCATAACCCTGTGGGGGTCAAGATTGGTCCCGGCATGCAGGAAGATGAACTTATCCGTTTAATCGATGCACTCAACCCTGATAATGAAGCAGGCCGCCTGACGCTGATTACCCGAATGGGCGCCGACAATCTTGCTGACAAACTGCCCAAGTTGCTGCGCCGGGTAAAGCAGGAGGGACGTAAAGTGGTATGGAGCTCAGATCCCATGCACGGTAATACGGTTAAAGCCTCAAGTGGTTATAAGACCCGTAATTTTGATGCCATATTGCGCGAAATACGTCAGTTTTTCCAGGCTCATCAGAGTGAGGGCACCCATGCAGGGGGTATTCACCTTGAAATGACCGGACAGCATGTCACTGAGTGTACCGGGGGCGCTTACAAGATTAGCGAATCGGACCTGGCTGAGTGTTATCAGACACAGTGTGACCCAAGGCTGAACGCCGATCAGGTGTTGGAACTGGCTTTTCTGGTGGCTGATCACCTCAAAGCCTAACCGGCGGTTACGCCACGGCGGTATCTTTTTGTGGATGGTGTGACGCAGAGTCCGCCATCACCACCTGGTCGCGGCCGTTTTCTTTCGCCTGATAAAGCGCGCTGTCGGCGCGCGCCATCCAGTCATCAGCATTTTCCTTGGCCCCAAGGCAGGCCAGGCCAAAGGACGCTGTTACTCTGGCAGAGGGGCTTTGTAATTGTTCTCTGATCACCTCAAGCAGGTTTTGCGTGACAGAAATCAGCCCGGACTCATCAGTTCCTGGCAGCAGCAACACAAACTCTTCGCCACCAAAGCGGAAAAGCTGATCTGACTGTCTGATCTGGTCAGTGATGATATCCACACATTTAATCAGAACCTGGTCACCCTCGGCATGTCCATGCTCGTCATTAATCGCTTTAAAATGATCTAAATCGATGATCGCCAGCCCGTATTGAATCTGATGGCGCTGCAGGTTTAGTACAGCCTTATGTAACTCTTCCTCCATGGCGCGACGATTTTTAACACCGGTGAGAGGATCCAGCGTCGCCAGCTGTTCCAGGCGACGTCGCTGAGACTCATTGCGACGAGAAAACACATAGGCACAAGCACTGACCACGATCGCGGTGGTAATGAACGAGACGAGTTGTTCTGATGGGATATTACCCACCTTGAACACCCCAAGGGTAAATAATGCCAGACCATTGATTAGCACAGCTAACCGGGAGGAGGTCAGGAAAAAACTGGTGATAAAACATGGGTACAGCCAGAACAACCCGATAATGTGTTGCAGACTCACCACTACCAGGCCACCGCAGCATACTACCACTGCCATAATAACGCCGCTGCGACGGGTATCCCCGGACATCCAGGCATATGCCATGACACTGCAAATACTGAGTAAAATAAGGGTATCGACAATGGCGGCTAACTGGTCGCCGTTAATCAGGCGATACACCGCAAAGGGCGTAATACCGACAATGGCGCAGACACTCAGCAGCGTGATGATAGAGAGTCGAAAATCATTTTTCAGTCGGTATAACATCATCGGCCTTTGCTTATTGACCCGCGCTGGGCCTGTTGCGTATTTTTGTATGTAACAGGCGAGTATCTTTGCCACTTAAGGCGCGAATACCCGGCGTCCACTGCCACCTTACATTGCCTTTGTGTACCATTTTCACCTCGGATTATCAGTATTTTTTACGCTGCAGTCCGGTCTCTGCCAGAATTTTTGCTGAAATCTCTTCAATGGAATACTTTGTACTGTTCAAAAACGGAATACATTCTCTGCGATACAGATTTTCCACTTCCCGCAATTCCATACGGCATTGACGCATAGAGGCATATTTGCTGTTAGCCCTGCGCTCAGATCGAATCTGATGTAAACGTTCAGGATTGATGGTCAGGCCAAATAGTTTTTGTTTAAAACGGCGCAATTTTGCAGGCAGTTTCAGCATATCGCCCATATCTTCTTCTGTGAATGGATAGTTAGCCGCTTTGATACCATACTGTAATGCCAAATAAAGGCTGGTCGGTGTCTTACCCGAGCGTGATACTCCCACTAAAATGATATCCGCCTCATCATAATTGTCCGTATTACTGCCATCATCGTTTGCCAGTGCATAGTTGACCGCTTCAATACGAATATCATAGGTCTTTTCATGAATGCTGTGGGTACGATGTTTTTCCGGTTTGGCCGGAATACCCAGTATTTTTTCCAATGGCGCCACAAACTGGTCGAGGAAATTGTAATTAATGCCCACGGAGTTTGAAATAATTTCACGGACATCAGAATTAACGATGGTATAAAACACCAAAGGACGTTCACTGCTGTCACTAAAAGTTTTGGCGATTTGCGCGTTTACGCGTTCTGCATGTTCCGACGTTTCCACAAAGGGAATGGTGATATGATTGAATTCGGTAGGGAAAAGGGACAATAACGCATGACCAAACACTTCTGAGGTTATCGCGGTTCCATCTGATATATAGTAGGCAGTGCGCAAAACAATTCCTTAACAATGTTGTAAATTTATTACGAAAACAAATAAAATTTTACTTTGTTATTACCCGCATTCTAAAATCCCCAGCGATAAAAGTCAGTTGTTATCTCATTGGCTTTGAATTCACGGATATATTCAGGAGAGCTAGCGGTGCAGAAATACGTCTTGTGGTATCAGCAGTTAGGCATGCATGATGTGGATAGAGTGGGGGGCAAAAATGCCTCTCTGGGTGAAATGATTTCCAATCTGGCCAATGCCGGTGTCATGGTGCCGGGAGGATTTGCGACTACCGCTGAGGCGTTTAACGAATTTCTCGAACAAAGTGGGCTGGATGCGCGTATCCATGAAACCCTGGATGCTCTGGATGTGGATGATGTGGATGCGCTGACCAAAGCGGGCGCAGAGATACGTCAGTGGATTATCGACACGCCCTTCCAGCCCGAACTCGAAGCCGCCATCCAGGCAGCGTTCGACCAACTCCAGCAAGAAGCAGGCGGTGAGGCCTCGTTTGCGGTACGCTCTTCTGCGACAGCCGAAGATATGCCCGATGCGTCTTTTGCCGGTCAGCAAGAAACTTTTCTTAATGTAAAGGGTTACGACAATGTGCTGATTGCGATTAAGCATGTGTATGCCTCTTTATTTAATGATCGAGCGATTTCCTATCGTGTTCACCAGGGATACGATCACAAAGGCGTGGCGTTATCGGCTGGCATTCAGCGCATGGTGCGCTCTGATTGCGCGTCCTCCGGCGTCATGTTTACCATTGACACCGAATCGGGTTTCGAAGATGTGGTGTTTATCACCTCATCTTTCGGCCTCGGCGAAATGGTGGTACAGGGGGCGGTGAATCCAGACGAATTCTATGTCCACAAGCCAACCCTTGAAAAAGGCAAACCCGCCGTTGTGCGTCGAAATCTGGGCAGCAAACTGAAGAAAATGATCTACTCAGACGATGCCAGTCACGGTAAACAGGTGGACATTGTTGATGTTGATGCTGCTGACAGTCATCGGTTCTCACTCAATGATCAGGAAGTGATGGAATTAGCCAAGCAGGCGCAAATCATTGAGAAGCATTACCAGCGGCCCATGGACATTGAATGGGCAAAAGATGGTACTGACGGGAAACTCTATATCGTACAGGCACGCCCTGAAACGGTGCGCAGCCGTGACGACGCGCAAAGCATAGAGCGTTTTCAGCTCAAAGGCGAAGCTAACATAGTCTGCGAAGGTCGCGCCATCGGACATAAAATCGGTAGCGGTGAAGCCAAAGTACTTGGCTCTATTGATGAAATGAATAAAATTCAGCCCGGTGATGTGCTTGTTACCGACATGACGGATCCTGACTGGGAGCCGATCATGAAAAAGGCCTCTGCCATTGTAACTAATCGTGGTGGACGCACCTGTCATGCAGCAATCATCGCCAGAGAGCTGGGTATTCCGGCAGTGGTCGGCTGTGGTGATGCCACGGCACAAATCCAGAACGGTGACAAAGTCACTGTTTCCTGCGCAGAAGGGGATACCGGTTATATCTATGGCGATGTGCTGGATTTCGATGTGGTGACGTCGCGCATTGATGCCATGCCTGATATGAAGCTAAAAGTCATGATGAACGTGGGTAACCCGGATCGGGCCTTTGACTTTGCCCGGTTGCCTCATGCCGGGGTGGGCCTTGCCCGTCTTGAGTTTATTATCAACCGTATGATTGGCGTACATCCCAAAGCGTTGCTGAACTACGACCAACAACCCGATGATGTCAAAGCCGAAATCGATGATTTAATGGCAGGCTACAGCTCGCCGGTTGAGTTCTATGTTGAAAAACTCGTAGAAGGTATTGCCACTATCGGTGCCGCATTCTCGCCTGAGAAAGTGATCGTGCGCATGTCAGACTTCAAGTCTAACGAATACTTTAACCTGGTGGGCGGATACCAATATGAGCCCCACGAAGAAAACCCGATGTTGGGTTTCCGTGGTGCAAGTCGTTATATCTCCGAAGATTTCCGTGATTGTTTTGCGCTGGAATGTGAAGCCATCAAGCGGGTACGCAACCAGATGGACCTGACCAACGTGGAGATTATGATCCCCTTTGTCAGAACCCTCGAAGAGGGACGCAAGGTGATTGAGCTACTCGAAGAGCAGGGGCTCAGACAGGGTGAAAATGGATTGCGTGTCATCATGATGTGTGAATTACCGTCCAATGCGCTGTTAGCCGATCAATTCCTGGATATTTTTGATGGCTTTTCTATCGGCTCGAACGATTTGACGCAGCTCACACTCGGACTGGATCGGGATTCGGGCGTGATTGCTCATCTATTCGACGAGCGTAATGAAGCGGTTAAAATCTTGTTAGCCATGGCGATTAAGGCTGCCAAAGCGCGCGGTAAATATGTCGGTATCTGCGGTCAGGGACCATCAGACCATGAAGATCTTGCGGCCTGGCTGGTGGAGCAGGGAATCGACAGTGTGTCGCTTAATCCGGACACCGTCATCGACACCTGGCTTTACCTGGCAGAGCAGCACCAGGACTGATGGGGCACAACCACGCAGGCTGATGGTTCGTCAGCTGAGAACGAACTGAACAATAAAGGGAAACGCAAACCGTGGCGTTTCCCTTTTTTTATTGAATGGCAGAAGATGCTGACTCTTCTTTATGGTCACTAGGCCCTGGTACCCACATTGGGGGACTTTCATTCTTTGCTGATAATAAGTATCATTTGCACTTCTTTATACTAGACAAAGGCTAACTATGCAGCGCATCTATAAAACCAGTCAACGTATGGTGGCGGGCATCGCAATGGGCCTGGCAGTGGCGTCGACATCTGTTTACGCAAATGGCCCTATTGGTGAGCATGTCCATCAACTGCAACAACATATTCCTCACTACAGCGAAGAAGTCGACATGCTGATCCGTCAGGTGGATGAGGTTATTGCAACCTATGCCGACAAAGGCAAACAGGGAGTGCAATCCGATGTTCTGATCGATTACTGGGAAGCCGTTGATTTTCATGCCGCCATCGAAACCAGCTATGTGCCGGTTTATGCCTTGATTTGGCAGGGTTTATTCGGTGTCAAAGATGCAATAGAAAAAGGTAAAGCGCTACAACAGGTGCGTCAGCAACAAAGGCTTTTTGAAACGAGTCTGTGGCAGGCGTTAGGTGCGGTTAAGCTGGCGGCTCAATATCAGCAGCAGGGTAAGCTCGCGCAAGCCGGTAAGGAAAACAGCCCGGGTACTGCCAGTCAGACCATTACTGAAATTAACCACCGTTTAGACCGTGTTGTGGCCAAAGCGGCGGAAAAACTGCCTCAACAGGCTATTGATATTGTGCATAGCACTTACCTGAATCTGTTTGAAGGTCTGGAAGGGCAACTCATAGAACAGGATGCATCGCTGGTAGAAGGGCTGGAAAAAGATTTCAATGTGACCTTACCCGTGGCTCTCAAAGAACAGGCTGACATTACCATCATTCGTCAAATTGTGACGCAGATGCAGACCAAGCTTAATCAGGCACAAGGCTTACTCAACAAGGCTGAAAAGAGCACCAGGGACGTATTTTAAGTGCATCGCAGATCCTTTATTCAGGGTATAGCCGCTGCCAGTTTTCTCACAGCGACGCCCTGGGCACGCGCATTTCAGAGCGATCAGCGCATGGCCCTTTCAGTGGAGCAACTACCGTCATTAACCGGTGAACTGACCCTGTACCTGGGTCGGGGAGAAGGGGGGTTATATGAAAAGGTCCTGGATGCGATCCGAGATAGGAACCCTGACTTGGATTTACGTGTACGCCGGGGCGCCACTGCTGCACTGGCTAATACGCTTGTGGCAGAAGCCAGGGCCGGTGTTCGGCGGGCTGATCTGTTCTGGGCAGTAGATTCTGGTGCCATTGGGCTGGTGACGGCAAACGGTCTGGCAAAATCCTTGCCGCCAGAACTGACGTCGCAACTTAAGGCAGGGTTTCAGTATCCTCAGTGGGCGCCAGTCACGGGGCGTATTCGTACTTTACCGTACAACCCACAACGCATTGCTGCCAGTGCCATCCCTGATAGCATTATGGCACTGGCTGACAGCCAACTGTCTATAGGCTGGGCACCCGCCTATGCGTCTTTTCAGTCGTTTGTGACCGCCATGCGCTTACTCAACGGCGAACAGCAGACCGCTGATTGGCTTAGTGCAATGAAAGCTCGCTCTACCAGTTATGCCGGCGAGCTCGGCGTGGTAATGGCTGTAGAACGGGGAGAAGTGGACCTGGGTTTAGCTAACCATTATTACAGTCTGCGTCTTAAAGCCGGAAAACCACAGGCGAATATAGAACTTGCCTTTACGAAGAACGATGCAGGGTGTCTGGTTAATGCCTCCGGCATCGTATGTTTGAGTGAAAATAGCACGGCAGTTAACTTTATTCGTTACCTGTTAACGCAGGAAGTGCAGTCTTATCTTGCCTCCGAAGCCTATGAAATTCCACTGGTCAATGGCGTTTCTATGCCAGCGGGTTTGCCAGGCTTATCCAGCATGTCGCCGCCAAAACTGGATCTTACCCAACTCGCTGATTTACGTCCTACCTTAGATATGATGCGGGATGTCGGAGTGTTATGAAGACCATTCCCCTGTCATATCTTCCCAGTGCACTGATTGCCGCACTGGCGATAGGGCCGATTATCGTGTTGGCGGTGCTCGCCTCTGAGTCTGCGCAAGTTTTTGATCCGCATAATATCAGAGTGATGATTAACACACTCACTCTGATGTCACTGACCGCGCTGGGTGCGACACTGATTGGTGTGCCTCTGGCCCTGTTTACCGCCTATGTAGAAACGCCGTTGCGTAAAACCTGGTTGGTGTTACTGACTGCGCCGCTGGCTATGCCTAGTTATATTGGTGCCTTTACACTCTATGCAGCGTTTGGCCCTGGTGGTGAAATCGACAATGCCCTGGGACTGTCGCTGCCTGCGGTCAGAGGCATGCCCGGTGCTGTTATGGTGATGACCCTCTATACCTATCCCTTTGTCTTGTTAACCACGCGCAGCGCATTACGCAGTCTGGATGCCAGTCAGGTTAATGCAGCGCGAACACTCGGTATGTCATTGCCAGGCTGTCTTTTTAGTGTGGTGCTGCCCAGAGTGACTCGGGGCATTGCAGCGGGTGCCTTGTTGGCTGCCCTGTATGCGTTATCTGATTTTGGCACACCGGCCATCATGCAAGTGGACACCTTTACCCGTGTGATATACGTGGAATATAACGCCTTTGGTTTAAGCCAGGCAGCCATGTTGTCACTGCAGTTACTGTGTATTGTCGCGCTGTTAGTGTTTATCGAGTCGAGGGTGACAGGCACTAAAGAAATGCCCGGACGACCATTACGACTCTGGCCGGGAAGATGGCAGCGGGCGGTAATGGTGAGTGCTTTTTTGCCGGTGCTGATCCTGGCGATTATGCTACCTTTATCCGTTTTCAGCCTGTGGCTGTGGCGTGAGGGCAGCGGCAACTTTGAGCTACAATACGCCTTTAATTCAGCTTATGCCTCGTTGCTTGCCGCCGCGGTCGCGGTGTTGCTGGCCATTCCAGTAGCGCATGCTGCGATACGCTCAAAATCCGGCAGGGTAATGGAACGTATTACCTATCTTGGCTTTGGGGTGCCGGGAATTGTTATGGGTACGGCACTGGTGTATGTCGGTTTGCAATTGCCCTGGCTTTATCAAACGCTGGGGCTGCTTGTCATCGCCTATGTATTGCGTTTTTTACCGCTGGCTGTCGGTGCCGTGAGAACCGCCTCGGAACGTCTGGATCCGAGTCTGGTCAGCGCAGCTCGTTTACTTGGCGCACGCCCAGCGGAGACCTTCAGGCGCATTACTCTGCCGCTGACAGTGCGCGGCATTGTTGCCGGCGCTGCGCTGGTTTTTTTGGAAGCAATGCGTGAACTTCCTGCAACGCTGATGTTAGGCCCTACCGGATTTGAGACACTGGCCACGTATTTATGGCGGGTATACGAAGCCGGCTATTTTGGTCATGCCGCCATACCCGGATTGTTACTTATTCTGATGTCGGTGCTGATACTCATGCTCATGCTATCGGGTGAGCGTCGTGCCGAAATCGAACTGTCAGATCCTTAAGGATAGGTGGTCATATGTTAGATGTTAGTAATTTAGCCGTTTATTACGGCGAGCATCAGGTGGTCAGTGACGTCAGTTTCAGCCTCGAAAAAGACGAAATACTGATGCTGGTAGGTCCCACCGGGTGCGGTAAAACGACCATCTTAAACGTCCTTGCCGGATTGGTGCCGATACACGCCGGGACGATTTCCCTAGCAAACTGGCGCGCCACCGCAAAACAGCTGATTCCACCCGAGAAGCGCCAACTGGGAATGGTTTTCCAGGATTTCGCTTTGTTTCCACATCTAAGTGTCGAGCAGAACATTTATTTTAAACTCAAACGTCGCGATCGGGCAGAACACTGGATACGTTTACTGGGATTAGATGCACATCGCCATGCCTGGCCCGCCACGCTGTCAGGAGGGCAAAAGCAACGTGTGGCGCTGGCTCGTACACTTGCGCACGATCCCCAATGTGTTCTGTTAGATGAACCCCTGTCAAATCTGGATGCTGCACTCAAAGACAGCCTGAGATGGGAAATACGAGACGCACTAAAAAAAGCAGGCGTACCCGCAATTTGGGTGACACATGATCAGGAAGAGGCGCTCTCTGTTGGTGACAGAATTGGCGTGCTAAAAGGCGGAAGATTGCATCAACTGGACACGCCAGAACGGTGTTTCTCAGAGCCTTCAGACCGTTTCGTTGCCCGCTTCCTCGGGGAAGCGAGTTTTTTGCCAGGTCGTTTGTCAGCAGATAAGAAAATAGCTATGACCACATTAGGTGAGGCTCCAGCTATTCCCATCAATGAAGCCTGTGACAACATTGACTTACTGTTGCGTCCAGATGATTTAAGTGTGCATCAGGATGAAAAAGGAGAGGGCTACATAAAGTGGGTCAGATATGAAGGGGGCGCACGCTTTTATGCTGTGCAACTGGAAGACAAGGATATTGAACTGCGAGTCCGGGTGAATCATGAACAACAACTGGCGCCGGGGCAGCGGGTCAGCATGCGAATCACCACCACCCATCCGCTTGCGGCGTTTAATCGACTCTGACAATGTTTGGTTAATATTTCTACAAATAATCAGGTGAAATCAGGTATACTGCGCAGCGTTTTTCGCCTTCTACTTCTTCAGGTGCTGCCCCATATATGAATGTAACCGCTACGATTAAAGCCGAACGCTCGCTGTTCTCTTACCCTAAGTACTGGGCCCATTGCTATGGCACAGCGCCTTTTCTGCCAATGAGTCGCGCAGAGATGGATGAGTTGGGGTGGGATAGCTGCGATATCATTCTGGTAACGGGCGATGCCTATGTGGATCATCCCAGCTTTGGCATGGCCGTTATTGGCCGTGTGCTGGAGTCTCATGGTTTTAGGGTAGGCATTATTGCGCAGCCCGACTGGCGCAGTAAAGACGCGTTTATGGCATTGGGTAAACCTAACCTCTATTTTGGCGTTACCGCAGGTAACATGGACTCGATGATTAATCGGTATACTGCGGACAAAAAGCTGCGTCACGATGATGCCTACACACCCGGCAATGTTGGGGGTAAACGCCCGGATAGGGCGGTGACCGTGTATGCTCAACGGTGTCGCGAAGCCTACAAAGACGTACCACTGATCATTGGTGGTATCGAAGCGAGCCTCAGGCGCATAGCCCATTATGACTACTGGTCTGAAAAAGTACGCCGGTCGGTGTTATTTGATGCCAAAGCTGACATGTTGATGTATGGAAATGCGGAACGTCCTCTGATTGAAGTCACGCATCGTCTTGCTGCCGGAGAAGCCATATCCGATATTCGTGATGTGCGCGGCACGGCCATTATCGTAAAGCAGGCGCTTGAAGAGTGGCAGGGTGTGGACTCTACCCAATTAGACCGACCCGGAAAAATAGACCCGATCCCGAGTCCTTATCAAACCATCTCTGACTGTGACGATAAGAAGGCCCAGGGCGATAGCGATACGTCTGCACAGGCCAAGCCGGTGGTCGTACAACCAGATACACGCCGCAAACCCTGGGAAAAGGTTTACGTCAAGTTGCCCGCCTTTGAGACGGTCTCTGCGAATAAACCTCTATACGCACATACTTCACGCATTCTGCACCAGGAAACCAATCCTGGCTGTGCAAGAGCACTGATGCAGCGTCACGGTGACAGACATATCTGGATCAATCCGCCGGCCATGCCGCTGGAAACAGAAGAGATGGACGCCGTATTTGATTTGCCCTATCAGCGCGTACCTCATCCTGTGTATGGGGATGCAAAGATCCCTGCCTATGAGATGATTCGTTTCTCGGTAAACATTATGCGTGGCTGCTATGGAGGCTGTTCATTTTGTTCTATTACTGAGCACGAAGGGCGCATCATACAAAGCCGCTCAGAAGACTCAATCATTCGTGAAATCGAAGACATTCGCGACAAAGTACCGGGTTTTACCGGGGTTATTTCAGATTTGGGTGGCCCCACTGCCAATATGTACAGGTTGAAATGCCGCAGCCCCAAAGCAGAGGCGACCTGCCGACGGCCCTCTTGCGTTTACCCCTCAATCTGTGCCCATATGGACACCGACCATACCCCGACGATTAACTTATATCGACGGGCGAGAGAGCTTAAAGGGATCAAAAAGATTCTGATCGCCTCAGGGGTGCGTTATGACCTGGCCGTGGAAGATCCTCGCTATGTTGAGGAGCTGGCGCGCCACCACGTGGGCGGATACCTGAAAATTGCACCTGAGCATACAGAAGAAGGCCCGCTGTCAAAAATGATGAAGCCCGGTATGGGCAGTTACTACCGCTTTAAAGAGCTGTTTGATAAGTATTCTGCCGAAGCGGGTAAGAAGCAGTATCTGATCCCCTATTTTATCGCTTCGCACCCGGGCACAACCGATGAAGACATGCTGGCGCTGGCGATCTGGCTGAAAGAAAATCGTTTCAAGCTGGATCAGGTACAGAACTTTTATCCGTCGCCCATGGCCAGCGCCACTACGATGTACCATACAGGGGTTAATTCACTGAAAAAAGTGACCAAGGACAGTGAAACCGTACCTGCAGCGAAAGGTGAGATTCAGCGACGTTTGCATAAAGCCATGCTGCGTTATCATGATCCTAAGAATTTTGCCCAGATCCGCGAGGCACTGAAAAAAATGGGACGTGAGGATTTGATAGGGCGGGGACCACAACACCTGGTACCCCCAGAAAGCGTCGATGAAAAACGTCAGAAGGCCCAGAAACCCGGCCGTGGCGAGCGCGCATTAACCAAACATACCGGCTTGCCGCCTCAGCCCAGATGGCAGAAGAAACGCCGCACGGCCAAGAATACCAGCAGAGTCCCGAAGCCATAAGGTTCTCATAAACCTATACCCGGGAAAGTATGTCGCTTTCCCGGGTTTTAGCGTCGATATATAGCCTCAGTGAGTCGCTCTGTTTGCCTTACAGGATTACACCATCAACAGACTTAAGAGGCCACAACTGATGGCGCCCAACAAGGGTAGCAGCACATGAAACAGCATGGCTTTGCCGGCAATGGATACCGCCATTATTGCTTTTACCAGTGAATTACTGCACGCAGCGATGACTATGCCGCTGACAGCGACCGTCAGCGTGGTATTGTCCAGACTCATTCTGGCCAGCGTCAGGTTAATCGGATCCACATCAGCAATACCCGATACCAGTGCCAGGGCATAAATGCCCGTGTCACCAAAGAGTTCACGCATCCACTGCCCTAATAATAAAATCACCATTAACAATCCGCCGAATAACACCGCAGACTGAAGCGCCAGGGGATTAAGAAGCCGTGTCAGAGAGGCTGGCTGTTGTACTGCGCGGGTTTTCCACAGCAACCCGGCACTGAGCAGAATGACCAGCATCATCACCGCCATTGGCCACCACAATAATGACAGCAGTGCCGGATTGATTAACGTGGCAATCAGTACCACCCGGGGGAACATGGTGCCACAGGCGATTAGAATACCCGCGCTCAGCTGACGTTGTAGTGATGTTTGTTCTCTGGCTAGTCTGGAAAAATGCAAAGTCAGTGCGGTTGAAGAAGCCAGACCGGCACTCAGCGCGGTTAAAATGATGCCTTTGTCGGTGCCAGCAAATTTCATGGCGAAATAGCCAACGAAGGAAATCCCGGCGATCAATACCACCATCCACCAGATTTCATAAGGGTTGAGAACCTGCCAGGGACCATAACCCTGATCGGGTAAGACCGGCAGCAGCACAATGGAGATGAGCAGCAGTTGCAGGCCGGCTTTGAGCTCATGGTCTTCTAACTGGCGTAACCAGCCATGCAGAAGTTCTTTGTAGCGCAGCAGCAAGGCGGTGATAATGGCGGCGGATGCCGCCAGTTCAATCTGTTCAAATGCTGCTAACATGCCCAGCATATAGGTCAGTAACAAACTGACCAGGCTGGTGATACTGGCATCTTCGGAATGTTGTTTACCACGCAGGTAAGCCATACTGACAGCCAGCGCAAAGCCAAGGAACAATAATCCTATGGTTAGTTGTCCCACAAAGGGTTGCATGATGGCACTACAGCCACCGGCTAATCCGGTTAAACCGTAAGTGCGAAGGCCGGCTATGCGATGACCTTCATTGGCGGTTCGTTGCTTCCAACCTCGCTCGATACCAATCAACAGGCCAATGGCCAGCGAAATACCGAGTAAGACGAAAGATGAATTATAGATATAGTCTGGCAATGTGCCCCACAACATGATGGTTTAACAGAATGTCACCAGCATAGTTAATAGTGCCTGCACAGTGCAAGAGCAGGAAGGAATACCATCTCAGGAGCGAACAGATTCTATTGTCTGGAGTGCAGCCCCAGCGTATTTCCCTCACAGTCTTTGAACAGTCCAATAAAGCCATGCTCACCGATCTCTAGCTTTTCCTGAATCACCTGACCACCTGACTCTTCAATTCTGGCTAACTGTGCAGTGACCTCTTCGCACATAAAATAGATTTGTATGCCCCCTTTAGCAGGCTCATAGTCTGGTCCTTTTACCAGCGCACCGCTACACCCCGGTTGCTCGTGGTTAAATGGGAACATGGCCATCTGACACGGGCCCATTTCGAGCATCTCAAAGGCCATATCAAAAGCTGCGGCATAAAACGCCTTCGCCCGGTTGATATCTGTTACGGGTATTTCAAACCATCCTACGGGATTTGTATTCATCATTTTCTGCCTTGTTGAAATTAATCACTTAGTCAGTAAAGCAGAGACTCGACCCGTCAGCCACATCATTGTGTTAAAACCACTGCAGACGGGGACAAAATGGGACTCCTGTATCAGCCTAAAAACAGCGTCTCACTTAACGGGCTTTACACTCTAGGTTTGTTTCTTACTGGTATGGACTAAAACTTAGGCGGCACGCGCTTAATATTTTCGGGAAGAGCAATGTCACGATGTGATTCACTGATGTCCGGGAGTGTCACCTCAGGAAAGGGCACAGGTTGATAGGGCAACAATGAAAGCAAATGAGCCATACAGTTTAAGCGGGCCGTTTTGTCTTCATTACTGTCAATCACATACCAGGGACTCTCCGGCGTGTCTGTATAGGCAAACATCTGGTTACGGGCAACACTGTATTCACGCCAGCGACGACGAGATATCAGGTCCATGTCTGAAAATTTCCAGCGTTTCAGCGGGTTGTTAAGGCGCTCTTTAAAGCGCAATTCCTGAACATCTGCCGATACACTAAACCAGTACTTTACCAAAAACATCCCAGAGCGAATTAACATTCGCTCGAACTCGGGGCAGGCCCGCAGGAACTCCTGATATTCGTTGTCGGTACAAAATCCCATGACTTTCTCAACGCCAGCCCGGTTGTACCAGCTGCGATCAAACAACACCATTTCCCCCGCCGCGGGGAGATGCTCAACGTAACGCTGGAAATACCACTGCTGGCGCTCTTTGTCAGAGGGTTTCCCGAGCGCGACCGTTCGCACAATGCGTGGATTAAGCCTTTCGCTGATGGCTTTAATTGCACCGCCTTTGCCTGCTGCGTCGCGCCCTTCAAAAACCACCACCAGTTTCTGACCCGTCTCGGCGACCCACTGTTGCAAATGAATCAGTTCCTGTTGTAGTTGCCTGAGGTGTTTTTTGTAATCCTGCTTGTTCATCAAAACCTGCCTGTCGCTAAGCATGAAGCCAGAGTATATGCTTTGTCATGGTCAGTATCAGTGAAAATTCCGAACCTGTCTTTAAAAGGCTGCGATGAGAGACAGGGGCGTTTTCAGAAAATGGATGTCCACAAGGCACGAGAAATGTTCTGGCTAAAAGATAGCAGAGGCAACACACAAATTGTGCACAATGAAGGGTGGGAGCAGACCAATGTGGGGCTGCTCCCTGGTATTTACAGCTTAATAAAGATCTGACGCTTAAACAGCCAGGCACTGAGCAAATAGAACAGCCCAACCACGATCAAAGCAAACGCCAGGGAGGCATTGTAGGGTGACAGAAACTGGTTAAGCAATGTATAGCCTAAGCGATACGCACTGGTCATTTCACCATCAATATTAAAGCGCAACACCTGCCCCATGGTGGTAGCAAACAATGAGGACAGCACGTAAATAAACAGGGGGTTGCTACCATATACCTGCGCCCAGTGTAACGGTTTCTTCCAGTTCTGTATGTCATAGACAAATATAATCAAAGCCAGCAGCAACCAGGCAAAACCGCTGCATACCAATACATAACTGGAAGTCCATAAAGGCTTATTAATCGGCATCCACTGATGAAAGACGAGTCCCGCCAGTAACGCCAGAATGCCCATTGCGGATAGTCGTATTAGCTTTTCGGGATTGGTGGTGCAGCGGCTTAACATGGCGCTGGTAAGGTAGCCGGTTAACACTGTAACCGTGGCCGGTAAGGTAGAGAGCAACCCTTCTGGGTCAAAAGCAACACCAAAACCTGTATACAGGTGGTTCGCGCCCAATACGAAGAGGTCAAACTGCCTGGCCAGATTAGACTCCAGCGCCCAGGGCTCAGAAGCCGTCATCATTATCAGGTAATAGCCCAGCAATATCAGACCACAGGTCAGCCATAGCGCCGTTTTATTACCAATACTCAGTATCAATAATGAGGCTAGGCAGTAACAAAGAGCGATACGCTGTAAAACACCCATAATACGCCACTCACTTGGCGATTCATCAAAGGGATAAATACTCAGCAACAAGCCAATCAGAAACAACAGCGCGGTGCGTTTAAAGATTTTCAGCCACGGAATATGACCTTTAGGTAGTCGACTCATGGAATGAAACATGGCCGCACCAACAATAAACAAAAAGAACGGGAAGACCAGATCGGTTGGTGTCAGGCCGTGCCACATTGCGTGTAACAGAGGCCAGTACACGGCACCCCATGAGCCCGGAGTGTTGACCAGAATCATGGCAGCCAGTGTCAGACCTCGGAATATATCCAGACTGATTTCACGTTGCATTATCTGCTCCTCACCAGCTGCGTTTTTTATGGCCGACAAGGGCAAAATGCAGAATATAGAGATAGCAGGGAATCATCATCAGATAAGCCTGCTGATTGTTGCTCGCATCAGATATGAGCCCATAAATAAGCGGCAAAACGGCACCTCCGGCAATGCCCATAATCAGTAATGCTGCACCGCGCGCGGTAAACTTGCCCAGCCCCGACAAGGCCAGTGGCCAGACAGCAGGCCATACCAGCGCATTGGCAAAGCCAAGCAATGCCACAAACGCCACCGTATTTGGCAAGGTGGGTAACCCCATCCAGCCCCACAACATGGCGCTTAACCATTGACTCTCGGCACTGGAAAACACCACTGCCAGTGACAAGGCAATACCGCCAATAGCCGACAGCATCAAAGCTTGTTCCTGTTTGAGGTAGCGAGGAATCAACACCAGCCCCAACAGGTACCCCAGCACCATAAAGGCCATGGTGTAGGAGGTGAGGGACGTCGCATTGGCGACACCCAGCTTAGAGCCAAACAGGCCAATAGTGTCACCTGCGATGACTTCTACACCCACGTAGACAAACAAGGCGAGGGCACCGAGCACCAATTGTGGAAATTGCAAAATGGAGGTTTTTTCACTGTTACTTGCGCTCGTTTCCTCATCGCCTTCTTCAATATCAAGATCCGGCAAAGACGAGAACTTCATCGCCAAGGCTAACACCAGCAATGCGATTGCCATCCCCAGATAAGGCAGAATTAAACCATTCGCCAGTGCATCAATTTGTGCCGCCCGTTCAGCGGGTGCCATAGCAGCAACCGATTTTGCAGTGACATCAGAGAATTCTCCCAACACCAATGCCGTAAACACGATTGGCGCAACAATGCCGGCGCCTTTATTTAGCAGCCCCATGACAGAAATCCGTGCTGCTGCACTTTCCTGCGGACCAATATGCACTATGTAGGGGTTGGATGCGGTTTGTAGTATGGTCAGTCCGGTACCAACAATAAACTGCGCAAGCAAAAATACGGCGAATTCCTGTGACCAGGCGGCTGGAATAAACACCAGACTCCCTGCGGCGATCATCACCAGGCCAAGAGACATGCCATTTTTATATCCGGTGCGTTCCAATAACCAGGCCATCGGCAGTGCCATCACGGTATAGGCAATATAAAAGGCAAAGGCGACAAACAGAGATTGCGTCTCCGTAAGATCGCACACAATCTGCAAAAACGGGATAAGGGCGCCGTTTAGCCAGGTGACAAAGCCAAAAATAAAAAACAGCGTACCAATGATCATCATGGGCACCAGGCTGCTATTACTGGCAGTCGGATTACTTGTGGTTTCTGCTGTAGCCATAAAAAATACCTTTTAATAGTGTCGGGTTGTTTTTGTTATTCTGCGCTGAAGCAGGTATTGCCTGCTATCCAGCAGTTGCTCACCTCAAGGTGCTTATCTAAAAGCACCATGTCCGCCTGGTAACCAGGTTGTAACTTACCCATCTTATGATCGAGCCCTAAATACGCAGCTGGCGTCAGCGCGGCCATTTGCAGACAATCGTTGAGCGGCAGCCCCAGTTGAAGGTGGCTGTTTCTCACTGCACTGGCCATATCCAGGGCTGAACCGGCCAGCGTGCCGCCAGGAATAGTCAGTTTGTCACCCTCTCTGACAATTCGGGTATCGAAGAAGGGGAGTTCGCTGACATTGGAGCCCACATGGGCCATTGCATCAGTAACCAGCATGATGCGGTTTTTACCTTTAGCCCGAATGGCTGCCCGGGCACTGATTGGATGAACATGGTATAAGTCCACAATCAGACCCGCGTAGCTTTCATCATCAGCCAAGGCCGCACCCACCACACCGGGTGCACGACTTGTAAGCGGCGACATGGCGTTATACAAATGAGTGAACCCTGTGGCACCGGCCTCCAGAGCTTTTAAAGTGGTATCGGCATCGGCATTAGTGTGGCCAAGACAGACCTTTACGCCCTGTCTGACCAGCTCGGCGATAATATCAGGCGGCACGTTTTCTGGTGCCAGCGTAACAATGACTTTGCCCAGATCCTGTCGACAAAATTGCGCCAGTTCAGCATCACTGATAGCGCGGATAAACTTTTCCCGGTGAATGCCTTTTTTGGGAGTGCTCAGGTGAGGACCTTCAAAATGAATGCCTATCACACCGGGAAGCCTTTGCGCTAATGCCTCGGCCATGGCATCTGCAGCCATGCTTATGCGTGTAATATCATCAGTAATCAGTGTGGGTGTCATGGCCGTTGTACCAAACTGACTGTGGGCCTTGCTGATCGTGCGCAGCCCCTCGATATTGGTCTCGGTGTTAAACAATGCACCACCACCGCCATTAACCTGTACATCGATAAAACCCGGAGCAAGCAGGCCATCTAGTTCGATAACCTTCGCTCCGGGTTGCGGTGCCAGGGAGTGCACTCGGTTGTCTTTGACAGTAACCGTGGCATTTTCATGCATCGTATCACCGTCAAAGAAATGTTTTGCCTGATAGGTAATCAACATCATCACACCTACAGTGTCTGAGTAACTTTATTTAAGCCAGCCGGTGCATCGGGGTTATATCCCAATTGCAGGGCGACCTTTTCAACATCCAGATAAAAGCGTTGCAGTAGGCTCAGCGGTGCTAACCTTGGATGCATGGTCCTGACCGGTTGAGAGAAGCCAGTAACCTTTGCTCCGCGGCGCGTTACTTCGCTTATTTGCTGGCGATGAGACTCAAAGGATTCATCGTCAATAGTGATATCAATCACTGCCAGCTTTTTTTCAACCAGAGTCACCGGGCCATGTAGAAACTCTGCGCTGGAAAATGCCTCGGCATGTACGCTACACACTTCTTTGAGCTTTAAGGCAATCTCACGTCCAATGGCATAACCAAAGCCTCTTCCTAGCACCACACAGTGACGCAAATCACGAATAAAATCGACGCTAAGTTGTGCCGGTGATTCGATGCTCTGCTGCAGCTGGGCAGGCAATCCATCGAGAGCCTCAATCAAAGACGCATCCTCTTTCCAGTAGGCCACCATTTGCAACAACGCACTGAGCGTGCATAGATAACTTTTTGTCGCGGCAACGGCTTTCTCTTCACCTGCATTGAGTGGCAATACCATGTCAACACACTGAGCCAAGGGGGAGCTGATATCGTTAACCAGTGCCACAACCAGTGCACCGGCGTTTTTTGCAGACTCCGCCTGCGCCAGTATGTCGGGGCTGCGACCGGATTGAGAAATCACAATCACCAATGCCCGTTCAAGCTTGAGGGATTTACCATACACGCTGGCCACAGAGGGGGCCGATGCCGTAACCGGGGTGCCGGTCTCGACCTCGATCAGGTATTTGGCAAACACGCCAGCATGATCCGACGAGCCTCTGCCAACCATCAGCACCAATGCCGGGTCAAAATCCCTAATCTTTTTGCCCAGTTCAGCACATGCCTGGCGGTTTTCTTTCAACTGAGTTTGAATACGTTGCGGAGTTTGTGTGGCTTCCAAAGCCATCAGAGTGGTGGACATTACACGTTCTCACTTATTACAGATTTTTGTTTAATATACAAAATGGCGCCGACTTCAGGACTATGGATAGCCTCCTGTATATGAGGCTTGACGTCTTCTGCCAACCAACTTCTGATGGGCTCAGCCAGTCCTCCTATCATCGCCAGTCGGGGCGGATGAAATGACAGCAGCTTTCTCGACAACTGGTTGATATAGTCCGCGGCTGACATAAGAATATCCAGTGCTATTGCATCTTTTTGTGATTCGGCCTGAGCAATGACCAATGGAGCCAGTCGGGCATAGGCTGAAGGGGGCAGGTTAGCCATTTTCTCGGCGAGCTGCTGGGTATCAGCACACTGGGTAAAACTCAGGAGCTTGTCCACGAGTTCTGAACGGGGTCTGAGGCCATCGAGTGCGAGCAGGCACTGAATCACGGCCTGATGACCAATCCAGGCACCGCTGCCCTGGTCTCCGACACTAAAACCATAGCCCCCAAAGGCATGTTGTGTACCCTTGTTACAGACCATACCAACCGAACCCGTACCCGAGATGATCACCGCGCCGTCCTCACCGTCGTGGGCACCCAGACAGGCAATTTCCAGATCAGTGGTGATATGCATTTGTGCAAAAGGATGATCCCATTGCTCCAGCATTCTTCGATACTTTGGCAGATTAACGCCAGCCAGCCCAACACCCGCATGAATTTTATCAATGCAATGGGATGGAAGGTCGGCCTGTTTCAGCGCCTGTTCAGTGGCAGACAGAATAGAGTTTATGGCCTGGTCCAAACCCTGGTTAGGGTTAGCCGGGCCGGAAATTCCTTCACCCAGTGCTTCACCAAGCTCATTGGTCAATAAGACCCGGCACTTGCTACCGCCGCCGTCTACACCCAGGAAGTATTTCTGCTGGTTTATCATAGATTACCCTTTACGTACTGAAGCTGACTAAGTGATGCTTCAGGTATCTACCAGAGTTGCTTACCATAACAGGATAATGACAGCGTTGTCATTACGACTGGCAAAACAAAACGGGAAGACCATTATGTTCTTTTTGCTTTCTCGTCATACTGCGCTGCTGTTTCGTGAGCTTAATCATTAGAGATGCCGCATCGTTCTGGACACATTTAGTGCACTTCTTAAGGTTAAATGACAGCGCTGTCATTTATGTTAACAAAGCTTTTAAAATATGCAAAGGCTTTGTGGTAATTTATGTGAATACGAGCAAGAAGAGCAGAAAAAAAGGGAGCAGGATACTCCCTGTTCAGAACATAGCGTTAACCATGCTTTTGCATATAGAGCGCCGTAAGACGGTGAATTTGCTGCATTGAGAATAACTGAGCATAAATGGGTGCCAACAATCCTTGCTGGCGAAGCGTGTTAAACACTTCTGTATCAAGTTGACTGAGTTTTTCTTCATCAATTCCGAGGATCCCACCGATGGTGAGTTCCTCGCCGTTGTTCATCTTAATCTGCATATCACGGGGACTCAGCAAATCGTGTTGTTCCAGCAAAGCAATAAACTTCATCGTTTGCTGCGTATCGTTAATATAGGATGCAATGGCTTTCGATCTCGCCTGCAAAAACTCTGTTTGCTCTCCTTGTTCATCATACAAGGCAAATTCTTTGTCCGTCCCTACCAGAGGGTGATTTTCATCAATGCACACGGCGAGTTCTTCAGCTCCTTCACTTTTGGGACCGATGGAGAAGGGCGCGTTGCGCATAGATTGTGGCAGGTAAAGTGCTGACCATTTATCGTCCTGACAATAAAGGTTTTCGCCCCGCTTTAGCCCCATCATGGCCACAGCGTGAAGTTGTTGACTGTTTTCATTGCGCACAAACACGATGGGGAACTGTGCTGCCACACCCACAAATTCGCGAACCAGCACGGGAATGACGTGATCATTGCTGAACAGTGTATGCATCGCTTTATTGTCGACTTTCAGCTTAGCGTGATGGGCGTGATCCACAGGGACAATTTTTTCACTCATTGATTTACCTTGCATGTAGTGGTTAAGAAATAGCGCCATACTCTGACACAAACTCAACAGGAAGACGAGTAGGCCTGCCGGATAAGGGGCAACAAGGTTGTTCGTATTTTGTGACAGCGCTTTATGCGCGCCAGGGAAATGAAAATACTTGTAAAATGATAACGCTGTCATTATGGTGAATTGTTTGTTGTAAGCACAGTACGTGACTGACATCACGGTATAACAATGAGGCGAAGATGGCACATCAACCGATTCAGAAATTGGTCATTGTGGGCGGCGGAACAGCGGGCTGGATGGCAGCCACCAGTCTTAAACACAGTTATCCCCACTTGCAAGTGACCCTAGTAGAGTCTTCAGAGATTGGCACTATTGGGGTAGGGGAGGCAACAATACCCACTATACGTCGATTCTACGCACAATTGGGACTGACGGATGAAGACGTGATGCGCAAAACACAGGCAACCTGCAAGTTGGGTATCCAGTTTAATGGCTGGCTACAAGAAAACAGCAGTTTTATACATCCCTTTGGTAGCTACGGCGAAGCGTTAAACGGCGTGCCTTTTCATCATTACTGGTTAAAACAACGTGAAACAGATGCAGCAACCGCATTAGAAGAATATTGCGTGGCCGTGCAGTTGGCCAGGCATCATCGATTTAGTCTGCCGCCCACCAATCCCCAGTCATCCCTGTCGGTTTTTGACTGGGCCCTGCACCTCGATGCGGGATTGTTTGCCTCCATGCTCAAAGAACATGGTATCGCCAACGGGGTAGAGTGTATCGATGCCAAAGTTGAACGGGTAGACACCGTTTTGGAAAATGGCTTTATTCGTGCGCTTCATCTGGACAATAAGCGCTGTGTAGAAGGAGAGTTATTCCTTGATTGCAGTGGCTTTCGTGGCGTACTGATCGAGCAAACACTCAAAACAGGTTACCAGGATTGGAGTCATTGGCTGCTTTGCGACTCTGCAGTGGTGGCACAAAGTGAACTGGAAGGAGAGCCTGCTCCGTATACGCAGGCAAATGCCAGAGAAGCCGGGTGGCAATGGAAGATTCCGTTGCAGCACCGTCAGGGCAATGGTCTGGTGTACAGTCGTGCTCACCAGAGCGATGAGGAAGCTGAAAATGAGCTCAGAGCCAATATTGGCGAGCCTTTGCTGCACGCGCCGAGGATACTGCGCTTTGTTCCCGGTATGCGTAACAAGGCCTGGAATAAAAACTGTATTGCTCTGGGGCTTGCGGCCGGGTTCTTTGAACCCATAGAAAGTACCAATATAGCCCTGATCGAAACCGCTATTGAAAAAATTAAACTGCTGTTACCAGACACCTCGATGCAGGTAGCATTGCGTGATGAATTTAACCTTCGTATTCAAAAAGAATATGAGAGCGTGCGCGATTTTGTCTTGTTACATTATTGTCTTAATCAGCGCCAAGGAAAATTCTGGCAGGACTACAGAGATATCAGCCTGCCTGAAAGCCTCACTCACAGAATGGCCTTGTTCAAGGCAAACGGTTTGTTGCCCCGCCAGCGTCACGAGATTTTCCAACCTAACAGCTGGCTGGCATTGTTTGATGGTTGCCGGTACTACCCGTCGAGCTATGATGCCAGCATCCGGCAGTTCCCCGACACGATGATCAACCGGGGATTATCTACCATGCGCGAACGCATCATGGGGGCCGTTCAGAAGAGTCCCTCTCACACTGAGTTCCTGCGCCGCTGTTTAAGCTGACCGGGTTAGCTTTTGTTCCAGGAACTGCTTGTGAGAATCAAAATTCAGGCTGCAGCGGTGCAGAAACTCAGAGATTTTCTTCAGGTTCACCTGTTTGTCCGTGGCAGCGGGGCGCTGTAGCGTATTTTGCTGACCAAAATAGCCGCTTCCGGCGAGCAGACAGTGCCAGGAAATCGGTGAGTAGTACTGCGTAACGTTTTGTCTGTGCAGCTCCTCTACAAGGTTTCCTCCGCTATTCCAAACCTCCAGAATATGACGCAATGAGTCGGACAGATTGTCCTGGTTATTCTGACAATCCAGCCAATATTGACTGTCTGAACGACTGTTGGTGATGTAGTGGCCAACAATATAATCGCGTATTCCTTCAAAGTAACCATTGATCCTCGCGTTATAAGCCTGCTGGTGTTGTTCAGTGAACTGGCCTTTTTCATAGGCATCCACAAACAGTGCCGCCGCTTGTTGAACCAGAAACAGCGCCGTTGCTTCAAGGGGCTCTATAAATCCCTGAGACAGGCCAATGGCAAGGCAGTTTTTATACCAGTGGTGCTGCACTCTTCCGACTTTCATATGCAGGTGCCTGGCCTCGACGGCACTGTCCACAAGATCCAGAGCATGTCGCAGCTCCGTCTCAGCTTCATCAGCGCTACAATAATGATCACTGTAAACGTATCCATTGCCAAAACGGTTGGTCAGAGGGATCTGCCACCGCCAGCCGTTTTTCATCGCCGTGGAGAGGGTTTGGGAGGGAACTTCATCTGTGATTTCACTGGGAATGGCCACTGCCGCGTTGTTAAACAGGTTAGACTCAAAGCTGATAAACGGTACCTTAAGGGCTTTTTGTATCAACACAGCCGCGAATCCTGAGCAATCTACAAAAAAATCCGCGCCGATCTGCTCGCCCTGTTCGATCTTCAGCGCCTGAAGGTGGCCACTGGGTGATAGCAATACATCATGTACCTTACCTTCTACATGCGTCACGCCCAACGCTTTGGCCTTATCTCTTAAGAAACGTCCCAGCAATGCAGAGTCGAAGTGATAGCCGTAATTGGGCTCAAAGGGGAAATTGTAATGAGGCACCGGTGCAAGGTGTTTCTGTGCCAGTAACGGAGACAGAAAAAATTGATTGGGATGGGCACTGACATCTAACCCTTGGCGGCGCATCGCTGCACTATGAAAAAAGGCCTGAGCAAACTGCTCGTCCAACCGGAATTTAAAGGGATGGAAATAACTTTCATAACCTTGGCGGGTGGACCACTGGTCAAACGTAATGCCCACCTTATAAGTGGCATTGCATGCAGGCATCCATTCCTGTTCAGGAATATCCATACGCTCAAAAAACTGTCTCAGAGCAGGTGTGGAGCCTTCCCCTACACCAATGATACCGATATCACTGGATTCCAGCAGGGAGATATGCACGGGTTGATGCTGCCACTGTTTCGCCATGATCATGGCCGTCATCCAGCCCGCTGTGCCGCCACCCAGCACCAGTATATGCCGAGTTTTCTCAGTGTTGTTTTGCATGATTGGTACACCTTACAGAGGTCACTATGCTACACAGCCCTCTGTACGATTAAAAATAAAAAATCCCCGCTGTGTAAACAACGGGGATGCGTATTTAACGTAACCAACAGAGGTTAGGTTTTACCAACGACCGCGAACGCCCATTGTCAGTCGACGCTCATAGATATCCTGAGCTATGGTAAAGTCTTCCCACTGGTAGTACATATTCTCAAACTCTTCCGTTAAGTTGCTGCCTGAGAAGTACACACTGATATTGTCGTTAATATCGTAACTGGCCGACATATCAATATAAGTGGTGCCTTCGGCGTACAAAGCAAGACCGCCACCGCCAAAGTTACGACCGCTTTGACCAACAAAACGCTCAGAGCGATAGTTTGCAGCTAAACGAACCTGCA
The DNA here is from genome assembly GCF_002201535.1 of Lacimicrobium sp. SS2-24. GTDB lineage: Bacteria > Pseudomonadota > Gammaproteobacteria > Enterobacterales > Alteromonadaceae > Lacimicrobium. The sequence goes on along the minus strand of NZ_NIWW01000001.1, from coordinate 306,413 downwards.
AGGGGCCTTTTTCATACCACAACACGGCATTACCGGAGTTCTCTGAGTTGTCATTGAGTGGCAGTTTATTGCCTTCAAAATCACGGGTGTCAGAGGTACTCGGTGCATAGGTATAGTTCAGACCCGCACCGAAACCGCTCCAGAATCCGGGTAGGAAATCGAAGCCCTGTTGATAGGCAAACTCATACCCTTTAATGGTACCGCCGTCACCATTCACCGGACCACGAACCTGCACCTGACGTCTCACTATGCCATCGGCATCCGGTACAAACTCGGTGCTGACGTCAGTGGTCAGGTTAGATTCAATATCCATCTTAAACCAGGCCACACTGAGCAATCCGGTGTCAGAGAAATACCATTCTAGGGTCAGATCATGGTTAGTGGCGCGTGTTGGTTTGAGGTTAGGGTTACCAGTCCGGTTAGCTTCAACCGCATAGCGTTCGCCCACTGGTACATCAGACACTTCACCCTGGTTGATCGTCGTGCCGACATTCATACCACCACCTAGATTACGGGTGTCCAGACGATTCATGGTTTTACCGTAGCTGGCTCTGGCAACCAGATCATCGGTCAGATTCAGACGCAAGTTCAGCGCGGGCAGGGTGTCTGAGTAAGACTGATCCGTCACGACCTGTCCTACAGAATCTACGATGCCAGGGCAAGCACGACAAACTACCTCAGAACCCAGCAAGTTCTGCATTACCGTCAGATCGGTTTTTATATACTGCAATCCAACATTTGCTTTGTAGGGCAAACTGCCTAATTCTCCGTCAAATTTCAGATTAAAGTAAGCTGACTTGGTACTTTCTAAAACATTGTAGGATTCGCCAGGCTGGGATTGTTTAAAGTTCCCCGGATAAAGGGTATTTTGGAACCCAATATGATCGTCCATTATCTCTGGGTTTATAAAGTAGAAATTACCAATATCTGCGGGACCGAAATCATTGGATTGAATAACCCAGGATGAGGGCAGATTGGCAAAATTCAGGTAATTGTCATAACCAATGGTCTTATCACCACCGGCACGGCTGAACACACCATCGCCATTGGTATCGTTGGCAACCTCGCCCTGATCTTTCCACATTACATCGGTGCTCAAACCATCCTGGTTGATTGGCGCCAGCAATACATAAGTGTCACGCTTCACATCACGACGCCCTTTGCGTACCCCAAACTCAACCGTCGTTAAATCTGAAGATTCCAGACGGTAGGTACCGTCGGCACGCAAGACATCCAGCGTGGCTTCTTCGTAGTAGTTCTCTTCTGAGTAGGTAGAGATAATCGCATAGTCTTCCATATTCTGACCCAGGTCAGAAGGATAGGTCAGCTGAGGATGTTCACCACTAAAATCACGGATGACCGGAACACGGCCGGATACACCCTGTGGATGCACAGGAATCTCACCCGTGCCATCGTTACGGAACAGGCTTTGGCTGGCACCATCGGTTAAGAAAGACTGCGCAATATTATGGGTGGTTTCCCGTTGACCTTCACCGTGAATATAACGAACCGAGCCACTTAACGGCCCCCCGTTATCAAATTTAAATTCCAGGTTCAGGTTGAGAGAATCACGATCATTAGTGCGACTTTCTGAGGTAGAGGCGACACGCGGTGCATTCAGCACACCGGTATTGGCAGTATATAATTCAGAGCCTGCCAGGCCACCATCGGCAATAACACCGCGCGAGGTCAGGTCGTCACCATGCTGTTCCCAGCCAAAATCGCCCCAGGCGTTGTCCGCCACCAGGCCGATAGAGCGGTCAGCATCATCCATTTCGGTATAAAACACATCGGCAACCATTTCCACAGAATTGGTCAGCTGGGCTTGCATCGTAGAGGTAATACCCAGACGCTCCCGCTCAGTGTTTCTGTTCATGTTGCCGTAGCCGATGAAGGTCACTAGCGCATCGTTTTGGTCACCGTCACCGGTGCGATCTTCGCCTATGCCATCCCAGGCGTTACCTTCAGTTTGTGCACCAGACCAACCAATATTAGGCGTGCCCAGTCGATAATTGGCCAGATTTACGCGATCCCATGACACTGAGGTAGATACAGCAAAACGGTCAGTATTGTAACCAACGAATGCGGTAACTTTCGGATCGGTTTCACCAGTGTAATTACCACGGGAAACTTCTGCGGAGCTGGCAAAGGTTACACCTTCATCAAGGCTAAAAGGTCTGATCGTTTTCAGATCCAAGGTACCTGAAATCCCACCAGCCAATATTTTGGAAGTAGGGGACTTATGAACATCAATACCGCTCACCAGAGCAGAGGGAATGTCAGAGAAGTTAGGCTGCAGCGTTGTAATGGAGCCAGCACTTAAGAATTGCTCTCCATTTAGTAATGTACCTACAGAGCCCACGCCGCGGATATTCACTCCAGAACCTTCACCCGCTGAGCGGTTGATCTGGATACCAGGGACCCGCTGCAGGGTATCTGCAATAGTGATATCCGGAAGCTTACCAATGTCATCTGCGGTAATACTATCCAGAATGCCGTCAGCAAAGCGTTTATTGTTTAAATCGGCTTTAGTGGATGCTCTCAGACCGCGAATTTGAATAACTTCTACTGCGTTACTCTTTGCTTCGTCAGAGTCCTCTTGTTGTGCCATAACGTTTTGAGTGCTGATGGTCGCCGTCACCATCATCGCCAGGCTAAGACCCTGAGTGATTTTATTGAGTTTAGTTGATGTCATGATGCCCTCTCATGAAGCTGTTTATTTTGTGATGACAGCGTTGTCATTCACTCTTATTTAAAATGACAATCGCCGACAAAATCCATGACAGCGTTGTCATTAAGGCTTAACTTACAACATAATTTTCAAGGTGGCAACCTGTATGTTACAAAAAACTTACATTCACACTTGTATGGCCATCGCGACGCCGAATGAGCTATAAAGGGCTGGCATTTCAGGGGTTCATCATGTTTACTAATCACCATAAACATTTGCCGGGAAATTAAATGAAATCAACTATTAAGGACGTTGCACAACTGGCAGGCGTGTCCATTAAGACCGTATCCAGGGTCATTAATAAAGAAGCATCGGTTCGGGCCGACACCATCGATAAAGTCAACGAAGCAATTCGCCAACTGAGCTACGAACCAAATCTTGCTGCGAGAAACCTTGCTGGCACCCGTTCTTATACCATCGGCTATGTCTATGACAACCCCAATGCATACTATGTTATCGATATGCAAAACGGCATTCTGGCAGAGTGCAAAGACCGAGGCTACGAGCTGGTCATACACCCATGCAAATCGAGTTCACCAAATATCTGTGATGAACTGAAAAACATGGTGACAAAATCACAACTGGCGGGTCTGGTGATTTCACCACCTTTATCTGAGATGCCCGAAGTCCTGCAAGCCCTGGCTGAAATGGACCTTCAATTTGTGCGGATTATCTCCGGGTCTGGCAAGCAACCTGAAGCGACACCCTGCATATTTGTACATGACCATGAGGCGGCATTACATATTACCGAACACCTTATTCAGCTTGGGCATCAGGATATTGCTTTTATCAGTGGGGATAAGGGCCACCGCTCTACCGACGAGCGCTACAATGGCTATCGTGAAGCACTGGAAACGGCGGGGATTAAGGTTGATTCCGACTACCTTTTTGAAGGCCAATACTCCTTTGAAACCGGGGTTAAGGGAGCCAAACATTTGCTTAGCCTCCCCAAGCCACCTACGGCGATTTTTGCCTGTAACGATGAAATCGCTGCCGGTGCGCTGTTCGCATCACGCCTGATGAATGTTGAGGTTCCCGAACAATTGTCGATAGCCGGCTTTGAGGACAGCCCGTTTTCAAGGCAGACCTGGCCCAAACTGACCACTGCGGCGCAGCCAACCAATATTATTGCCAGAAAAGCCGCCGAATTACTGATCTCACAAGTGGTCGCACAGCGCACCGGTAAAGGTAAAACGGTTCAACATCAGCACTTTGAACCGGATTTGGTGGTACGGGAGTCTACGCAGAGAGTACAGCAGTGATGTCACTTAAAGCCAATATTGTGGTGCTCACCGGTGCCGGAATATCTGCTGAATCAGGCCTTAAAACCTTTCGTGATAATAATGGGTTATGGGAGCAGCACCGGGTGGAAGAGGTGGCGACACCAGAGGCCTTTGCCGCCAACCCCGCGCTGGTGTACCGTTTTTACAATGCCAGGCGCGCGCAACTTAAACAGGATGATATCAAACCTAATGCCGCTCATCTGGCTCTGGCGGCACTGGAAAAGGCATGCCTGGGAGACTTTTTGCTGGTCACTCAAAATGTCGATAACCTTCATCAGCGGGCGGGAAGTGAACAACTGATTGCTATGCACGGTCAGCTCAATCAGGCCCGTTGCCTGAAAAGCCACAAAACAGTAGTCATCAGTGGTGATCTGGACAGCACAACCTTATGTCAGTGTTGCCAGCCTCCCTCTGCCATGCGCCCGGATATTGTCTGGTTTGGCGAAATACCAAAGCAAATGAACAAAATTGAGTCGGCATTACGTCGGGCGGACCTGTTTATTGCCATTGGTACCTCTGGGCAGGTTTACCCGGCTGCAGGCTTTGCGCAATTGGCAGCACACAGTGGAGCGAAAACGGTGGAACTGAATATGGAAAAAAGCGGCCTGGCATTCGATGCTGGTCACTATGGCCCTGCCTCAAACGTAGTCCCAGAGTATATTCGCAGTCTGATTGGAGACGGATACCGTGTCTGATTTGTCGTCATGCTGGGTCGAGTTTTTAACTATCGCCAGTGTACATTTACTGGCCGTGGCGAGTCCCGGACCAGACTTTGCTGTTGTGGTTCGCCACAGTGTGCGTTTTGGTCGCAGAGCCGCCATTTTTACCAGTTTGGGGATTGGTATTGCCATTTTATTACATGTGGCGTATTCCATGTTGGGTATAGGTCTGGTGATTCAGACCACCCCCTGGCTGTTTAATTTACTCAGCTATGTTGCTGCTCTCTATCTGGGCTACATCGGACTGATGGCCCTGAAAAGCCGTCCTGCCGCTGACACTTCTTTAGTGAAGGATAAACAACAGCATCAGGGTGATTTGTCCGACAAACGGGCTTTTGTCGTTGGATTTGTCACCAATGGCCTGAATCCTAAAGCCACGTTATTCTTTTTGTCGCTGTTTGCCGTGGCCATTTCTGCACACACCCCCACCAGTATCAAACTCGTGTATGGTGCATACCTTGCTTTGGCAACGGCACTCTGGTTTATCGGGTTATCTTGCCTGTTAAGCGCTACCAGGGTTCGTTCTTTTCTAATCCAACAGGGCTATTGGTTTGACCGACTAATGGGGCTGGTGCTTATTGCTCTTGCGCTACGCTTAGTGTTCCCGACAGATAGCTGATAAAATAGGGTCACTGAAAGACAGCAACAGGCATACTATCCCGTGCAGGAAAAGAAAAGACTGGAGTTGGGCGGTTCCATGCATAAAGCCCTGTCCGGCGATTTTAACGTCAATCTTGAAGCCGTGCTCAAAGAAGCCTGGAAAATTACGCAGTTAACTAAGTGGACATTGTTACAAGCCCTTTTAATGCTCTTTTCACTGGTGTTTTTGGTGGTTATGGTCAGTTTCAGCCTGATCCAAAACCAAGGCGGAGACATACTAAATCCCAGTGTTCAGTTTTATATCGAGTTAATCATCACGCTGATTAGTGCACCGCTTATTACCGGACTTATCATGATGGGGGTAAACCACAGTGTCGGTGGTATTTCAAGACCCACACACCTGTTTCACTTCGTGCCAAAAACATTGGTCCTGGGGCTGGCATCACTGATGGTGGGCCTGCTGGTTAATATTGGATTGATGTTGTTGATAGTGCCAGGCCTGTATCTGATGATTGCCTGCAGTTTTACCCTGCCACTGATTGTTGAAAAAGGCATGACGCCATGGCGTGCTATCTATACGTCGGTGAGGGTCGTCAGCCACAGCTGGCCGCAGTTCGTTTTACTGTATCTGTTGTTTGCTATCCTGCTCTTACTGGTGATTGCGACTTTGGGTATTGCGCTTATCTGGGTCGGACCACTGTATTATAATGTGAAAGGAGTACTGTATCGCGATATCTTTGGTATTGCTGTGCAGGTCACGTCACCCGATGGAGAAGACAATGCGGAATCGATATTTTATGCGTAAACATCCTGCTCATCTTGCACTGCGGGGGCTGTTTGCCGTGCTTGTGACCGGTGCGCTTATCTATCCCTTTACACAACGTGAGCCGGAATATGGCATTCCTGTCCCTGAGGTGATGTCACAACCGATCCCTGAGTTTTCTAAAATGGACAGTATTCCAGCCAAGAAAGAAGCCTTTTTTGACTACCTGAGGCCAGCTGTCAGATATCATAATCAGATCATTCTCAAAGAACGGGCCTTATTGCACGCCTTGCAACAAAAAATGGCCAGTTCAGAAAAGCTCACACAAGTGCAAAAAAGCAAGCTGGAAAAAATTGCCAAAAAGTATGATTTGGAGGCAACTCCGACCACGGCACAGGACATAAGCAAGTTGCTGCGACGGGTCGATATTGTTCCGCTCGAATTGGTACTGGCGCAGGCCGCTAACGAATCCGCCTGGGGTACCTCACGATTCGCGCGCAAAGGCTATAACTTTTTCGGCATGTGGTGTTTCCGCCGCGGTTGTGGTTTTGTGCCAAAATCGCGGGATGACGATGCCGCCCATGAAGTGGCCAAATTCCGGGACCTGTCCCATGCTGTCAGTGCCTATTTGCGCAATATCAATACCCACTATGCCTATAGTGATCTGCGTACCATTCGCGCTAAGTTGCGTAATAACCAACAGCAGATTGCCGCAGAACCACTAGCGCAAGGTTTGATGAGCTACTCAGAGCGCGGGCAGGATTATATTGATGAACTGCTGGAGATGATCCGGTTTAACAGAAAGTACATTGACGCATGATGAAATGGTGTTATGGGGTTGCAGCCCTGCTGAGTGGTTTTGCCGGTCTGACTCACGCCGATACGCTGGAGCTTGATTATGCCAGCCTGTACAGTCATACGCGCAAGCTCGATAGCGAGAGCATGCCTGACCTGCAATTCGCTTTTGGTTTTGCGCACCAGCAAGAAAGCAGACTGTGCCGGATAAACCGCGCCTTTATTCGCACGCCAAAGCAGGATATTGAGTTGCAGGTCTCTGCGGAACAGCGCTTTCGGTTACCGTCAGAGCGCGCATTAAAGCTGGCTCAGGCCGCCGTGCATATCGAATTCGATGATAGTGCAAAGTATTGTGATATGTCGGTGCAACTGGAAACCACTGACTCTCAGCTTGCCACCGAATATTCCGTTAATACTCTGCAATTATTACAACGCCAGTATGTTGCATTTTTCGAGCAGATGGGTGGTTTCATGTCATTTATGATGCCAGAGGTGAAAGGGCTGATTCTGCAATTTGGTAACTCGCCCACGTCACAGATTGCCTATGACGGTGACAATGCATTACCTGCTTTGCACGACGAGCAATTACGTCTGAGTAATGACTGGCTGCAACAACAGGGCAGGGCTACTCTGACTTTACCTGAGAAACCGCTGCGTATTCTTGCCTGGCTGGAATAACCCTGCCAGGCCCCGCATTAGCCCAGACTAATTACCTGTACCTCTGCCGAGGCTCTGACCGGCTCTTCGCTGCTGGAAAGCGGCTCATCAAAAGCGATATCTCCGTCGGTAAAGGGCTTGTCCTGCGTTTTCAGACCAACAAAGTCAAACAAATTGGTATCGGCAAGGTGTGAAGGGGCAATGTTTTGTAATGCGCGCGCCATATTTTCGATACGCCCGGGGTATTGCTTATCCCACTGCTGCAACATCTGCTTGATAACTTTACGTTGCAGGTTTTCCTGAGAGCCGCAAAGATTGCAGGGAATAATAGGGAAGTTGAGGTGTTGCGCATAACGGTCAATGTCTTTTTCGGCGCAGTAAGCCAGCGGACGAATGACCATTTGCTTACCGTCGTCACTAACCAGTTTAGGGGGCATGGACTTTAACTTGCCACCATAAAACATATTAAGGAAAAGGGTTTCGAGCATATCATCACGATGATGCCCGAGGGCTATTTTGGTGGCGCCGAGCTCCGTTGCGGTGCGATATAAAATGCCGCGTCTGAGCCGTGAACACAATGAGCAGGTGGTTTTACCTTCGGGAATCTTGTCTTTAACGATAGAGTAGGTGTCTTCGGTAACGATTTTATATTCAACACCAAGCTGACTGAGGTATTCAGGAAGCACATGTGCCGGAAAGCCTGGCTGTTTCTGATCCAGATTAACAGCCACCAAATCAAAACGAATTGGGGCAATGCGCTGCAAATAGAGCAAAATATCAAGCAGGGTATAGCTGTCTTTGCCGCCGGAAAGGCATACCATTATCCGATCGCCTTCTTCAACCATGTTGAAGTCTTCAATGGCTTTACCTACGCCACGACGCAGGCGTTTTTGTAATTTATTAAAGCTGTATTTCTGTTTGCTGCTTAGCTCGGAAAAATGCATCGACTCTCTGCCCTGTATCACTGAGGGGGGCGATTATAGCGAAATAAGCACAGCACAGCTATGTGTCACTATTGCACTATTGCTACCGATTTAATCTGTGCCCAAAGATTCAGGCCGGGTTCGAGTTTGAGGTGCGCCACTGAGCGGCGCGTCAGGCGGGCTATGATGTAATCCTCAGCGGCTTTGAGTTTCACCAATTGCATCGCGCTGTCCTGATCCGGTCCCAGTTGTGATACCGTCACTGCCACACGGTTCAGGATACTGGAATCCGTATGACATCCTAAAGATAAGCTAACATCTTTGGCCAGCACTCTGACTCTTACCCTATCCCCAATGCGATCTCCACCGTCACGAATCCATAATTCCCCTCCGGCGCATCGGATTCTGGCTAACTGCCAGGTTGAGTCATGCTCAATGATCTCACCCTGCCACACCACGCCTGTCTGATCATCCATTGCCAGCGGCAAATCCATACGGGTAAAGACCTCGTTTAACGGCCCTTGCGCAATAGCCTGTCCGTTTTCCATCACGACAACGTAGTCAGCCAGTCTGGCGATCTCCTCCATCGAATGACTGACATACAGGATTGGAATATCAAAACTCTGTCGAATGTCTTCCAGATAAGGCAGAATTTCATGTTTTCTTGCATCATCCAAAGACGACAGCGGTTCATCCATTAACAGCAGTTGGGGTTGAATAAGCAGCGCTCTGGCGATGGCCACACGCTGTCGTTCGCCTCCAGATAATTCCGTCGGGTAACGGCCCAGTAACCTCTCGATTCCCATCACCTCGAGAACCTTGTCATAGGCAATTGACGCAGCGCTGGATGTCGCCCGTTTAAGCGCAAACTCCAGGTTACCTTTGGCACTAAGGTGGGGGAACAGGCTGGCCTCCTGAAACACATACCCCAGTGGACGGTCATGAGTGGGAACCACATTATCTTTATCTTGCCATCGCTGTCCATTGACCATCACCAACCCATCATGGGGCTGCTCCAGGCCCGCAATACAGCGCAATAACGTGGTTTTCCCCGAGCCTGAAGGGCCCAGAATGCCGGTAATACCCGAGCCCGGGAGCGTCAACGCCACCCTCAGGGAAAAGTTCTCGTGGTGTTGTTTTTTATACTGCATATCGAGCTGAACAATCAGCCCATCCCGTGTGCCAATGGAAGTCACTGATGTCGTCCTACTTTATGCCCCATACAGGCTTATTACGCTGAAACACATACATGGCCAGTAACACTGCAAAAGAGAAAATTACCATGGTGGCTGCCAGTGTATGGGCCTGTGTGTACTCCAGTGCTTCCACATGATCATAGATCTGTACTGACACCACTCGCGTCTGACCTGGGATATTTCCCCCGATCATCAATACCACGCCAAATTCCCCCACAGTATGAGCAAAACCCAAAATTGATGCGGTAACAAAACCGGGCTTGGTGATGGGGATCACCACGGTGAAAAAGCGATCCCATGGTCCGGCTCTGAGGGTGGCTGCCACCTCAAGAGGACGGTTACCAAGGTTTTCCATGGCATTTTGTATGGGTTGCACGACAAAGGGCATGGAATAAAAAACCGATGCCACCACCAATCCCCAGAAAGTGAAGGGCAGCAGTCCAAGTCCCAGTTCCTGAGTCAACTGACCTATCATTCCCTGAGGGCCCATCGCAATGAGTAAATAGAAGCCTAAGACGGTAGGCGGCAGTACCAGAGGCAGGGCAACAATGGCGCTCACAGGACCTTTGAGCCAGGAGTGGGTGCGGGCCAGCCACCAGGCAATCGGCGTGCCGATTAGCAGCAACAGCAACGTCACTGTGGTAGCTAGTCTCAGTGTTAGCCAAATCGCGCCCAGATCGGTTTCAGATAACATAAGGGGGATTATTCCGTTGTATAGCCATATGATGTAATTATCTCGCGGGCTTCTGCACTTTTGAGATAGTTAAGCAGCGCATTGGCCGCCATATTTTCACGCCCGCGTTGCAGTAAAACGGCTTGTTGTCGTATGGGATAATACAGTGTTTGTGGGATGATCCAGGCACTTCCTGTTTTCACCTTATTGTCCTGTAACACTTGCGATAGTGCCACAAACCCCAGTTTTGCATTACCGGTAGCCACAAACTGATACGTCTGCGCAATATTCTCACCCATTACCCAATTAGGCTCTGTGAGCGCTTTGATATCAAGCTGCTCTAACACCTGTGCCGCAGCGACCCCATATGGGGCCAGTTTAGGGTTAGCCAACGCGAGTTTATTCATTTTCGCGCCCTTTAACATCGCTTCCAGATCTGTCGGGGTTATTCCAGTCTCAGATGACCACAACGCGAGGCCACCCACGGCATAAGTAAAACGACTGCCCTTCACACCGAGGCCGAGTTCTTCCAATGCCTCAGGCTTGGCCTGATCTGCGGATAAAAACATATCAAAAGGCGCGCCATGTTGTATCTGCGCAAATATCTTTCCTGAAGAGCCAAAGGATAACCGCACCTGATAGGGGCTGTTTTTTTCGAATCTCCCCTTAATATCCTGCATAATCGCGGCAAAATTACTCGCCACTGCCACATCGACATCCTGTGCGCCGGCATGACAGGACAACGCCATAAACAGTATCGCTACCCTGAGTTTGTTGCGTATTACCAACTTCTCATCCTTATCAGCTTGCAGGCATTGTTCATGATGCCTATACAGTTACTCAAGTTGTCTCCGAGTTCAAGATGAAAACAAAGCGCGTTAATCCGGAAGTCCGGACCCACCGGGCGATAAACGGACCCTGGCAACACACCTTGGCGCGCAAATAAATAGACAAGGGAAAGCGGGTAAGGGCGGGTGAGAAGGTCATGAACGCCAGACCGGTGTATTCCCGGTCTGGCGGCTAAGGTTACTTTTGTAGCGGGCTGACAAAGCCCTCGGGTTTGAGGGTCAGGACATCACAGTCCAACGCATCAATGACATGTTCCGCCGTATTACCAATCAGAGCAGCGGAAATGCCATGCCGTCCCACTGTTCCTAAGACAACCAGCTCCGCATCGATTTTTTTAGCGATGGAGGGGATCACATCTTCTGGCAGTCCCTCTTTTACAAAGCAGTGCTCATCGGCCACGCCATGGGCACTAGCGAAGGTTTTCATCGACTCAGTGTGATAGTTTTTAACTGACTCATTGAAATCCGATGGGTCGAATTCAGGAATTTCCACGGCAATATTAACCGGCGTCCCCGGATAGGAGTTCACCAGATTCAGCTTCCCATGGAGGGTGCGGGCGAAAGCCAGTGCCGTATGTGTAACTTGCTGATTCAATGATTGATGATCCTTATCCTCCGTACCGACATTCACTGCAGCGAGAATATTGCCGTGTTCCGGCCATTCATGCTCCTTGACCAGTAATACCGGTACCGGCGCCTTGCGCATCAGGTGCCAGTCAGTAGGCGTGAAGATGACGGATTTAAGACCACTGTGCTCATGGGTTCCTTTGACAATCAGATCGTAGTGGTTATCAATCACCTCATAAATAATGCTTTCATAGGGACGGTTGTGCCACACAACCTTGGCATCCACAGCGAGATTCTTATCCTGTACTTGCTCATTAATCAGATCAGTCAACCACTCGGTCCTGTCATCAACCACCGCCTGACGCATGGTTTCACGTTCATCTACTGACAGCATGGTGGTCATTTCGTAGGAAAAATCATAAATAGATAAAAAGGCGGTAATGCTGGCGCCGGTTTTCTGTGCAATCAGCAAAGCGCGACTCAACGCTTTTTGCTGTTCACTGGTAGGATCGATAACAACGAGCAGTTTCTGATAATTGACCATCTTTTGTCCCTTTCTTTAAAGATGCCATAAGTCTATGTACAACAGACGTTTTTTTCCAACCCAGGATGAGAAAAATGCAGCCTTTGTTGTTTTAAATCAATGATTCAGCGCACACTCGCTCAGGCTTTGCTGTCCAGTCCTGCCAACACGGGGTTTTCCAGTGCTTCCTTGAGCAGTTCAGGCTCCAGCAAGGTAATAAATTTACCGTCGACCTGAATCATACCCAGCTTCTGAAAGCGGGTCAGTAAACGGCTGATGGTTTCCACCGTCAAGCCCAGATAGTTCCCAATTTCAGCCCGGGTCATACTGAGCCTGAACTGGGTCGCTGAAAATCCACGCTGATGATAGCGATTAGCCAGTTGGGTAAGGAAATGAGCCAGTCGTTGATGCGCGGTTCTCTTGTTGAGTAGTAGTAACATCTCTTGATCGGATTGAATCTCATTGCTCATCATACGCATAACCTGCTGTCTGAGCCGTGGTAGGTCACCGGACAGATGTTCAAGCGTCTGAAAGGGGATCTCGCAAACCATCGACGTTTCCAGCGCCTGAGCAGAGGTTTTGTGCACTTTGTTGTTAATAGAGTCAAACCCAATAATATCGCCGGGCAGATGAAATGCCGTAATCTGCTCTTCACCATCGCTGGCCAGCGCATAACTCTTAAACGATCCCGAACGCACAGCGAACAGGCTGATGAGACCATCACCTGATTGAAATAACTTATCGTTTTTCTGGAACGGCCGCTTACGCTGGATAATGTTGTCCAGCTTGTCCAGTTCATTGCTGTTTAGGGTAAAAGGCAGGCAAAGCTGACTGATACTGCAGTTCTGACAACTAATGGCACATTCACGATGTTGATTCATAGGCTACCAGTAATCTCTTATTCTTAATTTCATTCGCTTTTGAGCTTAGCATTATTTGATTGACTGTCACCAGCAGACTATGGTCGAAATCATCATGAAATATCAGCGTTACAACGCGTTTACTATGATATACGAGCCTAATACGAGCAGGCACAATGCGATGATGTTCTTGGTAATAGGCTGGCGCAGCACCCCTTTTAACTGCTGACTAAACACACCCAGTGTCACTAGTGCTGGCAGCGTGCCCAGACCAAACATGAGCATGACAATGGCACCCTGTTTGGCCCCGCCGCTGGCCAGGCTCCAGGACAAGGTAGAATAAACCAGACCACAAGGCAGCCATCCCCAGATCATGCCATAGGGTAAGGCAGAAATAGGGTGTTTAAAGGGAATAAAGCGCTTTGAAAAAGGGACGAGCGGTTTCCAGAGCCTGGCACCCAATGCTTCCAATGCAGCCAATCCACGCCACCAGTTAGCAATATAGAGTCCCAGCGCTATCAAAAACACTCCACTGAGCAGGTTTAGTATCATCACGCCGTGAGTAACCTGATGGGAAAACAGCGCACCGAGACTTCCTGTCAGGGCACCTGCGGCTGTGTAGCTGAGAATGCGCCCGAAGTGATAACTAAGAATAAAGGGCAGGGCATCTTTATGCTGCGGAATAGAGAAGGTCAACGCACCGACGATACCGCCGCACATGGCCACACAATGAACACTCCCTGCAAGGCCAATCAGCAACGCGCCCAGCCACAAGGGTTCAGTGCTCATCTTTTTCCTTGTGCTGTTTTTCCTGTTTCACGTCATCTTCTTCAAACAGGATGCTGGTGCCGTGGCGCTCCAGATCTTCAAATTGCCCGGATTTTACAGCCCAAAAGAATACCACCACAGCAACGGTCACCAACAAAATGGCGATTGGAATCAGAAAGTACAATATGCTCAAGAAGAGGACCTTTTTGTTAATAAACGTACCGAATTCCCGACCACCAGAATGGAACTGACAGACATGCCAATAACACCCATCCAGGGGGTGAGAAATCCGGCCACAGCCAGAGGCAAGACAGACAAATTATACCCCAGCGCCCAGGCCATATTCTGAATGATTTTACGACGGGTTTTGCGTGCCATTTTAAAAAGCTCGGGCAGCAGCGCCAAAGACGGCGTCACAAGAATAATATCGGCCGCATTTTTTGCCAGATCGGTGGCACCGCCCACCGCCACCGAAACATCTGCCGCAGCCATCACCGGTGTATCATTAATACCATCTCCTACCATCATCACAACATGCCCCTGTTGCTGCAAGGTGGTCAGATGTTGGAGTTTTTGTTCAGGGGTACATTGCGCATAACAATGCTCAATCCCCAGTTGAGAGGCCACCGCATCAACATTTTGTTGTATATCGCCACTAATAATCAGCTTTTCGCAGAAGTTCAGCTGTTCAAGGCTCGCTGGCGCCTCTTCACGCAGGCTATCAGTGATCGAAAATGCCCCGAGCAACTGAAGGTCATTCTCTAAAAAAACATTACACTCGCCTAACGATTCGGGCACTGCATGACGCATCATTCTGGCGCTGCCTAGGCGATAACAACACCCCTCTATTTCTCCACTGAGGCCATAGCCAGGCTGTGTTGTTATGGCTGATACACTGTATTCCCCAGGGTAGGGATCGAAGGCTCGTGCAATAGGGTGTTCTGAATAGTGTTCCAGCGATGCAGCACGGGACAATAATTGCGCATCAGGTTCATCTGACAGGTTATGAATACCGTTGAGGCTGAAGCGTCCTTGTGTCAGGGTACCGGTTTTATCAAAAGCCACCTGGTCAACACGGGTAATCACCTCGAGCAGATCGGCGCGTTTTAACAACACACCACGATGATTGAGACTGGCCATGGCACAGGTTAACGCGGAGGGCGTCGCCAATCCCAGCGCACAAGGGCAGGTGGCTACCAATACCGCTGCCATGATCCAAAACGCATCCGGGTTGTCCTGCCAATACCAGAACCCATAGGTCAGTGCGGCAATGATCAGCACTGCAAAGACAAAGTAGCGCGCTACCTTGTCAGCCAGCTGTGAAATAGCGGGCTTACTCAACATCGCCTGATCCTGAAGGCGGATAATCTGATTGACCAGCGCTTCTTTTAGCGGTCGAGACACCTCCAGCGTCAGCGCACTATGTTGATTAATTGTGCCGCCGAAGACCCGATCCCCCGACTGCTTGACCACCGGCGAGAACTCACCGGTTAGCATAGACTCGTCTACGTAACTCTTACCCTCAGTGACAATAGCGTCTACAGGTATGGTTTCACCGCTTCGCACTAGTACCACTTGCCCGGGTTTGAGCGTTTTTGCCAGACAATCGGTTGTTTTGCCATCCTGGATAACCCGCGCAGTGACGGGTACATACTGACTCATATTGGCAGAAATGAGGGCTGCCTGGTGACGAGATTTATGTTCCAGATACCGGCTAATCAGCAGTAAGAAGATGAACATACACACCGATTCAAAGAAGACTTCGCCCTGTTCCAGCACCGTCGCCTTGGCGCTGGCAATAAATAAGGCCCAAATGGCCACGGTGATGGGAACATCCATATTCACACTACCGGCTCTGAGGGCTCTTATAGCACCACGATAAAAGCCCGCACCGGAAATAAGCACCACCGGTAAGGTCAGAAGCAGGCTCACCCAGTGAAGGAAAATACGAATATCATCATCGAGATTACCAAACAGGCCAAAATACAGGGCAAAAGCAATCATCATGACCTGCATGGTCATGAGGCCAGAAAGTCCCAGCCGCTTAAGAAAAGACTGACTGGTTTGTTTGAACTGCTCCTCATGTTGCTGTGGCTGAAAAGGCAGGGCGTGATAGCCCAGTTTCTCAATGGCCGCGAGAATATCGCTCAGGTTAATGCGATTCTGCTGCCAGCGCACTAATGCACGCCGGGCACTGACATTCACCCCGACCTGAACGATCCCCGGGATGACGCTGAGTTTCTTTTCTATTAACCAGGCACACGCGGCACAGCTGATGCCTTCCACACTCAGCTGAATGGTGTTGTGCTCGGCGTCACTGGTAACAAACTCTTCCTGAAGCTCTGGCTGATCATATAATGACAGTTTATCCAGCGTCGTTTGCAGCATTTTTTCATCGGCACGACTTGCCGGTTCCGTTCGGAATTTATAGTAGTCTTCCAGGCCATTTGCGACGATCGCTTCGGCCACCGCCTGGCACCCCGGACAACACATCTGACGCATCTCACCCAACACCTCTGTGGTATAGCGCTGAGGCTCAGTAACTTCCTGATGGCAATGGTAACAGTGCACGTAAAACGCCTGTGGTTAAGGAATGAAACGGATCGGATCCTGCCTGGGCAGACCAATAACCTGATAGATACGCCATTGCTGATCAAAAGGCTCCAGCGTCAGATGCCATTTACCAGAGATAGACCGCGGTAATTCGCCACTGTATCGTCCCGGCGAATTGCGCGTCAGCATCAGCTGAAAATCCTCGTCCTGCAAGGTCGGATGCTGAAAAAACAGTTTCAGTGCGGTGCCGTCCGACGGTGCCCCTTGCGTAAAATTCAATACCACCGTGTCATCGTCAACACTGAGTAAGGTTTCTATTCCTAAGTTTTGCGCCGCAGTGATTTTTTCCAGGCGCATGTTGATGGCTTTACCTTCTTTGTAATAATCCTCGATGACCATGCTGTCCTGACCGGTTGTTGCCAGTCTCAGCAAATTGATACTCAAAGCTATGGATACTACCGGAATAGCAATCAGGAACCAGGGCCAGAACTGCTTATACCAGGGCGGGGGCATTGGATTCATATCAATATTTCTTCCAGTAAATGGTAAAAAGCCCCGTCAAAACGAGGCTTTTTCTTGGATTAGCTTAATCTCATTCGTCCTGAGACAAACTGTATACATATGCCGTCAGCAAATGGATTTTATCTTCGCCCAAGATCTTCTTCCAGGCCGGCATCACACCATTTCGACCATGGGTGAGCGTTTCCGTCACCGCCTTTTCACTGCCGCCATAAAGCCAGGTGTTATCCGTCAGGTTAGGTGCCCCCATGGCATAGTTTCCTTTACCATCCTGACCATGACAGGCGGCACAGGCCGCAAATCTCGCTTCACCGGCCTGCGCCAGATCTGGATCCACCTTACGACCACTGAGGCTCAGTGTGTAAGCTACTATCTCTTCAATGCCTTTTTCACCAAACGCGTCAATCCATCCCGGCATCGCGCCCTGACGGCCTTGCAACAAGGAGGTGCGGATCTGTTCCGGGCTGCCACCATATAACCAGTCGTCATCGGTCAGGTTAGGAAAGCCACGCATACCACGGGCATCGGAACCATGGCACTGAGCACAGTTTTGCAGAAACAAACGCTGACCAACTTTGAGTGCCTCTGGATCATTGGCTAAATCTTTTACATCACGTTTGGCATAGGCTTCAAAAATAGGGCCAAACCGCTCTTCAGCCTGCTGCATCTGACGGTCATACTCCACCAACTCGCCATTTTCCAACGCTTTTTGCGTAGCCGCGCGGGATTCTTCCAGACTGCGAACGTCCTGATTGGAGCTTTTCCAACCTAACAAGCCGGCAAAATTGCCCAGACCAGGGTAAAGGGCCAGATAAATCACACCCCAGACGATGGTCACATAAAACATGATGGTCCACCAACGGGGCAGAGGGTTATTAATCTCAACAATCCCATCAAATTCATGATGCATATCGTCGCCTTCTTCGACGCCGGTCATGTTTTTTAAACACCAGCGTAATAAAAGAAAGCAGCCGAGGATGGTCCCCAGGGTAATGACTGAAATGAAAATGCTCCAAAAGCTACTCATTGCTAGATGACTCCCGCTTATTTTGTTTTACCTTGTCCTGGGCGGACTTATCGTCGTCAAACACCAGATTAGCGGCTTCTTCGAAGCCTTTACGGTTACGCTTGCTGTAGGCCCAGATAACAATGGCAACAAAAATGACAAAGATGGCTACAGTCCAGATGACGTTTATGGTGACCGCATCCATGTTAGTTCAACGCCTTTCCAAGTGACTGCAGGTAAGCAATCAGCGCCTGCATTTCCGTTTTACCTTTGACCGCATCCTTGGCACCGGCAATATCCTCATCGGTATAGGGCACGCCGAGATCTCTGAACACTTCCATTTTCTTGGCAGTTAACTCACCGTCGAGGGTGTTTTCAGCCAGCCAGGGGAAGCCCGGCATATTGGATTCAGGCACCACGGCTCTGGGATCTATCAGATGCACACGGTGCCATTCATCACTGTAGCGCCCACCAACACGAGCCAAATCAGGGCCGGTGCGCTTAGAGCCCCACAGGAAGGGACGTTCCCACACAGACTCACCCGCAACAGAATAATGGCCGTAACGTTCCGTTTCTGAGCGGAAGGGACGAATCATCTGACTATGACATCCCACGCAGCCCTCACGAATATAAATATCGCGACCTTCTAATTCCAGTGCAGTGTAGGGTTTGAGTCCTTTAACCGGCTCAGTTACCTGCTTCTGAAACATCAGTGGCGCGATTTCAACCAGCGCACCAAAACTGATGACCACCAGAATAAGAATGGCCAACAGACCGGTGTTTTTTTCTACAATTTCATGTACGTTTTTCATTTCTGCCTGTTCCCTTATGCCGGTTGCGGTTCAGCTTGCAGGCTGTCTTTGGGTGCACGAATGGTGCGGTAGCAGTTGTAGGCCATGAGGATCATGCCTGCCACCACAAAACAGCCGCCTATGAAGCGAACAAAGTAGAAAGGTTTTGACGCTTCGATACTTTCAATAAAGCTGTAGGTGAGCGTGCCATCGGTATTCACCGCGCGCCACATCAGACCTTGCATCACACCGGAGATCCACATGGCAACGATGTAGAGCACCACGCCAATCGTCGTCAACCAGAAATGAATATTGATAAGCCTGGTACTGTACATGCGAGGCTGCGCGAACAATACCGGAATCAGATGATAGATGGAGCCAATAGAAATCATGGCAACCCAACCCAATGCACCTGAGTGCACGTGGCCCACTGTCCAGTCCGTGTAATGGGAGAGGGCGTTCACGGTTTTGATGGCCATCATTGGCCCTTCAAATGTAGACATGCCATAGAAAGACAGGGACACGATAAGGAAACGCAAAACGGGGTCTGTACGCAGTTTATGCCAGGCACCGGAGAGCGTCATGATACCGTTGATCATACCGCCCCAGGAGGGAACAAACAGGATTACAGACATCACCATGCCCAGCGACTGAGTCCAGTCAGGCAGTGCGGTATAGTGAAGATGGTGAGGACCTGCCCAGATATACAGGGAAATTAGCGCCCAGAAGTGCACCACCGACAAGCGGTAGGAATATACCGGACGTCCCGCCTGCTTGGGCACAAAATAATACATCATGCCCAGGAATCCGGCCGTCAGGAAGAAGCCGACCGCATTGTGTCCATACCACCACTGCATCATCGCATCGACTGCACCGGCATACAGGGAGTAGGACTTGGTAAAGGAAACCGGTATCGCCATGGAGTTTGCAATATGCAAGACCGCCACGGTAAGAATAAAGGCGCCAAGAAACCAGTTGGCAACATAGATATGAGATGTTTTTCTGATCACCAGGGTGCCAAAAAAGTTAATCGCATAGGCAACCCATACCAGAGTAATCAGAATATCAATGGGCCATTCCAGTTCGGCATACTCTTTTGATGAAGTCAGGCCCAGTGGCAGGGTAATGGCCGCAAGCACAATCACAGCCTGCCATCCCCAGAAGGTAAATGACGCTAATTTGTCACTAAAGACTTTAGTCTGGCAGGTTCGCTGGACGATATAGTATGAGGTGGCGAACAGGGCGCAGCCCCCAAAGGCAAAAATAACGGCATTGGTATGCAGTGGACGGAGCCTTGAGTAGGTGAGCCAGGGCGTATTAAAGTTCAGCTCAGGCCAGATAAGTTGCGCTGCTAGGAGAACACCAACTGTCATGCCGACAATTCCCCAAATCACCGTCATGACGGCAAACTGCCGCACTACCTTGTAGTTGTATTCCGGATGTGCTCGACTGGTTTCATTCATTTTTTTGAATCTTCCGCTTCTAGTATGAATTGTTTTGTCTTCGACAACCTTAGAAAACAAAACAGATTTCGCCAATAAACAGATGAATTAAGCGATTGATAATTCACCTGTAAATGACTGGACTTCGGGCGCAAATGATAAAGTTTTTACCCCCAAAAAGATAGACTATCTGAACCTTGATTGATCCCGGTCAATAATTCACACTGATGCGCTAATTTGTTAACCAAAACACAACATTATGCCGGCAACCAAATCCTTTTATATGGTGTTAAGTGCGGTGGTGCTGATAGCCCTATTCAGTCTCTCCGCCTGGTTGCAAAACCCAGGCAAGAATACTTCTGTGAACGAAGGGCATTGCGTCCTGGATCAATCTGACTGTGAATTCAAACTTGGCGCCGAGTGGGGCCGGGTAAGCCTGTCACCACGCCCCGTTCCAATTGAGGAGCCGCTGAATTTTGTATTCTATGTACCCGATCAGTATCGCCTGGAATCCGCCCATATAGAGGGGGTCAACATGTATATGGGACGAACAGTGGTGTTTCTTGATCGTCAACAAGCCCCGGTTACTGGCATGAGCTTTCTTGGAAGTTGCAGAGAACCCAGCATGCATTGGAAGCTGGTCATGGAATTCAGCCGCGATGGTAATTCCTTTTTTCGCCAGCTGGACTTCCATACTCACTACCCACAATAATCGTGTCAGGCCGCTTTTTTCAGTAATTGCAGGCTCTCTTCGGCAAAGCCGGTACCGGCCTCGGTGTAAAAGTTGAATACGTGATCGATACCATGCTGAATCATTTCAATACGCTCATCCTCATAGCGAGCGATGGCCGCCAACTGCCCCTTGTAACCGGCTTTGCGCAACTGATCGTGAATGTGTCGTATATCTTCAGTGGAGGGCAGCGCAAGAAGAATCAGGTTAGTGCCGCGGAGATCCATATTATCCCATAAGTCCGCATCTTCACCGTCCCCCAGCATCACCTGCATACCCAGCGCCTGCTGCCGTTCTACGCGGTCCCGGTCGGCGTCCATACCCCAGACCTGTTCACCGAGCACTTCACTCAGGGCAAGAAAGGCCCCTTTACCGACACGTCCCATGCCCACGACCAACACTTCTGCGTTGGCTGGTTGCTGATAGACATCCTCTGGCAGGCGCCGCGATTTTTCGAATCCTTTTATGAGACTCTGATATCGGGAGTATCCGGTATGAGCGTAACGGTAAATAACACTGGTAATGACAAAGGAAAATGAGACAGCCAGCGCCAGGATCACCAGCCATTCCTTGCTCAGCAAGGACTGCTCAACACACAACGCTGCGACGATCAGACCAAACTCACTGAAATTAGATAACGCCATGCCTGATAAATAAGCAGTACGTCCACGTAACCTCAGACCTGTGAAAATAAAGAAGAACAAAATAAACTTAAGTGGCAGGATAAGACAAAGCAGCAGCGCTATTCCTACCATCTGTAAATCGGGTAGGGCAGTAAAACCGATTGATAAGAAAAAACCGATTAAAAACAGGTCTTTAAAACTCAACAATGCCTTGTTCAGTTCGGCAGACTTGATATGACTGCTGAGCAGAATACCCATCAGCAAAGCGCCCAGGTCGCCTTTTATGCCGACCAGGTTAAACAGTTCATAGCCCCCAAGGGCAAGAAAAAATCCGGTCAGGGGCAAGAGTTCACCGTGTCCCGCCATGGATACCAGGCGGTTTAGAAGCGGTTTTATCAGCAGCAACCCCAGCAGCCCGATAGCATACACGGATGGCACTTTACCTGTGGCGCCCACCAAGAACAGTACTGCTAAAATATCCTGCATAACCAGCACGCCGATGGCCACTTTACCGTGCCGGGTTTTCATTTCACCCGCTTCTTCGAGCATTTTTACGATGCACACTGTACTGCTGAAGCTCAATGCAAAGCCCAGCAATGCCGCCGACTGCCAGTCTAAAATGTCCAGATAAGCCAGACCCACAGAGCTCAGGCCGATACAAAACAGGCACACCAGCGCCGACCACACAAGCATGTGGCCGCCGGTTCCTAACCAGACCTCTCGCTTTAACAGATCACGGATGTTGAGTTTAAGCCCGATGGTAAACAGCAGTAGCGTGATCCCAAGATTGGCCAGAGTATTGAGGCTGTCGGCAGGTTGAAAACCTGCGAAATTCAGAATAAAGCCAGCGGCAAGGAAACCGATTAGTGGCGGGAAATGCAGCAGCTTAACGCCCAGGCCACAAACGAAGGCGAACAGTATCCAGATAAAATCCATGTTGCGGTTTCTCTATGGCGCAGTGATGATGCCTAGAATAATAGACACCCCCGGGTTAAATCAAAGCCTTATCCATAATTAATTCATTTAAACGAAAAAGTGCAAAGCATTGATCTAGCTGCTAAATTGAACAGTGCAGGAGACATAAATTATAAGGATATCCCTATGCGGCTGTTAAAAACCCTGTTAGTGGCCTTCGCCTCACTGTTTTGCTTGCTGTATGGGCTGCAAAACCTCATGAACCTGGATGCTGCATTTAGTTTCGTCAAACTGACGGTCTCGATGCAAGGCCATGAACTTTACCCCCAAAGTATTGGCCCATCTATCACCACGGACGGCCTGATTTGGCTTATCTTAGGCCTGATTATTTTGTTTGAACTGCTCGCCGGCTTTCTTATCCTCCGCGGGGCCTATGACATGTTCAGAGCACTGAAGCGTGATGCTGCAACGTTTCATAAGGCAAAACACTTTGCTGCGATCGGTTTAATGGTCGCCATTTTGGTGTGGTTAGGATTGTTTTCCGCCATTGGCGGTGCGTACTTCCAGATGTGGCAAACAGCAACCGGTAGCACAGCACTGGAGGGGGCTTTCTGGTACTCAATCCAAATGGCGGTGGTATTAATGATTATCCTGCAAAAAGATTCCGAAGATCTGATTGATTAGCCGGCATTACACCGCGAGAGAAAGCTAGCGACATCACAGAAAGTGGCACATATGTCCCTTAGCGTTAGAGGATGTATGTGCTTTGCCCCATCAGCACAGCATATTAGCGACGCGGCATATCATGTTCTCTTACAGTGCTTGGCGGCTGTGAATGCCCTAGGGTATAGTCTATCCAACCGTTTTTACCTAGATAGCGCCAGATTACAATGTGTGAACTGATGGGAATGTCGGCCAATGTGCCAACGGATATTTGCTTTAGCTTCAAAGGGCTGCGTGAACGGGGAGGGCGGACAGGTCCTCATAAAGATGGCTGGGGTGTGGCCTTTTACAACAATAAAGGGGTCAATACCTTTAAGGACCCAAATCCCAGTCACAATTCTCAGATAGCCGATCTGGTTTCCGACTATCCAATGAAAAGCTGTGCAGTACTTGCCCATATCCGTCAGGCCAACAGAGGACGTATTGCACTGGAGAACACTCACCCTTTTACCCGTGAATTGTGGGGACGGTACTGGACCTATGCACACAATGGACAGCTCAGTACCTTCAAGGATTTGCCATGCTCTGGCTATACCCCGGTTGGCACCACCGACAGTGAGAGGGCGTTTTGTTATTTACTCAGCGAATTGGCAAAGCGTTATCCTAATCGTCCTTCGAACCGCAAAGCGGCTTTTCGCTTTCTCAGCAAAAAAACAAAGCAGCTCCATCAACGCGGGGTCTTTAATATGTTGATTACCGACGGTGATTATTTGTTGGCGTTTTGCTCAACGAAATTGCATTGGATTACCCGACGTGCACCATTCAGCGTGGCACGGTTGTCAGACATTGATGTCGATATCGACTTTTCTGAGCACACAACCATCAATGATGTGGTGACGGTTATAGCCACAGAGCCACTGACTAATAACGAGCACTGGCAAAAGATGCAGCCAGGGGAGTGTGTTTTGTTTAAGTTGGGCGAAGTGGTACTGCAAATCGATCCATAATGCGCATCTGCTAGTATAAGTTGGTGTGTGTCCCTCATTGGCCCGTCATGTGACGGGCCTTTGTTGTTTCAGGGGGCTGATAAATAACAATTATTCTCTTTCTCAACAGACCAGAGGTGAAAACATGTCGAATATTGACAGACGCGGTTTTCTTAAAATATCAGGCGCTACGCTTATTGGCCTGACCACAGGGGGCATTAGCCTCAGAGCCGGAGCTCAGGAAAAGCTCAGCCTGGATAATCCGAGTGCTAAGGCACTTCAGTACGTGCATGAATCTACAAAAGATGGGCAGGACTGTTCGAATTGCATGCATATTCAAGGGGAGGCTGATAAAGACTGGCGACCCTGCGCCTTGTTCCCGAATAAACTGGTTGCCAATAAAGGTTGGTGTGCGGCCTGGGCCAAGGGTGGTTAAGGGTAACGCGTAACCATTCATCAGGTACAACCACCCTCATAACCGCTGTGACCGTCAGCGAGAATAGGGTAGAGTTGTGCCTACATTTTTTCTGCCGGGGCCTGTCCCGTTGCGATTCATACATACCATACAATCGCTGCTAATAATGACCATTTGGGTCGCTAGTCATGCCAGCGCGGCTGGTTCCGAAAACGAAATCGATACACTCTACAATCAGGTAACCCAGGCCCGTGAGCAGGGGCAGATGGATCGCGCTGACGAGCTGGCTCAACAACTGGTTAGTAAGGCAGAGCAATCTGACAATCCATTATTTCAGGGCCGGGCCTTTTTTGCTCTGGCCAGAAACCATATGGAACGCAACGAGTATAGTCTGGCCCAGGACTACCTCAATCGCTCCATTACCATCTTTCAGGACGCTAAACAGAGAAAATGGCTTGCCGACAGTTATCGTCAACTTGGTTTGACCTATCGGTACCAGACTGACTATCCCCAGGCGCTTAGCTACATATATCTTTCTATGCAGATTTATCAGCAACTGAATGATCTGGTCTCAATTGGCAATACCTATAACAGTATCGGTCTGGTGCTGGAAAAAATGGGACAATTTGAAGAAGCCTTGCAAGCCCACCAAAAATCTCTGGAGATTGATTACCAGCTTGACGATAGCGGTGGCATTGCAACGGGCATCTATAATCTCGGCGATCTGTATCGAGTCATGGGAGACCATGAAAAGGCATTGGAGTTCTTTCAGGATGCCCTGAAAATGGATACCGAACGCAACAACCCTAAAGATATGGCCTATAGCCACAATAAAGTGGGCTACATGCTTTCGCATCTGGGCAAGCATGAAGACGGGCGGACTCATATCCTTGAGGCCATAAGGCTCTTCAAACAGATCCAGGCACCTAGAGATACAGATTGGGCACTGAGCTCTATGGCTCAGGTCGATATTAATACAGGCAACTATGACAGCGCCTATGCTCAATTGCTTGAGATTCTCGAACGTGCCAGGGCGGGTCAGTACCGCAGTCTGGAGCTGGATGCCCTGGGGATGCTGGCGGATGTCAGTTTTAAACAAGAGCGTTACGCTGAAGCGTTGAATTACATAGAGCGGGGGCTTGAACTGGCCAGGCTCAATAACGAATTACGCGATGAAGCCCTACTCGAAGCACAGCGCAGCGAAGTGTATTTACGCCTCGATGAGGTGCAAAACGCTTTTGAGTCACTAAAACGAAAGCAGGCCTTGGATGACAAGCTGCTTAATGAGAAGCGTGTCGCAGCAATAGCAGCCATGCAGGCACAAACCGAATTTGTAAAGAACGAGCACAGAACGCCTTGCTGGAAAAGGAGAGGGCACTGCAGGATGTTCAGCTGGAAAGACAACAGTATCAGCGAAAATGGATTATCACTGGCTTAATCGCCGGTTTTATCCTTGTGTTGCTTGGCTACCGCGGTTATCAGCGAAAGCGACTGAATAGCCGTCTCAGTAAACTTGTCAAAGAGCGAACCGAGCAACTTCAAAATACTAACCAGAAGCTCCGTGATGCTTATGAGAAGGTGGAAGCCCTCAGCCTAAGCGATTCATTAACCGGATTAAACAACCGTTTATACGTTGAACAGCATATACACAGCGACCTGGATCTGAGCCAACGAGCTTATGAAAATCATTACAGAGGTAAGCAGGCCTTACCAAAAAACGCCGACCTGATCCTCTTTATTCTCGATCTGGACCACTTTAAGCAGATCAATGATCGCTTCGGGCATGACGGCGGGGATCGTGTGTTGATACAGCTTAAAGCCAGGTTAAAAAGTGTGTTCCGTGAATCCGACTATCTGATTCGCTGGGGTGGTGAAGAGTTTGTTTGTGTGGCCCGACAGACTGATAGAAGGGAAGCTACGGACATTGCCGCTCGACTGCTAACGGCGGTGAGCGATACCAGTTTTGACATGTCACCTGGTTCGCTGGATGTGACTTGTTCGGTTGGTTTTGCCTGCTTTCCTTTAGTCATTTCTGAACATGGTCCGGCCGGTCAGTTTTCGACGTTGCTTAAGCTGGCAGATCATTGTCTGTATGCGTCAAAGCGCAGCGGTCGAAACTGTTTCGTGGGTATCGAATCAATATCAACCCGGTTATCACAAGTCGAAAAGCTCTCTACAACAGAGATACAAGGTTTACTCAATGAGGCCGACTCCACTGTTGTGACGTCACTAGAAAGTGAGCAAAACATTCGCTGGCCCTAGCCCTGGCTATAAGAAAAGCGTTGCAATACCTCTCTTGCCAGAACTGAACCTGGCAGTATCAGGCTAATTTGCTGATAGCCTCTAACGCTGCATCTATCTCTCTTTCATTATTTATGAGGGCGGGTGCAAAACGCGCATAGCTTTGACGATAGGGCGTAGCGCTCATAATGATTTTTTTATCATGCACTCTCTTTACGACCTCATTCGCAGGGATGCCATCCACATCAAAACACACCAGCCCAGAGGACAAGTCAGGGTTCATGGGGGTATAAAGCTTCACATGAGACATCTTGGCCAAGCCTTCTTTGGTTTGCTGGTTTAATTCATGGATACGTTTTTGAACCTGAGCCTTACCAAGCTGCAAATGCAGTTCGAAAGCCTGAGGCAGTGCCCAGCGGTGTTCAAATGAATGAAATCCGCCTGGTGACATGTGTTCACCGACGGGTACCTGATCTTGAGTACTGCCTCCAAGCCAAACATCATATGAGCGACTAAAACTCGGAATAACCGCTGTCGTTCTCGACCATCCACGATCCGAACCCCAAATGACTCCGGTACCTCTGGGGCCGAAAATCCACTTGTGCGTACCCGCAATAAAAAAGTCACAACCCAGTGCTTCAATGTCGACGTCTTCAATACCAAAGCCGTGTACACCATCTACACAAAACAAAATCTTATCCTTTTCAGCTCTGCTTTGATTCGTGCGGGCGACAACTTCTGAGATATCCTTAATCGGCAACTTAACTCCGGTAGAGGAGTGCACCCAGGTCACTGCTAATACTCTGGTTTTATCTGTAATCGCCTTTGAAATATTGTTAATCACTTCATTAATACTGACATTCTCGGGGCTCTCGTAGAGTTTAATACGGCGAACATTCGCTCCTGTTCGCTCAGCCCTTAGCTGTAGCGATAAATCGGTAGAATAATGATCGTGTACGGTTTGAATCACCTCATCATCTGGCTCTAATTTTAAACCACTGTAGATTATCCCAAGACCCATAGTAGTGCTGTCCGTAAGGGCAATTTGTTCAGCTTTTCCACCCATATAGGCTGCCGCCGAAGCTGATACACGGTGATCGATAGTTTCAAAATGTTCATGCCAGTAATCAGCAGGATTTTCGTCAAAAGCCTGTCTGTGAGCGGCTATGGCATCAGCCACAGGTTTTGGGTGAGACGCCAGTAAGAACGTCGCCAAATGAATGTAGTCATGAGTCAGCGAAAACAGATTACGTAAAGTAGTCCAATCGGCTTGAGCAATGACAGTTTTACCTGCTGTTTCTGCCGCTTTGGCAGATGCTGATAAATTCAGTCCCATTAAACTGCCAGCAGCGAGCAGGCCTGTACCAGTGAGAAAATTTCGGCGGTGCATTGAGGTATCTCCAGTGAAGTTAGTTCCAGTATAGTTGGCCGCTGAAAACGCCGTCATTTTTCTTCGATGAACTTGCTCATGGTTTGCGACTGATAGGCCATTACGGTCGGAAAGGGCACTTATCTTAGTTATTACACACATGTCGGTTCCATTCCATGACTGGAATCCGCTATTAGCAATATCAATAACTTAGAGATGAAAATCTATTAGGGAGGAAAAAAGTATTCTATTTAAAAGCCGGAATCCGACTAAAAATCTACAAGCACTGGAATCGTTTGTTATTTAAACAGAATTATCTTTTTATTGTCATAATATGACACACGTTGCCATCGTTCGCAAACGATCGTGTTCGAGCAGACTATTTTCCTTATGTCTTAGGTCTTCGGCTAACAAACTTGCTGTAAAATACAGTTTGCCTTTTTCTCGGAAGTGATTAAACAAGCCAGTGCCACCAAAGCTTTATCACTTACTTATCACAACCTCTAATTTTCATTTCTTGCACCCTCCTTTCCAAAACCGGGATGCCTTCTTTGAACCAACCACGTTTTGGAAATCGGGCAATGAACCACAATCGCCACTCGAAGATATCCTCATCTGTAACTGTTACCGGAAGATTCCTCAGTTTGGGTTCTATTATTTTGGGGTAGAATGTAAGAGCGCGATTTTTTAATTTTTTTAAAGTGGGTTTGTAGGGTTTCTTCTGAATGGCATTTACCGCTAAAGCTTCTTTTAATAAGTCCCTAATGTTGTTACCTGCTTTATATAAAGATTTTTCGACAGCATTGGCGTAGTGATCTCCTGCGTTCTCAATGTCACCGCTCAATATCGCCAGACGCCCTCTAAACCACTCACAATGGTAATCGAGTTGTGCTTCTACACCATGTCGCAACATTAGGTCATTAAGAAAGTTCACTTTTTCAGTTAGCTCTTTGTAGCTTCCTTCTGGTTTTCCTGATGACCGCTTCAACTCTTGGTGTAGTTGCAGGGCAAAGGTTGCCAAATCATGTAAGTCTGACCGTTGTATTTCTTGTGCATAGAATTCACGAAACAGGTTGTGGAGGTATATCTGCGGTTCGGTGCCATTTTTTAACCTAAAGGCAATGGCATGCCTCAATGGCTCTACATACTTATACTGTGTTTTTTTGTGAAAAGCGGCGATGAAGCGGCATAAAAATAAAGCTTGTTTATCTTCATCTGCGGCATCTGGGCTGGACAAAGTTGCCCACCTAGCAATGCTCTGCAAGCTGCCAATATTTGGGATCTCATGACCTGAACGCCATTTCGTTGCGGTGCGAATATTTTCTTCAAAATATTGATTAAAGTTAGGGCCGCCTGAACAAACTTGAGTTTCGTAAAAACGAATGAGAGTTTGAATTGGATTTTCTTCGAAATAAAACGCAGGGATGTCGTTGGCTTGCATCTGTTCTCTACCAAGCTGCCAGATTAAGCTTGCTAGTGACTCAACAAATAGATGAAGGTTTAGCATTTCCACAACCCTTTTGCGCTCAATAGCTTCCATCGGCACGTGCTTCATGAGTTCTATGTAGTTTGATAGGCCAAGGCGCACGTAAGCCGCAAAGTATCGTCCAAACTCATCTGATACTGTTTTGCTTAGTGGTTTTAAAAACAACTGCTCGATGGAGTCTTGGAGTACAGCGGCATCCACCGTCTTTCTAGCCCCATAGTCTTCATCTTTACGATACCGTTTATTGTTGTTATTGAATGCTAATCTGCTGGTATCAGCTAGACCTGCTATTTTCTGTAAAACAATCCCGATATTTGGATAAGGTTCATTAAAAATAGTCATGTCGAGTATTCATCCTATTTCCGTTTGAGGGGCCATATTAGCCCCTCCTGAATCCATTCACGATTTTGACTTGGCAGCTTTACTCATAGCTCTTGCAGCGAAGCTTCCTTTGGGGACTTTCCCTCCATTAGCGGTGGCAGTTGCGCTTTGTATTCGCTGTGCCGCTTCAACTGTCATAGGTGTCGCTGTTTTGGTTGTTTTCTTTGAAGTCATGGTTGCTCTCCTGTAGTTGCTAACTTCAGGAATAATCATCCCATTCTGGTCCAGCGAAATGCAGGAATTAAGTGGTGCATTTTTTCCATCAGTAACTTCCATGCAATTTAGGGGATCTGATTTAGTAGTCTACAAGATTAGCGCTTCTAATGTGGTCTTGCATTGTAATGTGATTAGTGACCTCTCCCCCCAAAATGACACAATGAATCGCGCCGGTAAATTCGAAGGCGGAATTGTTTGAGTCCCGCTGCCGCATCTTCGGCTATATCTTGTCGCCACCAACGAATATTGATATCAGTAGAGTGCTTCAATCGTGGATTAACGTGTCTATAATTCAAGTATGGCAATACGATCCGTCGAATTTTCAATTGGACTTCCAAAACCGAAAGCAAATACAAGAAATCATCTCATCGGCAGGGATTAGTGAAGCCGAGTTCTATTCGTCAATAGGGATAAGTCCCAGTGTCTTGCAGAACAGCAAAGATGAGGCTTCGCATAGGCGATTGCAGGCCGTGTTGACAATTTTTGACAGAGTGAAAAGTTGGTTTGACTCTCCGGCCGAGCACTGGCGATGGTTTACAACTAGTTCTTTATCGGGGTTCGCTGGTAAAGCTCCCGCGCAAATAATTCGTGAAGATGATGCTCGAAGTGTTGAAGCGTTACTCCTGTTCGTCGAGTCAAAAGAACTCGGTGGATTCGAATGAATGTCTGGATTACATTTCTATAGGTGCGATGAACTGCAATCACTCACAGCTGCCTGTCCGAATAACTGCTCAATGTCCGGATCAGCTACGCTGCATTCGCAAAGCGTTTAACTTTTTTAGATAGGTCTACACCAACCTTCTTCAGGGCCTCCAGTTGGTTAGTTGCTAAGACAGAGCAGCATGGGGCCAATGATGCCTTTTTATATAGTACAACCGTGGTTGGGTCTCTGAACTCGTTGAACCTGACATCAGGCGACTTTCCGCAGCAGTTAAAAATATCGTCGACGATGGCTGTTACGTTTTTACCCTTTAAGATTGCCTCGCGATTAATGCAAATATAGTTCTCAAAGAATGTTCTTATGGATTCAATATCGACCACTTGTGCACATGTTCTTTGCCAAGGCGCCCACCTGAGTAGTTGGCGTTGAACCAGTCCTTTTACTCCGGTCGTTTGAATACCCAGCAATTTTGCTGTCACTACAATTGATAAATGGTCGCTATTTTCAAGCTCATGCTCGAACAGTTCAGCAAGGCTGCTAGCGGATACTGTAGAACGGTTGATAAGTGACTCTGTCGAGTTTATTGCCCAATAACCTTTCAGTCGTCCTGAAATCAACGCTGTCGTTATTCGTTTAGTATCCAGCAACAAGGTATCAAGCACTTTCTGACTTGTTCCAGCAACAGATACGGCTTGGACGTGCCCCGGTAAGGGAAACACAAAAATGTCTCGGACTGCGCTCGCTACGTCTCTTACGTCAAAGATAAGCTTGTCAAAACGAGCTGAGGTTTTCCTGACAGGTAAAACTCTGTTATTCACCAGCTCTGTCAATCCCCGGCTATCGACATCCAGAATAGTGCCAATCACAGCTCCCGAAGCTTTGAAAGAAACTGCGTCACCCGAATCTTCGTCGCCAATGTGGTATCTCGTGCGCAATAGCCCTTTGTCATGCTGGGTATGATAGTGATTTAGTATCGTCGCAATATTGATGTCGGTATCGCTTGTATCCCAACTCACGCGGCGAAGCGCGGATTTAACTTTGTCTAAGCCATACATTAAAGCCGTATTTCCTAACGAAGCTACCGACGCGCGATGATCAGTTACCAGTTTCGTCCAAACAGCTGTGGCTTCAGGTTTCCCAGCAAGAATAAAAGCGTTTTCTAAGATGGATGTTGTTTCCGATATAGAAAGTTTGTCCCATGCTATCTGTGCATCAAAAAAGTCGAAGGGACGGATCATCAGCTCAGCAATATTAAGCAATTGCTGTACAAAAGCATCCGCCTGAGCTTTATCCGTAAAAGAGTCCCAATGCCGAAGGTAGTGTGGGGTAGGGGCTGACTCCACATCGTAAACACACTGTTTGCAACCAATCTCATCTTCTTCCCAGTCGTTATCGGCATAGATGTGAACACAACTATCTGTAAGGGGAACGGAATGTGTTAAGCAATGGGTGTAATGAATCTTCTGCCAGTATTCTTGGTGAAGAATACCCTCCCGGAGACAATGCTTACATGCTCTGAATTTTTTACTATATGCGATTGCCGGATAGCGTTCCTCACATACCATAGTGTTTGTTAGCCATGGCATAAAACGCTTTGCATCGTGACAGATTGTTGCGTTACTCATCACGGCATCGATTAGCTCGCTTGAGTAGTCCATGGGTGTCTTTGGCGCAGGAATGTTTAGCCGTCTCAGCAATTCTACCGCCGAGGACATACCGTAAAAATCGGCAATGCGAGCGATGGCGCCGTAGATACTGCTATTGTTCATACTATGCATCGACATCGTAATTAATACGTAAGGCATCCATGAGCTTTTCTAGTGGCTGCTCAAAGGTATTGCTTTTAAAGTACACTTCTTCGTTTTCAGAGTGCCTATATCGCGGCTTCCATGCTTCTATAAAGTGCTTTTTGAATAACTTGCTGTCACCACTCCTATGCGCTAGTAGCAGTGCGGTCTGAAGGATATCTGTGATTTTTCTGAGGTCGCCGCGAGAATCATAAAATATAGAAAGCGCAATCTTCGGATCGTCCCATTTGATGCCTTCGATTTTTGCGTACTCTTGCAGCGTCGCAAGATAATCTAGGTACTCTGTCCATGCTGAAATATTGCTGATTGTGACCGGACGTTTCTCTATCGGGGTAGCGCGGGAATCAAACTGTTCATTTTCCAACAGTCTCCTAACTTTATCGGTTCCGGCGAATATAAGCAGTATGGGAAAGTTATTGAGTATAAGCTTCAAAAAGTCAGCGGTTTGACGTATTTTTTTATCTCCCCACTTTTCAGTGGCTTGCTGAAACTCATCAAGAACCCAAACCCGAATATTACGGTTTTTAATTAAGGTTTCTATTTCGCGTTGCTGTTGACGCTCTTTGAGTCTGGATAGTTTCTCGATAGAATCGAAAGGACTACCAGCGGCCTCAAGCATGGTCTCAAATAGATCCTTACCAACCGGGTTGCTTGGCGTTTCCATGTACACAATTTCAAATGCCTTCGACTCACTGACTTCATTTCGGATCTGTTCAATGAATTTTTTCAGTAATGTTGTTTTGCCGGAACCAGATTCACCGCTTATGACGACCCCTCGGCCTTTTGTTGAAGAGGCCAATATCTTATCCAGTTCGAGCTTCAGGGTATCTAGGTCCTTCTCCAGTGAGCCCTGAGAGACGGTCAAACTCTCTAGTAGCACCGATTTGTCTAAAAGTGTCATAGTTTTTTCCCAATATTGCGTTTTCTACTTGTAGTATCGGTGGTTTTAGTTTTAGTAACGTCTTCCGTCACGCTGACCGGATTGATATTTTTCGCCTGAGGTGGAAGGTTTTTCAGCCGTTCTGCCTCCAAAGCTTCTATGTCCGCTTTTGCAGTATTACTATCAAGAGAAATGTTCTGTACCTTGTCTTGGGTAACACCATCAGACTTGCCGTTGGAGCTTGATTTCTTAACCACATGCAGGGCGGGTTCCGGCTCGTAACTCTTTCTTCTGCTGCTTGTTTTTTTCGGCCCATGTTGATTGTCACGACAATAATCAAGCTCACTGCGCTGGTCCGTATCAGTCGGCGTGTAATTCGCGGGGCAGAGATCAGCGCTATACCATTTACCTTTATGCATAAATGAAACATGCCTTACATTGACATCTGAATAATAAATATCAATCTCGCTAACTGTGCCGTACAGCGACTTTAACTTTGGTGAGGAGTAGAGTGCATTTTTTACTCGCACCGACCCATCGGAGTAGATTTTTCTCGATTTCAAGTAGAGTCCCATGCGAGTAAAGGCTGAGTGTTCGCGGGGCAGTGTCACAAAGTGGGATTGATTTTTGCTGACCGACTTTTTCCAGACCTCAAGAGGGGAGTTATCTCCAAGACCTTTGTGTGGATTTTTATTATAAATTTCAGTGATATAGTGTTCCAGTCTTTCTAAAAACTCTTCTTCTGTAAAACAGTGCTTTTTGCCTTTTTGCAGCACCACTTTTTCAACTGCATCATCACTGTTGAGGTGGTCATGGTTTCTGAATACCTTGCTTCCCAAGTAGGTATCTAATTTACCGAAAAACTCCTTGCGAACCGTGCCTATCAGCCGCTCAATGAAGGGCTTCTTCCATGGTTGACCTGTTTGGGTAGTGATATGGATTGCACCGGTCGAGGTCACCGCCTCATGATGTTGATTACCTGCGGCAGCAGTGCTGCCATCGGAGACCACATACATCGGTTTGCCAAAAATAGGCCAATCAAGCTCCCCACGTTTTGGCATCAATACACTTTTGAAGCACTCAACAGAAAGGTCTGCGTTTTCGCCCGGCTTCTTGCCGATGTGATAGGAGTAACCAATAATAGCCCGAGAAAAAACATCAATAGCCAGCATAAGAACAATACGGCCACGATAAATTCTTTTCTGCGTTCTGCCATTGTCGACATATTTGATGATCCCCATCGACACATGAACGGCATCAATTTCGACACGTTGAAGGATCCTGTCCACAATAAACTCTGTCTTACGCTGACGCTGTAATTTTTTTCTTTCATTATCGCCAAGGCGTTTCATTGCCACGACGATTTTATCCAACGCTCGGATGCGCTTATAGAACGTTTCCATGCACGGAAGCTTGGGATATAGGGCAGGATGCTTGCGATGTAGTGATTCAAATTCTTCGCTGAATTGTCGATAGATTTCAGCGGGATTTACGTTGTGCTTTGGTTTATGAACTAAGAAATAATCGTCAAGATAGTTCAACATCAACTCTTCGGTCGCAGGTGCTACTTTTGATGCGCCTGTCATTGCATGTGAGCCATGTGGGCATAATGCTCGCGCTTGCTGCTCAGCCTCGTCGTACCGTTTAATCTTTTCTTGGCAATTTGAAAGGCTGGGCGTTTGATAGTTGTATTTCACCCAGTTCATTTTTTGTATTGCTTTACTGACAGCGTCATTTGCGCGGGGAAGTCGTCCATAGTTGTCTGTTTTGAGAATTTCCATGAACTCGACCCACATGTCGATTCGCGCTTGTTGCTTGCTGGTCGGTGAAATAGGTTCTGCTTGAGCCGCAGTAGGATCGATAAACTCAGCCTGTCCATCCCACATAGCTTTGGTCACAACACTGGCTTTGAACCGATGTGGAGGTAAATCTGATAGGGGGGTTCGCGATTCAGTATCAAAGGGCACACAATACAGAATGTCTGTGGGCTCTCTATTCGCCACAGATTCTATGTAAAAGTGGTTTTCATGCTCTTCGTAATAAAAGATCTGCCCTTCGCTGAATGAAAGGTTAGCCATTGTTAAATCAGCCATCGGGATCTCCTAGGCTACGTTCGAATAAATCACCGAATCATTGGTCAGCGGCTTATCCAAATCGCAGCGAAAATATTGTTTAAATAACAGGTAATGCAGCATGTTCTGGTGCAGGCCACTGGAGCTAAGTGACGAGAGGGCGTCGCCGACAGTGGTGCACTCTTGTGGCAGCGCAACTAGAGCATCGTTAACGTTTGGAATAGCCCCTTGATAAGAGCTCGCGCCTTGATGCAGCAACTCTAGATTTTTATACCGGGTATTCGGTATGTCCTCTTCAGTAAACTCGACAAACTCCCGGCCTAACTGTTTTAACGCTATCCGAAGTGCTGCGTGCTTGTTGCGGACTTTCTTCTTCTTAAGCTTGTTTGTTGGTTTGACTTCGACATAAACCAATTCATTGGGCATGCGTCTTATTAAAAGATCGGGAGAGTATCTGACAATTTTGTTACCCACTTGTAGTTCAAATGAGGCGGGCTGGGAGTCTATGAAATCAACAGTAGGATCGTATTCATAGTGCAGCATGGCAGAAAGCTCTAAAAAAGATTCAAAGTAGAGACGATGAATATTCTTGCTCGTCGCAAAGTAACCCGTAGCGAAAACCGGTCCTTTTCGCTTTATCGGTCTAGTTAAATCGGTATTGTTCTCTACGTTGCGCATCTGCTCTCTAACTCCATGAAACAGGTTTGATTAAACCTCATACGATTTAAGTCAACCTGTGAAGATAACGCAAATTCCGCCAGAGTTAAGTATCACTTTTGAGCCTTACGCTTGTTTAAAGATAACTATTATCTTTTTTTGTGTTTTATTTTTTTGCTTAAATTTTAAGCAGATGAAAATATTAAAATTTTTCCATCCTATTTCGACACAAAAAAGATAATTACTATATAAAGCACATAAACACGGGGGCGACTTGTTATTGCAGGATGTTCTATACGAAAAGTGGGTTAGATGAAATCAGTTTAAAAAACGAGCGATAAGCAGGTGTGGTAAGCCAACCTTTTCCTGAGTTAGAGACAAGAAAAGGGGCTCGATGTCGTTCAGCAGCCACAAAGCGTGGTTGGAAGGCCATGCATTTTTCGTTAGATCGCGTTACATTGGTGCAAGTTTATGGACAAGCGTAAAAGAATAAGAAACGTATGACTGAAAATTTCTCATCAACCGCTGCCTTTATCTGGTCTGTAGCTGACCTTCTTCGCGGTGACTTCAAGCAAAGCCAGTATGGCCGCATTATTCTCCCGTTTACCTTATTACGCCGACTGGAATGCGTCTTGGAAGACAAGAAAAAGACGGTTCTGGATAAGTATGACGAAGTAAAGAACATGCCACCCGAGGCGCAAGAGCAAATCCTTAAGCACGTGGCAGAGCTGAGCTTCTACAACACCAGCAAAATGGACTTAAACCACCTTGGCGAGACCGGTGTCGTTGATAACCTCGAAGCCTATGTTCGTGCGTTTAGCCCCAGTGCTCGCGAAATCTTTGAGCACTTTGATTTTTACAACACACTGGATAAATTGGCTGAGGCGGACTTGCTATACAAGGTCGCTAAGCGTTTCGCTAATACTGACTTGCACCCTGACACCATCGACAACCATCATATGGGGTTGGTGTTCGAAGAGCTTATCCGCCGTTTTGCAGAGAGCTCAAATGAGACAGCAGGGGAGCACTTTACCCCACGTGATATCGTTCACCTGACCACCTCGCTGACGTTTATTGAAGACAATGATGTGCTGACGCAGCCGGGAATTGTTCGTACCATTTACGACCCGACTGCCGGAACCGGCGGCTTTCTATCTTCAGGGATGGAATACGTCCATGAAATGAATGAAAAGGCCAAACTGGTCGCCTTTGGTCAGGAGCTAAACCCAGAGTCTTACGCGATTTGTAAAGCCGACATGTTGGTCAAAGGGCAGGATGTCGATAAAATCAAACTGGGCAACACGCTCTCTAACGACCAATTAATCCATCAGAACTTTTCCTACATGCTAAGTAATCCGCCTTTCGGTGTGGATTGGAAGAAAGTCCAGAAAGTCATCAGCGATGAGCATAAGGTTAAAGGCTATGATGGCCGCTTTGGACCGGGCTTGCCCCGTGTATCTGACGGCTCGCTGCTTTTCCTGCTTCATTTAATCAGTAAGATGCACAGCCCATCAGAAGGTGGCTCACGCATTGGTATCATTTTAAATGGCTCGCCGTTATTTACCGGTGGCGCGGGTAGTGGTGAAAGTGAAATTCGCCGTTATGTGTTAGAGCACGACTTATTGGAAGCGATTATCGCGCTGCCCACCGACATGTTCTACAACACAGGCATTGCGACTTACATCTGGGTGCTCACCAATCATAAACCTGCCCATCGCAAAGGCAAGGTGCAGCTGATTAACGCCAGTACCGACGATAAAGAAAATCCTGAAAATAATTTCTACTCGTCAATGCGCAAGTCATTAGGCTCAAAACGTAAATACCTGCCAGACGAGAGCATCGAGAAGATTGTTCGGTTGTTCGGTGAATTTGAGGCCTCCCCAGAAAACTCGAAGCAAGTCAGTAAGATTTTTGATTATAAAGATTTCGGCTATCGTCGTATCACTGTCGAACGACCACTACAGCTTTCTTTCACCATCACCAAAGAAAAACTCGATGATTATTACCAGCAGATGCTGGAATCTGAGCGCAAGAAGCAGCCGGATTTAGAAGACCTACCAGAGCCTCCGATTGGTTACGCGGAACTGTCAACACTGGCTGAAGGCACCACGCTGATGAGTCGCAATGAGTTTCTAAAGGTCATCGCACCAGCGAAGCCTTCAGCCGCCAACAAAAAAGCATTGGTCAAGTTCTTCGGTGAGCATAATGACGACGCTGAAATATGCTATTTCGAATCGGGCAAAAATAAAGGCGAGATGGAGCCAAACCCGGACCTGCGTGACTATGAAAATGTGCCGCTTAAAGAAGATATTTACTCGTATTTTGAGCGTGAGGTAAAACCCCACGTACCACTGGCATGGATAGACGAAACGAAGCGGGATGAAAAAGACGGAAAGGTCGGCATTGTCGGCTATGAAATCCCGTTTAACCGCCATTTCTACGAATACAAGCCACCACGCAGCCTAGAAGAAATCGACGCAGACTTGGATAAAGTCAGTGCTGAAATCATGCAACTGCTTCAGGAGGTACACTCCTGATGACAGGGAAGTATCATAGATATCCTGAGTATAAGGATACAGGCGTTGAGTGGTTGGGAGAGATTCCAGTAAGTTGGGATTTATGGAAATTATCGCATGCAGTCAGCGGAATAGGCTCTGGAACGACGCCAGACACGAATAAAGAAGAGTATTTTTCTGGTGAGATTCCATGGGTGACTACAGGCGAGCTTAGAGAAAACGTCATACTAAACACTAGGAAAAAACTTAGCCTTGAAGCAATAAAAAGATATCCAACACTCAAAACATATCCCATTGGTTCAGTAGCTATTGCTATGTATGGCGCAACAATTGGTCGAATAGGAATTTTCGGGATTGATGCCACCACGAACCAAGCTTGCTGCGTATTGCCAACATCAAAGCGCCTTAGTAATAAGTATGTTTTTTACTGGTTATGTGCTTTTAGACAAGAGATTGTCAATTTAGCGTCGGGTGGTGGGCAACCAAATATCAATCAAGAAAAAGTTGCAGCATTGAAGGTTTCTGCTCCTAAATTTGATGAACAAGTGAATATCGCCAACTTCCTCGACCACGAAACCGCCAAAATCGATGCCCTGATTGCTAAGCAAGAAAAGCTGATTGAGTTGCTAAAAGAAAAGCGCCAAGCCGTGATTTCCCATGCCGTTACCAAAGGCCTTTATCCTGATGTGTCGATGAAAGATTCGGGGGTTGAGTGGCTGGGTGAAGTGCCGGAACATTGGACAGTAATTAGTTTAAAGTACCTTGTATCTGAAAAAGCCGCAGGACCGTATGGAGCGTCCCTCACTAAAAGCATGTACACAGAAAATGGCTATAAGGTTTACGGGCAGCAGCAGGTAATTGCGGACGACCTAACAGTTGGTGATTACTACATTGATGAAGAAAAATTTAACGAAATGAGGCGATATAAACTTCACTCTGGAGACCTATTAATATCTGTCATGGGTTCAATAGGAAAGGCTACTGTTGTGCCAGACACATTTGAAACCGGCATCATTAATCCTCGTTTGGTTAGGTATAAGCTGAATAGCGCGTTGGTAAATAATAGATTTATGAAGCAATTAATATTATCTAAACCCTATCAAAATAAGCTGCGAGAGGCTTCCCAAGGCTCAACAATGGAAGGGCTAAATATGGCAATCCTTGGTGACTTAAAATGCACACTGCCTTCATTGGCAGAGCAAACTAAAATTGTTTCATTCTGTCTCGAAACACATAATAAGTTTTCATACTTAGTAGAAAAATCAGAAGACGCAGTAAGGTTATTAAAAGAAAAAAAACAAGCCATAATTGCTGCTGCCGTTACCGGTAAAATCGACGTCCGCAACTGGCAACCACCCAAAACGGAGGAAGCCCATGCCTAGCAAATCACAGGAGGTGATTTTTCAAAACGATATACTTCAGGCATTGGCGGACCAAAGCTGGGAAGTTGGTGAGAACAAACATTATGACAAGCAGCGGGCGCTGTACCCACAAGATCTGATTGCCTATGTTAAAGCCACAAACGTTGGCGTTAGGAAACCGTAAGCCAGAAAAAGTAGTCGCGAGATAACTGTAAAAACAAAGTGAATACATCATGGAAGTTAATAACCTTTTAGAGTTTTATAGAGAGCAATACGCCCTAGAGCTGGAAACGAAGAGAGAAATAACGGCGAGAGCTCAGTTGCTGTTGGCGTTTCTCGTGGCAGTAGGCGGGTTACTTGTCTACATGGCCAAAAATTTAACAATCGGTGTTTCTTGGCCGGTCATTACTACGGCAATTCTCCTTTTAATCTCCACGCTCACTCTAGCAGGAGCCGCTATCTTAGTGATTAAATCATTTTGGGGAAACGAATACTCCTATATCCCATCTTTGGGTGACTTTGAGAAAAGGCGTCAATTTCACATCAATTCAGGTGATTCAGACACAGGTGTTGAGGGGATTACTAATGAGATTTTTAGAGAGCTTGCCGAGTGTTGCGATGAGAACTCTACCGTAAATAATAAAAGAAACAGCAAACTGAATGCAGGCATTAGGTTTGTTTTAGGCGGGTGCGTGCCGCTAGTGATGGGTGCCGCTGTGTTCATTGGTGCTGATTTAGATGAAGCATCTTCTAGAAAACCAATCAATGTGAATGTGGTTGATAGTTGCTTAGGGGCTGAGAGATGACAGATAAAAACAATAAAAAAAATAGCCCAGTTGACAGAGATGACAATGAAGCGCCACCATTAAACAGGCGAAGAAGAGTTGAATTAAGTTCCGGTGTTGAAGAGTTTTCAGGGCTAGCAATGATGAAACTCTCAAAATCTCATAAGGACCCCTTCAATTATTTGAGTGGTAATAGTAAAAATCCGAATAGAAGCAAAGTCAACGAAGCAGTTTTCCAAAACGATATTATTCAGGCGTTAGCTGACCAAGGCTGGGAAGTCGGCGAGAACAAGTATTACGATCAAGAGCGGGCGCTGTACCCGCAAGACCTCATTGCCTATGTGAAAGCCACGCATCCACAACAATGGCAAAAGCTTTCCAGTTTTCATAAAGATCCCGAAGAAGCGCTATTAAAAGCTGTTGTGAGAGATTTGGAAAACCCAAACAAAGGTACGCTTTGGGTGCTACGTAACAAGGTAGTGGATCGCGGGGCTAAGTTTTCGCTCTGTGCCTTTAAGCCCGACCATGACCTTAATCCTGATGCGACTGAGCGCTATAACCAAAATATCCTGCGAGTAGTGCCCGAGGTCGTTTATAGCCCGTATGCGGAAGTCAAAGAAGATGATGTTCAACCGGATCCAAACAAAAAGACGGCTAAAAAGTGGCGTATTGATTTGGTGCTGTTTATCAACGGGCTTCCCATTGCCACGCTGGAACTGAAATCTGAATTTAAGCAAAGTATCGAAAACGCCAAAATTCAGTATATGAAAGACAGGTTACCCAAAGATCCTGTCACCAAAAAGCCAGAGCCGTTACTGATATTTAAGCGTGGTGCCTTGGTTCATTTTGCTGTAAGTCAGAACAACGTCGCCATGACCACCAAACTGGATGGCGCTAAAACCTTCTTCTTGCCGTTTGACCAAGGCACAGCCGATGGCGGCAGTGGTAACGACACCCCAGATGAAGGTTATGCAACCCAGTATTTATGGAAGGAAGTATTCGACCGCGACAACCTACTGACCATTCTGGGGCGCTATATTCATCTTCAAATCACTGAAGAAGAGCAGCCTGACGGCAGGATCAAACGTAAAGAGACCATGATCTTTCCCCGGTATCATCAGTGGTCTGCCGTGTCGACTCTGCTTAACGCCGTTGAATTGGAAGGAACGGGGCAAAAATACCTGATTCAACATAGTGCCGGATCAGGTAAATCGAACTCTATTGCGTGGCTAAGCCATCAAACTGCGTCTTTGCATTACCATACGGAACACCCTGAACTGAATAAAAAAGCCGGTGATAAGGTATTTGATTCTGTCATTGTGATCACCGACCGCACCGTGCTAGACAGCCAGCTTCAGGACACCATTTATCAGTTTGAACACAATGAGGGCATGATTGCACGGGTGAACCGTGAGGATGGGCAGGGCGCAAAATCGGCTCAGCTAGCCGAAGCGTTAAAATCCGGCACGGCCATTATCATTGTGACGATCCAAACCTTTCCTTTTGTACTTGACGCGATACGGGAAGATACCAGCCTTGCCGGTAAAAGCTTTGCGGTGATTGCCGATGAAGCACATTCGAGTCAGACGGGAACCACCGCGCGTAAGCTGCGTGAAGTGCTGATGGCAGAACAAATTGATAACTCAGATGAAGAGCTCAGCAGTGAAGACATTCTTCGATTAACGTTAGAGGCCCGTAAAGGCTCGAACAAAATCAGTTACTTCGCGTTTACCGCGACACCCAAAGCCAAAACCCTTGAGTTATTCGGTCGTACCGAGAAACCAGATGAACCATTGAGTGATGAGAACAAGCCACGGCCTTTCCATGTGTATTCAATGCGACAGGCCATTGAAGAGGGCTTTATTCTTGATGTACTACAAAATTACACCAGCTATAACGTGGCTTATAAGCTTGCACATAAATCGCCAGATGCAGACTCTGAAGTAGATAGCAAAAAAGCGGCTTCCAAGCTAGCCAAGTGGGTGCGCTTGCATCCTTACAATATTGCTCAGAAAGTCGAAGTCATCGTCGAGCACTTTAATAGCCGTATTAAGCACTTGCTTAATGGTGAAGCTAAAGCCATGGTCGTTACATCAAGCAGGCTAGAAGCGGTTCGCTATAAACTCGCCTTTGAAAAATATGTTCGGGACAAAGGCTATCAGGGTATTAATGCGATGGTGGCATTCTCTGGTGAAGTGAATGATCCTGATATTCCTGATTCTGCTTTTACCGAAAATGGCATGAATCCGGGGTTAAAGGGCCGTGATATGCGCAAAGCCTTTGATACGCCCGACTATCAGGTAATGTTGGTTGCGAACAAGTTTCAGACAGGTTTCGACCAACCTAAGCTGGTAGCCATGTACGTAGATAAGCCACTTAAAGGCGTTGAATGCATACAAACACTGTCGAGGTTGAATAGGATATATCGGGGTAAAGAGCAAACCTTTGTGTTGGACTTCGTTAACGACCCACAAGATGTGCTGGAGGAATTCAAGGTTTTCTTTCAAACCGCTGAGCTAAACGCTGTTTCTGATCCCAATTTGGTGTATGAGCTTAAACACAAACTTGATGACGCCCGAATTTATCAATGGCATGAAGTGGAAGCCTTTTTTAATGCGTACCACGATAAGAAAGTCGGTCAAGACAAGCTGCTCAGCATCTGTAAACCCGCAGTCGAACGTTTTAAAAAACGCTATCAGGATGCTAATGAAGTTTATCAGCATTCACAAAAAGAGCTGCAACGCGCAAAGAAAGACGGTAACGAGAAAGCTATTAATTACGCTGATAACAGCGTGGTAGAAACGAAACGTGCACGTGATGCATTGGAAGTCTTCCGCAAAGACTTAATAGGTTTCTGCCGTTTTTACGAATTCAGCTCGCAAATTGTCAATTTCGAAGATGAAGATTTAGAAAAGCTGACCTTGTTTGCAAAAGAGCTGCACCCTTTGTTGCGGATTGAAGTGATTAACGAGGAGATCCCACTGGAAGATGTGGTAATGACGCATTACAAACTACATCAGCGCCGAGAGCAGGACCTCAGGTTAGTAGCCGAACAGGAAAAAGCATACTTAAAAGCAGTGAAAGAGGGGGCAGGGGCCACACCTCGCGAGAAAAAGACAGAGCTATTACGTGAGATCATAGAGCGCTTGAATGATCTGTTCGCCGGTGAAAATTTCACTGATGGTGACATGCTCAGCTATGCCAATACCATTAGAACAAAAGTGGAAGAGAACGAAGAGGCCATGGAACAGGTTAGCAATAACACCAAGGAACAAGCGCTACTTGGCGCTTTCCCAAATGCGATCAATAAAGCCGTAATAGACAGCATGGGCATTCACAGTGATATGGCCATGAAGGTACTGG
The DNA here is from genome assembly GCF_002201535.1 of Lacimicrobium sp. SS2-24. Taxonomy (GTDB): domain Bacteria; phylum Pseudomonadota; class Gammaproteobacteria; order Enterobacterales; family Alteromonadaceae; genus Lacimicrobium. The sequence continues at coordinate 262,068 of NZ_NIWW01000001.1, read as the reverse complement.
CGAGCAAGGATGCATCAAAGCGCTTTGCCGAATTGATGTTTGATATGTTAATACAAAACAAATGAAAAAGAGCTAAATATGGATATAAAGAGCGCATTAATAGAAATATTTCAAAGTAGTATGGCAGGCCCATTTCTATTCTTAGGATCTGGCTTCTCTCGGCGCTACCTTGGACTTGAGGATTGGAGGGGCCTATTAGAAAAGTATTGTGTTGCAGGCAAACCATTCGAGTATTACTTAGCAACAGCAAACGGGAACCTTCCAGCTGTCGCTACATTATTAGCGAAAGACTTTAATAAATACTGGTGGGAAGCCGAAGAGTATAAAAAAAACGTCGACCGGTTCAAAAGTAAAGTTATAGATGAGACATCTGCGCTAAGAATTGAAATCTGCAACTACCTTTCAACACTAGATCAATCAAAAGCTTTATCATCAGATTACAAGCAAGAGGTAGCACTACTTTCTGGATTGAATGTCGATGGGGTGATTACAACAAACTGGGATATGTTTATAGAACAGTTGTTTCCAGAGCATCGCACTTATATAGGGCAAGACGAGTTACTGTTTTCAAATCCACAAGAAGTGGGGGAGATATATAAGATTCATGGGTGTTCTAGTCGACCGAACTCTTTAGTTATAACAGATAATGACTACGCTGAATTTAATGACAAGAATACCTACCTAGCAGCAAAGTTGATAACCCTCTTCGTTGAACATCCAATAGTATTTATTGGATACTCAATATCTGATGAAAATGTAAGCAGCCTACTAAGCGCGATTACAGCTTGTATGGGGGAAGATAAGTTAGATCAATTAAGACGAAACCTCATATTTGTACAAAGGCTCAATGAAGGTGAAAACCCAAGTATTTCAGAAACATACCTATCGATTGATGGAACTCAAATTCCATTGGTGCTAGTCAAGACAAATGATTTTATACCAGTTTATGAAGCAATAGATGCTACTAAACGAAAGATTCCAGCAAGAGTGTTACGCTACTGTAAAGAGCAGTTATATGAACTGGTGAGATCGTCAGAACCTGAAAATAAGATATGCGTTGTAGATATTGATGAAATTGAAACTAAAGAAGACGTTGAGTTCCTTGTAGGGGTGGGTGTTGCTTCACAAGAGATAGATAAACCAGCTAAGCAAGGTTATGCAACTATAAAAGTCCCAGAATTAATCGAGGATTTATTGTTAGACAACAAGAAATATGATCCTGCTCAGCTCCTTGAAAAGGTTATTCCAACACTCTGTAAAAACACTCCATATGTTCCAACTTTCAAATATCTTCAAGAAATCGGAATAGCTGACAGAGACACATATGATGATAAGTGCTTACAATGGAACATTTCAAAAGTAGTTGAAAAGGACCTCAAGACTTACAGGCTGCAAATGTATTCTAAGCCATTTTTCAGGAAATACCGACATAAAGACTTAGCGTATATCATAGATTCATGTACTCCAGAGAATGCGTCGGCATATATACCTTTTCTTACTCGTGACAAAATCGATTTGGATTTGCTCAAAAAATTCTTAATCGACAACATAGATAAGACTGAATACAGCAATTCTAATTATGCTAGTAGCTTCCGAAAGCTAGCTTCCTTCTACGATCGATTAAAGTGGGGCTGGTAGTGAAATTCCAGCTTCGCTAGAAAGCCATTCCAGAACTGGAATAGAAACGACACACATAGCCTGCACGCCCTATAATAAATACGTTATTAATTTAACATAATATACATTAGTGGTAATTAAGTATCAGATGGTCAGGGGGGTTATCTGTGGCAATTGGTATGGGTTGCTGCACGCAGGCGCGCCCTAAAGTGCGCGGCTGCTTAGCAGCACCCATCCATCATTGCTGATTAATGTAATGCAGAACACGGTCAACCTGATGCTTAAAGAAATCCGCATTCAGTGTGGTTTCATAATTTGGGATCATGTCTGGCAATAAGTCGTAGTAAATGTGCACGACCGTTTTTCAAATATCACTCAACCATGTGTCAAACTCGCACCGAACTCATACGCGATTAGATTTAACTATCGTGTATCACCAGATCCACCTTTAAAAACTGTGCAATCTGAATAGCCATGGTCTCAACATCGTTAAATCCTGCATGGCTGAGCACCGAATAGCGCTGTCCGTTTTTATCCCTAAGCTGAATGTCATAAGCCCTGTAGGCACCCGAATGCTCATCGTGTAATCCGCCGTATATACGCCGTTTCTTTATCCCCACATCAATAATGTCAGTCATCGGCACAGAGACATTTTTCTGGTAGGTACTGAAAATGAGATTTTTGTCTTTATCAAAAATCACTTGGTTGTAGCATCTTTTAAACAGCTTTTTCAGGACAATGTATAAGGTTCCGAGAACCAGCATAATGATGGTAAAAGGTCTTGCGCTGATTTGCTCATCAATTAACAGCAGGATGAAAATCCCCCCATAAAACCCAGTCCTGCCAGCATAAAGTATTCGCCAAATAAAGAACGCCGGCGCGGCATGACCAGCAGCCGCCTGTCCTCATTGTGTAAGCGGTGTGAGCGAAAGTTAGCCGGACCCACAGTATTTAACTTGATCGTTTTAGCATGCAATTTCATGTTCATTATCTTTTTCTGGATGACAGGAACCCTAGTAAGACAACATTGCTGTGAAGAATCTGTGAAGCCATTTGCACAATAAATATGCAACAACAGCAAGCCCACTGATTTACAGGGGACTGAGTCCCCTACTTCATCAGCCGTTGGCGCAAATATGCATGTTTTTGGGGCAGCCTTTTATTTCAAAACTCTGAGTCCAGGCTTTGAATTCATCAAGGCTAAATTTTCTCCAGCCCCTGATATCGATAAGGGATTGAACATCCAGAGCTAATGCATCCAGAGCCCGGGCAAAACGGACCATGTCATGATAGACCCTCGGTTTGGCAGTTTTTAAATCAGTAACATAGTGATCTTCAGCGATCACCATCCTGGCTGCTGGTAAATACACAAGCAGGTAGTGCTGTGCATGGGCTGTGGCAATATCATAAAGCTCAATGTTGCCCAGAGAATATGCATGGCGATCAGTTATCTCAATCACATCGTCATCAGACCAATTGCCGGATAATGAGGCCATGATACTGGGTTTATGTGAAGCAGCCACAACCAGCTTAGCGCCCAGCTCGAGTGCCTGTTCTAAGCCTCTGAGGTTGGCATTATGGTGATGCGTCACAATAAATTCGTTGATGGGCTTGTTGATGTCAGTGAAGGCTGCAATGGCGGCGAAATTTTCACTTAACGCATCTGCAGAGCCAACGGCGGTAAAATGGCCCGATTGTTCGATAAAAACCGTCATGGAGCGCCCTTTACCGGCCTGGTACACCCCATCGGCTAACTTTTCGGCGCGTAGCATAGAGCGGTCAATGGTCTCGCCCCAGGGGGTATAGTCTTTGAAGCCCTCAAAAGCGAGTTCAAGATCAGGGTTTGTCTCCAGGGCTCGTTTGACTGAAGTCAGTCGCAAGTTTCCATCAACAAAGAAATTTAAATCCGCAGCAAACAGCAAGTCATCGACCTTCTGGTGGTTGGCGAAGATGTACAACAGGTCGATATTGGGGTGTTCTCTGCGTATCTTGCGAATCACTCCGGTCTCTTTATCAACAAAATAGGTGAACTGAGCGCCTGATTTAAGCGTTACCGCTAGTTTCTGGTGTGGTATTCCACGGTAATACTCATCGCCGAGATAGTCCGCTTCTTTGACATCGTAATGCAATCGTCTGGCCTGCAAGGTATCACTGCTGCGCTCAACACTGGCACCCAATCGATGGAAGTCTGCCCAGTTTTCTACTGAGTACTTGTTATGCAAAATGTCATACATGATGGTGGTTGTTCCATCATGGATCCATTTTTCCAAATCAATGGTGGTACGGGGAACACGGTAAGATAACAGGCTCTTACGCTTGGTCGAATAATCAATGGTAAGCTCTTCATTGATTCGCCAAATTTCAGGTACACCCGGTATTTCACTCTCCCCGGGCCAGGGCCCCTTGTTATAGTCAGTGATTTTGAGGGCGGCCGCATTGATCAGCGCATCACCGCCATAAGCGGCAATCACTTTATTGATGATCTGAGACTCTATGGCTCCAATGTCTTCACTTTGTGAGTTATCAGCAGAGACCTGCAATGAAATAACGCTTATTGAAGTCAATATGAAGCATGAGATGAGGCGATTAAAAAGCCTGTGTGTGAACCGGTATAGTTTAGTTGATGGCATAGCAAAGTAATCCTCATGGATGGTCGTGAGGGCACATTGACATCCAGCCCAATGCAAACCTACCTAGATTAAATAAGCGGCTAGAAATCTACGCTGAGCGGCTACGCTTTAATGCCGTGTTTTTGCAGGTGTTTCAACAGGTCTTTATAGCGACGACTCATTTTAACCTTGTCGCCCTGACTCATCGTCAGTATGGCATCGCCATAACGACCTTTTTCTACTCGCAAAACGTGAGCAGTATTTACGATATAGGATTTATGACAGCGAAAAAAAAAGTCAGGATCCAGATCCAGACTTAACCGCTTGAAGGAGTCTCTAGATAACAGGGTCTTATTTTCAAAATGATACGCAAGGTGATCAGCCACCGCTTCTATGTAGATAATCTGCTTCTGCCTGACGTAAAACAGTCCCTCACTGGTTTTAATGCTCAGCCCCATGGGGGAAGCCTGTTGCTTCAATTGTGTGTAGAGGGCTTCAACGGCAGAGCGCTTAGACACCAGTGACTTTTCATTGATTCGCTGACGAACTTTTTCGATCATCACATCAAAACGAGCCTGCTCAATTGGCTTAAGCAGATAGTCCAGTGCGTTATGATCAAAGGCCTCAACCGCATACTGATGATAAGCTGTAATAAATACGATCTGAGGGATCTGATGCTCCCAAAGGCTGAGCAATTGAAAGCCAGTGCCCGTAGGCATTTCTATATCGAGAAACACCAGATCGGGTGTCGCCAGCTGTTTGAGCTGTGGGTCATCGGCACTGTGCCCCTGGTATATCACCTCAAAGTCACGGTGCTTTTGTAACGCCAACAATATGCCTTTGTGCGCAGCAGGCTCATCATCAATAATCCAGCAATTCACCGTCATGCTGCTACCTCATAAGGCAGGCAGATCCTGACCGTAAAGCGGGCATTCTCAGTCCGAGAAGTTATCTGGGCGTCATCACCATAAAGTAACGCTAATCGTTCTGTAACATTCTTGAGTCCGGTTTGGGTTCCGTGTATTTGATCCCCCTGGCTTTCTCGGTAAGGATTGGTAATTTCCACGCAAAGCCTGCCAGCTTCGACACTGGCACGTAAATCGATATCACAGTCGGCCATCAGTTGCCGGCTAAACTTTATCGCATTCTCTGCAAGAGGCTGCAGTATCAGTGGTGGTAGAAAGGCTGACTTCGCCTGATTTTGAATGTGATAGTTAATATTCAGAAGATCTTTACCACGCTGCTGTTCTATCTCGACAAAGTGGCCCAGGAGTTTTAGCTCCTGCTCAAGTGGTATTTTGGTGTCAAATTGGTTATCTAAGGTGGTGCGCAAAAATTGGCTAAGCTTCACCAGCATGGCATGGGCCGATTCTGTATTTTTTTCCAATATGGCAACATCCAGAGAGTTAAGCACGTTAAACAGAAAGTGAGGGTTTAACTGTGACATCAACAGCTGCAACTGAGCGTCTTTTGCGGTGTGAATAGCCTTCTCCGCATCGCGTTTTTGGGATTGTTTTTCCAGATATACATAACCTAAGGCAAAGAGCCCTGCCCAACACAGAATCAATAACACCCGGTAGGCGCTACCCGAGAGCAAATCCAGCATTGGCGCACTGAACAGCGCCTCAATACTCAAGTGCCCATGCAGCACTATGGCCAGATTGTTCCAGATAATAAGGGTTACTGCGCTCCAAACCAGCAGTACCGAGTATCTGATGACAACAGAATGATTTCTGAGTTTATGATGGAACCACGCCAAAAGAGTGGTCGCCATTATCATAAAGAGGGATACAAAAACGCTTCCCTGCCAGTGGTTTTTCCCATACAGCAGGTGGCTGATATGTTCCAGTAACAGGTAGGTAAACCAGAAGGCGACGTTGGCCAGAATAAGAACGGGATACTTAAACACTTTAGCGCCTTGCATCAGCGGGTTTAGGGCATCTAGACAGGCTTGAACTATAAACTGATTCTGTTCAGCTAACTACCACCTTTGGGGTCAAAACGATAAAGCATAAGGTGATTGAGTTGGGCTTCTCGTTTACTCTTCTTGCAGCTCGGAGACCTCCCCCACTTTCCTGCTCAAAAAGCAAAAATCTTTACAAAAAACACAGACTTAATCAGATTCGTTTTAGGTCAAGATATGACAATTAGCCTATAGTAATAGTAAACCAATTCAAAATGGCGCTTATGGGACAAGCACTTAATAAAGATCACTTTACACCAGCCGAACACACTGAGTACCGTAAACGTCTGCAGCAGCAACTTGATGAGCTTAAAACGGTTATTGAGCAGCCAGGATTCTCTGATGGACCAGCCAGTATCGGTGCGGAACTCGAGCTCTACATCACAGACAAAAATGGATTGCCCGCCCCGTACAATGAAGAGCTTCTTACCTCCATGGCGCATCCGTTACTCACCGAAGAACTGAATCGCTTTAATCTGGAGATCAATCTGTCGCCGGTCACGGCTCAGGGTAAACCCTTCAGTGCAATGGAAGCTGAATTATTACCGATTCTTAAAACATTGCGTCAGCAAGCGGCGAGCATGGATGCAAAAATTGCGACAATTGGCATCCTGCCAACCTTAAACAGCACCCATCTACAGCGCGACTATATGACAGACCGTGCCCGTTATCGCGCACTGACCAATGAACTCAGTGCCCTTAAAGGCGAACCCTTTGTGGTTGATATTAATGGCCAGGACTCGCTGAAGATGAGCTGTGATGAAGTGACCCTGGAAGGTGCCAATACCTCTTTTCAGGTTCATCTGAAAGTTTCTGCTGCGGATTTTGCACGCTATTTCAACGCCGCCCAGCTGGCCACCTCGCTGGTACTGGCCATATCAGGGAACTCACCCACTTTTCTGGGACAAAGGCTATGGCAGGAAACCCGCATTGCACTGTTTAAACAGTCTATCGACTCCCGCCACCCAGGGCTGACGCGATGGCGACAACCCTCGAGAGTCAGCTTTGGCCACGGCTGGGTGCGCCAAGGTGCCTGGGAACTGTTTGCGGAGAACGTTGCGCTACACTGCCCGCTTATGCCCTACATCAGCGAAGATAATACCCCTTTTGCTGAACTCTGCCTGCATCATGGTACAGTCTGGTCATGGAACCGACCGGTCTTTGAACATAAAAAGGGAGGCCATTTACGCATTGAATACCGCTATTTACCGGCAGGCCCCTCTGTTATCGATATGATGGCCAATGCTGCACTGGCTATAGGTTTAACGGTGGCGCTGGCAGAACACATGCCCCAGCTACTACCTAAAGTCCCCTTCCCTTACGCTGAATTTAACTTCTATCGCGCCGCACAACATGGGCTGGATGCCAGTATATTATGGCCTTTAGACAACCAGCACGGATTGCGAGAAAGTCGGGTGACTGAGATTATTGGCCAATTACTGCCAGAGGCGGCTAAAGGACTGGAGCATCTTGAGGTATCCAGGAGCGAAATAGACAGTCTTCTGAGCGTCGTTGAAAAACGTCTGAGTCACGGTGTAACCGGAGCGAGTTGGCAACTGAACCGGCTAGATAGCTATTTGGGTAAAGGAGATCAACAGCAAGCACTGAGTCGAATGCTTGAGGACTACATGCACTTTTCTACCAGCGGCGAGCCGGTAGCAAATTGGGAGCTGGCAAAATGAGTGGAATACACTTACAGCATCTTCATCCGCCATTTGAGCTGGCAAAAGGTAAAACCCTCAGCCGTTTTCTGCATTATCTTCCCGGCCCCTGCGTGTTTCATATACCGGGAAAGAATCGTTCTCAGTGCAGGATCATCGTTACGCTTCTGCATGGCAATGAGCCCTCCGGGCTCAAGGCCTTACACCGTTTGCTCAATGAGGATTTTATTCCTGAAGTTGAGACAAAATTCATTATAGCCTCAGTAGCCGCAGCCAAAACCGAGCCGCTTTTCAGTCATCGCATGCTGCCAGGTCAAGCCGACTTAAATCGCTGCTTCGGGAAGGATATCAAAGACTTACAACACCAACTTGCACAGGCGATCGAAGCGCAAATCCGCGGATTTTCACCGCAGGCAGTGGTTGATATGCATAACACCTCGGGGAGTGGCCCGGCGTTTTGTGTCAGTACCCAGGCTACCGAACAACACCTGGCTCTGGCCTCTCATTTTAGTCATCGTATGATCCTTACCCCGATCCGCCTCGGCGCGATTATGGAACAGGAGTTGGGCGGGCCCATCATTACAGTAGAGGCCGGTGGAGCCCAGGATGAAGTGGCTGACAGAGTCGCTTACAACGGGCTTATTTCATTCCTCAGTGCCAAGGATGTGTTTGTTTCAAAACAACATGTAGAGCAGCTTAAGATGCCTCGTCGGGTTGAGTTATCAGAGGGTTGTGATATCGCCTATGCCGATGTTCCCCTCGCCGACAAAGCGGTGACCCTACATAAAGACATTGAAAAATACAACTTTGGCGAGACCCCTGAAGGCACGGCTTTGGGGTGGATCAACAATAACAATCTGAATGCACTGAGTTTAGATGGTGATGCTAACCTGCTCACACGCTGGTTTCGGGTAGAGAGAAATCAACTGATGACAAAATGCCCGCTCAAGCTCTTTATGATTACCACCAATGCGGATATCGCCAAATCGGACTGTTTGTTTTATGTGGTTGAGGATTGAGTCAATCAGATACTTTTACAACGCGTGAGTTGGGTTTAACAAAACAGAACACAGGTTGCCCTTGTATCGGTTGTTCAGGGCTGAATATAAGCCTTACTAAGAATACGCTTGAGCGCGCCGCTATCCTGCATTTTAGCCAGTCTTTCGTTGATAGTCGTGATAAAGCGACTGGCCCCCTGAGAGTCATGGCACAGCATGCTGTCATTCTGAGAATAAAAGTGGGATGCGTCGGTGTAGATCAAGGCAGGAGTCTTTTGTTGATTAATCAGATGCATCGCATCAGGCAGATAAACTAACATCACATCGACTCTTCCCTTATCCAACAGCAATTTGGCCTGACTGTCACTGTTTACCTCAACCAGTGCCTGGTGTACCAGTTCCTCAATACGCCCTCCGAAGGTGTTACCCCGGCGATACGCAATCATCACCGGACGCTGTCGTGGTAACAGCAAGGATTCTGTGCGGTATTCTTCATAACCAATGAAGTACGCTTTCGCCGTATTGAATGCAAGGCTTTCTATCAGCCGGCTTTTTTCGTTGTGAACACCTAAGCTACTGGGAAAAAGGCAGTCCACTTCATGCTCATTAAAAGCCTTAGAGGCCCGGCTGCCCGGATAATAGAAATAGCTTACCGAGCCAGATGTACCTTGCTGCAAATGGGTCAGAATCTCGGTGTAGGGGGCTTCGTTGTTATGCTCTTCCAACATCCCTTCAATGTGATTAACTGCGATCCTCAGGGGTTCTGCCGCCCTACTCACCTGAGAAACAAGCAGTATCACTATACACACCAGCATTGGATGACTGATGCGCCTAACTAAGCATTTTAACTTTCGGTGTCTATTCAATCGGGTGTTGATAGCTTACTCATAAAAGCAGATATGGTGCGAATATCCTAGCGCGAGTGACAACTGAGTAAAATATCAGTAAGAGGAGCAGGCGACTTTAGGCGTTGAATTAACATCACCGCCTAACTTATCCGCCTGCCTCCCAACTGACATGAACGTTGTCCTTTGCCGCACTGGCCAACAACGCCAACAAGGGTTTAGCACGATTTCGCAGACTTACGGGGCTCTCCTGCTCCTCATCATCCTGGTCTTCTGCGTCTGAGTCATCGGATGGGTTATCTGTTTCCTCGTTCTCGGGCAGGGTTGCAAGGGCTCTTTTGAGACGGTCATGAGCCAATATGACATCCTCGTCTTTAATGGCACCGGGGACTTTCCCTGTTTGTCCCATCATTTTAAGCAACTGCACAGCAACATCACCAAACAAGGTGATGTTGCTGTATGCCTTTGTTTTGAAGGTAACAATCATTTATTGCAGCAACGTTCAAACATACGCTTGGCACGCTCATCATTATCACTGGCCATTTGTTGCGCTTTTTTTGCCTCACTCGTTGCCATATCAGCCTGTCGCTGCGCGGCCTTTACCGCTGTACCATTCTCGCTAACTTTGCTTTTCAGGCGATTCATTTCACTTTGCAGTTGATCAACCTGAGCCTGCAGTGCATCGCTGTTATTCGATGCGCACCCCCCCAGACTCATCACTGCAGCAAGAGATATCATCGTTATAAGGTGTTTTTTCATATTGCCTCCTTGTTCATTAAATTAACGGTATTGGCCCCATTAAACCTAGTCAAATCTCGCCAGTGTGCAATTTATTCTTCAATTATCAGACACCTGTTGCACAAGTCCTTGTTGTTTTTTTGCCGTTGTCAGTAATATTTTCCAGTCTATTTTTACGTTGTCGTGCGACTGACTTGCTTTAACTACCGCTGATGTCACAGGGGTCAGATTATTCCACTGAGGTGTTGCCAGCGGCGGATAAACCTGCAGCATCAATTTTTCTTTATGCCAGCCTGTTTTTACCGGTTGGTCAATAATCGTTACCGGGGTGCCTTCCGGCAGCTGCTGGTACAAGTTTGCAATGTCGTCATTTCTCAGACGGATACAACCATGGCTGATGCGGGTGCCCACACCAAACGCCTTATTGGTGCCGTGTAACAAATAGCCGGGTAAATCCAGGTTAATGGCATATCCGCCAAGAGGGTTATCTTTGCCAGGTCTCACCAGCTCCGGCAGTTCCCTGCCCTGTTTGCGATGCTCAGCCCTGACACTCTCAGGAACCCGCCACCATGGATCTTTATTTTTACCTGTCACCCGGGTCTGCGTCACTGGCGTCTCCCACCCCTGACGGCCTATACCAACAGGATAAGTGATCACCTTGCTCTGCTTTGGGGGAAAATAGTACAACCTGAACTCAGCCAGATTGATCACCACCCCATGACGAATGTCTGGCAATATCCGCTGCATCGGTAACAGAATCTGACTACCTGGCTTGGGTAACCAGGGATCTACGCCCGGATTAGCCAGCACCAGCTCGTTAAATCCAAGAGAATATTGGTCTGCGATATCCGCCAGTGTTTGCCCCTTCTGGACAACCACTTCAATATTTTTACCAATCAGATCGCTGTCAACACCGGGCAGATCATAACTGACCGCCCAGCATCGCGCTGCCGCTAAACCGGCTAGGGTTATCCCCAATAGCGCCCGGAAATTCCTTAAAAGGCCATTTTTTTTCAATAGCTTACCGCCTTTACTCATTTCATCACTAGTCTACTTTAATTAGAACCTCTGCGTCATTGTCCGTCGTTCCAATCGCTGATCTATATCAACACAGGCCAGATACATCTGGCGTAACATCACAATATGGCTAAGCTAACAGCAAGCGGATAAAAGGAATAGAGAGTATGGCTACAGTAACCTTTTTAGGTGCGGCGCAGGAAGTCACCGGCAGTTGCCACCTGCTGGAATCTGAGTGTTTCGGGAAAATATTGCTGGATTGCGGAATGCATCAGGGCGGTGATTTAATCAGTCGTCTCGAAGAGGAACACTTTGCGTTTAATCCGGAGACTATTGATGCGCTGGTATTGTCCCATGGTCACCTTGATCATTGTGGCATGCTGCCCAAACTGGTTCACCAGGGATTTTCAGGGCCAATATATTGCACCAAGGCCACGGCCGATTTGTTGACCGTCATGTTGAAAGACGCTGCTGGACTGTATGAAAGAGATCTGGAGCGTGACAACCTTAAGCGTAAACGCCAGGGTAAGCCTGTTCGTGAGCCTGAGTACACCATGGAAGATGTGGAACGGGTTTTCGAACTTTGTGATGGCTTAGACTACTGTGAAAAAAGGCTCATTTGTTCTGCTGCGGTAACGCTTCGTCTGCATGATGCAGGGCACATACTGGGTTCCTCAATTGTTGAACTGACCTTTACAGAGCGAGGTAAAGAGAAGACGCTGGTCTTCAGCGGTGATCTTGGTAAACGGGATGCGGTGTTGATGAACGATCCCAGCTCTCCCACCAAAGCGGATCTGGTTCTGATGGAGAGTACCTATGGAGACCGGGAGCACCGCACTGAAGAAGATACACTGGTGCAACTGGAGCAAATACTCAAGGAAACCTGGAAGCGTGGCGGCAATGTCATGATCCCCTCTTTTGCCGTTGGCCGCACACAAGAAATTCTGTTTCATCTGGGGTGCTTGCGCCAACAGAATAAGCTCGATAACTGGCAGATTTTTCTCGACAGCCCCATGGCAATTGAGGTGACGAGAATCTATGAAAAGTGGCTGGAGTTGCTATCCAAAGAAGACACTCGTCATCTTGATGCATCACACAAAGCGCCGCTGGAGGATTTTTTACCTAACCTGTTTTTATCTGTCACACCGGAAGATTCTATGGCCATCAATAAAATAAAAAATGGCGCCATTATTATCGCCGGAAGCGGTATGTGCACCGGTGGAAGAATTCGCCACCACTTTAAACAACGTATCTGGAATCCCCATAACACCCTCATATTCGTCGGCTTCCAGGCCAGAGGAACGCTGGGCAGAATACTGGTAGACGGCGCGAAACACATCAAGCTTTTCGGCGAGCAGTATGTAGTCAAGTCGCAAATCGAAACACTGGGCGGTTTCTCTGCCCACGCGGGCCAATCAGGACTCGTACGGTGGATTAGCCACTTTAAACCAGTGCCCGAGGTGGTATTGGTGCATGGCGAACCAAAAGCTCAGCAGGCACTTGCTGATCGTCTGTATAAAGAGCAACAGCTGCGGGTCAGCATTCCGGCACGAAACCATAGTCTGGTGTTTTAACGAGACAATATCATGTGGATGCAAATACTCGGTGCCCTGGGCCTTTTTCTGTTGGGCATGTGGCTGATGACAGAAGGGCTCAAAGTGGCGGGCGGTAAGGCCCTTGAGCACCTTCTGGGAAAATGGATCTCTAACCGGCGCAAAGGATTTTTAGCCGGCGTACTGGTAACCGGCATCGTGCAATCATCCAGTGCGGTGACGGTCGCCACCATCGGTTTTATCAATGCGGGATTGATGACCTTCTCTCAGTCGGTCTGGGTCATCTTCGGCAGTAACGTAGGAACCACCCTAACGGCCTGGCTGGTGACCCTGGTGGGTTTTAAACTGGATATCAGCGCCATTACCCTCCCCCTGATTGGCGTAGGTGCCCTGCTAAAAGTGTTTTCGCCAAGGGTCAGAGGCCAGTCGCTGGGTATGGCCCTGGCGGGTTTTGGGTTGCTGTTCATGGGCATCGCCTCACTGCAGCAAAGTTTCTCTGGCATTCATATAGGACCGGAAAACCTCAGTACTGTCATAAGCAGCCCGGTGTTAATGGGACTATTCCTTGGCATTGTTTTAACCATTTTAACTCAGTCTTCCAGTGCATCTCTGGCGATCATTTTAACCGCCAGTGCCACCGGCATGGCACAGCTGGACATGGCTGCTGCGGCCGTCATAGGGGCGAATGTCGGCACCACGTCTACAGCTGTCATTTCTGCATTTGGCGCTTCCAGTAGCGCAAAACGACTGGTACTGGCACACATTCTGTTTAACCTGTTAACGGGCGCTGTCGCACTGCTTATTCTGCCACTCTTATTGTGGCTGGTACGAAATCATATCGATGCGGATTCAGCGTCTCTGCCGCTCATGCTGGCAATTTTCCATAGCGGTTTTAATGTTTTGGGCGTATTGCTGATGCTACCCATTGAGCCATTGCTATCAAAATGGTTGTTAACCTGTTTCAGGAGCAACAAATATCGTCATAGTGAACTGGACAGCAATATCGCATCGGTACCGGAACTTGCGCTTAACGCCTTATACAAACAAACCCGACACCTCCATGATCATGTGAAATCTTTTGGCGTCATTACCCCCGCTTCGCTGAGCACTATTAACGAAGCATCCCTGAAGATAAAGCTGGCAAAAGAGTTCGTCGGAAAAGCCAGTCGCAATACGCTCACTGAGGCACAGAGTGCAGAGTTCGAAACCGCACTGGCTACCCTGCATGGATTGTCTACAGCCATACAGTCCTACACAGAATTTTCAACAACATATCATGACGATCCACAAATCTATGCTTATCTTCCCGCGGTCACGCAGTGGTTAGAGAAACTCCAGCATGTGGTTCAGGATACAGGGGAACAGGATGAGTCAGTCTGGCAGCAACTGAATCAGGAGTATCAGCAACTCAGGCTGACAATGATACGTACCAGTGTCGAGAAAAAATTAGATTTGACCCGCTTAGAGCAGTGCCTTAACGGGCTGAGCAATGGCTTGCGCTTTGTGCGTCGACTGCGAGAAGTCAGTAGGAGCATGAGTGAGTTTGAAGCGCATGAGCAAGAACCTTCTGCCACTCAGGCGTAATCATAGCCATCCTGCTGTTACCTATTAGTAGTCGTGCTTTTTAAGCCATTCATTTAACAGCTTAATTTGTCCGCAGCGGTAGGCGGCATAGGTTACGCGTAACGCATTGCTAAGTAGTTCACTGTCTGTCCAGCCGCTTTTTTCGGCCAATTCCTGATAGCACTGCATCGCTTTAGGGTTCACATAGCCCCGGACTTCTTTACGTCCCTTTTCCTTTTGCCTTTCACGGAAGCGTCGTTGTTTTTCTGCATTCACATTGGTGTTTTTCATCTGAGACCGAACATCTTTGCCTGTGTTTGCGTGAATATTATCACTCTCACCGGACTTGGTGTTTTATTCTGTTGATACTGAACAAAAAAATATCACTGTTCAGAGTTGTTTGGCGCACGAGTGTTCGCTAAATTAAGGCGCTCAATCATCCTCAACCATAAGTGAAATATGACACTCAAACAATCTAGCTTTTCCCGGGAAGATTTGTTGGCCTGTAGCCGCGGTGAATTATTCGGTCCAGGCAACAGTCAGCTCCCCGCGCCCAATATGTTAATGATGGACAGAATCGTCACCATTTCAGAGCAAGGTGGCGATTACGACAAAGGTCATATCGTGGCTGAGTTGGATATTTCACCGGATTTGTGGTTCTTCGACTGCCATTTCCCCGGTGATCCCGTCATGCCCGGTTGTTTGGGGTTGGATGCAATGTGGCAATTGGTTGGTTTTTTCCTGGGCTGGTGCGAAGGTCCTGGAAAAGGACGTGCTTTAGGGGTGGGTGAAGTGAAATTCACGGGCCAGATTCTACCAACCGCTAAAAAAGTCACCTATAAAATTCACATGAAGCGTGTGATTAAGCGCAAGCTGTTTATGGGAATGGCTGATGGAATTGTTGAAGTCGACGGCAGAAAAATCTATGAGGCAAAAGACCTCAAGGTAGGACTGTTCCAGGACACCAGTAATTTCTGAGGCAGGATATGCCGCTAACAGACATTAAAAAAGCCCCGTGGGGGCTTTTTTTTCGTACGAGATGACGGACTAGCGATTCACTAACCCAATACTTCGATCTTCCTGGGCGGCTCGCCACCCACCTAACCACTGAGAACGGCTATCCATTGTCTGATATGGGCAAATGTCTTTTGAACGACCAGATATGCCGGCCTGATAGCCTTTAGCATGAGCACGGGAAAGTTTATCTCTTTTCTGTCTTTTCATTTAGATACCTCATCCGTAGAGTTTAATGGTGTGATCGTTGCGACCACATATATGTGATAGAGGATCTCAACAAATGGTTCAATGCAGTCGTTTACAGGTAGTGATTGACTTTTATTAAGTCACTGAATTGTTCTGACATTTTCCTTACATTATTTTGTAATAAATTTGTCATAAAACGCGCTTTATGGAATATGATTTTAAATCAATTGGATAACTCCAGGAAAAAGAAAAAGCCCCTGAAAACAGGGGCTTTTTTCTTGGAGGGTAGTGACAGCTGTCAATCAGATTGAACAGCCCAACCAGGGTGACACACCTAGCGGGATAAAAACCGTCTGAAGCCCAGCAGCATTAAAGGAAGTAATAACCAGCTGATTCCGGCTCCTTGGCGTTCCTGCTTATCTTCTGCGTTATCACATTCCTCCACTGAACCACCCGGAATAGGAGCAAGCTTAACCGTGACGACCGTTTCCTCAGCAATTTGATTTCCGGCATCATCCAGAACAGGCTCGCCGGTAATGTCTTTGCGTACGCCGCTCACAGTGGCCACAGCGACGATTTCACCGCGTTCATTAATACTGTGGGCCTGTACCAGAGTGTAAGGCGAGTCACATGCCACCACATCGTTTAAATCGGTAAAACTCTGATCATTCAGGTCGTACAAAAAGGCGTGGCGACGTCGGGTAGAACCGCCGATCACGGTATCGACTTCACCTTCACCGACCACCATCCCTTGATCGTTAATGTCTCTGGCTATACTTGCAGAGCCGGGGAAAAAGTCATCCGGAAACACGAGCTCCTCACTGTCGATGTCATAAGTGAAAAACTTCGTACGATCGAAACCATTGATGGTCTTCACCGCATAGCCGACGGCCACGTTGTTATTATTAATCGCAGTTGCCGCACTGAGGGTATTAGACCGGTTTAACGTCGAAATAGAGTAGTCTTCCTGATCAGCAAATGCCTTTACCTCACCATCAGCAAAGACCGCCGCATAATTTCTTACCACAGAATCACGGAACGGGTTGAGATGGCTGCTTTGCCCTACCGCAATGCCCTGTTCATTAACGTCAGCGGCGCGGCTGGCATAGACGCCCGTATCATCTTCTTCCGGCTGATAGCTGATACCGTACTGAGTCTGATCTACAATGCTGCCGCTGGCATCCAGTTGCCAGACACTGGCGCGTATCTGGTAGAAGCGATCTAAGGTGCGGCTATAGTTAGACTCCAGTCCATTGGCGATATTGTTAAAACAGACCTCGATGGGAACATCGCCCCGAGTATCTTCGTCATTACAATTATCCAGTGCATCCAGCAGAATTTCATTGGCTTCGGTGCTTATCTCGCCTGCAACAAGGTAATTGTCGGTCAGCGCATTGGCCCGACTGTATCCTCCCAGGGAGGTATCTTCCGGCACCAGCGGAACGGTTTGTCCATTAATCTGCACAAACGCCCGTGTTTCAAAATCTCTGGCAACATAGGTCAGGGCTTCGTCATTCTCATTCACCCAGGGATACTTTGTAAAAGGTGCACTGCCATAACCGGCCACGTCACCGGTACCATTGATATCGGTAACAAAGGTATCCACACTGCGACTCAGCCCCCCTATATCGGCATCTGTTACATCAAAGCCTGTCACTTCTTCACTGCCATTGGCGTCAGTCAGGTAGCTTTGTATGCTGCCCAACTTTTGGTACAAGGGATTATTGGGCACACTGCCGATTAAAAAACGGTATATAACGACTAAATCTTCTTCACTGATCTGCCCGGCCTCTACCGCGTCAGGATCATTCAATTGCGTGCGCAGGGCTTCATTGTCATCCAGATTCAGTAAACTGACATCGATAGGCGGATTGAACGGTGTTTGCACCAGCACGCCTGCCTGCCCCTGTGCTCCGGCAGCAGCAGCGAAGCTGGCAACCCCTTTGGAGGCTGCATCCAGTTCGATTATCTCGTAGCTGGCGGCACTCGCGCCGAGACTGAAACAGGCCAGTGCTAATGTCGATAAGGGGTAAAATCTTGTTTTTATCATCTGTTATCCTGTGTTACTGCAAGCACTATTGGTCTCCAGGGCCATCAGGCCTGTGACATGCTATCTAATTCTTCCCATCTGTCATAGGCTTGCTCAAGTTCTTTATGCGCTTTAGCAAGCTTTTCCAGCTGGCTGGAGGTTTGTTCCGGATCCTGATTAAAAAAATCCGGGTCATTAATTTGCTTTTCCCATGTCTCAATCTGTTGCTCAAGTTGTTCTATCTTCTGTGGCAACTGTTCAAGCTCAAGCTGAAATTTGTACGAAAGCTTCTGCCCCTTGGCCGGCGCAGTTCTGGCCGTTGGACTTTGCGCTTTGCGATTAGTTTCCGTTCGTACGGTATTATTTTGTTGCCCGTACCACTGTTTTATCTCCGTATAGCCACCAACAAACTCACGAACCTTGCCCTCACCTTCAAAATACAGGCTGGAGGTGACCACATTATCGACAAATTCCCGGTCATGACTGACCAAAATCACGGTGCCAGGGTACTGACTCAGGGTTTCCTCAAGGAGCTCAAGGGTCTCTACATCCAGATCATTGGTCGGTTCATCGAGAATCAAAAGATTACTGGGCTTGGCCAGTAACTTAGCCAGCAGCAGGCGATTTCGTTCACCCCCTGAGAGTGAACTGACCGGAGCCTGAACCCGATCGGGTGCAAACAGATAATCCTGTAGATAACTGATCACATGACGGGTACGACCATTTATGGTCAGCTCTTTTTTCCCCTCAGCAACAGCATCTACTACGCTGGCATTCTGATCCAATGCTATTCGGTGCTGGTCGAAGTAAGCCAGCTCAATATTAGTACCCTGGCGGACACTACCAGAATCCGGCTGTAATTGTCCCAATAACAACCTGATTAGCGTACTCTTACCACAACCGTTGGCCCCAATTAGCGCCAACTTATCACCTCTGATGAGCGTGAAATCAAGGTTTTCTACAATGGGCTTGCCCTCGATATGATAACGCAAGTCACTCGCTTCAAAGACCAGCTTCCCGGATGACTGACTATCGGCCAGACTTACCTTGGCGGTACCTTGTACCTGACGTCGTTGCGCGCGCTCCTGACGCAGGGCCTTAAGTGCCCTGACCCGCCCTTCATTGCGTGTACGCCGAGCTTTGATTCCCTGACGGATCCAACGCTCCTCTTCCGAGAGTTTTTTATCAAACAGGGCATTGTGACTTTGCTCAACAGCCAGATCCGCCGCTTTTTTATCTAAATACTGCTGGTAGTTCCCCGGGTAGCTTGTCAGCTGCCCGCGATCCAAATCCACGATGCGACTTGCAATATTGCGAATAAATGCCCGGTCATGGCTTACAAACACCACGGTACCGTTGAATTCTGCCAGCACTTTTTCCAGCCACTGAATACTTTGTACATCAAGGTGGTTGGTCGGCTCATCAAGCAGTAAAATATCTGGTGCCGTTACCAGTGCCCGGGCCAGTGCGGCTTTGCGTCGCCAGCCACCCGACAGGGACGACAACGATTGTTCACCGTCCAGTTCCAGTTGCGTCAGGACCTGTGTGATACGCTGTTCAAACTGCCACGCGTTCAAATGGTCCAGCTCCGTCTGCAGGCTCTCCATGCGTTTAAGATTTTGCTCAGTGGGCTCATTGGCCACTTTAGCGGTGATGGCAAACCAGGCCTTGAGTAACTCGCCCGATTCAGCCAGCCCTTCTGCCACATAATCAAAGATGCTTTGTTGCAGAGACTGCGGGGGATCCTGTTCGAGTCGGGCTATGACAGTTTCTGCTGCGGTAATACGTTGACCATCATCAAGTTGCAGGCTGCCCTCTATCACTTTCAACAGTGTCGACTTGCCACACCCGTTTCTTCCTACCAGACACACCCTCTCCTGAGGCTGGATGACAAGCTCCACGTGATCCAATAAAGCATGATGGCCGAAAGCCAGTTGTGCGTTTTTCAGCTGCAATAAACTCAAGACAAAAACTCTTTCAGTGTTGCGGGTTCAAAGGGCCAGTTCAACTCTGCCCCGGATGCCGTTTTTAGCACCGGAATGTGGTAACGATATTGCTCGTAGAGCTCATCATCATAAGCAATGTCCTTAACCGTCATGGAGATGTGCGGAGCGATCTTCTCAACCATCTCTTTGGCCTGCTCACATAAGTGACAGCCCTCGGTGCTGAACAGCGTGACACTAGTCTGCATGACGTAGCACCCAGCAATGATGAATCTTAGGATTACGCTTAAAATCTTCCGGTAAGGTTTGGTTACTGATATTTTCTGCGATTAATCCCTTTTCCCTTAGCCCCTGTTCATCGAGCTTAAACGAGCGCAGATTATTTGAGAACAGGATCTCTCCACCCTTTTTGAGACAACGTTTAGCATCGTCTAATAATGCAACATGGTCACGCTGCACATCCCAGGTATCCTGCATCCGTTTGGAGTTTGAAAAGGAAGGTGGATCGATGAAAATAAGATCGTACTGCCCCTGATGCTCCTGCAACCACTTCAGACAGTCTTCCTGTAAAAAACGGAACTGATAAACGTTATTCAGTTTGTTTAATTCAAAATTACGCTTCGCCCATTCCAGATAGGTTTTGGACATATCCACCGTGGTCACTGATTTAGCGCCACCCAACGCGGCTTGCACAGATACCGTCCCGGTGTACGCAAAAAGGTTCAATACATCTTTGTTTTTGCTTCTTTTTTTGACCATTTCGCGAGTAGTGCGATGGTCGAGAAACAGGCCGGTATCCAGGTAATCTTTGAGATTGACCCAATATCGGGCACCGTTTTCCCACACCTGCATATACTCTTTTTCGGTTGCCAGCTTCTGATACTGTTCTTTGCCTTTTTGCTGCTGACGAACCTTCAGCACCACCTTTTCATTATCAATATCCAGTACCGAAGGAAGCTGCATCAGCGCATCCATAAGACGCTTGCGGGTTTTGCTTTCGGGTATGTCTTTAGGTGCCGCATACTCCTGCACCACAACCCAGTCAGCGTAGATATCGATGGCCAGATTATATTCTGGTAAATCCGCATCGTAGATACGATAGCAATTGCTATCTAACTGTTTCAGCCACCCTTTCAACCGATGCAGGTTCTTCTTCAGCCTGTTTGCAAAGTCACTACCCGGCGGGGCCTGCTCGCGAATCTCGCAGTTTTGTTCATCCAACTGAAAATTCACTAACTGACAGGCGAGCTTACCGTTGTATAACTGATATGCCTTGGCAGCCATCAATTTCATCTGACGCAGTAAATCACGGTTAGACGTGAGCAATGAGAGTTTCCAGCCCTTGAAATCTTGTTTCAGGTGCAGCCCCCACTGGGCAAACAACCCGAGCAACTGAGTCAGCTCACCAAGCCTCTCGCCGTAGGGTGGATTTGATACGATGTAGCCTGGCTGCTGTGTATCGCAACGCCAGCTCAGCGCATCTTGGTTGGAAAAGATGATGTCATGGGCAACACCTGCGGCCGACGCATTCTGTTTAGCCAGCGTCACCATGTTGCGATCAATATCATTTGCAAAAATGGCACAACTACAAGGGCGCTGTTGTGATTCCGCTTCGTCCAACAAGCTTTGCCAAAGCGCTGGTTGGTGTTTTTTCCAGTGACTAAAACCCCACTGTTGGCGAGACAAGCCCGGCGCAACATTGCTTGCAATCAATGCGGCCTCGATCGCTACCGTGCCGGCTCCACACATCGGGTCGGCCAATGTCTTGGCGCTGTCATTAGCCCAACCACTGCGATACAGCATGGCCGCAGCGATATGCTCTTTAACCGGCGCATCCCCTGCTTTAAGACGATAATGGCGCTGATGTAAACTGTGTCCACTGAGGTCCAAATAGATGCCCAGATGCTGGCGCCACAAGCGGCACTGGATACGCAGATGCGGGTTGTCTTTACTTACATTGGGGCGACGTTCATAGAGTTCCTGAAACTGGTCAACAATGGCATCTTTAACTTTAACGGCCCCGAACTGGCTGTTGTTGATAGCCCGGTTGGTTCCGATAAAATCCACCACAAATTGTTGCGTCACGTCCATTTGCAAGGACCAGTTGACACTACTCGCTATCTGATACAACTGTTCTGCATCGTTAACGTCGCCCTCTGCCAGGCACAACAGAACCCGATTGGCCAGCCTGGACCACAAACAAATCCGGTAGGCATCCTCTAACTCTCCTTCAAACAACACCTGCCCAGGCTTGGATTTTAGGCTGAGTTCGGGGCACAGCGTTGCGATCTCCTGCATCAGCAGATCATCCAGCCCCTTGGATGTGGTTATCAGAAAAGCGTGCATAGACTGGCCGTTAAATTTCAAAGGCGGGGATTATAAGGGAAATGCCAGCACCAATCCATGTATACCCATGGTTCCGTGACGGCTTTAGGCAGTTTTTCAGGCGCGTTTAAGCTGAAAAGACGTTTCCATGCAGGGTAACAGACAGTCCGGAGTCACCCGAATCAGTTCAAATTGTTTCAGTGTTTTGCCTGGCTGAAGCTCAAGCTGTGGATCCAACAGCATGCACAAACAACTACTCTGCTTGTCTTCCACCACCCATACTCTGACCTCTGCTGCAGAGGTACTTAAGTAGGCAAGACGATGAAAATGGCCGGATTGTGCGACGCGATTGAAAAACCAGCTTTTGGGCATGAGCGGCTTATGATAACGCAGCGCAGCACAGGTATTCAGCGCTATCTGTGTTCGCTGAGCGGCGCTGTAGGACAGACTGCATTGCTCCAGTTCATTAGCGACATCGGCATAATGTTCTAAATCCTGCAAGTCAAAAGGCGCCGGATTGACCGGTGCCCGATTCAGCGCTTTGTACGTGTATGGCGTAGTAAACTGCATCTCACCCATAGACAGCGATAAACACCCGTGTTGCGTATCGTAAAACCATTGCCAGTCTGTATCGGGTTGCAACATGATGAGCCTCCTGCGCTTGTTCTTATTTATCCTGACGATACACCTAAGCACTTATTATCATTAATAATTTTTTTTGATAGTCAGTCAGGATCGCAGCAAGATCTTTATAAGCCTTTGAGGATCTTTGCGATCAACTTAGGCCCCTGATAGATCAATGAGGAGTATATCTGGATCAAATCCGATCCCGCCTCTAACCTCGCTTTGGCCGTCTCGGCTGAATGGATGCCACCGACACCAATAATGGGCATGCTGCCTTGCAGAGCCGATTTAAGCTTGATCACGATCGCCTGGCTCTGATCCGTCAGTGGTTCACCACTGAGTCCCCCACTCTCCTCGGCATGCTCTTGTCCTTGCACTTTTTCACGGCTCAGGGTGGTATTCGTGGCAATGACACCATCCATGCCGCTTTGCATGAGAGAACGCGCGATATCCTCTAATTCTTCATCGCTGAGATCCGGCGCTATCTTCACCAGGATAGGCACGTACTTACCATGCCGCTGGGCTAACTGTTGTTGTTGTAATTTCAGTCCACGTAGCAACGAATCCAGCGCTTCGCCATACTGCAGATTGCGCAGTCCTGGCGTATTCGGTGAAGAAATATTGATGGTGATATAACTGGCATGGGCATAGACTTTGTGCAAACAGGCGACATAATCATCCAGCGCGTTTTCTTCCGGCGTGGTTTTATTTTTGCCAATATTGATACCCAACACGCCCTGATACTCGGCCTGTTTCACCTGCTCAACCAGATAATCCACACCTTTGTTATTGAAGCCCATACGATTGATAATGGCTTGTGACTGAGGCAGGCGAAACAACCGGGGTTTATCATTGCCCGGCTGAGGGCGCGGTGTCACGGTACCGATTTCGATAAAACCAAAGCCCATGGCAGCAAACGCGTCAATGCACTCTCCATTTTTGTCTAAGCCTGCGGCCAGTCCCACAGGATTAGGAAAGTTCATGCCCAGAAGCTGAACGGGTTTAGGTGGCAACTTCTGTGAATAGATGCCCTTAAATAAGGTGTGTTGACTGTGTTTTAAAAATCCCATACTCAGATCATGGGAACGCTCCGCGTCCAGGCTAAACAACAGATCTCTGAAAAAGGCATACATGGGCACTGGCTCCTCGCCGAAAAATAAACAATACCGCGTAGTGGGCTCTTACGGATAAAAAAAACCCCGGTAAAACCGGGGCATTATATACAAAATCTCAATCGATGCTTAGGCGCAATTCAGACTAAGCAACATAAGCTCTCTTAAGGCCACCGAGAATTTTGCAAATTCATGTGTGGTACTGGTCTTGAATTCAGACATCATATGGTACCAGCGCTCCAGCAGCACTTTATGTGCTTCCATCCAGTTATCCAGGATGGCCTGAGCATCTTTGTTATCCGGTTCGAACTTCAACAACACCGAGGTAATCGCCCGTTGCTGCCAGTCCAATTCTTCACGGTAAGAGGCCCTTGCCAGAGCCTGCCAATGATTGCTGACAGACTGACGGTTGATTTGATCCAGGAACCAGTGCAGTTGCAGCTTATTACCCAAACGGTAATAAAGGCTCGCCACCAGGGAAACCGGTTTGTTCTCGTTCCTGGCAATCTGCGCCAAATCAAGACAGGAGAACAAGTTACTCAGACTGCCCACCTGATACGCGATATCATCGGGAACACCGCCCTTAGTCAGTTTCAGCGCTTTGGATTCAAGCTCCTGATACTCCTCTTCCACCAGATAATGCTGCAGGTTTTTGCTCAGATCCGCAAAGGTGTCACGGTATGATTCAACAGCCTCGTCAATGGCCAGAGATTTGTTGCCATGACGAAGATACCAGCGTGAAGCACGACGTAAGGTGCGGCGCATATCATCGAGCATGCTCAGTACCAGTTCACTGCTGATTTTATCTTCGAGTTTTTCAATATCACGCCACAGGCGCTCCATACCGAAAATACCCTTCACCACCGAGTAGGCATTAACCACTTCTGAGATGCTGGCACCAGTCTCTTCCTGAAGGCGGAACGCAAAGTTCAGTCCCATATCATTGAGCATGTTATTGGTCAGCTTAGTGGCAATGATCTCTGCCCTAAGTGGATGCTGAGTCATCTGCTCGGCAAACCGTTCCTGCAAGGGTTTCGGAAAGGCGCTGATCAGCAACTTAGCGTGATAGGGATTATCCGTCACCTCAGGAATATTCAGCTTCTCTTTCAGACCCATTTTGCCATATGCCAGCAACACCGACATTTCCGGACGAGTCAGGCCTTTTGCAGACGCCTGGCGCTCTGACAATTCATCATCGGATGGAATAAATTCCAGTTCGCGATTCAGATTACCCTCGCGCTCCAGACCATGGATAAATCGCAGTTGCTCTTTAAGCCTGTCACCACCACCTAACTCATCAATGGAAATTGACTGAGTCTGACGCTTACAATCCTGAAGCACTATCTGTGCTACGTCATCGGTCATATCATAGAGCAGCTTATTGCGCTGCTTGATGGTTAACTCTCCGTCCTGCACCAGCGTATTGAGCAGGATCTTGATGTTCACTTCATTATCCGAACAGTCCACGCCACCCACGTTATCAATAAAGTCGGTGTTCATGCGCCCGCCATTCGCACAATATTCAATACGGCCTAACTGAGTGAAACCTAAGTTGCCACCCTCACCGATGACTTTGGCTTTAACCTGCTTACCGTTGACACGCAAGTCATCATTGGCGCGATCCCCCACATCGGCATGGGTTTCTTTTGAGCCCTTCATGTAGGTGCCGATACCGCCGTTCCAGAGCAGATCCACTTCCATTTGCAGGATGTTTTTAATCAGCTCGTTAGGCGTCATGGTCAGTTGCTTGGTACCCAGCCACTTCTTCATTTCAGGAGAAAGTTTGATGGATTTATCCGCGCGCGAGAACACACCACCGCCTTTAGAAATCAGTGACGTGTCATAATCGGCCCAGTTCAAAGACGGATCTTTAAATAAACGCTCACGCTCTTTATAAGTACTGGCGGCATCCGGGTTGGGGTCGAAGAAAATATGCATGTGGTTAAAGGCGGCAACCAGACGGATATGTTTGGATAACAACATGCCGTTACCGAACACATCGCCCGCCATATCACCGATACCCACACAGGTGAAATCTGTGGTCTGACAGTTGATGCCCATTTCCAGGAAATGGCGCTTAACGGATTCCCACGCACCACGGGCCGTAATTCCCATACCTTTATGGTCGTAGCCCACACTGCCACCTGAGGCAAATGCATCCCCCAGCCAGAAGTTGTATTCCTCAGCAATGCCATTGGCAATGTCAGAAAAGGTTGCCGTACCTTTGTCCGCAGCAACAACCAGATAGGGGTCATCCTCATCCAGTCTTGCCACGTCTTTCGGGTGCACCACTTCGCCCTGAACAATGTTGTCGGTAATATCGAGCAAAGAACGAATGAAAATCTTGTAACAGGCCTTGCCCTCTTCAAAGATCGCCTGGCGTCCCTCACCAACTGGCAGGTTTTTACATACAAATCCGCCTTTGGCGCCCACCGGCACAATCACCGTATTTTTTACCTGTTGCGCCTTCACCAGCCCCAACACTTCGGTACGGAAATCTTCTTGTCGGTCAGACCAGCGCAGACCACCACGGGCGACTTTACCGCCGCGCAAGTGCACCCCTTCAACTCTTGGCGAATACACAAAAATTTCGAACTTGGGTAGCGGCAATGGCATTTCCGGGATCAGCTCAGGGAGCAATTTGAAGGAAATATAGGACTTGTCATTACCTTGTTCATCCAACTGGTAGAAGTTGGTTCTGAGTGTGGCCATGATCATATCCAGATAACGACGGATAATCCGGTCATCATCAAGATTTGAAACGTTGTCCAGACTTTCCTTAACCTTGGCCAGTAGGGCCTCTTCTTTCTTCTCAGACCGCTTAACTTTTGGGTCAAAACGTTGTTCAAACAGGTTGACCAGCAAGGTCGCGATCCCCGGATAGGCATCCAGCGTTCGCGCGATGTAGTTTTTACTGAAGGAACTGCCCGTCTGGCGCATGTATTTCGCATAGGCCCGCAGAATGGTTACTTTTCTGCCAGGTAAACCGGCTCCAAGAACCAACCGGTTGAACGCATCATCCTCGAGTTGCTGATACCAAACCTTGGAGAACGCGTCCTGGAACAGCTCCTGGGCCTGCTCAAGGCTCATTTTATTGCTGGCCGTGTGTAACATGGAAAAATCCATGATCCAGTTTACGCTGCCATCACTGGCCTTGACCTGATATGGACTCTCGTCAATCACCCGCAAACCAAAGTGCTCAAGCATCGGGAGCACAGCGGACAGATGAATAGGCTGATTACGATGGAACAGTTTCAGTTTCACTGCCTCACTGTCAGCCGACTCTTCCTGCGGCCGATAGAACAACATATCCAGCGTGTGGGTATCGGTCAGACTCTCAATTTTTTCAATATCCACTACCGTCGTGGTAGGCAGATTGTGTTCTTTGTAACTGCGGGGAAAGGCGCTCAGATATTTTTCATCTAATTGCTTGCCACGGGCTTCACCATAGGTGCTTCTCAGGGCACTGCTGAGTTTATCTTCCCAGCGTTTGCTCAGTTCAATGATATTTTTCTCAATTTCCTTCACATTGATTTCCACATTGTTATTCTTCACCCTGACGATGTAATGGGTACGGGCATAAACAGATTCAGAAAAATAGGTGGTAAATTCTACGTCCTGATTACTGTTAAAGGATTTCTGCAGTAAGGCCTGTGTTTCTTTACGCAATTGGGTGTTGTAGCGCTCTCTGGGCACAAACACCATACAGGAATAGAAGCGACCGAATACATCGCGACGCATAAACAGGCGCGATATGCCTCGCTCCTGCATCTGAAAAATACCCAGCGCAATTTTACCCAACTCAGATTCATTGGCCTGAATCAGTTCATCACGGGGATAGGTTTCCAGAATATTCAAAAACGCTTTGTACGCATGAGAAGACTTATCGAATCCGGAGTTATTGCTCATGCGCGCAATTTTATCTTTGAGCACAGGCACTTCATATGCACCGGCATTGTAAAAGGCGGAAGAATACAAACCGATAAAGCGGTGCTCACCCACCACATTGCCCTGCTTATCAAACTCCTTAATACCTATATAGTCCATATAGGCTGGGCGATGAACCCGTGATTTCGAATTGGTTTTCGTCAGAATCAACGGATTATCACTGAGGGTTTCCTGTTGTGCGGAAACCGGTAGCTTAGAAAGTAGCCGCTCTCTGTTGCTCACAGAGTTTTTCATCAGTCCCAGACTGGAATCATTGTCTGCGATCCAGCGGTAATCACCTTCAATCGCTTTCGCCTGATAATGGCGATACCCCATCAGGGTGAAGTTTTCATTGCTGATCCAGCGCAAGAAAGCGTGGGTCTGCTTTTGTGCTTCTTCTCCCGCAGGACAGGGTTGCTTGTCATAATTAGCAATAATGTCCTTGAGCTGCGCTTTCATTGGCATCCAGTCGGATACGGCTAACTGCACTTCATCCAGTACAGAGTGCAACTCTTTTTCAATCTCTTGTAGTGCTTTTTTGCTGGTCTGACGGTCAATCTCAATCAGGAAAATGGTCTGCTTGCCGTGACCTTCCTGCTTGCTGTCTAACAGGCTTTCTACGCGATGCTGTTTATCGCGTTTTACCGCTATGGGGCTGTGCAGAAGCAGATGAGCCGTAATACTCAGACGGTTGATGGCCATACGCACTGAATCAACCAGAAAGGGCATATCTTCAGTGATAATCTCTATGATGGTATGCGATGACTGCCATCCGTGCTTGCCAATTTCCGGATTAAACACACGGATAAAAGGTTCGCTGTCATGGTAGTCAGAAAACTCGTTCCACAAACTCAGGCTGGCGCCATAAAGGTCGCTATCGACGCGGTTTTCCAAATCATCACGGGAAATATTTTTAAAAAGAATTCTGGCAAACTGCTCCACCAGTTGCGCCTGCGATTTATCCACTTTCTTGCGAATTAATGTGTAAACATTATCCAGAAGTACAGAGTGCTGGTTATCAACCGTCATTTTTCTACCTTGTTATGCAGACTTTGTAGGGCAAATTGTATACCAAAGCGTCCTATCCATCGATTTCACGACACAGGCAACAGGGTTGTTTGCTGTGCCAGTTATTATGTGACAGGTTCAGAGTACCTTGGCGTTAAAACACTGCTGTTGCATTTAAGCTAAGCGTACCGGCTTGGTGACATCAGCAGCTAAAGAACTGAGTTCTCTAGATTTTGAGCATATTCTCGCTGATTACTGCGGCCTTTGAAAGGCCCCAGACAAGGGAAAAAAAGCCGCTAAAAATAGATATGCACGGAGCCAGGATAAAAATAACCTTTAATGGGCTGTAAGGGGTTAAGTAACTTTTCAGCAAACTGTGCAGAATTTATAGATAAAGGCTGCTAAAAGCTTTAATTATGCAGGATCCAACCAATTACAAAAAAGCAAAAGCCCGGACAAAGTCGTTAGCTTCGCCGGGCTCTGTTGCATAAAAAAAATGTAAATTATTTTCGCACTTTTTTATCACTATTCTGTTTGTACCAGAACACCGATGCCAAAGCAGGCAATACGACAATGGCGCCGAGCATGTTCACCACAAACATAAAGGTCAGCAATATGCCCATATCCATCTGGAATTTAAGGCTCGAGAAGACCCAGGTGCTGACCCCTATCGCCAGGGTAATGCCAGTAAAGAGAACGGCACTGCCGCGCTCTTTGAGTGCATCAAAATAGGCCTGACGCACCGGAATACCATTCTTGAGCTGTTGGCTCATGGTCGACAGAATATAAATTCCATAGTCCACACCAATTCCCACGCCCAGGGCAATGACCGGTAACGTCGACACCGTCAGACCAATTTCAAGCCTGGTCATCAGCGCCTGCGCTAATACCGAAACGACGTACAACGGCACAACCACTGATAATGTTGCCCGCAGAGATCGGAAGCTGAGTAAGCACAGCAAAATCACCGCACCAAACACGTAGGCCATCATTGGGTTCTGAGCTGCTTGCACCGCTTCATTTGTTGCCGCCATCACCCCTACCGGACCCGACGCGAGTTTGAACTGTAAATCCTCCCGCTCATATTGCTGACGGTATTCTTTCACCGCATCCACAACACGATTGATGGTCTCGGCTTTATGATCCTCCATAAACAGGATCACCGGCATCACTGAGCAATCACCGTTCAAAAGGCCCGATGATGTGTCCACGCGGGAAATGGCCTGCACCATGGTTTGCTGGTTCCTGGGCAGAATTCGCCACTTAGGATTGCCCTCGTTATAGCCGGCATTAATCAGCTTGGCGACCGAGGCCAGACTAACCGTGGATTGAACGCCCGGCACATTTTCCATTTTCCACTGGAACTCATCGATATCACTCATAATCTGATGCGATGTACAGGCCGAAGGCGTGGTTTCCACAAGTACAGACAGATAATCTACGCTGATGGCATACTTGTCGGTAATCAGGAAGGTATCCTGGTTGTATCGGGAGTCTTCATGCAACGCCGGTGCGCCGGCATGCAGATCACCTATTTTCATTTTACTCGACTGATGCCAGCCAAAGGCAAATAACACGGCCACCAGAACCAGTATGACTTTCGCTACATTGGGGCTGGAGCATTTGGAAATCGCTTCCCAGAAATGGTCTGAACGTTTCTCTTTATTGGCAAACTTGGCTTTATATTTATCACCCAGTTTGACATAAGACATCAGTACCGGTAGCAGAATCAGGTTTGTCAGAATGATCACTGCCACACCCAAACTCGCCGTTATTGCCAGCTCTCTGATGATGCCGATGTCTATTACCAGCAACGTCATAAAGCCTACGGTATCAGACAATAAGGCAACGCCACCTGGGATCAATAAGGTCCTGAACGCCATCTGAGCGCCGGCCTTCGCCGTGTGCCCCATGACCACCTGTTTGCCCACAGAATTGATCATCTGCACGCCATGACTGACACCGATAGCAAAGACCAGAAACGGTACCAGAATCGACATGGGATCCAGGCCAAAACCTAGTAGTGTGACCAATCCCATCTGCCAGATAACAGCAATAATAGAACAGGCCAACGGCAATACAGTCAGCAGTAACGACTTACAAAAGAAGTACACCATGATGGCGGTAATGGCGATGGCGATAGCAAAAAACAGTAAGACGTCTTTAGCTCCATCTGCCACGTCGCCTACCATTTTGGCGAAGCCAATAATGTGAATACTGATTTCGTCGTCCTGAAATTTACCGCGCAACTGCTGCTCAAGATCTTCTGCAAAGGCCAGAGTGTCCAGCTGTTCGCCGGTTTGCGGATCCAATTCAAGCAACTGTGCACTGACCATCGCACATTGGAAATCATCAGAAACCATACGTCCGACGATGCCGGCTTTACTGATATTCTGAGAAACCAGCTCCAGACCACGTGGATCAGAAGCGGAGAAATCAGCAGGAATCACGGGGCCACCAGAGAACCCCTCTTCCACCACTTCCGTAAACCGGGTTGATGCACTATACAGTGACTTCACCTGAGAACGATCGACTCCGGGTATGAAAAACAACTGGTCATGAACGTTTTTGAGGCGATTAAAAAACGTCTCATTGAAAATATCAGAGTCTCTGTCACACACCGATACCAGAATATTATTTGCCCCACCAAAGTTCTTCTGGTGCTTCATGTAATTCTTCATATAGGTGTGATTCAGGGGGATATTTTTGGTAAACGCTGCATCCAAACGCAGGTTGGTAGCCTGTAACAATAAATAGCCGCTGAACAGGGCAAAAAGTGCAATAACCCAGCCCCGGTGCCTGAAGATAACTAACTCTAAAAAATCTATCAGTTTTGTCATAATTGCACTCTACTTCTGCAGTTCTTGAATACCGGCTTCGGATACCACCAGGACTTTATCATTGAAAGACAAACCGCTGACCAGCGCTTCTTCATCGTCAGTTTGTTCTACCCGAAGAGTATCTTCGAGCCACAGATAGTAGCCTTTATTGGCGACGATTAGCGGTGCCTGACCCGCCACACTGATAATGGAATTGAGTGTCGAACTGATACCGGTATCAATTTCCTGCCACTGCTCATCTGCGTATTCGAATAAATTACCGCGTAATCCAGCGGCCAGTATTCGCCCTTCTTCGGTTTGCTGAACATCAAAAAAGGAGCCAAAGTAATCCACGTCCATACGCTGCCAATTACGGCCCTGATCTTCACTGATGGCCAGGGTCCCGGCCTCTCCTGCCAACAACAACCGGTCACCTGCCACGGAAACCCGATTAAGATGGGGCAAGATGGCTTCCATCTCACTCTGATAAAATTCCATATTTTCTTCTTTCAGTGACTCAAGATACTCCACATCCATCTCATTGAGCAGCGAAACGTGGGCTTCCTTATTCCATGTCTGTCCGCCATCTTCGGTGCGGTAAAACAGGCCATAGGCACCGATTGCAATACCATGTTGGTCGTCAAAAAAGAGGACGTCCATCAGCGGCTTTTGTAACTCCGGAACGAAATTCTGAATCTGCCAGTTATTACCCCCGTCATTGCTGTACAAAATGACCGCATCATGTCCTACCGCCCAGATGTGATCATCGCGCGCAAAAACCGCGGTCAGTGTTGCCGTAATGGGTACCTGTTTTTGTTGCCAGTTCTTGCCGTCCTCCGACATCAGCACATGGCCGCGCTCTCCCACGGCGATGAGTTGCTGTTTATTACCAACGCGGCTGATATCCAGTAACAGGGATTTTGACGCCAGCGGCGCCTGAAAGGAAGCTTGAGGGGTCACGTCAGCGAGTACACTGGCAGTGAACGTGAGCACGGCGGAAAACAAAGGCAATATGTTTTTTTTCATAGAATTTCGCACAGTTGAAGAGCCAAAACAAAAACGGCTGGCGATGCCAACCGTTTTATACCATTCCCATACAGAGATTGGTAATCTCAGTTATCTTATACCTGAACGGCGCAAGGCCTGAGGTGTAAAATCACCGTCTTGTGGCTCGATAGTGAAATCATACATCTGGGTTTCATTATCCAGACCCAAAGCCAGGTAACGGCGAGAGTTCAGATCATGATACACATCCAGTGTAGACCATAGCGCAGGCACTTCGTAATAGTTTACCGCATAGGCCATGGCCACACGATACAACTCGTTACGGTTGTCATACATATCCGCCACCAGAATCTGCCAGCTGTCCTCATCAATGTAGAAGACCCGTTTCTGATAAATATGACGGTATTCTTCTTTCAGGTTAGCTTCGACCACCCAGACCCGGTGTTTTTCATAGCGCGTCAGGTCAGGATTAATATGACCGGGCTTCAATACATCACTATAAGAGACTTTGTCACTATGTAGTTTGTAGTTATTGTACGGCACATACAGTTCTTGCTTGCCCTTTAGCGTCCAGTTGTAACGATCTGGTGCGCCATTGAACATATCAAAATCATCAGTGGTTCTTAAACCATCTGCCGCAGTGCCCGGCGCATCATAGGCGATATTGGGCGCTTTGCGCACACGCCGTTGCCCCGTGTTGTAGGTCCATGCCTGACGTGGCTCACGTACCTGATC
Organism: Lacimicrobium sp. SS2-24; assembly: GCF_002201535.1. GTDB lineage: Bacteria > Pseudomonadota > Gammaproteobacteria > Enterobacterales > Alteromonadaceae > Lacimicrobium. The sequence goes on along the minus strand of NZ_NIWW01000001.1, from coordinate 228,774 downwards.
CATGGTTTCATGAACAAGCAGTGCGGTACCAGCAAGCCGTGCTGGCTCTGTGATACTCTGCTTGAACTTCATCAGCACGTTTTCTTCAACCAGCTTCTCCGGCGTCACGCCCTGCTCAGAATACTTGATCATCAGGATGTCATCGAAACCAATGATGTTGTAGTCCCCTGCCGCAGTAGGCGCAGCCTGGCCACCGTAACGCTGAATCGCTTCACCGCGATAGCGCAATATGTGGTTCCATATCGCTTCCAGGCCGTTTTGTGGAATAGGGAAAGGGATCCCCATAGCGGCATTCTTTATACCATTACCACCTTTAACCAACTCTGCTCTGGTTGCATTTTCTTTGGTCGCTTCATAGACAAACTCAGGTGCAGAAGCACTGCGACGGGTTTCATATACCGGAATTCTGAAGGTACTAGGATAGGTTTCAAATAACTTCTTCTGCCCTTCAGAAAGCAGCGATGCATGTTCTGCCATATTCGCCGCAGTGATCTCAAACAGCACCTTATCATCAGGATAGGGATCCGGATGATGGTCACCCACAGAATAACCCGCTGGCGGTTCTGTTATACCACCGTCCCACGCCGGAATGCTTCCATCCGCATTGGCAGACTTTTCGCCGCCCAGGGGCGTCAGTTCTGTACCTAATTTTGCCGCTTCTGCTTCTGAGACCTTAGCCTGGACCAAGGTTGAGCTCAGCACCAGACTTAATGCTGTTGCGACTAGGGTTAACTTTTTCATTTGCTACTACTCCCTAGATTGAATATTTGATGTTAAAGGATACGAAGTCCCGATCAGACAGCGAGTTCGTTGTACCTACGCCACCCCAGAAGGAATTCAATGAGAAACTTGCCGACCACTTACTCAGGTAGTCAAAGTCCAGTGAAATACTGGAAGACTTTCTGTCCTCAACAAACAGGAACAAGGGGTCTGGTGTGATGCCATCTACGTCATGGGCAAATGTTGCCCTGACTGACATATTGACGCCAGAGAACACGTTGTTGTAATCCGCCTTCGCCAGCAGTCGATAACCCCAGGCATCATCGGTCGGAAACGGATTGGTTTCAGGACCGTTTGACAGACCGGTGTGCAGGCCTTCTTTACCCGGTATAGGACCACTTCTGGACGTGCCCGGACCATTCAGACGTAGCAGCTCAGGATCAGGCATATCATGCACATTAACATAACCGACTTCACCCAGCACGACCAGGTTATCTGTACCCAAGACCGGGCCGAATAAGTGTGTGGCTGTCAATTGAATCTGTGTTGTGTCTGAGAATACCGCGCCTGGGGCAGTTTCACCGGGTCCTACTGTATAACCCAGATAATCATCAAGTTGTGAAATGCCGGCCAGGTCTGGACGCAGCCCCGCATTGGCCAGCTGCTGAGGCATACCGGCATACAACAGTTCCACATCATCAATCTGAAGGGGCTCATCCTGTCGATAGGCCACTTCACCGGCAAGCGCTGTTTCCCCTATCTGGGTATTAAAACTGATGCCGTAAAGCTTAATGTCTTCAGGGTATTCAAACTCAGCTTTGGTAAAGCCACGTAAGTTAGTGATGTTGTCTTTTGTAATTTGGTTTGCTGCAAGGTACGCCAGGTCGGCACCAATACCTGCCTGGGTGAAGTCAGACGCAATACCGGAAATCAGCGGACGCTGACTGTGGTAATTAATGTGATAGAAACCAAATTCAGTATCATTCAGCGCTTCGGAATAATACGACAATTTAATACCGTATTGTCCCTGGTCATCCGCATCGTTGTGCGCCTCATCGCTGTATCCGCGCACCGCAACTTTTGTTGGAAACGCCAGATATGCCTGAGAAATCATGCTGGCATCGGCCCCGGCCCGAAGACCATCACCCAACCCATTGAGACTCATCAGCAAAAAGTCCAAATCGATATCCGGATTACCCGTAAAGCCTAACTGTACGTTTGATGCCTGACCGCCCTCACCGGCAAAATCATTGGTGGCGAAATAGCTCCCTGCTTGTGGCAGACGACTCTTCTCCCACTCGTACTGGTAGTAAATGGACATACCCAGGTTTGTGGTCAGGCCAAACTGAGCGTAGACCATTCCGACAGGAATAAAGACTTCCTTGAGTTCCGCACCCGGTGCCTGAGCACGGGATACGTCAACCGGATTGATGGTATTAATACCATGCTGGATGAAGGTACTTTCCCCCCAGCTGACCACCTGATTACCGATCCGCAACGAAACGGGTACATCGCCCATGTAAAAATCATAATAGAAAAACGCATCTAACAAGCGGAAATCGCGACACAGCTCATCTTTGGCTTCCGGGTCGCTACAGGGATCATAAGGCTCGTTGAAACCAGCCTGGGCTGAGACGGGGTTTTTCCATGCTCTATCGCCATCCATGAGTTCAAAATCATAGAAATACATGGCCCGGGCGAAAAAGCCCATGTCTTTGTAGGTGATACTCAGGTCATGTGAACCCTTAAATTGCGTTGAAAAGGATTCCCATGGATCAAAGTTGAGATTGCCATTGTCACCGTTGGTGGAATAAGCGCCGTCACTCTGACCCCAGATATCGGCCGAGGAATAAACCAAGTTGGTAGTACCGTTATATCCGGTCCAGTCAAATTTAGGATGATTACTGTTACCAATCAGACTGAAATCCCGCTCCTCTATCCGGTAACTTGCACCGAACGAGAAATTGGAATCTAAGCTAATTGACACATCACCGACATCCCAGCTCGCCGCCATAGCAGGAGCCAGAGCTCCTCCAAGTAATGCTGCGATGCCAATTGCTATTGGTGTTTTGTTAAATTTGCGCGGCCTGTTATTCATTTTTTATTCTCCCCTGAGCCTGCAACCATGTGTTTTTGTGTCCCGTTGCAGATGCTTTTGCCTCGGTATCCGGCGCCATTGCTGGACAATTAACAAAATGATTACATCATTTTAGTCCATTAGCAAGAACAAATCGTACCAGTTGAGCCTAGTTGCTTTTCTTATGATATTCAATGGCTTGCTGGTGAATTTTCCAGCTTTTAAAATCAGGATACGGACTCAAATGAAAGAATCTTGTTATTTTGATTAGTAATTAAGCGAAAACGCCCGCGTATTCCATATTGACCAATAAACGGGCGCAAATTGCTTGCTGGAATGCGAATTCGTTGCCCGGACTCTGCGGTAACCACAGCATAGGTAGTGCGGCCCGTATACAAGTCCTGGCATTGTTCGTAATTTAAATGAATACGAAAAAAATAGGTTTTCATCGATTCATATCCACAGGAGTGGAGGCAGTGACTCCGAAGCTACAAGGCTTTTTGCACTTTTTCATACAGGTCACGGCTCAGATTCTTGTGTTCAAAAAGCCTCAGTAACTGCAACCGGATTTTCTGCTGCCTGTCCTCGTCGAGTTTAGCGTATTGTAACATTGGCGTGATCAACCTTGCTGCCACCTGCGAATTCACCCCATCGAGCTCCAGCAGATAGTCCGTCAAAAAACGATAGCCGCTACCATCACGACGGTGGAAGCCCGCGGTATTATAAAATGCAAAGGTCCCCATGACTGATCTGACCCGGTTTGGATTATTAACGTTATATCTGCCATGACAAAGCAGCAACTGCAGTGTGCTGAGGCATGCTTCATGCTGTCGCCCGGCGTGCAGCGAAAACCATTTATCCATAACCAGAGGATCGTCCTGCCATTTGTTTTCAAAATCCTGCATCAGGGTATCAAACAGGGGCAGGTTCTGCGTTTGACAGGCTTTTAACACCGCCAGTGAATCGGTCATATTATCGCTGTGTTGATAGATGCTCTGCAGCATCTGCGCAGTATCATCATCTTTCACCGCTGCGATATAACCTAACGTCACGCCCGCCAGCCGACGGCGCTCAACCTGACCTTGCTCATAGGCATAGCCTGGATTAGACAGCGAGGCATATAAGCTTCTCCACTGTTGTGCAAACACAGCGCCTAGGTGCGCGTTTAATTTCCCCCTGGCCTGCAGAAGTCCATCTACATCTATCTGCTCTCGTTGCTGAGAGAGTGTTTCAAAGCTGGGCAATTCAAGCATTTCTGCTATCAGTGCTGGCTCAGACAAAGCCTGTCTGAGCAAACCGGCGAACAGTGAATCAATGTATTTCGGTATGGTCTGCTCGTGAGCCTGCTTTGCCATATCAAATAGCGCATCACTGACCAGCTTCTGGCTCGCATCCCAACGCGCGACAGGATCACTGGCATACAGTACTACCGCCATCTGCTCTTCCAGTGAGGCCTGATAGTCCAGTCTGGCCGGTGCAGAAAAGCCCGTCAGTGCAGCGATGGCTGATTCACACTGCACGCCTTCTATGGTCACGCTGTGCTGGCCTGACGTGAGCGGTATGACCCGACTGATACGCTCTCCTTTGCCTGAAAGAGGAATGATTTCTATACCGACAGGAATATGCAGTGATTGTTTATGGGGCTGGTCCGCTGTCGGCGGCGTATATTGCGTCATGTTCAGAGTCAGCGTCTTTTTCGCCTTATCCCAGTGACTCGTCAGTCCCACTACGGGGGTGCCTGATTGACTGTACCAACGCCGGAACAAACTCAAATCGGCATGATTGGCATCTGCCATCGCCTGCACAAAATCATCGCAGGTAACGGCCTGGCCGTCATGACGGGAAATATAACAATCCATTCCTTTTCTAAAGCCCGCCTCCCCTAATATCCTGTGCAGCATACGAATCACCTCGGCGCCTTTGTCGTAGACAGTTACCGAGTAAAAGTTATTCATTTCCACAACTTCAGCAGGGCGGATGGGGTGCGCCATGGGTCCACTGTCTTCTGCAAACTGATGCTCTCGCATCACTTTTACCTGATTGATTCTGACGATAGCATCACTGGCCATGTCTGCGCTGAATTGCTGATCTCTGAAAACCGTTAACCCTTCTTTCAGGCTCAACTGGAACCAGTCCCGACAGGTTATGCGGTTGCCGGTCCAGTTGTGAAAATACTCATGGGCGATGACGGACTCTATATTAAAATAATCCTGGTCTGTGGCGGACGCCGCATCAGCCAGTACATATTTGCTGTTGAAAACGTTCAGGCCCTTGTTTTCCATCGCGCCCATATTGAAAAAGTCCACAGCGACAATCATGTATCGGTCCAGATCATATTCCAGACCATACTTCTGCTCATCCCAGGCCATGGCTTTTTTAAGTGATGCCAATGCGTGATGACCGCGTTCGCTGTTACCTTTATCCACAAAGAGCTGCAGTTTAACTACCTTAGCGGATTGCGTGGTAAAGCTGTCTTCCAGCAAATCAAAATCACCCGCAACCAGTGCAAATAAATAACAGGGTTTGGGAAAGGGATCTTCCCATACAGCCCAGTGGCGCCCCTTTGTTGTCTCTCCACTATCCACCAGATTGCCATTCGCCAGCAAATAAGGACAGGTCTTCTTGTCGGCTGTCAGCTTGACGCGATAACGGGCCATGACATCAGGACGATCCAGGAAATACGTGATTCTTCGAAAACCTTGCGCCTCACATTGTGTGCAAAACGCGCCACCGGATTTATACAACCCCTCCAGCGCATGGTTATCAATGGGATTGATATCGGTAACGATCTTAAGTTCAAACCTATCCGGCACGTCAGCGAGGGTGATCCCGTGCTCAGATACGGCGACGTCCGTTTCTTGTCCATCGACCCAGACACCTATCAATGTCAGATTCTTACCGTCGAGTTGCAGGTCCCGGCAGCTCTGCTGCACCCGCTCCACCTGGCTTGTCGCTGTGACACGGGTTTGCTGGTCTGCTAAGTCAAACTCCAGATAGATATCCGTGATGCGAAACGCACAGGGCTGATAATCGGCAAGTTTCATTGCGGTTGGCTGATTTGAAGACATGACAACTCCTGGCACAGATGAGCGGTGGCCCTAAGGCCACCGAGAATTGAGTATGCGGTTTACAGTCTATCAGGCCTTAGCTGGTTCTGACGAGGGTACAGGTATACGTAAAATCTTAATGCCGAGATAAGCATAGATGATCGCCAGTACAGGATTGATAAGATTGAAAAACGCGAAAAAGATGTACTCCAGTGGGCTGACCATCAGCACACTATGCATGTAGGCGCCACAGGTATTCCAAGGGATAAGCGGTGACGTCAGTGTCCCTCCATCTTCGAGACTGCGTGACAGATTTAACTGGTGCAGCCCTCGTTTGGCAAATTCTTCTTTGTACATGCGACCAGGCATGACAATAGACATATACTGGTCAGCGGTAATCAGATTGGTACCCAGGCACGTGGCCATGGTTCGCGTGACCATCCCACCGGCCGTCGTCGCCCCTTGCAGAAACACGGTGACAACCCGCTTCAGAAGCCCGGTTTTTTCTACCACCGCACCAAAAGACATGGCACAAATAATCAGCCAGATGGTATTGAGCATACTCGACATACCGCCGCCGCTGAGCAGGTCATTCAGATCACTGTTCCCCGTCTCCAGGCTGACCCCGTTAAACAGACTTGTCCAGACCACCGTCACTGACGCCAACCAGCCTTCACGTCCCTGTTGGGCCAGGCTTTGCACCACGTCAGGCTGAAACCATACGGCCCATAATCCGCCGAGCAGCGCACCAATGGACACGGTGGGAAACGCAGGAACCTTGCGAATAGCCAACGTCAGTAACACAATCAGCGGTACCAACAATACCGGACTGAGTTCAAAATTGGCCTCGAGCAGGCGCTGCATTTTGTCAATTTTTTCCAGTGAAGCCTGACCGGAGGCATTGAGGCCGACTATCACAAATAGCAAAACCGCCAGCACAAAGCTGGGGATCGTCGTCCACAGCATATAGCGAATATGTTCAAATAATTCGGTTCCGGCTACCGCAGGTGCCAGGTTGGTGGTTTCAGACAAGGGTGAGATCTTGTCACCAAAATAAGCACCAGAAACAATCGCACCGGCAGTGACGGCTTCGGACATGCCCATGCCATTAGCGACGCCAATCAGCGCCACACCAACTGTCGCCGCCGTCGTCCAGGAGCTGCCTATGCTCATCGCCACGATGGCGCAAATAATACACGTGGCGGCATAAAAGAAGGACGGATCGAGAAGTTTCAATCCATAATAGATAAGCATCGGCACGGTCCCTGATAGTAACCAGGTGCCAATCAGTGCGCCGACTGACAATAAAATCAGCACCGCACCCAATGACAATGAGATACCGTGAACAATCCCTTCTTCTATTTCATGCCATTTATAACCATTTTTAAGCCCGATAATGGCCGCCACGCCCATCGCCAGCAATAAAGCGATCTGATTTGGGCCATAAGACGAGTCATCGGCAAACAGAATCACCGAAGAGCTTAAAAGCAAAACCAATACGGCAATAGGGATCAATGCATCAAGCATTGAGGGTTGTCTTCGGTCAGACATCAGTGGCTCCTAGTATTATTGTTATTCTCACGACCGATTATAGATCCGCCACAGACCGTTAGCGCTCTGTTCAGCGGGCTTACCCAAGGCCTTAAAAAGACCGATAGAACATCAGTATAATAATGACCGGACAGACAAAACGCACGTACCAGGGCCAGATCTTCCAAAATAAGCCCTGCTCGGCAGCCGCGTCACTGTAACGCAGCTCTTTGAGAATCTCGTTGCGCTTCCACACCCACCCCGCAAATATACATAACATCAGGCCCAGCAATGGCTGACTGTATTGGGTGGTTGCCGCGATAACCAATCCGAACAACGACTCAAAATTAAGTGCAATCACGGTACTGCAGACAAACACCACAGCGGCGATTAACCATACCGCCGGTCCTCGCTTCATGCCGCGACTTTCAACCACATAGGCTACGGGGACTTCCAGCATGGAAATAGACGAGGTAACGGCGGCGATCGTCATCAGAATAAAAAAGGAAAGGGCCACCAGGTTACCTGCCGACCCCATGGTATCAAACAAAGCAGGTAAAACCGTGAAGATAAGGGTGTCCCCTGCGATCAGCTCTCCGGATTCTGAGAAAATCTCTACACCGTTGTGTAAAGCGACATACATGGCAGGAATAATCAGCAATCCAGCAAGAATCGCAACGGCTATATCCACCAGAGCCACCGAAGCGCCGAGGCTTGGCAGTTTTTCTTTGCGACTGACATAAGAGCCATAAACTAGCATCGTGCCCACACCCAGCGACATGGAAAAGAACGCCTGTCCCATGGCGCTGATAAGCAGATCTGGGTTCAGTACTTTGGAAAAGTCCGGAAGCAAATAGACTTTGAGTCCCTGCATCGCACCATCCAGTGTCATCACGTAGGCAATCAGCAACAGCACAATTAAAAATAACGTGGGCATAAGACGGACAGACCATTTCTCAATACCCTTACTGACTCCGCCGGTCACAATCAGTGCTGTCAATAAGACAAATAGCGCACAAAATATAAGGTTGCGGCTATCCGAGAAACTGGTAAGCCATTGAGACACCCCTTGCCAAGCAAAAATACTGCTCAGGGCCTGCAATCCATATGCGATCATCCAACCCGCCACAATGGCATAAAAAGCAAGAATCAGGGAAACCGTAACGCAGCCCCAAATTCCTGTGGCCTTACCTATGACACTACCGGAAATTTTTCCGAGGGCGTCCACCATATTGGACTGCGTGGCTCTGCCAATGAGCAGCTCAGCCATCAAGACCGGGTATGCCAAAACAAACGCGAGCAGGATGTACATGAGTACAAATGCTGCGCCTCCGTTACTGGCCACCTGAGTCGGAAAGCCCCAGATATTACCCAACCCTACAGCCGATCCCGCAGCCGCCAGCACAAACCCTAATCGGGAAGAAAACTCTCCTCTTGCACTCATTTTTTTACCCTGTTTTTTTGTTATTTTTAGGTCGGGAACGATCCTGACTGATTGCTCCTGTCACGCTGTTGTGACGGATAGTTATTTTTCACGCACATCTGACTGGATTGTGCTGCACATAAAAACAAGGCCATGTAACGATACATGGCCCCGACATCTGTGACTCAACGATTACAACGTTTTGATGGCATACTTGCCTGTGCTCACCACATCAAAGGTAATCGCAGCCGCCTCATTGAGGAAGGGATCAATTTCTTCCAGGTCTTCGGGTAAGTCATCCAGATTTTCAACCGGCTCCTTACCAAGACGTGCGAGGCGCTCATTGGCCCGTTGCAAAGCTTTTTGCTCCTGCTCGGCTTTTTCCTGCTTGCGCTCAGACTCTACAAGAGAAATAAACTTCTCTTCTTTATTACGACGATACTCTTCAATATCCTCATAAATATAGGCAAATTCAGGATCTTGCTGGACGCGCTGTTTATGCTTTTCTTCCACTTTCTGCACCGCATCGGCGGTGTCACCGAAGGTCGTATAATGGGCGCGAACGATACTGTCCCAGGGCAGCGCATTTTCTTCTTTACTTTCGCCCCAGTCCTGAGGATCGATTGGAGATGGCAACATGATATCCGGCACAACGCCTTTGTGCTGAGTACTCCCACCATTAATCCGGTAGAACTTAGCAATGGTAAACTGTACGCTACCCAGCGGATTATCATACAAATCGTAAATACGACCAAGACCGCGATGTTGTTGCACGGTACCCTTACCGAACGTTTGCTCGCCCACGATTAAGGCGCGACCATAATCCTGCATGGCAGCGGCAAATATCTCTGACGCAGAGGCACTGTATCTGTCCACCAATACGGTCAGTGGTCCTTCGTAAAATACCAGACCATCAGTGTCTCGTTCTTCACGAATGCGCCCCGCTCCGTCGCGGATTTGCACCACTGGTCCTTTATCGATAAATAAGCCGGATAACAGGGTGGCCTCACTCAATGAGCCGCCACCGTTTCCACGTAAATCTATAATCAGTCCCTGTACGCCCTGCTCTTTCAGGCTTTCGATTTCAGTACGCACATCCTGATGGAGTTTATTGTAAAAAGACGGAATCGTAATGACACCGAGCTTTTCACCCATATTTGGACCTTGATCAGGAACATAGACTTCAGATTTAGCGGCACGGTCCTCAAGTTTAATTTTGTCACGAGTGAGACTTACGACCGACGGCGCACCGCTGTCTACCGAACCTTTTAAAACCTGGAGTCTGACCACACTGCCCTTGGGCCCTTTGATCAGCTCAACGACTTCATCCAGTCGCCAGCCCACCACATCGACGAACTCGTCTTCATCCTGCGCAACACCCACAATTTTATCTTCTGGTTTAATTTGCTTTGACAAATCGGCCGGACCACCGGGCACGATTGAGCGGATAACGGTATGATCATCTTCCGACTGCAAGACCGCACCGATCCCTTCAAAAGACAAATCCATCTCCATCTGGAAGCGCTCTGCATTTCGGGGGGAGAGATAACTGGTATGTGCCTCAACACTGCGGGCAAAGGAGTTCATCACCGCCTGAAACACATCCTCGCTCTGGGTCTGTGTCAGCCGTTTGATGGCTCTGTTGTAACGTTTTTCCAATAGCTCCTGAATACCCTCCCAGTCTTTACCGGCGAGCTTCAGGTTTAGTGCGTCATACTTTACGCGCTGACGCCATAATTCGTTTAATTGCGCCTCATCTACAGGCCATTGCGCGTCTTCACGGTCATAGTGAAAGGCGTCGCCTTCTTTTTCAAAATCAAAAGGCTCCTGTAAGAGGGTCAATGCATACTCATAGCGCTCAGCGCGACGCTTTATATTGAGTTGATACATTTCGTAGGCCGGCCCCAGGTTTCCTCGCTGCAGCGCATCATCAAAACTGTTTCTGTGTCTCTCAAGCTTTTCAACATCGGATGCCAGAAACACGTTTTTGTTTGAATCCAGCCCCTGCAAATAACGATCAAAAATCTTTGACGACATCTGGTCATCCAGTTCAACATTTTTGTAATGTGCTCTGGTGAAAAGAGACGCTACGCGTTTTGACGCAACCGCGTGCTGTGATTCCTGCTGCAGCTCTGGCAACTCATCAATACTGTCAGTAGCTGATACAGCAACCGCCTGCCCGCTAAGGGCAAGAATAGCTGTTGCAATGGAAACCCGGAGTGCATAATTCATATTGTTACCTCTTAGGAGGAGCTAACCTCAGCGTGTCGGCAGGGACTTTAACTACCATACCGGTACTTAGCTGTACGTGAACCCCTTCCTTAGCTATTTCACTGATGGTGCCTTCGACAGGCACTTTCCCAAGTTTAACGGTGACATGTGTTCCAGCGATCAGATCACTCTCACTCAGTTTAGCAGGGGGGGGTCTTTTTATTGGTTTAGCAGAACCGTCTTTAGTTCCCTTGGCAACGTGATTTCCCGCTTTTTCTGGCTTACTGCCCTGACCGTGCCTGGCTTTTGAGGGTTTTTTCGCGCCGTTAGGGGCTTTTGCAGATTTCTCCCGCTGCTCTTTACGACGCTGCGCCGCCTTTTCTTTACTGGCGGCCAATTGCTCTTTGGCGTGGGCAGCATGTTCCTCGTCAATGACCGCATCTTCCTTACCATCAAGATCCACCCGGTGTGCACCCGCGATCACGGCATGTAAATAACGCCAGCTGTTGGTGTAATGACGTAAGGAGGTGCGCAGCAATGTCTTACTGATGCGCTCATCATCCGCCAGGCGCTCAGCAAGATCCTGAAAAATACCTATTTTAAGGGGCTTCGCCTCACCCTGAGTACTAAAGCAGGCAGGATAGGTGTCAGCCAAAAAAGCGATCACTTCTTTGCTGTTTGAAAACTTCTGTTGTGGGTTATCCATTCAATTGTTCTAATGGTCTGTGTGTGCTTCAGGGTGCTCATCATCCCAAGTTGCCAGTAGTTGGTCAACCCAGTCATGCAGCTCATGCTCTTCTATATCCAATAAATACTGATCCTCATACCAATTTTCCCAGATATGCTGGAGCATTAATTCCAGTTGATGAGTATCTATATCTTCTTCCACTCTGGCATAAAGATAATGCAAAAACTCATTCAACTTATCACTGGCTTCTTCGGCTTGCTCCTCCCAGAACTCCATGTCAGCGGGGGTAGCTAGTACCACATGTATATCCACCATATGCTTCAAGACAAGCTCTCCTGTAGCACAGTAACCAGGGCCTGTAATCCGTCCAGATCCTCCTGATCAAAGCGTTCAACCAGCGGACTATCAATATCCAGCACACCCGCCAGATTTCCTTGTAAATAGAAGGGAATCACAACCTCAGCATTAGAGGCACTGTCACATGCGATATGACCTTCAAACTGATGCACATCAGCTACCAGTTGTGGTTTGCCCAGCTTCGCTGCAGTGCCGCATACTCCCCGTCCCATAGGAATTCTGACACAGGCTGGTTTGCCCTGAAATGGGCCCAGCACCAATTCGTCATCTTTAAAGAGATAAAATCCCGCCCAGTTAATTTGCGGTAATCTCATCCACAATAAGGCACTCAAATTTGCCAAATTAGCGATTAAATCCGGTTCGCCCTCGATCAGGGCACGCCCTTGCTGGACAATTTCCGCGTATAACTGTGATTTTTCTAACGACATATTGATTACTGCTACTTGTTATTATCGGATAACCTAAACCCTGACGCTGCCGACAGGGTTAACAGGTATCCTGCTTTAATTAATTAACTCAAACTGCACTTCGACTCTGGCATTGATGTCCTGCTCGCCCGGCATGCTGGCGCCGCGCTGCACTTTCATCATCGACTCGGCCATCATCGGCGCCGGACGGTATTGCGACATTTCGTTGATACTTGTCACCTTACCCACTTTTACACCGGCCGCTGCGGCGAGCTTCTCAGCCCTCTGCTGAGCGTCCTGTATCGCCAGTTCCAGAGCACCGAGATAGAGTGTGCGGGGATCATCAAAGCCATATTCAAAGCCATCCATCCGGGTGGCGCCCAACTTGAACACTGCGTCGAGCACTTTATCGTACAACTTTAATGCTCGCAGACTAACGCTGACCGTGCGTGACAACACAAATCCCTTTTGCTCGGTCATGCCGTTACGATGTTCGTACCAGGGTTGCAGTTGAACCTGCATGGATGCGATATCCCGCTGTTCTACTCCCTGTTCTGTCAAACTGGCGACAATTCGTTCTGTCTTGTCCGTAAGACTATCGTTGAGCTTGCGGATAACCTGCCCACGTTCCTCTATATACAAATTGAAATGAAAAAGATCAGGAACCTTACTGACACTGGCCTGCCCCACAACCCGTATGGTTGTATCAGAAACTGGCTGGGCTGCAACTGAAGTGCTAAAGATCAGCAACGCTAAGATAGTGAAAAAGACTCTCATTATGTTCTCCCGGTTAGCGACGTTGTAATGTTTTCAATGGAGTCATTCTCCTGCGCCCTACCTTAACCCATGATGAATTGTTGCTGATCTCTTCATGAAGTGTGTTTACTCAGGCATCAGTCCTTTGTGATCAAAATAGACTGCCGCATCGCTGACGAAATTCACTTTGATATATTTTTCGTCACTGCCCCAGATACACTGCGTATTGGCCAGTTTTTCTTCACAGCGGTCGGCTTCACCCAATACCTGTTTTACTTCGGCATAAGACATGCCAGCCTTAATCTGGTCATAAGATTCCATGTTCACTTTTGAACAGCCAGCCAGGGTTACCAACAATGCACCGATTAACCATTTTTTCATCTTTTTTCCTTGAGGTTGTTATGCTCAACGCAGTTTACCCTACTCAATACAGTGCCACCAAGTGCCTCAGATGTTTAATTTTGTCACATCGGTATAATGCCCCCATGCTCAACTTTGCCATCGCACCCTAATGCCCTCACCCTATATTCCACAAGCCTTTATCGATTACATTGCGTCGCAGCTGCCGCCACATCATTCACTGGAGACTTTTCTTCAGACATGTCAGCGTCCCTTACGAAAAAGTATCAGGGTTAATACACTGTTTACTGAGGTGGAGGACTTTTACAGAAAAATGACTGCCAGGGGCTGGAAGCTCAGCCCAATTCCCTGGTGCCAGCAGGGCTTTTGGGTGGAACGTCCAGCGGAGCAGGAAACCGTGCAGCCTCTGGGTAGCACACCGGAACATCTGGCTGGCCAGTTCTATATTCAGGAGGCCAGCTCCATGCTCCCTGCAGAGATATTATTCGGTAACGCGTTACCGCAAACGGTACTAGACATGGCCGCCGCACCAGGCTCTAAAACCACCCAAATCGCTGCACTGATGCAGAACAAGGGGTTGCTGGTAGCCAATGAATTGTCCGCCAGCAGGATTAAAACTCTTGCCGCCGCCATACAGCGCCTGGGCGTTAACAATACCGCATTGAGCCATTTTGATGCAGAGGTGTTCGGGGAGTGGCTACCGGAGAGCTTTGACGGGGTCTTGCTGGATGCACCTTGTGGCGGTGAAGGAACCATCAGAAAAGATCCTGATGCGCTCAGAAACTGGTCTGAAGCATCAATAGCAACACTGAGCTCAGTACAGAGAAACCTGATTGACAGCGCTTTTAAAGCACTGAAACCCGGTGGCTATCTGGTTTACTCCACCTGTACCCTGAACCAACAGGAGAATCAGGCCGTGTGCCAGTATTTGCTGGAACGCTATCAGGACGCTGTGGAAATCTCTCCCCTAGAGCAGGCTTTTAGTGGGGCTGAGAAGATCACTACTGAGCAGGGCTTCCTTCATGTGTGGCCCCAGGTATACGACACCGAGGGGTTCTTCGTGGCGAGACTGAAAAAAGTCCGCAGCCTGAATCTGCCTGCTGCCAACGCCAGAAAAGCAAAACTGCCCTATGTACCCGCAACCCGTAAGCAACGCCAGCAATTTTGCACGTATCTTAGTGACCAGTTTGGCACAGAACTGGACGACACCGCCCAAATCTATGTACGAGACAGGGAATACTGGCTATTTCCTGACCAGATTGCGCCTTTTCTGACTCAATTTCGTTTTCAGCGAATCGGGGTAAGACTGGCCACTGAGCATAAATCCGGCTACCGCCTGTCTCATGATGGCGCCTTGTGTTTAGGTCGGCACATGACCCGACAAGTGTTAGCACTGGATACCGCTCAGTTACGTGCGTTTTATCAGGGGAAAGATCTTTTTATGCCAACGCCACCGCCACAAGGCGAAGTCATTCTTACCTGGCAAGGTTCGGCGATAGGTGTAGGAAAAGGTCTTGGAAGCAAACTTAAAAACCTGCTTCCCAGAGAGTTGGTGCGAGATAAACTGAGTGACTGGAATCATGCATAGAGAATTGCTCTGACCGGCAGAAGCTGAATGGGTGTCACTTCTGTCCCAACTTACATGTGATGTCCTTTTTTGCGCAGCCCGCAGAGCTGGCTATTATGCCTGTTGTTAAGCTATGGGAAAAGCTGGGACAATCTTGTGGATAAGCTCTGCAGAAGCTGTGCCTTACGCCCCGGAAATCACCTGAAATTGATCTATATGTTGTTGTTTTATATAACGAATATATTTATATTCGAAATTTGTTTAAAAAACACTCAGGCTTGTTCTACAATTAGAGTCCGGCTGAAACAGCGGTATCTGAATTTTCCGTTTTCCATGCCTTAAAAGTTAGCGCACGGCTCATTTATGAGCCATTCCCCTAAGCCCAAGACCCTCCCCGGGTTCTTGGGCCTTTTTTTGTCTATGGCAATGTATTTTTCGCGCTTCACACCGTCCGCTCGCGACATTGAGTATGTGGGCCGCGTAGATCAGTCAGGTTCTACAGGGTTGAGTGACTGACTGAATCGTTCGGCATTTTGCACATAATGGCTCGCAGAGGCCTCTAGCATTTTGCACTGTTCATCGTTTAACTGACGTATGACTTTGGCCGGACTCCCCACCACCAGACTACGATCGGGAATCTCCATGTTTTCGGTGATCAGGGCATTGGCCCCAATCAGGCAGTGCTTACCGATACGCGCGCCGTTGAGTATCACCGCATTAATGCCGATTAAACTAAAATCACCGATAACACACCCGTGCAACATGGCTTTGTGACCAACTGTCACGCCCTCTCCCAAGGTTAAGGGAACACCTTCATCGGTATGCAGCACCGCACCATCCTGAACATTGCTCGTCTTGCCTATCAGGATCGGATGATTGTCCGCACGAATAACCGCATTAAACCAAACCGAGGACTGTGCGCCGAGTTTTACCTCACCAATAATGCGTGCACCCGGCGCAATATAGACGCCATCGTGTAATTCAGGTTTGTTAGCATTTAATTCGTATAACATTATTTATCCACCTTGCGCATAAGTCCTTCCTGCATGGTTGATGCGACCAACTCGCCCTGGCGATTAAAGATCTGGCCTCGGGCAAATCCTCTGGAGCCTCCTGAAAAGGGGCTTTCCATACAATAAAGTAACCAGTCGTCAAACCGGAAAGGACGATGAAACCACATGGCATGATCAATCGTAGCCATACGGATATTAGGATGCATGATAGACATGCCATGGGGTTGCAGTGCGGTCACCAAAAAGTAATAGTCTGACGCATAGGTCAAAGTCGTTTGATGAATATTCACGTCATCGCCAAGTGCTTCGACACTTTTCATCCACACATTACGGGTCGGCGGTGCAACCTGGGGTTTCATAGGATTGATGGCCTGCACGGTGCGCATATCCACCGGACGATGATAGGCCAGCTTTTCCACCATGTTCGGTGGCAGTTTATCCAGCACGTTCTCATAGAATCGAATGTCTGGCTCCAGACTCTCTGGGTCCGGCACATCAGGCATATCGGCATGCTGATGGGTCAGCCCTTCCTCCTGCACCTGAAATGAGGCCGTCATATAGAAAATCGTTCTGCCGTTCTGAATTGCCTTGACCCTGCGGGTACAAAAACTGCGACCATCGCGAATGAATTCCACGTCATACACGACCGGCTGATGTGCATCACCAGGCAATAAGAAATAGCAATGCATTGAATGGGCAGTACGATCCTCTTCTACCGTCCGTTGAGCTGCGGCCAGGGCCTGCCCCATTACCTGGCCACCAAATAAGGCCCGAAAGCCCAGATCCCAGCTCAAACCGCGATATAACCCCTTTTCCAGGCGTTCCAATGTCAGTAATTCAGTCAGTTTTACAGAGTTTTTCATTACGTCAGGTTCTCACTTCCAGTGGATTCCGAGGGTAAAATTTGTCTGGCAGACACGCCATGTGTTCAAAAAAGCGGGTGTCTTTATAGGGTAATTTCATAAAACCAGATATTCCTACCCCTTCAATTTGAGGTATATGCACAATTAGGCGCGTTAACAAGCTCTGGAATCGGTCTTCTTTACTGTGATCTAAGAGAGTGTAATAGCTATGAACTTTTAAATGGGTTTCCAGCGCCTCAAATATAATACACCCGGTATGATGAATCTCATTCAGCTCACTGAGCACCGATAATATGGATTCTGGTAGTTTGAGCAGTTCATCCGGATCATCCCCGTCCTCAAAATAGGAATGCATGCGACTTTGTGCTTCCTCAACGGAAATACGGCTTACCTCATAAGGAATAGCCATATCCGGCTCGGGTATAAAGGCTTCATGAATACCACCACGCTCCAGATGCAAGGTATCCCGTGCATTGAACATACAACTTTTGAATACCCCTACACGATGTATGGCCCGTGCCAGTGTGACCACATTATTTACCGACACCTCAAAGGAATACTTCATGCTGGGATCGTGCAGGTTGAGGCTTGAATCAATATAAATCCCCTCCGGATGCCAGCGCACGGCCAAACCACCCACAACCGGGTACCTTCCCAGCCGACTCACTGCCGAGATAAATGCCTTTTCGGTTTGTCCCATGCCTTGCATATAGTTCTTATAATATCGCTCAAACTGCTCGTCATTAAGATAGCGCAGCTCATCTTCTACTGATTCGGCACGCAAAAATGACTTTCTCGAGCTGTACACCACCGTATCAATGGGTTTGTCACTCTGATGGGTCCAGCAAGGAATCACCGCTTGATGCTCCGGGCTATGGTTGTCCGTAAACACCAGGTTTTGCAGGTATCGGGCATTGTTCATAAAGTAATCCCCACCTTCACGACGGGTTCTGGCATCATCACTGAGCATGGCCGTCAGAGTATGCGCCAGCTCCTGAGGTAATCCCAATGAGTTGGGCGTGATAACCTGAGTACCAAAGCGACAGGATTGGCCAGATGCCAGTGCATACAGCGTACTGGCCACACCCTGTTCATCAAAACGGGGACTGGAGAGGGCACCGTTTAATTGTTCTTCGCCAATAAAATACACATCACCTAATCTGGCATTGGTCTGCTGCAGGTCGCTGGACATCAGATCCATCACATTACTGCCCACATATTGGCCCTGTGCATCCACCTGCGCATACACGCAGGAACCCCAATCAATCAGCGCGATTTGTTCGCCATCGGCATCAAAGACCAGGTTAGAAGGCTTAATGTCACCGTGTACGATGGGTTTACCCTGCCCCTGGTGTTGATGCTGTCGCAGATGCCAAAGTAGCTGTGCCAGTTGTACCGCTATTCTCACAATTAGGCGGGGAGATAAAGGCCCTTGTTGCAAAGAAACTTGCTCTAAATCCCGCCCCTTCGCCCGTTCCATGACCAGGATAGCCTGCTTTTTAATACGCTGAAATTCCTCCAATTGAGGAATCTGGGGATGATCCACCTGGCTCAGCATGTAGGCTTCCTCTTCGAGCCTGTCCTGCACATGTTGCGGCAAATTAATGCGTGAGAACTTGAATACCAATTCCTGTTTGCGCTCATTGATGCCAGCAAAAGCGAAACCAAATGCCCCTTTGCCGATCAGCTCAATATTGCTGTAACCCAGCAGTTCCAATTGTTCTATACATAAGTTGATCCAATCTTTAAGCTTTTGCGCGTCCTGATGAGACAACAGATAGATAGACTGTTCATCGGGAATATAGAAGTGCTTAAGACGGGAATCTGGTACTGACATCAATACTAATCCTGCTGGGCCAACCAGCTAACTTTAAAATCACCTGCACCACCCTGCCCGAGCGCCTGTGTAAGCTCTGGCAGCAATGACGCCACTTGCTGGTCAAACTGCCAGGGTGGATTGATAATCAGCATTCCCGAGCCGTACATACCCAACTCTTCATCCTGTGGCAAGACACTGAGCTGTATATCCAGCACCGAACTATAAGGGCCTCTGCCTATGGCCTCAATCATCCCCTGACTACGATCCCGCTTTTTAGCTAAAAGAGGATACCAGATTGCATAAATGCCGGTCTGCCAGCGTCTGTAGGCCTTGGCAAGGGTGTCGGGTAATACCTGATAATCGGTTTCGAGTTCATAGGAGGGATCGATCAAGACCATGCCACGCGCCGGTTTGGGCGGCGTAATGGCGACCAAGCCTTCAAAACCATCCCGGTGGTGCACTTTTACCCGTTTCTGGTGCTTGAAATTAAGGGCAAGTTGCTGCACTTCGTTATTGTGCCACTCCATCAGTTGCAGGCTATCCTGTGCCCGGCACAGCCTTCGGGCAATTTCAGGAGAGCCCGGGTAACGATTTTGCTTTCGATACTGTTCGACCAATTTCAAATAAGCGCGAATATGAGGATTGTGGCAGGCCGCATCGGTTAAGGCATCAATACCTGCCTGATACTCAGCTGTTTTCTGTGCCGATTCGGAGGTTAAATCATAGAGCCCGGCGCCGGCATGGGTGTCGATATACACAAAGGCCTTATCTTTGTTGCAGAGTTTTTCCAGCAACAACATCTGACACAGGTGTTTGAGCACATCGGCATGATTGCCAGCATGAAAGGCATGACGGTAACTGAACAAGGGACGATTCCAATGATATTTTATCTGACAACAGTTTAAGGGATTTCCACTCTGCTGGCACGCCGGTCTTTGCTTTCTGGTAAGGGCTATTTGTCAGCGTTGATAATGACACCGCCTTTAATGACCACGTTTACCTCCTCAAGTGTCCGTATATCTTCCAAAGGGTTGCCGCTGACGGCGACGATATCAGCCAGCATCCCGGCTTTGATTTGCCCTCTGTCAGAGACACCCAGTAAGTCTGCTGCATTGATGGTGGCGCTCTGAATAGCGTGTAAAGGACTCATTCCCCGTTTGACCATAGCGTAAAACTCCAGACGGGCATCTTTATGTTCCATCACACCGGCATCGCTCCCCAGAGCAATATTCAGGTTATGCTTAAGTGCCAGCCTGAAACTGTTTTCCACATGAGGTTTTAGGAATTCATTCTTTTTAACGGTCCAGCTAGGTGTTTCAGGAGGCAGTGGCAGATCATTTAAGTGTATTGTAGGCACATAATAGGTGCCTCTTTCTTTCATTTCCCGAATAATGTCCGGCGTCAGCATTGAGCCATGTTCAATGGAGGCTACACCGGCTTTGACTGCTGCCATGATACCTTCACTACCATGGGCATGGGCCATGACCCGAAGTCCGTGGCGGGCACTTTCCTCAACAATGATCTGCAATTCCTCATCGGAGTACTGTTGTGCCCCGGGACTATCGCCTTTGGAAAAAACCCCCGCCGTCGCACAGACCTTAATCACCCTGACACCGTGTTTTGCCTGATAACGGATAGCCTTCAACAGTTCGGCCTTACCATCAGCGATACCCTGTTTCGGGCCCAGTTCCTGGATACCGGGGGCAAACCCGGTGATGTCACAGTGCCCACCGGTAATCGAGATGTAGTGGCCAGCCGGAAACATTCTTGGCCCAACTATGTCTCCTCTTTCGATAGCCCGCATCAGGGCGATATCGGAAAAACCGGGAAAGCCACCGGCATCCCTGATGGTGGTAAAACCTGCGTCCAGCATTTGTCGGCTAAAGGTCACACCATGTAAAGCCCAGTCAGCCGGCGTTTCCATTACCGGTGCCGTCGTCCAGTGATCGTCACTGAAGAAATCGATGGTGACATGACTATGCATGTCCATCAGACCTGGTAAAAGTGTCATGCCCTCAAGCCTGACATGACGGCTGTTTGGAGGAACATACCCGGGGTTAATCTCAGCAATCAGACCATTGTTAATCACGATGACTGCAGGTGAAATCAGCTCCCCCTGAACCACATCCAGATAGCGTTCGGCCGTTATGACCAGTGGTGTTGCTACCACAACTGCGCTGTTAGCAATAAAAATCAGCATTAGCGCAAAACTAAAATATCTAAGCTGTTGCACGGCAATCCTCTTATCTTTGAAATCCTGACTACCAGGTAAGGTAGCAGCTGCTTAACATAATCTACATAGCAACGGATAGATAGCCACTATCCCCAAAGACATTTCAAGTTGATGTAGCTCAAAAAACAATTCGTCTTGCCAACAGATAAGAAATTTCTGTACTAGTATGCTTTGGGGAACTTCAATTGACAGGAAATCAATGAAAATACTCAGCAAGGGCACATCAAAATTGTGGCTGGCAGGCTGGTTTATAACTTTCACCCTAGTCTCCGGCCGTTTAATGGCTAGCGAAACAACAGAGGCTGAGCAGGAGTATATGTCAGACGATCCCAGGCTGTGTCTGATGTGCCATGGTGCTGACAGTAACCATCCAGCCGAGAGTGTGATGCACGGTGTGCATGGACAATCCTCATCTGAAAACGCCCCTTTCTCGACCAATCAGCAGGGTTGCCAGAGCTGTCATGGCCCAAGTGCTGCTCATTTAAAGTTGGTGGAGGGTGTACGTCCGCCGCCTGCGATCGTTTTTAATTCAGAGCAGCCTGCTCATCAGCGCGACGGGGTTTGTTTAGATTGTCATCAGGATACCGCAGGGCATTATTGGGCCGGCAGTGCTCACGAGTTTAGTCAGCAGGGCTGTACCAGCTGCCACACCATTCACCAGAGTGATGGCGCGATGAAAAGGTTTTTGCAACTTAACAATCAGTGTATGGACTGCCATCAGCGCCAGCGTGCTCAGATAATGCGTCCCTCCAGCCATCCGCTGCGCTCAGGCCAGATGAACTGCATCGATTGTCATTCGCCCCATGGTGGACCGGGACCTGCCGAATTAAAGGCCTTCACCCTGAATGAACAATGCCTGAATTGCCATGCTGAGAAACGCGGTCCCTTTTTATGGGAACATGCGCCGGTAACCGAAGACTGTAGCAGTTGCCATACGCCCCATGGCTCCAATCACAATGCGTTACTCAATACGCGTACGCCGTTTCTGTGTCAGCAATGTCATCAGGCCGCCTTTCATCCGAGCAATCAGGAAAGCGGATTGGGCATCCCGCCAAGAGGCGCGTCCTCTAATTTACTGGGTAAAGACTGCATGAATTGTCATGCTCAGGTACACGGCAGCAACCATCCGTCCGGCTCGGGTCTGACCCGCTAAGGCATGCCGATGGCCCTTTGTACCTCCAGAACGCTTCCTACAAATTGTGCCAGCCTGCTCCTGCTTTGGCTGAGCAGTTGTTTATGCGTGCAAGCCACTGAATCTTTGCAGGGTAATATAGAAACCACCCTCGGATATCTTGACCAGGATGCCTATCAGTTTGGTAGTTCCCATGGTTTCAATGACCGGGGTTTCACACCCTTTGTTAATATTGACCTGCTCTTGCCGGGATTTTCAGATACCGATAACTGGCATATTGAAGCCAATAACCTTGGTCTGTCGTCTGCACGTTTTATGCTCAAAGGGCAGTTGGATGATAACCAGTCAGTGAATCTGAACTGGCGTCAGATATCAGGATATAACTATGAGGATGCGCTTAGCCCTTTTCACAGTACCCGACTGGCAGAATTCAGCTTGCCCGAAAACTGGCAGGTTAGTGATAATACCACCGCGGGTATGAGCTCTGTTACTGATCATCTGAACCCTGTCAGCCTCAGGCATAAGCGCCACTGGCTGGAACTGGATTATCAGCGGCACCTGGGTGAAAACTGGGCTGTAAATGTTGATTTTCGCCGCGACAGTATCACAGGAACCAAAGCCCTTGGCGGTGCCACGGGGTCTAACGGCGGCAATGTGCGCGCAGTATTACTGGCTGCTCCAGTGGAACATCATACCCATCAGGCCAGTATTTCTCTGGCGTATTTTGGCAGCAGACTAAGCTGGACACTTGGCTATCACGGCTCATTTTTTGACAATACCCTGACCTCAGTTATCTGGCCCACAGCCTTCGGACAACATCCTCAGTGGGCTGCTCGTGTGGGTTTCCCTGATGGCACCAATCAGATGGCCACAGAGCCGGATAACCAGGCTCATCAGTTTCGCGTTAACGGGAGTTATCGCTTTACACCTTACACCCGACTTTATATTGATGCGGCACTGGGTCGACAATCTCAGAATCAGCATTTTTCGCCCTATACCGCGAACTCCCAGCTGATTGTTAATACTCCCCTTCCCATAGAGTCGCTGGATGGCAGGATCGATACTACTAACCTCAATCTTCGCCTGAGTTCGCGCCCCTTATCGGGCCTTAATCTGATCGCCAGGTTAGACTACCGTGACAGAGACAATCACACGCCTGTGGCAGCCTATCAACGGGTTTCCGGCGATGCCGCTCATCAGCAGAGCTCTACAGATGCCAGGTTAAATCGGCCTTACAGTCTGAGCAAAGGCAAGGCAAACATCGAGGCGAACTGGCGGCTAATGACAGCAACACAGGTACAGGCGGGTTACTACTACACAGACACCCGGCGGGATTATTCAGAAATTACCCGGGCCAGGGAAAATGACATCCGCCTGGGCTTTCGCAGCCATTACTTTGAGACACTGGCAATGGCAGTCAGTTATTCTCACCAGCAGCGGCGCACCGATGACTATATTGGCAACCGGCCACTGATTCAGACCCATGTTCCCGGCACCACAGAAGCCGAAGAGTTTGAGAACCATCCCTTACTGCGCAAGTACTACCTGAGTGAACGGGACCGGGATAGCGTCTCGTTACAAGCGGACTGGTATCCTCAGACCTCACTGAGTCTGGGGGCACAGCTAAGCTGGAATCAGGATTCCTATCCTGACGGTTACTTCGGTCTCAACAACTCAAAAATGTACTCGATTAGCGGAAATATCAGTTATATCAGCCATAAGGACTGGCAACTTTCCGGCTTTTACAGCTATGACAACTACCAGTATCAGCAATCCGGTCGCTCCTTTCGGGGATTTGCCCCCGCTGAAGCTTTCGATCCACAGCGCAACTGGCAAGTCAGTGCCAGCGATAATTTTCAGACACTTGGATTTAACCTGGAACGTCAGGGGATCAGACCGGTCTTTTCTGACTGGCAGGCACAAGGAACCCTGGATCTGTCACTGGCATTTAACCATAGCCGTTCCGTCGGTGAGATCATTCATCATCATGGCAGCGCCTTGCAAAGCGCACCGCTGCCGGATCTTAAAACACAATTAAACACAGCGAATCTGACTGTGCGCTATCATTTATCTGCATCGTCATCTGCAGCACTGACACTCATCCGTGAGACCTACGACAGCGATGATTTTGCCCTGGATGATGTCGCAGTGAATACCCTTAGCAATGTGCTTTTAACAGGCCAGCAAAGTCCCCGTTATCAGGCGACCTGGTTGGGACTAAGTTATCGTTATGAATATTAAGGCAGCACCAGTGATACCCTCGAAACTTAAAACCTTCACCCTCACACTGGCCATTCTGCCCGGCCTTTTAGCCTTGTTATTTATCACCGCTGCAGATTTTTCATCTGCCGGGGCGCTGTTGAATGTGCTGGGGCGTCTGACCGGCATCTGGGGGATGGCATTATTGTTGGTGGCCGCCATACTGTGCTGCCGGGTACCGGGATTTGATCAACCCTTTGGCGGACTGACTAAATTGTGGAAGCTGCACCATCAGCTAGGCGCCACCGGCTTTTTGATGATCCTTACCCATCCCTTATTACTCGCTTTTGCCGCTGCGGAGATCTCTATGGACGCAGCAGTTTATACACTGTTCTCATCACAGTCAGCCGTGCTTTGGGGCTGGGTGGCACTTATCGCCTTAATGATCTTTATGGCCCCGACGTTTGCCTTTTTCGGCAAGCCTGATTATCAGCGCTGGAAATGGATGCACAACTTAAGTGGTGTCACGGTAGTATTTGCCCTGGTGCATACGCTGATGCTCA
This sequence comes from Lacimicrobium sp. SS2-24, assembly GCF_002201535.1. Lineage (GTDB taxonomy): Bacteria > Pseudomonadota > Gammaproteobacteria > Enterobacterales > Alteromonadaceae > Lacimicrobium. Next base: position 203,809 of record NZ_NIWW01000001.1, on the reverse strand, counting down.
GTCGCACCTTACCCGGCCATTGGGGAAATGCTGTCTGGGGGCTGCTGGCCTTGATGGCCCTTGGTGCTATTGGTTACCGCTGGATATTTTCACGCTGGCGCGGTCGCCTGCCCTATAAGGTAACGGAAGTTACTCACCCGGCGAATAATGTAGTGGAACTGACGCTACAGCCTCTGCGGGCTCATCTGAAATACCAGCCGGGCCAGTTTGTTTATCTGACCCCCTTTTGCCGCGAGCTGGAGTCCGGCAACAACGAAGAACATCCCTATACCCTTTCATCGTCGCCTTGTGAACCGACCCTGCGTATGGCCATCAAAGCACTGGGTGACGGCAGCCGGGCACTGCAAAACCTTGCCATTAATACAGAAGTCAGTGTAGAGGGTCCCTATGGTCGCTTTTTTGATCCTAAGGCTAGTGCGAATCAGGCGGAGTTATGGATTGCCGGAGGCATCGGCATTACTCCTTTTCTGGCGCGGCTCAGGCACCATGCCAGGCTCAATGAGGATGTGAATGTTCATCTTATTTATTGTGTACAGGATGAAGCAAGGCTGGTATTCGGCGATGAACTACAAAAATTGTCTAATACCATTTCCGGCTTAAGCTTTACCCCCCACTTTTTTTACCAGCAAGGCCCTCTTAATAGCTATTTTGTTAAACAACATTGTCCCGATTTTAACCACAGAGAAGTCTATATATGTGGTCCAGTGCCGCTGATTGACAGTAGCCGCAGAATACTAACGGATGCCGGTGTACCACTAAGTCGCATCACCACTGAAGAATTTGTACTATCGTAAGGAGAAACAAAATGAAACAAGTTGGATTTGCCGCCTTTGTTGCCTTCTGGTCCTGTGTCGGCACATTGCTGATGCTATTCTGGCTTGTGCCTGTAACCCCATCAGATGCTGCAGAGGAAAAGCCAGGCTATACCCTGGCGGAAGTGGCCAAGCATAATACCACTGAAGATTGCTGGATGGTGATTGAAAGCCGGGTGTACGATTTCAGCGATTATATTCCCAAACATCCAGCCCCTGCCATTGTTATGGCAAACTGGTGCGGAAATGAGGCCACAGAGGGCATGAAGACCAAAGGCTATGGCAATAATCACAGTCAGATGGCCTGGGATATGATGGCCCGTTATCAGATTGGCGTGCTTAAAGAGGACTAAAATGCTCTGACAATTGCGATATCTGGCGACTCAATCAAACGTCTCTTATATTTATGCCGTTATAGCCTGTTTCGTTCCGATTAGTGCATGGAGCTTATCCAATAACGGCAAAGCCTTTAAGGACACGAAGCTGTCACCCTATCGACTCAAATAAAAGCCCGCGATGTGCGGGCTTTGGCAAGATATGTAGCGTTACTTCAGCTGCGATAGCATTGTCAGCGGATTCTCCAGATAGGATTTCCACAGATTGCTGAAGCGCACCATGGTGGCGCCGTCAATAATGCGGTGATCCCCGGACCAGCTGATGTGCATAATATTCACGGCTTTGACATTATCCTGTTCGTCAAAGCGCGGTAAACGCTGAATTTTACCCAACGCCACAATGGCTGATTCGGGCTTGTTGATGACGGGAGTCGCCACCGTACCACCAATCACACCTACATTAGAAATACTGATGGTGCCGCCTTTGAGATCTGCGCCGCCTAAGCGCCCTTCCCGGGCCTGCTCAATCAAACGGTTGGCCTCTTTCGCCACTTCAAACAGGCTGAGGTGTTGAACGCCTTTAATATTAGGCACCAGCAGACCAATTTTCGAGTCCACTGCCATGCCAATATTATGGTCATCGAAGTACGTGAGTTCAGTGCAATCCTCGTTGACCTGCGCGTTGACGATAGGAAACTGTTTCAGTGCCAGTGACATGGCTTTGATAATAAAAGGCATAAAGCTGAGCTTCACGCCCTGTTTCTCAAACTCAGGCTTAAGTTGTGCACGCGCCGCCATCAGGGCGTCCATTTCAATCTCATCACTGACACTGAAGTGCGGAATACTGAATACCGAAGCAGACATTTGTTTCGCCATGGCGGCGCGCACACCACGAATAGGCTCCACCCTTGTTCCCCCTTGCGCTATGCCCGAGGCTTTTGCTTCTGGTGCTCTTTCTGCTGGCGTTTCAGTGGCGGCTGCAGGCGCATCCAGCTTGTACAGGTCCTGTTTCATCACACGGCCTTTTTTACCGCTTCCTTTGACCTTGGTTAAATCCACATCCATTTCTCTGGCCAAACGCCTGACAGCGGGGCTGGCCAGCGCCTTACCCGGTGGTGCAGGGTCAGGGTCAAAGTCTCCGCCGGGGAATTTTTCATCGGACTGGGTCTTACCCGGTACGACTGGCCGTTCAGTCTGCGCCTGATCATGATGGTTTGCTGAAACCGGTGCGGCGGTGTTTTGTTCTGAAGTATCTGTCTCGGCATCCACTTCAATGGCAAACAGTGGCTCATGAACCCTGGCGATTTCCCCTTTTTGATAATAACGCTTGAGTACTTTGCCGTTAAATTTAGACGGTATCTGTACCAGCGCTTTGTCCGTCATCACATCCGCAACAGGCTGGTCTTCTTCAATGATATCGCCTTCCTCAACCAGCCATTCAACCAGTTCACACTCAACGATTCCCTCTCCGATGTCCGGCAGGATAAAATCTTCGGTCTGCTTTCCCCTATTGCCAGATTCGGGCTGGGCTGTGGTCTTGGCGCTTTCGGTTTTAGCCTGTTGAGGCTCGGGTTGTGTTTGGCTTTCATCCTGACCGTCGGTGTCATCTTCCACCTCCATGGCGAACAGCGGCTCGTGGACTTTGGCGATTTCACCTTTTTGGTAGTAGAGCTTCTTCACCACGCCTGTATCCATCGCTGGAATCTGTACCAGAGCCTTGTCGGTCATGACATCAGCAACGGGCTGATCTTCTTCAATCTTGTCGCCCTCTTTGACGAGCCACTCCACCAGTTCGCATTCCACTATGCCTTCGCCAATATCGGGTAAAATAAAGTCTTTCATAAACCAGGCTCCTAGTAGTGCACAGTGCGTTTAATGGCTTCAAATACCTTCAGGTGATCCGGCATATATTCCTTTTCATGAGCAAGCGGATAAGGCGTATCCAGACCACATACTCTTGCTATCGGCGATTCCAGATTGAGGAAGCATTTGTCCTGCACGGTCGCGGCAATCTCGCTGGCAAAACCGCCAGTCAAAGGGGCTTCATGAGAGATTAAAAGCCGACCGGTTTTCACCACTGATTCGCAAACCGTATCCACGTCCCAGGGCAATATACTGCGTAAATCAATAACTTCAGCATCGATACCTTCTTTCTGGGCCATTTCAGTCGCTTTATCCAGCACTTCCATCTGAGCGCCCCAGGCCAGCAGTGTAATGTCTGTACCTGATTTGGTGATCTCAGCCTTACCCAATGGCAAGGTATAATCCTCTTCGGGCACCTCCCCTACTGAAGCACGGTAGAGTCGCTTGGGCTCCATAAACAGCACCGGGTTGTCATCACGAATAGAGGCCAGTAGTAGTCCCTTTGCCTGATAAGGGTTGCGTGGCATCACAATCTTCAGTCCCGGTGTATGAGCAAAATAGGCTTCAGGAGACTGAGAGTGATAGTGTCCACCGGCAATACCGCCACCATAGGGGGTACGGATCGTCAGGGTGCCGCAGCTAAACTGTCCACCGGAGCGATAACGCCACTTGGCGGTTTCGTTAACGATTTGGTCAAAAGCCGGAAAGATATAGTCACCAAACTGAATCTCAGCCACCGGCACCGAACCCTGAGAGGCCAGACCGTTTGCAAAGCCTATGATGCCCTGCTCTGTCAGGGGTGTATTGAAACACCGATCACGACCAAACTGCTGCTGCAAGTTACTGGTAGCCCTGAAGACGCCACCAAAGTGACCGACATCTTCGCCAAAAACCATGACCTTTTCATTTTCTTCCATTGCTGTGATCAGGGCGTTATTAATTGCCTGCAATAAATTCATCTTCGCCATCGTTACAGCCTCCCTGATGTTTTTGGATAGGCCTCGGGGTATTTGGCCATGTGCTTCTTGAGTTCACTGAGCTGCTCTTTCAGGTGCCAGGGCGGCGTGTCGTAAACATCTTCAATAATCTCGTCAATTTTACACACCGGCACTTTCTCTACTCGCTTGAGCTCTTGCAATACTTCCTGGCGCATCGTTTCGAGATCTTTGTTTTCCTGCTCTTCATCTAACCAGCCCTTGCCTTTCAACCAGGCCCCAAGGCGCGCAATGGGATCCTTTTGCTGCCATTTTGATTCTTCTTCTTTGGAGCGATAGCCGGTAGGGTCATCTGAGGTGGAGTGTGCCGCCAAACGATAGGTCATCGCTTCGATTAATACCGGGCAGTTTTCTTTCAGGGCTAAGGCTCTGGCTTTTTGGGTTGCCGCGTAAACCGCAAAACTATCATTACCATCCACACGAATGGTTTTCACCCCATAACCTAGCCCCCTAGAGGCAATACCATCCCCGGCAAACTGTTCTTCTGAGGGGGTAGATATGGCGTAACCATTGTTACGACAAAAGAAAATGACCGGGCAATTAAGTACCGCCGCCATATTCAGGCCGGCATGAAAATCGCCTTCCGATGCGGCTCCCTCTCCGAAATAGCAAATGGTGACCGCCTCTTCACCCGCCATTTTCTGGCCGTACGCATACCCTGATGCCTGCGGAATTTGCGTTCCCAAAGGCGAGGATATGGTCATGAAATTGAGACTTTTATCACCATAATGAATCGGCATCTGACGACCTTTATTGGCCTCTTTCTCGTTGCTGAACATTTGATTCATAAAGGCTTCGGTACTGTACCCACGGAATGCCAACGCCCCCTGCTCGCGGTACTGAGACATGATCATGTCCTGTGGTTCCAGGGCAGCGGCACTGGCCACACTGGCGGCTTCTTCGCCGGTGCTGGCAAGATAGAAACTGATGCGCCCTTGTCGTTGGGCCGCCACCATCCGCTCGTCTAATACCCGGATGAATCGCATGGTGCGATAGATTTTCAGCGCCAGTTCCTGATCGATATCAGGCACGACAGCATCCTTGTGGGGCGAGCCATCGGGTTTAAGAATCTGCAACATAGGAATGTCGATAAGGCCATTTTCGATAATACTGACCTTGTGAACGAGACCGACGTTAGAAAGATGATTTCTGTCTTTCATGATGTGCCTTTGCTGTTCCTGAGCCGACGAGAAAATCGACGTCTGGCTCTGGTGTTAATGTTGAGCACTATACTAGTAGAGGATAGTCCTCAAGGTGTTGCTTTTTAGCTGGCCGCACTGAATTTAATTAGTATATAAACACCAACTGAATAGATTTAATTAGGATAAACAGCCTAATTTTAACAAGTGATCCACATTCGCTGAACATGGTACAAACATTTGACGGTGTTTTTTGTTTATCATTGGGCAATAGTACCGTCTAATCTGACGGACGATTTCCGGAGTATGATTTATGACATTCCCCCGCAATTTGCTGATAACGGCCCTTGGCACCATCATATTGTTGCCCGGCGTTGAAGCCCGCCAATCTGGCGCCCCATTGCCTCAGACGATGATCCAGAATAAATTTGTGAAAGAGCCGGGTCTGAAGAACCGGCCGTACGATTACATTGTCAGGATGCATCAACCCGCTGCCGTGCGACATCTTGCCGAGGCAAAAAGAGCTAAAGATTCGCACAGCACTCAGAGCCAACGTCTGGATGTGCATTCTCCGCAAGCCCGTGCATACGTCAGCGCACTGAAACAACATCAACAGAGTCTGCTGCATGTCATCGAGCGAGAGATTAGCCATACCAAGCTGGTGGCAGATTTTCAGTATGCACTCAATGGCATGGTGCTGCGCCTTACTCCGAAACAAGCAGCAAAGGTGGCATCTCTTCCTGACGTTGCCTTTGTTGAACGCTCTGTGAAGCTACCTCTGATGACAGACGCCAGCCCCGCCTGGACCGGTGCAGATCAGGTCTGGGAGGGTTTCAATGGTCTGTCGGCCTATCAGGGCGAAGGGGTTGTCATTGGAATTTTAGATACTGGCATCAATACCGATCATCCCGCCTTTGCGCAACAAGCGGGAGATGGTTACGAACATCAGAATCCTGCGGGCGGATTTTTAGGTGATTGCCAGACCAGTCCTCAGCTATGTAACAACAAACTGATCGGTGTGTATAGCTACGACAGAATCACCTCCCGTTATGACGAATTTGCGCCGGGTACGCCCCAAGACGGCGAAGATCATAATGGGCATGGCTCACATGTGGCGGGTGCGGCAGCCGGAAACATTCTGCTTAATGTTCCGCTTCTGGATGCAGATGGCGATCCCATGCCGGACTTCACGTTTAGTCGCATGGCAGGCATTGCCCCAAGAGCTAATCTCATCAGCTATCAGGTGTGTGAACCGGGTGAGGAGGATGACGTTGATTTTGCAGGGTGTTGGACCGACCTGGTTGTCACAGCCCTGGAGCAGGCAATCATCGATGGTGTCGATGTGATTAATCATTCTATCGGTGCCTCATTTATATCGCCCTGGCAGGGTAGCAAGGGCCAGGCCTTTCTGAATGCCCGTGAAGCCGGCATCATCGTGGCCAATTCAGCCGGAAACAGCGGTCCGGATCCGGAATCGGCATCTGCTGATACTGCGGCTCCCTGGGTGCTAAACGTTGCCGCCTACACCCATGACAGAGTATTTAGCAGTAAAACGCTGGGGGATTTCAGCGGTGGCGACACGGCCCCCGCTACTATTGAGGGGGAAGCCAAGACTTCTGGCATCACTGCTTCCATTGTCTACGCTGGGGACTTTACAAATCCAAACGATCCCTCCGGAGACCCTGCGCAGTGCTTGCAGCCATTCCCTGCGGGTACCTTCAGCGGTGAAATCGTGGTCTGCGACCGCGGTGAAATTGCCCGGATTGATAAAGGCAAACATGTCAAAGAAGGCGGGGCCGGCGGCATGGTACTGGCCAATGTCACCGGTGATGCTGAGAACCTGGTGGCAGATAACCATGTGTTACCGTCCATTCATATCAACGCCTCTGACGGCGAAGCATTGCGCACCTGGCTGGCCAGCGGCACAGGCCATACAGCAACCATTTCCTCCAGTGAAATAGGCTCAGACCCGGAACTGGCAAATATCGCAGCAGACTTCACTTCACGCGGACCCAACGCCACCTTAACGGATGTGATTACGCCAAGCCTTGCGGCGCCCGGTGTGGACATCTGGTCGGCGTATGCCGATGATCAACCCGATGGTTTCAAGCAGTTTCCCGATCCGGCAGATTATGCCTTTTTAAGTGGCACCTCTATGGCCGCACCCCATGTTGCCGGTGCCGCGGCACTGCTCAGAGGCCTACATCCGCAATGGAGTGCCGCGCAAATCCAGTCAGCGTTAATGTTAAGTGCCAATCCCATAACATTTAAAGAGGACAGCCTGACCCCTTCAGATCCCTTCGATATGGGTTCTGGCATGCTTGATGTCAGCAATGCAGCCGATGCAGGCCTTATTATGGATATCGCCATTGCCGATTACGAGGCAGCGAATCCAGATATCGGCGGCGATCCAAAGACCCTGAATATGCCATCACTGGCAGACAGCCGCTGTTTTGGCAGTTGTAGCTGGCAAAGAACGGTTGAGGCGACCCGCGCAGATACCTGGTCGGTCGACATTGTCAGTGATGCCTCTGACATCAGTTTCAGTGTTACACCGCAAACCTTTTCACTTGCCAGTGGCCAGCAACAACAGTTGCAAATAGAAGCAAGCACCGGCAATGCAGAGCAAGGGCAATGGGTATTTGCCAGTGTGCAGTTATCCTCCGCTACAGGTCAGCTGTTGACCATGCCGGTAGCGATCAAACCTCAACTCACTACCCTGCCTCAAAGCATTACTGTTGATGCGAGACGCAATGCTGATTCTGTCTTACTGGACGAGGCAGAAAGTGTGGCCATTACACAACTGACGGTTCGCTCATATGGTCTGGCATTGCCCCAGTCGTTTAATCAGAGCATTCCTGAAGACAGTAACAATGATGATGTGTTTGATGACCTCGGCGACGGTGTAGCGGAATTTTTCTTTTCTGTTCCGGTTAATGCCAAGCGTTTTGTTGTTGAGACAATCGATAGTGATGCGCCGGATCTCGACCTTTGGGTTGGCCGGGATGAAAACAATGACGGTGTACCACAAGAAGAGGAACTGATTCAGCTCAGTGCCACAGCGTCAGCCATAGAGAAAGTGGATCTGAGCCTGCCTGAAGCCGGAGAATACTGGGTATTAGTACAAAACTGGCAAGGCAGCGGCGGTGAAAGCGACAACTTCACGCTACTGCACACCACCGTTGAGGGTGTGCAGCAGGACAATCTGAGCTTAACGGGCCCTGACTCAGTGGCATTGCAAGAGCCTTTTGCACTCAGGCTAGGATGGAACCAGACACTGACCAATGGTGGTAAAGCTTACGGTGCTGTCGATCTGGGCACCAGCCCCGAACAGCCCGGCAATCTGGGCCTGCTGAATGTGGATCTGATACGCCAGTCTGATGATGTCACCCTGATTCCGCAATCATCACAACGTATCCTGGCCGGAGAACAATTAACCTACAGCATTCAGGTTGCCGCCAATTCACAGTCTGAAGACCGCACCTATGTGATCGATACGCAATTACCTGAACATGTACAACTAATCAGTGACAGCGTCAGCGGTGAGCATGTTCTCACCGCTACCGGGGCGCAGTGGCAGATCACTCAGCCTGCGGGTTCAGCAACGCCAACCACCCTCAGCTTCGCAGTCAGTGTGGCGGACACCTATGCCGGTGGTCCGGTCGGGGTTAGCATCATTTCAGCCCTGCCCGAACACCCCGGGGCAATAGAGGAAGAGCACGCCTCTCAGTCTGTTGTGCAGGTTGAAGGCGCGCCGTTGGTATTGATTAATAACCAGAGCAACGCCACGCTCAGCGGCACATCCGGCAGTACCTTAACACTCAATGCTACTGCGTCGGATCCTAACGATGACGCATTGAGCGTGCAGTGGCAACAAACCTCAGGTACAGAGGTCAGTTTCAATCAGTCGGTGTTGCAACCCAGCATAACGCTGCCCGTGGTAAGCAGTGCCACAACCCTGGGCTTTAGCATCACGGTCACCGATCCCACAGGCCTTAACAGTCAGGCATCCGTATCCGTTACGGTCAACCCAAGGCCGGTGCAGACGAATAGCGGCTCCGGAGGCGGCAGCATCTATGCCGGATTGTGGGCACTGCTGCTGTTATCCTTGCGCAGGATGACAGGGGCACGCAGATCGTAAAACCAAAAAAACAGGGGCCTGTCTGGCCCCTGTTTTTCGTAATGCACTATGCTTGCAAAGCGGATTTAATGAACCTCTTTAATCGAGGGTAATCCCCAACCTTGCCGCCACTTCTTCATAGGCTTCAACCACGTTGCCCAGTCCCTGGCGAAAGCGATCTTTATCCATCTTCTTACGGGTTTCTTTGTCCCACAAACGGCAACCATCGGGAGTAATTTCATCACCCAGGGTAATCTTGCCCTCGAACAGACCAAATTCCAGTTTGTAATCGACCAGCAACATACCTGCTTCGTCAAAGAGCGCTTTGAGCACATCATTAACTTTGAAGGTCAGTGCTTTCATTTGCTCAATGTCTCTCTCTTCAGCCCAACCAAAAGTGCGGATGTGAGACTCATTAATCATCGGATCATGCAGTGCGTCATTTTTAAGGAAAAACTCAAACGTAGGCGGATTCAGAACCTGACCTTCTTCCACACCCAGACGACGGCAAATAGATCCGGCGGCGATATTGCGGACCACACATTCAACCGGAATCATCTCCAGCTTTTTAACCAGGGAGTCCGTATCGGATAATAAGGCCTCCACCTGTGTTGGAATACCGGCCTGTTCGAGCTTCGACATAATAAAGTGATTAAATTTATTATTAATCATCCCTTTACGGTCAAGTTGCTCAATTTTTTCACCATCGAAGGCGGACGTGTCATTCCGGAAATGTAGTACAAGACGGTTGGGATCTTCCGTCGTGTAGACCGTCTTAGCTTTGCCCCGGTAAAGTTCTGTTTGCTTTTCCATTGAATGCTTCTCTTAAAAAGTTAAATATCCAGGTTATCCGCGGCCATTGTGCTGGAAAATGGCTTGAAGATTCCTGATAACAGGGTCTCAGGCAAATTATTGCTTTCATTGTCCATAAAAGTGATGGCCGTCTTATTCTCCACACGCGTCAGGTGCAGACGGTACTCCTGTTTATCCAGGGGTAAATCATCATCATTTCCGAACAGGCTATCCCACCAGCTGCTTTCGCCGCCCTCATAGGACACAAACAGCAGTCCGTTGGACTTATCCAAATCCTTCACGTTGAAGCCCAGTTTACGCAACACCAGTTGAATGCGGGTCCAGGCAATGTCGTAGTCGCCATCCACGATAAACGCCGGCTCACCTTTGCCGTTGGTGCCCAACTGCATCTCCATACCCTGGCGAATTTGCCTCACTTTACGAATATCGGCAATCTGCAGTTGTGTCTGGTAATGACCGATGACGCGATTGAGAATATCGACTTCATTGCGGCGTATATCATCCGCATCCAGCTGCTCTGCAGAGCGGGTCTGTTGGCCGACCGTTTCAAGATAATCTTTAAGACGCACATTGAGCGCCGCTGTGCGCCCGTGAGGCTTCACATTCAGTTTAAACTCAAAGCGCTTGCCAACACTGCGCTCCGTCGGTGTCCAGTCAAACCAACCACTGTCGAGTTCAGTTTCCATCAGCATCCAGTCTGTCACGAGGGTACCGGCTTCCTTGTCAAACATGTCAACACCAATGCCCTGCTCTTCCAGATAGCTTATCAGACTGCCCCATACAGACGTATCCAACGGCTGACTATCATCAACCTGATCGAAATAAACGGTGGCACTGCGCTGACCTTCTTCAACGTGAGAGCCAGTTACCAGCGGTAATACTAATGAGGGTGATAACACCTGAAGCTTTTCCCCCAATAAATCGCGCGGCGCATTCGGACCCAGTTCCGGAATCTGATATTCGCGGCTTTGTTGGGGGGGATTGAGGCCCGGTGGGACCTTCAGGCTTTGTCGGTTGTCCTGCTTTAGGTAAGCAAAATCATCGTTGGCTATACGACGCTCATGTGGGCTGGAACAGGCTGCCAGCAACAACAGTGGAGAAAGTACAAAAAGGGAATGTCGGATCATGAAAGCTCCTCAGGAAATTACGCCGATATCATGCAACACAGCTTCGATTGTATTTTGGCTGTCGAGTTCCGGCTCGACCATCGGCAACCGTAATACCGGGCTTGGAATCAATCCCATTCGATACAGTGCCCACTTGGGCATCACAGGGTTAGGTTCAATAAACAGGGCATGGTGCAATGCCTGCAGCGGAGTATCAATTTGCTCCGCCTGCTCCCGACTGCCACTAAGAGCTGCCTTGCAAAGCTGCGCCATCATGGAAGGAACCACATTCGCGGTAACAGAGATCACACCATGGCCGCCGCGTAACATAAATTCACAACCACTGGGATCGTCACCACTTAGCAGAATAAAATCGCCGGGCAACACACGCTTAAGGGCCTCTAGTCGCTCCAGATCGCCGGTGGCATCCTTAATACCAACAATATTGGGGTGCCTGGCCAGTACCGCCGTTGTTTCCGGCAACATGTCGGCTACGGTGCGCCCGGGTACATTGTACAGCAGCAGGGGCAATTCACAGGCGTCCGCCACTTTTTCAAAGTGTGCGATCATTCCGCGTTGCTGAGGTTTATTGTAATAAGGCACAACACTGAGCAGACCGTCTGCGCCGACTTCTGCTGAGGCCTGGCTCAGTTCTATCGCTTCATCCGTTGAGTTAGCGCCACTACCGGATATCACTTTGATGCGTCCGGCAGCATACTCCACGGTCTTTCGGACAACATGGATATGTTCTTCCATCGGCAGCGTTGCCGACTCTCCGGTCGTACCCACGGCCACAATGGCATCGGTACCGGATTTTATGTGGAATTCCACCAGGTCCTGAAGAGATGAATAATCAACGTCGCCGTTTTCTGTCATCGGCGTTACAAGCGCTACGATACTGCCTTTGAACATTATTGCCCCTTTGAAAATTAAGCGCACAATGGTAAAGAGGTCAGGGGGTAAAAACAAGCGCCATTTCCTCCCCTTTTTGCGCCAAACTTATCACTCACAACGGATCCATAGAGAAATGCCAACATTATGATAGACTTGCCGACCTTCAGACACTCAATCGACAGCTTATGAAACATCAACTGATTGTCACCATTTTAGGGACCGACAAAATTGGTATTCTCAGCACCTTGGCAGCCACAGTGGGTGCCTGTCATTGCAATATCCTCGACAGCCGTCAGGCCGTTTATGGTCAGGACTTCTCCCTGACCATGATCCTTGAAGGCACTCAGGGTGCAATTGCCAAGGCTGAGTTCCAGATCCCACAGGTGTGCCAGCAACATGATCTGCTGTCGATGATGAAACGTACCCGACAGCACCATCGTCAGGATCTGGTTCATCTGGCAGATGTGGAAATTTCCGGAAAAGACGCCCTGGGCGTGATTCATGACATTACCGCGTTTTTTGCCGAGTTTGACATTACGGTCACGGCGTTTCGTCAGAACACCTTTCGTGAAAAGGACGGGGAGGCAGAAATGATGACCTGTAAAATGGTGGTCAGCATGCCAAAAGAAACCGATATTGATGTCATTCGCGCAGCTTTTACGACCCGACTTCGGGAGTTAAGTCTACAGGGCACCATTAACCCAAAACATTGAGGTCATTATGAACATACTAGCAGCAGGACAACCGGCACCGGCTTTCAGCCTGCCGGATCAGGACAACAATACGGTGAGTCTCGACGCACTTAAAGGTAAGAAAGTCTTGGTCTACTTCTACCCCAAAGCAATGACCCCGGGCTGCACAGTGCAGGCACAGAACCTGCGCGACAGCAAGGAACAACTGGAAAAACATAATGTTGTGGTTCTGGGTATCAGCCCGGATCCGGTCAAGCGACTGCCCAAGTTTATTGAAAAAGAATCCCTCAACTTTACGCTGCTATCTGATGAAGATCATGCCGTGGCGGACGCGTTTGGTGTGTGGGGACCGAAAAAGTTTATGGGTAAAGAATACGATGGTATTCATCGCATCAGTTTTTTGATTAATGAAAAAGGCCAGGTGGAACAGGTCTTTGATAAATTCAAAACCAAAGACCATCATCAGGTGGTACTGGATTATTTGCAGGGTTAATGGTGGCGGGAGCTATGCCATCGCGCGCACACCCACTCCCTAACCGCAATTGAAAAGAACCTGAAACGGCTTGTTATGCCTGGTCGGTCAGTTTGGGCGGTTGTTGCGACTGCAACGCGTCGCTGGTACCGGACCAGGCATTCAGCAGCGCTTTTACCAGTGTCGCCAGCGGAATCGCAAAGAATACGCCCCAAAAGCCCCACAACCCGCCAAAAAACAAGACGGCTATGATGATATAGACCGGATGCAGACTGACCGCTTCCGAGAACAGAATCGGCACGATCAGGTTACCATCCAGGGCCTGAATCACGCCATAGGCCGTCATCAGATACCAGAACGGCGGGGTCACCCCCCACTGAAACAATGCCACCGCGGCAACCGGAAAGGTTACAACCGCAGCACCGATGTACGGGATCAGTACAGAGAACCCCACCAGCACCCCAAGCAACAACGAATAGCGTAAATCCATCAACGCAAAGGTCACGGCGCTCATGGTGCCCACAATCAGAATTTCCAGCACCTTACCGCGGATATAATTAACAATCTGCGAGTTCATCTCCAGAGCCACCTGTTTCACCAGTCGCCTGTCCCGGGGCATGATGCGGGATATGTTGGTGAGCAGCTCATTTTTGTCCTTGAGCATAAAAAACACCATCAGCGGAACCAAAATAAGATAAATCAACAGAGCCACCATACTGACAATGGAGCTGAAGGATGCACTGATAATATCTTCTCCAAGTCCCACTACACGGTCATTCACCCCTTTCAGGGCGTTATTGATGTCCGACTGGACCAGAAAGCCGGGATATTTATCGGGTAATGCGCTCAGCCATAGCTGTGCCTCCGACCAAATCTGTGGTAATTCAATCAACAGGTTCATGGCCTGACGCCAGATAACGGGCAGCAAGCCCACTAGCGCCAATGCACTCAGCCCCACGAACAGAATCAGAATCATTACCGTCGCCCAGGTGCGGCTCATGCCCGTAGCCAGTAACTTGCTCACTGGCCATTCGAGTAAATAGGCAATAACGATGGCCACCAGAACCGGTGCCAGCATATCTCCCCAGAAAATAAACACCGCAAAGGTACCCAACAGCAACAGTAACAGTGCCACTGAAGCCGGGTCAGAAAACTTTTGCTTATACCAGCTGCTAAACACTTCTATCATCTGGGATCCTTGAATAAAAGTTGGTAATGGTGTTGTGACGCTGAATGCTCAACCGGAAGTAACTCAATGCCCTGCTTTTGCAGCCAGTTGAGAATATCCTGATTATCTGCCGAGCCGGCTCTGAGGATCAAGTAAAGTGTTTGCTCCCTGCCCTGTTTTTGCAGCCAGCGCTTCAGTTCCAGCAAAGACAAAGGACAGGTCAATACCGATAGGTCTAAAACAGGCAAAGCAAGGTGACTCCAAACATCATACAGGCCCGCATACTATCCTATTTTTTTGCTAAAAACTGAACTGTCAGATCGGATGTGGGAAAATCTTCCAGGCAAACGGTTCAATGATAGCGCCATGTCGGTAATTGCCATTGGTTTAGCGTCGCGAATACGGTATTTTGATTAAAAGTGAGCAAATAGCTGAACTAAACCCGGTTATGCTGTCTCAAAGCCTTTCAGAATTCCGATGAGTGTTAAGATGATAAGAGCGGTTCTTCTTTGTCTCAGTTGCTGTATGACCTTAATGGTTGGCGCCCAGGTGAGATCCGATTCAGATAAAAACACCTTACCTGAAATTGGCGTGGTCGCTTCCAGCGCCATCAGTATCGACAAAGAAATCCTGATTGGAGAGGTGTTGATGAGGCAATTGCAGGCCCGGGCTCCTATCATCAACGATCCACTTATTGAAGAATACATTCAGGATCTGGGTAATCGTCTGGTCGCTCAGGCAGAAAACGCTAAGTTTCCGTTTCGTTTTTTCCCCATTAACAGCAACGACATTAACGCCTTTGCCTTTTATGGTGGACACATCGGCGTTCATAGCGGTTTGATCGTCGCTGCCGACAGCGAGAGTGAACTGGCCTCTGTGGTAGCCCACGAAGTCGCACACGTCACCCAGCGACACATTGCCCGCAGCATGGAAGCCCGTCAGAACGCCTCCCCGTTGCAGGTTGTCTCCATGCTCGGTGGCATTTTACTGGCGCTGGCCAATCCCGAAGCCGGAATGGCTGCCATCAGCGCCGGCCAGGCTGCCGGCCAGCAAGCGATAATCAACTACACCCGCAGTAACGAAAAAGAGGCCGACCGTGTCGGCATTGAAATTCTAGCTCAGGCCGGATTCGAACCCCAGGCTTCGGCTAGTTTTTTCTCCAAACTGGCAGCTGAGTATCGTTACGTATCTAAGCCTCCGGCTTTTTTGCTGACACACCCCTTACCCGAATCCAGGGTCGCGGATATGAAAGCCAGAGTAGCCAACTATCCTGCTATCAGAAGACCCCAGAGTCTGGCCTTTCAGTTGGTTAAAGCGCGTCTTTTGGCTCGCTACAGTATCGAAACCAAGCAGCGTGTTGCGTATTTTACTGACAGGCTCAATCAGGCCCGCTCAGAGATTGATGTCAAAAGCAGTCAGTACGGCCTGGCTCTGGCACTTTTTGGTGAAGAAGAATACGCCAGGGCATCAACCATCATCAATGAACTGTTGGCTCAGGATCCGGAAAACCTGTTTTATATTGATACCTATACGGATATTGCGCTGGCAACAGGGCAGCCGCAAAATGCCATTGCTCGACTGTCTGAGCTCATCAAAACTCAGCCCCGGAATCGGGTTCTGGCACTGAACCTGGCCAACGCGCTGATAGAAAACAAAGACTATAACCGTGCAGTGACCTACCTCAAAGACTACCTATTGGTTAACCCCAATCATCTGCTCAGTTACCAGTTGCTGACCGATGCGTACGGCAAGAGTGGACGCTTAATGGAAATGCATCAGGCCCGGGCAGAAGTGTATGCCCTCAATTCTGCCTATAGTCGGGCCGTGGATGAGTTAAAAACCGCGTATAACTTTACCCACAACAGTGTTCTGGAAAAACAACGCATTCTTGCCCGTATCGAACAAATGCGCGAAGCAGAAACCCGTCTGAAAAAACTCTAAGACAGTGAGCTATTATTCAGAAAGGCGCTCAATGACTTTTAGCAGTATTTCTGCCTCTTGTTCTCCCATCAGTTGACGCACCACCTGACCATCAGGACCGATGATAAAGGTTGCGGGCAAGCTGTTCGGCCGTTCATTGGGCATCATGGGGGGTGGTTCTGTTCGAATCAAAGGAAAGTTGATGGCGTACTTCTGTGCCAGCGCCTCAAGCTCTTGCTCGGGCAAGCGGTCAAAACTGACGCCAAAGAGGCTGATGTCAGTGTCCTCAGTCATTTGTGCAAATTTATTTAGCTCAGGAATTTCCCGTAAACACGGGGCACACCATTCAGCAAAGTAATTCACTACGACCCACTGCCCCTGATAACTGCGCCAGCGATGAGCCTCACCATCGAGTGTGACAAAATCACGGGTATACCATTGCTGCACGCCAACGCCCATGAACAGCGCTACCAGCGCCAGCCCAATCAGAATTATCTTTTGTCGCACGTTCAGATCCTCTCTCAGAACGGTGGTTGTCTTTTTCCAGATAGCGCTCCCCGGCCAATTCTCATCAGAAGTTGTGTGAGGATTCTTACCTTTTGTTATCATGGCGTTTTTAGTTAACGCCAAGGGCATTTAGCATGTCACAAATTCAGATTCTACATAACCCCAGATGCTCAAAAAGCCGCCAAACACTGGCTCTGTTGGAAGAACAAGGTGTCGTGCCCGACGTGGTGCTGTATCTGCAATCTCCCCTGGATGAACAGCAGCTCAAATCACTCAAAGAAAAACTTGGCTTTGAATCTGTACGCCAGATGATGCGTACCAAAGAAACCCTCTACCAGTCTCTGAATCTGGCCGAGGCCAGCGAAGCAGAACTGCTAACTGCCATCGCCGAGAATCCCAAATTACTGGAACGCCCGGTTGTCATACATGGCGACCAGGCCCGCATTGGTCGCCCGCCCGAACAGGTACTGGATATTCTTTGATGAGCTATGCACTGGTTTTATATTACAGCAGACAGGGAAGCACCCGGAATCTGGCCTGTAAGATAGCACAGGGAATAGAACAGCAAGGGCTCGAGGCGCGCCTGCGCACCGTGCCGGAGGTCACCCATAATCTTAACGGCCATAAGCCTGCTGTACCTGAGCGAGGCGATCCCTATGTGACACTCGAGGAACTGGAACAATGCAGCGCCCTCGCGCTGGGCAGTCCCACTCGCTTTGGCAACATGGCTGCAGCCATGAAACACTTCTGGGATGGCACCTCGAAATTGTGGCTTTCGGGCTCCTTGTGCGGTAAACCAGCCTGTGTTTTCACCTCCAGCGGCAGTCTGCATGGCGGACAGGAAACCACACTGATCAGTATGATGATACCGCTGTTGCACCATGGCATGCTGATTATGGGTACCCCGTATACGGTACCAGAGCTCAATAGCACCGAAAGCGGCGGCACGCCATACGGCCCGAGCCATTACGCCGGCATGCAGGGTGATACCCCATTAAGCCTTGCTGAGCAAAAAATTTGTCTGGCTCAGGGAAAACGATTGGCAGCCCTGGCCTTAAAAATAGGAGACTGATGTTGTCGTCCAAAACGCGTTTTTTCAGGCAGCTGGCGCTGCTTTCTTATCTGGGCCTGTTGCTCTGGGTTGTGCTGTGGCATTTTGCATTGGGAGAAAGCATTGAATATTCCGTGCTGTTTATTACTCTGATGTGGGTCTTACCTCTGTTATTTCCCTTACCCGGCATTCTCAAAGGAAAGCCCTATACTCATGCCTGGGCTAACTTTGTTCTGATGTTTTATCTGTTACACGGTCTGACCGCAGTGTACGCACTGGAAAACGAACGTTGGTATGCGGCGGTAGAGATCCTGCTCGCCTTCAGCGCTTTCATTGGTTGCAGCTTTTTTGCCCGATTACGCGGACGCGAATTGGGTCTGGGATTAAAAAAGAAAAACTCATCATAACGGGGGCATGGTTCTGCCCCGCTTCGGCGCCTGTGCATAAGCACTGCGCAGAAAGATCGCAGGTGGTCAACCGGCTAAAACTTCAACACTTTTTTGACAAACGGAATGGTCAGCTTATGCCCGGCCTGCAGACTGGATACATCCAGTTTTTCCAGTACTTTCATCAGCGTCGGCATATCTCTGTGACAATGGTTGATTAGAAAACGGGCCACCTCTGCCGGCATTGTCATCCCTCGTCGATAAGCCCTTGAAGTCAGCACTTCAGTGCGCATTTCATCACTCAGGGGCTGCAAATGAAAACTAACCCCCCAGCTGAGTCTCGATTGCAGGTCAGCCAGGGCCAGCGGTACCTGTTTAGGCCCTTGCAGCGCCGTGATGGCCAGGCGGCACTGCCCCTGCTCACGAACCCGATTGATCAAATCAAATACGGCACGCTGCCATTCCTGCTGTCCCTGCAAAAGATGAATATCATCCAGACAAATACAATCAAGGTGCTCCAGCCCTGACAGCATCTCAGGTGCCAGTTCAGCCAGATTTTTCAGACCCACATAAGCGCAGGTTTTGTTGCTGTCAGCGGCCAGGTTGCAGACACTGTATAACAAATGGCTCTTACCTTGTCCGTGTTCACCGCTGATGTAGGTCAAAAAAGGGGACTGCGAGGTGTCGAACCAGCTCTTAAGATGGCTAATCAGCTGCGCATTTGGCCCGGCATGGAAACTCTCAAAATTCTCATCGTCGGGCAGCTGTACCGGCAAATACAACTGTGAAATCATAATTCTACCCAGTTGAATTCCAGTGTTTTCATCGGCTGTCCAAACTGATCCCGTTGACGCTGAATACGATCTTCCAGTGCGATGGCATTAATCAGTCCCTGTTCGCTGCCTGACAAGCGCACATTGAATATTCCGACCGTGCCGGAAAGCTGCCGCAACGACGCATGAGAGACCACAGAGAGACTTTGTAAGATACGGGTGATTTTCACATAGGTTGCGATATCTGACACATTATTAAACTGCAATTCCACCACGCTGGCACCCTGTTCACTGGCTTCACCGGTGAAACTTGCAGCCAGTTCTTCTGCATGTAACTCAACCAGCTCTTTCAACAGAGCCGCTTTGCTGTCTCCCCGGAGGGTACCTTCCTGCTGCGAGCTCTGCATGACATGGTTCCAGTCCAACTGCCAAATGAGCGGAGCATCTTGTGCCGGCATCTCAGATTCAGCCGCTTGCGTCTTATACAGGCGGGCACTCAGCATGGCTTCAACGGCATAGCGCTCGCTGGCGGCCATAAGCTGACCGGTAAACCTGCCCCATACATCGAACACTCCGATGCGATTTAAATCTTCAATATCCAGCAAAGGAAAGTTAATCTCAATGCCACGATTTCTGGCACTTTGCAGCATAATAGTGGTTTCGTCACTCGGACGCTGTTCAGAAATCAGTGTACGGGATTGCGTCTGCGGCTCTTCTACAGCTAACCACACCAGCGTGGAGGGGCGGCGGTTACCCCACACATTGAATCCCGCAGCTCGGATTAAATCGTTGATTTTCTGGACATCAAATGCCGCAACGAAATAGCCCTGCCCCTGCTCATTTTCAAAGCGATACTGGCGCATAAAATTCTCAGCCTCAGTGAGCTTCGCACGAATGACCTCGCTTTCCAGCACATCTTTGTTGCCCTTAACCTTAACCAGCACTTGTGCCATGGCATCGCGTGCGGCCTGGCGTTGAACCTTCACAGACTGCTGTGCAATCGCTACCCGGCCTTCATACAAGCCCTCTACCAACGCGGTGTACCCTGGCAAACTCAGCAATAAGAGACAGCCTGTCAGTATCATCCGGATTTGTTTCATAGGTCTCACTTCGCCAGCCTTTGGGAGGCTTATTGTCTTTGAATTGGCGGAAGATTTCATCCTAATTTACAGGTAGTGATGATACCGCCCATATAATGAGCCTGCTCGACGCCATGAGGGTGGCTTCCTGGTGTCTGCCAGCTCCAGCTCCGGTTTTAAAAAACCATGCCAGAGGCCTCTGCGCAGGTAATATTCACCTATACGGTGCGCCCTATTCTTCCTGGTTAAGGTTATGTTGTGTTTTAGGCGTGTTTGCGGATACCCAAAAAGGGTTGAAACTGATAAAATCGCGGCAATTTTTTCGCCTATCCAAAAAGAGGACAGCCGTGAGCCAATCCAAGCCCTCCCTGAGTTATAAAGATGCCGGTGTTGATATTGACGCCGGAAACCAGTTGGTTGAACGCATCAAGAGTGTGACAAAGAAAACCCACAGACCAGAAGTAAAGGGTGGATTAGGCGGATTCGGAGCCCTGTGCGCCATCCCCCAGAAATACAAACAGCCTCTCCTGGTGTCTGGCACTGACGGCGTCGGCACAAAGCTGAGACTGGCAATGGATCTGGGACGCCACGATGGCGTGGGTATCGACTTAGTGGCCATGTGCGTTAACGATTTGATTGTACAAGGCGCAGAGCCACTGTTTTTCCTCGATTACTATGCCACCGGCAAACTGAATGTTGATAATGCTGCTGAAGTTGTTGCCGGAATCGGTAAGGGCTGTGAGCTGTCTGGCTGCGCCCTGATCGGCGGTGAAACCGCAGAAATGCCAGGCATGTATCATGGTGACGATTACGATATCGCGGGTTTCTGTGTTGGTGTGGTGGAAGCTGATGATGTGATTGACGGCAGCAAAGTGGCGCCGGGTGACAGCTTGATAGCACTGGCCTCATCAGGCCCCCACTCCAATGGCTTCTCCCTGATTCGTAAAATCATTGAAGTCAGCGAGGCCTCCACCGATGAGATGCTGGAAGACAGAACCATAGCCGAGCACCTGCTTGAGCCAACCCGCATTTATGTCAAACCAGTTCTGAAGCTGATCGAGACGCTCCCGGTGCATGCCATTTCGCATATTACAGGTGGCGGCTTCTGGGAGAATATTCCACGGGTACTGCCAGACAATGCCAAGGTCATTATCGATGGTAGCAGCTGGCAGTGGCCTCCCATTTTCACCTGGTTGCAGCAGCAGGGAAATGTCACCAGTCATGAAATGTACCGTACCTTTAACTGCGGTGTCGGTCTGGTCATTGCCGTGCCCGCTGAGCAAGCACAAAAGGCCGTTGATCTGCTCAACGCAGAAGGAGAGTCCGCCTGGGTTATTGGTAAGGTGGCAGCGGCGGAAGGTGATAGTCAGGTTGAGATACGCTAAGCCATGAAATCTATTGTTGTACTGATTTCCGGTAACGGCACCAACTTACAGTCACTGATTGACGCAATTAACAACCAGCAGATTGACGGACGTATCAGCGCGGTAATTTCTAATCAGGCCGATGCGTACGGCCTGACTCGGGCGGCGGAAGCCGGAATTACCAGAGCAGTGCTCAGTCACAAAGGCTTTGCTGACCGACAAAGCTATGATGCTGCGCTGATGGCGGAGATCGACCGCTTTTCCCCGGATCTGGTTGTACTGGCCGGTTTTATGCGTATTCTCAGTGAAGACTTTGTGGCACATTATCAGGGCCGCATGCTCAATATTCATCCGTCTTTACTCCCCAAATACAAAGGCTTGCATACCCATCGGCGCGCCCTGGAAGCGAAAGATTCAGAACACGGTGCCAGCGTGCACTTCGTTACGCCTGAACTCGATGGGGGGCCGGTCGTATTGCAGGCAAAGGTCCCCGTGTTTGAGGGCGACACTGAACAAGAACTGTCCGAACGAGTGCGCCAGCAGGAACTTTGTATCTATCCACTAGTCGTAAAATGGTTCTGTACAGACAGGTTGGCATTAAAGGATGGTCAGGTTTTTCTCGATAATCAAAAGGTTCCTGCACAGGGATATGCTGCGGATTAATCTGCTTGCAGGGCTGCTTTTTTGCCAGTCAGCCCTGGCACAAGCGCTCTCTTCTTTCGAGGCCCATTACACCGCCTTTCGCTCTGGCATGGAGCTAGGTCATGCCACTCAGCGCCTCTCTCATAGCAAAGACGGTCTCTATACCCTGCATTTCAGCTCCTCTGCTTCTTTTTTATTTCTTTCTGACAAACGTCGGGAAACCAGCGAGTTTCGCTTTGAAAAAGGGGAGTTTATTCCTCAGCAGTATGCTTACCAGCGCAGCGGAACGGGCAAAGACCGTCAAACAGACATCCGTTTTTCGTCACAAAACAACGAAATCATTGTCAATCAGGATAAACATTTGCCCTGGTCTGAGGAAACCGACAACCAGTTATTCCATCTGGATATCCGGCGCCGTCTTGCAGCGGGTGAAAACCACTTTCATTACCAGACGATTAATGAGCGAGGTAAAAAAGACGAAGAGATCTTCGCTGTGATGGGCGAAGAAAGGCTAACCCTGCCGATTGGCGAGCTTGACACCATTAAACTTCAGAAAGTGCGTAAAGACAGCCCCCGGGAAACCTATATCTGGCTGGCACCACAGCTGGATCATCAGATGGTGCGGCTGCGCCAGCTCAAAGATGGCGATGAGCAGCTTGATATCCAACTTTCCGCTTACACCACTGACGTTAGTCCCACCGCCAACGATTGATCCAGCTGCTCGCTGAGCAACTATTATTAAATAGACAAAGTCTGACCTGTTAAACCGGCAATTTACCCACAAGGGCTTGACCTTTAGTGTTAAAACGCCTATTTTCACTCACATCTGGTCAGACCTCTTACAACTGGAGTTATCATGCAAATCACATTCTGGCTATTACTGGTGTTAATCACCCTGGGCGTCGCCAGCTATTGGCGACTGAAACTGACCGTAACCACCCTGCTGGTGGCTGCGGTACTGGCGGCCGGCACCATTGCCGGTCATATTGGCGTGCTTAGCTGGATTGTCTTTGGCGCTTTGGCGCTGCCATTGAACATCAGCAACCTGCGTAAAACCTACATGACGGCACCGATCTTTCGTCTTTATAAAAAGATCATGCCGGAGATGTCCCGCACTGAGCAGGAGGCCATTGATGCCGGTACAGTATGGTGGGACGGCGATATTTTCAGTGGCAAACCCGACTGGGAAAAACTGCACGCGGTACCCAAAGCACGTCTGACAGCTGAAGAGCAGGCGTTCTTGGACGGCCCGGTGGAAGAAGCGTGCCGCATGGCAGATGAATGGGAAATCAACCATACTCGTGCGGATTTGCCTCCGCAGCTGTGGCAGTTCCTCAAAGACGAAAAATTCTTCGCCATGATCATTAAAAAAGAATATGGCGGACTGGAATTTTCTGCTTACGCCCAGTCACGGGTGCTGCAAAAGCTATCCGGTGCAGGCATTGTGCTGGCCTCTACCGTAGGTGTGCCTAACTCATTAGGCCCAGGCGAACTGTTGCAGCACTATGGCACCCAAGAACAGAAAGATCATTTTCTGCCGCGTCTGGCTACCGGTGAGGAAATCCCCTGTTTTGCCCTGACCAGCCCCGAAGCTGGCTCTGACGCCGGTGCCATTCCCGATACCGGAGTGGTATGTAAAGGCGAATGGGAAGGTAAAGAAGTGTTGGGGATGAAACTGACCTTTAACAAGCGTTACATTACCCTTGCCCCGGTTGCCACGATCGTTGGTCTGGCGTTTAAAATGCAGGATCCTGAAGGTCTGCTCGGCAGTGAAAAAGAGCTGGGTATTACCTGCGCGCTGATCCCCGCCGATCTGGAAGGCCTGGACATTGGCCGTCGTCACTTCCCTCTCAACATTCCGTTCCAGAATGGTCCTATTCGCGGTGAAAACCTGTTTGTGCCGCTGGATTTTATTATCGGTGGTCCGAAAATGGCCGGTCAGGGCTGGAGAATGCTGGTGGAGTGTCTGTCGGTTGGCCGCTGTATTACGCTGCCCTCCAACTCCGCTGGTGGGTCAAAAACCACTGCGCTGGCTACCGGAGCCTATGCAAGGATTCGCCGCCAGTTCAAAATGCCTGTAGGTAAGATGGAAGGGGTGGAAGAAATGCTTGGACGCATCGGTGGTAACGCCTACCTTATGGACGCCGTAACCAGCATGACCACCAAAGGCCTGGACATTGGCCAGAAGCCTTCGGTTATCTCTGCTATTTGTAAATATCATCTGACCGAAAAGATGCGTCAGGTGGTGAATGACTCTATGGATGTACATGGCGGTAAAGGCATTATCCTGGGGCCGAAAAACTATATTGGCCGTGGCTATCAGGGCGCACCAATTGCCATCACCGTGGAAGGAGCCAATATTCTGACCCGTAATATGATGATTTTCGGCCAGGGAGCCATGCGTTGTCATCCCTATGTACTCAAAGAACTCTATGCGGCTCAGAACACCGACAGTGCTGAAGCCCTTAAAGAATTCGACAAAGCCCTATTTGGTCATATCGGATTTGCTATCAGCAACTTCCTGCGCAGTCTGTGGTTCTCGCTGACGGGTGCGAAACTGGCCGGTAGTCCGTTTAAAGACGAAACACGCCGTTACTATCAGGGCATGGAGAGACTGAGCTCTAACCTCGCCTTTTTAACAGACATCTCAATGGGGGTGCTGGGCGGCGAGCTGAAACGTCGGGAGCGGGTATCTGCAAGGCTCGGTGACATTCTCAGCTACGTATACATGGGCAGCGCCGTACTGAAACGCTATGAAGACGAAGGTCGCCAGAAAGCCGATCTGCCCCTGGTACATTGGGCGATGCAGGACAGCCTGTACCGCGCACAGGTGGCCATGGAAGAATTACTGGATAACTTCCCCGCCCCTGCCATTGGCAAGATACTGAAACTGATCGTAATGCCCTTTGGTAAAAACTTTGGGCGCCCCGCAGACAAGCTTGATCATCAGATTGCCAACATTCTGCAAACGCCCTGTGAAAGCCGTGACCGTCTGGGTCAGGGGCAGTATCTCAGTCGCGAAGAGAGCAATCCCTTTGGCAGACTGGAACAGGCGCTGGATGATGTATTGGCGTCTGAGCCACTGTATGACAAAGTGTGCAAAGCGGCGAACGAACGCTTCCCCTTTGTACAACTGGATAAAATTGCAGACAAAGGCCTGGAGCTGGGCGTTCTGACTGAACAGGAAGCTGATTTGCTAAGACGCACCGAAATACAGCGTCTGGACACCATCAATGTTGATGACTTCGACACCGAAGAGCTGATGGCTGACAAGAGTCTGTTGCAAAAAGACAAGAAGAAATCAGCAAAAGCTGCCTGATCAGGCACTAAAGCGGTAACTTAGAATCCGCAGATAACAAAAAGCCAGTCAGCTGATGACTGGCTTTTTTTATACGTAAAAAGAGTCCTTCAGCGCTGTGCTGCCAAAACAGGGCCGGGCAACATGCTGCTGCAACCCCGCATAGGTCACCCATGATGGCGTATCCCGTTAGCAATAAGCTTACCCTCGGACAATCAGCTTCCCTCTTCATTGTGCTGACACGTCGGACCTTTCAATACCTTTTAGGCGAGTTCAACTCAGGTTGGGTCCTATGATTGCATCAGGAGGATGAGTCTGTAGAAACGGCATACACCACGCAACCAGAGCAACGTAAGAGTGACAGTGACGTAACCGGCTGTTAACGGTTTGAGCGTGTTTGAATGAAATATGAGGTATGACGAGAACACCATTGCAAAGAGAGAAAGTGGCGGAGCGGACGGGACTCGAACCCGCGACCCCCGGCGTGACAGGCCGGTATTCTAACCAACTGAACTACCGCTCCGCTGAATCTCTTTGTGTGTTGGCGGAGCGGACGGGACTCGAACCCGCGACCCCCGGCGTGACAGGCCGGTATTCTAACCAACTGAACTACCGCTCCAACACAAACAATGGGATTTATACAAGAAAGTGGCGGAGCGGACGGGACTCGAACCCGCGACCCCCGGCGTGACAGGCCGGTATTCTAACCAACTGAACTACCGCTCCAGTTTCTTATATAAATCATACAGTTAAGGGTGAAAAGCGAGGCGCTCATCCTCAACTGCGGCGCAGATGATACGGTTAACCCCTGAGTGAGTCAACCACTTTTTCCAGCAAAAACACGCAAAACAGCGCCATATCGCGCCGTTTGCAGCATTATTAATCAAACTGGACGTTTTACGATCAGCCAGAGCACGCGCAGGCTATTGGCCGCTGGTATCCTCTTTATCGGATTTTTTGCGTTTAAACGACAGTCGTCCTTTGAGGGGGTTACGGATCCTACCCTTGCCCAACATGAAGAATCCAATCATGGCCCCACCTATTACCACCAACAATAGATTAGCCAGCCCGATGATGAACCACACATTCTCCATGCTGGTGTCTTCTTCGCCCCCTGCTGGTTCAGGATTCTGCTGTGCTGCCAGCTCTGCACTGGCCTGGGCTTCTAAATCCAGGTTTTCGGCAATGGCGCCCTCGCCTTGTGCTGCGTCAGGCTCCGGCGGCAGTGGAGCTTCAGAGAGGAAGCTGAATTCTGGTACATCCAGAACAAAGTCGCGACCATTTACGGTCTTACCGTAAGCAGTCATTTTGATCCTGAAGATGCCGTACTCAATATTCAGAATTTCTGTTACGCGGGGCTGATCCGAAGGCTCAGTAAGAGAAAAACTCAGCACATCACCATTGGGGTAACGAATTTTTCCGTCCACCAGCAGACTCTCGATGTCGACTACTTCGCGATCCACATCAATATTCAGACGATGGCGCCCGTCACCCTGATCCTGATCCACAGAGAGCTTCATCGGATTTGGTAGCAGTACCAGCGGCTCCCCTTCCTCCTCGCGACTGAACATAGCCGTGGTGGTGGTATACACCGGTTTCCACTGCCCTTCAGGGATACTCAGGTTAAATTGTCCGGTAAAGGTGCCGTCCATGGGGTATTCATCCATGCCCATGCCATTGTCTTCATAGCGAGCCACCAGTTCGGTTTCGGCGCCAAAGTTGGTAAAATCGGGATTGTTGGTGCTGATAAACTCGACGGTAAGTTCCACTGCATTGCCAAACTCAACGTATTCGATGGGTTTACCACCATTGGTCAGGTACGCGGTCAGCTTTAACACTTCACCGGAAAAAACCAGCTCCGGCAGCGGCTCAGCCTGCAAGCGAATGTCACTGACCACCATCACTTTACTACCGGGCAAAAGTTGCCCCACCGCCTGCCAGGGTCCGGGCATGGGCTTTTTAATTCTTACCAGGTCGTACGTGGTATCGTCATACCAGTCAATGTCATCGTTATTGTCACTGTTGTGAGGAAGAATTTTGCTGCCATCGGGGCGTACCAGTACCACTGGCGCCGAACCATATTCCCGGAAAAACACCAGGGTGAGTTCGTCAACCTTATAATCAATGCGAAAACGGTTCTGCAACAGCTCAATGCTGTTGAGGTATTGGTCAGACGACAACATGGTAATGGGGTTAGGCGGGGGCGCACTGGTGTCCTGCGCCTCATTCCCTTGCTGCGCAAAAGTGAAAGGCGCCATTGCCAGCAACAGCACCAGAAAGACTCCCTGTTGTATTCTCATATTACTCCGCACATTGACGCCAAATGCAACTTCCACCTTTATTCTCAATCAAGTCGAGCCGGCTTTCATGTTCTTTGAGTTCATCGGCCGACGCGCGGATAATCTTTAGCGCTTCACGGTTTTGTGGCAACCGCCGGATCCCCTGACTCTTATCACTCCCGTCGCTACTGCTGTTGCCACTGAGGTTTAATGCCGTCTGCCCGCCGGTCATCAGCAGATACACGTCAGCCAGTATTTCGGCATCGAGTAAGGCGCCGTGCAGGGTTCGATGAGAGTTGTCTATGCCGTAGCGTTTACACAATGCATCGAGGTTATTCTTCTGCCCTGGGTGCATCTTTCTGGCCAGCGTCAGCGTATCCAGTATGGTACAAATACTGCCTGTGAATCCCGGCTTCTGGCCGGTCAGCAAAAATTCATGGTCCATAAAGCCAACATCAAAGGCCGCATTATGGATAACTAATTGTGCACCCTGGATAAATTCGCGAAATTGCGGGGCAATCTCGGAAAAGGAGGGTTTGTCGGCGAGCATTTCGTTAGTGATGCCATGCACTTCAATGGCTTCCTGTTCAACTTCCCGCTGTGGATTGATATACACATGGAAATGCTCGCCAGTGAGACGTCGATTGTTCAGCTCCACACAGCCAATCTCAATAATTTTGTGTCCCTGTTTCGGGTCAATACCTGTGGTTTCAGTGTCCAGTACAATTTGTCTCATCAACAATCTCTTTTTATTCTATTGTGCATAAGGAGCATTATACCCAAGCCCCGGGTCAGTGTAACTTGATGCGTGTCCAAGTCAGTAGTGCTTTCGCTCCTGCGCACGAGAAAAGGGGTAAAAGTGCCACATCAGGGCCAGTTAAAGATATACTGGCGAAAAGTCGTTAACCCATACATACAACCTGTCTATGAAAACAATCAAGGTATTTACCGATGGTTCCTGCCTGGGCAACCCAGGTCCCGGAGGCTACGGTGTCGTCATGAAGTACAACCATCACGTTAAAGAACTCAGTCAGGGCTATCGCCTTACAACCAATAACAGAATGGAAATGATGGCGGCTGTAGCTGGCCTCGATAGCCTGAAAGAGCCCTGCGAGGTGCATCTGACCACCGACAGCCAGTATCTGCGTCAGGGCATTAATCAGTGGATCCATAACTGGCGTAAAAACGGCTGGCGAACCGCAGACAAAAAGCCAGTTAAGAACGTTGATCTGTGGCAGTTACTCGACACCCTGAGCCAGAAACACAAAGTCCATTGGCACTGGGTAAAAGGGCACAGCGGTCACACTGAAAATGAGCGCTGTGATGAGCTGGCGCGCAGTGCAGCCGAGGGTTCGGGGTTAATTGAGGATAGCGGATTTCAGTCCCAGTAGGCAATGACCTTACCGCAGTTCCGGTTGCTTTCCAGTTGCTGGTGGGCCAGCTCAATGTCATTGGCTGCATAATGGTGATGCACACACACCTTCAACCGCCCCTGACTGAAAGCAGGTAGACAGTCCCGGCTAAAAGCACTGACCAATTCCGCTTTGTAGGCGTCGTCACGATTACGCAGTGTCGAGGCCATCAATGTCGCGCGTTTTTGCAACATTTTCGCCATATCCAGTTTATCGGCATAACGCCCCTGCAACATGGCCAGTTGCACAATGCGCCCGTCGAGCGTCAATGCTTGCAGATTGCGGTTGAGGTAATCGCCACCGACAATGTCGACGATCACATCCACACCTTTCCAGGAGTTTTTGATCTCACTGGCAAAATCCTGCTCTTTGTAATTAATCAGCAGCTCTGCACCCAGTGCGCGGCAGAAATCCAGTTTATCGGTCGAAGAGGCGGTAACGGCAACACGGGCACCTTTAAGGCGCGCTAGTTGAATAGCAGCAGAACCTACCCCACTGGCTCCTGCATGCAACAGCAGAGACTCACCCGACTGCAA
Source organism: Lacimicrobium sp. SS2-24 (assembly GCF_002201535.1). Classification (GTDB taxonomy): domain Bacteria; phylum Pseudomonadota; class Gammaproteobacteria; order Enterobacterales; family Alteromonadaceae; genus Lacimicrobium. The sequence goes on along the minus strand of NZ_NIWW01000001.1, from coordinate 174,153 downwards.
ATCAGCGAGCAGAAACAGTGCCTGATAGGCAGTCAGGTACACTTCCGCAAGGCCCGCAGCATCCTCCAGTGAAAGCGTATCGGGGACTCGCATCAGGTGATCCTGATTAACACTGACATACTCGGCATACCCTCCCCCTGCCACCAGGCCGCAGACGCGGTCCCCTTGCTGCCAGCAGGAGCCGTCAGGTACAGCAACGACCTCACCGGCCATTTCCAGGCCCAGTATATGGCTTTCACCGGGAGGCGGCGGATATTTACCCTGGCGCTGCAACAAATCTGCTCGGTTGATGCCAAAAGCAATCACCTTCACCAGTACCTGGTTGGGGCGTTTTTCTGGTTTGGCAGTCTCGGCAATTGTCATTTCGCCATTCTCAGAATGTTGAATATAACGCATCACAGCACGTCGAAACCGTTAGTCGGGTGTTGCCCGGCAGATTCGACATCAACGCTATCCACCCGACTCTTTTCTGGCCCCTGATGCAAAAACTCGGTTAATTGCTCCAGGGCTCTGGGTTCACCACAAGCCAGTACCTCAACACTGCCATCACTGAGGTTTTTGGCATAACCGACTATGCCCAGGCGCTTGGCTTCCATTTGCGTGTTGCGGCGAAAGAATACGCCCTGGACCTTGCCGGTTACCCGGGCTTTTATACATTGTTGCGTCATAATGCCCTCGTTTTATTTTATCACTGTGGTGCGCAAACCTGCATTTTGTGGTCATTTGGGTATAGAATCGCGCCTCATCAGTCTGACAATTGAGTTTAATGCTATGACATCCAGTGTGGTTTTGCATCCGCAGCGCGAAAAATCCCTTCTCCGTCATCATCCCTGGGTTTTTGCCAGCGCCATTGACAAGCAAAAAGGAAAACTGCGCGCCGGCGACACCGTCGATGTCTACGCCAGCGATAATACCTGGCTGGGCCGGGGCGCCTGGTCCCCTCACTCACAGATACAGATCCGTATCTGGACCTTTGAACGCGATGAAGTGATTGATAATGGCTTTTTTCTGAGACGCATTGAAGCGGCTCTGGAAGGACGCCAGGCGCTGATCGCCCGCAACGGTCTTACCGGCTTCAGAGTGGTCGCGGCTGAATCAGATCGTTTACCTGGTGTCACTATCGATAAATACGATAACCTGCTGGTTTGTCAGTTACTCAGTGCCGGCGCCGACAAGCACCGCGCTAAAATCGTCTGGGCGTTACAAAAATGTTTTCCCGATTGCGCCATACTGGAGCGCTCCGATGTGGCAGTAAGAAAAAAGGAGGGACTTGAGCCACTGGTCCAGGTTCTGCACGGTGAAGTGGCCGATGAAGTCTGTATTGAAGAAAACGGCATCAAAGTGCTGCTCGACCCCCGCCGTGGCCACAAAACCGGCTTCTATTTAGATCAGCGTGATAACCGAGCCATAGCCGCCAGCTATGCTTTAGATAAAACCGTTCTCAACTGCTTCAGTTACACCGGTACCTTTGCCAGTTATGCCCTGGCCAACGGTGCGAAAAAAGTGATCAACATGGATGTCTCACAAGAGGCGTTAAGCATGGCGCGACGTAACCTGGAAATTAATCAACTGGATGTGAACCGGGCAGACTTTATTCAGGCTGATGTCTTTCAGGCTCTTAGAGACTACAGCAGCGAAGGGCGTAAATTTGATCAGATTATTCTCGACCCGCCCAAATTTGTAGACAGTAAAGCCGGCCTTAACCGTGCCTGTCGGGGCTATAAAGACATCAATATGTATGCCATGCAGTTACTTGAAGCGGGCGGGATACTGTGTACCTTTTCCTGTTCAGGATTAATGCCCACAGATCTGTTTCACAAAGTGGTAGCCGATGCCGCTCTGGATGCAGGACGACAGGTGCAGTTTCTTGAGCGGTTATCACAAGCCGCGGACCACCCCGTGGCCAGCTCCTACCCGGAAGGCTATTATCTCAAAGGTTTGGTGTGCCGGGTGCTCTGAGGCGATAGGCGCTGACTGCCCGCATATTGGCTCAGCGCATTTCCAGGATTTCCACACCCACTACATAACTGGAGTCATTGGCAGGCTCGCAGCGCACCACTTTGGCTTTGGCATTCAACGACGGGATCTGAGAGTTGGTGGACTCTAGCAAGGCCTGAACCACTGTCCCCAACTCGATCGACTCATCGACTTCAAATGACATGCCGGTGGCACTGAGATCTTTACATATCGCCGAGACACTTCTGCTCGATTCATCATCGGTGATGATCAGTTCACAGCTACTGTTTACCATCATCCGAAAAAAATCGCGCTTATCATCATAGCCAAGCATAACCTGTCCCTCATAATAAATAGAAAAGGGATCTTCCCCCTTTTGCCTTTTACACCACCTTTATATTGCGCGCACCAGTTGTTGTCAATCTCACAATGGTCATTCAGAACTGCTGTAAATGATTCATAATGCGTTTTTGGGAAATGGGATAGGCGGTGCCTAACTGCTGCGCAAAAAACGACACCCTGAGCTCCTGCAGCATCCATTTCACCTCAGCCAATTCAGTGGGTACGGGCTGCCCCTGTGGAATTTTTTTTAAACATCCTTTCCACGCATCTTCGACCTTTTCAATCACCAACTGATGCTGCCTGTCTTTAGCAGCATCGATGCTGAGTTTGTCCAGTCGCTTGGCTATCGCCTGTAAATAGCGGTTCCAGTCATCGAGACGCGCTACCCCAACATCACTGACAAAACCGGCGTACACCAATTCATCCAGATTGGCTTTAATATCACCTGTGGCACTGATCATATTCAGCGGAATATTACCTTTGAGCTTTTTATGTACCTGATGCGCCGTGGTCAGTCCTTTCTCTACTTTGACTGCAATATCGAGCACCAACGGATTAAGTTCACTGGCCGTGAACTGTTGCAGCTGTTCAAATTGCTCGGCGGTACGGATCTCTGAAGCTTGCGAGCCAATCAACACATCCATGGCCGCAGAGATACAATCCATGATCAAGGCCTGAACCTGACCGAAAGGATTAAAATATAGCCCCAGTTTCGCCTTATTGGGTAACTTCTGCTGCAGGTATTTGACCGGCGATGGAAGGTTTAATAGCAGCAGCCGTTTCAGGCCTTCTTTATGGGCTTTTTCGGCGGCCCAGGGTTGGTCAAACAGTTTCACCGACACACTGTCTTTATCGTCATTGAGCGCTACATAGGCCTTAACCTGATAGTTACCCTGGCCCTTAACAAATTCTTTTGGCAATTCGCCCACAGACCAGTTGCTCAGACCGGCTTTCTCCAGTTTCGGGGTCGCTACTTCCTTGAGGGTTTGTTTGACTTTTCCCTGCAAGGTCTGTTGCAGGCGGTTGAGATCTTTGTCTTCGGCCAGCACCTTATCTTTGTCGTCCACCACTTTAAAGTGCATTTGCAAATGGGCTGGCAAGCTGTCCCATTGCCAGTCCTGTTCCGTCACCTCTACCCCAGTCATCTTTTTAAGGGCATCACAAAGTGCCTGGGTAAAGGATTGCTCCGACGGCGACATTCTTTGCATACAGGCTCTGGCGTAGTCCGGTGCCGGCACAAAGTTGCGACGCAGACGTTTCGGCAGTGCCCGGATTAACGCGGTGATCAGCTCTTCCCTCAAGCCCGGAACGTGCCAGTCGAAGCCCTTATTACTGACCTGGTTCAAAAGTGGCAAGGGAATAAGCATACTGACACCATCGTCGGGATCTTTAGGATCAAAGTGGTATTCCAGCGGCAGACTGAGATTCCCCTGTGACCACTGATCTGGGTAATCCAGTGCACTGATATGATCGGCATCCTGACGCATCAACTCGTCAAGATTGAACTTCAGGCAGTCCTTATCGGCTTGTTTTGACCACCATTTACGAAAAGCCGCTTCCGTGCAGATGTCCTCTGGCAGTCGTTGCTGATAAAACGCTACCAGATGTTCCTCATCAACCAGAATGTCCCGCCGTCTGGATTTGGCTTCGAGCTCTTCCACCTGCTCCACCAGATCCTGATTGTGTTGTAAAAAGGCTTCCTTGAGTTTGGTATCCAGGTTTACCAGGGCTTCCCGAATAAAAATCTCCCGGCATACCTGTGGATCATGGCGGCTGTAGTTAACCTGGCGACCTCTGACGATATCCAGACCGAACAACGTCACCCGCTCCAGCGCCATGACCGCCCCCTGCTTTTTCGACCAAAATGGTTCCGAGAAATGGGACTTTGTCAGGTGTGTCGCAAGCTTTTCCAACCAGGCGGGTTCTATTTTTGCCACATCGCGGGCGAACAGTTTTGTGGTTTCCACCAGTTCGGCCGCCATTACCCACTTAGGCGCAGCTTTGGCCACTCCCGAGCCAGGAAAAATCATAAAGCGACTATTACGGGCCCCGAGGTACTCACGTTCCTTATCTTTAAAACCGATATGAGACAATAATCCGCTGGCGATGGCCTGATGAATGGCATCGTATTGTGCCTCTTCGCTATTGAGCCTGAAGCCCAGTTCAACGATCCCCTGCTTGAGCTGGCTGACAATATCCTGCCATTCCCGCAGGCGCAGGTAGTTAACAAAATGTCCCTTGCACCACTTACGAAACTGGCTGTTGGTAAGCTGTTGTTGCTGCGAACGAAAGTGGCGCCACAACTGCAGGTAGGCCAAAAAGTCAGACTCTTTGCTGGCAAACTCACTATGGGCCTCGTCTGCGGCCTGACGTTTGTCATGGGGCCGTTCGCGGGGATCCTGGATCGATAACCCTGCGGCGATAATAATCACCTCTTGCAGGCAATTTAATGAAGCACCTTCCACCAACATTCTGGCGTAGCGCGGATCGATCGGCAGTCGTGCTATCTGGCGTCCCAGCGGGGTTAGCTTAGGGGCGCCTTTGGCGGAAGTGACAGCCCCCAACTCATGTAACAACCTGAAGCCATCTTTGATGTGGCGACTGTCCGGTGCCTGAAGAAAAGGAAAGGCCTCAATGTTACCCAGCCCCAGCGACAGCATTTGCAGAATAACCGAGGCGAGATTGGTTCTGAGAATTTCCGGATCGGTAAACTCATGGCGGCCCAGGAAATCCTGTTCCGAGTACAAGCGGATGCAAATACCCTCTGACACCCTGCCGCAACGACCGGCACGCTGATTGGCAGAGGCCTGTGAAATGGCCTCAATAGGGAGCCGCTGTACCTTGCTCCTGAAGCTGTAACGGGACAATCGTGCAAAACCAGGATCAATCACATATTTAATGCCCGGCACGGTCAGTGACGTTTCGGCCACATTGGTCGCCAACACGATACGCCTGCCACTGTGCGGAGCAAAAATACGGTTTTGTTCCGCATTAGAAAGCCGCGAATACAAAGGCAGAATTTCGGTATTGCGCCATTGCTGGCGCTTGAGGCCCTCCGCCGTGTCACGAATATCTCGCTCACCGGAGAGAAAAATCAGTATATCGCCATGAGTTTTTTCCCGCGCCAGCTCGTTGATCGCATCGACAATGGCATCCAGCTGATCGCGATCTTTGTCCTCTGCCTCGTCTGTCGGACGGTACCGAATCTCCACCGGATAGGTGCGGCCACTGACCGTCAGCACCGGGGCATCATTAAAATGGGCGGCGAAGCGCTGGGGATCAATGGTGGCACTGGTAATGATCAACTTAAGGTCGGGGCGTTTGGGTAACAGCTGCTTGAGATAGCCGAGAATAAAGTCGATATTCAGGCTACGCTCATGGGCTTCATCAATAATGATCGTGTCGTACTGATTGAGAAAACGATCTTTTTGAATCTCGGCCAGTAAAATGCCATCTGTCATCAACTTAATGTAGGTGCTGTCACTGACCTGGTCGGTGAAACGGACTTTATAGCCCACAGCCTGCCCCATCGGACTATGCAGTTCTTCAGCAATACGATTGGCAACCGACCGGGCCGCCAGTCGCCGTGGCTGCGTGTGTCCAATTAAGCCGGCAACACCGCGGCCCAGCTGCAGACAGATTTTTGGAATCTGGGTCGTTTTACCTGACCCGGTTTCACCCGCAATGATCACCACTTGATGATTGGCTATGGCGTCGGCAATCTCTTCCCGGGAATCGGTTACGGGCAGATCGGGGTAGTCAATCTTGGGCCTGTTCTGGTCACGGGCTTCACGGCGCATCATCGATGCACTGATGCGCTTTTCAAGTTTTTCCAGAGCCTGAGCATCAGGCGTTTTTCTCAGCGCCATGCGCAATGCATGACGATCCTGGGTCATGCACTGTTCAATACGCTGCTTTAGGGATGCAATAGACAATAGAAATCGCTGTGTCGTTATAAAGGCGACGATCCTAGAAGAAGGCGCAGTGAATTTCTACTGTGAATGGTTAAATAACCTGTTTAGCCCGCGCGTTTATAGCCATCATGCAATTGAATATCCATGGCATGCAGCACCTGAGAACGGGTAATACTGCCCAGTAAATAGCCGTCATCATCAACAACAGGATACACTTTGGGTTTCTCGTGGAGCATTTGCTGTCCCAGTTCAATGATGGACATGTAGGGCTTAATCGACAGCACCTCGCTTTGCATGATCTCCGCTACCCGTGCCACCTGTTCACGGTAGTAGCTGGACTCCAGCATTTTCGTCAGACAATCCTGCTCAGACAAAAAACCGACCAGTTTGCGCTGTTCATTTATGACCGGTCCGCCAGTCTGATGGCCCTGAAGTAATCGCTCCACCGCCTCTGCAACGGTCATATCAAGCTTAAAGGTAACGGGCCGTGGATTCATATAGTCACTGACTTTCAAGGATTCCATAATGCTTCCTCTGTTGTTGTAAGGTGCTCATCTTAAAGATAGACGGCAGGACCAATTAATTCCCGCCTTTTGCTGAATTTTTTGAGCGAAAACAAACAATAAAACCCATTGAACAAAAAAAGTCTGACTGACTGGGCGCGGTAATGTGCCATGCCAGCCCCTGACCGTGATGGGCTGGCACAAGCATGGCCCCACCAAAATGAAAAAGGCTGTTGTTCACCTTCAGAAGAACGGACCTTTTAAAGATGGCTAATAACGGTTCACTGGCTATGCCCGTATATACCCACCTTGAGTTCACCTGAGGTGTCAATACTGGCACGGTACATACCCTGCGTATTAAAAGGCTGGCTGATGTTGCCCTGTGCATCCATCACGATGACACCGCCAGTACCACCGGCAGGCTTGAGCACATTATGAATCACTTCATCGGCTGCCTGCTGTGCACTGACATTCTGATACGCAACACGTGCACAGATGTCTGCCGCAACGTTAAAACGGATAAAATATTCACCATGGCCTGTGGCAGAAACAGCACAGCTTTGGTTATCAGCAAAGGTGCCTGCACCGATAACCGGCGAATCCCCAATTCGCCCCCAGCGCTTGGCCGTCATGCCTCCGGTAGAGGTGGCGGCGGCCAGATTACCCTCTTTATCCAGAGCTACAGCACCCACAGTACCGAACTTATAATCCAGTGCTAAAGGGTCCAGTTGGGCGGTTTTATCCAGTTTCATGGTAGCTTTGGCTTTGTGTAATTGTTCCAGGCGCGCCTTGGAATCAAAGTAATCATTGCTCACAGTGTCCAGCTCCAGCGTAGCAGCATAAGCTTCTGCACCACGACCACTGAGCATGACGTGATCGGAGTGAACCATGACCGCTCTTGCCAGAGCTATCGGGCTTTTGATGGTTTTAACACCGGCCACGGCACCAGCCTGTCGATTTTTTCCCCACATGATAGACGCATCCAGTTCATGCTCACCGTCAAAGGTGTAGACAGCCCCTTTACCAGCGTTAAACAACTCAGATTGCTCCATCACCTGAACCGCCTCAACCACCGCATCCAGGCTGCTGCCTCCGGCGGCTAAGACAGCATGCCCCGCTTTGACCGCTTGTTCCAGCTTGGAACGGTATTCGCGCTCTTTCTCTGCACTCATATTATCTTTATTGATGGTACCGGCACCACCATGAATGGCGATGGCTACCGGATGCCCTGCCGGTGCTTGCGCACTAACCGGGGATATGCCAAGCACCGAGCAGGCCATTAGCGTGCGTAATAAAAGCTTTTTCATTGAAATTCTCCTGTGGTTTTTAATGCAGATTATCATAACACTTGAGTTTAAGGCCTTGATTTGCTCTGATGCTCAGCACTGATTTATGAGCAAGGAACCCAAGTGTGTCTGAACCTTCCATTTTCTGGCATGACTATGAAACCTGGGGTGCCAACCCAAGCAAAGATCCTGCGGCACAGTTTGCCGGTATACGCACCGACCTGGATTTAAATATCATCGGCAAGCCGGTGAATTTTTATTGCCAGATCCCCAGCGACTATTTACCTCATCCACAGGCAAGCCTGATCACCGGTATCACACCGCAGCAATCCTTACGTGATGGCATGATTGAAGCGGACTTTGCGGCCAAAATCCATCAAATCTTCTCACAGCCCTTTACTTGCGGGGCGGGTTACAACAGTCTGAGGTTTGATGACGAGGTTACGCGTAACCTTTTTTACCGTAATTTTTACGATCCCTATGCCAGAGAATGGCAACAAAACAACAGTCGCTGGGATATTATCGATATGGTTCGGGCCTGCTATGCATTGAGACCCGAGGGTATCAGTTGGCCGCTGGATGATAACGGCATTCCGAGCTTCCGTCTGGAACGGCTCAGCGCCGCCAATGGTATCGCCCATCAGGACGCCCATGATGCCATGTCAGATGTCTATGCCACGCTCAATCTCGCTAAGCTGGTGAAGGAAAAACAGCCCAAGCTGTATGACTACTTATTCGGACTTCGCCTGAAAAAAGAAGTGAGCAAACTCATCGACTGGCAAAACAAAGTGCCACTGGTGCATATCTCATCCAAGCTTGCAGCGGCGAATGGTTGTTGTACCTGGGTGGTACCCATTTGCCCCCATCCAAGCAACAAAAATGCTGTTATCGTCCTGAACCTGGCACTGGATCCACAGCCGCTGTTTGATTTATCCGCAGATGCCCTGAGAGAGAAGCTCTATACACCGCAGGCTTTGCTGGAGGAAAACGAACAGCGCCTTCCCATCAAGCTGGTTCATATCAATAAGTGTCCAGTGCTGGCACCGGCAAAAACACTCACCGAAGAAAATGCGCAGCGACTCGGCATTGATCGACAGCAATGCCTGAAGCATCTGGAGGCAATTCGTCAACATCATGGTCTGGAACAAAAACTTCAGGATATCTTTGATACGCCCCATAATGAAACAGCCCGTGATGCTGACCATGCCTTGTACAGTGGCGGCTTTCTCAGTGACGCTGACAAGAGCAAAGCAGAGCAACTTCATCACTGTGATCCGGAACAATTAGCCTCGCTAGACTGGACCTTTGATGATAAGCGTCTCAATACCCTGCTATTTCGTTATCGGGCGCGAAACTATCCGGCTACCCTGAATGCCAGCGAGCTGGAGCAATGGCAACGTCACCGTCAGTTTAGGTTGTTAGATCCTGATTCCCCCGGCAGTATAAAAATGCCAGAATACTTGCAGGAAATAGAACGATTGGCCGAGTTACACCGCCAGGATGCAAACAAATTGGCAATTTTGCGTGCACTGTATCAATATGCACAGAATATTTAACGTTAGGCTGTTGCTGTCCGATAAGTAGATAGCACTAGGTAAATTCAGGCTGGAGTATGGAAGGCGTTACCCTCACACTTGAAGACAGTGGTCTGTTTCTGAGGATCAGAATCGACACCAGTGAAATTAAAGGCAAGCTTAAAACCAGCGACATGATGCAGTTGCTGCAAGAGAGCGAGCAAAAGAATTTTTTGGTGTTCGATGGCTCTCTGGTCAAGATTGAACAGGAAGTTCACAATGCCAAGGAAAACAACAGTCACAAGATTATCGACGAGCGTATCGCCGAAAAGCGTGACGCCGAAGTCCAGTTTTCCATGCAGGATTCTGACATGGCGGCAGAGATCGTCATGACCACGGCGCAAGGCGGTAAAAATCCCACCTCCAGCCAGCTGGTTAAAATGGCCCGTAAAGCGGGCATCCGCAAGGGGCTTGGAAAAAACCATATACAGCGCATTGTTGACCGAGCCAATAACGAGGAACCGCCGGGTACCGTCATTCGGGAAGTGATTGCCAGAGGGTTGCCAGCCCGCAACGGTCGTCCGTCTCGTTTATCTCCTTTGGTACCCAATGCCCTTGAGCGTATTCTGCAGCCGCAGGAAGTGAGCAAAAGTCGTGTCGATATGCGGGATTTAGGTGACATAATCTGTGTCAAGGCACAGACCCCCGTGCTGCAAAGACTGCCTCCCAGTGAAGGACGAAACGGCTTTACGGTTCGCGGAGAAACCCTCACCCCGGTGGCCGGCGAATGGCTGCCAATAAAGGCCGGTAGTGGCATAGTCGTCAGTCCTGATGATGAAAACCTGTTACTGGCTGAAATCTCCGGGATGCCGAAGTTTCAGAACGGCGACATGTGGGTGGATGAAACCTACATCACCAAGGGTGTCAATGTCGGTACCGGCAACATTAATTACGAAGGCGCCGTGATCGTCAATGGCGATGTCACCGAAAAAATGGTGATCATTGCCACCGGTGACGTCACCATAAACGGCTTCGTTGAATCGGCCCATATTCAGGCTGGCGGAGATATCATTATCACCCAGGGCGCCATGGGTAAACAGAGCGACACTGATGAGACGGAATACAATACCAAACTGACGGCAAGAGGCAGTGTGCATGTACAACATGGGCAAGGTTTGGATATCAGTTGCAGTGGTAATGTGACAGTGGGTAAACAATTAGCTCATAGCCGCATTGTCTGTGGTGGTGGTGTTATTGTGGGTCCGATGGATAACCCTAACGGCAATCTTTTTGGTTGTGAGATCCAGTGTCAGGATGAGGTGAAAGCCGGTGTAATTGGCGCCGTGTCAGGCTCAAACCTGTTTATTGACTACAGTGATGGTTATAACTACCTGATCGAAAGAAAAGACGAATTTGAAGAGTTACTCAAGCAACTGCAAAACAATTATTACCGTCACAAGGGAAAAGTCGACACCATTAAGAAAAAGCGTCTGCCCAAAGAGCTTTCCGAGAAAGTTAATCGCATCATGAGCCTCTACAAAGGTGAAGAAAAGCTCCTTGACTGGGTCACCCAAAAAACCGAAGCGTTGCGTAAAGCCAAGGACGACTATCTGCTGATCACTCGTTTGCGTGCAAGCAAGAAAATTCACCCAGGTGTGGTGTTAAAGCTTAATAACCGCACCTGGAAAGCAGACCGCGAATATGCCAACGGTCAGGTTTACTACTTTGAACACCAGTGGCATTTTAAACCCGAATAGCTTATCGCTTGTTGTTGAGCCTTGCCAATAAACTGGATGTGTCCCAGCGGCCCCCGCCAAGGTTTTGCACATCGGCATAGAACTGGTCCACCAACGCCGTCAGCGGCAAGGTCACGCCCAGCTCACGGGCCTGTTGTAAGGCGATATCAAGATCCTTACGCATCCAGTCCACCGCAAATCCAAAGTCATATTGATCATTTAGCATGGTCTGATAGCGATTTTGCATCTGCCAGGATTGCGCCGCGCCTTGACTGATCACATCAATGACCGCTTCACAATCCAGACCCGCCTGCTGACCAAAATTTAGCGCCTCGGCCAGACCCTGTACTACACCGGCAATACAGATCTGATTCATCATTTTCGCCATTTGTCCGGTACCCGCAGGCCCCAGCAATTTGCAACAACGGGCGTAAGCCTGCATGACCGGCTCTGCCCGCTCAAACACCTGACTGTCACCACCGGTCATAATGGTAAGCTGGCCGTTCTCAGCACCGGCCTGCCCCCCTGAGACCGGTGCATCAAGAAATCCCACCTGGCGCTCACTGGCCTGTTGATATAACGCTTTGGCGACCTTTGCCGAGGCCGTCGTATGATCGATTAATACACTACCACCTTGCATCCCGGCCAGTGCGCCCTGCTCCCCCAAAACAACCGAACGCAAATCGTCATCATTGCCCACGCAGACAAAAACCAGTTCCGCCTCAGTGGCAGCCTGCTTGGGCGTATCGGCTTTACTGCCACCATATTCAGCCACCCAATTATCCGCTTTTTCAGCAGTGCGGTTATAAACACAAACATGATAGCCTGACCGCTGCAAATGCCCCGCCATGGGATACCCCATCACGCCTAAACCGATAAATGCTACTTTTTTCACCATGGGCTAATCCTTTTTAAATGCTATGCTCTGCACACTGAGTGTGGTTAACGATTCCGGAGCAATTATGACAGAAAGCCTTTACGACTTCGAAGTAGAAAAAATTGATGGCAAAGTCCAATCCCTGAATGACTATAAGGGTAAGGTACTGCTTATCGTCAATACAGCCAGCAAGTGCGGGTTTACACCGCAATACGAGGGGCTGGAGGAGCTCTATAAAGCCTTCCACGACAAGGGACTGGAGATCCTCGCATTTCCCTGTAATCAATTTGGTAATCAGGAGCCAGGCAGTGCAGAAGAGATACAGGAGTTCTGTAACTTAACCTACCGTACTACCTTTCCATTGTTTAAGAAGGTCGATGTGAACGGCGACGATGCCGCCCCCTTGTATCAGTTTCTTAAAGACCGTGCCCGGGGCGTATTGGGCAGCAAGAGCATAAAATGGAATTTCACCAAGTTTCTAGTTAATCAGCAAGGCGAGGTGATCAAACGCTATTCCTCCACGACGAAGCCTGAGGACATGCGTAAAGATATCGAGTCCTTACTGCAAAAAGCGTAACAAAACACTGTGATCAAACAAGGAAAAGGTTAACGATGAAAATTGCTGTGTTCAGTGCCAAACAATATGACCGTGACTCGCTGTTAAAAGCCAACCCAGGTTTTGATTTGCAGTTTATTGAGGCCCGTCTTAATCAGCAAACCCTGCCGCTTGTAGCTGGCTTTGATGCCATTTGTGTGTTCGTTAACGATCAGCTGACGGCTGAGGTTATCGAACAGCTCAAAGTCCACGGAGTAAAGCATGTTGCACTTCGCTGCGCAGGCTTCAACAATGTTGATCTGGAGGCAGCCAAACAAGCCGGTATAAGCGTATCACGGGTACCGGCATATTCGCCCGAGGCAGTAGCCGAGCATACTCTGGCACTGATTCTGACCCTCAACCGTAAATTACATAAAGCCTACAACAGAATCAGAGAAGCCAATTTCTCCATCGAGGGGTTAGCCGGCTTTAATCTGCATGGTAAAACCGTCGGGTTGATCGGTACCGGACGCATTGGCCTGGCCACATTAAAGATCCTGCGTGGATTTGGCTGTCAGGTTATCTGTCACGATCCGGTTGAATCTCCGCAGGTTACTGAAGCTGGGGGCCAGTATGTCTCTCTTGACACCTTATTTGCACAAGCCGATATCCTATCACTGCATTGTCCTTTGACGCCGCAAACCCACCACCTGATCGATGACAGCCGAATCCGGCAGATGAAAGAAGGCGTAATGCTGATCAACACCTCACGGGGCGGATTGATTGATACCCATGCGGTGATCCGCGGGCTGAAAACCGAAAAAATCGGTTATCTTGGACTGGACGTGTATGAAATGGAAGGAGATCTGTTCTTTGAAGATCTCTCTACAGAAATTATTCAGGACGATGTATTTTTGCGCCTGCTCACCTTTCCCAATGTGTTTATCACAGGGCATCAGGGGTTCTTCACTGAGGAAGCTCTGACTCAGATAGCCAATATCACCATGAACAACCTGAAACTGGCGGAAAAGGGCCAACGTGACGAGGTCAGCTTTCTGGTTTGACCGCCAGCAGATGAAAATAGCGACCCAACCACAAGTAAGGGTGGGTCGTACCAAATTGAATTTCTTTTGCCTTAATCTGCTCGTAATGGCTGTTTTGCATAGATTTGTCACGCATATAGTCGTGAAAGCAGCGTATACCCGCCTGATGCCGGATAGCAAAATCCTCAGCCTTTAAAAAGTCAATTACCTCCGCAGGGGCCAGCGCCTTATTGGGATTCAATCTTACCCTGTTGCTAACCACAAACTCCTTATCGACATAATCAAAGTTACCGTACAGCAAGTTACTGAACCGATGGGCATCAAGATTAAAAAAGCTAAGAGACAGATAACCACCGGGTTTGAGCCGGTCAAACAGAGCATTGAGAGCCTCATAAGGATCACTGAGCCACTCCAGAACGGCATGGCAGGTAATCAGGTCAAACTGGTTATGCGAATCCAGACTTTGCAGGGGGCCACAGTGAAAATTTACCTGAATCTCTCCTTCAAACTTTGCCCGGGCAAGATCCAGTGCATCGGCAGAAATATCATTCACCAGCACCTTATGCCCCATCTCGGCAAGGGCTTTTGCCATAACACCCGTGCCGCCGCCGGCATCGAGGCAGTCCAGTGGCCCCGCAGGAAGATGCTGCTGCAAATAATGCAGCAACAACTCATGGCGAAGGCGTCCTTTGGTGGTGCCATAAATGTTCTTTTCGAACTTTTTGGCGATACGATCAAAGCTCTGATCCTGTTGCCACTGTTTACTCATTCGTTTTCCTTTGGCATGCACAACGCCAGCTCGTAGTGACAGGATCAGGCCGGATTATCAATATCAATGAACTCCACCTCAATCGGTAGTTGTCCTGCCAGGTGCTCACCGAGTGCCTTTGCACCATAACGCTCGGTGGCGTGGTGTCCTGCAGCAAAAAAAGCAATACCCATTTCTCTTGCCGTATGAATAGTTTGTTCCGACACTTCGCCGGTGATGAACGCATCAATGCCCTGCTCTGCTGCCTGTTCAATGAATCCCTGACCACCACCGGTGCACCAGGCGACCGTCTGAAGTGGCTGATGAGCGGGGGCCTCAATCAGAGGCTGACGTTGCAGCCTGGTGTGAATACGCTCCCCAAGCTCTGACACTGTCAAAGGCCTTTCAAAGCGTCCGCGCATGGCCACCGAGTGAGGATTAGAGGCCTCAAGACCACCACTGACCTGAATATCCAACAGTCTTGCCAACTGAGCGTTATTGCCCAGTGCCGGATGGATGTCCAACGGCAGGTGGTAAGCATAGAGATTAATATCATGGGCCAGCAGTGTAGCAAGACGGCGTCTTTTCATTCCCTTGACGCAGGGGTCCTCGCCTTTCCAGAAGTAACCATGATGAACAAAAACGGCATCGGCCTGAAGGGCAACGGCACGGTCAATGAGCGCCTGACTGGCGGTTACTCCGGTCACCACTCTGCGTATCTCAGCTTTACCCTCAACCTGTAACCCATTGGGACAATAGTCCTGAATGTTCTCAGGACAAAGAAGTTGATTGAGGTATTGAGTCAGTTTTTCTCGCAATATCACGTTAAAATCGCCTGTTATGAGTGAAAATTAGACATTAAAAAGCAAACAAGGTATAAAAGCCCATTCTGCTTTTTTAATCACTCAAAATAAAGGTACTGGTTAAAGTATTAAGAGATCCTAATTATGAGTAAACTGGATAAAGAACAAGTAATCGAGAAATTCACCGCGGCTTACAAAGCAGCGAACGGTAAAGCACCAAAGCTCGAAGCCAAAGGTGGCTGGTACAGTGTCGACGGTGGTAAGAATATGCGCCTTGCACAGCTCGAAGAGCTGGCTGACGAATTAGCCCAAGGCGGCGGTGAAAAAGCGCCGGCTAAAAAGGCTGAAAAAACAGAAAAGGCCCCAGCTAAAAAAGCCGCTTCTGACAGCGCCAAGCCCGCTACCAAAAAGGCCCCGGCTAAAGCCAAAGCGGCTAAAAAAGCGAAAAAATCTGACTTTTCCGTTAAGGCCATGTGGGCTGATCAACTGGCGAGTAAAGATCATGAGTGTCGCCTGCCCCGATAAGGTAGAAATGACAAAAAAAAGCGGCCTGAGGCCGCTGTTTTTTATGCTTAAACAAGCACCTTTTCCGGAGCTATAAAGAGTATTCGCTGGCATTCAGTTTACTTGAGAAACGCCGAAAACTGGCTCTTGGTATCGCTGACAGCCTGTTTATGCTCAACCACCGGAGACGGATAATCGATATCATGAAACTGAGACCATTTCTGCGGTTCATGTAAATATTTCTTCGGTACGTCAGAGAGTTCGGGAACCCACTTCAATAAAAATTCCCCTTCTTCGTCATAGCGTTTTCCCTGACTGGCAGGGTTAAAGATACGAAAATACGGCGCTGCGTCGGTTCCAACTGATGCGCTCCACTGCCAACCCCCATTGTTGGATGCAAAGTCACCGTCGATGAGCTTACTCATAAAATAGTCTTCACCCCAGCGCCATGGGAGTCGCAGGTGCTTGGTGAGAAAACTGGCAACCACCATCCTCAGTCTGTTATGCATCCAACCTGTTTGATTAAGACAGCGCATAGCCGCATCAACAATGGGATAACCCGTTTTTCCCTCACACCAGGCCTTAAACAGGGCTTTATCATTACGCCAGGCAAAAGCGTCATATTTACGTGAAAAGCAATGATGGCGGCAAACATGCGGAAAGTGATACGTGACATACCGGTAAAAATCTCGCCATGCCAGTTCCTTTAACCAGGTATGTGCGCCCCCTTCTTCAAACACTGTGTCACCAAGGCGATTTACCATAGCATTTACTGCCTGTAATGGGCTCAGGCTACCGATAGAGAAATACGCCGAGAGTTTACTGGTGCCAGGCAGGCTAGGAATATCCCGAACGCGGTCATAATCAGTCACATCTTCGTTCAGATAATCGGACATGCGCTGTACTACCGACTCCTGACAAACAGGCCAGTCTTCAGAGGCAGCGGTCAGATAAGCGCTCAACTGTGGGCTACCTTCGTCCAGATTGTGCTCAAAACTCTGGCTGCTTTTTACTTTTTCCACTGGTTCGATGGGCGTCATTGTCTGACGCAGTTGCTTTACCCACACCTTGAAATAAGGCGTAAATACTTTGTACGGCTCATCGCTTTGATTCAGTATGCTGTCGGGGCGAACTGCACAGGTATCATGAAATACGCCGCACCGGATTTCGTGCTGCTGCAACAGATGTTTCACCGCTTTGTCTCTGTTGCGTTCATCCAGCTCATATTCAGCGTTAAAGTAAACATGACTGATCTGATTCGACTCACACACACAGAGCAGCGTTTTCGCGATCTCGGCATAGCCCGGCACACTGAGGATATTCAGCACTATGCCCCTTTCTGCTAACTCAGCACGTAAGGACAGTAACCGCCGCATCATCAGATCCAGCTTAATGCCCGCAAGGCCATAGTGCTGCCACTGCTCAGGGGTAATAAAAAACAGCGCGGTGACGTTGTCATGATGATGTGATGCATAGCTTAGTGGTGCATGCCAGAGTGTGCGTAAATCACTTCTTAACCAAACCAGTGCTGACATACTAGCCTCTGAGCCCCAGGGCTTCGGGATAAGGCTGCAAATAACTCTGCCTGGACAGATAGGCATTGGGATGATTTTTTAAATGATGACGCAACAGCGTAACCGGTGCCATAAGGGGAGTATAACCGAGCCGATACTTATCAATTTGCTCGCTCAGTTCATGCTTATCGGCTTTATCCAGTTGCTTCTTAAAGTACCCCTGCAGGTGCATCAGTACATTGGTGTGCTTGCGCCGATTCGTAGGTTTACTCAATGCCTTCATCATCAGCGTCAGATATTGGCTGGCGGTACTCTCTTCCTGCCCCTTCACATTCGCAACCAGCCTGCCTAAGGTCTGATATGCATGTGGACTGTACGCCATGATGAGCATCTTATGTCGGCTGTGAAAATCCACCAGAGCGCTGGCACTGAGTTCATTTTTCACGTTATGACGAAAATCATGATAAACGTATATACGGGTGATGAAACTCTCTCTCAGTCCTTGATCATTAAGGCGACCATCTTCCTCCATGGGTAAATCGGGAAAATGCTCTTTCAGAAGCTGTACAAAGATCCCCTGCCCGTTTCGGTGCAACAATTCACCTTGCTCGGTGTACACCTTGATTCGCTCCATTCCGCAACTGGGCGACTTGGCCGCTAACACGTACCCATCCAGTTGTTGCAACTGGCTGAGTTTTGCAGTCAAAAACGCTTTCATGTCATCCGTATGATCAACACTGGCATCCCGACTATTGGTTAGTCGTGGTTGCTGAGCGATTTCACGGATATGGATGGTAGGCCGGGGAACCGGCATGCCAATCCCCATCTCCGGGCAATTAGGGACAAAGCGAACAAAACCCGCCAGGGTATCGGTCACAAACGCGGAGCGCTTGTGACCGCCGTCATAGCGCACTTTTTCTCCCAGCACACAGCTGCTGATGCCCACCAGAGGTTTACTTTCAGTTTCAGTCATTGTTGTATAAGTCTGTTGATTGATTTGCGCTTCGGCCTGATGCCGGGTAGCAATGAATAGTCTGATACTGGTATACGCCAGTTGAGGGGATCAGATCAACCTTTCCAGCTCCTTATAGAAACTGATCGGGACAAGACGTCATAGCAGCTTCAAATAACCCGAAAGACGGGCGAAACTGAAGAGCAAATGAGAAATAAAAAAACGCACCTTTAACGGTGCGTTTTCTTATTATTGATTAGCGCCACATTTCGACGGTCAATTCAGAGGCTTACTGCTCTCAACCCGGCTTTTGAGTTTTTGGCCGGGACGAAATGTCACCACCCGGCGTGCCTTTATCGGAATATCTTCGCCGGTTTTAGGATTTCTGCCTGGACGCTCATTCTTTTCACGTAGGTCAAAATTACCAAAACCGGAGAGTTTAACCTGCTCTCCGGACTCCAGTGCTTCTCTGACCTCTTCAAAAAAGGCTTCTACCAGCTCCTTTGCATCCCGTTTATTGATGCCCAGCTTTTCAAACAAATGCTCAGCCATATCGGCTTTGGTAAGCGCCATAAATTAATCCCTCAGAGATGCCCCGAAATTTTCCGACAATGCTGTCAGAACCCGTTCAACGACAGCCTGAATCTCATGTTCTTCGAGAGTTCTGGCCGGATCCTGTAATGTCATAGATATTGCCAGACTATGATGCCCTTCGGCAATACCTTTTCCCTTATAGATGTCAAACAAGTTTAGGCCAACTAATTGATTTCCGCCAAATTTTTCTATGCACTGAAGGATATCCGCCAATGCATGCTGTTCATCGACCACAATGGCAATATCCCGCCTGTTGGCAGGGAAGCGGGAAATTTCCTGTGCCTGAGGAAGGTGACGCTGACACAAAGCCTGCAATTCAATTTCAAAGACAAAGGCACGACCATTGAGCTTCAGTGTTTTTTCGAACTGCGGGTGTAATGCTCCCATCAGGCCGATTTGACGATCACCACGGTAAATTGCAGCCGCCTGCCCCGGATGCAATGCGCTGTGCTGAAGGGCCTTGAAACTGAAATCTTGTTGCGCAGAGCTGGTCGCCAACAATGCTTCCACTATCCCTTTGAGATCAAAGAAATCCACCGCGGTGGTCTGTAGATCCCAATGTTCAGCCTGCCGCAAGCCCGCCATGACGCCGGCGATAACCGGCTCCTGACGGACACCGGCGGTTTCACCGGCATCCGGAGCAAAGCGCAGCCCCGTCTCAAAAAAGGACAGCGCAGACTGCTGACGCTTCTGGTTGTATGACACAGCCTGGAGCAGTCCTGGCCATAAGCTCACACGCATAGATGACATCTCTACAGAAATAGGATGTGGCAATGCCAGCGGTGTAAGATCAGGAAACAGACTCTGCTGCACTTTCGGATCAACGAAGGAATAGGTGATGGCTTCCTGGAAGCCACAGCTAATTAGGCGCTGTTTGAGTAACATCAACGGCGTTTGCTGTTCTGGCTGCCCGTGCATTCTGAGACTGGCCATCGGGGCCACCTCAGGAACATTGTGATAGCCAAATACCCGTGCCACTTCTTCAATGAGGTCTTCCTCAATGCTGATATCAAAGCGATAGGAAGGCACACTCACGGCCCATTGCTGCTGTTGTTGATCATACTCCACATCAAAGCCCAGACGAGTGAGAATGTCTGTCACTCTGTCGGTGTCGATATGAATTCCGATGACGCGATCCAGTCGCTCACGGCGCAAACTGACCGCGCTGGACTCTGGCAAGTGCGCATCGCTCTTCGCTTCCACGACAGGACCTGGGGTTCCCCCCACAATTTCCAATAACAATGCGGTCGCTCTTTCCATGGCGTCACGCTGCAGTTGTGGATCCACGCCGCGTTCATAGCGATGCGAGGCATCGGTGTGCAAACCATATTGGCGAGCCTTTCCCATCATCAGTTGCGGTGCGAAAAAGGCACTTTCTAAAAAGATATTAGCGGTGTTTGCCGTCACACCCGATGCTTTACCACCAAAGACTCCGGCCATGGCCAAAGGTTTTTTCTCATCCGCGATAAGCAGCGTGTCTTCGCTCAACTCCACTTCTTCACCATCGAGTAGCACCAGCTTCTCTTTTGGTGTCGCCTGACGCACAACAATGGCCCCTTCGAGCACATCATTGTCAAAAGCATGCATAGGGTGACCCAACTCGAGTAACACGTAGTTGGTGACGTCCACCACAGGATCGATACTACGAACTCCGCTTCGGCGCAGGCGCTCCTTCATCCATAAAGGCGTTACCGCATCCATATTAATGTTTTCAATCACCCGACCTAGATATCTCGGACACTCAGCCGGCGAAGAAAGATGAATATCGCGCTTGGTACTACTGACCGCAGCTACCGGCTCAATCAAGGCCTCCTGCACGTCCGTCTGGGTCAAAACGCCGACTTCTCTGGCGATGCCTTTAATACCCAGGCAATCTGCCCGGTTCGGTGTCAGATCGACTTCAATGCTCAGATCGTCGAGTTCAAGCAAGTCACGAAAATCTTTACCGATCGGCGTATCAGCCGGTAACTCCAGAATGCCATCGTGATCATCACTCAAACCCAGTTCTGACCAGGAACACAGCATACCGTGTGAAGGCTGTCCGCGAAGCTTGGCCTTCTTAATCTTAAAATCACCAGGCAGAACGGCGCCTACGATAGCCACCGCAACCTTGAGTCCCTGGCGACAATTTGGTGCACCACAAACAATATCCAACAGCGCGTCCTGCCCTACATTGACTTTGGTGACCTGTAACTTATCCGCATCCGGGTGGGGACCACAGTCCACCACTTCACCGACGACAACGCCACTGAATGATGCAGCGACTGGCTCCACACCATCAACTTCAAGACCGGCCATGGACAATTGCTCAGCCAGTTCGTCACTGGATATTTGTGGGTTAACCCAGGTTCTTAACCACTTTTCACTGAATTTCATGTACCGAATCCTAATTAAACTGTTTCAAGAAGCGCAGGTCATTTTCGAAGAAGGCCCGTAGGTCGTTGACCTGATAACGCAGCATGGTCAGGCGCTCTACTCCCATGCCGAAGGCAAAGCCCGTATATTCTTGCGGATCGATATTGACGGCTTTGAGCACATTGGGGTGCACCATTCCACAACCCAAAACCTCTAACCACTTGCCATTTTGTCCCATCACGTCCACTTCGGCCGAGGGCTCCGTAAAGGGGAAATAGGATGGGCGGAAGCGAACCTGCATTTCCTGCTCGAAAAAATGGTTAAGAAAATCATGCAAAATGCCTTTGAGCTCAGCAAAACTGACATTTTTATCCACCATCAACCCTTCGACCTGATGAAACATCGGCGTGTGGGTCTGGTCGTAGTCATTTCGATAAACACGACCGGGAGAAATAATCCGCAATGGGGGTTTTTCCGTTTCCATGGTGCGAATTTGTACACCGGATGTCTGCGTACGCAGCATCAGATCCGGATTAAAGTAGAAAGTATCATGGTCGGCGCGGGCCGGGTGATTGGCCGGAATATTCAGAGCATCAAAGTTATGGAAACCATCCTCAATCTCTGGCCCTGACTTGACCGCAAAACCCAGCTCCGAGAAAAACGACTCAATGCGGGCTATGGTGCGGCTCACCGGATGAAGGCCCCCGGGTTGCTTATTACGACCTGGCAGGGTGACATCAATTTTCTCTTCGGCCAGACGTGCATCCAGCTCCTGGCGTCGCAATGTTTCACCGCGCTGATGAATCAGCCCCTGGATATGCTGTTTTGCTTTGTTAATTCGCTCGCCTGCGGCAGGACGCTCTTCAGCCGAGAGCTTTCCCAGGCCTTTAAGCAATTCAGTCAAACGACCTTTCTTACCGAGATACTCAACTCTGACTTTGTCCAGGGCGTTAAGATCAGTGGCGTCACTGACCTGCGCTTCGGCCTCTTTGCTGATCGCATCAAGATCCATGTCTACTCCGAAAAAATAACCAATCGTGAGGGGATCACGAGGAAAAAATAAAACAGGGATTCTACACGAAAACGCCGGTTTTTCACCAGCTTATCACCACTCTTTCGCACCCTATTTGTGCTTTTTTGAGCACCGGTGCCCAGCGTCGTAACAAAGTATGCCGGTCACAGGGATAGCGGGACTATTAGCACAATGGTGCCGTGGGTTGAGAGATTTCGCCTGCCGGAAAAGAAAACGGGGAGCATCCGGCTCCCCGTTTCCCAAGAAAGAACTTAAGCTTAATGGTTTTTTATTAAGCTAATGCGCCTTTGGCAGTGTCTACCAGTGCGCTGAAAGCTGCTTTGTCATGTACGGCGATGTCAGCCAGGATCTTACGATCAATCTCGACAGACGCCTTTTTCAGACCGTTAATGAAACGGCTGTATGACAGACCATTTTGACGGGACGCCGCATTAATACGTGCAATCCACAATTGACGGAATTGACGTTTTTTCTGACGACGGTCACGATAGGCGTACTGGCCGGCCTTGGTAACCGCCTGTACAGCAACGCGATACACCCGTGAACGGGCTCCGTAATAACCTTTGGCTTGCTTCAGTACCTTTTTATGACGGGCACGTGCAATTACACCACGTTTTACTCTTGCCATGTTTTAAGTCTCCTTTGGTCTTAAGCGTACGGCAACATGCGTTGGATTAACGCAGTATCCGAATCATGGGCCAATTTCTTGCCACGCAAGTGGCGTTTACGCTTAGAACTCTTCTTGGTCAGAATGTGACGCAAGTGAGACTGTTTTGTTTTAAAGCGACCAGAAGCTGATTTTTTGAATCGCTTCGCGGCACCGCTATTACTCTTCATTTTAGACATTGCTAAAACTCCGCATTGTTAATGTTAAATAACCAGTAGCAAGGTGATTTCAGTGCGCAGCCACTAAAATACTTGCAGACCTTTACTACTTCTTAATGGGGGCCAGCACCATGATCATCTGTCTGCCTTCCACCCTTCTGGGGAAAGACTCGCAGGTGGCCAGTTCTTCCAAATCGGTTTTAATCCGATTGAGAAGATCAATGCCAATCTCCTGGTGTGCCATTTCACGACCGCGGAAGCGAATCGTGACTTTGGTTTTATCACCCCCTTCGAGAAAGCGACGCAGGTTGCGCAGTTTGACCTGGTAATCGCCTTCATCAGTGCCAGGGCGGAATTTCACCTCCTTGACCTGAATTTGCTTTGTCTTTTTCTTTTGCTCTTTCTGAGCCTTACTTTTTTCGAAAAGGAATTTACCGTAGTCCATGATCTTACAGACTGGCGGCTCCGCATTGGGGCTAATCTCAACCAAGTCCAGCTCTACTTCAGCTGCTTTTTCCAATGCTTCAGTCAGAGAAACTATCCCTAACTGATCACCATCCATACCGATCAAACGAACTTCTTGTAGTTTTATTTCTTCGTTAATGCGGGCTTTTGCCGAATCTTGACCCCGATTGTTAGCGCCTTTAATGTGCTATTCCTCCACGAAATTAATCAATTAGTTTGCTATCGACCTGTTGCGTTGCAAGCTTAATAAAGTCATCAACGCCCATTTTACCCAGGTCCTCACCCTTGCGAGTTCTCACTGCTACCTCGCCGGCTTCCATTTCTTTGTCACCGACAACCAACATATACGGAACACGCCGTAAGGTGTGCTCGCGGATTTTAAAGCCTATCTTCTCATTTCTCAAGTCAGACTTTGCTCTAAGTCCCGATTGTTGTAACTTTTTCACCACATTACGTGAATATTCAGCCTGATTATCGGTAATATTCAGCACCACTGCCTGCATTGGTGCCAACCAAAGCGGAAACAGTCCTGAGTATTCTTCTGTGAGAATACCAATAAAGCGTTCCAGTGAGCCAAGAATAGCGCGGTGAATCATCACCGGCACTTTTCGATCTCCGTCTTCGGCTACATAAGTACTGCCGAGACGCCCTGGCATGGAGAAGTCGAGCTGAATAGTGCCACATTGCCAGGCTCTATCCAGACAATCATGCAAAGTAAACTCAATTTTCGGGCCGTAGAACGCCCCTTCACCTGGCAGATACTGGAATTCAATATTCTTTGCCTGCAGCGCCTCTGCCAGTGCTTTTTCAGATTTGTCCCAAATTTCATCACTGCCAACCCGCTTTTCCGGGCGGGTTGAAAGTTTCACGGCAATCTTGTCAAAACCAAAGGTCTTGTACGTTTCGTACACCATATCGATACACCCGCCAACTTCGGCGAGGATCTGCTCTTCAGTACAAAAAATATGCGCATCATCCTGCGTAAATCCCCGTACCCGCATCAGTCCATGCAGAGCGCCACTGGGTTCATTGCGATGACAGCATCCGAATTCAGCCATCCGCAATGGCAGATCACGGTAGGATTTAAGACCCTGATTGAAGATCTGTACATGTCCGGGACAGTTCATTGGCTTTATCGCATACTCACGTTTTTCCGACTCCGTGGTAAACATGTTCTCTGCGTATTTATCCCAATGACCGGACTTTTCCCATAAAGAGCGGTCCATCATTAACGGACCTTTCACTTCATCATAGTCGTATTCACGTAGCTTCTGACGCACATATTTTTCAAGCTCGGTATAGATTGTCCAGCCATCGTTATGCCAGAACACCATGCCCGGCGCCTCTTCCTGCCAGTGAAACAGATCCAGCGCTTTGCCGATCTTTCGATGGTCACGTTTTTCGGCTTCTTCCAGCCTTTGCAGGTAGGCCTTGAGCTGTTTCTTATCTGCCCAGGCAGTTCCATAGATACGCTGCAACATCTTATTGTTGCTGTCACCGCGCCAATAAGCGCCGGCCACTTTCATCAGTTTAAAATGCTGACAAAACTTCATACCCGGGACGTGAGGCCCCCGGCACATATCGATGTATTCTTCATGATGGTACAAGCCGGGACGATCGTCCTGGCTGATGTTTTCATCAAGAATCTGAATCTTGTAGGGTTCGCCGCGAGCTTCAAAAGTGTCGCGAGCCTGCTGCCAGCTGACCACTTCTTTGATGACCGGATACTGAGTCTTGGCCAGTTCCAACATGCGTTTTTCAAGCTTATCCAGATCTTCCTGACTCAGAGGGTGCTCAAGGTCCACGTCATAGTAAAAACCATTATCGATGACCGGGCCGATAGCCATTTGTGTATCAGGCCAGAGCTGTTTGATGGCATGACCCAACAAATGTGCGCAGGAATGGCGGATTATCTCCAGGCCTTCCTCATCTTTTGCGGTAATAATCTGCAGGCGTGCGTCATCTTGAATCAGATCACACGCATCAACCAGCTCACCATCAACTTTACCTGCGATGGTGGCTTTAGCCAGACCAGGGCCAATATCATTTGCCACATCTAAAACGGAAACGGCGTGCTCAAACTGGCGTTGACTGCCATCGGGAAGTGTAATCAGGGGCATGTAACATCCTTAACAGTGGTGACACAAACCAAGCGCCACTTGTTCAAATAAAAAACACCCTGGCGGGTGTTACTACAAAATTCATTTTATATTGAGTTTGTCTGCTACCATCAGACGACGGCAACTATATCCATTTCGGGCCCCAGATGCAATTTCCACTGTTCCTGCTGTTATTGTTTTGTGCATTATTTGCACGGGCCTCCTGTATGGATGAAGAAACAGACTGGGCGTTAGAAAAATCCTCACAACAGGTCAGTGTGTATGGACGCCAGAAGGCAGACTATTATGAAATCATGGCCACGGTTCGGGTACAGGCTAGTCCCGTGGATTTTCTGACGTTACTGAGAAACACCGAAAAAGGGCCACAGTGGATACACAACGCCAGTCAGATCACGCTGATAGATCAGCCGGACCCGCAGACAGATCTGGTACATACTGTATTCGACTCGCCCTGGCCGTTTCGGGACAGAGATATGGTTACCCTGTCTCGCATACATGAGAATGTCGCGCAGGGCGAACTCAGAATCGATATCACTGATGCCAGCACGCGAATTCTAGCGTCTGCTGATCACGTTCGTATGCAACAAATTCGAGGCATATGGCGCTTGCGTACCACTAAACGCTATACCCAGATCTGCTACCAGGGCAGTGGTCATGCTGGAGGAAACATACCAGACTGGTTGGCACGTTCTTTATTAGTATCAGGAACTTATAAAAGCTTCTCGCAACTTGCGGAGATACTGGGGAGATATCAACCGAAAAAGAATTAAAAAATTTTCATCACGGCCTGCACATCTGTTCCATACTAACAAAACGATTCACCTGAGCCTTGTCTCTTATGTGGCACTTCATCAGCGAACAGATTAGTGACCAGCTGGAGCAGGATTTTATCTGTGATGATATTCGCCAGCTCCACGAACAGTTCTACACCCGGGCCTTTCGTATCAGTGATGGCCAGCGACGCTTCTTTGTTAAAGTCACCGAAGTGGCCGAGTTGTCGCGACTTGAAACTGAAGCGCAGGCACTCGAAAAACTGAGCCAGAGTGACCTGTTTAAAGTGCCCAAAGTAATTGTCGTGGGCAAAACCTCTCAGGCCGGGTTTTTGGTGCTTGAATATCTGCATATGCAAGATGGCAGTGAACAACACTGGTACCGGTTTGGTCAGCAACTGGCCCGCTTGCATCAGAGTGACCAGCAGCAAATGTACGGCTGGCAGGAAGATAACTATATCGGCGCAACGCCTCAGCCAAATGGCTGGCAGAAAAAATGGTGTCAGTTCTTTGCTGAGCAACGCATCGGCTACATGCTGCAACTCCTCTCAGAGAAGTCCATCATTCAGTGCAATGTCGAAAAGGTGGTAGAGCAGGTTAAACGCCTTCTTGCAGGCCACACTCCACCCGCCTCGCCGCTGCATGGCGATCTGTGGCAGGGCAACACAGGCTTCTGGAAAGACAAACCGGTTCTTTATGATCCGGCCTTTTACTATGGTGATCGGGAAACTGACATTGCCATGACAGAGTTTTTCGGTCGATTCCCTGAAGCGTTTTACCGCGGCTATGAAGAGATATGGCCACTCAGTGACCACTACCAATATCGCAAGCCTGTCTATCAGCTTTACCACAACCTTAATCACGCCCTTCTGTTTCAGGGGCAATACGTTCATAGCGCTCAGAGTCAGTTGAATAACATGGACTAACCCCATTCGTTTGCATACTGTGTGCGTTTTCGGATGATTAAACTGACATCAAATCTTATGCAAACATCAGACAAAGTCGTATTTATCAGCGGCAGTGCCAGACGCCTGGGAGCAGCCACCGCCTGCCACCTGCATCAGTTAGGCTATCAGATTGTGCTGCATTGCCATCATTCCATTGATGAAGCGACGACGCTGATGAATGCACTAAATGACCAGCGTAAAGGCTCTGTATCGCTGGTGCAGGGTGACCTTTGTGAACATGAACAAATTGAACGAATTGCCCATGCGGCCCTGACCGCTTTTGGCAGGCTTGATGGTGTGATCCACAATGCCTCCAGTTTTTATCCCACACCGATGGGAGAAATCACCCTCGCTGACTGGAGTAATCTGATGGGCAGCAATGCCATGGCGCCACTTTTTTTGTCTCAGACACTCAAAGGTGAACTGAAATCCCGTCAGGGCACTATCATTAATATGGTAGATATTCACGCACTACGACCTTTGTCAAAACACACGGTGTATTGCATGGCAAAAGCGGCTCTGGTGAGTATGACCGAGTCACTGGCACTGGAACTGGCACCGGATATCAGGGTCAATGCCATTGCACCTGGCGCTATTATGTGGCCTGACAAAGAGGTCAGTGAGCAACAAAAGCAGGCACTGTTAAACAAGGTGCCGTTACAGCGTCTTGGAGAAGCGGCTGACATCGCTAAGGCCGCTGCTTTTTTGCTCACTGCCCCCTATGTGACCGGGCAGGTGCTCAAAGTGGACGGAGGCAGTAGCCTGTCTGGCAGCGGCCCCTTTTAAGCTAAAAAGCACACAGTGCAACAGATGAAAACAAAGGAGTACAACATGAAAGCAAAAAACGTTCATGTAGACTGCCCCCATTGCGGGCATAGTATGCACCTTCTTCTTGATTACAGTCAGGGGGATCAGGACTACTACGAAGACTGCACGAATTGCTGTCACCCTATACGCATTACCCTGCATGTGGATGAAGAGCACAGTAAACTCAGTTACCGTATCAATGCCGACGACGAACAGTATTACTAACCGGCAGTGACCTTACCACTGAAATGGCCACTACTGCTGACGGTATGCATGTTGTGTGGCTGTGCGTTTGAGCAGAATATTGAGGACATCAGCGACCAGTACCGGCAACGATTAGCAAATGTGCTGGATGTGCCAGGACCGCAATATGAGATGGCTCCGCCGTTGCCTGGACTGGATAAATTATCGCTTTCTCATCCCGGGCTGGATATCAGTATCCGGGACTTTTACCAAATGCGGGATTGCCGGATTTATACACTGGTAGCCGAGCGCAATACCTCCCTGGGAAAAATCCAGGCAGCCTCTCAACGATATCTGTACGAACTTGATTTGCTGCAAGCATTGCAGGAATGCCGCAAGACGACCGACACGCTGTCTTTGCAAATTCAGTTAGACAATTGGTTACAACATAAGCAAAGTGCGCTGGAACAGCACTGGCAACAACTATTACAAAGTGATGAAATCCAACAGTCACTGAGTCGCAACCTGGGGTATATCGGCGATACAACCACCGATCACCTGAGCGAAACCCGTCAGTCACTGCAATACCTGTTAAGCATTCACCCCGCCTCACCTGAGCGACTGCGCAACACCCAATTAGAATCTCATTTGCAACAGCTAAAACAGACCCGACTGATGGCCAGGGTGTTCAGAACACAGCGGCTGTTGCTATACCATCTGCCTCCCCTCACCCACTGGCTTGAGCAGCAATCACTTAAATGTTCCGGGGGCAAACCATCAAAACAGGTTGAGTACTTGCGAAACGTGTTCGGGTTGTTTTTTATTGACCAGATTCAACCCCTGGCTGGTCGCACCAATGACATCTACTATCAATTGATGCCCCTGTGGCAATCCCTGCTCAGTGCTCATCCACCGATGAGTGCGTGGTTAACGGAACGAGAAGCAGAGTTCCAACAGTACCGTCAAGCGCTGTCTCAGCATATTCAGTTCTGGCAGCGGCTTTTAGAACAATGCAATTTAGCCCCAGCGGGCGCCAATCAGACACAGACTTAATAGCAAAGGCATCAGCAGGGTCAGCAACACATTGAGTGCCATGGTAAGACGAAAATCCGCTGTTTGATATTGCCCCGATGTAAGCCGCTGATAAATCCACACACTCAGAGCCAGTGGCAAGACAATCAACCAGCCCACAGGATGTGATTCAATCATTATCAACACCACAGTCACGCTCAACGCACTGAGCAGCGCAAGCATGGCATAAACCCGCCTTGCCACTTCAACGCCGTAATAGCCCGGCAACGTGCGCCTGCCTACCTCGGTATCGGCAGCGATATCCGGATACTGGTTCACTAACAGTAGATTGTTCACCAGACAAAACGGGAGTAAGGCGCTCATCATCGCCACACTGGTAACAGTGTCACTGAGCACAATAACGGCGCCAAGTAACATCACCAGAGCAAACCCCGTGCCTGGGGCTATCAGGCAAAGCAACGGCATTCGATTCAACCACCGCGTGTAAGTGAGAACCAGAAGGATACCTAATATACCGAGCACATAAGGTTTCCAGCCCATTCCGTCAATCAGTATCAGGCCTGAGACAAAGCAGCTTATCAGGCTGATAATGGCCACCATCAATACAACTGGGGCCGCCTGCGGGTTTGAGGGCAAGGCCCCACTGCCACCACTAAAAGGTGTCTTATGCGTCATGAGATCCAGGCCAGAGCGAAAATCCTGGTATTCGTTCAGGCAGTTCACTGAAATATGACCACTCAAAGCAATAAGCATGATCAGTGCCGCCCTGGCCGGGTCCACAGTCCCTTGCTGGTAATAAACCAGTGCCACGGCAAGAAAGACCATCATCAGACTTAAGAGTAAAAAGGGCGGACGCATGCTTCGAACTACAGCCCCAATCATCAGTTTGCTGCTCCAGAATAAATGGGTGCCAGGCCTATGGCATGACTAATTGCCAAAGCATGAGCGCAGAGGATAACAAGGCCAGGGCGCTACGAACGCTGTGCAATCTGCCCCAGCGAATCAGCAGTTGGCGCAAAACTGCCGCGTCCGTTTCGGCATCACTACGCTGCAATGCATCATTGACCGGCATAATAATAGCGAACGTATAGGGAACAACCAGTAATATCAATACCGCAGCCAAAAGCCAGATTAAACTGCTGTCTATCCACCACAGCGCAATGCCGGCCGCCCCGCTTATCAGCGCCAGGGGAGCTTGCATTCGGGTGGCACGATAGTAGCTTGGCCGCCAGGTTGACACTGCAAGGCTGTCGGATAATCCGAGACGAGCAGGATGTTCCACCAGGTTGATATAAATGGCCGCGCCGGTAAAAATCAACGCACAGAAGGTGGCAATAAATTCAAAAGTAGCAAGCACAGATAACTCCTTTTATCCATCAACACATAAATGAATCCAAAAGCTTACCGGCTCTCTCCCTCGTTAACAAAGCAGACCACGACTGACACGATCGAATAGGTGGGCTTTTCTCATTTACTTTTTCGATGGTGACGTTTTTTAAAGACAAACACCGAGGTGATCTTACCCCCCTTCACCAGCCCAGATGGGCAGGCTCACAAGCATAATAGTAAAGTCTAAATACGGGGATAGGATTGTCGGGACAGTGCAGAAACAGTGCCTTGGAGACAATTCAATTGCCTGAAACAACGTGAGGGATTGCGAAATACGTCCTTGTATTTCGTCGCTTCGCGACCAGCCTTCGGCTGTCCCAGTTTGCTCCCGGCAAACTGGTCGAACCGAGGGGTTCGAACCAAGTCCTCAACTCGGCCGCCCTAAACGAAAAAAGCCCCTGCGGACTGCGCAGGGGCTTTTTTCGTTTAATATGGCGGAGAGTGAGGGATTCGAACCCCCGGAAGGTTTGACCCTTCGCCTGATTTCAAGTCAGGTGCATTCAACCGAGCTCTGCCAACTCTCCGTTAAGTGGGGCGTATCCTAATGAGCTTTCGCATTATTGTAAAGTCATAATTAAACTATTCCTGTTCAACTGACGTATCTTTAAGCAGATTGCTGTAGTATTCAGCAATCTGTAGATGTAATGACTGGCCAGATACGGAATTGCTTGAAAAAAGGAACCAAAGGCCATACAACTACGTCTTAGAATACGGTTGAATGTTTTTAGCCTGTTAAACTCGGAGTAAAAAATGGAACAAAGAACCTTACATAGCACTTCATCGCAGGTGTCTGCGCTGCAGACCAATAAGGTGTTACGTAATACCTACAGCTTATTAGCGATGACGTTGGCATTCAGTGCCGTGTGTGCTGTTGCCAGCATGGCAATTGGTATTTCTCCACTGGCTTCTATCGCCATGAGCATAGGTGCCTTTGTTTTACTGTTTGTCGTGCATAAGAAAGCCGACAGTGCATCAGGTATCTTCTGGGTGTTTGCCTTTACCGGGTTGTTAGGTGGCTCGCTGGGCTACACGCTGAATTATTACGCCGGATTTGCTGGCGGCCCTCAGCTTATTGCTCAGGCATTTGGTGCCACAGCGCTGGTGTTCTTTGGTCTGTCTGCTTATGCGCTGACGACTAAAAAGGACTTCTCGTTTTTAGGCGGCTTTTTGATGATTGGTCTGATCGTGGCCATCGTCGCAGCGATTGCTAATATCTTCCTGCAGATTCCGGCCATGAGTCTGGCAATCAGTGCAGGCATCGTGCTGATCATGTCGGGTTTTATCCTGTTTGATACCAGCCGTATCATCAACGGTGGCGAAACCAATTACATTCGCGCTACGGTAAGTCTGTATCTGAGCATCTACAACTTGTTTACTGCCATTCTGCATCTTCTGGGTGCATTCGGTGGCGACGACTAAGCGAAATCCATTAGCTGGTAAGCGCCCCGCACTGCGGGGCGTTTATGTTTCATACCATGGCAAAATTTACCCTACTGGTTACCTCCTCCCCTTTTGATCAGCAAGGCAGCAACACGGCATTGCAGTTTGCCCGTGCGATATTGGATGCTGGTCATCAACTGTGTGGCGTGTTTTTTTATCAGGGGGGCGTGCTCAATGCGAATGTATTGCAATGCCCGCCTGAAGATGAGTGTCATTACTACAACGCATGGCAAGAACTGGCTGAAAAAGCGGTACCGATGCATGTTTGCGTCACCGCTGCCGCCCGCCGCGGGGTTATCAGCGAAAGCGATGCCCGTGACCAGGATATGAGTAACAGCAATCTGACGGAACCCTTTCAGGCCAGTGGACTGGGTCAGCTCGTTGAACTGATGGCGCAGGCAGACAGAGTGGTTCAATTCTGATGACTTTACCTTCACTCGCTATCCTTAACCGCCAGCCACCCCATGGAAGTGGACACGGGCAAGAAGCCCTTGACCTGGCCCTTGTTGCTGGCACCTTTGGTCAGCAGGTTACGCTGTTTTTTATTGATGACGGGGTCTACCAGTTACTCAGTAACCAGAAACCGGAGAAAATCGGACGCAAAAACTACAGTAAAACCTTTGCAGCACTGGAGTTTTACGATGTCTCTGAGCCGGTCGTCTGTGCCGATAGTCTGGCATGTCGGGGGATCAGTTCGACCAGCCTGTGTATTGACGTAAACATACAGCCTCGCACAGAGTGGCTGGCCATGCTGGCACAATGCGATCATGTGGTGACCTTCTGATGCTGTTGCACATATTGACTCAGCGCCCTGGCTCAACAGCCTATAAGGATTGCCTCAGTGCCATCAATGAGGGGGATGCGCTGTTACTGATTGAAGATGGGGTCTATGCCGGCAACACTGAGGTACTATCCATGGCATCGAATCGTATCTATGCACTTAAACCTGACAGCCTTGCCCGCGGTTTGGACGAACCGGTCCATGGAATAACATGGATTGATTATACGGGTTTTGTTGAGCTGACCCTGAAATATACGAAAACGGTGACCTGGAAATGAAGCAAACATTGGAGTATCAGGGCCGCCTCATTGAACTGGATAAGGCGGGTTATCTGAAACATCATCAGGACTGGAATGACGACCTGGCCCGCTTACTTGCCGAACGTGAAGGGATATCGATGACAGAAGCGCACTGGGAAGTGGTGTATTTTGTCAGAAACTTTTATCTTGAGTTCAATACCAGTCCGGCCATTCGCGCTCTGGTAAAGGCCATGGCAGCGAAATTTGGTCCGGAGAAAGGGAATAGTCGCTATCTGCACCGCCTGTTTCCGGATGGACCTGCCAAGCAAGCCACAAAACTCGCGGGCCTGCCCAAACCAGCCAAGTGTCTCTGAACCGATTTTATTAATCGGCAGACGCTTCACCTTGGGTGACTACATGGACATAATACCGTTGTAGACCGCCAAAAACGCTAACCAGAAAAGGTACAACACCAAACCCAATGTGATGATCATGGTGGTGTAGTACAACAGCTTCATAAACAAGCGGACGTCGGATGTAACTTTCATTGGCATCAGTCTTTTGCTTACCTGTTGTTATTAAAGCACAATTAAGCAAAGTATAGAAACC
Organism: Lacimicrobium sp. SS2-24; assembly: GCF_002201535.1. GTDB lineage: Bacteria > Pseudomonadota > Gammaproteobacteria > Enterobacterales > Alteromonadaceae > Lacimicrobium. The sequence goes on along the minus strand of NZ_NIWW01000001.1, from coordinate 140,337 downwards.
ATACGAGAGATCATTGCGCCAGCGTTACAGGGAGTGCTGGCGCCTTGAATGGGTCACCTCAGAGGATTCTTTCCAGGCCACCCATGTAAGAACGCAGTACATCAGGGATTTCAATGCTGCCATCAGCCTGCTGATAATTCTCTAATATCGCTACCAACGTGCGGCCCACAGCCAGACCCGAACCATTCAGCGTGTGCAGCAATTCTGGTTTATTGGTTTCCGGGTTACGGAAACGCGCCTGCATGCGTCTGGCCTGGAAATCCAGCATATTTGAACAGGAAGAAATTTCGCGATAGCAGTCTTGTGCTGGCAGCCATACCTCAAGGTCGTATGTTTTGCACGCGCCGAAGCCCATGTCTCCGGTACACAGCAACATTTTACGATAAGGCAGTCCCAGCAACCTGAGAACCTTTTCCGCGTGTTCAGTCAGCTCTTCTAACGCCTCGAATGACTTCTGTGGGTGCACGAGTTGCACCAGTTCCACTTTATCGAACTGATGCTGACGAATCAGGCCACGGGTATCGCGACCGTATGAACCAGCCTCACTACGAAAACAGGGTGTATGGGCAGTGAGTCTGACCGGTAACGCATCGGCAGGGAAGATTTCATCCCGGCCTATATTGGTCAGTGGCACCTCTGCAGTAGGAATCAAAGATAAGCCCTGCCCCTCTTCTGTTGCCGGTCCGGTATGAAACAAATCTTCACCGAATTTCGGCAACTGTCCCGTACCAGTGAGGCTTTCGGCATTGACCAGGTAAGGCACGTAGACTTCCTGATACTCATGTTCATTGGTGTGCAAATCGAGCATAAACTGCGTCAGGGCACGGTGCAGACGAGCAATTTTGCCACGCATCACCACAAAACGGCTGCCACTGAGTTTAACCGCCGTTTCAAAGTCTAATCCTTTATCCAAATTGGCGGCGAGATCCACATGATCCTTCACCTCAAATTCGAACTGACGGGGTTTACCCCAACGCTCTACTTCAACATTTTCAGATTCGTCCTTACCCACAGGCACAGAGTCATGGGGTAAGTTGGGCAATGTCAGAGATAATTGATTGATCTGCTCCAGCAAAGCATTCAGCTCCTGCTTTGCCGCATCCAGCTCGTCGCCCAGTTTACCCACTTCTGCCAGCAAAGGCGCAATATCTTCCCCAGCGGCTTTGGCTTTACCGATATTTTTCGAGCGTACATTGCGCTCGTTCTGCAGATCCTGGGTGCGCACCTGCAAGGCTTTGCGTCTCTCCTCCAGTTGCTGAAACTGCTCCGTATCCAGCTCAAAACCCCGGCTTTGAAGTTGTGCACGGGTCTGTTCGATATCGCTACGCAAATATTTAGGATCTAACATGCTCTTTGATTAACCTTTCATCATAATCAATTTAATCCCTAACCATGCTGCCATCAGGCAACACAGCAGGTTCAACAGGATATTGGTTCCCGCCTTTAACCAACTGCCCTGTTGCAACAGCAACAAAGTGTCCAGCGAAAAAGTGGAAAACGTCGTCAGGGCACCAATAAAACCGATACTTAAGAATGTACGCCAGGGGTGGGCCCCGACATATTCACTTTCAATCAGGCCATATACGATGCCCAGAAGGCAGGAACCCAGAATATTGACCGCTAGTGTACCAAAGGGGAATCCTTTGCCAAACCATTGCAACGCCAATTGAGAGATAAAATAGCGCAGACAGGCACCCATTGCCCCACCAAGGCCAATGACCATGTAAAGAGTCAGGCTATTTGTAGCGTTGAACATGGCTTTGTTGATCCTGTTGTTGCAGGTGTTCCAGTTTCGCGCGTATTTGTTTTTCCAGGCCTCGATCATTAGGCTGGTAATAGCGCCTGTCCTTTAACGCCTCTGGCAGATAGGTCTCGCCCGCAGCATAAGCCCCCGGCTCATCATGGGCATAACGATACCCCTCACCAAACCCCTGTGCTTTGGACAATTGTGTCGGCGCATTGCGTAAATGAAGGGGCACCTCATAATCCGGTAACGTTCTGGCGTCCTTGCGCGCCTGATTAAAGGCCTGATACACGGCATTACTCTTGGCCGCGCTGGCGCAATACAGTAATGCCTGAGCAATAGCCCGCTCGCCTTCCGCCGGGCCGACCCGGTGATAAATATCCCAACCATTTAAACAAATCTGCAGCGCCCTGGGATCAGCATTACCAATGTCTTCTGAAGCAATGGCCAGCAAGCGTCGGGCGATCACCAGCGGATCACAACCGCTTTCCAGCATTCTTGCGTACCAGTAAAGGGCTCCGTCAGGACTCGAACCTCTGACGGATTTATGCAGCGCAGAGAGCATGTCATAGAACTGATCGCCGCCTTTATCAAACTTCATTACTTTACCGCCCACAGCCTCTTTAACGGCCTCGGCGGTAATCTCGCCTTCCGTGGCAAAGTCTGCAGCCAGCTCAAGATAATTCAGCAGCCTGCGCCCATCGCCACAGGAGAGCTCACATAACAATGTGCCGGCTTCTTCGCGTATGTGCACATGACGCAAACCATCATGCTGCAACGCCCGGCGCAGCATGGCCTGCAGATCTGCCTCACTCAGGGGTTTGAGTACATAGACCCTGGCTCTGGATAACAGTGCGCCATTAAGCTCAAAAGAAGGGTTCTCTGTGGTGGCACCGATAAAAATCACCGTCCCATCTTCAATATGAGGTAAAAAAGCATCCTGCTGACTTTTATTAAAACGATGAACTTCATCCACAAACAGCAGTGTTTTTTTGCCCAACGATGCGGCCTGGTGGCGAGCATTCTCAATGGCCAGGCGAATATCCTTGATGCCAGAGGTAACGGCGGATATTCGCTCCACGTGGGCATCCACATAATGGGCTATCAGCTCAGCCAACGTGGTTTTTCCGGTGCCAGGCGGCCCCCATAAAATCATAGAGTGGGCTTTGCCCTGTTCAAGGGCAACGCGCAACGGCTTACCCGCGGCCAATATATGTTGCTGACCCATATACTCTTCAATAGTTTGCGGACGCATACGTGCCGCCAACGGCACAAATGGCGGTGTCTGCTGAAAATCGAAAGACTGGGTCATAACGACAGCATCCTAGTCTGGGCTTCGCTGGTCATCCAGATCATAGCCTGGTGGTAAGCTAAAACGAAACAAAGCGGGGTCCAGATCGCTATTCTGGCGAATCTCACTGAACGTCATCAGGGTACGCTGTTGCTGACGATCGACCATCACCAGCTCAACCAATTGCTGCTGTTCAAACTTAAGCGTTAACGAAGCAATCTGGCTGTCCTCAGAAAGACTCGTAATCACAAACTGCTGGGGTTGAGGCTGAGTGATGACAAAAGACTGCCAGTGATCGCTGTCAGGCTGTGCCAACAGAATAAGTGGATTATTCTCGATGGCCTGGTCCTGATCAAAGGCCACTACCTGCTCCACGAAGGGATCGATATGCCACACCGTCTCACCGTCGGCAATCAGCTTGGTTTCATCAGGCGGCAGTAATTTCCAGACCATATTATTCGGCTGGCTAAGCTGCAACATGCCATCTGCTACTTGCAGCACCTCACCCTGTAAGTCAGTCACCTGTTGTTTAAATTTCGCTTCAAAACTATGTAGCTGTCCCAGCCGCTGTTTTAAAGCTGACGCGGCATCGTCGGTCTCTGCCGCCACCATTAACGGAGAGACCAACAACGTAAAGACACACAAAAGGCGTTTTATCATTTATTTATACCTGTTATCGGTTTGCAAGTCTGAAAACATCTATTGTCGGGGATAAAGCTGAGTCTAAGCTGAATGGCGTCGGATCAGGGTGGCGGCGGCGCCAGCACCTCACGATTCCCGTTGTGTCCCTGAGCGCTGACCACACCGGAATGCTCCATCTGTTCAACGATTCTGGCGGCACGGTTGTAACCAATACGAAATTGGCGCTGTACGCTGGAGACGGAAGCCCTGCGATTCTGCGTCACAAACGCCACAGCCTCGTCATATAGCGGATCCGACTCGTCATCACTTTCTGCCTGTTCACCGGGTAACATGACCTCGGCACTGCCCTCTCCGGAGAGAATTTCATCGATATAATCGGGTTTGCCGCGTTTCTGCCAGTCAGCCACCACCGCATGCACTTCATGATCATCCACAAAGGCGCCGTGGACCCGTGTTGGTACGCCGCTTCCCGGTGGTAAATACAACATGTCTCCTGCACCGAGCAACGCTTCAGCGCCCTGTTGATCGAGGATGGTGCGTGAATCTATTTTGGATGACACCTGAAAGGCAATCCGGGTCGGAATATTGGCTTTAATGAGACCCGTTATCACATCTACAGACGGACGCTGTGTGGCCAGGATCAGATGTATTCCGGCCGCCCGCGCCTTTTGTGCAATCCGGGCAATCAGCTCTTCCACCTTTTTACCCACGATCATCATCATGTCGGCAAATTCATCCACCACCACAACGATACTGGGCAGCTTTTCCAGATCCGGTGCTTCAGGCTCCATGCTCTGCTCCGGTTTCCACAATGGGTCTTTGATGGGCTCGCCGCGCTCAATGGCATCACTGACTTTGGCGTTGTAGCCTTTTAGGTTTCTGACCCCCAGCGCAGACATCAGACGATAGCGACGCTCCATCTCTCCGACACACCAGCGCAGGGCGTTCGCCGCTTCTTTCATATCCGTGACCACTTCAGCCAACAGATGCGGAATACCCTCATAAACGGAAAGCTCGAGCATTTTCGGGTCGATCATGATCAAGCGCACATCTTCGGGTGTGGACTTGTACAGCAAGCTCAGAATCATGACATTCACGCCCACGGACTTACCCGAACCCGTTGTACCGGCAACCAACAAATGGGGCATTCGCGCCAGATCCACCACCACCGGCTTACCGGAGATATCTTTGCCCAGTACCATGGTCAGATTTGACCCCGATTTTTGGAACGCATCACATTCTATGACTTCTGATAATCGAACCATTTCGCGGTTTTTATTCGGCAACTCCAGGCCAATCACCGATTTTCCAGGAATGACTTCGACCACGCGCACAGAGATGGCTGACAAGGCTCTGGCTAAATCTTTGGACAGACCGGATATTTTACTGACCTTGACACCCGGGGCCAGATCCAGCTCAAAACGGGTAATAACCGGTCCCGGATACACACCGACCACTTTGGCCTCAATGCTGAAATCTGCAAGCTTTTCTTCCACCAAACGGGACACCGATTCCAGTTCCTCTGGCGTTATCGGGTTCTTCACTTTATCGGGGCGGTCGAGCAAGTCCACTGTAGGCATATGGCCCACGACATCATTACTGCCTGGCACCACCGGTTCTGTTACCGGTTTTGCCGCTTTTTTCGGCTTCACAGGCTGAGAGGGTTCTGAAAAGACCGGTTCCGATGGCTCTGAAGGTTCGCTAAACACCGGTTCAATAACCGGCTCCCGTTTACTGGAAAATGTCGCCGATGGCTCCGGTTTGTCGGTTCTCTCACCTACATCCTCATATTGACGTTTGAGTGGGTTGAGATTGAAACGGGGTAACGCGGGTAACCGGGCTGCCTGAACCTTGTTTGGTAAGCGCATAAGCCCATTAACACCCGTAATGGTGGTAGCCCCCATAGCATCAATGATACCCAGCCAGGAGATACCGGTCATCAATGTGAAACCGGTACAAAAGAAACACAGCAACAGCAAAATGGTTCCGGCCAGATTAAAGTAAGGCAGCAGACGGGCGCTAATCACATCACCCACAAAGCCGCCGGCTGAAAACACATGCAGGTCGTCAAAGTTAAGGCTGGCCAGCCCTGTGGCCCCGACCAACAGCAATATAATGCCAATCAGCCGCAAGCCTATGGTCAGATAATCAATTTCAGCCAGTTGTTTCGTCTGTTGAAACAGGAACCAGCCCAGCAAGGCCGCTCCAAATGGAAACAGGTAAGCAATGTAACCGAAGCTATTGAGCAGAATATCGGCAAACCAGGCACCCACCGGGCCAGCTGCATTTTGTACTTGTTCACGGAAGCCAGCCTGACTCCAACTGGGATCAGCGGGGTCAAATGAGGCCAGGGCGAGAAGTAAAAACAGTGCAAACACACTGCTGATAATCATGCCCACTTCCATAATCCTTTGGATACCGGAGAGTCGCGCCATAGAGGTTATAGTAATCATTATTATTGAACTGCAATCAGCAGTAGAAGATACCAGTCATGGGGTAAAAATCCTAGTCTCCATTGCCTGTTAAGCGGGCTTTTGTCAGCATTTTTCCATACAGGCATGGCGCACGTACCCCTTCTACTTCAGGCTGATTTTAATGGTACTGGTATGTTTAGCTTCTTCCATTACCACATAGGTTCTGGATTCACTCACCCCCGGCAAGCGCAAAAGGGTATCGCCCAACAATTTTCGGTAACTGGACATATCCGCCACGCGGGCCTTCAATAAAAAATCGAAATCACCGGAAACCAGATGGCACTCCTGAATATCTTCGTGTTTTTTTACCGCAGCAGAAAATTCTTCAAAGATATCGACCGAGGTTTTGGTTAAAGTGATTTCTACAAACACCAACATGGCAGCCCCAAGCTTGGTCGGATCCAGTCTGGCATAGTAGCCCAGAATATATCCCTGTTGCTCCAGACGCCTCACACGCTCAAGGCATGGGGTTGGGCTAAGCCCTACCCTGCGGGATAATTCAACATTGGATATACGACCGTCCTTCTGCAACTCCACAAGGATATTCCGGTCAATTCGATCGAGGTGTTTAGGCGTTTTTACCAGCATATTATTATCTGCTTTAATAGCTAATATCAGCATTATATCCTGTTTGAGACTGATATTCAGTACAACCCTCTGAAAAACTTGCCTTATACTTCGCCCTTACAAAATCTTAACTAAGGTGAAACAGAGCATGTTGATCGGTGTACCCAAAGAAATAAAAAATCATGAATATCGCATTGGCCTGACCCCGGCTGCCGTTAAAGAATTTGTCAGTCATGGTCACGAGGTGATCGTGGAAAAAAATGGTGGCGCCGCCATTGGCTTTTTCGATGAGCAATACATTGCCGCCGGCGCGAGCATTCTTGAAACACCGGAAGAGATCTTCGCCAAAGCCGACATGATCGTCAAAGTGAAGGAGCCACAACCCCACGAATGTAAGATGCTCAGAAAAGGTCAAACACTGTACACCTTCTTGCATCTGGCACCAGACCCGACTCAAACAGAGTTATTGGTTGCGTCTGGCGCGACATGTATTGCCTATGAAACAGTTACCGATAACCGCAATGCCCTGCCCTTGCTGGCACCAATGAGTGAAGTGGCTGGTCGTATGTCGGTCCAGGCTGGCGCCCATTATCTGGAAAAAGCCCATGGCGGAAGCGGTACGCTGCTCGGTGGCGTACCTGGCGTTGCTCCCGGAAAAGTGCTGGTGATTGGTGGCGGTGTGGTCGGTACCAACGCGGCTAAAATGGCGCTGGGTCTGGGTGCGGATGTCACCATTTTAGATCGCTCACTGCCTCGTCTGCGTGAACTGGATGATATCTTTAACGGCCAGGTGAAAACCGTATTCTCCACAGTGGATGCCATCGAACATTATTCTTCCCATGCTGATCTGGTAGTAGGTGCCGTTCTTATCCCCGGCGCCGCAGCACCTAAGTTGCTGACACGGGAACATATCCGCAATATGAAAGAAGGTTCAGTGGTGGTGGATGTTGCCATTGATCAGGGCGGCTGCTTTGAGACCTCTAAAGCCACGACCCATCAGGATCCCGTTTATGTAGTGGACGGTGTCGTGCATTATTGTGTTGCCAACATGCCAGGTGGCGTTGCCCGCACCTCTACCATGGCGCTTAACAATGCGACGCTGCCCTTTGGCCTGGCTTTGGCTAACAAAGGGCCAAAAAGAGCGATGCTGGAAGACCAGCACTTACTCAATGGTCTGAATGTGCACGAAGGGAAAGTGACCTACAAGGCGGTTGTCGATGCCTTAGGTGAAAAACTGGGGCTGACATACGAAGACCCCCGCACCGCATTAAATGGCTGAATTAGCCTGTAAAAAAAGCGCCCGAGGGCGCTTTTTTTGTTTTAATCCAGGCTGGTTTGCTTGGTACCTTCACCACCCGAAACCGGTGAAAAGTGAGCGGCGCGCACTTTCCATTTACCGTTTTCTTTAACATAGACCTCGGTGACACGGGTCAGATAGTTTGATGTCAGCGCCATGCCCTGCGGCTGGTACGCGCCTTCTGAATAGTACATCGCCACGGCCGACTTCCCCTCCTCCAGTGTGATCACATGGATATGTTTTGGGGTGAGCCCAAAGCGTTCGAACTTCTGTACCGAGGATGACGCGGGAACGGATTGCATTAATCCACCACTCGACCAGAACTCCATGGAGCCCTTCGCTGAGGTGGGGTCAGCGGGAGACTGCATATTTGCTTTGGTGTAAGCGTTATTTTTCTCGATGGTCATTTGCACTTCTGCGGCGGTATCTGCCAGCACTGCTGTAGACAAGCAGCATAAAGCAGCAGCCAGATAGGAAATCTTTTTCATTTTTTTCTTAAACAGGTTGAGTGGAGCATGAACTATAGTCTGCGCCCTGCGCCTCATTAGACTATTAGCTGCTAAAAGAGGGGCTGGCTAGAAGATTTATAACAAATTAAAAGACACGGATCGGGTATAAACCTATCCCGTTTTTTGCTGTAGCGCGCTGCTCTATATGAAACTGGGTGTTTCAAATAAAGAGAAGGCAGAATATTTGTGGTCAGTGTTAATCGGGATGCAACAAAAAAGCGCCTACAGAGTAGGCGCTTTTCTTCTTTTAAAGGAGTTGTTGGCTGAAAAAATATGACAACCTTAGTATTCCCACCAGCCTTGCTGCCACCAGTTCAGGAACTCGTTGAAATCGATATGGCCATCAGCGTTTTCATCAATCATTTCAAAGGCTTCCTGTACCGCGTTCACCTTGGTTTTCGGCGATAACACCGTCAGCAGTTCGATAAATTCCCCCAAATCAATCATACCGTTATGATCGTTGTCGAAAAAATCAAACTCCTTGCGTACTTCTGCCACCTGTTCTTGCGTCAATGCCTTATCTGACATGCTATTCTCCACGGAACCTCATAATGCAATCAGTCTACTGGAATTGCACTGGCCACAACAAGACTATTCAGACTGACTGCTGCTTTTTTGTCTGTTTGGCCTGCGCAGCTTTTGCGGCCAGGGCCCTGGCCCGTTTTTCTTCGGCTTTCTGGCGACGACGTTTTTCCATTGCTTCGCGGGCTTCGGAGCCCACGTGTTCCTCATTGCGCTGACGGGCCAGATTGACCTGCTTTTCACGCTCACGAAAACGTGCGATCTGTTCATCGCTGTGGGTACCGTAGCAACGCGGACAACTGACACCGCGTTCATATTGTTCGCTTTGCTTGTCTTCATCGGTGATAGGTAAACGACAGGCATAGCATTGATCATAGCCGCTGCGTTCCAGATCATGGTTCACCGCCACCCGGTTATCAAATACAAAACAGTCCCCTTCCCACAGGCTCTGGTCTTTGGGCACGTCTTCCAGGTATTTCAGGATACCGCCATCAAGGTGATACACCTCTTCAAAACCTTGTTCTTTAAGATAGGCTGTAGACTTCTCACAGCGTATTCCCCCGGTGCAGAACATGGCGACTTTCTTGTGCTTACTGCTATCCAGGTTGTCTTTGACATAGTCCGGAAATTCGCGAAAAGAGTCTGTTTTGGGGTTCACCGCATTCTTAAAGGTGCCAATTTCAATCTCGTAGTCATTGCGGGTATCAATTAACAATACATCGGGATCGCTGATCAAATCGTTCCACGCATCGGGCTTAACATAGGTGCCCACCGTCTGGCGTGGATCGATACCTTCAACGCCCATGGTGACGATCTCTTTTTTGAGCTTAACCTTAGTACGGTGAAACGGTTGTTCAGCATCGACAGATTCTTTATAACTGATGGGATTCAGACGAGGATCCTGATTTAACCAGGCAAGCAGTGTGTCAATGGCTTCACGGCTACCGGAAACAGTGCCGTTTATACCTTCATGGGCCAGTAACAGGGTACCTTTGATGCCCTGTTCTTCCATTAACTGATAGAGGGGTTGGCGAATCGATTCATAATCATCCAGAGTAGCGAACTTATACAGCGCGCAAACAATAACGTGACACATATTTTTTTCCTTAAGCGGTCTGGAACGTAAAACCAGAGCTTGAGACAACAGACAACCTGATCACACAGGCCGCCAAACCGGCGCGCATTCTACACGAAAATACAGTCTTTTTCGAACCAGCATACGCAGATATTTTGGTCAGGCACGCAGCATGTCGTCTTCTCTTTTTTAGCGCTCGTCTGGATACCCCTTCAGGCGACGCTTGTATGGCCGCAGTAATCTGTCCCGCCCCTGCTGTTAACAAGCGGACTATTGGTGATAGTCGGCACGCTTCGCTTTTTCAATCAGATAATCCGCAACCGCCTCATAGGCAGGCAGTGAGGTAGGATCAATATACGCATTTTTTGCAATAGGAAAGGAGGCAAGACGGACGATAACCATCTCAGCGACGGGATCGATATAAATGGTCTGACCGTGCACGCCACGAGCCGCGTAGGCACCGTTTTCGTTATGGAACAGCCACCACATACTGCGATAGCTGCCACCTGGCATCGACGTGTATCCTGCATGGGCAAACGCGGTTTTATCGCCCCCTTGCTGAATGTGTTTTACCACCGATGAAGGGAACAGTTGCTGTCCGTTAATTCTGCCATGATTGAGCATCAACAGGCCAATTCGCCCCAGATCCCGCAAGCCCGCGCTCAGACCGCCTCCAGCGAAGGGCGTGCCTTTGCTATCAATGGTCATGTATGCATCCTGTTCCGCTCCCATATGCCGCCAGATCTTTTCAGACAGAAGCTCTGTCACGTTCTTGCCTGTGGCACGCGATAGTATCCAGCCCAGTGCATCACTGTTTACTGTTTTGTATGCGAAGACCTGTCCATGCTCGCCTTGTTTTTTGACACCCTGCAGATATTCCAAATAACCCTCCGGCCCTGTGTAACTTTCAGGTTTAGGGAGGGGGTTTGCAGCCATGGAGTATTGCCAGATATCTGCATTGGGATCAGAGTAATCTTCGCTGTATTGTATCGACGTTGTCATATCCATGACCTGTCTGATTGTGGCAATACCAAAGGCGCTCTCAGCAAGTTCCGGTATCAGCTCTTTTACAGGTTGCTGCTCATCTAATTGCCCTTGTGCAATCAGTATTTCCGCCAACAATCCCGTCAACGATTTGGTCATCGACATGGCGGCATGCTGCCCCAGTTCATCCAGGCATCCGGAATAGTATTCGTAAATGATCTTGTTTCTGTGCAGCACCAGCAAGCCGTCGGTATAATTCAGGGCCAGCGATGTTTTCCAGCTTATGGGTTTATCCTGCCCTGTTGGCGTAAACGTCAGTTGATCAATCGAATCATCTGGCTCATAAATCAAAGGGACAGGTGCGCCCAATCCTCGACTGACCTGTTCGGTCGGCAATAATTGGCGAATATGGCAGACGGTCCAACGCAATTTTGGGAAACTGAAATAATCAGACTGAGGGTGTGTAATTAACTTGTCTTTGGGGGGCGGTGAACCTTGCATCCAACCAAGACGAACAGGATCTGATACTTCAGCGTCAGCGAATGCGACCTGTCTGGGTGACTCGAATGCCACCGCAAACGACGCACTCAGAACCGCTGGTAACAGGTAAAAAACAGAGAGTAGTGTTCTATTTTTCCTTTTCATTCTTTTCATCCTACATTCCCCAACATCCCTTTTCAGAGACTGTCTGCGCTGAACCTATAACACTATACTGGCTATTCTATAAACAGGTTCACAGGATAAATCAACGTTTGGAATGCTGCACGTTAAAAAGGACGTTTACCGGTAATAGCGAGGATGGCGGCAATCAATCCTCCAGCGGCGTACACCACTTCCATGGCGCCAATCCCTGAAAATCCCTGCTCTACTGCCGTGTTCAGTAACATATAGCCGAGGATAAGCGAAGGAATGCTGGCCAGTCCAAGAATGATTCTCAGTGCCGTCGGAAGCTGCGAAGAATGAGTCTGTGGGTTCATAAATTTTCATCTACCTGTGCTGTAACAAAAATACATCAAAGCCAACGGCAAGCGTTAATCAGGCTTTAACCACTTATTTTCAACGGCAATGTCCAGTTGTTCCAAGACATAAGCCCAAAGTGTGGGAGCTAATCCCTCAAGGTACTGATTACGCACCACCACCTGAGACTTGCTGACACTGTGTCTGGCCCAACTTCCCCCTTCATTTTGCATATTCTGAAGCAATGGCAGCACACGATCTATGGCTTTGGCAAATCGTGCATCGGCTGTTTCAGCATGCTCAAATTCATGCCACAAGGCTTCCAGCTCGCGGGATTGTGACTCAGGTAATAACCCGAAAATACGTTTCGCCGCCTCAATTTCTATGCCTTGCTGAGCGTCTAATTCGTGCGTGGCGGCAAAGGCAAACGTATCACCTGCATCAATTTCTACCACATCATGGATCAACAGCATCATGACCACACGTGAGACGTCAACAGGCTCCTCAGCATAACGATGCAGTACATGCGCTGTCATTGCCACATGCCAGCTATGTTCGGCGCTGTTCTCCTGGCGATTTTCATCTGATTTAATCAGTGCCTGACGACAGACACCCTTTAATCGGTCCAGTTCCAGTATAAAATCAATTTGTTGTTGTAATGTCTGCATGACTGATCCTGGTCATCCTATATTTTATTTTGGCCCCGCTTTTCGGGGAGTACATGCTAGCAGGCCCTGTCCTATCGACAAGTCAGAGCATGTGTTTTTCGGTAATTAACCGTAAGAAAAAGTAAAACGATGAACAAAAAAGGCGCCTCCCTGGGAGTCGCTTGGTACAGCTATCTGTCGATGGCTTACCCAGCGATCCAAATGCGAAGGCCTCGCAGCGTGAAAAAGACAACGGCCAGTGAAAGAAAACACCCTAATATGGCAAAAAGCAGGTAGATCCCTCGCTGAAAGCGTATTGATACTTTTTTGAAAAAGCCCATTTGTTTATCAGGCTTATCTGGCACATTGGCAAAGGCGGTAACAAACCAATACCCTACCCCTGCCCACAACGCTGCCACTCCGGCAGGAATAAGAAGCTGATCTGCACCAAGCAAACAGGCAGAGCAAAAAAGGCCGTACAGGAACAACGCACTACTGAGGCTTCCCACAACCAATGTCACGGACCGTAACCAATAGAAGCGGACGGAAAACTGTTTAAGATTACTCAGCATCACCTTCACCGTCAGTAAAAGACGCGACACGAGGCCTGGTGAGCGGAATCATCAATAGCATTGACATAGGGTATTTAAAAATGTCATGACTGGGCAGAAAAATTTAAAACAACGGGTTAATGTTTTTATAGCATAAATAACAGGTTAAATAAGCACTGCATATTAAGGACGCATTAAAAGTAAAAATACATAGAACCAGAGTATACAAGTTAATAAAACGCGGAATAATCCACTAGCTGAGAAAAAAGAGTAGGGTCGCCTGAGTACAGACATAAAAAAAGCAGCCGTGATGGCTGCCTTTTTTGTATCTTATTAACACTTACCGGGCATGCCCGGCAAGGTAATTAGATAGCCTGAATATTTTCAGCTTGTGGACCTTTTTGGCCCTGACCAATAGTGAACTGCACTTGTTGGCCTTCTTTAAGGGTTTTGAAACCGTCACCAACAATTGAACGGAAATGTGCAAACACATCTGGACCGCCCTGCTGTTCGATGAAACCAAAACCTTTATCTTCGTTGAACCACTTTACGGTTCCAGTTGTTGCATTAGACATAATAGTATCCTGAGATTTATAAAATAACGGCCTTAAAAGGCATAAATAGCTTAAAAATAGAGACTGGAATTTAAAACTGCAGGACGAGTATTACGAATAAGACAACGAAATGTAGGATATAAATATAAGACTTCTTTCTAGCTGCGAGTACAATACACACAATATCCGTTAGTGTACAGCAATTACTTTTTTATTTTCAAAAGTCGAGGTCAGTGGGCTTTTATCAGCTTGTATAATAAACCTCGTCCATCATCTCTTAAGCTCGTGCCGCTGCGGCTCTCATAGCCTGCCGGCGCAATGGCAAATAATGGGTGTGCATGCAAAAAGGTCAACAGTACCCGTTTGTCACCTACCGCTTAGCTATCCCTCTGTCATCGCGTATTTCTCTTAATATGGCGACGGCCTGTTTCTCGGCATCATCCAGCCTGATATTGGCTTTATCCTGCAGCTCGTCACCTGATTGCTCAGGATCCGCCCAATATCGGCCTTTAATGCGACATTTATCGGCTAATGCAATGAGATTTAAATCTTCAAGCTCGAAGGACAGTTCAGTCCAAAGAATGGCCAGCTCGCTCTCACGTTCAAAAGAGGTTTGCCCTCCCTCTCTGACTGAACGAAGGTAGAGTGTGGTTTCTCGCGTGGCCTTAATCACATTGCGCAGCGCTTGTTTTGACTGTGTTTTGCGCTGCGCTCTGGCTCGTCGCAAGTTTGTAATCCACTTTTTGAGGTGCGTTGCGAGACTAATCCAGTCTTTCGTGGTGAGTTGCAGCATATTGTGTCCTGATAGTTATATAACAATGCACAATGGGAAGAATCAAGCGTACTGTTATTGCACATGATGGCAAAAAGCTCATTCATCTTAGCAAAGACAGACAATGGGATAGAGGTGCGTTATTCAATCGCATACGAGCACTGTGATTCAGTAATAAAAAGCACGTTCCGTTAACAATATGCTTTCAATCATCTCCCTGAGATCATCTAAAGGCCTGTTCTCAACCTGCTCCGCAAACAGGGCCACACCCGCAAAATTATACTTAATGTACACTAAATTATGTGCAAACTTCTCTAAATACCTTTGTTCGTCGACATCTGTAGGTAGCGCCGAATAATCTAAAATGATCACCACCATGTTAAAGGCATGAAGACGTTGCTCCTGGCTAAACGTCTCTTCGATTGCCAGTCTGAGCAGTTTATTTGCATTTACCCTTGCGCCATCAGTTCTGAAAAAAACCGGGCGCAGTTCTCCCTGCTCAAGCATGGCTTTCAACTGCATGATCAGAGTAGGTATTTGGGTAAGGATCTCGATTTCACTCTGTTTGACCTGGTGAAATAAGGCATCCCGTGAATCAATGCTCAGGCTACGCCTGATCCCTTCTATTTTCATGGTGTCAGACGGATGCTGGTCTGAATCAATCACATATAAAGGTGTACTCAGTGCACGCCAGGCAAGGTAATACGGCGCGGCGGCCAGCATTGCCCATAGGCAAAGGGATACCATAAGGAGCATCAGCAGCGTTTTTTTACTCATGAGACATATTCCTATGGCCGCCCCCGGTGCCGGCGCCAGATAATACTGACAGATACCCGGCCCTGTGCACATACACACTGAGCAGAGTATAGAGTGTTCAGGGCTACAGGTCAGTTACACTGAAGTTGATCTGGCATGCAGCATTGTATGAACAGAGTTAAGTGTTGTAGGGAAGAAAAACCTCAGCCAGCATACAGCGCACGCTGCCGCCACCTATCTGTTCAATGGTAGGTACGGCACAGGGGAGCAGTTTGCTGTGTTGGCTCAGGATTGCCTTTTGTGCGTCGGTAAAACCATCATAGGCCGATTGCGACATCAGCATCAGAGACTCGCCGTCGCGGTTTCTCACCTGCAGAATATTACCGCAGAACTGGCTTAGCTGGGCTTCACTCAGGTGCACCACATCATGGTGCTGTTTCAGCGCCGCCACGATGGCACCGCGCTGTTGTGTGGGGATCACCTCATCGCAGATCACGGCAACGCCCTCACCCACCGACATCATGACATTGGTATGATACACCGGCTCCCCTGAGCTGAGCTGAGTATCAAAGTCATACAACTGATAGTCATAGGTTTTGGCATAGTGTGCCAGTAAACGGCCATGGCAGCGTTTTGAGCGGGCCGCGTAAATGCGTTTTCGTGGATGATCAAACACCATCACCCCGGTGCCCTCGAGATACTCGCCCTCTTGTGCCTGAGTGCGAATGTCCTCAATCGCCCGGGTGGTATACCCTTTTAGTTGTAAAAACTGACTGAGTGCCTGCCCCTGCACTTCCCACTGGCGGTTTTGTGTGGCCATGGGATACAGGCTTAAGGTGCCATCGTCGCGGGTAGTGAACCAGTTGTTGGGAAACACGGCATCGGGCATGGGCTTATGGGGATTCTGAGGCTGGTGAAATACCAGAATCTCAAGCCCCGCGTCATTGAGGGTACTGACCATTTGCTCAAATTCAGCCATGGCCTGTTGCTGAACCTGCTGGTGACTCAGGCTTAGCTGGTGCTGAAAACCATTATCGGCACCGGTTTGTGTGTTAAAGGCGAAGTCCACAGGGGGCACCATCACCAACACAGAGGTTGTTTGTTGCATTAAAGGTCCTGAAACGGATTATCGGGGAATACGGTCAAATAACGAGTAGAAATTATCCGTGGTGATACGGGCCAGTTCAGCTACCGGCATTTCTTTGAGATCGGCAATGTATTGCGCCACATCAGTCACGTAAGCGGGCTGATTTTTCTTTCCCCTGTGCGGCACCGGTGCCAGCCAGGGCGAGTCGGTTTCAATCAGTAAACGATCGAGCGGCAGGGCTTTAACCACCTGTTTAAGCTCTTCAGCGGCCTTAAAGGTGACAATGCCGGAAATGGAGATAGAAAAATCCATTGCCATGGCCTGCTCTGCCATTTCCAGGCTTTCTGTAAAGCAGTGCAATACGCCTTTGGTGTGTGCTGCCTTGTGCTCTTTAAGCAAGGCGATGGTGTCTTCGCGGGCATCGCGGGTATGAATAATCAGTGGCTTGTTAAGTTCATTTGCCACCTTGATATGATCGATAAAGGACTGCTTTTGTACCTCACGGGTATCGGCACTGTAGTAATAGTCCAGCCCGGTTTCACCAATTGCCACCACCTCGGGGCGTTGGGCCTTTTCCAGCAGCTCATCGTAACTGCAGGCGTCTTCCTGATGCAGTGGGTGAACCCCGCATGATACCGACACATCGTTAAAGTCATTAACAGCCGCATGCATACTGTCATAGTCTTTTACTGACACGCTCACACAAAGAAAATGTTCGACTCCGGCTGCTCGGGCTTTATCCAGAGTCTGAGCTAATTGTTCTGGTGATTGACCAAGACGATCAAGATGACAATGAGAATCTACATACACAACTTCAGTTCCTCAATGGAGTTAAGCATTGCAGTACGCTGTTGAGCAACAGCATTTTGTTTAAGCCAGGATGACTGACCTGGGATTTCGCATCGCTACACTGACTGCAAAGGTGCAGGATTGTATCACTGCGAGGCTGTTGTTTTAACCGCTGCAGAAGGTCAAACTGCAACCAGCTGAGCATTCTCTCTGCCTGTTCCTGCCAGGCCGTCGCCAGATCCAATGCGCTGGTTTTACCCGCTTCCAGATCATCAAGCTGCTTTTTAAACTCACCATAGTGCAGAGTGTCGGTATCCTCTAACAGGATTTTTAACTGTAAGGGCGACTCACCATACATATCCAGCAATTCTGGCTCTGCCTGTAATTGCTGCGCCTGTAACCAGGTTCGGGTTTGTTCGATATCGGGTCTGGGCAAGCGGATTTTCTCGCAGCGGCTAAGAATGGTTGCTAACAGGCGCTCAGGCTTATGGCTGGTGAGCAATATATACGTCTCTTGCCCCGGCTCCTCAAGGGTTTTCAATAAGGCATTGGATGCAGATTCTGTCATGGTATGCGCCTGGTGAATGATCTGCACCTTAGCGCCGGAAAGTTGCGCCATACCGCTGAGCTTAGTGCCTGCCTGACGGATATCGTCTACACCGATTTGCTTGTCGCTCTGGATTTGATAAAAGTCAGGATGAGAGTTCGCCGCAAACAACTGACATGACTGACAAGTACCACAGCGGTTAGTCTGCGGCTGTCGACATAACAGGTATCCGCCAAGCTCTTGCGCGAAATCCCCTTTCCCCAGTCCCTGCGGGCCAAGTAATAATAAACCATGGTGAAGCTGACGCTTCTGGCTACGCGCTGTCAGCTGCGTGAAAACATTTTCAAACCACGGATATATCATTGTAAAAAACCATCTACGGTAGCGCGGATCTGTTTGTGTACCAGCTCTAAAGACTGCATGGCGTCAATCACCCTGATACGATCATCTTCGGCTGCCAGTTGCAGGTATTTGTCCCGCGTGCGCTGGAAAAACGCCAAACCGGATTGTTCGATTCTGTCCAGTTCACCTCGCCCGCGGGCCCTTTCCAGGCCTATTTGTGGGTCGACATCCAGATACAAGGTCAGATCCGGGGTAAAGCCTTTTAAGCTGATCTGACGCAGACTCTCCATCAAACTGTCATCAACCTGTCGCCCTCCACCCTGATAGGCACGAGAGGATAAATCGTGACGATCGCCCAGTACCCACTGCCCTTTTGCCAAGGCCGGGCGAATGACATTCTCCAGTAATTGCACACGGGCTGCATACATCAGTAATAATTCGGCCTCGGTGGTTACCTGCTCCTGCCAGGGGTGTTTAACGCATTCACGTATGGCCTCAGCCATTGGCGTGCCGCCGGGTTCCCGGGTACACACCAGCTCATGGCCCGCGCCCTCGATGCAGTCTCTCACCAGCGCCACCGCCGAGCTCTTACCGGCCCCTTCGAGACCTTCAATGACAATAAATTTACCGGGCATATTCTTCATTCACCACAGAAGCACAGAGAACACCGAGGGATTTAGGGCACATAGCTTATCAATCCTCTTTCTCTGCTGTGTAATACTTTATTGTTTACCAACAACACGAATACTCAACTTCAACACTGTTCGTCATGCCCGAGGTAGTTATCGGTCATCCAGAGACCTTTTATGTCACTCAATTTACCGCAGAGGCACTGTAAAAGTTTTCAGCTATCAGCTTTAAGTCATCGGAAAAGGCACTGATAACTGGCAACTTATGTCAGCCGTTACTTTTGATTAAGCTGATATTCTCTCACTGCCTTGTTGTGATCGGCAAGGTTAGTGGAAAAAACGTGGCTACCATCGTTGCGGGAAACAAAATACAGCTCATCGCTGTCAATCGGGTTTACCGCTGCCCTTACCGCATCGGCACTGGGCATAGCAATGGGTGTGGGCGGCAGGCCCTTAATCACATAGGTATTGTAATCTGTCGGTTCGCGTAAGTCTTTGCGCCGGATATTGCCATCAAAGTCATCACCCATACCATAGATGACCGTAGGGTCAGTCTGAAGCCGCATATTGCGACGCAGACGGTTTACAAACACCGCCGCAATGCGCGGACGCTCTTCGGCCAGTCCTGTCTCTTTTTCGATAATGGACGCCATGATCAGCGCCTCATAGGCATTGGCATAAGGCAGGTCCGGGTGCCCCTCCAGCCAGGCTTGCTGCAAAAACGTCTGCATCCGCTGATAGGCCTGCCTGACGATGGTTCTGGCGTCGGTTCCCCGGGCAAAGTGATAGGTGTCAGGCATCAGCCAGCCCTCAAGAGAGCCGCCTTTTGGCTCCAGCTCTGCAATAAACCCCTCATTCAGCTTTGATGCATCGAGCTTGGGATGTTGCTGCATCTGTGCCAACCAGTCTTGCCAGCGGAACCCTTCAACCAACTGAATAGTATAGAGTTTTTCTTCTCCGGCTACCAGTTTATTGAGCAGTTCAAGCAGACTCATACCGGGTGTGATGTCATAGGTACCGGCTTTTACCCTCGCCAGTTCCGGTTTTAGCTTTAACAGTACGCGCGCCGCAAATCGACTGGGGATCATCTCCTGCTCGCGTAAATCGTGGAGCAGGTGACGCACATGTTGTCCCCGCTCAAGGGTATATTCTAAAGGCTGCTCAAGAGTTAACGGCTGACTCACCTGTTGCATCACATAGCGATACGTCAGCCCTACCGCTAACGAAAACAAGATCAGTAAAATTAGCAACCCTTTAAGAATTTTCACAGCATTTCCCTACTCAATTGCTTCACTTTCTTAATATCGTACGCTGTACTTTGAAAGCGAGTGACAGGCACCATCCCCATCAGGCTATTGCAGATAAATACAGCCTGTGCACACTTCAACACGCAAGGTGGCGCGGCTACCTGATTAACCATAATTCCCTTGTCGCGAAAGCGCGCTAACAGATGCTGGCGCATAACACCATCAACACCGGCTTCACTCAGATCAGGGGTGTACCATATCCCGTTACTTTGCCAGAACAGGTTTGAGGCGGAACATTCCACCATCATGCCTTGCGTATCACAGACCAGCACATCATCGACCTCAGGCTCTGTTGTTTCCTGCTTAACCAGAACCTGCTCAAGGCGATTGAGGTGCTTAATGCCCGCCAGTTGTGGCTGGCAAGCCAATGTGTGCTGACTCAGCCCCAGACGTATCCCTGCATCCTGCCATTGTGCATAGTGCTCAGGGATGTCATGAACGCTTAGTATGCGCAGCGGCTTGGGGGATGAGGGTGCCTGATAGCCTCTGCCGCCCTGGCCCCGGCTGATCAGCACCTTAAGCACACCCTGGCCGATGTCGTCAGCTAAACTGTCCACTTCCGTCTCCAGTGCAGCGAAGTCAGGATACGAAATATTCAGCTGTAACAGCCCGTGCTTTAAGCGTGTGTAGTGCCGCGCAGCAAGTTGTGGCTTACCGTTTTCCACTTTAATCGTGGTGAACACACCATCACCATACTGTACCGCCCTATCCGCAACAGGAAGATGGTCCTGGCACTGTCCGTTTACTAAAACCTTTGTCATACGCTGCGATATCCGTCCCCTGACTGTGTGAACAGCAGTTTCTCATGCTCATAAAAAAGCCTGTCAGAGTTATTACTCTACAGGCTTTTAAGTACGTGATCAGTGCCTAATGTGTATCAGGTTCAGATTTTTTTAAACAGCAAGGAGCCGTTGGTCCCGCCAAAACCAAAGGAATTACACAGCGCATACTCCATGTTTACATCCCTTGCCGTGTGCGGGACAAAATCCAGATCGCAGCCCTCATCGGGATTATCCAGATTAATGGTCGGGGGTACTTTCTGATCAACCAGAGCCAGTGCGGTAAAGATCGCTTCCACTGCACCTGCCGCCCCAAGTAAATGACCGGTCATGGACTTGGTTGAGCTCACCAGCACCCTGTCTGCGGCATTGGCAAAAACACGTTTTACCGCTTTTGCTTCTGCTACATCTCCGGCGGGAGTCGAGGTGCCATGGGCATTGATATAACCCACCTGCTCGGCGTTCACCTGCGCATCTTTAAGAGCATTGTCCATAGAGCGCGCTGCACCGTCACCATCTTCCGGTGGCGACGTCATATGGTGAGCGTCTCCGCTCATGCCAAAACCGACCAGCTCCGCATAAATTTTGGCACCACGAGCCTTAGCCTGTTCGTATTCCTCAAGCATCACGACACCTGCACCATCGCCCATAACAAAGCCATCTCTGTCTCTGTCCCATGGGCGACTGGCGGCCTGCGGATCATCGTTTCGAGACGACAAAGCCCTGGCGGCAGCAAATCCGCCTAATCCCAGCGGCGTGATGGCCGCTTCAGCACCGCCGGCCAGCATGGCATCGGCATCACCGTAGGCAATGGTTCTGGCTGCCACTCCAATATTATGTACACCCGTAGTACAGGCAGTCACAATATTCAGATTGGGACCTTTGAGTCCTTCCATAATCGACAAAAAGCCGGAAATCATATTAGTGATGGTGGAAGGAACAAAAAATGGCGAAATTTTACGTGGCCCTGAAGCCAGTAATTTTGAATGGTTCTCTTCAATCAGTCCCAGTCCGCCAATACCTGAACCGATGGCAACGCCAATCCGTTCTGCATTCGCTTCCTGCACCTGCAGTCCGGAATCTTTAAGCGCTTGCATGCCAGCAGCGATGCCATACTGAATAAAAAGATCCATCTTTTTACTCTCTTTCTTTGACATATACTGCTCTACATCAAAGCCTTTGACTACACCGGCAAAACGGGTAGAAAACTGACTGACATCGAAGGTTTCAAGATTGCCAATACCACTTTTACCGGCAAGCAGAGCATTCCAGGTAGTGCTGACATCCAACCCTAAAGGTGAAAGCATGCCAAGACCTGTTACAACAACACGACGTTTGGACACGATGGCCTCCGAGAGGAAAGGTTATTACCAGACACACCAGACACTAAAACATTCAATAACGCTAAGCGAAAGCCAACATGGTATTCATCTGAGGTTTGTCGCCCAGAATGTGCAGCCGTGGTAGGCCGGGGGCGCCCTGAATGGTTCATTGTGCTGTGCGTGGTGGTGGGAAGGAAAAACGGCTCAGAGTGAGCCGTTTCTTTCTTATTCTTACGCGTCTTTGTGAGCGTTGATGTAGTCAATGGCTGACTGAACAGTGGTGATTTTCTCGGCTTCTTCATCCGGAATCTCAGTATCAAACTCTTCTTCCAGCGCCATTACCAACTCTACTGTATCCAGTGAATCAGCGCCCAGATCGTCGACGAAGGAGGCTTCAGACTTGACTTCTTCTTCTTTAACGCCAAGTTGCTCAACGATAATTTTGATTACGCGTTCTTCGATGTTACTCATAATTCTAGTTTTCCCTTAAAAGTGACGCTAGATGTATAAATTTGGCAGTAGTGTATTTTGCAAGTTAAGGCCTTGCAAGCTACAGCGTAAAGTTTTTTTCTGGTCAAACCACAATCTAGCACAAAAAATATTCATTAACAGGCCTTTATCAGGCCATCAACATACCACCATTCACATGAATGGTCTCACCCGTGATATAGGCGGCGCCATCGGACACCAAAAAGGCGACCGTGGCGGCAATTTCTTTTGGATCACCCAGGCGATTGGCCGGAATATCCTTGAAAATCGCTTCTTTTTGCTCATCGGTGAGCGACTGGGTCATATCGGTGTCGATAAAACCCGGCGCTACCGTATTGACCGTCACGCCACGTGAGGCCACTTCACGAGCCAGTGACTTGGAAAAACCAATCACACCAGCTTTAGCGGCAGCATAGTTGGCCTGACCGGGGTTACCTGAGGTACCCACTACAGAGCCAATATTAACAATTCTACCCTGACGTTTTTTCATCATGCCACGCAGTACCGCTTTGGACATGCGGAAAATGGATGTCAGATTGGTGTCCATAATGCTCTGCCACTCATCATCCTTCATGCGCATAAGCAGGTTGTCGCGGGTAATACCGGCATTATTAATCAGAATGTCCGGGTCACCGAACTGTGATTTAATCTGCGCCAACACGGCCTCAATTTGCTCAGGTTCCGTGACATTCAGCGCCAGGCCCTTGCCGGACTCGCCAAGATACTCAGATATTCTGGCTGCACCAGATTCTGATGTGGCGGTACCGATAACCGTAGCCCCCTGCCCAGCCAGTACTTCGGCAATGGCTTTCCCAATGCCACGACTGGCACCGGTAACCAGAGCAACTTTACCATTTAAATCAGACATTTATTCACCTTTTTCTGTTAGTGCCTGAATCCCTTGTGGGGTATTGATTGCATCACAACTCAGGCTCTTATCGATCCGTTTCGCCAGTCCGGTCAGAACTTTACCCGGGCCTATTTCATAAAGCTGAGTGACACCGTCAGCGGCCATCTTTTCTACACTTTCAGTCCAGCGTACCGGGCTGAAAAGCTGACGCACCAAGGCCTCTTTTATCTGTTTTGATTCCTGTTGCGCTATGACATCCACATTATTGATAACAGGTATGACAGGCGCATTAAAATTGAGTGACTCCAATTCTGTAGCAAGCCTATCTGCAGCGGGTTTCATCAGTGCGCAGTGCGATGGTACGCTGACCGGTAAAGGCAACGCCCGTTTGGCACCAGCCTCTTTACAGGCCTGCATGGCGCGCTCGACTGCATCTTTATGACCGGCAATGACAACCTGGCCCGGGCTGTTGTAGTTCACAGCAGAGACCACCTCATCACCGGCAGCTTCGGCACAGGCCCGTTCTACTGCATCATCATCCAGACCAATAATCGCGGCCATGGCGCCAACACCTTCAGGCACCGCCTGCTGCATAAATTCACCGCGCTGGGCTGTCAGTCTGATAGCATCGCTAAAATCCAGCACGCCTGCACACACCAGTGCCGAATACTCACCCAGACTATGACCGGCGAGTACATCTGGTTTCACCGCGCCCTGAGCTTGCAGCACTCGCCAGATGGCGACGCTGGCCGCCAACAACGCTGGCTGCGTGCGTTGGGTCTGATTTAAATCCGCTTCCGGCCCTTGCTGTGTTAAATGCCACAGATCATAGCCTAGTACGTCACTGGCCTCTTTGAAGGTTTCTTCCACCTGAGGAAATGCAGCGGCAAGTTCCGCCAGCATTCCCAGTGTCTGAGAGCCCTGCCCCGGAAAAATAAATGCGGTTTTTGACATAACTTCTCTCCTGATTTTTATTGCCACAGAAATAAAAGTTATTAGTTGTCAGGAAACGATCGTGCTGCTTGAACCGCTCTTCACTGATAGCTGAAAACTGAATACTTGTTGTTTATCTCTGTGGAGAATTATTTTTAATAACGCACTAATGCCGAAGCCCAGGCAAAACCGCCGCCAAAGGCTTCCAGCAGCAAATTATGACCACGCTGAATGCGGCCGTCACGAATGGCGGTATCCAGCGCGGTGGGTACGGTTGCGGCAGACGTGTTGCCATAATCCTGCAGTGTCATGACGACACGCTCCATCGGCATTTCCAGTTTTTTCGCCGTGGCCTTTATGATGCGGAAATTAGCCTGATGGGGTACCAGCCAATCCAGATCGGATTTTTGCATGTTGTTGGCCTGGAGTGTCTGTTCAACCACTTCGCTCAGTTTAGTCACAGCCACTTTAAACACTTCATTGCCTTTCATGACACCCCAGTTGTCATGCACAGATTGCTCATTGCCACGTTCAGGATTACCGACATAGAGCAGATCATTGTAGGAGCCTGCGGCATGAATGTGGGTAGATAATATACCCGGCTCTTCACTGGCTTCGATTAATGTCGCCCCTGCTCCGTCACCAAACAGGATGACCATGGTCCGGTCTTCAGGTGATACCAGTCTGCTCAGGCAATCTGTGCCGATCACCAGAATACGTTTGCTCATGCCGGACTTAATATACTGATCGGCCACACTCAATGCATAACAATAGCCGGCACAGGCGGCGGCCACATCAAAGGCTGGAATCCCATCCAGGCCAAGGATTTTCTGAATATCACACGCTGCGCTGGGAAGTGCCTTACTATGGCTGGTGGTCGCGCAGACAATCATATCAATGCTGCCAGGATCGATACCGGCCGCTTCTATGGCCTTTTTAGATGCCTCAGCACCCATAGTAGCGGCGGTTTCGTTTTCACCAATAATGCGCCGTTCTTTAATACCTGTGCGGTCGGTTATCCACTCGTCATTGGTATCGACCATCTGTTCCAGATCTGCGTTTGTGCGTACCTGACTGGGATAGTAACTACCGGTGCCAATAATTCTCGAATACATGATTCACGGCCTTTCCATTAGAAGGGTTTCTATTTTATGTTTGATTTTTGTCGGAACCTGCCTGTTAACCTCGTTTATGGCCTCTTTAATGGCATAAAGTAAGGCTTCGCTGGAGGCATTACCGTGGCTCTTCACAACAATTCCGCGCAATCCTATCAGACTCGCGCCGTTGTACTGGTCGGGGTTCACCCTGTTGTAGATTTTTCTGAGAATGGGTAATGCCAGTCTGGCCATCATACGGGTGAGTAAGTTTTTGCCTGATACCCGTTTAACCTCGCCAAGAATCAATTTTCCCAGGCCCTCACAGGCCTTCAGGGCAATATTGCCGACAAAACCATCGGTCACGACGACATCGGCTTTGCCCGTGAAAATATCGTTGCCCTCTACATAGCCAATGTAATTGATACTCGGCACGGTAGAGAGGATCTGGGCGGTGTGCTTAACCTGATCATTGCCTTTAATCTGTTCTTCACCCACATTCAGCAAGCCTACACGTGGCCTGTTGATGCCCTCCACTTCTTCGGCCATCACCGATCCCATCACCGCATACTGAAACAGGATCTCAGAATCACTGTTCACATTCGCTCCGAGATCGAGAAGGTAAACTTTCTGTTTTCCGGAAGTGGGTAATGAGGAAATCAATGCTGGGCGATCAATACCGGGCAGGGTTTTCAGCACATAATAGGCCATGGCTAACAAGGCCCCGGTATTACCTGCGCTGACACAGGCGTCCGCTTCGCCTTGCTCTACCAACTCCAGTGCGCGTCGCATGGAAGAGTTTTGCTTGTTACGCAAGGCGCTGCTGGGCCGTTCGTCCATTTCCACCTGCTGCTCGGTATGCAGGATCTGTAAACGCTGCTCGGGAAGATCCGTATAGCGGTCCAGTCCATCACGGATGGTCTGACTGTCACCACAAAGGATAAGTTTAAGATATGGAAATTCTTTCACCGCAAGGACTGCGGCTTCGATAGTAACGGGGGGGCCGTTATCCCCCCCCATCATATCTAACGCAATGGTTAGATCTGTCAAAGTCAGCTCGCTTAGTTTGCGATGACTTTTTTGCCTTTGTAGTAACCGTCAGCTGTTACGTGATGACGACGATGCGTCTCACCTGACGTGGAATCTACAGACAAGGTTTCCGCTGTTAAGGCATCATGCGAACGACGCATGCCACGCTTTGAACGGGTTTTACGATTCTGTTGTACCGCCATTACCTACTCCTGATCTCGCTTAAGTTCTTTCAACACCGCAAAGGGGTTTGGACGCTCAGCGACCGGTTCAATTTCTCCAAAACTCATTTCATCCGCTCCCCGTTTGCAATCTTCTTCTGCGTGGAAGGCCACAATGGGTAAAGCTAAAATCAACTCGTCTTCTAAAAGCTGGAGTAAATTGATTTCTCCATGTTCATCAACTTCAACCGGCTCGTAAGCCTCCGGTAACTCATCCATGTCTTGCCCATCCTTTACAGGACAATAGCAAAATGACACGTCCAAGTGATGAGCGAAAGGTTCATTACACCTTTCACAGATAAGTGACACCTGTGCTTTCAGACGACCTTCAAAAAAAGCCAGTTCCTGCGCGTCTTTACTGAAGCTGACTTCTACATCAATGTCGCTGTCTGCCGATGCCACTGCTTGCTGCAATCTGACCATGTCACTGGCCTGATACACCCCGATATACTCGGCGCGTTTCATGGCATTTCTGACTGGATCAAGCTGCTTGGGCAGTTTCACTTTCTGCATAGGGCGCGCATCATATAGCCTGAAGGGGGGAGAGTCAAAGAAAATATACTATGATCAAGCCATTGTCGAAAGGGGATAGGCTGCTCTTAAACCCGATTATTGATACCATTTAAGCAGCATCAACCCGTTTTGGAACCTAGTGGTGAAAAACATCGTCCTCGCATCGACGTCACAATACCGCAGAGCTTGTCTGCAAAAGCTCGGCCTGCCTTTTGAGTGTGATACTCCCCATTGTGACGAAACGCCCCACCCTGACGAGACCGCAGAACAATTAGTCAGGCGTCTGGCAAAGCATAAAGCTCAAAGTATTATCGCAGCGCACCCTCATGCACTTATCATCGGTTCTGATCAGGTGGCCTGTATCGATGGTGACATCATTGGCAAACCCCTTGACCATGACAAAGCGGTGGAACAACTGAACGCGGCCAGCGGCAAAACCGTGCGCTTCTACACGGGGTTATGCCTAATGGACAGCGAAGACGGCAGTTACCAGCTTCAGGTAGAACCTTTCGATGTGGTGTTTCGTCCTTTAAGCCAACAACAAATTGAAGGCTATCTGCGAAAAGAACAGCCTTATAATTGTGCCGGTAGTTTTAAAAGCGAAGGACTGGGGATTTGTCTTTTTGAGCGTCTGCAAGGGCGCGATCCAAACAGCCTGATTGGTCTGCCCCTGATTTTACTGAGCGAAATGTTACGTAATAAAGGCATTGATGCACTGCTGTAGCCGTCGGAGCATCAGCGCTTGGGTTATGAATTCACAACCTGAACAGATGCCCTATTTTTCCGCCCGGCTCTGGAACTTACGCTCCTCGGTATTGATTTTTACCCGTTCGCCCGTGGAAATGTATTCCGGCACCTGAACCACTAACCCCGTGGACAAGGTCGCAGGTTTGGTCCGGGAAGTAGCGGATGCCCCTTTGATTGACGGGTCAGTTTCCACGACTTCCAGCTCAACACTTTTGGGTAAATCCAGGGCAACCGGCTGATCGGAGACAATCAGCACCTGCATGCCGTCGGTATCTTCATTGAAAAACAAAACCTCATCCGCAATGCTGTCTTTGTTCAGGTGATAAGGGGTGTAGTCTTCGGTGTCTAAAAATACATACTCATCGCCATCCAGATAAGAGAACATCACGGGGCGACGGTTCAGATCAGCCATGTCGAGCATATCTGAATCTTTAAAGGTCTCGTCGAACTTAGCGCCGCTGACCACATCATACATACGCATACGATAAATACTTCCGCCGGCACGCCCCTGCGGTACTGAGCGCTCTATATCCCTGACGATACAGGTTTTGCCGTTAAACACGATGGTATTGTTCTTTTTAATCTCACTGGCCTTAGGCATCTTTTTTTCCTGTTATTTGGGCCAAACCCATGTCGGCACGTAAACACTATCCAATACGCCATTCTGGCTTAATAGAATTCATAAAAAAAGCGCAATCTGTCTCAGGATCAAGGTTAACAAAGTACGATTTTCATTGAGTAACACGAATGCGCGACGTGCTGGGGCTTTCGTTGTTCTCAAACAACGCTACGGGTCAAGACAACGTGCACACGGCGGGCACAGCCTTGACACCTTTGTTGTAAGGCAAAAGCCTTAGCAGAAAACGCGCCCAAAGAATACTTGCCGATTCTGTGTGTGCCCTGCGCAGATAATGTTTTTAACACTCCCCCTGAGTGAGGGTTGTTTTTGTTTTGATGCGTTTTACTGTGCCAATGACGACTCAAATTAGCGCGGTAATGTCTGTCAGTGAGTCCACAATGGCTTTGGGACGATGTTGTCGCAACCTTTCACTTTCATGCACACCGAAGCTAACCCCGATACGATCCATATTAAGCTGCTCCGCCATATGCAGGTCATAGCAGGTGTCACCGATCATAACCGCTTCATGGGGTTGTACATTAAGCTCGGTCAAAATCTGTTGCAGCATGTCAGGGTCTGGTTTGGAGCGGGTTTCATCACCGCAGCGCGAAGCACTGAAATAATGCCCGGTGCCGGTTTCCTGCCAAACCCGCTTGAGTCCCCTGCGTGCCTTGCCCGTTGCCACTGCCATCATCAACTGACGGTCTTGTATGTGTTGCAACAACCCCAGGGCACCATCAAAAAGCGGTGTGGGCGTCGAATCGTTCTCCACATACTCCTGACGATACAGCTCAAACAGGTGTTCTGATTGCTCGGTGGAGAGATCTCCAAACAGTCTGGCGATGGCCGGACGCAAACTGATTCCGATAATATCGCGCACAGCTGCTTCTTCGGGTACCGCAAGCCCTGCTCGACGGGCACTGGTTTGCATCGCAGACACAATACGCCCGCATGAATCCATCAAGGTCCCGTCCCAATCAAAGATGACTAATTTATACATATTCTTCGTTGCTACTTGCGCAGGGCATCCAGGGCTTTACATAAAGAAGGCTCCAACGGGGCCTGCAACTTCATGGTCTCGCCGCTTTTCGGATGTACAAAGCTGATACTACCGGCATGCAGGAACAAACGATTAAGCCCCAACTGCCGCATTCTCTTGTCGAAATGCTCATCGCCATACTTACTGTCGCATGCAATAGGATGGCCGGCATGCAGGCAATGCACACGAATTTGATGAGTACGACCCGTTACCGGAAACGCTTCAACCAATGAGGCGTTCTCGAATTGCTCCAGCACCCGAAAGCGTGTCTCAGAGGCTTTACCTTCGGCTTCTACTGACACCATGCGCTCGCCGGATTTGAGCGTATTTTTATGTAGCGGCGCCTTAACCTTGTGGCGGCTCTCTGGCCAGTTGCCTGCCACCAGGGCCTGATAGCGCTTGTCCACTTGCTTATTGCGCAGTTGTTCGTGCAAGGCCTTGAGACAGGAGCGCCGTTTTGCCACCAGCAAACACCCCGATGTGTCTCTGTCGAGCCGGTGCACCAGTTCCAGAAACTTATCCTGAGGACGCAGTGCCCTTAACGCCTCAATCACGCCAAAACTTAATCCGCTGCCACCGTGCACCGCCATACCTGAGGGCTTATTGATGGCAATCAGCAGTTCATCTTCGTACAGAATACAGGATTCCAGCGCCGACACTTTGTCGAGTTTGGCTGAAGGCCCTTCATTTTTTTCTGCGGTTTTCACCGGAGGAATCCGTACCTGATCATTGGCCTGAAGTTTGTAGTCAGGCTTGATACGTTTCTTGTTTACGCGCACTTCGCCTTTGCGCAAAATACGATAAATCAGACTCTTGGGTACGCCCTTGAGCTGAGTTCGCAAAAAATTATCTATTCTTTGCCCCTCCAGCTCCGGATCCACAGAGATAAATTGTACTTTTGGTGATATTGAATCTGTCATAGGAGTGCTATTCTACTTAAATCCCGATGAGGTTACGACGCTTTTTGAACTGATTTTTCAGACTGTTACATGCCCCGTATCGGCACGTTAAGCCCGTTTACAGGGGAAAGCAGTAAAACTCAGCAGCAATTCATCCCGGTTAATGTCACAACCGCTGTCAATACAGCCCATAACAAGGGGTTTTATTAACTTGCCTGTGATAAGGGTTACGTGCGATAATCCTTACGCTTTTGGCCCTGAAACAGGCCAGCTCTGCCAGATTGCAGATGGGGTTTTGTACGCAACAGCGATAACACGCGTAACAATGAGCGAAACAGGTCGGCTGCGAAGAGTGTAATAGTTCGTTTAAGTCAGACACAGCAAAACCCAGGCGATACACCCAAATTATTATTACCAGATTGCTATCGAAGCACAGCATAAGACCAGTTTAGACACCTGCCCGGCCAGACAAGCCTGGCAAGTAATATAAGTTGAACAATTAGAGAATTTGCTCAGGCTAGAGCCACCTGCCAGTCGGGAGACTGCCACTCAATGCTAGATTGGTGGTGTACTGTTCGCCGATAGTGATCGATACCTATCGAGTCACAATATGAAAAGAATGTTAATCAACGCAACCCAGCAAGAAGAGTTGCGTGTTGCCCTGGTAGATGGGCAGAAAATGTATGATCTGGACATAGAAAGTCCCGGTCATGAACAGAAAAAATCGAATATTTACAAAGGCAAAATAACCCGGGTTGAACCCAGCCTGGAAGCGGCTTTTGTTGATTACGGCGCAGAGCGTCACGGCTTCCTCCCCCTAAAAGAAATTGCCCGCACTTACTTCCCCAAAGGTTACAACTTCGAAGGTCGTCCACAGATAAAAGACGCGATCAAAGAAGGTCAGGAAGTGATCGTGCAAATCGACAAAGAGGAGCGCGGTCAAAAAGGTGCAGCACTGACGACCTTTATCAGCCTGGCTGGCAGCTATTTGGTGTTAATGCCAAATAACCCCAGAGCCGGTGGTATTTCACGACGCATCGAAGGCGATGAGCGCACAGAGCTCAAACAAGCACTGAATAAGCTCAACCTGCCTGATGGCATGGGCCTGATTGTACGCACCGCAGGCGTCGGAAAATCTTTTGAAGAACTGGAATGGGATCTCAGTGTTTTGCTGACCCATTGGAGTGCTATTAAAGAAGCCTCTGAGTCACGCCCTGCTCCGTTTCTGATCCATCAGGAAAGTAACGTAATTATCCGCGCCATTCGCGACTACCTTCGTCGCGATATCGGTGAGATTCTGGTAGACGATGAGAAGATCTTCGAACTGGCCAAACAGCATATTGAGCTGGTGCGCCCGGACTTTTCTAACCGTGTAAAACGCTATCAGGGTGATGTTCCCCTGTTCAGCCATTATCAAATTGAAAGCCAGATTGAGTCTGCTTTTCAACGTGATGTGCGCCTGCCCTCCGGTGGCTCTATCGTCATTGATCAGACCGAGGCTCTGACCTCCATCGATATCAACTCATCGCGGGCTACCAAAGGCGGCGATATCGAAGAAACGGCGCTGAACACCAACCTTGAGGCGGCCGACGAAATTGCCCGCCAACTGCGTATTCGGGATCTCGGCGGTCTGTTTGTTATCGACTTTATCGATATGGGCCCGGTACGCCATCAGCGCGAAGTTGAAAAACGCTTAACCGATGCGGTACGTCCGGACAGAGCACGGGTTCAGTTAGGTCGGATCTCACGTTTTGGTCTGCTGGAAATGTCACGGCAGCGTCTGCGTCCCTCATTAGGTGAATCAGCGCATCATGTCTGTCCGCGCTGTGATGGTCATGGCACCGTGCGCGGCACTGAATCACTGGCACTGTCAGTATTGCGTCTGATGGAAGAAGAAGCCATCAAAGACAATACCGGTCAGATTGAGGCCCAGGTTCCGGTCAGCGTGGCCACTTACCTGCTCAATGAAAAGCGTGCTTCAGTGGCGCAACTTGAGCAGCGTCACAAAGTTAATTTGCTGATTATTCCTAATCCCAATCTGGAAACCCCTCATTACCGTGTTTCTCGTCATCGCGCTGACGATCAGATCAGCGATGTCAGTTACAACATTGAATTAGACGAAGTCAAAACCATTGAAGCGGATCGCCCCAGCAGCACCATGCCTGCCAGAGAAGAGCCTGCGCTGAAAACCCTGATTGCACCACCCAAAGCGCCTCCTGCAGCAAAAGCTCCGGAAGCGCAAAGCCAACCACAGGGCCCCTCCTTGTTAGCTCGTTTTGGCAAGTGGTTGGGTGATTTACTTAAAGAAGAGCCTGCTGAGTCCTCTACAGCGCGCAAAAACACTAAGGGTAAAGAGACAACCCGAAATCCTCGCGGAGGCCGTAACACCAGTCGCCGCAATGATGGCCGACGTGGCAAACCTCAGGAAGGTAAGCCTCAGTCAGAGCGTCAGCAGGATCGCAAGCCGGCTGCCCGTAAGCCCCGTAAGGAGCAGACTGAAACGCAGGATACGCAGAAGAAAAACGCGGCACCTCAAAAGCAAGAACAGGCCACTACCCGAGTTCAGGAGCGCAATGACAATCAGGAGCCACAGAAGCAACAACTGGCAGAACGTCGCAAGCGCCGTGATAAAAGACGCAGCGTAAGAGTGCAGGACAAACAAGAGCTTACCACTAACGAGCAGCAACCAGCCGCAGTGGAAGCCGAACAGGCGCAACACCCGGCATCAAAGCCGACGCCTAAACAGCCGGTCGAGCAGAGCAAAGCCGCTGCGCCAGCCGAGAAAAGTGAAAATGAAGTACTTACTGGCGACGCTCAGGCGAATCAGAATGCTGAAAAAGCCGGGGATGAGAAAACCGAGGGCGGGCGCAACCGCAGCCGTCGTTCACCCCGACACATCCGCGCAGCGGGTCAGAAACGTCGTAAAGACCAGACGGAAGAACAGCAGTCTGAAGGACAACAAGCACCACTGGAAAGTGATGCGTCAGCGTCGCCTCAGGCTGCTGGAGAACAACCGGTACAGGAACAGCAGCACGCTGAAACTGATACGGTGCAAGAGGTGAGCCCAGTTGACAATACCGCTAAGGCGGTTGAGGCCCAAAGCACGCAAACAACGAAAGTTGTCGCGGATGCCAACACGGCATCCGATGAGACAAACGACGACAGCGCTCAGGTTGAGGCTAAGGTAACAAAAGCTTCACCCAAAGCCGGCACCAAGCCTGCCAATGAGGCCGATAGCAATGACAGCCAGCCTGCTGATAAGCAAGAGCAGGTTGCCTCAGAAGCTGCGGTATCAGATGCCACGAAACAGGCTGAACCTGCTAAAGATGAAGCGCCAAAAGCTGCTAAAGCGAAGAAGACCACGCGTAAGCCTAGACGTAAAAACCCTGAACAGGTGGAGATTGCGCTTGAACCTTCAGATGAGAAAGCTGACGAACAAGCAGTTGCTAAACCCGAGCTAAACTCTGAAGCAACAGAGCCTGCCCAGGCTAATGCACCTGAACAGACTGATGTTCAGACACAACAGCCCGCACAGACGTCATCTGCACCAGCGCCTGCTGATACCGCCGAGAATAAAGCTGAAGCTGCAGTCAGTGCTGAGACAGAAAAAAGCGCAGACGACAAAGCGGATAGCACACCAGACAAGGTGCGCTCTGAAAAGCCAATGAAAAAGGTGAGCTTTATGTCTCACCCTATGGCCAAACCCCTGAGTCTGAGCGATGAGTTTAACGAAATCACTATCTCTGCCATTGACAATGAACAGCGCCAGGGTCTGAAAAAGTCCGGTAAAGCGGCCAGCCAGTCAAGCCTGAGTAATCAGGCCAATGCTCCGGCAGGCAAACCGGCAAGTTTAGGCCAGTAAAGCTGAGCGCTGACGTGCTCTGAAACTCTGACGAGTCAGAGCACGAGTCCCCTGCCTCTGCCAGGCAGGAACGACCAAGAAAAAGCCGCGGAAATTCGCGGGAGTATAGTGTAAGGGAATTTTGTTCCCACCTGTATACTGTGATTACACATACCCACTAATTAGAAAGCCGTTACTTGAAAACAGGTAGCGGCTTTTTTTTATGGCTGTCAGTTCAAATAATGACCAATAAACACACTGGAAACGGTATAATAATTTCTCAAAAATCTGACATTTTAGAATTAAATAAGGAAATCAGGCCGTATGATCATTTCATATTTATACTCGGGTACAATCATTGAACCCATCTAGTTGACGTCGCTTGCGCGGCAAAAGCAGTCATAGCTTACCACTCTATTTCACCACCCAACGTGACTTCAACTTTTGGGGTGTAGACTCCCGTTACTGCAAGAGTAAAGAAAAACGCTATTATAAGGTGGGGCATTCGCGTTTTAACTACCCATTCCCTGAACAAATGACCTATCTACTCATCAAATTGGAAACTAATACGCCACACAAAACTTCCACAATTCGACATTTCAACAAACCAATCTAGTCAAAAAGACAGCTGTCACAAGCTGTAGCAAATAGCTTTAATCCGTCTTATACTCTAGACCGTATCGGAAAAACAGGCAGAGATGATTTCGATGAACGTCGCATGCAAAGTACAGGTTCAGCCTGAACGCATTGAATTCGTCGATGCCCTACGCGGCTTCGCTTTATTCGGCTTGCTCATGGTGCATGCGGCTGAAGCATTTGGTGTCGGTCTGTCGCGAGGGACTGACGATCCGTGGGGCCAGGCCATTTTCTTTCTCTTCGGAAGCAAGGCCTTCGCGATATTCGCGCTTCTTTTCGGGTTCAGTTTCGCAACCATCATGGCCAATCAGCGCGCACGCGGCGTCGATTTCACCGGCCGTTTCGCATGGCGACTTTTCCTCCTCCTGGCGATCGGATTTGTCCACTCGCTGCTGTATTCCCCTGAGATACTCCGCTTGCTCGCGTTTCTGGGTCTTCTACTCATCCCACTGGACAGAGTTCGCAGCAATTATGCACTGATGGTAATTGCGGGCCTGTTTTTCCTTCAAATACCGCTGCTCATCCAGTGGCTACTGGCTCATTTGGGCAATGCCTTTGCCGCGTCAGAGCCCTATTATACGAGCTCCGGTCTTTGGGATGTTTTCAGAAACGGTAGCTTGGGAGAACTAATCAGTGCCAATCTCATCGAGGGCAACCTCGTCAAGTGGTCGATAAACTGGTCGTTTGGCAGGGTAAGCGAGATTGCCGGACTGTTTGCCGTTGGCGTTGTCATCCAGCGGACAGGCTTCTTCGCCAACCTTGCGAAAAATCGTGGGATTGCATTAGCACTGGTTCTCATTGCCGGCACCATCTTCGCGATCCTCGAATTCATCGTGAAGCCGATGGTCCCCGGTTCACCATCAGGCGCAGAGTTTGCGATCGGACCCTTTACCGAGCGCGCAATCCTCTTCCAGTGGATAGGAATCAGCGGAATAGCAGCACAAATCGGGCTCTTGGCGCTCTTGTGGAACTCGCCAGTGCAGTGGCTCGTAGGCCTGTTCAAAGGTCCCGGGCGGATGACGCTTACGCTCTACGTCGCCCATTCTGTAATCGCCGTTCCCATCTTGTATCAGTTCGGTCTGGGAATGGCTGAAGTGTGGAACACGCAACAGAGAGTTTTATTCGCAATCGCATTTTTTGGATTGCAAATCCTGTTCGCGCATTGGTGGTATGCACGATACCGCTATGGAATGCTGGAATGGACTTGGCGCGCAGCAACCTTGAACGACTGGAAAGTGCCGCTGCGCAAGCATCCCCAGCCGACTTGACCAAGGTTAGCTCTACGACGGCTGGATTTCACAATAATGGGTCGCTGGCGTAAAGCTACATGAAAGTCGCAA
Organism: Lacimicrobium sp. SS2-24; assembly: GCF_002201535.1. Classification (GTDB taxonomy): domain Bacteria; phylum Pseudomonadota; class Gammaproteobacteria; order Enterobacterales; family Alteromonadaceae; genus Lacimicrobium. The sequence goes on along the minus strand of NZ_NIWW01000001.1, from coordinate 103,943 downwards.
CCCGTTTGACATGAGTGGCACCCTGGTCGAACTCGAAAGCTAAGGCATTGCAAATACGCGAACTTAAGCGAGACCACTGGAAGCTGTTTAGGCAATGAGGCGATTTAAAGTGTTTGGAAGTTTCAGCTTTCATTCTAAGCTAGAACGTTTCAGAATTTGGCAACTTGGGTCCGCTTTGGAGTATCGCAACATATCGGACAAATGTCCGAAAATGGGTCGAAAAATGACCTAACCTAACACTATCAGATAATATTGTGTGTCCCTTTTTCGCTCTTAGGAGACTAAATCCTCACAAACAGTTATGTCTGCAAACAGCCCTTTGATTTTACCCTAAAACGCTATCCTGAAATTTCCACTTCTGTAATTTGATAAAATATCACTGACGTCTTAACGGCCCAATATTTCACAAAAAATACGTTTCTAGTTAGACCAGAAATCCATCATTGACTTCGACATAACAAGTAAAAAGCAAATCTCCTTTATTTTTGGACTGTTAAGTCTTAAACGTCGAGTTTTGGCTACACATTAAAAAAGCCGCTACCTGTTTCCAGATAACGGCTTGTCTATTTATGGTTAGGTATAATCACTCTATACAGGTGGGAAAAAATTTCCTTACACTATACCTCCGCGAATTTCCGCGGCTTTTTTATATTGGCAGTAAAGTATGCACTGTATTGGTTTATTACTCTTTTGAGGACTGTTTCAGCGCCTCTTCCCGTTCGCGCTTGTACTCCTCAAAAGACTTATTGGTGCGCTGCAAACATTCAACAGAAGCCGGCGGTGGTTCTTCCAGGCACTGATGACGCTGATGAATGCGCAGGTTGTCATACATGCCTTTGTTACTGCATCCGGCTACGCCAAGTAGCAATATCCATACACCACACTTTAGTTTCATCATTTCTCGCAGCCGCCATTTTTTTCAACGTAGTGGATTAACAGCAACATCGCATTACTGTTCGCAAATTGCTCAGGCTGTTGCTGCATAAAACGTACAATGGCCGCCATATCAAACAGCTTTTTGGGTTCTTTGCAATACAGTGTTTCAAGATACTCCGTTTGTTCATCAAGGGTGGCCAGCAAGTCCAGTGCCCCACCCACATAGGCCTGAATAACAGGCAGGTCGCTACATTCACCAGGTGCTGAAGCACAGATATCGGAAAACTGCTGTACCGTCAGTGCCGGGACACGGGTTGTGTACAGCCCCAGTATCAGAGCCATCACCAGGCTGAGGTAAATTCGGTTGCTCATTGTTTAAATCCCTCTTGACAAATTATCGTAAAACATTAATTTATTAACTTTAAACATTTACGTCAAGCGGATTTATTATGACTCGTCAATTCTCCTTATTCATCGCACACGGCTGCTCGGCATTGCTATTCTTCACCCCAGTCGCGGGGCTGTACCTGTTGTTCGATATTGAGCTTTTTGCCAGTCTGGCCAGAAGCAATCTGAATTTACCCATACAATGGCAAACGGTCTCAGATACCCAGTGGTACAGCCTGTGGCTGTTAACTGTGGGCTATATTGGCATCGGTCTGACAGGGTTGTATTTTTTGCGTCGGGCCTTTGCCAACTTCGCCAAAGGTGAGCTGTTTAACCACAGTAACAGCCGCCACCTGCGCCTGTTTGCCATCATGTTGTTTGCACAGGCACTGGCCAAACCGCTGCATTTCGCTCTTGCCAGTGTATTGCTGTCTTTTAATCATCCTCCCGGACAAAAAATGCTCTCACTGATGGTTGGCAGCGGCGAAGTTAAGGTCATTGCCCTGGCGATGATTTTATGGGTGATGAGCAACCTGCTGCTTAAGGGCGGAGAGCTGGAAAAAGAAAACAGTCAGTTTATCTAGGATCCGTAACATGCCAATAATTGTTAATCTGGATATCATGCTGGCGAAGCGAAAAGTGCGTGGAAAGGAGCTGGCTGAGAAAGTCGGAATTTCCGAGCAAAATCTGTCGCTGCTGCGCACTGGTAAAGTTAAAGGAGTGCGTTTCGCGACACTGGAGCGGATTTGTGACGTGCTGCAATGCCAGCCCGGAGATATTCTTGAATACCAGTCTGAGGAGGATAAAAAACGGGGGTATTAACGCCGCCTGAAACTTTATCAGAATGGCGTCAATCTCAGCAACAACATGATACAAATGGCGAACGGTCTCCAGTTCACTGCGAGCAGCTGTATTGTCAGAAGCTTAAAGGTATTTAGAAAACCGGGGGCTTACCAGTGTATTTTGCATTCACCGCAAACGATCAGGGCAATACGTTGAAAGCTCGATTTAATCAACAGTTCAAAGCCCTTTGGGATGCCGGTAAAGTAAATGAATTGATGATGAAGGAGGTAGGCGACAGTGGTTCTCTGCCGGAGAAGCAACCTGATTAAATTGCACGTTGTACAATAATACCGGCATTAGCGGATAATCCTTTTGGTAACCAAGCGGTGTCAGGATGAGATGGAAGTGAACAACATCTTGCCTGAATTGGACAACACAGCCTAATCGCCGGCATCAAAGAGATTAGCAAAAGCCGGATCGGCTTTTACGCTGGCAAAAGCACGTGCCACTCTATCAACAAGCATCGGATCCGAGTCGATGTTAGCCGCCACATATAACGCTCGGGTTTCCACCACATCACCATGGGACTTGAATTGGGAAGGTACCTTATCAACTGAACGCAGCGCCGCCTCATTAGAGAAAATCAGATCAGCGCGCCCCAATTTCAACATCTCTGCCGCTGCCTGGTAACTTACCACCAAAATAAGATTTCGGCCTGGCTCAAACCCATGACGTTGAAGGCTGTTTGCTGCAAAGCTGTCGCGCACCGACACCACGATATAGTTTCTGGCCTCGTCAATATTTGACAGGCTGATGGTGTTGTTTTCCCGTAGCGAATAATAATAGTAGTGCTGAGTGTGCAAAAGACCTACCCAGTGAAACAGCGACGCTCTTTCGGCACTTTTTACCATCGAGTAGATAAAAGTATTCGGCAGGTTGCGCGCGGTCCTGTAGGCTCTCGCCCAGGGCATCGCTTCGTGCCGCACCTTAATTTCAGCGCGCTTAAAGGTCTCTTGCATTATCTGATACGAGGAGCCCCCGACTACCTCTCCTTGCTCAGCCACCTGGTAGGGAGGAAGGTGCTCTGTAAGAAGACGGATTTCCTGACTGCTGACGCCCTGTGCAGCGAGCAAAATGCCAAGCACACTCAGCACTTTGAAACAGTTAAACAAAATGGCGACGACCCTATGATTCAGAGGTTATCAGGACTATAAATCTAACCATACATTTTTACAAATTAACGCTTTCACCCAAGGTTAATATACAGATAAATCGGTAACACTAGACGACTAACCGACTCCATATCGCGGCAAAACCCTCTGGCTAATATACAAACCCACATTTAAAGCTGTCACAATGGTGAACCTTTCCCGAATCCAAAAACACCCAATACTCTTATGCAACGACTTCTTATACTGTTTTTATTTACTGTCGGAACCGCCAGTGCAGACAATGGCTCTGCTGAGTCCGTTGCCTCTGAATTATGGCGGGGGCTGAGCCATGGTCCGAATGAAGCCACCGATGTCGAGACACTCAGAACACTCTTTCACCCGGACGCAGTGGTTTTCGGGGCACGTTATACTGATAAACACGCAACATTGAATAAGGTTGAAGCTTCTTCTTTTTTGTCAGGCCTGGAAACCATTCGTGATTACGGTTTTTACGAGTGTGAGGTATACCGGCATGTGCAGGTTTATGACCGTTTCGCCACCATTTACAGCGTAGTGGAGTCGCGCACTGACAAAGACGCTAAAAAGCCTGATTTTACCGGCGTCAACAGTATTCAGTTATTCCGTCTGGGAACGCAGTGGAAAATTCTGTCATTGTATTATCAGGTAGAGAGCCCGTTTGAATCGATTTCCCTGAATCAGGGGGAATCAGGCAAATGTCTGACCCAATAAAATCTCACCCAGGTTAATTGTTGCTGACGTTCAGAGTTTATCTGATTCCAGCTTGCTCTCTTTCAGAGAGGGTCGACGCTTTGTGTAGTTGTTGATGTTGAACTGATATCAAACAAATGCGAAAACTGAGGATCAGACTTAACACTGGCAAACGCTTTTCTCAGTTCTGAAATCAGGCTTTGACGGGTGTTGAGATTGGCCGCCACATACAGATCCCGACTTTTTACCCTATCGCCATATTTGCTGAATAGCGCCGGATCAGAGGTTATAGAGGTGAGCGTCGCCGCATCTGCGAAAATAAGATCGGCTCTGCCGAGTTCGAGTATTTCCCAGGCCGACGCATAGTCCACCACCAGGATCAGATTACGTCCCAGTTCAAACCCAAGTTGTTTTAATGACGAGGCTTCAAAACTATTACGTATCGACACCACCGTATAGTTGAGTGCATCTTCCACCGTGTTAACGTGCAATTGTTGGTTGCTGCGTAGCCCATAAAATTGATAATCAATGCGTTGCAACCGGCCTATCCAGTGAAAAAGCGGTTCTCTTTTGTCACTGCGGATCATGGAATAAATCAGCGTATTGTCGCGCTCCAGGGCGGTACGATAGGCTCTGGCCCAAGGCATCACCTCATGAACAGGATCAACCTCGGCGCGCCTGAGTACTTCCTGCATGATGTGATAAGACAGACCACCGGTCACCTGGCCATTTTCGACCAACTGATAAGGTGGAAGGTCCTCGGTCACAACACGTAACTCGCGGGCATCCACCTGCCACAGCATAAGAAACAGGATGGTGGTGGTTAGCAGTTGGTATGGAACACGCAACGCACTTTACCTATCGCTTTTATCGTGACTACACTATAAAGCTAAGGTCTTGATTAGACAAATAAATTAAGGCGATATGTATGGCCTTTCACGGCCATACATATGACGTTTAAATCCTTGCCGCTAATTCCGCACCCTGGCGGATGGCTCTTTTCGCATCCAGCTCTGCCGCTACATCTGCGCCACCGATAAGATGGGTCACGATACCCGCCTGCTCCAGGCTTTGCTGCAATTCTCGCTGAGGAATCTGGCCGGCACAGATAATAATATTATCCACCTCCAGCCACTTTTCCTGCTCATTCACCTCGATCAACAGTCCTCTGTCATCAATTTTTTTGTATGTCACACCCGGCACCATCTGCACATTGTGGCTTTGCAGTGTTTTACGATGCACCCAACCACTGGTTGCCCCAAGATATTTGCCCACTTTGCTGGTTTTACGTTGTAGCAGCCAGATTTCCCGTTCCGTTTTATCTATTTCCCGCTCCGTGAGGCCACCACGCTGAGTGTAGGCTTTATCAATGCCCCAATATTTCATCCAGTGATCCGGTTCTTTGGTCAACGATTCAGGCTCTGCAAGGTATTCAGCCACGTCAAAGCCGATGCCCCCGGCACCGACTATGGCGACTTTTTTGCCCACAGGTTTATGATCTCTGAGCACATCCAGATATGAGAGCACTTTAGGATGATCCACACCGGGTAAGTCCAGAGGCCGAGGCACGATTCCGGTTGCCAGAATTACCTGGTCAAATCCCTCTTTTTGCAAACTTTCCGCCGTCTGAGGACTGTTCAAATGTAACTTGACGCCGGTAATCTCAATACGGCGGGTGAAGTAACGTAACGTCTCGTAGAATTCTTCCTTGCCGGGGATCTGCTTGGCATAGTTAAACTGACCGCCTATCTCATCGGCTTTATCAAACAGATGCACTTCATGTCCGCGCTCCGCCGCATAACAGCTGAACGCCATTCCCGCGGGGCCTGCACCAACAACGGCCAGTTTCTTCTTATGATTCGTCAGTGTGAAATTCAGTTCGGTTTCATATCCGGCTCTGGGGTTCACCAGACAAGAGGCCTGCTTTTTCTTGAACACATGATCAAGACAGGCCTGATTACAGGCAATACAGGTATTAATTTCATCGGCCCGCTGCTGCTCAGCCTTATTCACAAATTCGGCATCTGCCAGGAAAGGCCGTGCCATCGACACCATGTCTGCCTGCCCATCAGCAAGAATCTTTTCTGCCACATCGGGCATATTGATTCGATTGGTGGTGATCAGCGGTACGCTGACCTCCTGTTTCATTTTTTCGGTTACCCAGGTAAACGCGGCTCTGGGCACCGATGTCACGATGGTAGGTACCCTTGCCTCATGCCAACCGATACCGGTATTGATGAGGGTAACCCCCTGCTCTTCCAGTATTTTCGCCAGCGCCACCACTTCACTCCACTCGCTGCCGCCTTCCACCAGATCCAGCATGGATAAACGGAATATCAGGATAAAATCGCTACCGACTTTATCACGCACGGCTTTTACGATTTCTACCGCAAAGCGAGCACGGTTTTCAAAACTGCCTCCCCATTCATCGCTGCGCTGATTTGTGCGCGGGCATAAAAACTGATTAATCAGATAGCCTTCAGAGCCCATGATTTCAACACCATCATATCCCGCCATCTTGGCCATAGCCGCACTGGTAGCATAATCTTTGATGGTATTGCGTATGCCGAGTTTGGTCATCTCCCAGGGTTTAAACGGATTAATGGGCGCCTTTATAGCTGAAGGAGCGACGGCAATGGGATGATAGCCGTATCGCCCGGTATGGAGAATCTGCATACAGATTTTACCGCCATGGGCATGCACCGCTTCAGTGATCACCTGGTGCTCTTTAGCGTGGGAACGCTTACTCATTCTGGATGCAAACGGGAACACCCAGCCCTGGCGATTGGGGCTCACCCCGCCTGTGACGATGAGGCCTACGCCTCCGGCTGCCCGCTCAGCGTAAAAGGCTGCTAACTTTTCAGGGCCGCCTTTTTCTTCTTCCAGGCCAAGGTGCATGGAGCCCATCAGCACGCGATTTTTTAATTGTGTAAAGCCTAAGTCCAGCGGGGACAACAGGTTTGGATACAAAGGATGCTTACTCATTGCTTTCTCAACTGGTCTAATCTGTTACCAGTCTAACCTATTCCCGAATAAAATTTCACCCGCTATTGGGCGCACAGGTGTGCGCAAAGTGATCTGTCTGGCCTGAAAAGACATAAAAATTTACATTTGCTGTTTGGGTATCTTCAGGACTTTAGATAGGATAGCGTCACTAAATTGTAGGAAGTAGTTTTATGGCCACAGGCAAAAGTTTTACTAAGGCACTGTTCAGCGGCATCTGGACCGTACTGAATTTCAGCCGCAAGTTGTTTTTCAATCTGATCTTTCTCGCCCTCGCGGCCTTTATTCTGATCGCCATTATTTCCGATGACGGCAAAGTGACCGTCCCTGACGAAGCTGTGCTGGTGCTTAATCTCAATGGAAATCTGGTGATTCAGGAGACCGCTGTTGATCCGTTTGAAAAGTTCATGCAAGAGGCCTTTGACCAGAAAGAAGAAAATCCTGAGGTATTGCTGCGAGACGTGATCTTTGCCATTGATAATGCCAAGCAGGATAACCGCATCAAGGCCCTGGTGCTTGATCTGCAAGGTCTGCGCAGTGCCGGGCTGGATAAGCTACAGCAACTCGGTACGGCACTGGATGAGTTTAAGACCAGTGGTAAGCCCTTATACGCCATCGGCGATTACTACTCGCAGAATCAGTATTATCTGGCCAGCCGCGCCGATCATGTTTACATGAATCCTATGGGCGGCATGTTATTAGACGGCTACGGCCGTTATCGCATGTATTTCAAATCCATGCTGGAAAAAATTAAGGCCACGACTCATGTGTTCCGGGTGGGAACCTTTAAATCTGCTGTAGAGCCCTTTATCCGTGATGACATGTCCGATGCTGCCAGAGAAGCGAATGAGGCCTGGCTGGGCGCACTATGGCAACAGTATAAAGAAGATGTCGCCGCCGCCCGGGATATGGACATCAATAATTTTGATGAACAGGTTGATGCCTTCATGACCAAGTTTGAGGCCGCACAGGGTGATTTCGCCCAATATGCGCTGGCCAATAAGTGGGTCGATGGATTGCGCACACGCGAGGAAATCCGCAATGAGTTCTCGGCAATATCCGGCGATAATAAAACATCCAGGGGCTACAACCACGTTACCTACAAACAGTACCTGAGTGTCATCAAAATGCCTTTTATCCCAAGCAGCAGCGACACCGATAAGGTGGGCATTGTGGTGGCCAAAGGGGCTATTTTAAATGGCAATCAGAAAGCCGGTAGCATTGGCGGCGACAGCACAGCCAGAATGCTGCGAAAGGCGCGCCTGGACGACGATATAAAATCTGTGGTTCTGCACGTAGACTCCCCCGGTGGCAGTGCCTTCGCCTCAGAAGTCATTCGCCAGGAAGTGGAGCAACTTAAAGCAGCGGGCAAACCCGTAGTGGTATCGATGAGCACCTATGCTGCGTCCGGTGGTTACTGGATATCCGCTGGGGCAGATGAAATCTGGGCGGCTCCGTCCACCATCACCGGCTCCATTGGTATTTTCGGCATGTTCATGACCTACGAAAACACGCTGGATTATCTGGGTGTTAACGTTGATGGCGTGGGTACCACCGAATTTGCCGGCTTCAGTCCGACCAGAGCACTGGATCCAAAGATTGGTAATGTCATACAGCGCAGTATCGAGCATGGTTATGACCAGTTTATTACCCTTGTTGCTCGCGAGCGGGACATGTCAAAAGAGCAGGTCGATGACATAGCCCAGGGACGAGTATGGATTGGTCAGAAGGCTCTCGACCTGGGATTGGTCGATAACCTGGGATATCTCGAAGATGCCGTGGCCGCTGCAGCGAAACTCGCCAATATTGACCAATACGACAGTGAGTATGTGGAACGCGACCTTTCTGCCAAAGAAAAGTTCTGGCAGGAATTCTTTGGCGCGGCATCGGTGGTACTCGGTGGCGCTCTGGACAGTCAACAGGACAGTCATTTACTGTCACTGGTTAAACAACTGGTATCAGAATACGATGCGATGGCCCGCCTGAATGACCCCAAAGGTGCCTACGCGTATTGCCTGCCCTGTCAGCTATAGACAATGAAACAAAAAAGGCCCCATTCATCCTGATGGGGCTTTTTTATGCCCTGGGAAACTTAACGGCTCAGCCATTGCTGATAGTGCGCGTCTATTCTGGCCCGCTTCCCGGTTTCGGTTATCTTGTCCAAAGCGTTGTTAAAGCGCGCAACCCAGACGCTCGCATTGGGATAATCTTTGGAAATCAGAAAATGTAAAGCCTCTGAATCAAGCTCAATAGGTAAAATGGCCAGACTGGAATCCATGTCAAAACGCGCTAAATTATTTGGTTCAGACAAATACCCATTGGTCAGGCCGGCATCACTCCAGCCTTTTTCTACCTGAAGAAAGCACCCTACTCCATCCTGAGCTCTGTGCATTACCATGTTCCAACGCTCTGTTAAGTACGCATAGACACCCGCTTTACTATATCCATGTGGCAAACACAGGCTTTTACCATGCAGATGCTCCGGGTCAGTAATACCTGATGTTCTGGACACATAAAGCTTTACCGGCACTCTGTTAATCGGCACAGAATAGTAAAAAGACTCCGCTCTTTCAGCCGAATAAATATAAGGATAGGTGCCCAGATACTTGCCCTGCCCGGTCCACATCAGGCCGCGGCTCCAGGGCAATTTATGTGTTTCGGTATCTATCCCCATTTCATCAAACACTGCCTCAACGATGGCTTTGGACCAGCCACCACCGGGAACAGATTCATGGGCATAAGGGAAATAGTCGTCATTGGTGACCAACGTCACTGACTTTGACAGCTCTGATGAGGCAGCAGTGCTCAGGATAAGAGAGAGGCACAGGCCCAGTGCACAAAGACTATTAGACCGCATACTAACGACACGTCCTTTTGTGATATTTGATTCAATGAGATGACCGCATAGTGAGGGCAGACATTCAAGATAGCAACCGGTGAAGCCGGGTTATTGCTAATCCGGCTCAATGGTCTTATTTTGCAGAGGCATGTTCCCTTTCACTATGCAGCTTCTGAGCATGGGCCGTGAGCTTTTCAACCCATTCAGGTGATGTCTGAAGACTCGCCGCAAGATACAAACCCTGAGAAAGTTCAGGTAATGCCAATACAGTTCTTATTCTGGTTGGCGGCAAACCGAGTTCTTTCAGGCGGTAGGCTACCGTTGCTGGGTCCGTAAAAAGCAGATCCACTTTACGTTTGAGCAGCAAATTCACCTGTTCATTCATTGTTGCTGCAACAAACAGGTTTTCTTCCTCGGAAAAACCTGCGCTTTTGAGATACTCCAATGAATAGGCACCGCGGATAACAGCAAACAGATAGGGTTTGGCATCAGACAACTCGGTGAACTGCAAATCATCCCTGTCTGACAATGACAGCACCGCCACCTGATGTTCACTGACCGTCGTGATCCAGTGAAACTTGTTCTCCCTTTGGGGTGTGCGGAACATTGAAAATATCAAGACGTTCGCTTCAGTCTGGGCAAAGTGATACGCCCTGGCCCAGGGCATCATCTCAATATCGGCGTCAATGCCAGAGCGTTTGAGTAAATCTCTGACCACCTCTGTTGCCGGCCCAACAATATTGTTTTCATGAAGATACTGCACCGGCGGATGATTTTCCGTCACCACCCGAAAAGTGGGGTCCGCGAAGCTCAGGGCAGAAAAGGAAAAGACGATCAGTGCTCGGAACAGGTCATTCAAAGTCGTTCACTTCTCAAAAATGATAGTGTTATTGAGCATAGTCCCGGGACGGTCCGATTACAAAACGCCCTCTTTATCAGAATCCTTCAATACTTCACCTTGCCAAAACAAAAAAGGCGGCCGAAGCCGCCTTAATGCAATAAAACAACGTAACTAGTGCACCCAATGATGCCGCTGCGCCTTGGCTTCCAGTTCTGCCTCGGTTTGCTGAGGCATCGCAGACACATTCATCTGTTCAAAGAAAAACGGTGCACGGCGTTTCTGCGTGCCCAACTCGTTCATGCTTTTGGTGTCATAAATACGCCCGTTAAGAACGGTATGGGTAACATATTCTGAGCGACTCAGATCATTGAGCACATCGCCATCAATGATCGCCATGTCAGCAAGTTTGCCGGCTTCGAGACTGCCAATATCCTTATCCATCCCCAAATGACGGGCTCCGTCTATCGTACCGCCACGTAACGCTTCCCAGGGTGTAAAGCCGCCCTGGTGCATATGCCATAATTCCCAGTGCGCACCAAGTCCCGGACGCTGTCCGTGAGCACCAATATGAACACTGACGCCATTGTCGCGAAGGTGCTTAGAATATTTCGCTACCGAGAAGTGATGGTATTGTTCATCGGGCGCAGTGGGCCTGCGGATAGCACGACTATCCAGCATAAAATGGGGCGTATAACGAAGCAAACGGGGATTCTTCCAGACTTCGGTACGGTCGTACCAGAACTCCTCTCCCATCATGGTGCCCATGGTCACCACGTAAGTGGGGGTGTAACCAAAACCTGAGGCTTTCCAAAGCTGCGTCACATCAGAATAGGCCTGATTTAACGGAATAGAATGCTCCAGCCCCGTATGACCGTCCACCAGCATGGTCAAATCATACAAAAAGCGTCCTGCCCCCTCGGGCACGACCATAATCCCCAACGCTTTGCCCGCCGCCACGATTTGCTGGCGCACATCTCGGCGTGGCTGGTTATAGCTTTTCACCGAAATGGCCCCTACATCTTTGAGGCGCTGTAAATGGAAAGTGGCATCATCAGGATCGTCAATGATGGCTTTATATGCGGGCCAGTTTGCCCCGTATAAAATGGTACCGGTTGAGTAAATGCGGGGTGCCAGTATATGGCCGGCGCGTTGCAGCTCCGACGCAGAGAATATCTCAGTGGTATCATTTGAAGGGTCATGAACCGTAGTCACACCAAAGGCCAGATCCGCATAGTTACGCCAGTTCTGACGTGGAATAATTTCATTATTTCCCTGTGACCCGTGGGCGTGTGCATCCACCAGGCCAGGAATCACCGTCTTACCGCTGATATCGATGATCTGCGCCGCCTTCGGCACAATGACCTCTGAGCGCTTACCCACCGCTTTAATGCGGTTGTCCTGAATCACAATCACGCCATCTTCGATGACTTCCTGACGATTATTGGCATCCCGCATGGTGACCAGCGTTCCTCCAACCAGCGCTTTGAGGCTATCGGGCTTATCAGCCTGTTGAGTGAAGGATAAATCCACTCCCTGCACCATGGGTTCAGGCAAAGTTTCAGGGGCCCCTTTAATAAAGGCAAAAGCATCTTTGAGTTCACGTTCAAAAAACAGTGCCCCATGATGCCAGGACAATGCCTGATTATCGGCACGCCAGGTCAGATACTCTCCAGCACGGGCGGACACTTGTTTGACGGGTAATGAGGTCATATTGGGCCCCACTGAGGTTAACTTTCCCGTCTCAGCATAAGGGGCAACGTAGGCATTATACTGATAGGTAAAGGCAACCCACTGCTTGTCATGAGACAGTCTGAATTCAACCACTTCATTGTTGCCGTCAAGGTGTTCTCGTTTGTCCTGCCCCTGCAAATTGACACTGACCAGCTTACGCTGCGTGGCGTTGCTACCCGGGGTGTAGTCGGTGAAATATACCCGTTCATTGTCACCAGCAAAATGCGGTGCAAAGCCAGAGCTCGATACTTTTGTGTTTTCGCCGGAATCAAGATCGGCCACATACAACCCTGGCTCCAACGACCATTTGGGTGAGAGCAGGTATCCGCCAGTGAACTTGCGGTAGGTCACCTGTTTGCCGTCGGTGCTGAAGCTGGGTTCTGAATAATGGCCGGGCTCAGAGGTGATTATTTTGCTTTTACCGCCGCGCGCCGGAATGACCCTGACCGCACCGAGCTTTTCATCATGCCAGGTGGTATAAACAATGTGCTTGCCATCATTAGCGAAACGGGGATAAAACTCATCGTGCTCATTCTGATCCGTCAGGCGTTGTTGTTTTCCGGTTTGCATATTCCTGATATACAGTTTTCCCAGAGCCTGGAACACCATATGTTTACCATCCGGCGACTTCTGCGCCCAACGAATCATCTTCACATCAAATTCATCCGGAGCCACATCCACGTCAAAGCGCAGTGCTTTCGCAATTTTCTTCTGCGCTTTGACGGTAACCGGTACCTCCGTCACCTGCTTTGTGGTGACATCGAGACGCTTAAATTTGCCCCCGGCCCAAAACAGGATTTCCTCACTGTCAGCGGTCCAGTCAAAGTAAGCATAGTAGCCCTCAGAGCCGAATCCTTCCTGCATATCCCGCTCCAGGTTACGATATACGGGCGTTTCTTCACCGCTTTGCAGGTCTTTGATAAATAACGCGGTGTTCTCACGAATACGGCGGACAAACGCCAGTTTTTTACCATCTGGTGATGGCGTCGGCACTACCGCCCCACCCGTACCACTGACCAGCGTAATTTCTTCACCGGTTTCCCGCTCATAGCGGTTAATGGCAAAAATGCTCTTGAGAGGATCCCGGTTATACTCAAAAACACTGCCAGCGGTGATGTCTTTGGTGTAGTAAAGGTATTGACCGTCAGGAGAGAATACCGGATCGGCGGTATTTTTCTGTTCATGCTCCCCTCCATCACGTTTGGCAATGGGTAAGCCTTCACCACCAGCATGATGAAATACCCAGATTTCACCTGCCGGAATACTACGACGGGATACAATCCCTCTCATTACCGTGATGTATTGGCCATCCGGACTCCACTTCGGCGAGTGAACCAAATCGTTTTTAATCCTGGTCACCTGTTTCAGATCGCTGCCATCCCGGTTCATGGTCCACACATTCGTGTTGCCATCCCGGTCCGATATGAACGCGATACGTTGCCCATCAGGACTGATACTCGGCTGCATGTTAAACGCAAAATCTGAAGTCAGCGCACGGGCCTCTCCACCTGCAACAGGCACAGTGTATATATCGCCGAGCATATCGAAGACAAAAGACGCTCCGTCAGGAGCGATATCCAGACTCGACCAGGTGGTTTCATCGGTTTCAATATTGACCGTATCAAACTCAAACGGTGGGTTGAGTACGTCCCATTCCTGCTTTTCAGGGCTGCTATCCGTTTGTTCGCTCTGTGCCATGGCCGGAGCACTGAAGTTAAGGCCCAGTAATATGGCAAGGCTTAGGGTAGTTAATTTACATCTGTTCACAGTCACCTGCCTTTTGCGTTTTCGTTATTATGTAGAGTTTTAGACCTGCGTTTTTGCCACAAAAACCTATGATTTGTAAGTCTGTGCCCACAAATAGCGACAGATCCCCCTGTAAATGAGATAAGCCATCGCCACATTGCCCACTTGGTTATCGACAGTCTGTTTCACGTACTGCTATATTCGAGGCTTTCTTATCTCCTGACAACGCCAGCCTATGTCATCTTTTCACGCTATTCCCCTTGCTGTGCTGTTCACTTTGTTGCTGCCGTCCTGCTCATTGGCAGAACGGGAACAGGGCGCTGTTTCTGCTCATACGGCTCATCACAACAGTGCTCCTGTTGCAGACAAAATCCCCCACAAAATGACCATTCACGGCGAAACCCGCATCGACAACTACTACTGGATGCGCGACGACGAACGCAAAGATCCCAGGATGCTGGCTTATCTGCACGCAGAAAATGCCTATGCGCAGAAGATGCTGGCGCATACCGAGACGTTACAGCGGCAGCTATTCGAGGAAATGAAAGGGCGTATCGCCAGGAATGATCAGTCCGTACCGGTACGAGATGGCGACTATTTCTACTTCAGTGAAGTATCCGGCGATAATGAATATCCACGATATGTGCGCAGCAAAAACATCGATGACAGTGACAAGACGGTGTTACTGGATATCAACCAACTGGCCCAGGGCCATGACTACTATGAGGTCGACACCATTGCTGTCAGTCCCAATAATGAGTTATTGGCCTACAGTGAGGACACCCTGAGCCGGCGCATGTATCAAATTCGTATCAAGAATCTGCGCACAGGCAAGCTATTGCCTGATCAGATTATCAATACCTCAGGAAGCATTGTATGGGGTAATGATGGCCAACATTTTTATTATATTAAGCAAGATCCCCAGACTTTACTTGCCTATCAGGTATACCGCCACGTAATAGGCACTGAACAAAGCCAGGATAGGCTGGTGTATGAGGAACAGGACCCCACTTTTTTCACAGAAATAGATAAGAGCAAGGATGACCGTCAGATTTACATTATTCATGACGCTACCGAGACCAAAGGGGTATCCCTGCTCGATGCCAACGATGCCAATGCAATGCCTGTTGAGTTTGTGCCACGGGAAGCAGGACTGGAGTACCATATCGCCAGGCATAATGACCAGTACTACGTATTGACCAATCTGGAGGCGGTCAATTTTCGTCTGATGCGGGTTGCCGCTGATAATTTAGGCAACAAAGCGCACTGGCAGGAAGTCATTGCTCATCGCCAGGATGTCATACTGGAAGACATTGAGATGTTTAATCAGCATCTGGTGTATCTGCAGCGGCAGCGGGGCCAGACACAGGTTGTTGTGCGTCACCTCGACACTGGTCAGGAGCGTACCCTCACCTTTCAGGACCAGGCGTACACCGTTTATCTGTATGGTAACAATGAGCTCGACAGCCCGAGCGTGAGAGTGTATTACACCAGCATGACCACGCCGGGCACTCACTATGACATAGCGCTGGAGTCATTAGACCAACATCAGCTCAAACAAGAGCCTGTACCGGGGGACTTTGAGGCTGACAATTACCGCTCAGAGCGCCTGTATATTAAAGCCAGAGACGGTACTCAAGTGCCGGTAACACTGGTTTACCGCAAAGATACATTCAACAAAGACGGTACCAACCCACTGTATCAATATGGCTATGGCGCTTACGGCTTCATCTCCGAGCCGGAATTTGACAGTGCCAGGTTGAGTCTGCTGGATCGTGGCGTCGTATTTGCTATTGCGCACGTACGCGGTTCGCAAATGTTAGGCAGACACTGGTATGAAAACGGCAAAAAACTGAAGAAAAAGAACACCTTCAATGACTTTACTGATGTCACGGAAGCCTTGGTAGAAAGCGGCTATGGCGCAAAGGACAAGGTGTTTGCCATGGGGGGCAGTGCTGGCGGACTACTGATGGGCGCGGTTATCAATCAGGCACCTGAGCTGTATCTGGGGGTCGCGGCCCATGTGCCCTTTGTGGATGCGGTAACGACCATGTTAGATGAGACGATTCCGCTGACCACCAACGAATTTGACGAATGGGGCAATCCCAAAGACAAGCTTTACTATGATTACATACTGTCTTATTCGCCCTATGATCAGATATCGCACCAGAATTATCCGCACCTGCTGGTCACCACAGGGTTGCACGATTCACAGGTACAGTATTTCGAACCGGCAAAGTGGGTGGCCAAACTGCGCGAGTATAAAACAGACGATAATGTACTGCTGTTTAAGACCGATATGGATGCAGGCCACGGCGGTGTATCAGGACGTTTTCAACGTCTGCACGATATCGCGCTGGAATATGCCTTTTTTCTAGATTTACTGGCGCAAAACGAAGGCAATTAGCAACCCGTTGTCTGCTGGATAAAAACACTGAATAAAAAAGCCCATGGGGGAATCTTCCGCCATGGGCTTATTAATATGCCAGGTCAGATTATTATTGTTATGTTCTGACCTTCGCAACAACCGCTTCGTTTTCCTAAAGCAGAATCGGGGGAGATTATTATGTTACGACCACCGGGAGCAGGCTGTTATTGTTTTTAGTGCCCTTTTATTATTGTTATTTCCCGTATTTCAGGTCGCTTTTGTTTTAGTATCGGCAATTCCCATTGGCGACCACCCCTCAAATTAACGCAGCGATTTAAAAGCACAGGCCGTACCAGTTTTATTTTTTCCATTATTTTCAATACGATAACTTATTTTCACAGGCACTGAGCATGCCGGTTATTGCAATATAAGGTGCAATACCGCCCCGTTATAGTGCAACGGTTATCACACCGGAATTTTTTAAACTCTGGCCAGCGGTAACCCTTTGTAGCAATAAAATTACGGGCTGACTTTCACCGCTTATGGTATAAAGAGCCCCAAAAATACTGCCCCTGAACCCATCATCATCTATGAGTCTGTCCCACGAAATACGACAACTGGTTAAACTGGCCTGGCCGCTTCTTATTGCTCAGGTCACACAGACCCTGATGGGGGTTTCCGATACCATTATGGCCGGCAGAGTATCTGCCACAGATATGGCTGCAGTGGCTATTGCATCTAGTATTGTAATGCCCATTCTGTTTTTTCTGCAGGGCATCATTTTAGCCCTCCCGCCTATCGTATCCCGTCTGGATGGCTCAAGACGCACTGATTTGATCCCTGCCAAGGGACAACAAACACTCTGGTTATCCTTATTGCTCTCTGTTCCACTGGCTTTATGTTATTTCTGGGTACCTCATCTTAAAGGTCTTTTGGGCATGGAACCCAAACTGCAGGCCATTACGCTGGAATATTTGCAGTACATGCTCATAAGCATGCCCTTTTTCGCTGTCTACCAGGTCCTCCGCCAGTACTGCGAGGGCTTGTCTGTTACCCGCCCGTCGATGATCATCATGTTTGTCGGGCTGTTGATTAACATTCCCGCCAATTACGTGTTTATTTACGGCAAGCTGGGGCTACCCGCTTTTGGTGGCGCGGGCTGCGGCATTGCAACGGGTCTAGTATTTGTCGGCATGATGGTGTGTACCTGGGTCTACACCCATTATTCCCGCAAAATGTCTCATTACCCTTTTTTCAGTCAGTGGTATGCCCCCAGGCTGTCTGAATTTGCCGAAATATTGCGGCTGGGACTGCCCATCGCCATGACCATTCTGTTTGAAGTGTCTTTATTTTCTGTGGTGGCGATACTCCTGGCCCCCTTTGGCGCCCTTATTGTCGCTTCCCACCAGGTGGCACTGAATTTTTCAGCCCTGATGTTTATGATCCCCTTAAGCATCGGACTGGCGGTCGCCATCCGGGTCGGTTTTCTGTTAGGTGAAGAGAAGCCCTTACATGCCAGAAAAGCCGTGCATGGCGCTTGGATTGTGGGAATAGCCTGCGCACTGTTTACCGCAAGCGTCTCATTCTTGCTGCGCTTTCAGATAGCAGACCTTTACAGCAATGATGCTGAAGTGGTGCGTATGGCTGCAGATCTGATGTTTCTTGCGGCCGTATTCCAGTTTTCTGACGCAATACAGGTCATATCCGGCTGTGCGCTGCGCGGCTATAAAGATGCCAAGGCCATGTTCTATATCAGCTTTTTGTCTTACTGGGGAATCGGCCTCACCACTGGCTGCATCCTGGGTCTGACCGACTGGATCGTACCCAAAATGGCCGCTACCGGCTTCTGGATCGGCTTTATTGTGGGCCTGACCAGCGCGGCCATTTTCCTTGGCTGGCGCCTGGCCTATATTCAGCGCATCAAAGAAGAGCAACTGACGCCCTCCTAAGCCCCCTCATGCAGTAGTAGTTAACCTTGTGAAAGGCTGCACCCACAGCAGGACAGACACATTTCCTGATTTATTGTTATGCTGTAAGAATATTGTTGGGGCGAAGTGGAGCGATCTGGTGACAATCAGGGTGTTAAGTCACGTTCTGTTGCTGTTGGTTTGCAGCCTGAGTGCTCACGGTGCTCAGCTTCGTGCCGTGACAGAGCATTTCCCGCCATTTAGTTTTAAAACCGAAAACGGCTACGACGGCTTTTCAATTGCATTTTTCAAACAGGTGGCAGAGCGGCTCGATATGGAACTCAAGGTAGAAATGATGCCCTGGGCCCGCGCCTACCATATTGCCAGCACTCAGCCCGATACCCTGATATTTTCCATGGCCAGAACCGCAGAGCGTGAAACCCAGTTTCTGTGGCTGGAGCCTTTTGCCAGTAATCAGGTTTCACTATTCGGACGAAAATCTCAACATTATCCTGGATTTAAGCAGTGGACAGATGCGCAGTTCTACCGGGTCGGGGTCATCAGAGATAGCGCCACAGCGCATATCATGACCTCACATGACGCCTTCTCAACCAGAAACAATCTGGTCGAAGTAGAGAATATTGCACAGCTTACGGGCTTGCTTGAACTGGACAGGGTCGATGTGATCTCCCTATCTGAAAGTATGCTGCACCAACTGCAAGAGCATGAAATCAGGCTGTTACAGCACTTGGTGACCTTCGATGAACTGACCTTTTACGGCGCCTTTCATCCGGATTCGGATCCGCAACTGGTTGAAGGGGTTGCATCAGCAATGCGTAATTTTCTGGGTACCGAGGCTTATCAAAACCTGGTGTTACGCTATTTCCCTAACAAGCAGGGGTACGCGACGCATACCCCCGAACAGCATTAGTCAGTGCAAGGTGGGGCTGCACCCCACCCTGGTTTCAGACCTTAGAGCATCTCCACAGCGATAGCGGTGGCCTCGCCTCCTCCAATGCACAATGAGGCGATGCCTTTTTTCAGTCCCCGATTTTTCAGCGCATGCAGCAGCGTCACCAGAATACGGGCACCGGAAGCACCGATGGGATGGCCCAGCGCACAGGCGCCACCATTAACATTCACCTTCTCAGCGTCCAGCTCCAGCTGTTTTATCGCCAGCATGGTGACCATGGCAAAGGCTTCGTTAATTTCAAACAGATCTACATCGCTGGTCTGCCAGTTAACCTTGTCCAGCAGCTTTTGCATTGCGCCCACCGGTGCCACAGTGAAATTTTCTGGCTCAATGGAGTGAGTGCTATGGCCTACAATTCTCGCCAGGGGTGTCAGGCCTTTTTGCTGCGCGACGGATTCGCGCATGACCATCAGTGCCGCGGCACCATCAGAAATCGAACTGGAATTTGCGGCAGTGATCGTGCCGTCTTTTTTAAATGCAGCGCGAAGATTGGGGATCTTCTCAGGCATAGCATTACCCGGCCCTTCATCGGTATCGACGGTGATATCACCTTTGCGGGTGGCAATGGTCACAGGCGTAATTTCGTTGGCAAAAGCGCCGCTGCTGATGGCCTGATTGGCCCGTGACAAAGAAGTAAGAGCAAATTCGTCCATTTGTTCACGATCGATGCGTTCTTTGTCTGCGGTATCCTGGGCAAAGCATCCCATGGCTTTACCGTCATACGCATTCTCCAGACCATCCAGCATCATGTGATCCAGCACCTGACCATGGCCCATACGGTATCCGCTGCGCGCCTTCGGCAACAAATAAGGCGCGTTACTCATACTTTCCATGCCTCCGGCTATGGCCGTATCAATACTGCCCGCCTTGATTAAATCGTGCGCCAGCATGACCGCTTTCATACCTGAACCACACACCTTATTAATGGTAGTGACGCCAGCAGACAACGGTAGCCCCGCCTTCAAACTTGCCTGACGTGCAGGAGACTGTCCCAGTCCGGCAGGCAACACACATCCCATAAACACTTCCTGCACTGCATCAGCGTCCTGTTTCTCAAGCAACGCTTTTATCGCTTCGGCTCCAAGCTCAACCGCAGTCAGAGGTGACAGTGCGCCCTGAAAGCCCCCCATCGGGGTACGTCTTGCATCAACAATTACCACTGCATCATTCTTATCCATCATCGAATCCTCTGTATGGGTTAACCAAAATTATATCGACCCGCGCCCCACGTTTTTTGGACATCCGGCCCGGTCCGCCAGCCTCATCTGGGGGCTATGCTAAACCAGTTGCGGGAACAAACGCTATAAGCCAAACGTACAGCATAATGAACATTTTCACAGGTTGACCAGTTTTTCTGCTCTCCCCCATGTTGACGCCTTGTTACGCTTACTTTACCTTTAGGTTAACTTACAGCTTACGTAAACGTAAAGTGATATGGCCGACAACAGCACATACAGTATTGGCGAACTGGCAAAAGAATTTGACATTACCCCCCGTTCCATCCGCTTTTACGAGGAACAAGGGCTACTGTGTCCTGAGCGCAACGGTCAGACTCGCATCTACCACAACAAAGACAGGGTGAGGCTGAAACTGATCCTCAGAGGAAAAAGACTCGGCTTTTCACTGGCAGAAACCAAAACCCTGTTTAACCTTTATGACAGCAACCAGAACTCCCTGGCCCAGAACGAGGTGATCCTCGACATGATCGCCCTCAAACGCGCCAGCATGAGCCAACAACTGGAAGACATCCGTATGCTGATGAATGAACTGGACGATCTGGAACAACGCTGTCGCCTGGAACTCGAACAACTGACAAGAGGACAACGCGCATGAAAGCCCATTACCCTACCCTGAATTTCGGACTTGGCGAAGAAGTCGATATGCTTCGAGACCATGTTTATGCCTTTGCCCAGGGTGAGATTGCGCCACTGGCCGAAAGTGCCGATGAAAACAATGCCTTTCCTAATGAATTGTGGCCTAAACTGGGCGACATGGGCTTGTTGGGTGTCACCGTATCAGAGCAATATGGTGGTGCTGACATGGGCTACCTCGCCCACGTGGTGGCGATGGAAGAAATCAGCCGCGCCTCAGCCGGTATCGGACTCAGCTATGGGGCGCACTCCAATTTATGTGTGAACCAAATCTATAAAAACGGCAACGACGCACAACGGGAAAAATACCTGCCGAAGCTGGTAAGCGGTGAACATATTGGCGCACTGGCCATGAGCGAGCCCAACGCCGGTTCTGACGTGGTCAGTATGAAACTTAACGCCAGAAAAGACGGTGACAAGTACATCCTCAACGGTAACAAGATGTGGATCACTAATGGTCCCGATGCCCACGTGTTTGTCATCTACGCCAAAACTGACGTCAATGCCGGCTCTAAAGGCATCACTGCTTTTATTGTTGAAAAAGACACCCCTGGCTTCACTCAGGCACAAAAACTCGACAAGCTGGGCATGCGCTCATCCAATACCTGTGAACTCGTGTTCGATAATTGTGAGGTACCGGCAGAAAATATCCTGGGCGTTGAAGGGGGTGGTGTGAAGGTGCTGATGAGCGGCCTCGACTATGAGCGTCTGGTCCTCTCTGGTGGTCCACTGGGCATAATGCAAGCCTGCATGGATGTGGTTGTGCCCTATATTCATGACCGCAAGCAGTTTGGTCAGAGCATTGGTGAATTTCAGCTGGTACAGGGCAAGATTGCCGACATGTACACACAAATGAATGCTGCCAGATCCTATGTGTATACGGTTGCCAAAGCCTGTGATCGCGGAGAAACCACACGAAAAGATGCCGCCGCGGTGATTCTATATTCTGCTGAGCTGGCAACCAAAATGGCACTGGATGCCATTCAGCTGCTGGGCGGCAATGGCTACATCAACGAATATCCCACCGGACGCTTACTCAGGGATGCTAAGCTGTATGAGATTGGCGCCGGTACCTCTGAGATCCGCCGTATGTTAATCGGTCGCGAACTGTTTAAAGAGTCAGCCTAAATAGTCATCAGTCTACAGCTGTCAGTGATCAGCTTTTTGCTGCCAACTGATAGTTGATATCTGACAACGTTTTAGCAGGAGAGCCTTGTGCCCCGAATAGAATCTAAAATCAATATAAAGAGTCAGGCCTTTGCCGAGAATGCCGAACATATGCAGACACAGGTAGAGGACCTGCGCGCGCAGTTTTCCCAAATCAGTCAGGGTGGAGGCGAAAAAGCCAATCAGCGCCACACGGACAGAGGCAAGTTATTACCCCGTGAGCGCATCGAAGCACTGCTTGATCCCGGCGCCCCTTTTCTTGAGCTGTCTCAACTGGCTGCGCTGCACGTCTACGACGAAGAGGTCCCTGCCGCAGGCATCATTTGCGGCGTGGGCCGTGTCAGTGGTGTCGAATGCATGATTGTCGCCAATGATGCCACAGTAAAAGGTGGTACTTATTACCCGCTAACGGTCAAAAAGCATCTGCGCGCACAAACGATTGCTGAACAGAATAACCTGCCCTGCATTTATCTTGTTGATAGCGGAGGGGCCAACCTGCCCCGTCAGGATGAGGTCTTTCCCGATCGCGAACACTTCGGCCGCATCTTCTATAATCAGGCCAACCTCTCGGCGGCCAACATTCCACAAATTGCCGTGGTTATGGGCTCCTGTACCGCAGGCGGCGCCTATGTTCCGGCGATGGCTGATGAATCCATTATTGTTAAAGAACAGGGCACCATTTTTCTTGGCGGACCGCCTTTAGTCAAAGCCGCCACCGGTGAGGTGGTGACCGCCGAAGAGCTGGGTGGCGGTGATGTGCATTGCCGCACCTCAGGGGTGGCGGATCATCTTGCCAATAATGATCATCACGCCCTCAAAATTGCCCGTGATGCGGTTGCCAGGCTTAATCGTACCAAGCCCGTCTCTTTGCATCTGACCGAGCCCACAGAGCCGCATTATGACGCCAGTGAAATCTACGGCATTGTGCCCAAAGACAGTCGTCAGTCCTATGATGTGCGGGAGATCATTGCCCGTGTTGTAGACGGGTCAGAATTTGACGAATTCAAAGCCCTGTACGGCAATACACTGGTCTGCGGATTTGCTCGTATATTCGGATATCCGGTGGGGATCGTCGCCAATAACGGTATCTTGTTCTCAGAATCCGCACAAAAAGGCGCGCATTTTATTGAGCTTTGCAGCCAACGTAAGATTCCGCTGGTTTTCCTGCAAAACATTACCGGTTTTATGGTGGGTAAACAGTACGAAGCCGGCGGCATTGCCAAACACGGCGCGAAAATGGTGACGGCAGTGGCCTGCGCCAAGGTGCCTAAATTCACCATTCTGATTGGCGGCAGTTTTGGTGCCGGTAACTATGGCATGTGCGGCCGTGCTTACGATCCACGCTTTTTGTTTATGTGGCCCAATGCGCGTATTTCGGTAATGGGTGGGGAACAGGCCGCCGGTGTGCTGGCGCAGGTAAAACGCGACCAAAAGGCCCGTAAAGATGAGGACTGGAGCAGCGAAGAGGAACAGGCCTTTAAGCAACCTATTATTGATGACTATGAGCGACAGGGTCATCCCTACTACGCCTCGGCCAGGCTCTGGGATGACGGGGTAATCGACCCCGCCGATACCCGTAAAGTGCTTGGCTTATGTTTGTCTGCATCCCTTAACAAACCCATCGAGGACACCCGTTTCGGCGTGTTCCGCATGTAAGGAGGCCTTATGTCTGATGTGTTATATGAAGTAGATCATCGCGGTGTCGCCACCGTGACACTCAATCGGCCTCACAAGCACAATGCTTTTGACGATGAACTGATCAAAACATTGACCGGACTGTTCAGGCAGGCTGGTGAGGATAGCCAGGTACGTGTTTTGGTACTGGCTTCAAACGGCAAAAGTTTTTGTGCCGGAGCCGATGCGAACTGGATGAAAAGAATGGCGGGCTACAGTTTTGAAGAAAACGTGGCCGATGCCAAAGCCCTGGCCACCATGCTGCATACCCTCAATACCCTGACCAAACCCACTGTGGCAAAAGTTCAGGGAGCCGCCTTTGGCGGAGCGGTAGGTTTGATTGCCTGCTGTGATATGGCCATAGGCAGTAAAATGAGTAAATTCTGCCTCAGTGAGGTTAAGCTTGGCCTGATCCCCGCCACAATTGCCCCCTATGTCATTGATGCCATTGGTAAGCGGGTGGCCAGACGCTATTTCACCACCGCAGAGGTGTTCTCTGCCCGTCGCGCCCGGCGCCTGGGACTGCTGAGTGAAGCTGTCACCGAAGAAGAACTCGACAGTACGGTGGACGATATTATTGAGCATATTCTGAAAAACAGTCCGGATGCGGTCAGTGCCGCCAAACAACTGATTTTTGATATTGCCGATCACAAAGACGACGATGAAGAACTCATGGAAAAGACCAGTCTGCGTATCGCCACCATCCGTGTTTCTGAGCAAGGACAGGAAGGCCTCAGTGCCTTTTTAGAAAAACGCCGCCCCAACTGGATTCAGGAGTAATTATGTTGGTAAAACTGCTAGTCGCCAACCGCGGTGAAATCTGTTGCCGGATCATTAAAACGGCGCAGCGAATGGGCATTCATACCGTGGCGGTGTATTCCGATGCGGATGCCAATGCCCTGCATGTACAAATGGCCGACGAAGCCGTACATATTGGTGCGGCGCCATCAAAGGACAGCTATCTTCGCGCTGAAACCATCATCGATGTTGCCCGTAAAGTAGGTGCCGACATGATCCATCCCGGTTATGGTTTTTTGTCTGAAAACGCGCACTTTGCTCGTCTGTGTGAAGACAATCAGATTATTTTTGTCGGCCCACCGGTTGCGGCCATCGATGCCATGGGATCAAAGTCCGCCGCCAAAAGAATTATGCAGGCTGCAGGCGTGCCACTGGTACCCGGTTACCATGGCGATGACCAAAGCGCAGAGACCCTCAAAGCCGAAGCCGACAAAATGGGTTATCCGGTCTTGCTCAAAGCGGCTGCCGGAGGTGGCGGTAAGGGCATGCGGCAGGTTCATCATGAAGATGAATTTGAACAGGCGCTGGCGGCTGCAAAACGTGAAGCCATGGCAGGTTTTGGTGATGAACAGATGCTGGTGGAAAAGTATCTGACCCAACCCCGCCATGTGGAGATCCAGGTATTCTGTGATGTACATGGCAACGGTGTATATTTGTTTGAACGGGACTGTTCTGTGCAGCGCCGTCATCAAAAAGTTATCGAGGAAGCCCCCGCCCCGGGCGTCTCAGCCGAACTCAGAGCGCAAATGGGTGAAGCGGCGCTCAAAGCAGCCAAAGCCATTGATTACGTTGGCGCGGGCACAGTAGAGTTCTTGCTGGATACCGACGGCAGCTTCTATTTCATGGAAATGAACACCCGCCTGCAGGTAGAGCACCCGGTCACAGAAATGATCAGCGGGCAGGATCTGGTGGAATGGCAACTGCGTGTTGCCAGTGGTGAAGAGTTGCCTCTGACCCAGTCACAGTTGAGGATTAACGGTCACGCCTTCGAAGCCCGGATTTATGCTGAAGATCCAGACAATGAGTTTTTACCGGCAACCGGTACGCTGAGCTTTTTACAACCCCCCGACGAATCTGACTATGTCAGAGTAGATACCGGCGTACGCCAGGGTGATGGGGTGTCGGTGTATTATGATCCGATGATCGCCAAACTCATTGTATGGGATGAGGATCGTGATAAAGCTCTGCGTCGATTGGTCAAGGCACTCTCCGAATACCGGATAAAGGGGGTCACCACCAACATTGATTTTCTGTATAACCTGGTTAGCACCAAGGCCTTTAAACAGGCGCAACTGGACACCGGTTTTATCGACACCCATCAAAAAGAGATATTTCTGGAAGATGAAGCCGATATTGCCGGTTTACTACCACTGGCGGCACTCTATCTGGTACTGCGCCAACAACAGGCGCACCAGAATGTGAGTTTGCAACATCAGGACCCCTATTCGCCCTGGCAAAGTCTGAATGCCTGGCGCAGTAATCAACAATATCAGCAAAGTCTGGATATTCTTATCCACGACAACGTGCACAGTGTCAGGGTAAAGCAGCAGGAAAGCGGCGTTCAGAAACGCTTTGTGATCAGTGGTGAACGCTTTCAGGTGGATGCCACTGGCGAGATCCTTGGCGACAGCCTGATCGCTATTATCAATGGTCACCGCCAACGCGTCACCATCAGCGGCGATGAGCACAGCTGCTCATTGTATACCCAGTCCAGTGCCCTGCACTTCTCACGTCAGTTACCTGACCTGGGCCTGCTGGATCATGATCATCATGGTGGCGGACTCACCGCCCCGATGAATGGATCTGTGGTCAAACTGGCTGTGGAAGTGGGTCAGTCGGTCAGTAAAGGGCAGGAATTGGTGATCATGGAAGCCATGAAAATGGAACACAGCCTCAAAGCCCCTGCTGACGGAAAAGTCGTAGAGTTTTTCTTTCAGGAAGGCGAACTGGTAGACGGCGGCGCTGAACTGCTGGCATTTGAAGCTGAAGAATAAGTCGTCAGTATTCAAAATTGTTTTTCGTTAAACCCAACGGCCAATTGCTTTGAACTGAAAGCTTTTAACTGAAACCTGAGAGCTAAGAATTCATGTATCCTGAGAAAGTAAAAATCGTCGAAGTGGGCCCCCGCGACGGGTTGCAGAATGAAAAGGGCCGGATTGCCCTGGAAGATAAAGTGGCACTGGTACAAAACCTTGCTGATGCGGGCCTGCGCATGGTGGAAACCGGCAGTTTTGTGTCACCCAAATGGGTGCCACAAATGGCCGACAGTAAGGCCGTGTTCGAGGCCATCAGCCGTCAGTCCGGCGTCACCTACTCGGCATTGACACCCAACCTCAAAGGCTTTGAAGCGGCGCTGCAGGCTGGCGCCGATGAGGTGGCCATATTTGGCGCAGCCTCAGAGAGTTTTACCCAGAAAAACATCAACTGCAGCATTGCTGAAAGCCTGGAGCGCTTTGCGCCGGTGATGGATGCCGCCAAAGCCAATAACCTTCGTGTACGTGGCTATGTATCCTGCGTGCTGGGCTGCCCTTATGAGGGTGAGATCAGCGCCGCAAAAGTGGCAGAAGTATCTGATAAGTTACTGCAAATGGGCTGCTATGAAATTTCATTGGGAGATACCATCGGCGTGGGCACACCGGTTAAAACCGCGCATATGCTCGATGTCGTCAGTCAATACGTTCCCAATGAGCAGCTGGCGGTGCATTTTCATGATACCTATGGCCAGGCACTCGCCAATATCCTGATTGCCCTTCAGCAGGGTATCAGTGTTATCGACAGCGCGGTAGCAGGCTTAGGCGGCTGCCCCTATGCCAAAGGCGCATCGGGCAACGTGGCCACAGAAGATGTGGTGTATATGCTACACGGTATGGGCATCGAAACCGGTATCGATCTGGATAAACTGATTCAGGCCGGTGAAAGGATTACCAGCAAGCTCGGACGCAGTACAAACTCGAAGGTGGCAAACGCCCTGGCGGGTTAGTGGACTAATTCGCACGAAACCTTGCCAGTGGCGCCATTCTGGCCTTATTAAGGGACAGGATACCCTGCTGCAAGGTGCAGTTATCGGCCATTTCCAGAGCTTTTAGTAACTTACCTTCCTGTTGCAGTGCCGGGCAGGCCATCATGGTGGAGGCCATTTTGCCAAAGGCCAGTCGCTGGCCCTGCTCAAGGTTTACTTTGCCGAAAAAACGGTTACATCCGGCAAAGCCGGTTACCTGCATATCGGCACCGATAGTAAAATACACGGGCTTTTGTGCATCATTGGCTATCTGCTGCCCCATCAGTTCTGTGAGTTGCCACTTAACGCCAACAATTTCGGAGCCGAACTGTTTAGCAAGCCGGTAAGCAGATGCCAGTTCACCGCGAATGCGCTGGCCATCCTGATCGAGATGAAACAGCTGGTTTTCTCCTACCTGATAAAGCCCCGGAGCTGAAGGCCGGCCCAAAAGGCGGATACGCAGGCCATCATCCAGCCATTCAAATTCACCTTTAGACTGAAAGTCGCGGCGGTCTTCGCCTAAATAGGTTTCACTCAACTGGTAATTGCCATTGGCTGAGAGCATCAGGCGAGTCTGAATACCCTCGCAATCGGCGCAGGGCAGCACGCCTTCGTAGACGCCGCCCCAGTCCAGCGCGTTGCGGCTGGTGTGCGCCTTATCAGCTTCTGTCGTTAGCGGCTTATCTTCAGTCACCGGCGCCTGATCATTTGCGGCGCAGGCCGAGAGTAATGTCAAAAGTACCGCTAACAAAATTGATTTTAGCATTATCCGTTCAGTCCTAAGTTTTTGCTGGCCACGTCGAAGAGGCGCTGTGCCTCGCCACGGGATTGTAGCCTGACCTCATCAGAAGACAATGAAATATCATTCAATCCCTTAATGTGCTCGCGACTATGGCTCAGAAAGTCCACCACTTTTTCCTCTGCGGCGCCTTGGGTTTTTAATTCAGCAGCAAATTCACGGGTTTTCCCCCATTCATGCATTTCAGACAACCGGCTGAGCTGGCTGAGTTTTTCCTGCAGTGGCTGGTTAGCATCAAGATACTGCTGCATGCGCTCTACCGACTTGCTCTGTTGTTCACTGCTTTCGCTGACAACCTGCCATTTCCCCTGCTGTTGCTCAAGTGTTAACGGCTGCGGCAGTCCCAGGCGCCCGGAAAGATCCTGCAGCTCGGCGGCAACCGGGCGCAGGTTAAAGGCAATCATATTGTCCAGCGTCTGCAGCTTTACGGATGACTCGCCTGACTCCATTTTTTTCAGCGCCTCATCCATTTGCTCTCGACTGGTGTCACTCAGCTCAGTTAACTCAGCCCGCATATTCTGATGACCGTTACTGGCCAGCTGTTCCAGGTTTTGTTGTGATTTTTGTGGATTATCCAGATAGTCAAACAGACTCTGACCGGTTTGTATCTGCATGGGCTTCCTCTTTGATAAGTTGGCAATTTGCACCTGTGCTGCAACTAAAAGCAAATTACACGCCATGCTTAGCACCTTCGCTCTATAGCATCCTCTCTACTGGCAAGGTAAAGTGATGTGATTGATTCATTTAGATTTATTACATGTTTAGTATCTGGCTGCTGACAATACTGGCGATTGGCTATCTGGCACTGCTGTTTGCCGTAGGCTTCTGGGGAGATCGCTTTCATCGTGCCGGTGCCCAGCGACCGGTCATTTATAGCCTGGCCTTAGGCATTCACTGTACGTCCTGGGCATTTTTTGGCACCACGGCCCAATCCGCCACCTATGGCTGGGCGTTCACCCCTACCTATGTGGGCAGCATTTTATTGTTTGCCTTCGGTTATCCGCTGTTGCGACGGGTGATTTACCTGTGTCAGCAGCAAAATGTCAGTTCATTGGCTGACTTTATTGGCACCCAGTACAACCGCTCTCACCTGATTGCCGCGTTCGTCACCCTGATCTGCTTTCTTGGCGTGATGCCCTACACTGCTCTGCAGCTGGATGCGGTAACGACCAGCGTCAACCTGCTTGCCGATGGTGAACCCCAATGGCCCGGCGGAACCAGTTTTTATGTGGCGCTATTAATGGCGATTTTCGCCATTTTATTCGGTACCCGCAGTCTCAGCCTGACCGAGAAACACCCTGGCCTGATGCTGGCCATTGCCTTTGGCTCGGTGATCAAGTTGCTGGCCTTTGTGCTGGTGGGCATGTTTATTTGCTATGTCATGTTTGATGGTGTGCTGGATTTGCTGGGTAAAGTGCAGTTAAGTGAACCGGCCCGGCAGGTTCTGCAAAGTGACGCTGCACCACTGGTTTATTTCAGCCACATGCTGCTGGGGTTTTGTTCTATGTTCTGCCTGCCACGGCAGTTTCACATTAACTATGTGGAGAACAACGGGGAACAGGAATTACGTACCGCACGCTGGATGTTTCCGTTGTATTTAGTGGCCATAAACCTGTTTGTGTTACCGGTGGCCCTGGCAGGAAAAATCCTGTTACCAGAGGCCAATACCGACACCTATGTTCTGGCGCTACCTATGCTGGCTGATAACCCGCTAGTGGCTCTGGTGGCCTTTATCGGGGGGCTGTCGGCAGCCTCAAGTATGATCATTGTGGCAACACTGGCCATGGGCATTATGATTGCCAACAACCTGATCACCCCCTTATGGCTGAAACTGCATTTTCGCCCTCATCAGCATCAGGCGCTAAAGCCCAGAAGTTTGCTCACCATTCGTCGTCTGACGGTGCTACTGGTGATAGGTCTGGCCTATTTTTATTCTGAATACCTGAGTCAGACTGCGCCACTGGTAAACAGTGGCATCATCGCCATGGCGCTACTGGCACAGCTGGCACCAACACTGCTCTTCGCCCTTTACTGGAAACGGGCCAGCAAGAGCGCAGCGATTATCTCAACACTGGCCGGCTGTGGTGGCTGGGTGGTGTGGTTGCTGTGGCCGAGTATTAAAGCCAGCTATTATTTTGAGTCTACGCCCAGCGATCAGGCCATGAGTGAAGGGGTACTCCTGAGTCTTGCCCTGAATCTGCTCTGCTTTGTGCTGGTCAGCCTGATGCGCGGCGGTTATCGCCAGCGCATTGCGGCCCAGGAGCAGCCCCAGGCGATTACGCCGACCATAAAAATCGCTTCTTTACTGGCTGTCACACAAAAGGTGCTGCCTGCTGCACGGCAACACGCCCTCACAACGCGAATACAGGCCACCGGCAACCAGCGGTATGCCAGCGGCCAGCTGATTCAACAGGCAGAGCGGGAATTGTCTGCCCATGTGGGTAGCGCCAGTGCGCGCATCCTGCTCTCTGCCATTACCGAGCAGCAGCATGTGCCTCTGGATGAATTGGTGGGACTGGTAGAAGAAGCCAGTCAAAGTTACCAGTTCAACTATGAACTCTTGCAATCCTCTGTGGAACATATTGAACAGGGGATCAGCGTGGTAGACCGGCATTTGAAACTGCTGGCCTGGAATCAGCGTTATATTGAACTGTTCAGTTACCCTGCAGGCTTCGTTAAAGCAGGGCTCACTGTTGAAGAGCTGCTCAGGTTTAACGCGCGCCGCGGAATGCTCGGTGCCATCGACGATCTGGATGCAGAGGTGGCCAAACGTATTGGCTATATCCGCCGCGGCAGCAGTTATAAATACCTGCGCACCCAACCCGATGGCCGCGTAATTGAATTACAGGGCAACCCCATGCCAGGAGGCGGGTTCGTTACCACCTACAGTGACATTACCGAATACGTGAAAACACAACAGGCACTGGAAGAGGCGAAAAGTACTCTGGAGCATCGGGTTGAAGAGCGTACGGAGCAATTGCAGCACACCAATCAGGCCCTGCAGGCTGCAAAACTGGAGGCAGAAAAGGCCAACGAGAGTAAAACCAAGTTTCTGGCTGCGGCCAGCCATGATTTGATGCAACCTTTTAATGCCGCCACCCTGTTTGCCGGCATGATTACCCAGAAAACCCAACACGGCGAGGTAGCCGAACTGGCCAGGGGCTTACAGCAATCCCTGAATAATGCTGAGGAGCTCCTCAACATGTTACTGGACATGACCCGGCTGGATGCTGGTGTCCTCAAGGTGCATCGTCAGCGCTTCCCCCTGCGCGATATTCTGGATCCTCTGGTGGCAGAATTTCGCCTGCTTGCAGCACAAAAGCACCTGGAGCTTAAGTATTGTCCCTCTTCCCTGGTGGTCGAGTCCGACAAAAAGTTGCTCAGGAGAATTCTGCAAAACCTGGTGTCTAACGCCATCCGCTACACTGCCAAAGGTAAGATTCTGATTGGCTGTCGTCGCCACCAGGACAGCCTGCTCCTGCAGGTATGGGATACAGGGCCTGGTATTGCCAAAGAGCAACAACAGGAAATCTTCAACGAGTTTCACCAGCTTCAGCAGGAAAACAAACAGGGCCTGGGACTGGGGCTGACCATTGTGGAGCGTATCAGCTCATTATTAGGCCACCCCATCGGCGTTACCTCACAGCTTGGTAAGGGGACAGGCTTTTTTGTTACCCTGCCCCGTTTTGAACAGCAGCAACCACGCAACAGTAGCCTCATTAGTAACGAACCGGG
Source organism: Lacimicrobium sp. SS2-24 (assembly GCF_002201535.1). Lineage (GTDB taxonomy): Bacteria > Pseudomonadota > Gammaproteobacteria > Enterobacterales > Alteromonadaceae > Lacimicrobium. Next base: position 71,567 of record NZ_NIWW01000001.1, on the reverse strand, counting down.
CGATAAGAGCCTGTTTTTACGCGGCCGCACTGTCTTGTTGATCGATAACGAGCCTCAGGTCCTCTCTGCCATGGTACAGCTATTCGAAAGTTGGGGGGCCACCACCTTTTCTGCGGCAAACCAGCAACAGGCGCTTGAGGTGATGACCTCGCCTCCTTCCTTGCTGGTCATTGACTATCATCTGGACCACGGTGCTATCGGAACAGAATTGGCGCAAGTGCTCTACCAGACATGGCAACAAAAAATCCCCACTATTCTCAATAGTGCCAATTATGAGGAAAGCATTCGTGAACAGGCCATAGAAGCCGGTTTCAGTTTCTTACATAAACCGGTGAAAGCCGGTGCCCTGAAGCGCCTTATCCGTAAGCTTCTCTCCCTTTAAATGGAATACACTACGTCTGACATCCACCAGCAAGCCTACAACCGTGCCTGCGCCAAAGCACGCTTTCGACTGCACCGGCATCAGCCACAGGATCTGCAAACCACCATGCGCATACTGGCACAGAACACCCAGGCACTGGATGAAGCGGATTATTATGGTCAGGGCGCCCTTATTAATGACTTTGAGCAGCAGGTCGCCGGCTTACTGGGTAAGCCCGCCGGGGTTTTTATGCCAAGTGGTACCCTCGCCCAGCCACTGGCACTTCGCATCTGGGCCGATAAAGCCGGATACAGCACAGTCGCCCTGCATCCAACCAGCCACCTGGTGCTGCACGAACAGGATGGTTACCAGAAGCTGTGGAATCTCAGCGGCAAACTGTGGGGCGATGAAGACGACATTCCAACCCTGGAAGCGCTACAGGCACTTCATCAGACTCAGCCGCTGGCAGCCGTGCTGATTGAATTGCCGATGCGAGAACTCGGCGGTGTGCTGCCAAGCTGGCAAAGCCTGAACGACCTTACACACTGGGCACGGGCTCAGGGTATTAAAACCCACCTTGATGGTGCCAGGTTGTGGCAATGTTCTGCGGCCTATCACAAGAACCTGGCCGAGATTGCCGCCCTGTTTGATTCTGTTTATGTGAGTTTTTACAAGGATTTAGGCGGGCTGGCCGGTGCCATGTTACTGGGCGATACCGACTTTACTCAACAGGCCAGAAGCTGGCAGCGCCGCGCCGGTGGTAACCTGCACACGCAGGCCCCTTTTGTGCTTGCCGCGCGCCTGGGGATGCAAACACACTTACTGCAAATGGCTGAGCGTCATCAGCAGGCCCTTTGGCTGGCCGGGCAATTAAACACCCTGCCCGGTGTTTCTACCCTCCCCACTGTGCCCCATACCAGCATGTTCCGATTGCAGATTAACATTAAACCGGAGCATTTTTTCAAACGCGCCTGTCAGTGGGTTAATGAGCAGGGTGTGGCGCTGATTCCGCCCCCCTACAGCGTTTCACAGCAGCATCTCCGCGCAGAGATCAGCATCGGTGATGCCTTTAGTGCCCTGACCCGCGATACCTGGGCAGCGCACCTTAACGCTTTTAGTAAAGCGGTGCTCGAATAACGACGGTCAATCAGCCTGAGGCTTTCATCCCCAGCATTGATGACAGGCTGTCGCAGGTTTACACTCGGGAAACGTTCCTAAACCATGGTCTCGCTGTACGAATCAGATGAACATAGTCATTCTGTCTAATCGCGATCTCGCCAGCAATGTGGCACTGAACCAGCTACTGCCAGCGCTGCATGACCACCAGTGTTATCTCTGGCTATCGTCAAAAGTGGGCGGTAACGGCTCGAAGCCACCTGATTTGCAGCGGCTCACTTTTTTCGAGCAGTCTCTGCCCAACCAGGTGATCGAGCCTTTGCTCAATACCAACGCTCAACAGGGAAAGTTTCACAGTTTCGATGGGTTATGCCGCTACCTGGTTGCACCGCCAAAGGTACAGAACAACGCCAATAGCGAAGAGAGTCTGGCTGAGCTAAACGCGTTAAAACCGGATCTGATTATCTGTATTCGTTACGGGTGCATTCTTAAATCTGACTGTATTAATCGGCCTGAATTTGGCGTCATCAACTTACATTCCGGCGTGCTGCCAGACTATCGCGGGGTAATGGCCACATTCTGGGCCATGCTGCGCGGTGAAAAACAGATTGGCACCACACTGCATACCATTGACGACAACTCCATCGATACCGGCCGTATTATTCGTATTTCGCGGCAAGACACAAAGCCTGAGGCCTGTTACCTGGAAAACGTACTCAGTCTCTATCGCCAGGGCGCTGAAGATATTCTCTGGGCAGTAAACGAACTGAACACATCCGGCAAGCTTGCCTGCTCAGCGCAGCCACCGGGTGGCAACTATTTCACCTTCCCCTCTGAGTCGGACTTACAGGCCTTTAAAGCCAAAGGCATGTCACTGGTTAATGAATCATTCTATCTGGACGTTATGCGACGTTATTATGTGCAATGATGAAAAAGCAGCAAAATGAGCATCGCCATGAGCTTGCTACAAAGACCTGCTCCCACTTGATTGCAAAGCCCAGACATACAAGTTGCTGCACGCGGAGAAATTACTCGCTGCGCCCCCAATTTCCCGGTGAGCGAGGCGTTACATGACACGGAAAATTAAGTGAATACCATAATCGTTACAGATATTTTCGGTAAAACATCTGCTCTTGAGGAGTTAGCAAATGCAATCTGTAAGAACTATCTCATCGTAGACCCATACGACGGTCAAAAAATGGCCTTCCAAACCGAAAACGATGCATATCAGTTTTTCACCTCAAATACTGGCCTTGAAAAATACACCAAGCATTTAAGTAAATTACTAACCCAATTAGAATCTGATGTAAATCTAGTTGGATTTAGTGTCGGTGCATCTGCCATATGGAATCTCTCAAATAGCCCTGCATCTGCTTCTGTCAAACAAGCTACATGTTTTTATGGTTCACAAATAAGAAATAATCGAGAAGTCGTACCACTGTTTCCGATAACTCTTATCTTCCCTCAAACAGAAGAACACTTTTCAGTATCAGAGTTAATCGCGGATTTAAGCCACACGCAAAGGACCAAAATTAAACAGGTGTCGTACCTTCATGGTTTTATGAATAAGTTGTCGGATAATTTCAATTCACAAGGATACGAAAGTGAGCTTAAAACACTTGCGGCAAGTGCCATCTGACAAGTGTATTAAACATCGTTACGGCCAAAAAACGGCTTTCACTCGACGCGCTGCTACACGGGTTACAAGCCCGCTTCACCCTACTACGCTGCTGTGTCGGGCTTTTCCATAAACTGTTTGAACATCACGCCGGCCTGGGTGCGGTTAATGACTTCCAGTTTGCGCAAAATGGCTGAAACGTGCTGTTTGATGGTGGTTTCCTGCACCTGCATTTCAAAGGCAATTTGCTTATTCAGCAGGCCATTGGCCAGATGCTTGAGCACCCTGAACTGGTGTGGTGTCAGCGACTCGAGTTTACGGGCAAAATGCTGATCACGGACATCGCCTTCGCGCTGTATTAAAGGCTCGATTTCTTCGGGTAACCATTGCTCGCCGTCTAAAACGGCTTCCACCGCCTCAGCAATCTTATCCAGTGAGGCAGATTTGGGAATATAACCGCTGGCGCCAAAATCAATGGCGCGGCGAATCACGGCCGGATTTTCTTCCGCCGAGACGATTAATACCAGCACACCGGGATAAGCGTTATGCAAGGTTGTCAGCCCTGTGAGCCCATGATTACCGGGCATATTCAAATCCAGAAACACCAGTTCAATGGCAGGGTGCTGTTGCAATAGAGTGAGGGTGTCTTCGAGATTGGCGGTTTCCAGAATATTGCCGCCAAGGGTATTTTGTACAGCCTGTTTCATTGCACTACGGAACAACGGGTGATCGTCAGCAATAATGGCTCGGGGTTGGGTACTCATATCAGGATACAGACTTATCTCGGGTTACAAGCCGGACTACTATCCGTGAGGCGGGCGGGAAATGCAAGGGGCGACAAACCGCCCCTTTTTATTCTCACCTTAAGCAGTTATCAGAAACGATAACCCACTGTCAGACTGACAGTACGTGGATCGCCATAATAACCAATCAGCGTATTATCACCGCCTAATCCAGGGATGAATTCGCCCGGGTTATTAGGATCCCGAGCAATGAAGGCATAGTTACCCACCAGGTATTCCTCATTGGTCAGGTTTTTACCATGCAGCCCCACTGTCCACTGACCATCATTGGAGTACCAGTTCACACCCAGGTTAAGCAGACCATACTCGTCCTGAGTCAACAGGTTATCCAGCTCCACCAGATCATACTTGGTGCGGTAGTAGTAGTTACCATTGATAATAAAGTCGCCATAACTTGACGTCATATTATAGGTAAACCCGACGTTCGCGTTGACTTTGGGCGTGTTAGTGATACTGAATCGATCAGAGATATCAATAAAGTTCTCCGCATCCACGAATGAGCGAACTTCATCAAACTTGGCGTTGATATAACCGAGGTTTGCGAACATCTCCAGGTTATCCGTGGCGGCTACCGTCAGGTCCAATTCCAGGCCTTTTGCACTGGATTGCCCAATGTTACCTAAACGCTGGTTCAGTACGGTTGCATCATCTGGGTCTGGAATCACGGAGATATACTGACGATCTTTATGATCCAGCGTGAATACCGTCATATTCAGACGCACATAGTCGCCGAGATCACTTTTAAAGCCCATCTCCATGGAATCAACAATCTCAGGGTTGGCTGCTGGCTCCGGTGTTGAGGCTCTTGGGTTGAAGGTACCTGACTTAAAGCCCTGGGCATAGGACGCATAGACCATCACATCAGGGGTGGCCTGATATTCAACCCCCAACCTTGGCGTAAACCGTGACCAGTCTTCTTTATCATCCAGCACTTTCGGTACAGACGCATTGATGACATTTTCATCGCGCACATAACCAGGGATCCAGTCTGTTTCAGGATAGACATTGGAAAAAATCAAGCCGTTGTAAACGGTCGCTTCTTTCTCGTCTTTGGTATAGCGAGCGCCCGCGGTAACGGAGAGTTTTTCCGTAACATTGTAACTACCCTGAGCGTAAGCCGCGATACTGTCGCCATTACTGCAACCGCGCACTTCACGGGTTAAACCTGGCGCACCAAGGGCCTGACCGAGCACGCCCAGAATGGCGTCAAACTGACCACAGGAATCGGCTGTGTAGTAGTACAAACCGGTTACCATATTCAGGTTATCAGTCACATAATTTAACTGAAATTCCTGGGTAAACTGTTCGTCATCGTAAATAGCGGGCACATCAAAGATAGGTAGCGAGGTATTGTCAAAATCGATGTTGGTTGGTGAGTACCCTTCCCGCTTCGAGGTAATCGATTTAAACGCAAACTCATTATTGATATCCCACTCAACCGTCAGGTTGATCCCTTCATTCTCGACCTTGTTCCTGGTCGGTAAGCTGGTATAAGAGTCATACTTGCTATCCGGAACCGGCGCATCAGTCAGCAAGCTGGGGAGCAGTCGATAACCACCTTTGGAGTTCGAATCATCCACGGTGTTATCGTAGTTCAAACGTATAAACAAATCATCAGTCGGCGCGTATTCCAGGGTGATACGATAAGCCTCAAGATCTTTGTTGTAGTTTTCATTGTCCTGACCAGGCAACGCAGAGGTTATGAATTTACCAAAGCCATCGCGGTTCAGGTTGGCATAAGACACACCGAGGTACAGAGTGTCTTCAATTAATGGCAGCTGACCGGCAATTTTTAGATCTTTTTGTGAGTAAGTTCCAACCGTACCGCGAACAGACAGCTCTGTGTCGCCCGTCATCTTCTTGGTCACATACTTGACTGCCCCACCGATGGTATTTTTGCCATACAGTGAGCCCTGAGGGCCGCGCAGTACTTCGATACGCTCAACATTAAGGATATCCAACACTGCACCCTGTGGACGGGCCATATAGATATCATCTACATAAATGCCGACGCCTGGCTCATAGCCCCAAAGCGGATCTTCCTGGCCCACACCACGAATAAAGGCGGTTAATGTTGAGTTAGTACCACGGCTTTTCTGTAATGTGGTGTTAGGAGACATTTGCTGCAATTCAACAACCGTACTGATTCCCTTTTCCGCTATTTCAATGGCACCAACCGACGTCAGTGCAATCGGCACTTCCTGAATGCTCTCTACCGTTTTACGGGCTGTGACTTCAATGCGTTCCAGACCGCCTTTTTTCTCTTCTTCTTGTTGCTCCTGCGCCATTGCAGGCATGGCGCTGGTCAGCGCAGCAGAGACTGCCAGTGCGCTCAGGGTTTTGTGTGAGGTGAACATGGTCATGATGTTTCCTTCTAACTTCTTATTTAACGGGTGTTAGCCTATTTGTTTATTTTTTGTTGCATTTATTAACAAGGTCACCGCTACTCTAGATCATTCCGTTAAAAACGTATGCTGTACCATAGTACTATGGGCCAAAAGCCAGGTATGACACACAATGTACGGGCTCGTATGAATAAGAGTACTTGGCATTTGTTAACAAAAGGTCATCAAGACGAAGGGCCAGTAATGGGGTTTTTGTCTGTTATTTCACACTCCGGCTAACGGAGTAAATGCTAAGGACATTTTATTATGTTGAGTTTATTGGGTCTGGTTGGCGGACTGCTGTTACTCATTATCTTGACCATCAGGGGTATGAACCTGTTTATCGCGGCGCCATTATGCGCCCTGATCGTTGCCCTCACCAGTGGCATTCCTGTTTTTGTCGGTGAAACCAATTTTGTCGGCGCCTATATGGACGGCTTCTCAGGCTTTATCGCCGCCTGGTTTTTCATGTTTTTACTCGGCTCATTGTTCGGCAAGTTTATGGAGGACACCGGCGCCGCGGATGCGGTGGCCCGCTGGATCATCAGCAAACTCGGCATGAAACATGCGGTTGTGGCGGTTGTGCTGGCCTGCGCCATTCTCACTTATGGCGGCGTCAGTGTCTTTGTGGTGGCCTTTTCGGTTTATCCGATGGCACTGAGTCTGTTTAAAGATGCGGATTTACCCCGTCGTTTTATTCCTGCTGCCCTGGCATTTGGTTCTGTGACCTTTACCATGACCTCAGCCGGTTCCCCGGAGATCCAGAACTGGATCCCGATTAAATACCTTGGCACTTCGCCTTTTGCGGCCTGGGAAGTGAGCCTGGTCGTCGCTATATTTATGGCCAGCTTCGGTTATTGGTGGCTCAAGCGCATGATCAAAAAGGCTGTCGATAACGGCGAGCGCTTTGAACACAGAGACAGCGATCCTGCCATTCCAGAGCGTGACTACCCGCACCCGATGACAGGCATCATTCCTCTTATGGTGGTTTTAGTCTTGTCTTTTAGTTTTCACGAAAGCCTGCAACAACTGGCGCTGATTGTGGCGCTGGGCGGTGGCGTGCTCACCCTGATGGCGATTAACTTCAAGCATTTTCATAACCTCAGTGGCGCCGTCAGTGCCGGTACAACCGGGGCTCTGGTCGCCATCGGTAACACTTCTGCAGTAGTGGGGTTTGGTACCGTGGCCAAATCTACCGAAGCTTTCCAGGTGGCCGTTGATGTGATGACACATCTACCCGGTAACGAACTGATTGGGGCGGCCGTGGCGGTCAGTGTCATTGCCGGCCTGACAGGTTCTGCCTCAGGTGGACAGGCTATCGCTCTGCCGCTGATTGGCCCGCACTATATGGACCAAGGTGTGGATCCGGAACAACTGCATCGCATTGTATCGATTTCCTCCGGTGCACTGGATTCCCTGCCCCACAACGGTTATGTGGTCACGACTATTCGCGCCATCTGCGGTGAGACCCATCAGCGAGCTTACTGGGCAGTAGGCGCACTGACCGTAGTGGTACCGCTGATCGGTCTGGGTATGGCTGTGGCCTTGTTTAACTGGTTCTGAGGAGACTAAGATGCAAAAGCTGCTTACGCTACTATTTGTTGTCATTTCCTTTACCAGTAGTCATTTGGCGCAAGCCAGCGAATTACTGGTTGAGAAAAAGCGCTTCGAACTTAGCAATTTTGAGACCTTTGGTGGCAAGACCATTAAGCAGGTCCAGGTAGGCTGGGAAAGTTACGGTGAGCTAAACGCAGATAAAAGTAATGTCGTGCTGATCACCCATTACTTTTCGGCCAATTCACATGCCGCGGGCAAGTATCACCCCGATGATGAGCAGCCGGGGTATTGGGATGCCATTATTGGCCCCGGTAAAGCCATCGACACCAACACCTACTTTGTTATCAGTGTCGATACCCTGGCTAATCTGGGCGTGCATAATCCCAATGTGATCACCACCGGCCCCGCCAGCATCAATCCGGATACGGGCAAACCCTATGGGCTGGATTTTCCGGTCGTGACCATACGGGACTTTGTGAATGTGCAAAAAGCCCTGCTCGAATCCCTTGGCATTAAAAAACTACATGCGGTGATTGGGCCATCGATGGGGTCGCTACAGGCCCTTGAATGGGCCAGTGCCTACCCAGACTGGGTTGAGCGTATGGTGTCGGTAATTGGCGCCGGTTATATGGATGCCTGGACCGTCTCAGCGCTTGAGCATTGGGCGACGCCAATTAAACTCGATCCCAATTTCAATGATGGCAATTATTATTCTGATGAGCCGCCAACTCAGGGGCTGACGGCCGCACTGGCACTGGTCACCCAAAATGCCTTGCATCCGGCGTTTTTTAATCAGGTTCTAAAGGATCACCACCCGATTGAAACGGCGCCACTTGAGGATATTCGCAATACTCATCAGATCGTAGACTGGGTCAATGGCCGGGCTGCACAACGAGCTAAGACGGCTGACGCCAATCACCTGCTTTACCTGGTGCGAGCCAGTCAGCTCTATCTGGCCGGTCAGGGCAAACAGCTTCAGGACGGTTTGCAGAACATTAAGGCCCAAACCCTGTTCTTACCTGCGGCGCAGGATCTGATCCTGATGCCCTATCTGGTTCGCGATATCCACAAACGTTTACAAAGCCTGGGCAAAGACAGTCAATACCACGAGTTAGACGGTCAGTTAGGGCATTTTAATGGCGTTAGCGAAATCAAACAGGCAAGCACCATACTCAGCGACTTTTTAGCATCGGAGTGATTATGAAACACCTATTAATGGCGGCGACTTTGGGTCTCAGTGCTCAGGCAATGGCACAACTGCCCCAATTAAAACTGGATATCGATGCAATTACCGTATCTGGCCTCTCCAGTGGTGGCTATATGGCAACCCAGTTCCATGTTGCTCACAGTGACTGGGTTTCCGGTGCGGGTATCATTGCCGCAGGGCCCTATTATTGTGCACGTAACAGCATCATGACTGCGCTCTCAGAGTGCGTCAACAAACAGGACAAACCCGTAGATCTGTCCCAAATCGAAACAACGCTCAAAGACTGGGAGAGCCAAAAGCTGATCAGCGACCTTGAGCACCTCAAAGGCGATAAAGTCTGGATTTTACATGGCAGTGAAGATAAAAAAGTAATTGTACCGGTCACTGAGCAACTGGTCTCACAATATCAGCGCTGGGCCGGGACAGAATCCGTTCAATACATTAACGACAAGCCGTTTGCCCATCACTTTCCTACCCTTGATAACGGCACCGCCTGTGAGGTGTCTGAAGCACCCTTTATCGGTAACTGCGATTATGACGCAGCCGCTGAGATGCTGGGTCATATTTCCGATGCAGAGCCTGTCAGCGTCACTGCCGAGGGGCAACTGTTCAGTATTAACCAGCAGGAACTGGGCGGGGACGCCGCATCAGGACTGGCAGATATGGCCTATGTTTATGCGCCTTCCAGCTGTATTAACGGCGCCACGTGTCAGGTTCACGTGAGCTTTCATGGCTGTAACCAGAATATCGAAGCGGTTGGAAACGACTATGCCCGCCTCACCGGCATCAATAACTGGGCCGATGAGCACAATACCGTGGTGCTGTACCCGCAAACCCAAAAGTCCAACATCATGCCATTGAATCCACAGGCTTGCTGGGATTGGTGGGGTTATACCGATGAACACTATGCCACCCAGAAAGGGCAGCAGATCATGGCTGTGACCAATATGGTCCATCGTCTTGCAGGAGAATAATATGAGCAGCAAAACTGTTTTAATTACCGGAGGTGCCAGCGGCATTGGCCTTGGGATCGCCAGACATCTTGGAACGCTGGGTTATCGCATTATCATTGCCGACATTAATCTTGAACCCGCGCAGCAAGCGGCAGATGAACTTGTTGCTGCGGGAACCCAGGCCTCAGCTATTGCCTTAGATGTGAGTGATGCAAGTCAGATTGCCGAATTACCGCAACAAACCGGACACGTCGACATTCTGGTCAACAATGCAGGCATTCAGCATGTGGCCAAACTGGAAGATTTCCCCGCTGCGAAGTGGCAGCAGCTAATCAATGTGATGTTAACGGGCCCGGCCTTGCTCACACAGGCCTTTCTGGCTGAAATGAAAGCCCGTAACTATGGCCGTATTATTAATGTAGGCTCGATTCACTCTCTGGTGGCGTCGCCTTATAAATCAGCTTATGTAGCGGCCAAGCATGGCCTGTTGGGCTTTGCAAAAACCCTTTCACTGGAAGTGGGCGAACACGACATTACCATCAATACCTTGTGCCCCTCTTACGTTAAAACACCCTTGGTGGAAAAACAGATCGAGGCGCAGGCTAAAGAAAACAATATGAGTGTTGAGGACGTCGAGCGAAAAATCATGCTTGAGCCCATGCCTAAAAAGGCCTTTATTGATGTGGAAGAGCTGGCCGGCTGTGCAGCGTTTTTACTCAGTCCTGCGGCAAAAAACATTTGTGGGCAAACACTGGTGCTGGACGGAGGCTGGGTAGCCCGTTGATTGATTAACTTGTTGCATCGGCTTCTGACATGGCCTTTGAGCAGGTCTGTTTACCGGCATTCACTCATGACTATGACACCTGACCCAAAACATTGGACCACCGTCCAGGTGCTTGACCGACAATCTCAAGAACGACCGGATCAGCTTGCTATACGCTTTATTGATGGACCCAGTTACACCTTTAGTGAGTTGCGGCAGCTTTCCATACAAATAAGTTCTGGACTGGCGGCTCAGGGTATTGCAGCTCAGAGTAAGGTCGCATCACTACTGGAAAACTGTCCTGAACTAGTGGGAATCTGGCTGGGCTGCCATCAGCTGGACGCAGTATTTGTGGGCTTGAATCCAGCACTTAAAGGACCATTCCTGGCCCATTCGTTAACGCTCAGTGAAGCTCAGGTTGTAATCTGTCATCAAGCCCACCTGGCAATGCTGGAGTCGATGGCAAATGAGCTTACCTGCTTACACACGGTGTTTGTTGTTGACAGCAGCGAGACCACACAACTTCCTAACATTAAGGTGCTGCCCTTTTCTCATTTGTACGACACACCAATAAAAACGCAGCATCCACAAGCATGCTTTTCTGATCTGGCGGCGCTGATTTTTACATCCGGCACCACTGGCCCCTCGAAGGCCGTTATGATGCCCCATGCTCACTGTTACCTTTATGGACAGGGATGTATCGACAACCTGGAGCTGACCAGTGATGGACGTTATTACATCACGTTGCCCTTATTCCATGCTAACGGGCTATTTATGCAGCTCTATGCCTGTCTGATTGCCGGTGCGGAAGCGGTCATTCGCAGGAAGTTCAGTGCCAGTCAATGGCTGCATGATGTTTGTCATTATCAGATTACTCACACCAATCTTTTAGGAGTGATGGCTGAATTCATTACATCACAACCGACATCTAATTTGGATAGAGCCCATCATCTCAGGGTGATTGCGGCAGCACCGGCTTCGGCAGAACGCATCGACTTATTTGAGCAGCGCTTTGGGATCCAGATGGTAGAGCTCTACGGTATGTCTGAAGTCAACATTCCGCTTTACACCCCTCTCAGCGCACCTCGACCCGGCAGTTGCGGAAAGGCTTACCACCGATATTTCGAGGTGCGCATTGCAAACCCACACACCGATCTCCCCTGTCATACTGATGAAGTGGGCGAAATTCAGGTCAGGCCCAAAATTGCAGGCTGTTTTATGAGCGGCTATTACCGTATGCCGGAAGCAACACTGCAAGCCTGGAGAAACTTATGGTTTCATACCGGAGATGCGGGATTTCAGGACAAAGATGACTATTTCTACTTTGTTGATCGACTCAGCGACTGTCTTCGCCGCCGCGGCGAAAACATTTCTTCCTACGAGGTTGAATCAGCGCTACTTACACACCCTGATATCAGTGAGTGTGCCGTAATTGGAGTGACTGCCGGGAGCATCGATAATGAGCAGGAAGTCATGGCCGTAATCGTCAGTGACATCCGCCTTAACTTCGAAGAGGTTTTGCTTTACGCCACAGAACACATCCCGGCGTATGCGTTACCCCGCTACTTTCGTCAGGTAAGTGCAGAGGCATTGCCCCGAACTTCAACTAACAAGTTACGCAAAGTCGTATTACGTGAACAGGGCGTCACAGAAGATACCTGGGATGCCAATCATCCACTCTAAGAAGGTGTTGGTTCTGTACAAGGCTACAAAACGGGATATCGTGTGACACAGACTCATGCATCTATTCGTGATGCGGATGGATTCCTCTGACAGCGCTTAGAACAGTATACGACGTTGTCCCAGTCACGCTCCCATTTCTTGCGCCAGCTAAAGGGTCGCTGGCACACAGGACAGACTTTGGTTGGCAAATGTTGTTTTTTAACCTTTGACGGCATGCTGTATTCCAATAAATCTGATAAAAAAGGGAAGCGACCGCTTCCCTTTTACCCGATTTACATCACGTTACGTTTCGCTGATCGTAATCTGCAGCGAATGGTTATTTTTTACCTTTACGCTTATCGTCAACCTGCCATTTCCCGCCTTTGTACCAGGCACTCCAGCCGGTTGCCTTACCGTCTTCATTTTCTGAGGTAACGTACTGCTGTTTGGTTTTACGGCTATAGCGTACCAGTGTCTTGTTACCATCAGGATCTTCCTGAGGCGCATCGGCCAGATACAAGAACTTCTCCGGCAAACGGTCTCGAAAACGCGCCAGCTCTTCGACTAACGGGGCACGGGTTTCCCGCGACTTAGGGAAGTTATGGGCCGCCAGGAAAATCCCTGAAGCGCCGTCTCTGAGCACAAAGTGCGCATCGGACTTAGTGCAAGGCAACTCAGGAAGATCCACCGGGTCTTCTTTAGGCGGTGCCACTTCGCCGTTACGCAATAGCTTGCGGGTATTCTTACACTCTTCATTGGTGCAACCGAAATACTTGCCGAAGCGACCATTTTTAAGCTCCATATTGGCGCCACACTTATCGCATTCGATAATCGGGCCATCGTAGCCTTTGATCTTAAAGGTGCCCTGCTCCACATACACGCCTTTGCACACCGGTGTATTACCACAGACATGCAATTTGCGCTTCTCGTCGATAAGGTAGCTGTCCATGGCTGTGCCGCACTCCTGACAGCGGCGTTTAGCGCGCAGCGCCTCAGTTTCCATTTCTTCCTCATCGTCCACCTTGACCACTTCATCACCTGGCGTGAGGTTCATGGTATTGGTACACCGTTCTTTCGGTGGCAGACTGTAACCGGAACAGCCTAAGAACACGCCGGTGCTGGCGGTGCGAATGGTCATGGGACGGCCGCATTTAGAGCAGGGAATGTCCGTCATTACCGCTTCGTTGGCACGCATTCCGCCCTCTTCGGCAGGTTTCTCAGCGTTCAGCAGCTTGCTATAAAAATCCCCATAGAATTCATTCAGAACCTGCTTCCAATACAGCTTGCCATCGGCAATTTCATCCAGATGCTGCTCCATATTGGCGGTAAAATCGTAGCTGATCAGATCCTGGAAGTTTTCCAGTAATCTGTCGTTGACAATCTCACCCATCTTTTCGGCATAGAAACGTTTGTTTTCCAGACGCACATAGCCGCGGTCCTGAATCGTGGAGATAATACTGGCATAGGTAGACGGCCTGCCAATACCGCGTTTTTCCAGCTCTTTAACCAACGAAGCTTCAGAGTAACGAGCCGGTGGTTTAGTAAAGTGTTGTTTGGGATCCAGCGCCTTGAGACTCAGTTCTTCACCCTCTTTCACATCCGGCAGAATAAGATCCTCTTCATCCTTTTTACGTGCCTGCGTCTGTACCCGGGTCCAACCATCAAATTTCAGCACTCTGCCTTTGGCGGTCAGTTCAAATTCATCCGCTTTGACTCTGATGGTGGTAGCATCATATTTGGCCGGTGTCATCTGGCACGCCACAAACTGACGCCAGATAAGCTCATACAGCCGCTGAGCGTCACGTTCCATATCACCCAGGGAATCAGCCTTAACCTTCACACTCGACGGTCTGATGGCTTCATGGGCCTCCTGAGCGCCCTCCTTGCTACCATACTTAATCGGTGCACCGGGTAGATAGTCTTGTCCAAACTGTGAATCAATATATTCACGACAGGCATCAACCGCTTCGCCGCTCAGGTTAGTCGAGTCCGTTCTCATATAGGTAATATGGCCCGCCTCATAAAGGCGCTGTGCCATCATCATGGTTTTCTTCACACCAAAGCCAAGACGTGTACTGGCCGCCTGCTGCAAGGTAGAGGTAATGAACGGCGCAGAGGGCTTACTCTGAGTGGGCCGGGATTCGCGACTAATGACCTCATAGCGGGCCTTCTCTAGTAACGCCACGGCCGCATCGGTTTGCGCCTTGTTTTTGGGTTTGAAAGCACTACCCTGCTGCTTAACCACCTGCATCCGCAGTTTCTGCTCAGCCCGGTTTAAATCGGCATGCACATCCCAGAACTCTTCCGGCACAAAGGCTTTGATTTCACGCTCTCGGTCAACCACCAGGCGCACAGCAACTGACTGCACCCGCCCGGCAGAAAGGCCCCGTGCAATTTTTTTCCACAGTAGCGGTGACACCATAAAGCCCACTACCCTGTCCAGAAAACGTCGGGCCTGTTGGGCATTGACTCTGTCGGTATTCACTTCGCCAGGATGGGAAAAGGCTTCTTGAATGGCTTTTTTAGTGATTTCGTTAAAGACCACCCGCTTAAAAACTTTGTCTTTATTACCGATCAATTCCTGCAGGTGCCAGGCGATAGCCTCCCCTTCACGGTCCAAATCCGTCGCCAGATAAATGGTGTCGGCATTCTTCGCCAGCTTTTTCAGCTCGTTGACCACTTTCTCTTTACCGGTTAGCACCTCGTAATGCGCTTCCCAGTCATTTTGCGGATCGATGCCCATACGATCGACCAGCTTGCGGTATTCGTGTTCACGTAAATAGGCTTCACGTTTTTCATCACTGAGCGTTTTAAGCTCTTTAGCAGGTTTTTTAGCCGGTACTTTACCCTGGGCCTTCGTTGGCAGATCACGAATATGCCCGACACTGGATTTCACTACGAAGTCTTTGCCCAGATACTTATTTATGGTTTTGGCTTTTGCGGGGGACTCGACTATAACCAGAGACTTTGCCATATAACTTTTGCTCTTTTATTTGTGTGCTGACTTTTATTGAAAGCCCGAAAGGTGCCATCTCGGCACTGCATCTTTTTAGATATATCTATTCTGAGGGCCGAAAACAAGGTGTTCATACCTATTAGTTTTTCGCCATCCGTGCATAAAAATCACAGGACTGATTGCAATCACATTGTCGCTAACGTGCCATTACTCTTTGCGACAAGCTGAAGATCAGTCATAAAGATGGACAAAAAAAACCGAAATGTCACGACATGGCCTGACCCGATGAAATCTTCGATAACGACGTCCGATTCTTGCCCAAAAGTCGATTTAACGCCGTTTTAGTCAGGTATCAGCAAAATATTTTAATTTTTTTTGAATGCAGATTTATGCGTTCAAAAATCACCTAACCCATTGGAATATAAAGATTCTTACAAATAGTTATGCTGAACTTTGCAGCCCGTATTCACTTGTTATCAACGGGCGGCAATATTATGCGCAGATTTACCATTATGCAAATTTGGCAGGTTGTTAAAAACTCGTATAATGAATTTCTCTGCTTCAGGCCAGCCCCATAAAAACGCCATTCAGCAGCTTGAGAAGGCAGAGCATCCTCTCAACACGTAACCATCGAGGAAATAATGAAACAGTTTGAAGTCAACTTCGACGGATTAGTCGGCCCTACACATAATTATGCAGGTTTGTCATTTGGTAATGTGGCGTCCCTTAACAACGCCAAGTCAAACAGCAGTCCCAGACAAGCCGCTAAGCAAGGGCTGAAGAAGATGAAAGCCCTGTCCGACATGGGCATGCTGCAAGGTGTATTGGCACCTCAGGAGCGCCCTGACATTGCCACGCTGAGACGCCTCGGTTTTACCGGTAGCGACGGCGATGTGCTGGAAAAAGCGGCGAAGCAAGCCACAGAAGTGTTTCTGGCCTGCTGTTCTGCATCCAGTATGTGGACAGCCAACGCCGCCACTGTCTCTCCCAGTGCCGACACCGCTGATGGTCGTGTCCATTTTACCCCGGCAAACCTGACCAACAAGTTCCATCGTTCATTAGAACCCGATGTGACTGGCCGGATTTTGCAAGCCACCTTTGCCAATGAAAAATATTTCCAGCATCACCGTCATCTGCCCGATAACGAACATTTCGGGGACGAAGGTGCAGCAAACCATACTCGTTTGTGTCAGGAATATGGCCGTCCGGGTGTGGAAATATTCTGTTATGGCCGTTATGCCTTTGATACCAGCAAACCGGCGCCTAAGCGCTTCCCCGCCAGACAGACATTGGAGTCGTGTCAGGCTATCGCTCGCCTGCATGGCCTGAGTGACGAAAATGTGGTGTACGTTCAGCAAAACCCGGATGTGATCGATCAGGGGGTATTCCACAACGACGTTATTTCTGTGGGTAACCAGAATGTCTTGTTCTATCACGAACAGGCTTTTTTCGACACGCAGACGAAACTGGACGAAATTCAGCGCAAGTTTGGTGAAGAGAAAGTGCACTTCATCAAGGTCAGCACCGATGATGTATCTGTTGAAGATGCAGTCAGGACCTACCTGTTTAATACCCAGATCATTACCCTGCCCGATGGCGAAATGGCGATTATTGCGCCCACTGAGTGCCAGGAAAATGCCGCGGTTTCAGCCTATCTGGATAAGTTGGTGACGCTGGGAACGCCAATTAAGAAAGTGCACTACTTTGATGTGAAACAAAGCATGCGCAATGGCGGCGGACCCGCCTGCCTTCGCTTACGCGTTGCACTGACGGATCAGGAAGTGGACGCCGTTAACCCCAACACCCTGATTAACGATACACAGTTTGAACGTCTGAATACTTGGGTGGATAAACACTACCGTGATGAGCTGAGTTTCGACGATTTACGTGATCCTCAGTTGCTCATCGAGTCACGCACGGCGCTGGACGAATTGACCCAGATCCTGAAACTGGGCTCGGTATACCCATTCCAGCGTTAATCTCATTGATTGAATGTGCGTTTATGCGCTAAAAAAACCCGCCTGGTAGGCGGGTTTTTTATTTTCCTTAATCGGTATTCGTGCAGTCTTCACCGATTCCATATGGACTATCCGGCGGTGGCGACGCTTGCTCAACTATATCCTCTGAGGACACGCCCAGAGTATAATCCATGCTCTCCATTGCTTCACTACCTGCCGATTGAGCAAATACTGAGATTTCCGCATCATACCAAGCGGCATACTCGCGCGGATAGAGGTAATCCAGATTGGCCTGACCGTTTTCATCAGTGCTGTCGTCTTCGGTAAAGCTAAGTACACCGACGATACCCGGAGTCAACTCGCCATCACCATTATTATCCTCTCCCGCGTCAAGACGACCATTACCATTAACATCTTCATTTGCACATATCGCCGTCACAAAAGGCTGATAGATCTCCAGAGCATCATTCCAAACCCAATAACCTTTGCGGTATACGCCACCCTGATTAAATTTGACTGGCCCCAACTGTGTGGTCAAATCCACATTCGAAACGGGACTGCCCACAGAGTCACTGATAAAAACAGCAAACTCTTTGCGATAGGTCACATTATCAGGCTTATCTATTACACTTCCCGTACCCAGAGACACATCAAAGGCTTGTCCGCCGACCGTCAATGAGATGGAATCATTTGCCGCAGGCACATCATTAACAACAGCGCTAATTTCAACAGCCTGTGGGCTGGTCACAGCCCCTGATGTAAAGATAGTGGTAGCAACCCCCTTACCGTTAGTCGTGGCCTGGTTCGGTGAGATTGAGCCAGTGCTGGTGTCACTGACATTGAAATTAACCACCGCACCTTTTACCAGGTTACCCGCTGCATCTCTCACTACCGCAGTAATGGTGCTGGTATCCCCATCGGCATTAAGGATGTCGGGACTGGCATCAGCGATTAGTGTGGCAGCCTCAGTCGCAACGAAATTCACTTCAGCTGCAACGGTCACTTCACTGCCACTTCCATCATTTCCTGTAGCCGTTATTGACGCAATTCCCGCATTATTTGACTCCAGGGAAAACGTTGCCTGCCCTGAGGCATTGGTCACAACAGGATTCGCCGAGGTCACTGTGCCCCGTGACGTTGTCAGTGAAACCTGTTCACCGGCTACAGGGCTGCCATCCTGTAACCAGGTAATGGTTAAGGTTGCCGTTTCATTGAGCGGAACATCTGCATCTGGCAAGCTGGTAAAGCTAAAATCATCTTCCTGAATCACGATATCAAAGCTGCCAGAAGCATTCAGTGCAGATGCAAGCACGGTATCGGTGCCAGACGCAGCCGACTCGTAGCTCACCGTAACCACACCGTTAACGTTGGTATCAACCACTAGCGCATTGTTGTCGTCACGTCGGCCATTGACAGCACTGAGCCTGCTGTTATCTGCAGCCGACAGGGTCACCGCCCGATCCGCAATCGGATTACCTTCAGAGTCGGTCAGTGACACCGTTAGTGTCGATGAGGCATTGACTGTCACGGAGCGGGTTCCACTGATACTGACTTCCGTACCAACAACCCTCACCACAACCGATGAAGACATGCCTGCCAGTGAGGCTGTTACCCTAATATCGCGGTTTTCCGGGTTATTAGGTGTTCTCAGCGTGGCTCTGGCTGTGCCATCGGCTGAGGTCACATCATCATTTACCACCAACAAACCAGAATCAGATGAAAACGCAATGGCAAAACCTTCCATCGCAAGATTGTTCTCATCTTTGATGGAAGCGATGATCACTGCTTCTCCCGAGCCTGAAGAACCCAGTTGCAGATCTTCGGCATAGACTTCCAGCGATGCCGGTTGCTCGTCCGCCACCGAACCATCGCCCATGGAAGTGAGGTTAAGCACAAACTCTTCATCCCCTGATACAGTTGCGACCACACTGAATCCACCGGCTACCTCTCCTGCCATAATGTCGATAGTCGCCACCCCATCATTATTGGTCGTGGCCGTGCCGCTATCCGGTGACAACGTGGCATAGCCAGCGACAGGCAGAGTAAAGGTGACTAACTCACCTCCCTGGGCCGTGCCATCTTCGGTAACGGTCGCCTGAATGGTCCAGGGATCAGAGGCCGAAAGCTGTTGCTCGTTGGTATCCACTGTATTACCTGCTGAGTCAAGCACCTCAAAGCTGATGCTAATGGTGGCAGTTTGTCCCGAACCAGAACCTCCTGTTCCGTTATCTGAGCCTTCTCTTTCAACAGAACCACCGCCACCACAGGCAACCATCGCCAGACTGAGCAGGCCCGCTAACGTGGCCCTTAGCGTTGATTTCATTCTCTTCTCCCTTTTTTATTTAATGTGGGAAATCTGAACCCATTGTCATTTTTTTCAGTTCAGCTTACCCATCAAACTTGTTAGTCTTAGCCGCTAATAAGAACAATAACCGGAAACTCTATGGCAACCCCTGATAAAAAACACAGCTTAACCACAAGAATCTTTTTCGGCATGTTAGCCGGAATACTTACCGGAATCCTTCTGCGAACCTTGTTTGATGATAGCGGAGATTTTACGTTTGGGGTATTCGGGCTTAACGTTTCAACGTATGCACTTCTAGTCGATGGTATATTTAACGTTATAGGTCAGATATTTATCGCCAGTTTGCAGATGCTGGTTGTACCCCTGGTGTTCATTTCTCTGGTATGTGGCACCTGCAATCTTTCCGAACCAAGTAAGTTGGGCAGAATGGGCGGAAAGTCCATCGGCCTTTACCTGCTGACCACCGCCATAGCCATTACCCTTGCCATCAGTTTCGCGATCCTGGTATCACCCGGCGAAGGTATTAACCTGGAAACAGAAGCTGAGTTTACTGCCAGTGAAGCGCCTTCATTAGCGGAAGTCATTATTAATATGTTCCCCACCAACCCCATTAATGCGATGGCGGAGGGTAATATGCTGCAAATTATAGTATTTGCAGTGCTCTTTGGTGTTGCCATGGCGATGGCAGGCAGTGCCGGTGACAGACTGGGGAAAGTCTTTGAAGACCTCAACAAAGTGGTAATGCGCCTGGTAACGATTCTGATGAACCTGGCACCCTATGGTGTCTTTGCCCTGATGGCCAAGCTGGCGGCTACCATAGGATTTGATACCTTCGCCAGCCTGATTAAATACTTCTTCCTGGTGCTCTTTGTGCTGGCCATACATGGTCTGGTGACCTATCCGATCATCCTGAAATTGCTTTCAGGTATGAACCCGGTAATGCTGCTGCGCAAGATGCGCGATGCCGCGCTGTTTGCTTTTAGTACCTCCAGCAGCAGTGCGACCCTGCCGGTGACACTGGAAACGGCAAGAAATAAGCTGGGTATCAGTAATTCAGTGTCATCTTTTACCATTCCACTGGGCGCCACCATCAATATGGATGGCACAGCGATCATGCAGGGAGTAGCGACGGTCTTTATTGCGCAGGTGTATGGGGTTGACCTGTCTGTCACGGATTATCTCATGGTAATTCTGACCGCCACACTGGCTTCTGTTGGCACCGCTGGTGTGCCGGGCGTGGGGCTGATCATGCTGGCCATGGTGCTGCAACAAGTAGGACTCCCTGTAGAGGGGATCGCTCTGATTATCGGTGTAGACAGATTACTGGATATGACCCGTACAGCAGTGAATGTGACCGGTGATTGTACTGTTGCCACTATTGTCGCCAAGAGTGAAGGTGAACTTGACGAGGCTCGCTTTAATGATATCGATGCCGGCAGTCGAGAAGAAGATGTCGACTTTGAGCACTTTGAAAAGAATAAATAAACAGGAGCACGTGTCAGTCTTCAGCTATCAGTCGTCAGCAAACACTGATAACTGACAGCTGATTACTGACAGCTTAGACCCCAGGATGCTGGGACTTTTGCCATAAGCGGCCGATGGTGGATTCAATGGCGATGCTCGCGGCTTTACCAAATTTATCCATGAGATTTTTCTTCAGGCTGTATTTTACCTGATAGATTTTATGGGTCTGATTGGCACTGAGCAGATAATCATCTGAGGTGCTCAACGCATCAACCAGCTTCATTTCCTTGGCCTGAATCCCATACCAATACTCGCCGGTCGCCACTTTATCCAGATCCAGTTCCTGACGGTGTTCGGCCACAAAGTCTTTAAACAGGCCATGTACCTGCTCAAGCTCATCACGAAATTTCTGCCGTCCGGCCTCATTGTTTTCCCCGAACAGAGTCAGCGTTCGCTTATATTGCCCGGCCGTGTGCTGTTCCCAGTCAATATCGTGCTTCTTAAGCAGCTTATTGAAGTTGGGTAGCTGAGCAATGACGCCAATTGAGCCGATAATGGCAAACTTAGAGGCGATAATCTTATCGGCAACACAGGCCATCATGTAACCGCCACTGGCGGCCACCTTGTCAACGGCCACGGTCAGATGAATATTAGCATCGCGTAAACGCTGCAGCTGTGATGCGGCCAGACCATATCCGTGCACCACCCCACCGCCTGACTCAAGGCGCACTAATACCTGGTCCTCAGGCTTAGCGACACAGAGTATGGCTGTCACCTCTTCTCTGAGACAGTCCACTTCATGGGCATCCATCGAGCCTTTGAAATCCACCACAAAGAGGTTTGTGGAAGGTTTTTCGGCAGATTTTTTCTCTGCTTTTTTGCGTTTTTTCTCTTCTTTTTGAAGCTTTTTAACTTCATCTTTATCCAGCAGCAGCTGATTCGCCTGTTCTTTCAACTCATCAAGACGCTCTGAAATGGAGTTAATTTCCAGTTCACCTTTTCGCTGCTTTTGTTTGCTCGCCAGACCTACAATTCCACCCACAGCCAGCAGTAACGCCACAACCAGCGTAATGGCCTTAGCCGCAAATAAGCCGTACTCATATAAAAATTCCAAGGTTGACACTCCATTTAGTCAAAAAGCCAGTGAATATAATAAGGCCAATAATACGGTATTCAATCGTTGCTCTGCGCCGCCTGAAACGAACAGCGCTGATATTCATGACAGACACTTCGCTTAACGGCTGAAGAACGGCCAGCCTGTTGCTTGTGTTTGTGCCCTTATTACCAATAAAAAAGCCAGACCCTGCATAGGATCTGGCTTTATTTTTACGACTTAAACGTTATTTACTGAGCCACCACCGACGTATCGGTAACCAGAATGGTGCTGCCCTTAGTCGCCATAAATGTTGCCAGCTGACGCTGCATTTCTGTGGTGACGGCCGCACTCGGACCTGGATCCAGAATGGAACTGTGTGTACCGGCCAGGAAGCTCACTACGCCACTGCCCTGAGTCGTGCTGTTGACACTTGGCAGTCCCATCTGCTGCGCCAGTGGCAGGCCGCCTGCCAGTGGCAGACTGGTTTGCACCGGAACAACCTGATCTGGCGGGTTCATTTCGCTGCCGTCGCCCACAACCAGTAACATATGAACAGGCGTGTTGGCGCCTATCATTGCTCCATAGTTATTTGGGTCACCGGCATCAATGACCGTTTGTGCCGCAAAGGTAAACTCAGAGAACGTTGCATTGGCCGCCGCTAACTGTTCTGCACTCAGTTGAGATTCAAACACCGGATAAAACGCCGTGAGCAACTCAGGTGTCACCTCAGCAATACCATTGGCCTGCATATACTGTTGCAGCGCCTGCGAAAATTCAGGCAGTGCCTCAGACAGCAGGGACGCCTTAATCAGCGGCGAGAACGCTTCCGATTCAAGCAGGAAGCCCGCAATACCGCCGCCCGGATTAGCCAGCGTCGCAGCATTCATGGCGTACATACTATCAAAGTTAGCCAACTGGCCGCCTAAACTGCTATTTGCCAGCCCGACAGCTGCCGTACCGGTAATGGCGCCTAATGAATGGCCCATAAAGGAAACGTTGCTTCCATCCAGGTCTACGCTTCCACCGGTAGTATCAACAACCGCGTTCAAGCCCAGTCTCAGCCCCATAATGTCGGCGATACTTTGACGCACATTGTCTCTGGCGGTGAGTAAGCTGGACAGGTTCAGATAATCTGTCGCACTGCCACCAAACCCGTTTGAGGCATTCACTGCTTCACCATCAATGGTAAAGCCACGGCTGGCATGTAAGGGATGATCAATAGCCACCGTCGCAAATCCGGCCAACGATAAGGCACCCGTTACCGCCAACATGTCTTGTTTCTTCGATGTAATACCATGTTGCAGGATCACAACCGGCCAGCCTGCGTCTGGTTTTGCAATGGAAGGTTGTCCCAGTTGCGCATTAATCATATTGGCATAGGAGGGATCCGGTACTGTAATCTGTACCTCGATGTTCTGTTCACTCTGGGCCTGAGGAATCGGGTTAACCTTGGTCAGGTGACGCGGATCATCAATACCCAGCACACTCAAATCCAAGTCTACTAACTGCCCACCTGAAGCCTGTTGACAGAAAAGATTATTATCCCCGACCTGCCCCTGTGAAATCAGCGCGGCTACCTGCTCCTGTCCTAACAGCTGCAACATCGCGCCATTGGTACAGGCAGCACGCCACCAGTCACCCGTAGGGTTTGTAGTGCTCAGGTAATAAGGCAATGTGATAGAGCCTTGCTTGAGGCTGGCGGCACAAAACGCACCCAGCTGACCAAACACTTGCTGTGCGGTACCGGCAATCTGGGCATTAGCATTTGACATGCCCGCCGCGAGTCCAGCACAACTGTCCAGCCCCAGCGCCTGCAATTGGGCCCAGGTTTCTGCCCCGAGCACACCGGGTGCAACGGCGCTAAACGCATCCGCCACCGGCGCTTCTGTTACCGGGATCACGGGCAGATATTGTGCAGCTTGTTGTAATGCAGTTGCCTGGTCGGCACCGCCGGCAAGGGCTGCACCGAAGGCCTGTGCGAACTGACCAATCTGCAGCTGTTTTACCGTGGACAACACTGTTCCGGCTGACTGCGTGGAGAAATAGGCTGCATAGGAAATATCTTCACGGGCAAAGCCTTCACCACCCAGCAGAGTCATAAAAAAGTTAATAATATTCTGAAGCTGCTTTTGCTCAGCAGAGCCAAGAGGATTGGTTTCCGGATTCTGTCTGACCAGCTCCCAAGTCGTTGAGCCCCGCACAGAGCGCCCCTCATTGTCCATTAACTCATCCGTTACCACCAGCATGTAACCCTGCGCGGCTTTTAAAGGCTTCAGTGGTACCACACTAATGGTGCCGGCTTCTGCATCACTCACTTGAGTGACAAAATCCACACCCCAGGTCAGTTCAGTTCCCAGTTCACAGGGCAAACCCGGCGCTGCGGCCTGTGCGGCAATGCCCTGGCAAACGGCACTGTCGCCTTCTAATGCCTGAGTCGCTTCATATAAACGAATAGCGCCGGCACCGGCAGATTGTGCATCCAAGGCAACACCGTCAGGCATGGTAACCTGAATCTGAAAAGGATGATGAGTCGACCATCCATCCAGTGCACTCAGTGCATGGCGAGGATTGGCCGGATCAAACGGCGCATCACCCTCGGTATTGAGAGTAAAATCAAAAAAGCTCCCGTTAGGAATCATCAACAGATCATTGGGAATATTCAGATTGCTGGTAGCAGGATCAAATACCACCCGGGCGAAGGGTTTAGCAGGATCCTGACTAGCTTCATTCCTGACATCGTTAAGCGTGTCTTCACCGCCACAGCCTGAGAGCCCCATAGCGGCTGCGACTGTTGCGCTTATTATTAGTTTCTTCATTGTGTCTCCCCAAAATCCTGTTTTTGTTTTTGTTCCACCCAGGGCGTATATGACTTAACCAGTGCGGGCTTCACCAACATGTACGACCAGTTAAAGTTACTGCAATATTATTGACTTTGCTAGCCTTTTGCAAAGATTTGTTAATCGCTTGTGACAAAAATTCTTGCACAAGAATTGCCCCCACAACCTGCACATTAGATGCTAGAATCCTCACCATCGTAAATCAGCCATCTACCCTTATGTCTTCATACCACGTTACAGAGAATGCATTAGAAAACAAAGTGATACTCGTCACCGGAGCCGGGGACGGTATTGGTAAGGAAGCTGCCTTGCAGTTTGCCAGACACGGTGCGGAGGTGATTTTACTTGGCCGTACGGTGGAAAAACTGGAAGCCGTTTACGATACGATTATTGCTGAGCAGGGCAAAGAGCCGGCCATTGTGCCACTGGATCTCAATGGCGCCACCCCGACTCATTACCAGCAATTGGCACAGACCATTAAAGAGCAGTTCGGGCGGCTCGATGGTTTGCTGCACAATGCCAGTGTGTTAGGTAACCTGCGCCCCTTTGCACAAATCCCTGTAGAGGAATGGCAACACGTGATGCAGGTTAACCTCAACAGTGAATTCTTTATGACACAAGCTCTTTTGGAAGTGCTGCTTCTGAGTGAAACGGCCTCAGTGGTCTTTACGTCCTCGGGAGTGGGTCGTCAGGGACGGGCGTATTGGGGAACGTATGCCATCTCCAAGTTTGCCACCGAAGGCATGATGCAGGTCCTGGCGGATGAGTATTCGTCCAGCGGTCTGCGCTTTAACTGTATCAACCCCGGGGCCACACGCACCAGTATGCGCGCTAAGGCTTACCCGGGAGAAGATCCGATGAAGCTCAGGACCCCGGCTGAGATTATGCCGGTATACCTTTATTTGATGAGTGATCAGAGCAAAGACATCAGTGGTCAAAGCCTGGACGCACAGCCGAAGTAGCAGCCAATCGTCAGAAGCGTGCCTGCTAAGGCACGCTTCTGACGATCTGTTTTCACTGATAACTGACTTCTGAAAACGGATACCTGTTTCACTGTCCTTCTATCTTCGCCCAGGTATCCCGCAAACTGACAGTACGGTTGAATACCAGGTTACTGGCGTGCTTGTCTTTGCAGAAATACCCAATACGCTCAAATTGCAACGCTTTACCCGGTTCAGCATCCACCAGACTCGGTTCGACAACACCCTCCACAATGCTGAGTGAGTCAGGATTCAGGCTTTGTGTGAGGTTCTCCTCAGCCGCCGGGTTAGGTACTTTGAACAAGCGATCATAGAGGCGTATTTCTGCCGGTACGCCATGTTCAGCACTGACCCAGTGAATCACGCCTTTGGCTTTGCGGCCATCTGCCGGATCTTTACCCAGGGTGTCCGCATCGTAGGTACAATAAATGGTCTGAACATTGCCCTGTTCATCCTTATCCACGCGCTCGGCTTTGAGGAAAAAGGCATTGCGCAGACGCACCTCTTTGCCCAGCACCAGACGCTTGAACTTCTTATTCGCTTCTTCACGGAAATCTTCGCGTTCGATGTAAAGCTCGCGGCTAAAGGGTATTTCTCTCGTCCCCATGGACTCATCAGAAGGATGATTCGGCGCGGTCAGGATCTCGGTTTTATCTTGCGGGTAGTTTTCGATGACCACTTTAACCGGGTCCAATACCGCCATCGCTCTGGCGGCATGCTGATTAAGATCATCACGGATACAGGATTCAAGCACCCCCATTTCCACCATATTGTCCATTTTGGTCACGCCAATGCGCTTACAGAATTCGCGAATGGACGCAGGGGTATAGCCACGACGACGCAGTCCTGCAATGGTTGGCATGCGAGGATCGTCCCAGCCATCCACATGTTTCTCACTAACCAGTTGAATTAGCTTTCGCTTGCTCAGCACAGTGTACTCAAGATTCAGCCTGGAAAACTCATACTGCCTGGGTCTGGCATCAATGGTGATGTTATCCAGCACCCAGTCATACAGCCGTCGGTTATCCTGAAACTCCAGGGTACACAGAGAATGCGTGATCCCCTCAATGGCATCAGAGATACAGTGGGTAAAGTCGTACATAGGATACACGCACCATTTGTCACCGGTCTGGTGATGGTGGGCGAAGCGAACCCGGTAAATGGCCGGATCACGCATGCACATAAAAGGAGACGCCATATCAATCTTAGCACGCAGTACGCACTGCCCTTCCTGATACTCTCCGGCGGTCATCTTTTCAAAGTGAGTCAGGTTTTCTTCAACCGATGTATCACGATAAGGACTGTTCACGCCAGGTTGTTTGAGCGTACCCCGCATTTCCCGCATTTTGTCCTGGGCAGAAAAATCCACATAGGCCAGCCCCTTCTCAATCAACTCAATGGCAAAGCCGTGCAGTTGTTCAAAATACCCCGATGAGTATCGTTCTGAACCATGCCAGTCAAAACCCAACCAGTGAACATCGTCTTTGATCGAATTAACAAAATCGATGTTCTCCTTCTCCGGGTTGGTGTCGTCGAAGCGCAAATTGCACAGCCCCTGATAATCCTCTGCCAAACCGAAATTCAGGCAAATGGATTTGGCGTGGCCAATATGCAGGTAACCGTTTGGCTCCGGAGGGAAACGGGTGTGGATCTGCTGGTGCTTACCTTCAGCCAGATCTTTGTCGATTATTTGACGAATAAAATTGGACGGACGCACATCAGTCTCGGCCATCTGAACCCCTATAACAGTGCATAAAGAAACAAAACGCCGATTGTAACAGTTAATTTTCGTCAGAGCACCGCATGCTTGCCGCCAGCAGCTCTCAGCTGAAAACAAAACGCCGGTCTGACAACCGGCGTTTTTTATAAATGCTTAACCTTTATACATTATTCTTGTGAACTTAAGGTCAGCGTCTTAATCGCATTGGCTTCAATATCCTCTGTGGTAAAGTGAATCGGCCTTAGCTGCGGTTGCTGAGAATACAATTGCGTCTGATCTGAGTAATGGTCGGAAAACAGATTTCTGGATTGTGAATAGGTCAGAATGCCTTCTGCCTGCGGCCCCTGTTCTGTAAACGCCATCACAAACTTCCAGCTTGAACCATAAGTAATATGGTAACCCTGCCCCTCTTCACTCAATTGTGAGCCCGGCAACAGCGGATAGGTATGGCGAGGCAGAATCAGACCATCATTTGCCATGTTGGAGCGATACACATTAAAGCCCCCTTCCACATTATTGGCACCGGCCCAGGGCAAACGTATCCCGGAGGCACTACCATCAGGCAGACTGCGTTCCACAAACTGTACTTCGCCCAATGTGGCATCCACCTCCAGTCCGGCGTTCTGAATTCTCAGCATGGCCACAGCCAGTTGCTGCATAACCGTTTCGTTAACTTTGATATCTCTTGGGGTGTTGACCGGATCCTGCGGATTGAATGGCACCTGCCATTGCGGATCATTGGCAAACTCCGTCGCAAATTCACGGAACATCATGGCCCCGGCACTGTCCAGGTTCATACGCCCATCCCACATAGCCAGTGCATCACAGGCAGGTGCGATACTGACGCTCTGTCCGTCGACCAGTACGCCTTCATCTCCTCTGGCGGTACAGGCTGCCAGTAGGCTATCAAGGATTGCTTCACCCAGATAATTGCGATTATTAGTCAGCGCATCGCGCAGATCCGCGAGGGTAAATAACCCATTATCGGAACCACCTTCGGCCAGCATCTTCTGCCCCATTCTCGAGCGCAATGTCTGCTGTGTATTGGTGGTGCCATACAGTAGCGGCACATCGGTAATAGGCTCAGCGGGGTTGGTCAGCCAATAGCTGTTATTGGAGTTTTGCACAAAGTCCGTGCGTGACAATTTAGGTGCACGTTCGTACCCCATGGTGCCCTGGGAAAGGTATAAACTGGAGTTACCCGGCACGATGGGCAATCCCGCTTCCTGACTGAAACTCTGATAAAACACGTCTGATGACCAGGCACTTACCGCCTCTTCTGACAAATTGGGCACAGAAGAACCGTCGATATAAAAAGCATTGCCATCCTTGTCTGTGGCCATCGCATTGTTAAACACAATACCGGTGCGTTGCTGGAATACCTCTTTATACTCTTCGATATTGCGGGCACGGTTTAACCCCAACCAGTGATCGAAAATATCGAAATTGGGCAAATTGGCATCTTTAATGGCAAACGCCACCTTCTCACCGGTAAAGTCGGTGCCCCAGGGCAGCGCTCCCGGCACGACAATGAGCGGGCCAAACTCGCTGTAATAACTGGTTTTTTGTAGCGTTGTGGTGACACCAGGTGCCACTGCCACCTCCACTTGTATGGTTTTGCTGGTCATATCCACCGGCTCGCCATCGATCATATAACTGGTACCCGAAGCATCCGCCGGATTCAGGTTCAAACGGTGTAAAACAAAGTGATCGGCTGTCGAGAAGGTATGGGTCCAGGCCACATGCTCATTGAAACCAATATTGATAATGCCGGGCATGCCCGATAGTGAGCCGCCCACCACTTTCAGCTGTCCGGGGATTTCCGTACCAAACTGCCAAAAGCGCTGATTGCCTGTATGGGGAAAATGAGGGTTAGCGAGCAACATCCCCTGCCCGTTCGAAGTGAGGTCTTTACCCAATGCCCACCCATTTGACCCGGCTTCTGTGGGATTAGGATCAGGAATACCATTAACCTGCACATCAAACTTCATCGAATCCGGGAGCTGACCTGCGGCCGCAGGTACAGGGGCAAAGGACTGCCCCGGAGGGGCTGCAATAAACATGGCGCCGACAAAATTACTGGCGCCAGGCAACAGTGCAACCCCCTGAGCATAGGTGAGCAAATCCACGGCACTGATTGGCTGTACCCAGGGCTGTCCGGCACATCCGGGATCTATATTACTCACCCCTGTGGTAGAGAGATATTCATTGTACCCCTGCGCATATCCCTCAAGCAGTGCTCGGGTTTGTTCAGACATGTCATCATACTGCTGCTCGGCATTGTCGCGTATCCCCAACGCCTTGAAACCAAAATCGTTTATCAGGTTGGCATTGTCTTGTGTACCGGGTGTGTGAGGACCAAAAAACCGTGAACGTTGCGCGTTAAACTTAATGATTTGGTCAGCCAGAATACAGATATTGTCATTCGCAAAAGCATAGCCCACACCATATCCCAGTCCTTCCAGGTTATCGGCTTTAACATAGGGCACACCATAATCCGTCCAGGTAATGCTGGCGGCAACGGGCTCGCCGTCAGGTGCAAAGGTACTGAGCTCAGGCTGCTCGGGTAAAGGCTCAGGCTCCGGGGCCGGTGCAGGTGCGCCGGTGGGCGGTGGCGTGGGTGTTGGCAACTCAGTGCTGTCACTTCCCAGACAACCGGTAAGCCCCAGCATTGTCAGAGTGATAAGGGAATAGCGAAATCCTGCGTGTGTCGTTGATGGCATTGGCCTGTCTCCTTAACGTTTCATTAACATTCCTCAGTATGCTGTTAACTGGTCAGTCCTGCAACCACCATAAAGACGAACAACAAGACATTACCGGTGAATGTACCTAAAACCATGTTTTTAAAACTTCATCAACGTGATCGTTTAATTTTATCAAAGAGCACTGCGCACTTTCTCGTGTTCCCGGCCAGGGAACATTCAAATTCCGGGAGAACTTTAGGACGGCTTTAGTGAACCCGCGAATCGGGTGAGTATCAGGGACGATACACGCATAAAAAAACCCGCCGAAGCGGGTTTTTTGGCGTTTCACACTCAGGTGATGATTACCAACCTGTCGCTTCGCGCAATGCTTTACCAATGTCTGCCAGTGAACGCACGGTCGTCACACCAGCATCCTGCAGCGCCTTGAATTTCTCATCAGCGGTTCCTTTACCACCAGAGATAATCGCACCGGCATGGCCCATACGCTTACCTGGAGGTGCCGTTACACCGGCGATGTAAGATACCACAGGCTTAGTGACGTGATCCTTAATGTAAGCTGCCGCTTCTTCTTCTGCGGTACCACCGATCTCACCAATCATAACAATGGCTTCTGTCTTGGCATCTTTCTCGAACAGCTCGAGAATGTCGATAAAGTTAGAGCCCGGGATTGGATCGCCACCGATGCCTACACAGGTAGACTGGCCAAAGCCTTCATCGGTCGTTTGCTTGACGGCTTCATAAGTCAAGGTACCTGAGCGGGACACAATGCCAACCTTACCGGCTTTGTGGATATGACCTGGCATGATACCAATCTTGCACTCATCGGGTGTGATCACGCCCGGGCAGTTTGGACCAATCATGCGCACACCTTTTTGCGCGATATACTCTTTTACATACAGCATATCGATGGTGGGAATACCTTCCGTAATACATACGATCAGTTCGATACCGGCATCTGCCGCTTCAACAATCGAGTCTTTACAAAATGGCGCTGGTACATAAATAACAGAGGCCGTTGCACCTGTTGCTTCAACAGCTTCACGCACGGTGTTAAAGACAGGCAAACCAAGATGCTCAGTACCGCCTTTGCCGGGCGTTACACCACCAACCATTTGTGTGCCATAAGCAATGGCCTGTTCAGAGTGGAATGTTCCCTGACCGCCGGTAAAGCCCTGGCAAATCACTTTGGTGTTTTTATCAATCAAGACGCTCATGCTGCACCTCCCGCTGCGGCTACCACTTTCTCAGCTGCATCGGTCAGACTGGTAGCGGCAATAATATTCAGTTCACACTCTTCCAGTTTCTGTGTGCCCAGTTCAGCATTGTTACCTTCCAGGCGCACCACAACCGGTACATTGACGCCAACTTCTTCAACCGCACCAATGATACCTTCAGCAATCATGTCACAACGCACGATACCGCCAAAAATGTTCACCAATACAGCCTGAACATTGCTGTCAGACAGGATAATCTTAAAGGCCTCGGTCACACGCTCTTTAGTGGCACCGCCCCCTACATCAAGGAAGTTAGCCGGCGCGCCGCCATGCAGTTTAACGATGTCCATAGTACCCATAGCAAGGCCTGCACCGTTAACCATACAGCCGATATTACCGTCCAGTGCAACGTAGTTCAGTTCCCACTTGGCGGCCTGCGCTTCGCGAGCATCTTCCTGAGACGGATCATGCATATCCTGGACTTTAGGCTGACGGTACAGCGCGTTGCTGTCGATAACCAGCTTGGCATCCAGACAGTGCAGATCACCATCACTGGTAATGACCAGCGGGTTAATTTCAATCAGTGCCACGTCCAGCTCTTCAAACATCTTTGCCAGACCCATGAAGATTTTAGTGAACTGTTTAACCTGAACCCCTTCAAGACCCAGTTTAAAGGCAATTTCGCGGGCCTGATAAGGTTGCGCACCTACCAGCGGATCAACCGCTGCCTTGAGGATTTTCTCAGGTGTTTCTTCAGCAACTTTCTCAATCTCCACACCGCCTTCAGTAGACGCCATAAAGACAATACGACGAGTGGCACGGTCCACTACTGCACCCAGATAAAGTTCTTTATCAATATTGGTACAGGACTCAACCAGGATTTTGTTAACCGGTTGGCCATGCTCATCGGTCTGATATGTGACCAGATTTTTACCCAGCCAGTGCTGAGCAAACTGACGAATTTCATCTTTGGTTTTTACCAGCTTGACACCGCCGGCCTTACCACGGCCACCGGCGTGCACCTGGCATTTCACCACCCATTCACTGCCGCCGATACGTTCTGCGGCTTCTACTGCTGCCTGAGGAGTCTCAGCAGCATACCCTTCGGAAACGGGTAAACCATATTCGGCAAAGAGTTTTTTGCCCTGATATTCATGCAAGTTCATGGTGTTCTTTCCGTTTTTTGCGAAAAACTGCATATGCAGTAAGAATTTACCGAAATTCACATTCCGGCGGGTTATCCGGCACCAGCGCCGGCTCGCGGGGTCCCCCCCAGTTCGCGGCCTAATAGCAACTGAATTAAACCGCGTGCACTTAGAACAATCAGCGAACTAAGCACGCTGCTCTGCTACAACTAACCATAGCAGAGCCTGTTCTTAGGTGATGCTGCACCAGCAACATCACTCACTTCGTTACACGTCCAGCAACAGACGTGTGGGATCTTCCAGCAATTCTTTGATGGTCACCAAAAAGCCCACCGATTCTTTACCATCGATGATGCGGTGATCATAAGACAATGCCAGATACATCATTGGCAGAATTTCTACCTTGCCGTCCACCGCCATGGGGCGATCCTGGATCTTATGCATGCCCAGGATAGCGCTTTGTGGCGGGTTGATAATGGGCGTTGACATCAATGATCCAAACACACCGCCATTGGTAATGGTGAAATTACCTCCCTGCAGGTCGGCCATCGACAGCTTACCGTCACGGCCTTTGATGGCCAGATCCTTGATCCCTTTCTCAATATCGGCCATGGACAACTGATCGCAATCCCGCAGCACCGGTGTCACCAGTCCACGTGGGGTAGAAACCGCCATAGAGATATCAAAATAGTTGTGATAGCAGATGTCATCACCGTCAATAGAAGCATTCACCTCAGGGAAGCGCTTGAGGGCTTCGACAACGGCCTTAACATAAAACGACATAAAGCCTAAACGCACACCGTGGCGCTTCTCGAACGCTTCCTGATACTGTTTGCGCAGACTCATTACCGGCTTCATATTCACTTCATTGAAGGTGGTCAGCATTGCTGTAGAGTTCTTCGCCTCAAGCAAGCGATTGGCAATCGTCTTACGTAAGCGTGTCATCGGTACGCGTTTTTCGGTACGGTCAGCGGTACCGGCTACCGCAGCAGGTGTCGCCTGTTCACCTGAGGCTTTGTCACCAGACGTATTGTCTGATTTCAGATACTTTTCAACGTCCTCTTTAGTGATACGGCCGTTTTTGCCGGTCCCTTTAACTTTCGCGGCATCCACACCTTTTTCGGCTAACAAACGACGAACCGAGGGGCTGAGTGCATCGCTGCTCCCTTCCTCAGACTCGGCTTCAGACTTCTCTTCCTGTTTGCTGCTTTTTGATGCGCCAGAACCTGAGGCACCGGCGCTGAAATTCGCAATCACCTCTTCAGCGGTAACCGTGTCACCTTCTTTGGCCAGAATCTCTGAAATTGAGCCATCTGCCGGGGCGACCACTTCCAACACCACTTTATCGGTTTCAATATCCACCAGATTCTGATCTCTGGACACCGACTCACCAGGCTCTACATGCCAAGTGGCAATGGTGGCATCGGCAACTGACTCGGGTAACACAGGAACCTTAATTTCCATGTTCTCGCCCTTGCCGCTGGTGGACGCGGTTTTCTTTTCGGTGTCTTTATCGTCACCATCGCTATCATCGTCATCAGATGAGCTCTTGTCAGATGTTGAGCCTGAAGACTTACCTTCGTCCAGCTTACCAATGACCTGCTCGGCGCCCACCGTGGCGCCTTCTTCTTCGATGATTTCGCCAATCACGCCATCGGCTGGCGCGACCACTTCAAGAACCACTTTGTCGGTCTCAATGTCCACCAGATTCTGATCTCGGGAAACACTGTCACCCGGCTTAACGTGCCAGGTGGCAATAGTGGCGTCCGCCACGGATTCGGGCAATACCGGAACTTTAATTTCAATGGTCATAGTGGTCCCTTTATTTCTTTATCGATAATGCATCATCAACCAGCGCTTTTTGTTGCTGATTGTGCAATGAAACATAGCCTACGGCTGGCGAAGCAGATGCAGAGCGCCCTGCATAAGTTAATTTTGTCCCATCCGGGATAGCAGCATAAAAATGATGCTGACTGCAGTACCAGGCCCCCTGGTTCTGAGGCTCTTCCTGACACCATACCCAATCTTTCACATGTTGATAGGGCTTGATGACTTCTGCAATCTCGTCATGGGGGAACGGATACAGTTGCTCGATGCGGATAATGGCAACATCATCCTGTTCGTTTTTACGACGTTGATCGAGCAAATCGTAAAACACTTTACCGGAACACATGACCACCCGTTTCACCTTCTTAGGATCCAGATCGTCAATTTCACCGATAACATTTTTAAACTGTCCCTCAGCGAGTTCCTCTAAGGTTGACGTCGCCTGCGCGTGTCTCAGCAGCGACTTGGGCGACATCACAATCAGAGGACGGCGCATTGGACGCACCATCTGCCGGCGCAGCATATTGTAAACCTGTGCTGGTGTGGATGGCACGCAAATTTGCCAGTTGTGATCAGCACATAACTGCAAGAAGCGTTCGAGACGGGCAGAACTGTGCTCTGGCCCCTGCCCTTCGTATCCATGGGGCAACAACAGGGTCAAACCGCACAGACGGCCCCATTTGTGCTCACCGGAACTGAGGAACTGATCGATAACAACCTGCGCGCCATTGGCAAAGTCACCAAACTGCGCTTCCCAGATTGTCAGGCACCCTGGCTCTGCTGTGGAATAGCCATATTCAAAGGCCATAACGGCTTCTTCAGATAACACAGAGTCATAAATCTCAATAGGCCCCTGCTCATCTGAGACATGCTGCAATGGCATGTAGGTCTGACCATCTTCCTGATTATGCAATACCGCATGGCGATGGAAGAAGGTACCTCGGCCTGAATCCTGACCACTGATACGAATACGACTGCCTGTATCGACAATAGCGGCATAAGCCAGAAGTTCTGCACAACCCCAGTCCAGCTTTTTGTCACCGGCGATCATGGCCGCTCTGTCCTGATACAGTTTTTTCACCCGCGAGTTAAGCGCAAACTCTTCAGGGAAGTGACAGATACGCTCGCCCAGCGCCTTAATTTTTTCAACTGACAGCTTACCGTCATACTGGGTATCCCAGTCATGACCAATATAAGGTGACCAATCTACGGAATGCTCGGTCATCGGGCGCCATTCATCCACCACGCAAGCCCCGTGATCCAGCGCCGCACGGTAATCGCTGACCAGCTTCTCGGCCTCGTGTTTTTCAATGATCCCTTCCGCCATCAATTGATCAGCATAGAGCTGACGGGCAACAGGGTGCTTCTTAATCTTTTTGTACATGACCGGCTGGGTCGCACTCGGCTCATCGGCCTCGTTGTGACCATGGCGACGGTAACAAACCAAATCAATCACCACATCCCGTTTGAAGGTGTTGCGATAATCGATCGCCAGGTTGGTGACAAACACAACCGCTTCAGGATCATCCGCATTCACATGGAAAATCGGTGCCTGCACCATTTTGGCAATATCGGTACAGTATTGCGTAGAACGGGTGTCCTCAATTTTGGAGGTGGTAAAGCCAACCTGATTATTGATCACAATGCGTACGGTGCCGCCAACGGCAAAGCCCCGCGTCTGTGACATGTTGAAGGTTTCCTGCACCACGCCCTGACCGGCAATGGCCGAGTCACCGTGAATGGTCACGGGCAGTACCGCCGATCCATCTTTGCAGCCACGACGGTCAAGACGTGCGCGCACGGATCCGATCACCACCGGATTCACAATCTCAAGGTGCGATGGGTTAAACGCCAGGGCCAGGTGCACGTTACCACCAGGCGTTGCAAAGTCAGATGAATAACCGGCGTGATACTTCACATCACCCGAGCCCAGCGACTCATCATGCTTACCGGCAAACTCGTCAAACAATACCGAAGGATTCTTACCCAGTACGTTTACCAGGACATTTAAGCGGCCACGGTGCGCCATACCGATAACCACTTCTTTTGCACCGTTTG
Source organism: Lacimicrobium sp. SS2-24 (assembly GCF_002201535.1). Lineage (GTDB taxonomy): Bacteria > Pseudomonadota > Gammaproteobacteria > Enterobacterales > Alteromonadaceae > Lacimicrobium. Next base: position 34,878 of record NZ_NIWW01000001.1, on the reverse strand, counting down.
TGCCGGCATGACTGATCAGATTCTTGAGCATGGGAATCAGCGCATCGCCACCTTCCAGTGAGAAGCGTTTAGCACCTGGGAACTTAGACCCGAGATACTTTTCCATACCATCGGCGGCAACCAGGCCTTTGAGAATGCCAATTTTGGTGTCGCGTTCGAAGGTGGGCTGGGCCTGAACCGACTCAAAACGCTGCTGCAACCAACGTTTCTGTTCGGTGTTCGTGATGTGCATGTATTCTGCACCGATAGAGCCACAATAAGTCCGATTCAAAGACTTAAACAGCTCTCCCAGTGGCATGGTTTCCTGGCCAATGGCATAGGAACCCACGTTAAAGCTGGAATCGAAATCAGACTCGCTCAGTTCATGATGAGAAAGCTCAAGATCCCGGACCCGTTCCTGTTTCCATAACCCCAGGGGATCCAGGTTGGCATGTTGGTGGCCACGAAAGCGGAAGGCATTGATCAACTGCAGCACTTTGACTTGTTTCTGGTCACTGGCTGATGCGCCGGCGGGGGCTGCACTGACACGACTCATGGGCCCCATTTGCGCCATTGCGCGAAACTGCTCCCTGATCTCGCTGTGATTTGACTCCAGCTCCACACCATTTACTTTCGGTAACTGGTCGAATACTTCGCGCCACTGCTCTGAAACACTCTTCGGATCATCCAGATAGGCTTCATAGAGTTCTTCTATATAAGCAGCGTTTCCACCAGCCATGTGAGATGATTCCCACCATGCTTTCATCACGCTTTCTAGCATTTTTGTCCCTTAATCATTAAGACAGGAATTAACTATTGTTACTGGCACCCATGGTGCCATATTTCAAGTGCCACTACTGCCATAGGGGCACCTTAAATATAAGAAAATAGCCACCCGATGTCGGATGGCTATTCAGCTATCAACATACATTTATCCGCTAGTCTGCTGGTTAGGCCATGGCACTGACGGATAACTCCCAACTACACTGCGCGTTGTAACAACATGGATTTAATCTGACCAATGGCTTTGGTCGGATTCAACCCTTTAGGGCACACGCTGACACAATTCATAATACCGTGACAACGGAAGACACTGAACGCATCATCCAGTTCACTGAGTCGCTCTTCGGTTGCCGTATCGCGGCTGTCCGCCAGGAAACGATACGCGTGTAACAAACCAGCCGGACCGATAAACTTGTCTGGATTCCACCAGAAAGACGGACACGAGGTAGAGCAACACGCACAAAGAATACACTCGTAAAGACCGTCGAGCTTTTCACGCTCTTCCGGGCTTTGCAGATATTCCCTTGCCGGTGGCTTGGTGTCATTGTTGATCAGATAAGGCTTAATCTTTTCATACTGGGTGTAAAACTGGCTCATATCCACCACCAGATCACGCACCACAGGCAAACCTGGCAGTGGACGCACCGTCACTTTACCTTTGCCTAATGCTGACAACGGTGTGATACAGGCCAGTCCATTTTTACCGTTCATGTTAACACCGTCAGACCCACAAACACCTTCACGGCAAGAGCGACGGAAGGCCAGAGTAGGATCCTGCTCTTTTAACAGGATCAGCGCGTCCAGCACCATCATGTCGCGGCCTTCTTCCACTTCCAGTTCGTAGTCCTGCATGCGAGGGGCATTATCGACATCTGGATTGTAACGATAAATTGAGAACTTCAATTTCATCTTATGCTCCTCTAGTAAGTCCGGGCCTTCGGTGGGAAGGCCTCGCGCAGTTTGGGTGTCATATTAACCTGACGTTTGACCATTGATTCATCTTCAGGTCGGTAAACGCTGTGACATAACCAGTTGTCATCATCACGATCCGGATAGTCAAAGCGGCTGTGAGCGCCACGACTTTCTGTACGGAAGTTTGCCGCAACAGCAGTGGCATACGCCGTTTCCATCAGGTTATCCAGCTCCAGACACTCGATGCGTTGAGTATTAAAATCGTTACTCTTATCATCCAGACGAGCATGTTGCAGTCTTTCACGGATTTCTTTCAGCTCTGCCAGACCCTTGGCCATGGCATCCCCTTCACGGAAGACCGAGAAGTTAAGCTGCATACATTCCTGCATATCCTTTTTGATTTGCACCGGATCTTCGCCTTTACCCACCTCTGAGCTTTCCCAGCGGTTGAAGCGAGATAATGCTTCGTCCAGATCACTCTGTGAGGCATCACGCTGATCACCGATTTCATCCAGCGCTTTACCCAGGTGCATTCCGGTAGCACGACCGAACACCACCAAATCCAGCAGTGAGTTACCGCCAAGGCGGTTTGCGCCATGTACAGATACGCACGCAATTTCACCACAGGCAAACAGGCCTTTGACCACCTGATCGTTACCCTGTTCATCAACTCTGAGCGCCTGACCATCTACATTCGTCGGGATACCACCCATCATATAGTGACAGGTAGGAATAACAGGAATTGGCTCTTTAACCGGATCCACATGCGCAAAGGTACGAGAAAGTTCGAGGATACCCGGCAAACGGGATTCCAGCACTTCTTTGCCCAGATGATCCAGTTTAAGTTTAATGTGTGTCCCCCAGGGGCCTTCACATCCGCGTCCCTCACGAATTTCGGTCATCATCGAGCGGGCCACAACGTCGCGGCCGGCTAAATCTTTCGCATTTGGCGCATAACGCTCCATAAAGCGTTCGCCGTCTTTATTTAGCAGGTAACCACCTTCACCACGGCACCCCTCGGTTACCAGCGTACCGGCTCCGGCGATCCCCGTAGGGTGGAACTGCCACATTTCCATGTCCTGCAAAGAGACACCCGCGCGCAGAGCCATACCGACGCCATCACCGGTATTAATGTGCGCATTGGTGGTAGAGGCATAGATTCTGCCTGCGCCACCGGTCGCCAGCACAACGGCTTTGGACTTGAAGTACACCACTTCACCGGTTTCGATATCGATGGCGGTACAACCCACCACATCACCGTCCTGGTTTTTAACCAGGTCGAGTGCATACCATTCACTGAATACTTTGGTCTTGTTCTTCACATTCTGCTGATACAGCAGGTGCAACAATGCATGACCGGTGCGGTCTGCTGCGGCTGCAGTCCGGGCAGCCTGTTCACCACCAAATTCTTTGGACTGACCGCCGAAGGGACGCTGATACACGCGTCCGTTTTCAAAACGAGAGAAGGGTAAGCCCATATTTTCCATTTCAATAATGGCTTCAGGCCCGTTTTTACACATATATTCAATGGCATCCTGATCACCGATGTAATCAGAACCTTTCACCGTGTCATACATGTGCCATTCCCAGTTATCTTCGTGGGCATTGCCCAGCGCAACGGTAATACCGCCTTGCGCCGACACGGTGTGAGAACGGGTCGGAAAAACCTTGGAGAGCAGCGCACAGGATTTACCGGACTGAGAAATTTGCAGCGCGGCACGCATGCCAGCGCCACCGGCACCAATTACCACTGCATCAAATTCGCGAATTGGAATAGTCACTTACACACCCCACAGTACAAACAGGCCTGCCGCCACATAGACGAAAGCCATCAGGTTCAAAATAAACTGTAATGACGCGCGCAAACCCGGCGCCTTGACGTAATCGGTCAGCACCTGCCATAAACCAATGCGCACGTGAATCATGACGCTGACCAATGCCGCCAGCGTGAACACCTTTGTGCCCAGACCAGAGAAGAGATCCCGCCAGATTTCATACGTTACAGTTGGGGTTGAAACAAAAAACCAAAGCATGTACAGCGCAAAGGCCGTAATGATTAAGGCTGTGGCACGCAGGGAAACGTAATCCTGCACACCATCACGCTTGAAACTCGCCTGATTGGTAATCATATCAGTATGACTCCTACTACTATCGTCAGCACGATCCACAGGGCGATGACAACTTTAGCGCTGAGGTCACCGGACTGCAGTTCTTCCCAATGCCCCATGTCCATCACCAGATGACGCAGACCACCAAGAAGATGATAAATAAACGCTGAAGCGGTACCGATGGCAATCACCTTGCCAAGTACACCGTTCATACATTCCACCACCATCGCATAGCCCTCAGCAGAAGATACTGATACCGCCCAGGCCCAGATCACAAAGATCAGAGCGAAAAACATGGCGACACCGGTGATCCGATGCAAGATGGACGAAATAGCAGAAGGAGGAAAACTAATCGTATTAAGCTGTAGATTTACTGGTCTTTGTTTTTTCACGATTTGTTGCCCGTTTTACCCTGTAGGGTTTGAATTTTTATCGCTGTTAACCCGACTTTGCGCTGGATTAACACCTTAAGGATTCAAGCCGTCGTTTTTGAGTGACGTGGTGACATGCCATTTGTTAAAAAAATGCTACAAACACCGATACTTAAACGATGCAAAGTATATCCAGCCAAATGCATAATTACAATTTTTGTTACAAGGGAATCCGCCCCTGGCAGCATATAAACACATCAGTCGCGCAAAATTCACTCAGTGGTTTTTTCAGTCCATGCCATTTTGTTCACAACATCCTGTTGTCTGATAAAATAGTCAACAGACGCCCGTCGGGATCAGTGACCGAACGAACACAGCGGTGCTGTTTCGATGCCGGTGTAAAAAACATGAAACACACTGGTTTACGCTTAGGTGCTGTTAACACCGGTACAGCATAGCCTCATACGATGGGGCGATAACACTGGACTTTAGTTGAATAGATATCGAGCGAAAACGCATTAAAATTGACTTGAGCAGCTAATATCAGTACAAATAGCCGCACTTTTTATGCCTATGTGAGAATTTTCCGTTAATCCGGCAAGCGTTTCTCAGCGTATGCAAAGAGCTGAAAACTTCCATTAAACACCACAGAAGCAATCTGAAGGAGAGCATCTTATGGCAGATCAAAAAGCCATCATGAAGGTAGGTGATAAGGAAATCGAACTTCCTATTTTATCCGGAACTGCAGGTAACGACGTTATCGACGTCAGACCCCTAGGCGCTAATGGCTATTTCACTTTCGATCCCGGCTTCATGGCGACCGGTTCCTGCGAATCGGATATTACCTATATCGATGGTGCCAACGGGGTGCTGCTACATCGCGGATACTCTATTGAAGACTTGGCCCGCGACGCTGATTATCTGGAAGTGTGTTACATGTTGCTGCACGGTGAGGCACCCAATGCCGAGCAATATGCTGAATTCAAACACACCATCACTCGCCATACTCTGGTTCATGACCAGGTAAATAATTTCTTCCGTGGCTTCAGACGGGACGCTCACCCCATGGCCATGCTGTGTGGCACTGTAGGCGCTATGGCGTCCTTCTATCATGATGATCTGGATATCACCGATCCGGAGCAACGTATTCGCAGTGCCTATCGCCTGGTGGCGAAAATGCCGACGCTGGTCGCCATGTGTTACAAATACAATGTTGGTCAGCCGTTTGTGTATCCGCGCAACGAACTGTCCTTTGCAGAAAACTTCCTTAATATGATGTTTTCTGTTCCGGCTGAACCCTACAAATCCAGTGAAGCGGTTATCCGTGCCATGGATCGCATTTTCACACTGCATGCCGATCACGAGCAAAATGCATCAACCTCAACCGTCAGACTGGCAGGTTCTTCAGGCGCCAACCCTTACGCCTGTATTGCTGCCGGGGTAGCCTCTTTGTGGGGACCGGCACATGGCGGCGCAAATGAAGCGTGCCTTAACATGCTTGAGGAAATCGGTTCGGTGGATCGTATTCCTGAGTTCATTGAACGTGCTAAAGATAAGAATGACCCCTTCCGCCTGATGGGTTTTGGTCATCGCGTTTACAAAAACTACGATCCCCGTGCAACAGTCATGCGTGAAAGCTGTCACGAAGTGCTGGCTGAGCTGAACATCAAGGATCCATTGCTGGATGTGGCCATGGAACTGGAGCGCATCGCTGTCAGTGATCCGTACTTTAAAGAGAAGAAGCTGTTCCCGAATGTGGACTTCTACTCCGGAATTGTGCTTAAAGCCATTGGTATTCCTACCAACATGTTTACCTGTATCTTCGCCCTGGCACGCACTGTAGGCTGGATCTCTCACTGGCACGAAATGCTGAGCCAGCCCGGCCAGAAAATTGGTCGTCCTCGTCAGTTGTACACAGGTCATGCTCAGCGTAAATTTAACCCGCTGAAAAAATAACACTCTGCCCTAAAGGCAATCACGTGTTCACAATGCCGGTCAGTGTCACTGACCGGCATTTTTTATGTCTGATGGCTGATAGCTATACGTCCTTTCCCCATAGCAATCTCCCCGGTCCTTTTTTGCAGCCACTCTCCCCCTGTGACCCAGAGTGAAAATGTAACGCTACACCGCGCAGATATTGCTACCTGTAACAGAGTATTAACCACGCCATTTTTCACCCCGGAATTTTAGTCAGTGAGCGCAAAGTGATAGAAACGAACGCTTTTGAGGCTAGGCTCTTGTCAACTTCAGAAAAATGCATTCATGTTTATGAACCTGACCCGAACAAGTATAAAAAATCCGGCCGCTCTGTTAGTGATCATGACCCTGTTATTGGTGTTCGGAATGATGTCCCTGTTTTCGCTGCCAATACAGCTGATTCCGGATATTCAACAGCCGCAGATTAATATTGCCTCCGGATGGCGTAATGCCGCACCGGAGGAAGTGGAATCTGTCATCATTGAACCTCTGGAGAATGCGGTTCGCAGTGCGCCGGGTGTAGTCGAGACCTCAACCAATATCAGACGGGGATTTGGTAACATTACGCTGACCTATGAGGTTGGCACCGATATGCAGGCCGCCATGCTGGAGGTGATTAATCGTCTTAATCAGGCGCCACCTTTGCCTGTCGATGCACTTGATCCGATTATCAGTGCTGGAGGTGGCGGTCAGGGTGGTCTTGCCTCTGCGGCTTCCTTGCTGGTGAGAACCACAGATGATAACCCCGTCACCGATATTTCCGTTTACCAGAAGCTGATTGAAGATCGGATTGAACCCCGCCTATCCGCGATCAACGGCGTCGCTCAGGTTGATCTTAACAGCAGCAGACCCGAGCAAATACGTATCACTTTTGATCCTCGCAAGGCTGCCGCGCTGGGGATATCCATCAATACCATTCGCAACCGTCTGGCCGGTGCAACAGACAGCTCTGGTGGTTTTGCCGATGTGGGACGACGTCAATATACTGTGCGCTTTGCTGGCCAATACCAAATCGAGCAAATTGGTCAGCTCATCATCGCCGAGGTGGACGGTGTGCCTGTGCACCTCAACGATATTGCCGTTGTTGAACGTACACTGGCTGATAGGAACGGCATCACCCTGAGAAACGGTGCACCGGCGTTTTATATCACCATCCAGAGAAACAATGGTGCCAATACCGTGGCTCTGGTAGATGAAATCAATGTCGCCATCCAAGAACTCAATCAGGGTGAGCTGGCTGCGCACGGTCTGCAAATCGATTTGAGCTTTGATTCCTCGTTGCATATCCGTAATGCACTGACCCTGGTGAAAAGTAACCTGGGGCTGGGCGTTATCCTGGCACTCGCGATTTTGTGGCTATTTCTACGCAACTGGAAAGCAACGTTCATCATTGCCCTGAGCATTCCCTTCTCCGTGATGCTGGCACTTTTAGCGCTCAATCTTATGGATCGCACCATCAATGTCATCTCTCTCGCGGGCATTGCCTTCGCGGTAGGACTGGTGCTGGACGCCGCCATCATCGTTCAGGAAAACATTGTACGGTTAAAAAACGAAGGGCTGGAAGACAAAAAAGCGGTGTTAAAAGGTGCCACACAAGTCACCGGGGCGCTGTTTGCCTCTACCGCAACCAGTGTCGCTATCTTCTTACCCATATTGACCATGCAGGGTATTGAAGGCCAGTTATTTTCCGATCTGGCCCTGACACTCTCGGTAGCGGTGGTGGCGTCAATGTTGTGCGCCATTACCATTGTCCCTCTGGTGAGCAAATTTGCCTTAAGTAAACAGGTTGATCACCAGGACCCATTGCAGCGCTACTGGGACAAGCTCTCCGCTAAAATCATGCAGCTGACCGACAGCCACAGCAAACGTCTAGGGTGGGTCGCCTCCCTGATGTTGGGCTCTGTGGTTATTATCGGTCTAATGCTGCCTAAAACCGACTTTATGCCCAGGGCACCCATCGACGGATTTTTCTATTCTTTCAATCTGCCTCCTGGTGGCAACATCGAATACCTGGAACGAGAGCTGGCGATGCGGGTAAAAGAGCGTCTCGCTCCTTACCTCAATGGCGATAAACAGCCCGCTATCAGGAGTTATAACTTTTACACCTTCGGTTCAAACGCCAGTGGCGGTTTCATCTATGCAGCGGACCCCACCAAGGTAGAAGAGCTGATGACAGAAATACGGACTCAGGTCTTTACCGAACTGCCGGATACCCAAACCTTTTTATTCCGCGGCTCCATGATCAATGTAGCAGGTGCCGGAAATGGACGCTCTGTGAATATTGATTTGCAGGGTCCGGATCTCGGTCCACTGATGCAAACCGCCGCCGCAGCCATCACAAGGATTAATGAGGCCATGCCTGGCGTCAGCGCCCAACCTGTGCCCGGACTTGCCCTGACAGAGCCCGAGTTACGACTCATCCCTGATGACAGACGTCTCAGCGACGTGGGTCTGACCCGCGCAGAAATGGGCAACATTATCAGGGCCATGACCGGTGGGCTGTTTGTCAGTGAATATTTTGACGGCAATGACAGAATGAACGTCATTTTACGCGCCGAAAACTGGCAGCACCCGGATCAACTGGCTGCACTGCCTGTGACGACGCCTTTCGGAGGGACTCAGATTCTGAGTGAGCTGGCACAGGTAACCCGCACCGTCGGCCCCAGCAACTTACGCAGAATCAACGGGCAGCGCACAGTCAGTCTCATTCTCAATCCGCCTGAAGAGGTCTCATTGCAGGAGATCATGGCGACGCTGGAAGAGCAGGTGCTGCCTCTGATACGCAGTGAACTACCTGCTGATGCCAGCTTCCAAATCAGCGGTAACGCCAACCGTATGAACCAGGCCATTGACGATATGCTGCTTAACTTTGTGCTGGCCATCTTCATTCTGTTCCTGCTGATGACGGCCTTATTTAAGTCCGCCAAAGACAGTTTGCTGGTGTTAAGCGTGATGCCCATGGCTATGGCTGGAGGGGTCATCAGCCTGTGGGTATTGAACCTGTTCAGCTTCCAGTCTCTGGATCTGCTCACCATGATTGGCTTCATTATCCTGCTGGGACTGGTGGTCAACAATGCCATCTTATTGGTGGATCAAACCAGACAGAGCCAGCAGCAGGGCTTGTCCTGCCGCGATGCCACAGAAAAAGCCGTGAGTATCCGAGCCAGACCTGTATATATGAGTACCCTGACCAGTCTGTTTGGCATGCTGCCACTGATGCTGGTACCAGGGGTGGGTTCAGAAATTTATCGGGGGCTGGCAACGGTCATCGTCGGCGGTATGGCCGTCAGCGCCCTGTTCACACTGATATTAATGCCAGCCTTGCTGCGCCTGGGCGAATCCAGACAGGGCAGCTCAAAAGAAACGCTTCACTCGTTAACCGAACTTCACGCGGAGTAAACCCATGAAATCTTTTTTAAAAGTCGCTGTTATCAGCCTGGCCATCAGCACAAGCCTTCACGCCGCTGAGCCAGAGCGCGTTATTCCGGTGGCCGTTGAGCAAGTCGAGGAACTTCAGGCCAGTCCCATGATGGAGTTTATCGGCAGTGTTTTCAGTCGTCACAATGCCCAAGTCACTGCGGGTGTTGGGGGACAGCTTCAATGGGTGGCAGAACCTGGCACACACCTCAATGCAGGAGACACCCTCGCACAAATCGATCCTGTTCCGCTGAAGCTTCAGCAACAGGAGCAGCAAGCCAGAATCAAGCGTGCGCGTATCGAAATGGATTACCTGCAAGGCGAAACCTCTCGCCTCGAGGCTCTTGCCCAACAACACAGTGCTTCGGCGTTCGAACTGGCCCAGATGCGCTCACGACTGGCGATGGCAGAATCAGACCTGGATATCGCTCAGGTGCGCCTGGCACAAATCGAAGATCAATTGCAACGCACCACCATCATCGCCCCCTATGCCGGTGTGATCACCGAGCGTCAGCGTGAAGCAGGTAGTGACGTTAACCGCAGCGATGTTTTAGTCACCTTGCTGGATACCGAGCAACTGGAAGCCCGCGTTCAGGTACCGGTTAAATATCTCGCTGCACTGCGCCAGCAACAAGAGGTCATGCTGCATGACAATCACAACCAAATACTGGCCTCAATAAGCGCAATTATCCCCAGCGCCAACCTGCGTTCGCAATCCATAGAACTTCGAGCCACCCTGCCCGCACATAACCCCGCAAACTGGACAGCGGGTCAGCATATCCGTGCCAGCCTTGGTGTAACATCCGGTGAGAATCGGCTCAAAGTGCACCGGGATGCTCTGTTATTACGCCAGGAGGGAACCTATGTGGTGGTGGTCGATGAACAAAATGTGGTGCACCGGAAAAAAGTGGTGGTGGGTCCTGGCGATCAGGACTGGGTCAGCATTGAAGGCGACGGACTCAAAGCTGGCGATCGGGTTGCCACGCGCGGTGCTGAGCGACTTACAGAAGGTCAGCGCGTGACGATTACCAACAGTTAATATTCGTTGGCAATCCCCTGCAGCGTGATAATCTACTAGCTTCTACTGTGGCCCGCTCGGGCGCAGTAAAAAACAGTGCTAAGGTAAGGTGTTATCAGTGTGTATCGATAGCACCTCAGCATCGGTTAGGATTAGACCAAGGGGGTAAGATCTGAGTCATTTCATCAAAGCTATCCTTGCAGGGATGGCACTGCTGCTGGTCATTATCACAATGCTATGGCTGGCGCGCGTGCCTTTGCTAATAAGCGTTGCCAACCATTATCTTGAGCCCCGAAACCTGTCCTTAACGTGTCTCGATTTTCACCTTGAAAGCCTTGATGACGTGGTAATAGAACATCTGTGCCTGAACACCCCTGATGCCAGGGTAGCAGTAACCGACGCCCACTGGGCTGGCTCTGCCAATAAGCTGAAAATTAAAACGGTCAGCGTAGATCACACCCCTCAGGCTGGCAGCGCTTCACCGACAGACCAGCCGCTGCGCTGGGACATCCCCGAACTTCCGCAGATCGACATTGACAGCCTGCACCTGAACAGTCCGCTGCTTAAACACAAGCTGACGTTTTCACTGCAATACCGTCAGCCCCAATTAAACGTGCAGGGGCCGGTCATGCTCGCTGCAACACTTGAAAACAATCTGCTCAGAGGCTCACTGTCCTGGCGCCCCCGGGATCTGGGTACCTTTATCGACCTGCCTGAGACGCTTGACCCTGCGCTGCTGGACAGCCCCATCCAAAGTGACTGGCGTTTTGACGGTCAGCACCTCAGCAGTGAACATCAACTGGCACTCAACCAAGTATTCACCCTTCCCAAAACAGAGACCGCTGACGCCTGCACCCTGGCGCTCACTGCACAGGGACGCCTCAGCATCGACCTTAACCTGCTGGGCTCCGATGTATCCCTCGACGCGTCGGCGCTACCTGTTAATGCGAATGTGCAGCAATGTGCCCACAGGCTCCCCGAGTTGCCTGTTCCTGGTTCATTGGAGCTAATTCAGATTCGGATTCCAGAACCGGTGCGCCTAAGCAAAAAACAGCTGCACATTCCGGTTCTGCGGATAAGCTCAGACTCACCCCTTGAGGCCGTGATTGAGCTAAATGGGATTGAGTCAGACTTTAGCCATCTCAGCACCAATTACCAGCTAAGTGGCAACCTGAATTCAGCGAAGTTCAGCGGAGGTGGTCACGTCAGTCTCAGCGAACTCAGTGGCATCAGCAATATGGATGCACAGGCCATCTCGCAGCGCCTTAACCTCAGCGCCTCTTCTTATCATTTATATATGCCCAAATGGCAGCATGAGCAGGTATCACTGAATGACCTGAATCTTGACCTCGATGCAGAATGGAAAGCTGATACTGGGCTGCACGCTGTGCTCAAGGTTACTGCCGAGGGCATTCAGGAACAGACCCGTCTGGGTAAAAAACTGCAACTTACATTCAATGTCACGGCTAAGGACATCGACCGTGCTGAGGGCACGTTGCAGGCGAATATCAAAGAGTTCAGTCAGGACAATGTGCGTATTCAGGGGATCAAGCACCAGAGTCAATGGCGCTATGCAGACCAGCAACTCTCGCTCACCGGCAACACCTCAGCGCAAAGTGTGCGGGCGTTAACCGTCGATATCAGCCAACCGCAACTGATGCACCAGGGGCAGATGTCAGTCAGCAAAGACACGCTGGCAACACTGCCAGAGAGCCTCAAGTCCGCTCATACATTGACATTACCCTCCGGTTTTAATGGCGAACTGACGCAGCAGGGGCAGACTATCTGGTTGAATATCCCGTCTCAGCCCTATAAACGACTCAGTGCGCCATTGAAAAAAGCGCTACCCAAATTTTTACCCGGAAGCGGAGAGTTCAGTGCCAATCTCAGTTATCGCTTAGATACCGGAAAGACCCAGGCTCAGGTCAATTTAAGTGATATTGACTTCGGTTATGCCACTTATCTGGTAGAAGGCGTAAATGCGAAGGTGAATGTGCAAGCTGATTCAGGCCAGCTTCAGATTGCACCCACTACCCTGAGCATAGACAGAGTAGATACCGGCATCGATGTTCGCGATATCCGTGCCCGCATCGCATCAGACAACGACACAGTTTTTATGCAAGAGATCAACGGCAAGGTCTTTGACGGTCAGTTTACCATCGACAAGGTTGAACTGACTGACGCATCCCAGACCAGTGTACTGAGTCTTAATAATCTGGACATGGCCCGGATTCTGGCATTGCAGCAGGAAACCGGTATTGATGTACAAGGACGAATCAGTGGTAAGATTCCACTTAAGATCGAACACAGGCAGGTAGAAGTGAGCAACGGTACCCTATTCAACCTGAATAAAGGACAGCTGCGCATTACCGACAACGCCGCCTTTGCGTCACTTAAACAAACGCAGCCACAACTGGCGCCGGTGTTATCACTGCTACAAAACCTGGAATTCAACCAGTTAAAATCCGATGTCAGTATGGATAAAGAAGGGCTGGTGAATCTGAAAATGCAGATAAAAGGACACAACCCTGATAAGAAACAGGATGTGAATTTTAACTACAGTCATGAAGAAAACGTGTATACCCTCCTCAGGGCTTTGCGCCTGGGTGATGAAATACAAGACAAACTGGAGCAAGGAATAAAATGAGGATAACAACGCAAACTCTCTGCAGCGTTTTACTGCTGGGACTTCTCATCGGTGGCTGCACCCACAAGGTACAGGTAGAAACCAAAGAACCCATTACCATTAACCTGAATGTGAAAGTTGACCATCAGATTCGGGTAAAAGTTGATAAAGAACTGGATGAGCTGTTCAGTGATGACAGCGAATTATTCTAAGGAGCGCGCCATGAAAACATTACAACGCATTTTGTTACTGCCTCTATTGCTGCTGGCTTTTCACGCGGTGGCCATTGAACTGGATGACGCCAAAGCGCAGGGACTGGTTGGTGAACGCGTCGACGGTTACCTCGGCATCATCAAAGAGGCCGAGGGTGTATCGGAACTGGTTGATGATATTAACGGCAAACGCAAAAGCAAATATCAGCAACTGGCAAAACAGAACAATCTCGAGTTAGCTCAGGTTGAAGCCCTGGCCGGGAAAAAAGCCATCGAGAAAACCCAGGCGGGTCACTATGTCCTTCTCGACGGCGAATGGGTTAAGAAATAGGCTATGCAAACCCAGGTTCTTTTATTGCTTGTTGTGCTTGGATTGTACTTCCTGAGCGGCGCTGCGATTCGCATTTTTATGCGCCGGGTGGTGGACACCAAAGAAGCTCCGAACAAGCGCAAAGCACTGATTAAGAAAGTGCTGGGGATTGTTCATCTGATGGTGTTCATCTTTGCTGCGCTGATGGTACTGGGAATAGACTACTCCAACCTGGTGGTGTTTTTATCTTCAACTTTCGCCATTCTCGGCGTCGCCCTGGTTGCCCAATGGTCCATTCTCAGCAATGTCACGTCGGGTATCCTGATTTTCTTTAATTTTCCGTACCGGGTCGGCGATCGCATTCGCGTCGCCAACAAAGACTTCGAGATGGTGGGTGTGATAGAAGAAATCAGTACATTTCATGTGATGATCAGAAAAGACGAAGGGGAGCTGATTACCTATCCTAACAGTCTGATTTTACAGACCCCCGTGATCAAGCTGCCTATGACTCAAAAACGCGTACAAAAACCTGAGCAACCGGAGTCCGATTGATGCTGACCAGAAGACTGTCCCTTGGCACTCTGCCAACACCCGTTGAGCCCCTTCAACGTCTCAGTGAACAGCTTAACGGGCCACCATTGTGGATAAAGCGCGACGATCTGACCGGACTGGCGCTGGGCGGCAATAAAACCCGCAAGCTGGAGTATATTCTGTGCGACGCCATGGATATCAAGGCCGACTGCATTATAACCGCCGGCGCCATTCAGTCTAATCATTGCCGTCAGACCGCTGCCGCTGCGGCCAAACTGGGACTGGAGTGCCATCTGGTTCTCGGCGGCCAGGCCCCTGAGCACTGCAATGGCAACCTGCTGTTAGATCAATTGTTCAATGCCCGGGTTCACTGGGCCGGTGAAAAACGCAAGGGCGAAGACATTCCTGAGTTGGTCAAACAGCTAAAGGCTCAGGGTAAAACACCTTTTGTGGTGCCTTATGGCGGCTCTAATGTGAGTGGCGCGCTGGGGTATGTGAATGCCATGTCGGAATTACAACAACAATGTACTGAACCGTTCAGCCACATTGTTTTTGCTTCTGCCTCCGGCGGAACCCATGCCGGTATGCTCAATGGTGCAAAACTGTGCAATATGCAAACCCAAATATGGGGAATTCGCATTGATAAAAGTGAATCTGAGGGGCAAAGCTTTGCACAACGTGTACTTGAGTTAACCAACGACACTGCTAAGCACCTTGGCCTGTCTTCTTTCGCCACTGAGGCGGTGCACCTTAACGCTGACTATCTGGGAGGCGGTTATGCCGTGGTGGGAGAGGCTGAACGCCATGCCATTAAAACCCTGGCACAGGTGGAAGGCATTTTGCTCGACCCTGTGTATACCGGCCGTGCCTTTGCCGGATTACTGGATTTGTACCGTCAGGGTGCGTTTGCTGCCGACGACAAGGTGTTGTTCTGGCACACAGGTGGCAGCCCCGCCTTGTTTGCCTACAATGACAGCCTGGTTTAATTCTTATCATACCATTTGGCCTCAACGCCTGAGGCCATAGTTTGACCCAGGCTTTTGCTGACTCAGGCAATCGCCCATCGTATTTGCTTACAATTCTTCACTACGTCCCTTCCCTGTCTCCCTCTATGATTGACCTATCCTTCAGCAAGAATTTTGAGTTTCGTCATACATTGGTCAGATTGAACAACTCAAGTGGTGTAATTCCCCACACCCAAAACAAGAGAAAGGCTATCTCATTGATTTAAATGGACTTTATATCTGGCACAGGCTATGCAAATTCAATGCTAATGAACCACCTAATTTTGCTTTAACTTACATCAGGAACTCAGGGACATGAACAGCAACCTACTTAAATCCACGATCGCCCTTTCACTACTGACCTGTGCCAGCCTGCTCAGCGGGTGCGGCGGGGCCGACGCCAAAACCCAGACTGAAGCTAAACAAGAGGTTCTTGCCATTCCGGTGGAAGTGGCTCAACTTAGCAAGGGTGAAATATCCTCGGCCTATAGCACCACCGCCATTCTGGAAGCGAAGGAAGAAGCGTTTGTGGTGGCACGGGCCTCTGGCATTATTCGCGAAATACTGGTTGAAGAAGGGGATTATGTTGAAAAAGGCCAGGCCCTTGCCCGTCTTGAGACCGAGCGTTATCAGCTTAACCTTGACCGGGCTCAGGCGAACCTGACCAGTATCGAGAAAGAGCTGAAAAAAGTGCGCGACATGTATGCCAAAAAACTCATCAGCGCAGATGCCTTTGACAAGCTCAGCTCCTCCTACGATGCTGCTAAAGCAGACCTTAATCTGGCCCGCCTGGATTTGGCAGAAACCACCATTACAGCCCCTATCTCAGGTTATATTGCCGAACGCAACGCCAAAGTCGGAAACCTGACGGAGTCTTTTCAGCGTGAACGGATGTTCCACATTGTTCAGCAAAAAGACCTGTACGGTGTTGTGCACTTGCCAGAAAAAGAGCTGCCTCGAGTACATAAAAATCAGGCTGCCGCCCTGGCCATTACCGCACTGGGTGAGCAACAGGTTGATGCCTATGTAGAACGTATCAGCCCGGTTATTGATGCGCAGACCGGTACTTTTAAAGTCACCCTGCGTGTACCCAATGCGCAGAACCAGCTCAAAGCCGGTATGTTTGCTCAGGTAAACCTCAACTACGAAACCCACCAGGATGCGACCCTGCTCCCTCGTCGCGCAGTACTGAACATTGACGACAAGACCTCGGTGTTTGTGGTCAAAGACGGCATTGCCAGCAAACAAGAAGTCCTCACAGGCTTTAGCGAGGGTGACAAAGTGGAAGTGCTTGAAGGCCTCAATGGCGATGAACAGGTGGTGATCACCGGTCATCACAATCTTAAGGATCAGGCGACTGTTGAAGTCGTAAACGGCTAACCCTCAAAGGCTAACATTATGAGTATTGTGGATATCGCCGTAAAACGGCCGGTTACCGTGTGCATGTTTACTTTTGCCATCCTGCTTTTTGGCATGGTGTCACTGTCACGCTTAGCGCTGAACTTACTGCCTGAGCTTTCCTACCCCACCCTCACCATCCGCGCCGATTACCCCGGCGCCGCTCCCGGCGAAGTAGAGCAACTGGTATCCAAACCGGTTGAGGAAACCATCGGAGTGGTCAAAGGGGTCCGCCAGGTGAAGTCCATGTCTAAAGCCGGTCAATCGGATGTCATTCTGGAGTTTGAATGGGGCACAGATATGGACATGGCCAGCCTTGATGTGCGCGAAAAGCTGGACGTGCTGCAACTGCCACTGGATGTTAAAAAACCTCTGTTAATGCGGTTTAACCCGGATATGGACCCCATCTTGCGACTTGGTCTGACCGCTGACACCATCACTTCAGGCGACCTGCAGGCGCACAAACGCTTAAGGGTATTTGCTGAAGAACAGATCAAACGTAAACTGGAATCGGTTAACGGTGTGGCCTCCGTAAAAGTTGGCGGCGGCCTGGAAAATGAAATCCAGGTATTAGTGAATCAGCAAAAGGCCAGTCAGCTGAATATTTCTATGGATGAAATCATCCAGCGCCTCAAAGCGGAAAACATTAACAGTTCCGGTGGCCGTGTGCAGGAGGGCAGCCGCGAATACCTGGTCAGAACCCTAAACCAGTTCAGCAATCTGGATGAAATGCGCAACCTGTTTGTCGCCACCCGTGAGGGTCGCCATATTCGCCTTTCTGATCTGGCTGAAATCCGTGACAGCCATAAAGAACGAGACGCCATCACCCGTTTCAATGGCCTCGAAGGAGTCGAAATTGCCATTTACAAAGAAGGTGATGCCAACACGGTTCAGGTAGCCAACAACGTTCGCAAGCGCCTCAGCCAGATCACCGAGGAGCTCCCCGGGGACTATGCCCTGAGCACCGTTTACGATCAGTCACGCTTTATTGCCAGTGCCATCGAACAAGTCAAATCTGCCGGCGTGGTAGGTGGCCTTCTGGCCATGGTAGTGCTGTATCTGTTTCTGAAAAATCTGTGGCCAACGCTGATCATTTCGCTGTCTATACCGGTTTCTATCATCGCCACCTTTAACCTCATGTATGCCAACGATATCAGTCTCAATATCATGAGCCTTGGCGGCATTGCCCTGGCCATAGGCCTGCTCGTGGACAATAGCATCGTGGTGCTGGAAAACATTGATCGTCACAAACGTTCCGGCAACGATGTCACACAAGCCGCAGCCACAGGCACCAAGGAAGTCTCCAGCGCTATTGTTGCATCGACATTGACAACCATGGCGGTATTTTTCCCACTGGTATTTGTAGAGGGAATTGCCGGGCAACTGTTTAGTGACCAGGCCCTGACCGTTACCTTCGCGCTGGGCGTTTCTCTGGTAGTGGCATTGACACTGATCCCCATGCTCGCATCACGACAAAAACGTGAACGCGCCACTGAGACCACATCACTGGATCTCAATACCCCTGCAACGGATAACAAGAAAAAGGGTCGGCTGGGCAAAATCGGTGCAGTGCTGCTATGGCCTTTCGCTAAACTGGTGTGGCTGATATCCAAAACCATCTATGCGCTGAGCTTTGCCCTGAGTACCCTGGTATTGGGTATTAAAGCGCTGCTGGGCAAGCTCTTTGGCACGCTGCTAAAACCCGTACTGTGGGTCTTTGAGAGCGCCTTTAACGCCATTGAAACTGGCTATCTGGCTCTGCTGCGTAAAGCGCTGCATCAGCGTCTGCTGGTATTATTCAGCATCCTTGGGCTGTCTGCCGCGTCCCTTTTTCTGCTGCCTAAATTGGGCATGGAGCTGATCCCGTCCATGGCCCAGGGCGAGTTCCATGTTGAAGTCACGTTGCCTACCGGAGCCAGCCTGCAACAGACTGACCGGGTGGTGGCCGACCTGACCCGTTTCACCGAAGAACTGGACCATGTCGCACGCACCTACTCCCTCACTGGAACCGGCAGTCTGATGAATGCCTCCAGCACCCAAGGCGGAGACTACTGGGGCAAAGTGAATGTGGTCATGAGTCCAGACAGTGGTCCCCAGGACGAGCTGAATGTGCAAGAAAAAATGCGCACGTATCTGCAATCCCAGGCCGGCGTTGATGCTAAGTTTGGCAACCCTCAGCTGTTCAGCTTTACTACGCCGCTGGAAATCGAAATCAGTGGCTATCAGCTTGATGCCCTGTCTGAGCAGGCCGACCGGCTGGTAGCTCTGATGCAAAAAGAACCGCGTTTTGTGGATGTGAAATCCAGTCTGGAAGCCGGTCACCCGGAGCTGAAGATCTATTTTAATCACGGCAGGCTGGCGCAACTGGGACTG
Source organism: Lacimicrobium sp. SS2-24 (assembly GCF_002201535.1). Lineage (GTDB taxonomy): Bacteria > Pseudomonadota > Gammaproteobacteria > Enterobacterales > Alteromonadaceae > Lacimicrobium. The sequence goes on along the minus strand of NZ_NIWW01000001.1, from coordinate 15,859 downwards.
ACCGCAGCGGAGGTGGCAAAACTGGTCTCGGCAAAAGTCGGCGGCGAAATTGCCAGTCGTTATTCCATTGATGACCGCAAGGTCGACATTCTGGTGCGCAGTCAGACCGATCAGCGCGATTCCATTGCCGATATCGGCACCATGATTGTCAATCCAGGACAGAGTCCGGCCATTGTGCTTGATGCCGTGGCTGATATTCAGATGTCAGTCGGCCCCAGTGAAATTACCCGTGTGGGTCAGGAGCGCGTTGCCGTTATCTCCGCAAACCTGGCCTATGGTGACCTCGGTGAAGCGGCGCTGCTCGCCAAGCAGCTGGTTAATGAGTTGAATCTGCCTTTGAATATGCAAGCCCGTGTTGCAGGTCAGAACGAGGAAATGCAGGTGTCCTTTGATTCCCTCAAACTGGCTCTGCTACTGGCCGTCTTTATGGTTTATCTGGTCATGGCCTCACAGTTCGAGTCACTGCTGCATCCATTCCTGATTCTGTTCACCGTGCCGCTGGCGTGCGCCGGGTCCATTTATGGTTTGTATCTCAGTGGCACCCACATCAGCGTGGTGGTCTTTATCGGCCTGATAATGCTCGCCGGTATTGTGGTCAATAATGCCATTGTTCTGGTTGATCGCATCAATCAGCTGCGCGCCGGTGGTGAAGAAAAAGATCAGGCGATATTCGATGCCGCCAGCAGTCGTCTGCGGCCAATACTGATGACCACCCTGACCACGACGCTGGGCTTATTACCCATGGCACTGGGTATTGGAGAAGGCGCAGAGATCCGCACACCGATGGCGGTGACGGTAATTTGGGGACTGGTCTTTGCGACCTTACTCACGCTGTTGCTGATCCCCGTGTTGTACAGCCTGTTCGATCGCAAAACCTTTCAGAGCGCCCCGGCCAACATGGAGCTACGCCATGAAACAGCTTGATAACATGGGGGCCTCCCTGGCGGATTTTGCCATGCGCAGGCCCGTTACCTTATGCATGTTCTTCTTCTCCATGCTGTTGATGGGATTACTGGCCAGCCGATTGCTTCCGCTGGAAAAGTTCCCTGGTATCGACATTCCGCAAATTATGGTTCAGGTCCCCTACAAGGATGCCAGTCCGGCGGAAATCGAACGCATGATCACCAAACCGGTAGAAGAGGCCCTGGCTACGCTCTCCGGTATCAAACGTATGACTTCGTCTTCCAATGAAGACCGAGCCGAGATCTATCTGGAATTTGCCTGGGATGAGAATATCAGCGCCAAGAGCATCGAAGCCCGTGAACAGATTGACGCCATTCGCGATGAACTGCCTCAGGATGTGGAACGGGTGCTGGTCTACAAGTTCAACACCAGTGACATGCCGATTTTTCAGTTGCGCATCTCCAGTGAACGGGACTTGTCCAATGCCTATGACTTGCTGGAACGCAACCTGAAAATGCCCATCGAACGGGTACCGGGCGTCTCCAAAGTGGAACTGTATGGCGTCCTGAAAAAACAAATTGCGATTCGTCTTGATGCCGCGCGCATCGCCGCCTTGCACGTGGATGTCGCACAACTGAGTGAACGTCTCAGTGCGGCTAACTTTTCCATGAGCGCCGGTCATATTCAGGATCTTGACCAGAAGATCATGATTAATCCTCAGGGAGAATTCCGTTCCAAAGAGGAAATCGAAGATCTCTTCATTCGCCGCGGTGTGCGTCTTAAAGATATCGCCGATATCAATTACGAGACTCCCAAGCGCACCGAAGGTCGCCACCTGGATCGCAGTTACGCCATCGGCCTGAATATTTTCCGCGAGTCCACCAGCAACCTGGTAGAGGTTTCCCAGGCCGTACTCAAGGTGATTGATGAGGCTAACGATAACCCGGCGTTTAATGGCATTAAGCTGTTTATCATGCAGGATGAAGCAGACAGCGTCACCGAATCTCTCAGCGACCTGCTTCAGGCCGGCTTAATCGGTGCCTTATTGTCAGTGGTGGTATTGTTTGCGTTTCTGCGCCAGTGGACCAGCACCCTTATCGTGGTGTTGTCTGTGCCCTTCTCTATCTGCATTGCACTGGCCTGCATGTACTTTATGGGGTATAGCCTGAATATTCTGTCCATGATGGGCTTGATGCTGGCGGTAGGTATGCTGGTCGACAATGCGGTGGTGGTCACAGAAAGCATTTTCCATGAGAAAGAATCCGAAGCGGATCCTGTCAAAGCCACCAAAGCCGGCGTGTCCCGGGTCAGTCTGGCCGTAATTGCCGGTACCGCCACCACAGCCATTGTGTTTTTACCGAATATCATCGGCGCCAAGGTCAATGTCACCGTGTTTCTTGAACATGTGGCCATCGCCATCTGTATCTCATTGTTCGCCTCACTGCTTATTGCCCAAACCCTTATTCCGCTTTTGACCAGTCGCATGCAACCGCGGAAAAAATCCGGCAAAGAGGGGCCGGGCAGATTTCGCAGGGCCTATCACGGCGCACTCAACTGGACGTTAGCTCACCAGGGCAAGACCAGCCTGATTGCGCTGGCCATTCTGCTCAGCACCGCCATTCCAATGGGCGTGGTCAGCAGTGATCAGGACAATGAAAACGCCAATAATCAACTGTGGCTGAATTATAATATTCAGGGTAACTACAGCCTTGAGGAAGTGGAAAAAGAAGTGAACAGAATGGAAGCGTATCTGTATGCCAACCAGCAGCGCTTTCATATCAAACAGGTATACAGCTACTACAATACCGGGCATGCCGTTTCCGGCATTACCCTCAATGATGAGTTGCCTGTGCGCCAACAGGCCATTAAAGAGCAAATCAAAGAGGGCTTCCCGGCTTTTGTCAGAGCAAAACCCTCGTTCAGTTGGAATCAGCAAAATGGCGGCGTCAGATTAACGCTGCTCGGCCAGTCTTCAGAGGTGTTGATGGAAATGGCAGAGCGCATTGTGCCGGTCATCAAGTCGGTACCGGGGCTCACCGATGTGCGCGCCGATATCAGCGCCGACAAGGAAGAGTTACAGATTCTGGTAGATCGCCACAAGGCCTTTCGTTTTGGCATCAGTGCACAGGACGTGGCACAGGTAGTCACCACGGCTCTGCGTGGAAATAACCTACGGACCTTCCGCCACGGCGATACCGGCGAGGTGGACATTCGGCTGATGTTTGACGAAACACTGCAACATTCTGTCGATGCACTGAAAAACCTCACCATCAAACGGGATGAAAACCAGAATGTCACCCTCGACATGCTGGCGGATATCCGTATCGTGCCACGGCTTTCTGAAATTCGCCGCTTCCATCGTCAGACAGCGCTGGGTATTGGTGCCAACCTTGAGGAAGGCACAACACTGGAACAGGCCCGCAAAGGTATCGAACAGGTCATGGGCAATCTTGCCCTGCCCAGCGGTTACAGCTGGACACTGGATGGCAGTTTCCGCAACCAGAACGAGAACGAGTCGGTCATGCAGATCAATATGCTGTTGGCGGTATGCATGATTTATATCGTTATGGCGGCGCTATTCGAGTCACTGCTACTGCCTACCGCGGTTATCACCTCGCTGTTGTTTTCGTTTACCGGAGTATTCTGGGCCTTTCTGCTTACCGGCACCTCCATGTCAATCATGGGCATGATCGGCATGCTCATCCTCATGGGGATTGTGGTCAACAATGGCATTGTGCTGGTCGATCGGGTCAATCAGCTTATCGAACAGGGCTTTAGCGCAACCGATGCCATTATCGAAGGCTGTCTTAACCGGGTCAGGCCTATTCTGATGACCGTTGCCACCACGGTATTGGGGCTGGTGCCATTGGCCCTGGGCAGTACCCAGATCGGTGGCGACGGCCCGCCCTACTCGCCCATGGCCATTGCCATTATTGGCGGGCTCATCTTCTCTACCGTCACCAGCCTGTTATTACTGCCGCTCACCTACTTGCTGCTGCTCAAACTGCGGCACAAGACCCGGGTGATGATAGACAACAGTCGCGCCCTGATTGGCCGCTTCAGCGGTACCTGAGCGCTGATCATTGGGTGAGAATAAATAGCCCCGCCTGCCTGCAGACGGGGCTGTTTTGCTTTTCAGATTGCTGATGGCAATGTCGCAGCCACATCCCATGCTACAATAACCAGAGACAACATTAGGTAGCAGATTCTAACGCTTTAAGGTAGCGTCACAGAGGGTCTGGCGGCTCAAAACAAAGAATAAACGCTGAACAGACACGCACACCAATCATCACTGTACTGAATTACAGCGATGTTCTGGTCACAATCTCAACCTTGCTCTTTCCTCGTAGGTTTTGCCTTAAAGATAAGTGACTTAGTAAGATTAAAAAAAAGACTAGGCTTTGCATTGAACACACTAAAGGGTCCAACTCCATGAAAACTCAACACACACTATTTCGTTCCAGAAAAACAGCACTGGCGCTGTGCATTCAGGGCTTGTTAGTCGCCACCCCGGCACTGGCGCAGGATACGCTACAGGCTGAAACCAAAGAAGCCAAGGTGCTGGAGCAAATCACTGTTACAGCGCAAAAGCGTACCCAAAGTATTCAGGAAGTGCCGATTTCAATAGCCACCTTAAGCGGTGAAAAGTTTGAAAACATGTTCTCTGCCGGAGAAGACATTCTGGCGCTGGCAACTCGGGTTCCGGGTCTGTATGCCGAGTCATCCAATGGCCGTGTTGCACCGCGCTTTTATATTCGGGGTTTAGGTAACTCTGATTTTGATTTGGCCGCCTCTCAGCCCGTTTCCATTATCATGGACGAGGTGGTAATGGAAAACGTCATCCTCAAAAGCTTCCCCCTTTTTGATGTGGAACGGGTGGAAGTCATCCGTGGTCCTCAGGGCACATTATTTGGTCGCAATACCACCGCCGGTATCATCAAATTTGATACGGTTAAACCCAGCCAGGATTTTGATGCGGTACTGGAAACCGCGCTCGGTACTCTCGGTACCCTGAACGTCGAAGCCGCCATGGGTAACGGCATTACCGATGAGCTTTCCTACCGTCTCTCAGTGATGTCACAAAACCGTGAAGATTTTATCGAAAACAGCTTCACCGGCGACAAAAACGCCATGGGAGGTTTCCATGAGAATGCCGCTCGCCTGCAACTGCTTTATGAGATGGATGATTTCTCGGCATTACTGAACCTGCATACCCGAGATTTAAACGGCACGTCCTCTATTTTCCGCGCAAATGGTGTGAGCACCGGCAGCAATGATCTCAACGCCAATTATGATCGCGACAAGGTCTATTACAACCAGGGCGACGATAACTTTCAGCGTTATAACGCCGATGGCGCCTCACTCAAACTGGATAAGCGCTTCGATGGCTTTACCGTTACGTCGATTACCGCTTATGAAAAAGCCAATGGTACTGGTAAGGGTGATATCGACGGCGGTGTCGCCGGTGATGGTCCGGGCTTTATCCCCTTTGATGCAGTAACAGAAGACAGACTGCAGGATCTCAGACAGTTTACTCAGGAAGTACGCTTCGCCAGTGACGGTACAGACGGCTATGACTGGCAGTTTGGTGGCTTTTATTTTGATTCTTCCTTTGGCGTAACCAGTGTCGATGGCTTTTTTGGTGCCACCACGGTCTTTCATGACAACATGACCTGGGCGGTGTTTGGCCAGGGCTCCTATGATGTGTCTGACAAGCTCACTCTGACCGGCGGGGTGCGTTACACCTACGATGAAAAAGACTTCAGGGTGGGCGATCAGAACGTCGATGGCTTTGCACTGGTTATCGGCGCCGCACAAATTCAGGACTATGACGACATCAACGTCGACGACAATCAGGTCAGCTGGGAATTGTCCGCCAACTACCAGTTAACCGAAGACTCAATGGTGTTTGGCCGTATTGCCCGAGGTTTCCGTGCGCAAACCATTCAGGGGCGTGATGTGGCCTTTGAAGCACCGCCTTCTGTGGCCGATTCTGAAACCATCAACTCGGTAGAAATCGGCTTTAAGTCCGATTTACTTGAAGACACCCTGCGTCTCAATGGCGCGATATTTATGTACCAGATTGACGACATTCAGTTGTCGGCCATCGGCGGCGAAACGCAGGGGAACCAGTTGATCAATGCCGATAAGGGCAAGGGTCAGGGTTTTGAGCTGGATGTGGAATACCTGGCCAGCGACAACCTGACACTGACAGCAGGATACAGCTACAACGATACCGAGCTGGATGATGCCAGCCTGAGTGTTGCGCCTTGTGGCTCCGGCCAGTGCACGGTGCTCGATCCACTGGTAGATGGCAACGCCCTGATTGATGGTAACCCCTTCCCTCAGGCACCGAAGACCATCTTTAACGTGACGGCTCGCTATACCATGCCCATGGGTGATGACGGTGAGATGTTTATCTACACGGATTGGGCGTGGCAGGGCGATACAAACTTGTTCCTGTACGAGTCAGTGGAGTATCACACCAGTGGCAATTATGAGGGCGGGCTGCGTATCGGCTACGAAAACTATGTCAACGAATATACCGTGGCATTGTTTGGTCGCAATATCACCGACCAGGACAACATCAAAGGCGGCATTGATTTCAATAACAATACCATCTTTGTCAATGAGCCCCGTATCTTTGGCATTGAGTTCAGAAAACAGTTCTATTGATTCAAACCTGTCTTACCCGGCCCGCCTTACTGGCGGGCTTTTTTTAACCCCCATTTAACGGCCATATCCACAGCAACATGGGAATACTGACGAGTACCACCAATATTTCCAGTGGTAAGCCCATGCGCCAGTAATCGCCAAAGCGGAAGCCTCCTGGCCCCAAAATCATGGTGTTGTTCTGATGCCCGATTGGCGTCAGAAAAGCGCAGGACGCACCGATGGCCACGGCCATTAAAAAAGAATCGGCACTTACCCCCAATGTGGCTGCCGTTCCCAGTGCGATGGGACACATCATGGCGGCTGTTGCCGCGTTGTTCATCAAGTCAGACAAAAACATGGTCACCACCATGATCAAAACCAGCCCCACCACTGCATCCCCGAAGGCCACAGAGTTTAATAACACCCCGGCAATTAAACTGGCAGCGCCGGTGGTTTCCATGGCTTCGGCAACCGGGATCAGCGCCGCTAACAAGACAATAACCGGCCAGTCGATTTGCTGATAAACGGCCCGCGGCGCCACCGTACCGAGCGCCATTGATGCCAGCACACCGAGGGTAAAACTGATCGCCGCAGGCAATATCCCCAACGCTGCCAGCGCCACTGAAAACAGCATGATCAGGCTCGCCTGCCAGGCTTTGGTGGTATTAGGAATACTCAGTTCCCGTTCCGCCAATGGCACGCAACTGTTATCAGCCGCAAACTCGCCAATGGCTTCCTTGCTACCTTGCATCAATAACAGATCGCCCGACTTTAAGGCAGTCTGGCGCAACCGTTTAATCGAGCGATGCCCCTGTCGGGACAGGGCCAGAAGATTCAATCCGTAGCGGGTACGCAGCAATAACTCAGACGCAGAACGGCCACTGAGCGATGACCCCGGTAATACCACCAGTTCGCGCAGCACAATCTCATTGTCCGAAGTACCTGAATCCTTGTCATCCTCCTTTTCCTCGTCAGGATCTTCCTCTTCAGCATCCGCGGGGCTCTGGCTGACAGAGGGCCGGGGCTGATTGTCGCGATGACGCGCCGACTCAGCGTTTTCATCAGCAGCGCTTTGCTGGTGCTCTGACGCGTCGTCTTGCGCCTCCTGCTCCTTTGCTTCTTCGAGTTTCAGCCCCAGCGCCGATAACACCTTAGACAACGACTCACTTTCGGCTTCAATCACCAGAATATCACCAGCGCGCACCACCCGATGGGGATTCGGTGCCGTCATACGCATGGCGTGGCGCACCAGGGCTAACACCTGCGCATCATGTTCTTCGAGGGCACTTTGCACCTCCTGCATTGACTTTCCTTCGGCCTTACTGCCCTCTTCCACCCGGGTTTCAGTCACATAGGCATCGGATTCAAACCCTTCAACACCACTTTGCTTTCGACCCGGCACCAGTCTCCAGCCCAGCAACACCACAAAAACGACGCCACACACGGCCACTGCCAGCCCTACCGGTGTGAAGTCAAACATAGAGAAACTTTGCAGACCCGACTGCTGCCGAAATCCGGCTACAATCAGATTCGGAGGCGTACCGATCAAAGTGGTCATGCCCCCCAGTATGGTACCAAAGGCTAAAGGCATCAGAATTTGTCCCGGCGGCAAGGACAGACGGCGCGCCATTTGTACCGCAACCGGCATCAGCAATGCCATCGCCCCCACATTATTCATAATGCCTGAGAGCAAAGCCGACACCCCTACCAGTGCCCCCAGACTCAGCGTGATACCGGCTTTAGCGGGCAATACCATGCGGGTCAGCGCATCCACTGCACCAGAGGTTTGCAGACCACGACTGAGCACCAGCACACAGGCCACCGTAATGACCGCAGGGTGAGCAAATCCACTGAATGCCTGCGAATGCGACACCACCCCGGAAATCACGCAGGCCAGTAAGGCCCCCAGAGCCACCATATCGTGACGCCACTTGCCCCAGAGGAACATGGCCATGGTAGCCACTAATATTGCCAGAATAACGAGCTGAGGATGTGTCATAACATGCTTATCATTTTTGGGATCACTGAGGATGTCCCTCAGGCTAGCAGTAAAAGACAGACTTGAAAATCAGCGCCTGGCCCCCGTGTAACAAGGAGCATTGCTTTTTCGTTGCACCTGCACCAATAATACTGACAGAACATTCAACCCGGGTGACTTGTGTCACCCACCGAAAGAGACGATGTAATCCATGAGTTCCCGAGGGGAATACCTGCAAAAACTGGTTGAGCATTGCACCCATGATGAGGTAGTGGATACCTTTGCACTGGCCGAACAACTCAATTGCGCCATTGCCTACAAGACCTTCAGTAGCGCCGACAAAGGTGTGTTGCTGGCGCCCCACGCCACCCGCCTCGGTCATCCGGCCATTGTATTGAGTGAAGACAATAGCGAGGCGGAAAACCGCACGCTCATTCCACTGTTACTGGCAGACTATATTCTTAACAATAACCCGGAAGCCACCAAACGCTTCACCTGTGATATCTTTTTTCTGGCGGAAGTGCGCCGCTACAGAGCCTCCAGGCATTTATTTCTGGCTACCCGACTGGCCCTACCCGATGACATTATCGCCAGAATCAGCGGCATAAATTTCGATACCAATGGCTACGCCCGCAAGGCCAACCTGTTACCCAACTTCGTCAACTGCGCATTTCACAGTCATGAAGTGGGCGGCCTGCTGGGCCTGATTGATTCACTGGATATGGTGCCCGCTAGCCTGATGAAATTCGCCTGAACAACCACATTAACACTGCAGCGGAGAGGTCGTTCTAGCTCTAAACCTCTCAATAAACGCTCATTTTGTCGGTCGTAGGTTTTCAATAAACGTCGCATCAACCCAATAGATATTCGCATTGCCAGATTCATTCAAGCGATGAAAGAACAGGTATTTACCGTCAGGTGTAATACTCGCTGCTGCATCCCAGCCACTCGTGTTGATTCCTTCACCCAGATTAATGGCCTCTCCCCATGAGCCATCTTCTTGTTTAAAGCTGATGTAAAGATCTGATCCACCAAAACCTTCTGCCCTTCTGCTATCCCAAATCAAATAAGATTCGTCCTTCGCAATAAAGGGATGGGCATTAAAGGTCCCAGTGTTTATTGCCGGCCCAAAAGGTTTGGGGGCCTCGCGCTCTCCATTTATTCTCCGAGAGAAATGAATAACACCATCACCATCAGGCCAGCCCATTTCGTCAAAGACAAACGTCCCTTTTGAAGAACTGGTGAGACGCATAATCTCATGCTTTTCGAACAGTGGACCCAGCCCAAATGTCTCTGACCATCCGCTCTGTGTTCTGAGTTTGTACTTGTCACCAAGATGCATCATGTCACCATCCGGTGAGAAAGAGAGCTGCCCTTCTGGCCTGGATTTACTGTGCTCATACCATCGATTCTGTTCGAAGCGATAAAGAACCAGTTCAATGTCAGCCTCTTCGCTGGTTTTACGCAGGAAGTAAAAAGCATTCATGTCCGGATTGAATACCCCACCGTAAGAGTAGTGTTTTGTCGATACAATACCAGGGGCGAATACCTCGGGTGTATTTCCCGGAGGTGTTTGCCCGAGATAAGGGCCTTCAAGCAGCCGAGCTTTCTCCTCTGCTTTACTGATGCCGGTCATTGCAAATAACAACATGAATAGAGCAATCAGATGTAATTTACTGGCTACTATGACAGGTGGTTTGTTTAGGTTGACAACAAACGCCTTATTTGGACTAAGGCTACCCGGTTTTTTCATTACTATTTTTCTCATCTTTTATTTCTCACGTCAGAAGAATCCTACATTCAATACGAAAAATTTTTTAAAACTCATCACGATAATTATGTTGATGATATTCACTGTTAAATTCAGGATTAATTGCTAAAGCGTGCTGAAACACTGCTTTCGCCCGGGCCATGTCGCCAAGAAAGTAATGAGCGTAGGCCAGACTGTCATAAGCTTGTGGGGCGCGAGGATAGAAGTGTATGAGCGTCTCCAGGATCTCTAATCCTTCATCAGCTTTGTTATGGTGAACAAGACTCAGGCCAGACTCATTAATCGCCTTACCCATAAAGGTTGAATATCCGGAGTTTTTGTAGATATCTAAGAAATGTTTTTTAAACGATTGGATACCCAAAACATTATAATTTTTATAGACAAAGTGTGTCGCTGGAAGCCTGATCTCAGGGTAACGACCACTATTGATAAATTGCACAATTCGATGTGTTATTCTCTCTGCGACCAATTCGTCACTGTTCGCCAAAACAATAATAAAGATGCCCTTATCCACCAGCACTTCAACGGCTGCACTGACACCTGTTCCCCCACCATAAGAACTGACATGATCACGGTTAACTGCAAAGTGTTCAGAAAAGGTGGGTCCGTCTCTGTCTAGTAATGTACTGGAGAAAAATAACGTTCGATAAAACTTGAAAACATCTTGCACCGTTGCCTCGATACCGCCGTCAGGCCCCGAGACCTCTCTGAAATGCGTCGGCTGCAGCTTTTGATCGAGAGTAAAGATGTATCGTTCAGACTGGCATTTGTCTCCCTCCCAACGAGTTAGAGAACTGTCCTTTGCCTGAATGGGTTTAAATATCTGCTCGTCTAATAGTGTATTAAAAGATTTCCCTGTCACCTTTTCCAAGATGGCGCCGAGTAAAATGTAACCATAATTTGAATAACTATAGTCTGTTCCTGGCTCAAAAAGACGTTGTTGATCCTTTAGTAACTGAATCTTTTTTTCCAATGTATCAAAGCGTAACGGTGACTCCATATATGCAGGTATAAAAACATCCCCAAAACCTGACTGATGATTAAGAAGATGCTCAATGGTCACGCCCTGTGTCAGTGAAGTATCTAAATTGAGGTCGAAATCGGCAAGAGCAGTGTCAAAACCTAACTTTCCCTGTTCTATTAATTGCAATACTAATACTGCAGTATAATGTTTTGCGATAGAGCCAATATTAAAACGGGTGCAAATGGTATTCGGCCGCATCTTATCCCTGTCGGAAAAACCGTACGTTCTGGTCTCCGCCACACCACTTATTGTGCCTATGAAAAGGTTTCCCGAAAACCACCCCATCTTAACGTACTGTTGTATGATTTCTTCGCTGGCAGCCACAATACGTTCTATATGCTCCGTGCCAATATTACTTCTTTGATCTGCCTCAGAAAAATGAATACCAAAAGCATAAATCAATGCAGCCAGCAGAGCAGATCGTTTTTTATTCATCAGCAAATCTCATGTATCGGTATATAAAACAACGAGCCTTTCGTCGAAAAAAAACAATCGTCAGAGCATCAGCTTCATTCCTTCATGACTTGCAACAAATCCGACGCGTTGATAAAAATTGATGGCCTCCTGTCGAAGCTTATCACTGGTTAATTGCAGCATTTTACATTTCCTTTTCCGTGCTTCGCTTATGGCAAACTCCAGCATTTTTCTACCGCCCCCTTTACCTCTCATGGATTTGTCGACTCTTACTCCTTCTACCTGACATCGCCAACTGCCTGTATACGTGAGAGAGGGTATGTAGGTTAATTGCATCATACCTAATACTTTTTTCCCATCTGCCAGGACAATAAGCTCATTATTCGCGTCATTAAGGATTGCCTTAAATGCAAACTCATAGTTTTCATTTAGGGGGAAAGAGGAGTCCTCTCTCAAATTTCCCAGATCATCCTTTGCTAACAGTGATACTAAGGCACTTACCTCATCCTCTCTGGCATGCCTGAATACAGCACATTCCAAACTATTTCTTAACGTTTCATTATCAGATTCAAAACTCATTCGCCACCTAAAAACACCTGATTAAAAAAACCCAAAACTCAGAATTTAAAATAAATACATAATATTTATTTATGCACCATTAAATATAAATTCAACTTCCACAAACACCTAAGAGATTAAAATTAGCCTTTTATTTCGTTAAGAGTTTTTATCTGCAAATTTTTCTGAATATCACTTATATACTGGTAAAGTTATGCGCAGAAAACGGACTTCCTAGATACCCAAATAACATTAAGGTACTTATGCTTTTCTTGCATAAGCATTTAAGAAGCACGCGAAGACCGACACAGCCACCACGGATAATGCAACCCATGCAGCTATATCTAATCCCCATACTTGCTCAGTAATATTCCCTGATTGAATACTGCTGCCCGTATACCCAGACAACATATAAGACAGGATGACACCCCCCATAACACAACAGGAGATAGCGGCAGCAATGTTTAGTGCTCTGCGCCTCCAGCTTAGCCAGAGGACGAGAATTCCAAGAGTCACATTGGTTATTAATTGCCAAACATGATGAAAGCGCGCATGAGGCGGCCAATCCGGGTGAAATACGTGGGTCTGATTCCATTCGAGTAATGGTATGAGCAATATGTAAAACAACACACCTATAGAAATCAGCACCCTGGCAAGCGTTACCATCTTCAGACTCCACAAAATGAATTGGCAAAGCTTACCGCTTTAACGATTGCGCCATTGTGCAGCCCGTACAGACTTTATGACACGACGTTCACGAGCGCAGCGCAATAAGCGTTACCCAGACAATATTGGTAAGGATAAAAAAAGAGGTTTTTCTGACAAGAAAGTAAAGACACCTTCATTGTGGAAGAAGACGAAAGTGAACCGCCGTTATGATGATGTTAACTGATAGGCTTTGCGGACCTCACCGGGACTTTTACCAATCACTTTTTTAAACGCACGGGAGAATGCCGCCTCTGACTGATACCCCAGTTCAAGGGCAATGGACAATACCGTGTCTTTACTTAGTTGTAACTTTGAATATGCCAATGACATTCGCCATTCAGTCAGATAATCCATAGGGGTATTTCCAACCAGACGCTTAAACTGCAACGCGAAACTGGTTCGTGACATACCTATCGCTGAAGCCAGGTCCTCCAGCGACCAGTGTTTATCAGGTTGATCATGAATCAGCTTGAGCGCTTTTCCGATCCGATCATCATCCAACGCACCAAGCCAGCCCAATTTTTCATCACTCAGCTCTTTAAGGTACTGACGCATCGCACCAATCACCAGAATATCTGCCAATCTTGCGATCACCGCCTCAGCACCAACAGAGATACTTTGTGCCTCAGATTTAAGCAGAGCACTCACTGCCTCGACGATACCAATCGCGTCCTGGTCATTCTTTCTGATCGTGATAAAAGAGGGAAGGACACCAAGAAGCTTGATGGCCAGCGGATGTTGAAACAGCAAGACACCGCATATCAGATTGGTCATTTCCCCTTCTCCACCGAAGTGAAGCGTTTCGTAGCGTTCCGTAATATGTTGAATGGGAAGATCGGCAAGTGCCGTTACTGCCTGACATTCGCCATCCCACAAAATATGGCCTTCACCTTTGGGGAATAGAACAAAGTCTCCACGTTGCAAGCTAAAGTGCTCTTCTTCAATTCTGAAGTGGGCACAGCCATCAATCACCAGATGAAACATCATACAATTGGACATGGGCGGCATACTCACAGCCCAAGGACAAGATAGTGTCGAATTCGTATAAAAAGCGCTTTCCATGTGCAAGCTTTGTAACAGTTTGCCCAGCGGACCATCTTTAATTTTCGTTGTTGTGCGTTTGTTATAGTCGAATTCCATTGGTATGACTTTTTTAAAGTATTGAATAGCACTATAGCGGGGACGAAAAAAAAAGCCCATCCTAAAAGGGCTTTTCAGTTCTTGCTGAGTTGCGTCATATCACCATCAGAATAGCGGATGCGCCAGCACTGACCGTCCTCACGTGATTCCAGAATACCCATTTATCTAAATATTCATCCCATACATGCTTTCGGCTTACCTCATGGGTTGAATCCCTCAGTGCGTTATTAAGTGGAACATTTTTACCTACGGTGATCAGCGTCGTCCCGATAAAGAACAGTACACCACTTACCCTCATCATATCAGTGCCAAAAATAGCAAAATAAAGTGAGCTTATTCCAGAAAGCACAAAGCATGTGATAAACAGCGGATTCAATATTACTTTATTAATCTGAACCATAACCTCTGCGCCATTACTCATGCCTTTGAGTGATGTCATAATGGTATTCGAAAACGCAAAGTACAAACCCAGCATGGTTAGCATTGACAACTTCAATATGGGCTCTGCTATTTGTATGAGAACCGTTAAAGTGTTCATGCTGAACCCTCAAAGTAGCGTGCATTATCCAAAATGTATTGATTGAAGCTTTTAGGTTCTCTGCCAAGCGCTCGTTGCACGCCGTCAGTTAAGAATTCACTTCGGCCATCAAGCACCTCTGTAAACAGGTACGTGAGGGCTGCAATGAACTCTGGCGCAACATTTTGCTGCTCCAGGCGATGCTGGAACTCCTCCAGACTTACTTGTTCAAACGTCACCTGGCGTTTGAGTAATGCACTGAAACGAACGGCTAACTGAGGAAAGCTGAGCAGCTCGGGGCCGGTTATCTCATACAACTGACCTTCATGACCTGGCTCGGTCAATGACGCGACCACAACATCAGCAAGGTCATCAATGTCGACAAACGGTTCCGTCACACTGTTTACCGGTAACGCAATATTGCCCTGTGTAATGAACTGCCTGAACAACCCCTCACTAAAGTTTTGGTTAAACCATGCTGCACGAACTATTGTCCAATCAATACCAGATTGCCTGACGATATCTTCACATCTTTGCGCTGCAGGCTCGCCCCTACCTGACAGCAGAGTAATGTGTCTAACGCCCTTCATTTTCGCCAAAGCACAAAAGCACGAAATGTCCTCCGGAGCTCTGGGCATCGCCAGGTCAGGGTAGTAAGTGATATACACAGAATCGATACCATTTAGTGCTGGCGCCCAGGTGGTAGGTGCTTCCCAGTCGAAGTGAACTTCACCGGTGCGAGCCGCACCTTTAGGCATATAACCAAGGGTTTTTAACCGTTGCATAACCCGCGAGCCGGTTTTACCTGTAGACCCAATAATAAGGGGATGCTTTGTTGTTTTCATAACCTTGACCTCAATGTTTAGTATGAGCGTTAAATCAATGAGAGCAGTTTAAGTTGATGGATATTGATTTAATTGTTACTGAGTACAGAATTGATTGCTTATCGTTCATTTTTGCAGCTGACGAGCCTCACCGTACGAAATACTGTCACCGTTGTGATACCCCTGCCGATAGAAGAAAGCTGAAATGTCTGAGCAATATTTGACAGCTTCAGCTGGCCCACGCAGCGAGTGAGCCACATGGAGCTGGCGAGCACCTGAAGCGCACGCGAAGCGTCGGTTTAAGGCCGGCTATTATTTTTCTTAAATGGGAATGTGTTGTTTAATCTTGAGAAGGTATTACAGAGAT